>CAVPTA010000005.1:0-72148 GCA_963708645.1 uncultured Actinomycetota bacterium | reverse complement strand
GAATTCGCCTGGGGCGGCGCCGCCTCGACGGCGTTCTGGGTCGATCCGGTGGAGCGCATCACCGTGGTGTTCATGACCCAGCTGATGCCGTCGGCGACCTATCCGATCCGCCGCAGCTTCGGCAGTTGGTGTACTCCGCGCTCGTCGACTGAGCACCGTGCCCGATGTTCGCGTGACCTCAGCAGGTGTCGAGAGTCTGAACAGGAACGCGCGAATATCGCGTGGCGTCGGACGTCTGCAGCGCCAGGACGGCGTTGACGCTGTCGAGCTGAAGCAGCGTGACCCCCGTCGGCAGTTCGATGACGCGGTTGGCCCGCGAGTCGAACAATTGCTGATGGCCGCCTGATGGTGCCGCAGCCGCGAACCGGCGCGCTGCACTGATCGGCGCGAAGTTGTCGGGCAGCGCGCGACCGACCGGCGACCGGTCACCGGGTGCCCACCGCCAGAGCGTCTGGTGGCCGGCGCCGGCGCTGAGCCAGGTCATGGTCGTGTCGTCGCTGGCGAAGGCGTATCCGTTGCGCACTGCGGGCGACAGGGCCGACGGTCGGTATCGCAGTGGGTCGAAGTCGGCAACGGCAGCACCGTTCGCGAGCGTGCGGATGGCGACAGTGTTGCCGCCGACGGCCAGCAACGCGTTGACGCGCGACGTGCGCGTGCGGACCATCAACACCTTCAGCGGCTCGTCGGCCCAGACCTGCGCGACCCGCTGGACGCGTGGATTCGACAGCGACGTCTCCACCATGTCGACAGCGTCGAATATCGCGATCGGCGCGGTCGGGGCATCGGTGCTGACCCGGTAGCCGGGATCGACCGTCGCCGTCTCGAGTGTGTGGTGATACAGGTCGGCTATGTATACGCGCGCGGCGCCGCGACCGTTGACGGGCACCAGCACGAAGGTGGCCCACGTAGCGTTGATCGCAACCGACGGATTGGCCACAACCCGCAGTCGATCGCCTGCGCGCGCTGTCCAGAGCGTCGACATCGTCCCGTCCGGGCTCATTGCCTGTACGGCCGTGGTCACCCCGTCGCGTTCGGCGGCCACGAGCAACCTGCCGTCGTGCGCCGCTGACAGCACGACGTCGCCGACCGGCAGCGCGCCGGTACGGAGCGCGGACATGAACCGCGGGGACGTGGCGGCGACGCAGCTCGACGAATGTCCACTCGGCTGACGATTCGGAAGCAGACCGAAGCGCGCCCCGACGATGCCGGCAGAGACTGTCGCTGCGATCGCCGCCCCGGACACGACCAGCGTCCACATCCGCCGCGGCGCGCGGCGGTCATCGCGACGCGCGTCCGGCCGCGCCTGTGCAGGTTCGAGCCGGTAATCCGGCACAACGTCGATCGACGCTGCGCGATTGCGGAGCACTCGACCGAGTTCTTGCTCGATCGGCGTATTCACCATGCTGCCTCCGTCGCAGTGACGGTCGGTCGCAGCGCGGGTCGCAAGATCTTGAACGCGCGCGTGGCGAGGCTGCGGACGGTTCCCTCGCGGCAATTGAGCAGCGCAGCGATGTCGCGGTCGCTGTAACCGAGGTAGTAGCGCAGGACGAGAACCGTGCGCTGTCGCGCGGGCAGGGTCGCCAACAACTGCCACGTCTGATCGGACACCACATCGAATTCCGTCGTGTCCGAGGACGGTTGCTCCGGGACGTGCTCAGATGGCAGCTCGAGCATTTGCCGGCGACGCAGCCAGCTGAGGTGGGCGTTGACAACCGCGCGGCGCGCATAAGCGCCGGGATCGTCGACGTCGAACACGGGCCCGAAGCGGCGATGCAACGCAAGCAGCACGTCCTGCACCAAGTCCTCGGCGCGGCTGCGGTCACCGGTGATCAGGTATGCGAAGCGGGTCAACTCCAGGCCGCGCACACGGACGAAGTCGGCGAGCGCGACGGGCTGATCGACGCTCACGGGTGCCCCCTGTCCCACACCTGTACAGACGCGCACTTGTCCGGATCCGCTGCGGAAGACCCAGCCTGATCCGGTTGGACGGGCGCGGCAACACCCGTGCAGCGGAACCACCGCTTTCTGCGTCTGTTCCGGTGTCTGCCGAGGGTGGGGCCACGATCTCGACTCCCCCGTCCTCTCCAATCGAGGAACGAGGCTCGTTCATGGCAAAAGCACTCCGCAAGGCACTGGCGGTCGCTGTCACGATCGGCGCCACGCTCGCGGCTGGTGCTTCGAGCGCCGCCGGCGCGGCGTCGACCCATCGTGTCGTATCGATCGCCCTGCCGATCAACGCCAGGAAACAGTTTCCCGTCGCGGAGTACGCGGCGTTCGGCTCTGTGTGGGTGCTCGCGCAGGGCACGACGACCACGCTGCTGCGCATCAATCCCGACACCAACCGGGTCACCGGGTCGGTGTCACTCGGCTACGGCGAGGCCAGTGGCGACGACCAGCTCCATGCCACGATTGCCGCGGCCGGTGGGTCGTTGTGGGTGCCGGACTTCTACTACAACACGGTGCTGCGCATCGACCCGTCGCGGCTGGTGATCACGCGGCGAGTGCGGGTCGGCAGGTCGCCCTCAAGCGCCGTCGCCGCTGCCGGCGCGGTGTTCGTGTCGGACTGGCACGGCGAGAAAGTCGTGCGGATCAACCCGCGTACCGACCGCGTGGTCGCCACGATCCCGGTGGGTAATCAGAACGATTTCTACGGTGGGCCGTTCTATCTCACGTACACCGCCCATCATGTGTGGGCAGCCGTGCCGGACGCTGCGCGGCTCGTCGAGATCGACCCGAATACCAACCGCATCGTGGCACGGCACAATGACGCACCGGCCTACAACTGTGGCCGGCTCGACCCGGCGCCCGGCGCATTGTGGATCGACGACTCCGACTGCTCGAACACCTTCAGCCGCTTCGACCGAGCGACGGGTCGCATCACAAGAACAGTGACGATCCCGAACGCGACCTGCCTGCTGGGTATGGCGGTATTCCATGGGTATTTGTGGACGGCCGAGTCCGTGCGTCAGCCGTCGGGCAATTGCACGTCGGGCGCACTGGTGCGACGGAACCTGCGCACCGGCGCTGTGCTCGGCCGGATCCGGCTCGGCGTCTTCGAGCTGGAACTCTTCGGCATCGGCTCCAGCCTCTGGACCAACGATCTGACGTCGAACAACCACGTCCTGCGCGTCACCCCGGGAGCAGCATCATGAGACGACGGATCTTCTTGCGCACCTTCGCCGCCACCGCGCTCGTCCTGACCTCGGTCCTCGCAGCAGCAAGTGCAGCCGCTGCGTCGCGCCAAACACCGGTCGTCGCGCAACTGCACGTGCCGCCCAACGACGTCTACGACCTGACCGGCGGGTTGGGAGCGGTGTGGCTGATCAATGACGACGAGTTCAGCTACTCGTCCTTGCGCCGCATCGATCCGCAGACCAACCGTGTGGTTGCGACTCATCGCCTCGACTCTTCAGCGGGCGGCTTCGCGGTCGGCTTCGGCTCGATCTGGGTGTCGATGTATTACGACAACGAGGTCGAACGCATCGGCCCGCGCGGTCACGTGATCGCTCGGATCGCCGTCGGTCTGCAGCCGCAGTACACCCATGTGGCGTTCGGCTCGGTGTGGACGTCCAATCACCACGGACGTTCGGTGTCGCGCATCAACCCGCGGACCAACCGGGTGATCGCCACTCTGCCGGCAGGCGACCAGCACATGTTCCGGGACGGCCCCCAGGCGATCGCCGACGACGGACGCTACCTCTACATCTACTCCAGCAACGGCAACCGTCCGTTCGAGCGCATCGACCCACGCACCGACCGCGTGACGACCTACCGCGCCGTGATGGACTGCGGCGACCTCGTCGTGATCGCAGGGTCGGCGTGGTCGGCCAACTGCGCGAACACGCCGACGCTGCAGCAGTTCGCACCCGACAGTGGCACGACACGCCACACCATCACGCTCCCTGACGTGCCGACGACGCCATCGCTGGCCGCGCACGGTGGTGCCCTGTGGGCTGCGTTCGACGCGTCGTTCGACAACAACACGGGTATCGCTTCCGGCGGGACGCTGGACAAGATCAATCCGTCCACCGGAGTCGTCGAGCGACAAATAAGCGTCGGCGGCGACGCTTCAACTGTCCGCGCGGCTGCGGGTGATTTGTGGGTCATTGACGACACGAACGGACTCGTGACGAGACTCGACGTGCATTGACGACGATTCAGCGGGTCAGCCAGATTCGCCACAACGCAGCGGGGTCGGACAGCGGATCGCCGTGCACCAGGCTGAAATGGGCGAGACCACCGACCTCTAGTCGTCCCGCGCCGGGAATGCCCATCAGCTCTCCCCCGCGCCAGGTGGCAGCACCGAGCGCGATGTGTGGCTCGATACCGGCGCTGACCATTGCCTCGACCTCCCACGCGAGCTGATTCGCCCGCAAGGACCCGCCCCCGAAATCCGATCCGGCCGCGAGGGCGACCCCGGCGGCGTGTGCGAGGCGCACGCTGTGCTCGGCGTGTTCACGCCGCTCGGCAATGCGCTGCACACCCTCGGGTGCCGCAAAGCGGTCGAGGTGCGTCGTGCGGCTGAAGGTCTGCCACGAATGCAGCACGGCCAGCGTCGACACGAGCGTGACGCCGTTCGCAGCCAGCGCTGCCGCAGCGTCGGCGTCGAGGTCGAAGCCGTGCTCGAGGCTGTCGACGCCGGCCTCGGCACCGACGCGAGCGCCGGCAAGCACGCCCGAGTGCGCAGCGACCATGGCGCCCCGATCGTGGGCCAACGCCACCGCAGCTCGCACCTCGTCCGCGCTGAACGGCGCGGTGTCGGCGTCCGGCCGGCCGCGCGCACGTACGGACGGTCGTGGGCGCCGTTCCACCGGTCACGCAGCACAAGGCTCAGGGCGCGTCCATCCGTCCCGCGCGGTGCACCGACGTCGCGCGCCCACCGGATCCCGGACCTGACCATAGCGACGCCGTTGTCCTCGCCGACTGCGAGCAGTTCGGCTTCGGGATCGAGGCCACGCGGCACCCACTGCGCTCCACCGGGCATGGACAGGTGCGCGTGCGAGTCGACCATGCCGGGTACGAGCGTGGCGCCAGACGCGTCGATCAAGACCGCGTCGAGCGCTCCAGGGTCGGGGCCCGCTCCGTCCGTCCAGAGCCCTGCGACGCGGCCGTCGTCGACGAGCAGCGTGACGTCGTGGCGCAGTGTGTCGGACGTTCCGTCGGCCAGCGCGGCTCCGATCAGCGCAACGCGCGAGGCATCAATTCTCGACATGAGCCCATCATTGCCGCGCATTGTCAGTACGGCGGCGAACGGCAAGAAGTTCGGCCCCGGCTGACCGGCACGACGGGTGAGCCCGACCGGATTGGTCACTCGCTGACTGAGGCTCGCATGTCGACCGGGTGACTGAAGTTGTCTCCGTGGCGGTGGGCCACCTTCCACTCGCCGCCTTCGCGCCGGTAGACCTGGGTGACCCGCAGGGTGTAGCTGCGCTGCCGGCCCTCGACGGTCACCGAACTGTGCTCGAGACCGGCGGTGTAGGCCATGTCGGCGACGACGTCGCCCGCCTGCAGTTCGAAGCGGTACTCGGTGCAGTCGGAGAATCCCTGGGCCAACGCCGTGAACAACTCCTCGACCTCGCGCCGTCCGATGGCGTTGCGCCACGCCCCGAGCACGGTCACCGGCTCGGTCTGCGACCAGATGGCGTGCCTCGGGCCGGCATCCCCGTTGTGCAGCGCGACCTCGGCGTCGCGCAACCTCGTGTTCACCCATGCTAGGAAGGTGTCTCGGTCGGCCATGCCGACATGCTCCACCTAGTGGCAACCCGTGTCGGAGGTTCGATGCCCAGCGCCGATGAGATTCGAGACGCACAACGGGCCACCTGGGCCGACTTGTCGGCGAGCTGGGACAAGTGGGATTCGATCATCATGGACCAGCTTCGTCCCGTCGGCGACGCGATGCTCGACAGCCTGCACATCGCGGTCGATCAGCAGCATCTCGACATCGCATGCGGCACGGGTGAGCCGGGACTGACGGTCGCTCGCCACGCGCCACGTGGCCGGATCGTGCTGACCGACCTCGTCCCCGAAATGCTCGAGGTCGCCGCGCGTCGTGCCGCAGCGCAGGGGATCACCAACATCGAGACGACGGTGTGCAGCGCCGACGCACTGCCCTTCGACGACGCGACCTTCGACAGCGTGTCGGTGCGCTTCGGTTACATGTTCTTTCCCGATCTGGCGGCAGCGACCGCGCAGTTCGCACGCGTACTCAGGCCGGACGGACGGCTGTGTGCGTCCGTATGGATGGGACCTGACGCCAATCCATGGACGTCGATCGCGTTGGCGGCGATCGCGTCCGAGGTGGACGTGCCGCCGGCCGACCCTGATCGGCCGGGCATCTTTCGGTGTGCGGCGCCCGGTCTCGTCACCCGCCTCTACGAGGACGCCGGGCTGCGCGAGGTCGCCGAGTGGGAGGTCGGTCTGCAGACCGTCACCCGCACGCCCGACGAGTACTGGGATCTGATCACCGAGCACGTTGCGCCGGTCGCTGCTGCGTTGCGGCAGGCGGACCCCGCAGCGCGCAAGCGAATTCGGGCGCGGACGATCACGCGCGTGGCCGAGTTCGAACGCGACGACGCCGTGCGCGTTCCGGGCCGCGCGCGCTGCATCGCGGGGACCAAGTAGGTCAATCCTGCTGCGCGAGCAGGTCGAGCACGGCGCCGGCGACGCCTTCCGGGTCGGTGAGCATGTGCAAGTGGTTGCCCGGCAGGTGCCGGGTTGTCCAACCGCGCGCCGCGGCCAGCTGCGCCGCGGTGTCGTACGGTTCGCCGAACCACAGATATGCGCACCGCGGTCGATCCCAACCGTCCGGCGCGGGCGGCAGATTGTCGTAATAGGCCAGTGGCAGCCGCGGCTGCTCGGCCTCGACCATCGTGCGTACCTCGGCGCTCGGGAACAGTTCGGCGACGTCCGCCTCACCCCACCACGTGGTCCACGGCGGGAGCACGCCGTCCGCGTCGGCCAATCGCGTCAGGAACTCGCGCGGCGCGACCGCGCCGGTTCCGGGAAGCGCTGCGTCGACGAAAACCACACTCTGCACGCGATCGCCGAGCTCATCGACCACGGCCGCGACGAACAGCCCGGCGTTGCTGTGCGCCACGAGCGCCACCGGCCCGTCTCCTGCCGACCGCACAATCGCATCGACGCCGGCGGGCCAGTACGGCTCCGCGCTCGTCGCGACGTCGACCAGGCTTGCGACCGCGACCTGCCGACCGCGCTGCGTCAACACCCGGGCTGTCGATTCCCACGTCGCCGGTCCGAGCAACGGACTCGGGATCAGCACGAGTGTCGGTTCCACATTCGACAGGCTTTCAGACGAAATGTGCCGGCGATTGACTCGTTCGCGCAGAGCGTGACGGATTTGGTGCCTGTGCACCGCCTGAGAGCCCTGGTCGAATGTCTGCCATCAACCACCACGAACGAGGAGGGGTCATGCGCCGTCCACACACGTCCACCGGAGCCTGGATCTTCACCTGCCTGATCGCCGCCGCGGTCCTCGCCCCCGCCACTGTCTATGCCGCAGCCATCACCAAGACGGCCATCACCAACTCGACCGGGACGACTGCCGCGACCGTCACGGCCCAGCATCAACTGCTGACCGCGAACATCTCGCCGTCTGCGGTGGTGCGGATTTCGGGTGGGTCGAACACGGCCGGCTGCAAGAGCTTCTACACACCACCGGCGCACAAGGCGATCGTGGTGACCTCGGTGGTCGACACCTTCGGGAGCGGGACGAATGGCGTCGAGCACTTCGGTGGACTGGGCGTGGCCAACTGCGGCGAGATCTACGACCAGATCGACACGGTGCAGGCCTTTGACACGATCCAGCACGCCTATCCGAGCGGTCTGCCGCTTCCGAGCATCGGAATCAGCAACGGCAGCAACAGCCTCATCAACGTGTTCATCGTCGGCTACCTGATCGACTCGAGCGCGCTACCACCGGCACAGATCGCGCCGCACGCGAGCAGCCACGTCAAGGCATCCTCGACCGGCCGGTAACCGCACACGACGAAGGGCGGGCCCCGCGCCCTCCATGAGCCTGCGGACCTCGACGACAGCCGAGCCGGACAGACCAACGGCCTGCTCGGCGGCGCCGTCCCGGGCGCGCTGGCCATGATGGCCGCCACCCACACCGGCGAGGTGGCGCTGCGCGTCGAGTGGCACGACCACGAGCCTGCGGTCGAACCGGTCTGGGAGGAGGTTGTGGAGGTATCGCTCGAGATCACCGACACCGCCCTTCTCCTGTCCACCACCTTCGACGACTTTCACGACGTGACCGCGCCAGCAACCGGGGCGCACCGCGCCCGGCTCAACGCCAGCGGGATGGATGCCGCCGCAGAGCAGGACACACCCGACGAAGGTGAGCCAGCACTCGACCGATACCTGCTCCAACTGTGGCCGGCTGCGCTTGCATCGGATGTGATCATTCGCCAGACATCCCGCTCAGCCGCGTACTGGCACGGGGTCGCGCAGGAGTCCTCGCCTGTGAGCGAAGCGGACATCGCCGCACATCGAGATGAACGCAACCGTCCGGCGGAGGTTGTCCCCTGGGCTGCGCCGGCGACTGCCCGCGACGGACGCGACGTCGTCAACGCCCTTCCGCTCAGCGCGAAGGTCGAGGCGCCCTGGTGGCTCGCGCGACGCGCCTGCGAGGCCGCCGGCATCGCGTACGTGCCGTGGGTCCGGCAAGCACTCGACGCGGTGCGCCGCCACCAGCAGCTGCCGGGCGAGTACCGAGACAGCGCACACGCGCTCGTCTGAACTAGCACTTCCGAAGATCGCCTACCGAGGGCGGGCCCGGTCGGCGCTCGACACCGTGTTCCTTGCCGCTGCCACGGACCCGATTGGTGATCTCGGCGGCGTCGTCGACGCAGCCCAACAAGCCCTGGCTGTCGACGGCGAAGACGCCGTCGACGACCTGTGCGACCACTTCGGATTTCCCCGGCGATCGGGCGAAGCGCGCAGTTAGGAACGGGCAACCCCTGCGGCGAAACAACACCCGGCGCCCTCGCGGAGTGCGGCGCTGGTGACTATCGGTCGAGGCGTTGTAGCTCGGAGTGTGCTTGTTCGGCGCCGAATCCGTTGTCGCCGCGTGCGCCCGCGAGCAGGCTCAGGGTGGTGGCGTAGAGGTCGGCCCACTTGGTGCGCTGGCTGTCGTCGCGCAGGACGGTTTGGACGCCGCTGTTGCGGGCGATGTCTTCGCGAAGGTAAGCGGCGAGGTGGTCGAGCTGGTGCCACATCTGACTTGCATAGGCCGAGCACCGGTCGAGCTCCTTGGCGAGGCGGCGAACCATGTCCGTGGCTTCGGAGACGGTGGTTGTCTCGTCCCAGCTTTCGAACTGGACGGCGAGTCGTTCGCTGCCGGCAATTATTTCGGGCATCGGCATCTGGACTGGTCGACCGTTGTTCGGGTTGGTCATCGAGGGCACCTCACTTTGTGATTGCTGCTAGGTCCTGCAGAGCTGTGAGGGCGAGGCGTAACGCGGGCGGTCTGATGCAGTAACCGCCGGCTGTTCGCACCCACATGCCTGCGATACACAGTTCGGCCACGTCCAGGGTCACGTCGTCGCTGATCGAGGTGAGGAACTGGTCGGTGACCAAACCTGGACGACGTCTCTGGGCTGACTCGATGGCCGCGCACAGATGGAGCTGGAGTGCTGCGGTCGTGATGTGCGTGCGCATCATCGTCCTCCACGCTATCTTAGAGCCACTCTACGTTTTCTACTTTAGAGCGACTCTACGTTTAAGTCACGCGGCGGGCCGGAGGGGCATGGGATGACTGCAGAGCTTGGGCGTCGCGAGCTGACCAAGCAGCGCACGCGGCGCAGCATCCGCGTGAACGCGATGAAGTTGTTCACCGCCCACGGTTTCGACCACGTAACGACGGTTCAGGTCGCGCAGGCGGCCCGGGTATCTCCGGCGACCGTGTTCAACTATTTCCCGACGAAGGAGGACCTGTTCTTCGGTCAGGTCGAGCAGCTCGAACGTGAACTGACCGACCTGGTCACATCGGTCCCGCCAGGACATTCGATCTTGACTGCGTTGGGCGGCCACGTCGTCTACGAACTCACCGCCGGACGGGCGTACACGAACCCGGACGACGTGGTGTCGTTTCACTCGATGGTGGTGGCGAGCGGGGCGTTGCGCGCTCGGGAGGCCGAGATCTACGAGCGGCGAGCGCAGGTGTTATCGCGTGCGCTTGCTGACGCGGGGCAGCCTGTGTTGACGGCTCGCCTCGCAGCCCGGCAGTACATCGCAGCCGAACAACTGATCGCCGCTGAACTGCGGGAGCGACTCACAGGACGCGCATCCGCCAAAACAGTGTTGAGAAAGCTCCTACCGTTCGTCGAAGACGTGTTCGAGCTGCTGCGGGTTGGAGTCGGTGACTTGCCGGCCGGGGGCGCCTGAGCACAGGAGACCATCGCATCGCAAACCGCAGTCGGGGCGCCACCGCCCCCGCGATGACACCCCGACCACTTCGAACTCCCCCGCAGCGAGCCCGCATGACGACAGCTGCGACCAACCAACTTCAGCTGCAGCCGCTCGTGCTCCCGCACCCCTCGCAGACGAAGCAGCTGCCGGCGGGACGCATCTTGGTGCCGCAGTTCATGCACAGCGGGGCGTCGGCGCTGCTCCCGGTGATGATCTCGAGCAGCTCCGTCGAGCTGTGCGCGCCGGACGGGGCGGGCAGTTCGGCGGCATCGTCCTCGTCGATCACGTCAGTGGCGTGGCGGGCCACCGGCGCTGACTGCGCGAGCGTTTCGAGGTCGTCTTCGGTGACCTCTTCGACCGGGGCGTAGGAACCGGTCTCGAGCTGGCGGGTGCGTTCGTCGGCGGTGTGGATGCCGAGCGAGGAGCGCGTGTCGAAGTCGAGGTAGTCGAGGGCCAGGCGCCGGAAGATGTAGTCGACGATCGACTGCGCCATCCGCACGTCCGGGTCATCGGTCAGACCAGCCGGCTCGAAGCGCATGTTGGTGAACTTCTGCACGTAGGTCTCGAGCGGGACGCCGTACTGCAGGGCGATCGAGATCGCGATCGAGAACGCGTCCATCACGCCGGCCAGGGTCGAACCCTGCTTGCCCAGCTTCAGGAACACCTCGCCGAGGCCGTCGTCGGGGTAGGAACCCGCCGTCATGTAGCCCTCAGCACCGCCGACCGTGAACGAGGTCGTCTTGGACGGGCGCGACTTCGGCAGCCGGGTGCGCGTCGGGCGGTACTCGACCACCGAAGGCGCGGTCGCCTTCTCGTCCCTTTTGGCTTCCTTGCCTGCCGACAGCGGCTGGCCGACCTTGCAGTTGTCGCGGTAGACGGCGAGCGCCTTGAGGCCGAGCTTCCAGCCCTGGAAGTAGACGTCCTCGATGTCCTCGACGGTCGCCGACTCGGGCAGGTTGACGGTCTTGCTGATCGCACCGGACAGGAACGGCTGTGCCGCCGCCATCATCCGCACGTGGCCCATCGGCTTGATGGCCCGTGCGCCCATCGCGCAGTCGAACACCTCGTAGTGCTCGAGGCGCAACCCGGGTGCGTCGACGACGTGACCGTGCTCGGCGATGTACTCGACGATCGCCTCGACCTGCTCGTCCTGGTAGCCCAGGGCCCGCAGCGCCCGCGGCACCGTCTGGTTGACGATCTGCATCGACCCGCCGCCGACGAGCTTCTTGAACTTCACCAGCGCCAGGTCGGGCTCGACGCCGGTGGTGTCGCAGTCCATCATCAGACCGATCGTGCCGGTCGGGGCGAGCACCGAGGCCTGCGCGTTGCGCCAACCGTTCTTCTCGCCGATCTTGTTGCCGAGCGTCCACTCTTCGGTGGCCGCCGCGTAGACCTCGCGGTCGTTGGCGTGCTGCGGACGCGCCGCGTCGTTGGCCGCGGCGTGCTTGCGCATCACCCGGGCGTGCGCCTTGGCGTTGCGGGCGAAGCCCGCATACGGGCCGACGATGCCGGCGAGCTCGGCCGAGCGACGGTACGCGGTGCCGGTCATCAGCGACGTGATCGCGCCGGCCATCGCCCGTCCACCGTCGGAGTCGTAGGCCAGGCCCGTGGCCATGAGCAGTGCGCCGAGGTTGGCGTAGCCGATGCCGAGCTGGCGGTAGTCGCGAGTGTTCACACCGATCGCCTCGGTCGGGAAGTCGGCGAAGCAGATCGAGATGTCCATCGCGGTGATGATCAGCTCGACCGCCTTGACGAACTTCTCGCTGGCGAAGCGGTTGTCGTCGCCGAGGAACTTGAGCAGGTTCAGCGAGGCCAGGTTGCAGGAGGTGTTGTCGAGGCTCATGTATTCCGAGCACGGGTTGGACGCGGTGATGCGTCCGGACTCGGGGTTGGTGTGCCAGTCGTTGATCGTGTCGTCGTACTGGATGCCCGGATCAGCACACTCCCACGCGGCCTGCGCGACCTTGCGGAACAGCGTCTTGGCGTCGACGGTCTCGATCACTTCGTGCGTCTGGCGAGCACGCAGCCCGAAGTCGGTGCCCTCGTCGACCGAGCGCATGAACTCGTCGGAGACCCGGACGGAGTTGTTCGCGTTCTGGTACTGGACCGAAGTGATGTCGGCGCCACCGAGATCCATGTCGAAACCGGCGTCACGCAGCACGCGGATCTTGTCCTCCTCGCGTGCCTTGGTCTCGACGAACTCTTCGATGTCGGGGTGGTCGATGTCGAGCACGACCATCTTCGCCGCGCGCCGCGTCGCGCCGCCGGACTTGATCGTGCCGGCCGAAGCGTCGGCGCCGCGCATGAAGCTGACCGGGCCGGACGCGGTGCCGCCGGAGGTGAGCAGCTCCTTCGAGCTGCGGATCCGCGACAGGTTCAGGCCCGCACCCGACCCACCCTTGAAGATCAGGCCCTCTTCGCGGTACCAGTTCAGGATCGAGTCCATCGTGTCGTCGACGGCCAGGATGAAGCAGGCGCTCACCTGCTGCGGCGAGGTGGTGCCCACGTTGAACCAGACGGGTGAGTTGAAGCTGAACACCTGGTGCAACAGCATCCAGGTCAGCTCGTGCTCGAACAGGTCGGCGTCATCGGCCGAACGGAAGTAGCCGTGCTCACGCCCGGCCGCGGCGTACTTGTGTACGACACGATCGATGAGCTGCTTGAGCGACCACTCGCGCACCTCGGTGCCGACAGCGCCGCGGAAGTACTTGGTGGTGACGATGTTGGCGGCGTTGACCGACCAGAAGTCAGGGAACTCGACCCCGCGCTGCTCGAAGTTGATCGAGCCGTCGCGCCAGTTGGTCATCACGACGTCGCGCCGTTCCCAGCTCACCTCGTCATAGGGGTGCACGCCTGCCGTTGTGTACACACGCTCGACCTGCAGGCCGTTGCTGGGATAGACCGGACTCGAGGCAGTCGACGCAGGCGAGGCTTGCGATGCTTGCGGCGCTTGCGGCGCCTGCTGGCCCGACTTGTGTCCCGTTTGCTGGGCTGCCTCGGTCATGTGGTTCCTTCCCTGCTGGATCAGCGGTGAGTGACGGTGTGGGGGTACTACTCAGTCGATGGGTGCTGTGCGGGTGTCGTTGCGCAGGTCGGTGATCGCCTTTTCGAAGTCGTCGATCGAGCTGAACGCCTGGTAGACCGAGGCGAAGCGCAAGTAGGCGACCTCGTCGAGTTCGCGCAGCGGGCCGAGAATGGCCAAACCGACCTCGTCGCTGGGCACCTCGGCGACCCCCGTCGCCCGTACGGCCTCTTCGACCCGCTGGGCCAGCTGCGCGAGCGCGTCCTCGTCCACCGGGCGACCCTGGCACGCGCGTCGGACACCACTGACGACCTTCTGCCGGCTGAACGGCTCGGTCACCCCGCTGCGCTTGATGACGGCTAGCGTCGCCTCTTCAACGGTCGTGAACCGCTTTCCGCACTCCTGGCACGAGCGGCGCCGCCGGATGACCTGACCCTCGTCGACCTCACGAGAATCGACCACGCGGGAGTCGGGATGACGGCAGTACGGACACTTCATGCCAATCCCTCTCCTTCAGGTCGAGACGCCGGGTGGCGGCAGGGTTGTCCACTGCTGTTGGGGACGAACCGGTGGACAGAACCCGGTTTTGTTGTGGATGACTTGGGGATGCCGTGTGGACGGTCAACCCCAAGTTGTGGACGAAACACATCGGTGTAACTACTACATCTAGGGGTGCAACCGTAGATCGCACACGAATGTTCCGCAAGAGCGCCACACCGGTGTGTCGAGAAATTTCCCCGCGACCGACCCTGCGTCAGCGAGTGCGCAGCACCTGACCGGGCATCAGACCGGCCGCGCCGAGCCCGTTGAGCCGCTGCAGGGCGGCGACCTCGGCGCGCGGGTCGACCTGAGGTGCCAGCCGCGACGCGATCGACCACAGCGTGTCGCCGGCGCGCACGGTGACCGTGGCGGGCACCGGCCGCGAGTGCGCCATCGGCGTTGCGGGTGCGGACGCGCGCGCGATCAGCACCAGCCCGAGGGCGGCCAGGGCCAACACCGTCGCGACTACGTGGACGCCGCGGCGGGTCAGCCGGACCGATGCCGCGGCGGTTTCGACGGCCGGGCGATGCAGCGTCGTCACAGTCGCCAGGCGCTGCGGCGTCTCGTGTGGCGGGCAGGCCGGTCGCGGCACCGTCTGGGTGCGACGGGCCCGCTCCGGGATGTCGAAGATCGGTTCGAACTCGGTCGCGACGGACATCGCAGCCTCCTCATTTCTCGCTCGGCGATCACCCTTGTGATCGAACGCGCGTTCTATCGAACGCCTATTCGAAGGTGTACCAGCGGGGTCTGACAATATCCAGATCGGACGGCGTGTCGTTCGAACACGTGTTTGAGATTGTTATCAACCCGCGCTACGGTCTGCGTTATCGAACAAATGACAGGAGTGACGCATGGCCACCCAGAAGAAGGCGGCATCACGCGCGGCAACGCCCGCGGCTAGAGCGGCCGCGAAAACGACGAGCAGATCACCGGCGAAGGCCACCGCGAAGGCCGCCGTGAAGGCGAGCGCGAAAGCCGTAGCCAAGCGTGGCTCGGCGAGCGCGGCGCAACCGCAGCGGCGCGGGCCGGGGCGGCCCAAGGTCACCGAACTGCCCGACCCCAAGACCGGGTTGACCCGGCGCCAACAGGCGATTCTCGACGTGATCCGCGATTCGGTCGAACGGCGCGGCTACCCGCCGAGCATCCGCGAGATCTGCGAGTCGGCAGGGCTCGCGTCGACCTCGAGCGTCGCCCACCAGCTGGCGATGCTCGAGCGCAAGGGCTTCCTGCGTCGCGACCCGAACCGCCCACGGGCGGTCGACATGCGACTGGGCTCCGACGGCGAGCGTCCCAAGGCGGTACGTCGGGCGGTGGCGGTCAGCGATGACGCGCCGCGCGGCGATGCGCCGGTGTTCGTCCCGGTCGTCGGACGCATCGCTGCGGGCGGGCCGATCCTGGCCGAGCAGATGATCGAAGACGTGTTCCCGCTACCCAAGACCCTGGTCGGCGACGGCTCGCTGTTCCTGCTCAAGGTCGTCGGTGACTCGATGATCGACGCGGCGATCTCCGACGGCGACTGGGTGGTCGTGCGTCAGCAGCAGACCGCCGAGAACGGCGACATCGTGGCAGCGATGATCGACGGCGAGGCAACTGTCAAGACGCTGCAGCGGCGCAGCGGGCACGTCTGGCTGCTCCCCCACAACAGCGCCTACCAGCCGATCGACGGCGACGAGGCGACCGTGCTCGGGAAGGTCACCGCCGTCCTGCGCAAGGTCTGAAAGCATTCGAGGCCCGCGGCGGTTGCCGCGGGCCTCGTGCTGTGGATCGTGGCGATTTACTCGAACGGCTTGGTGACCGGTTGCGCGTCGCGGGCCGGCTCGCTGGAAACCTGCTCGGGCACCTGCGGGACGGGCGGCTGCGCAACCGGCGCGACCGGAGCGTCCTTGGTCTCGAGCGCGGGCGGCGCGGCGGTTGCCTCGCGGGCCTCGGCGCGCTTCTTGTCGTCCTCGCTCATGCCCTTGATCTCGGTCTTGAAGATCCGCAGCGAGCGCCCGAGCGAGCGGGCCATGTCGGGCAGCTGCTTCCAACCGAAGAACAGCACGGCGACGACGATCGCCAGGATGAACAAGTGCCCGGGGCTGAACAACTCCATGAGAAGGCCTCCTCCTAACAGCGGGTGCGGCGGCGCTTCGTTACGGCCAGCCTACGCCAGAGCAGCGCTCGACATCGATGACGACGCCGAAAACAGCACCGGTGCCTGTACTGAACAGTTCGAGCCGAGCGCGGTGCTCGGATTCAACCTCGGGCCCGCGCGAAGGGAGCCAGTGCCGCCGCGAGATCGGGGCTGACCCGGGCCCGCAGGCGCGTGCCGTGCGCCGTGTGCTCGGTGTCGAGCACTTCTGCATCATCGTGCACGCGGGCGACGAGGTCGCCGCGAGTGTAAGGCACCAGCAGGTCGACCTCGACCGCCGGGCGAGGTAGCAGGTCCTCGACGCGCGCGCGCAGCTTGTCGATGCCCTCGCCGGTCCGGGCCGAGACGAACAGCGCTTCGGGCGCCAGGTGGCGCAGCCGCAGCAAGGTTTCGGCGTCGGCCGCATCGACCTTGTTGAAGACGAGCTGTTCGGGCACGTGCAGCGCGTCGATCTCGCCGAGCACCTCGTGCACCGCGCGGATCTGCGCCTCCGGGTCGGCGTCGGACGCGTCGACCACGTGCAGGATCAGGTCGGCGTCGCCGACCTCTTCCAACGTCGATCGGAAAGCCTCGACCAGTTGCGTAGGCAGGTGGCGCACGAACCCGACGGTGTCGGCGAGGGTGAACACCCGCCCGTCGCTGGCCTGACAGCGGCGCACAGTCGGGTCGAGGGTTGCGAACAGCGCGTTCTCGACCAGCACCCCCGCATCGGTGAGCCGGTTCAGCAACGACGACTTGCCCGCGTTCGTGTAGCCGGCCAGCGCGACGGACGGGACGTGGCGCGAGCGCCGCTGCGCCCGCTTGACGTCGCGAGCGGTCTTCATCGCGGCAAGTTCCTTACGCAGCCGAGCCATTCGCGAGGTGATGCGGCGCCGGTCGATCTCGATCTTCGTCTCGCCGGGCCCGCGGCCGCCGATCCCGACGCCGCCCGCCGCCCGTCCGCCGACCTGGCGAGACAGCGACTCGCCCCAGCCGCGCAGACGGGGCTTGAGGTAGGCGAGCTGGGCGAGTTCGACCTGCGCCTTGCCCTCTTTCGAGCTGGCGTGCTGAGCGAAGATGTCCAGGATCAGCGCGGTGCGGTCGACGACCTTCACCTTCACGACCTGCTCCAGTTGCTGCAGCTGGCCAGGGGTCAGCTCGCCGTCGCAGATGACGGTGTCGGCGCCGGCCGCCTCGACGACGTCGCGCAGCTCCTTCGCCTTGCCCGACCCGATGTAGGTCGCGGCGTCGGGCTTGTCGCGGCGCTGGATCAGGCCGTCGAGCACCTCGGAGCCGGCCGTCTCGGCGAGCCGGGCCAGCTCGGCCAGCGAGTTCTCGGCCTCGGCGAGGGTGCCGGTCGTCCAGACCCCGACCAGCACGACCCGTTCGAGGCGCAGTTGGCGGTATTCGACCTCGGTGACGTCCTGGAGTTCGGTCGACAGGCCCGCGACGCGCCGCAGCGCCTGGCGTTCCTCGAGTTCGTAGTCTCCGAGTGCTCGGTCTGCGAGCTGGTCACTGAGTTCGGTCATCGTGCCATCCATGGTGACACGGACCTGCTACTCGATTCAGGCGCCGACAGCGCCGATCACCACGGTGTCCCCGCCGGACACCGACGCCAGCCACTGGTCGTCGATGTCGATGTCGGCCACGATCACGGCCGGGCCGATGAGTTCGATGGTCCCGTCCGTGTGCCAGCTGACCCGGCACGTGCCACCGGGGACGTCGACGCGCCACGTCCCGCCATCGGCCGGCGAACCTGCCGCGGTGGCCGCGGCGACCACTGCGGCGCAGATCCCGGTACCGCAGGAACGGGTCTCACCGACCCCACGCTCGTAGACGCGCATCCGCAGATGACCGGGCCCGACCGCGACGACGAACTCGACGTTCTGCCCGTCCGGCAGCGGTGGGACGACGACCGGCGCGCGGGTCAGGTCGAGCGCGTCGAGTTCGTCGGCCTCGACCTGGACGACCACATGCGGGTTGGGCATGCGCACCGCGGCGATCGCGGGCGTGGAGATAGGCGCGGCGGTGGCGACCGGCCGGTCGGCAAGGACCAGGGGCCGTCCCATATGCACGCTGATGTCGCCATCGGTGCAGGACCGCACTCGCGTGATCCCGCCGCGTGTCGCCACCGCCGCTGACTCTGTAACGAGCCGGGACCGCATTAGGTATCGCAGAAATACACGAATTCCATTTCCGCACATCTCGGCGAGGCTGCCGTCGGCGTTCCGGTAGTCCATGAAGTACTCGGCGTCGCCCGCGAAGTCCTTGCCTTCCGCGTCGTTTTCGGCCCGGACCACGCGCAACACGCCATCGGCACCGAGGCCGCGGTGCCGGTCGCACAAGGCGCGGACCAGCTCCGGTGTGAGGTCGATCTCGCCGTCCAGATCCGGGATCACGACGAAGTCGTTCTCGGTG
Source organism: uncultured Actinomycetota bacterium (assembly GCA_963708645.1). Lineage (GTDB taxonomy): Bacteria > Actinomycetota > Actinomycetes > Mycobacteriales > Jatrophihabitantaceae > RYN-133. The sequence goes on along the minus strand of CAVPTA010000005.1, from coordinate 53,630 downwards.
CCGTGGCCCTTCAGGACGTGCATCAGACCAGCGTAATTGCTTGCCGGACGACGTCGGGGCCGGCGCCGTCGAGCCAGCGGATACGAGGGTCGCGCCGAAACCACGAACGCTGGCGCCGCACGAACCGGCGGGTCGCCCGCACCGTGATGGCAATGGCCTCGTCCACATCGCCGGTGATCTCGCCGTCGTCGGACAGCACGGCCAGCAGTTGGGCGTAGCCGAGGGCCTTGGCCGCGGTCGGGCTCGACCGCAGCCCCGCCGGCAGCAGCGCACGGATCTCGTCGAGGAAGCCGAGCGACATCATCCGGTGCACACGCTGCTCGACCCGGTCGTCCAGATCGTCGCGGTCGAGGCCGATGAAGACCGTGTCGTAGATCGAGTCGAAGCCGGGCATCGTGGCGAGGAACGGGCCGCCGGTGAGTTCGATCACTTCGAGCGCGCGGACGACGCGGCGCGCGTTGCTCGGCAGGATCGACGCCGCTGCAGCGGGGTCGGCCTGCGCCAGGCGCAGGTGCAGTGCGGCCGGTCCGTGCTCGTCGAGCTCGGCGTACAGCCGGGCCCGCAGCTCGGGTGACTCGCCGGGGAACTCGAGCCGATCCAGGGCGCCGCGCAGGTAGAGGCCCGATCCCCCGACCAGGATCGGGATGCGACCGCGGGAGGCGATCTCGCCGATCGCCGTCCTCGCGAGCTCCTGGTACTCGGCGACCGCCGCCGACTTCGGCACCGGCCACACATCGAGCAGGTGGTGCTCGACGCCCCCGCGCTCGGCAACCGGCAGCTTGGCGGTGCCGATGTCCATGCCGGTGTAGAGCTGCATCGAGTCGGCGTTGACGATCTCGCCGCCGAGCTGCTGGGCGAGCGCAACGGCCAGGTCGGACTTGCCGGTCGCGGTCGGGCCGACGACGGCGAGGACGCGCGTCAGTGCCACCCGATCACTGCCACAGCGCGACGAAGTACTCGACGCCGAACGGGTCGCCGGCGTAACGCACCTCGGCCCGATAGGTGCGCTCCAGCAGCGGGGCGACGGCCTGCCAGACCGGAGCGCCCGCTGCGAGCAGCTCGGCACCCAGGCGCGCGTCGAGTGCGGCCAGCCGGGCGGGGTCGCCGGAGGCAAGCGCCGCTCGCACGGCTTCGTCGTAGCCGGCGGCGCGCTCGTCCAGGTATCCCGGCGCCTTCTCGGTGCGCCGGGCGCTGCCGTCGCCGAGGACGACCAGGGTCGGCTGGCCCGTCCTCGCCGATGTCCGGCGTCTCGCCGCCCGGCCCCACCGCCCAGGCGCGGAAGGATGAAGGTGCGCAAGCCGACCCAAGGAGATACGCGCCGACAGCCAGCGCGGTCGGCATGATCGAGGTGCCGCCGGCACCCGGTAGCGCGACCTCGAGATCGACGCCGAAGCCGGCGAAACTGCCTCGGTCGCCGGGTCCGTACGCAGCTGGCCTAGGACCCGGGCCGAGCAGGACGACTCGATGGTGCGGGTCGGCGGGCGCGGCGATCGGCCGGTCGATCATCTCCCGGAAGTCGAGCACGGACGCGATGGCGGCGCGCACGCCACCGAGCTCGGCGTCGAGCCCGCGGCCCACCTCGGGCACCAGCGCAGGCGCGCATGGGATGAAGCACACGCCGGCTGACCACGACCGATAAGGCTAGTGGCGGCGCATCGGGGTACTCGCATCGTGTTCAATGCTTGCGTGAGTTCGCAATCGGAGTGGGGACGGATCGCCGACGACGGCACCGTCTTCGTCAAGACTGCCGACGGCGAGCGCGAGATCGGCTCATGGCAGGCCGGCGACGTCGAAGCCGGGATGCGGTTCTACGTGCGCCGCTACGAGGACCTCGCAACCGAGGTCGATCTGCTCGAGAAGCGGCTGGCGTCCGGCAGCGGCGACCCGGCGCATACCCGCGCCCACGCGCAGGAGATGAAAGAGCACCTCGCGACCGCAGCGGTCATCGGTGATCTCGGCGCGCTCGAACGCCGCCTGGACGCGATATCGACCGCGGCCGACGAACGCGCGGGCGAGGTGCAGGCCGCGCGTGAACAGGCGCGTGCGGACGCAGCGGCCGCTAAAGAGGCGCTCGCCGTGGAGGCCGAGCAGATCGCCGAGTCGGCGACGTCGTGGAAGGTGTCCGGCGATCGGCTGCGCGCCATCGTCGAGGAGTGGAAGGCGATCCGCGGTGTCGATCGCCGCACCGACGACGCGTTGTGGAAGCGGTTCGCCGCGGCGCGCGATGCGTTCGGGCGTCGGCGCGGGCAGCATTTCGCGCAACTCGACGCCGAGCGTGGGACGGCGAAGGTCGCCAAGGAAGCGCTAGTCACGCGTGCTGAGGAGCTGTCCGCATCGACCGACTGGCGCGAGACAGCGGCCGCGATGCGCGACCTCATGCAGGAGTGGAAGGCCACGCCGCGGGCCTCGCGCGATGTCGAGGACGCGCTGTGGGCCCGGTTCCGTGCGGCGCAGGACGCGTTCTTCGCGCGCCGGTCTGAGACCTTCGCCGAGCGCGACGCCGAGCAGATCGACAACCAGCGCAAGAAGGAAGCCGTGATCGAGAAGGCTGCGGCGCTCGACCTCAGCGACCCGAAGGCAGCTCAGTCAGCGCTGCGGGAGCTGCAGGCCGAGTTCGACGACATCGGGCACGTTCCGCGGGAGGCGATGCGCCGGATCGACGACCGCATGCGCGCTGCCGAGCAGCGGGTGCGCGACGCGGTCGACGCCGGGTGGCGGGCCGCCAGCATCGAGTCGAACCCGTTCCTGGCCGAGCTCCGGGCGCGGCTCGTCGAGGCCGAGCAGAAGCTCGAGCGGGCCCGCAAGGCCGGCGACGCAGCACGCATCAAGCGGGCCGAAGAGGATGTCGCCTCGCGTAAGGCCTTGTTGCCGGACTAGCTGCGACGGCCGATCGTCAGCAACTGCTGCGGTGCGTGGCCCGTGCCGGGCTGCCCGCGCCACGGACGGCGGGTGGTGATGCCCCCGTCGGCCACCAGGTGGTGCGGCGCGGCGTAGGTGACCGCCGTCGTGACGATGTCGCCGGGCTCGGCGTCGCCGGTGATGTGGACGAGGCGTCCGTCGCGTGCCCGTCCGGAGACCCGGCCGGTGGCGCCGTCCTTGCGACCCGACGGACGACACGAGTACCTCGACATCGCGGCCGACGAGCTCGCGCGCGGCGTCCCATGAGAGCTGTTCCTGCACTTCGACGAGCCGCTCGTACCGGCGCTGGACGACGTCCTTCGGCACCTGGTCGGCCATCGTCGCCGCGGGCGTGCCCGGGCGCGACGAGTACTGGAAGGTGTACGCGCTGGCGAACCGTGCCGCGCGCATCGCGTCGAGTGTCTGCTCGAAGTCGGCCTCGGTCTCGCCGGGGAAGCCGACGATGACGTCGGTCGTGATCGCGGCGTCGGGCATCGCCGCGCGGACGTCCGCGATGATCTGCAGGTAGCGCGCCTGCCGGTACGAGCGGCGCATCGCCTTGAGCACGGCGTCCGAGCCCGACTGCATCGGCATGTGCAGCTGCGGCATCACATTGGGCGTCTCGGCCATCGCCTCGATGACGTCGGCGGTGAAGTCGCGCGGGTGCGGGCTGGTGAAGCGCACCCGCTCGAGCCCGTCGATGTCGCCGCACGCGCGCAGCAGCTTGCCGAACGCGAACCGGTCGCCGAACGAGCGTCCGTAGCTGTTCACGTTCTGCCCGAGCAGCGTCACCTCGACCACGCCGGAGTCGACCAAGGCGCGGATCTCGGCAAGGACGTCGCCGGGACGGCGGTCGGTCTCGCGTGCCGCGCAGCGACGGGACGATGCAGAACGTGCAGGTGTTGTCGCAGCCGACCGAGATCGGACACCCACGCGCTGAACGGCGACTCGCGGCGGGTCGGCAGGTCGGACGGGAAGTTCTGCAGCGCGTCGACGATCTCGACCTCGGCGCTCTTGTTGTGGCGGGCGCGTTCGAGCAGCACGGGCAGCGCCGCGAGGTTGTGCGTGCCGAACACGACGTCGACCCACGGCGCCTTCTCGACGATGCGGCCGCGGTCCTTCTGCGCGAGGCACCCGCCGACCGCGATCTGCATGTCGGGATTGGCCGCCTTGGCCGGGTAGAGATGGCCGAGGTTGCCGTAGAGCCGGTTGTCGGCGTTCTCGCGCACGGCGCAGGTGTTGAACACGACGAGATCGGCGCCCGTCGCCGGTCGCGCGCTCGTAGCCGGCGTCCTCGAGCAGCCCGGCCAGGCGCTCGGAGTCGTGGACGTTCATCTGGCACCCGTAGGTGCGGATCTGGTACGTGCGCGTCATAACCAGTCGAGGATACGGGCTCGCGTCTGGTGCAATCGGCAGATGAGTCTCACCGACAGCGAGGTGGCCACGCTCGCGCGCCAGGCCGTCGACCGCCGCGATCCCGAGCTCGACATCCGCATCGAGCCCGCCGATCCGGTCGATCCGTACCGCCGAGAGACTGCCGCCTGGCTCGTCCATGTCGGCGACGCCAGCAGCTACATCGTCGCGTCGATGACCGCACAAGAGGCGTTGGACAAGTTGGTCCGCGACCTGGGCACATGAGCCTCGAGGTCGCCGACGACTTCAGCGGCGTGATCTCGATCAGCTCCGGCGATCGAGATCAGCTTCGAGCAGGCATACGGATTCGCCGATCGCGCGCACGGCATCGCCATGACGACCGACACCCAGCTCGCGATGGCGAGCGGTTCGCAAGGCGTTCACTGCAGCAACCGTGCTGGCGCTGATCGACGACGGCGTGCTGGACTCTCGACACAGCGGCGCGGTCGCTGCTCGGCAACGACCTGCCGCTGATCGCCGACGACGTGAGCGTCGAGCACCTGCTGACCCACCGGTCCGGCATCGGCGACTACGTCGACGAGGCCCTCGGCGAGGACGCGCTGCCCACGGTGCCCGGTCGGGGCACTCGAGAGCACCGAGGCCTACGTCCCGGCGCTTGACGGGTTCGCGACGAAGTTCCCTGCGGGCACCCGGTTCAGCTATTGCAACGGCGGCTACGTCGTTCTCGCGCTACTGGCCGAACGTGCGTCCGGCGTGCCGTTCGCCGATCTCGTGCACCGTCACGTGCTTCGAGCCTGCCGACATGACCGACACCGCGTACCTGCGCTCGGACCGCCTGCCCGGACGAGCCGCGATCGGCTACCTCGACGACGGTCGCACCAACGTGTTCGCGCTTCCGGTCGTGGGTAGCGGTGACGGCGGGGCGTACACCACCGTCGCCGACGTCCGGAGCTTCTGGACGGCGCTGCCCGGCCTTCCCGGCGCGGCCGCCATGACCCGTCCGAGCACGGTCGAGACTGGCGAGCGATTCGCGTATGGCATGGGGCTCTGGATGAGTGCGGACGCGGCGTTCGTGCTCGCCGAGGGTGCCGATCAGGGCGTCTCGTTCCGCAGCGTGCACGTGCCGCGGACGTCGTCCGACTGCGACCGTGGTCAGCAACTCGACGGACGGCGCATGGCCGGTCGCGCGTGAACTCGTGCGGCGTGGCCTCAGCCGGGTAGCCGCAGCCCACACGCTGCGGGGTTGCGCGCTCGTTCGCCGCGACGTACTGCGGCAAGCCGCTGCGGTGTCGTGCCGTGCGAGCGGCGCTCCCAGGCGCTGTCGACGATCATGAGCACGGTCGCGTTCGCCTGCAGGAAGACCGCCGTCAGCGATGCCGACCGACGCCGCCCAGACCCCGGCCAGGCAATCGGCCTGTTGCTCGATGAAGCGCGACTGCGCCCAGGTGTGCCGCCGTCCGGTCATCGACTCGTGCACCGCGAACTGCACGATGTGGCCCATCTCGTGGCCGAGCGTTGTCGCGATGCGCACCCAGGCCTGACCGGCCGGCCCGGTCGTGCGCATCTCGCGCAGGAACGGCGCGGTCAGGTACACCGTGTCGTCGGTCGGGCAGCTGAACGCGGTGTGCAGCCGCAGCGCCGAGCGACAGTCGGCCGGAACCTGCGCCGGGCTCGGATCGACGACCGCGCGCAGCTGCACCGCGCGGTGCAGCTGCGCCGTCCAGAACTGTCGACAGCGAATCACGCAGGCAGGCGACGACCTGCTCGGTCGTCGATCGCGCGCAGTTCAGCGGTGCGGACGGCGACGCCCGACGGGCGTGCCGGCGACGGTGCGCATGCACGCCGCGAGCAGCGTGCACGCGAGCGCCAGCACTGCGCCCGTTCGCGCGCGCATCGGAAATCAGTGGGCGATCTCGGTCGCCCGCGACTCGCGCACGACGGTGACCCGGATCTGGCCGGGATAGGTGAGCTCGTCCTCGATCTGCTTGGCGATCTCACGGGCGAGGACGGACGCGGCGAGGTCGTCGATCTCGCTCGGCTGCACCATCACCCGCACCTCGCGGCCGGACTGCATCGCGAACACCTTCTCGACGCCGGCCTTCTGCGTCGCGATCTCTTCGATGCGGGCCAGCCGCTTGACGTAGGCCTCGAGCGACTCGCGCCGCGCGCCCGGGCGAGCGGCCGAGCAGGTGTCCGACGCCTGCGTGAGCACGGCCTCGATCGTCTTGGGCTGCACCTCGTTGTGGTGCGCCTCGACGGCGTGCGCGACCGCTTCGTCCTCGCCGTACTTGCGCAGCAACTCGGCGCCGACGATCGCGTGGCTGCCCTCGACCTCGTGGGTGAGCGCCTTGCCGATGTCGTGCAGGAAGGCGCAGCGCTTGATCAGCGTCGGCTCGAGGCCCAGCTCGGCGGCCATGACGCCGGCGATGTGCGCGGTCTCGATGAGGTGGCCGAGCACGTTCTGCCCGTAGCTGGTGCGGTACTTCAGCCGGCCCAGGGTCGGCAGCAGTCGCTCGTCGAGGTCGGTGATGCCGACGTCGGCGAGGGCGTCGCGGGCGGCGCGCAGGCACAGCTCGTCGACCTCGACCTTGCTCTGCTCGTAGGCCTCTTCGATGCGGTGCGGGTGGATGCGTCCGTCGAGGACGAGGCGCTCGAGCGTGAGCCGGCCGACCTCGCGCCGCACCGGGTCGAAGCACGACAGCAGCACGGCTTCGGGGGTGTCGTCGATGATCAGGTTGACGCCGGTGACCGTCTCGTAGGCGCGGATGTTGCGGCCCTTCGCGGCCGATGATGCGGCCCTTCATGTCATCGCTGGGCAGGTGCATCACGCTGACGACGGTCTCGGTCGTCTGCTCGCTGGCCACGCGCTGGACGGCCTCGACGACGATCTCGCGGGCCTTGGCGGTGCCCTCGGTGCGCGCCTCGTTCTCGATGGTGCGCACGAGCACGGCTGCCTCGCGGCGCGCGTTCGCCTCGACGCCGGTCATCAGCTCGGCCTTCGCCTGCTCGGCGGTCAGGCCGGCGACGCGCTCGAGTTCGCGGTCGAACTCGCCGACCCGCGCGTCGAGGGCGGCGGCGCGGGTCGTCGAGTTCGGCCGCGCGGCTGGCGCAGGTCGGCTTCGAGCGCGTCGAGGTCACGCTGGCCGCGCATTCGAGCGCGGCGATGGACGTGTCGAGCTCGGCCAGTTCGGACTGCAGGCGACGTTCGTCGGCCTCGAGGCGGGTTTCGAGTTCGGCCAGCGCGCCGGTCGCGATCACCCAGTTCGGTCCCGAGGCGCCGGGCGTCCTCGGTCAGGCGCGCGATCTCCTGCTGCGCCGCGGTGCGGGCCTCGGCCAGGATGTCGCCGGCCTCGGCATCGGCACGGGTGCGTGTGGCGTGGGCTTCCAGAGTGGCCGACTGCGCCTCGGCGCGGGCGGCCCGCAGGGTCGCCTCGGCCTCGGCCTCGGCGGCGTGGCGCAGCGCCTCGGTCTCGGCGTGTACCTGGGCGCGGTGCGCGACGGCGTCAGAGCCGTAGGAGCGGCTGGGCTCGATCTCGGCCTGCGCTCCGTGGATGGGCGCGCTCTCCTCGCGCGGCACGATCTCGACCGATGCCGGTGCGGTGTGCCGTGCGGTACGGCGTCGGACGCCGGGAGTAGGCGCGTACGAACAACAGCCCGAGCACGAAGAGCGGCCCCGATGGCGGCGTACAAGACCCCGATCATGGCCCGCGCCTCCTGTCTGGTTGTCTGCGACACGATCGGGCCGCGCCGGCGCGGTGCGCCGGCTACCAGGAGATGCGCGCGTGCACCTGTGCCGAGGCTCGCAGGTCGTGCTCGCGATACGGAGCGCCGGTGCGCGACCGCCGAGATCGTCGGCTGGTCGGGACGGCCACCTTTCGAGTCGACGCGGTCAAAGCTATGGGCGACGCGGCGGCCAGCCGTCGTGTCGTGCTCCGCCGGGACGCTCAGGGGTTCGAGTTCCCCGGCAGAATCTGAAAATTGGCGCTACTCCTGGTACCTGCGAGGTTAGGAATGCGCCCGGCAACAAATCAAGTCACTGCGGCCGCCGACGCTCAGCGTGTCGCGGGCGCGCGCCGGGATCGACGGGCGGTCGTCACAGCCGCAGTTGCGTGCCTCGCCGGCGCGGGTCATCCGCCGATGCGGGTCAGATGTCGGTCGTCGTCGGCGCGCAGGACGCCGCGCACCACGTCGTGGGCCAGGCCCGGCGAGTAGCCCTTGCGCGCGAGCAGGCCGACCAGGCGGCGTGCCTGCACCTGCGGCGTCGAGACCGCGCAGGGACCGCAGCTCGTCGCTCGACCAGCGCGCGCGCCGTGACCGATTCGCTCTCGCGCCCGATCTGCTCGACCGCGGCATCGACATCGGCCTGCTCGACGCCGCGCTGGCGCAACTTGAGCGCCACCGCCCGTCCGGCCAGCCCGCGCTCGCGGTGGGCGGCCAGGGCGTAGCCCGCAGCGAGCGCCTGGTCGTCGATCAGGCCCAACTCGGTGAACCGGTCGAGCACGCGCGCGCCGGCATCGTCCGGCACGCCGCGCTTGCGCAGCGCCGCCGCCAGTTCGCTACGGGTGTAGGCCCGCCGGTCGAGCAGGCGCAGGCACCACGATCCGGGCGACCTCTTCCGGGTCGCCCGGCGGCCCGTCTCCGTCCGGCTCCGGCGGATCGGACCGTCGCGTCGAGCGGCCATCGCTAGAAGTCGACCGGCGCCGGAGCGAGGTCGATCGGAGCGCTGTCGTCGACGCTGGGCGCCGACGCCGAGCTTCTCCTTGATCTTCTTCTCGATCTCGTCGGCGAGGTCGGGGTTGTCGCGCAGGAAGTTGCGGACGTTCTCCTTGCCCTGGCCGAGCTGGTCGGCGTCGTAGGTGTACCAGGCGCCGGACTTCTTGATGATCGCCCTGCTCGACGCCGACGTCGATCAGCGAGCCCTCGCGGCTGATGCCCTGGCCGTAGACGATGTCGAACTCGGCCTGCTTGAACGGCGGGGCGACCTTGTTCTTCACGACCTTGACGCGGGTGCGGTTGCCGACCGCGTCGGCGCCGTCCTTCAGCGTCTCGATGCGGCGCACGTCCAGGCGGACCGAGGCGTAGAACTTCAGCGCGCGGCCACCGGTCGTGGTCTCGGGCGAGCCGAACATCACGCCGATCTTCTCGCGCAGCTGGTTGATGAAGATCGCCGTCGTGCCGGTGTTGCTCAGCGCGCCGGTGATCTTGCGCAGCGCCTGGCTCATCAGCCGGGCCTGCAGGCCGACGTGGCTGTCGCCCATCTCGCCCTCGATCTCGGCGCGCGGCACCAGGGCGGCGACCGAGTCGATGACGATGACGTCGAGCGCGCCGGAGCGGATCAGCATGTCGGCGATCTCGAGCGCCTGCTCACCGGTGTCGGGCTGGCTGACCAGCAGCGCGTCGGTGTCGACCCCGAGGGCGCGGGCGTACTCGGGATCGAGCGCGTGCTCGGCGTCGATGAACGCCGCGACGCCGCCGGCGGCCTGCGCGTTGGCGACCGCGTGCAGCGCGACGGTGGTCTTGCCCGACGATCTCCGGGCCGTAGATCTCGACGACCCGCCCGCGCGGCAGGCCGCCGATGCCGAGCGCGACGTCGAGCGCGATCGAGCCGGTCGGGATCACCTCGATCGGTGCGGCGACGCGGTCGCCGAGGCGCATGACCGCACCCTTGCCGTGCTGCTTGTCGATCTGCGCCAGGGCGACGTCGAGCGCCTTGTCCCGGTCCATGCTGCTGCCATCGCCGGATCCCCTTCGAAAGTCTGTGCTGCTGTGTCTTGTCGCTGCCGACGCTAGATCGGGCCACCGACAACTTCGGCGCGAATCGCCGGGCTGTGGACGAACCTGCCCGCTGTCCACACAGGCTAGCGAACACCTGTTCGAAGGGTTAGCACCTGCGCGGCGTGTCGCGCAGGGTGAATGCAGCGTGACGGCGCCGCTCAGACCAGGTGCGAGGGCATCGCGAACTCGGCGCACACGGCCCGCCAGATCTCCTTGGCCTCGACCCCGGCGAGCAGCGCCTCGTCGATCGTCGATCCGAGCACCGGCAGCCGGTAGTCGGCGGCCACGCTGCGGGAGTAGGCGGCGCCGAAGCGCTCGTCCATCCGTCGCCAGAACTCGGTCAATCGCACTCGTCCAGCCTACGAACCGGCCCGAACGACCGCTCGGCAGCGTGACCAGATCCGTCCGCCACCGGTCGCGATCGGGACTGTTGCCGGCGCCGCACACGGAGCACGATCAGGGCATGAACAGAGCACTCCTCGTCATCGACGTCCAGGACTCCTTCCGCAGCCGGCCCGATTGGGACGACATGCAGAACCCGCAGATCGCCGAGCCGGTGGGCCGACTGGTCGACGCCGCGCGGACGGCCGGTGATCACGTGGTGTGGGTGCTGCACGCCGAGCCGGGCAGCGACACCGTCTTCGACCCGGCGCAGGGCTTCGTCCAGGTGATCTCCGAGCTCAAACCCGCCGCCGACGAACCGGTTGTCGTGAAGACATCGATCAACGCGTTCACCACGACGAACCTGCAGCAGCAACTCGTCCAGCAGGGCGTGCGCGAGGTCGTCATCTGCGGCATCCGCACCGAGCAGTGCTGCGAGACGACCGCACGGGTCGCGGGCGACCTCGGCTTCGACGTGACCTTCGTGACCGACGCGACCACGACGTCGGGGATCGAGGGCCTGTCCGCCGAGGCGATCATCGATCGCACCGAGCGCGTACTGCGCGAGCGCGAGTTCGCCACCATCGCCACCACCGATTCGATGATCGCCACGATGACCGGATCGTGACCAGCGTCGTCTTCGTCCTCGCCCCCGGCGTGCACCTGCTCGACCTCGCCGGGCCGGCCCAGGTGTTCTCGACCGGTCTCGGGTACACGCTGCGCTATGTCGCGGCGGCGCCGACGGTGCTCAGCGCCCAGCAGCTCCCGGTGCAGGCCGAGACCGCGGTGCCGGCGCTCGGCCCGGACGACCTGATGCTCGTGCCCGGCTGGCGCAGCACGACCCTCGCCGAGCACGGCCCGCTCCCCCGGCGGCTGTTGGACGCGCTGGCCAGTCACCACGCCGGCGGCGGAACCGTCGCGAGCGTATGTGCCGGCGCAGATGCGCTGGGCCAAGCGGGACTGCTCGACGGACGGCGCTGCACGACCCACCACGAGCACCAGGACGAACTCGCGCGACGCTATCCGCGTGCGCACGTCGTACGAGACGTGTTGTTCACCGTCGATGATCGCGTGGTCACCTCGGCAGGGATCGCGAGCGGGATCGACCTGGCGCTGCATCTCGTGGCAATCCGGCACGGGCCGGCCGAGGCTGCCCGCATCGCGCGGGCGATGGTCGTGTTCGCGCGCCGCAACGGAGCCGCGACCCAGCAGAGCGCGATGCTGCGTCACCGGGTGCATCTGTCGGATCAGGTGCACCGCGCGCAAGACCTCATCGACGCGCGCTACGCGTCCGCACTGCGACTGTCCGATCTCGCTCGGTCGGTCGGGATCAGCGAGCGCACCTTGACCCGCCGGTTCGTAGCGGCGACCGGGCTGACCCCGCTGCGCTACCAGCAGACCTTGCGCGTCGAGCAGGCCGAGACCCTGATCGCCCAGGGCAGCACCGTCGAGTCGGCCGCGCACCGGGTGGGATTCGAGGATGCCCGGATGCTGCGGCGGCTACGGGCCGCTTCGCGCTGATCGGCCCGTCCGTCCGCCGTTACTTGCTGCAAAGATCGCGGACGTGACCACGCCCGACGACTGGTATTCGCTGCCCGTCCACACCGGCCGGTTGATCCGCCTCGAGCCGATGACCGCCGAGCACGCTCGCGCGTATCTCGACGCAGCCGGCACACCCGAGGATGCCGAGCAGGTCTTTCGCTGGCTGACCGAATGGCCGCCCGCCACCGTCGAGGATGCAGCGGGACAGATTGCGCGCGCCCTGTCCGCACGCGCGCACGGCACGCGGTTCGCTTACGCCCAGTTCGACGTGGCCAGCGGCGCGCTGATCGGGTCGACGTCGCTCTACGACGTGTCACCGGCGCTGCGCACCCTCGCGATCGGGTTCACCTGGCTCGGACGCCCGTGGTGGCGCACCGGCCACAACACCGAGTCGAAGCTGTTGTTGCTGCGCTACGCCTTCGACGAACTCGGCTGCGTGCGCGTGGTCTGGCACACCGACATCTACAACGAGCGATCGCAGGCGGCAATCGCCCGGCTTGGCGCCACCCACGAAGGTGTGCTGCGCAAGCACCGGCTGCGCCGCGACGGGACGTGGCGTGACACCGTCCAGTACTCGATGACCGACGACGACTGGCCGGCCGTGCGTGATCGCCTGACCGCCCGCCTCGCCGCCGGCTGACCACTGTCGGAGCCGCGCGGCAGACTGGGACGTATGACGCGGTTCTCCCCGGCCACCCAGGCCTGGCTCGAGGGCGCCTTCGACGCGCCCACGCCGGCCCAGGACGGGGCGTGGGATGCGATCGCGCGCGGCGAGCACACGCTCGTCGTCGCCCCGACCGGCAGCGGGAAGACGCTCGCCGCGTTCTTGTCGGCACTCGACCGGCTCGCAGCATTACCCCTTCCCGACGACCCGAAGCGTCGGTGTCGGGTGCTCTACGTCAGCCCGCTCAAGGCGCTGGCGGTCGACGTCGAGCGCAACCTGCGCTCGCCGCTGGCCGGCATCCGTCAGGCGGCCGCGCGGCTGCACCTGCCTGAACCCGATGTCACCGTCGCGATGCGCTCGGGCGACACTCCGGCCGACGAGCGGCGGGCCTTCGCCCGTACGCCCGCCGACATCCTGATCACCACACCCGAGTCGCTGTTCCTGCTGCTGACCTCGGCTGCGCGTGAATCGTTGCGCGGTGTCGACACGGTGATCATCGACGAGGTCCACGCCGTTTGCTCGACCAAGCGTGGCTCGCACCTCGCGCTCACCCTCGAGCGGCTCGATGCCCTGCTCGACCAGCCCGCACAGCGCATCGGACTGTCCGCGACCGTGCGTCCGGTCGACGAGGTGGCCACCTTCCTCGCCGGCGGACGTCCGGTGACGGTCGTGCAACCCCCGATCGACAAGACGTTCGAGCTCGAGGTCGTCGTCCCGATCGAGGACATGAGCAATCTCGGCGAGCTCACCGAAGACCTCTCCGGCCCGGCTGCGGGTGCCGGCAATCGCGCGAGCATCTGGCCGCACGTCGAAGAGCGCGTGCTCGATCTGGTCGAGCAGCACCGCTCGACGATCGTGTTCGCCAACTCGCGACGCCTGGCCGAACGTCTCACGGCCCGCCTGAACGAACTGGCGTCCGAACGCGCCGGCATGCGACGTCTCGACGACGCACCTCCGGCGCAGGTGATGGCGCAAAGTGGCGCAGGAGCGCCTGCCGAGCAGGTCGTGATCGCGCGGGCACATCACGGGTCGGTGTCGCGCGAGCAACGCAGCCTGGTCGAGGAGGACCTGAAGGCCGGGCGCCTACCCGCGGTGGTCGCGACGTCGAGCCTCGAACTCGGCATCGACATGGGCGCGGTCGATCTCGTGGTGCAGGTCGAGTCGCCGCCGTCGGTCGCGTCCGGGCTGCAGCGCGTCGGACGGGCCGGGCACCAGGTCGGTGCGGTCAGCCGGGGCGTGATCTTCCCGAAGTTCCGCGGCGACCTGCTCGAATGCGCCGTGGTCGCCGAGCGCATGCGCGCGGGCGCGATCGAGTCGATGCGCTACCCGCGCAACCCGCTCGACGTGCTCGCGCAGCAGATCGTGGCCATGGTCGCGCTCGAACCGGCGAACATCGACGACGTCGAGGCATTGGTGCACCGAGCAGCACCGTTCGCCGGCCTGCCGCGCTCAGCGCTCGAGGCCACGCTCGACATGCTCGCCGGCCGCTACCCGTCCGACGCGTTCGCCGAGCTTCGTCCCCGCCTGGTCTGGGACCGGGTCACCGGCGAGCTCACTGCCCGTCGCGGAGCCCAACGACTGGCCGTCACCAGCGGCGGCACGATCCCCGATCGCGGACTGTTCGGCGTTTTTCTTGCCGGCGGCGAGGGGCCCGGCCGCCGCGTCGGCGAACTCGACGAAGAGATGGTCTACGAATCGCGCGTCGGCGACGTGTTCCTGCTCGGCTCCTCGTCCTGGCGCATCGAGGACATCACCCACGACCGCGTGCTCGTCACGCCCGCGCCCGGGCAGATCGGCCGCATGCCGTTCTGGAAGGGTGACTCCCCCGGACGTCCCGTCGAACTCGGCCGCGCGCTCGGCGCGTTCCTGCGCGAGGTCGCCGAGGCCGAACCGTCCGAAGCCCGCGCGAGAGCACAGCGTGCCGGCCTGGACGAGTGGGGCGCCGACAACCTGATCGCCTACCTCACCGAACAGCGCGAAGCCACCCGCCACCTGCCCGACGACCGCACGGTGCTCGTCGAGCGATTCCGCGACGAGCTCGGCGACTGGCGCCTGGTCGTGCACTCGCCGTTCGGCGCCCCGGTCAACGCGCCGTGGGCACTCGCAATCGGAGCCCGCCTGCGCGAGCGGTTCGGGCTCGACGTGTCGTCGATGCACTCCGACGACGGCATCGTGCTGCGTCTGCCCGACACCGACGGCGAGGTGCCCGGCGCCGACCTCGCGATATTCGAGGCCGACGAGCTCGAGGCGATGATCACGTCCGAACTCGGCGGGTCCGCCCTGTTCGCCTCGCGCTTTCGCGAGTGCGCCGCCCGATCGCTGCTGTTGCCCCGCCGCGATCCCCGCAGGCGCACCCCGTTGTGGCAGCAGCGCCAGCGCGCGAACCAACTGCTGCAGGTCGCATCCGAATTCGGCGAGTTCCCCGTCGTCCTCGAGGCGATGCGTGAATGCCTGCAGGACGTCTACGACGTTCCGGGTCTTGTCGGCCTGATGCGCGATCTGTCGTCGCGGCGCGTCAAGCTCGTCGAGGTCGAGACACCGAGCGCGTCGCCGTTCGCCCGATCGTTGCTGTTCGGCTACGTCGGCATGTTCCTCTACGAGGGCGACGCACCGCTGGCCGAACGCCGCGCACAGGCCTTGTCGCTCGACTCGGCAATGCTCGCCGAACTGCTCGGCGCAACCGAACTGCGCGAACTGCTCGACGCCGAGGCGCTGGCCGAAGTCGAGCGAGAGGTCGCTCGGCTCGCTCCGGACCGGCATGCCAACGGTCCCGACGGCGTCCACGACCTGCTCCGAGCGGTCGGCGACCTGACGACCGACGAAGCGATCGCTCGCGGAGCGACCGCGGCCGACCTCGCCATGCTGGAAGAGTCGCGCCGGGCCATCCGGGTCCGCATCGCCGGCGAGCAGCGCTGGCTGGCGATCGAAGACGCGGGGCGCGTGCGCGACGCCCTCGGCGCAGCGGTTCCGGTCGGGGTGCCCGAGGCGTTCACCGAGCCGGTCAAGGATCCCCTCGGCGACCTGGTCTCGCGGTTCGCCCGCACACACGGCCCGTTCCATCCCGCCGATGTGGCCGCGCGGCTCGGCCTCGGTGTCGCAGTAGTTGCGACCGCTCTCGCCCGGCTGGCCACCGCCGGCCGGGTCATCCAGGGCGAATTCAGGCCGGACGGTGTCGGTACCGAGTGGTGCGACGCCGAGGTGTTGCGCATGGTGCGCCGGCGCTCGCTCGCAGCGCTACGCAAGGAGGTCGAGCCGGTGCCGCCGGACGCGCTGGCCCGGTTCATCCCGTCGTGGCAGGGCGTCGGATCACGGTCGGCGCGCGGCGTCGACGGGGTGCTGCGCGCCGTCGAGCAGCTGGCCGGCGTCCCGGTGCCGGCGAGCGCGCTCGAGTCGCTGATTCTGCCCGCCCGCGTTGCCGACTACGCACCGACGATGCTCGACGAGCTGACCCTGGCCGGCGAGGTCGTCTGGACCGGCGCCGGCGCACTGGCCGGGAACGACGGCTGGGTTGCGCTGGCACCCGCCGAGGTCGCCCCTCTGCTGCTTCCGCCGCTCGAATCCGTCGACGGCGTGGCTGCGAGCCTGCTCGGCGCACTCGAACCCGGCTCGGCGATGTTCTTCCGCGCGCTCGCCGATCGCACCGGCGATGTCTCCGATGACGACGTCAGCGCCGCAGTGTGGGAGCTGATCTGGGCGGGCGCGCTCACCAACGACACGCTCGCTCCACTGCGGGCGCGCCTGGACGGCTCGGCCCGCACCGCTCACGCGCGCCGTCCACGCGCACCGCGCACCCGGTACGGCCGCTACGGCGGCCTCGCCGGCATCCCGACCACCTCGGCGTCACGCAGCGGCGTGCCGTACACGATGTCCGGGCGCTGGTCGGCACTTCCGGCCCGCGACGGCGATCCGACCCGACGCGCGCTCGCAGCGGCCGACACGCTGCTCGACCGCTACGGGCTGGTCACGCGCGGATCGGTGGCCGCCGAACGCATCAGCGGCGGTTTCGCCGGCGTCTATCCCGTGCTCAAAGCCGCCGAAGAATCGGGCCGCGCTCGCCGCGGCTACTTCGTCGACGGTCTCGGCGCTGCGCAGTTCGCACTGCCCGGTGCCGTCGACCGGTTGCGCGGGCAGGCCCGCCCGGGCGACGTGCGTGAAGCAGCGCCCGCGCTCGTCCTCGCCGCGACCGATCCCGCGAACCCGTTCGGCGCGGCGCTGCCCTGGCCGGTCGCGCCTGCACCCGAGGGCGGCGGGCGCGGTCATCAGCCGGCCCGCAAGGCAGGCGCACTGGTCGTCCTGCTCGACGGTGTGTGCGTGCTCTACGTCGAGCGCGGCGGCCGCAGCCTGCTCTCGTTCACCGACGACCCCGCCGTCCTGCAGCCGGCGGCCGACGCCCTTGCGCTCGCGGTGCGTGACGGCGCGCTCGGCAAGCTGGCGGTCGAACGTGCCGACGGTGTGCCGATCGTGGCCTCACCGCTGGGCGAGGCGTTGGCCTCGGCGGGTTTCCGGCCGACGCCGCGCGGGCTGCGGCTGCGGGGCTGACCCCGCCGTGACTCATGCCTGAGGGCGACACCGTCTGGCTCACCGCGCATCGCCTCGATGCTGCGCTGTCCGGCCGAGCACTCACCGTTGCGCAATTGCGGGTGCCGCAGCTCGCCACGTCCGAACTCACCGGTGAAACGGTCCAAGCGGTGATCGCGCGGGGCAAGCACGTGCTGACCCGCTTCGAGTCGGGTCTGACGTTGCACAGCCACCTGCGCATGGACGGGACGTGGCAACTCACCCGCGCAGGCGTGCGGGCGCGACGGCATCCGGACCACATGATCCGCGTGCTGCTCGGCAACAACGAGTGGCTGGCGACCGGCTACCGCATCCACGATCTGCGCCTGATCCAGACTGCACGTGAGCACGAGCTCGTGGGCCATCTCGGCCCCGATCTGCTCGGCCCCGACTGGGATCTCGAGGCGGCGCTGGCCAACCTCGGTCAAGCGCCGGACGTGGCGATCGGCGAGGCGCTGCTCGACCAGCGCAACCTCGCGGGGATCGGCAACATGTACAAGTGCGAAGCCCTGTTCGCGACACGGGTGAATCCCTGGACGCCCACCGGCGCCGTCACGAACCTCGAATCGGTCGTCGAAACCGCGCACCGATTTCTGCGGGCCAACCGCGACCATCCCGAGCAATCGACCACCGGCCGCTCCGGGCGCGGCCAGGAGCATTGGGTCTACGGACGCGGCGGCGAGCCGTGCCTGCGGTGTCGCACGCCGATCTCGCTTGCACAGCAAGGCGCCCCGCCCTACCAGCGGCCGGCCTACTGGTGCCCCCGCTGCCAGCCGGGCGTGACCTCAGGCTGAGGCGGCGACCTCGGCTGTTGCCGGAACGTCGGGCAGTGCCGCGACGAGCACTGCCAGATCGGCTGCGATGCCTGCCGGCCGGGCCGGACTCAGTACGAACGACGCGAGCCAGCGCAACACGAAGTCGGCGCCGCCTCGTCCGTCAGCGGCCAGCGCTGCGTCGACCGCCGTGCGAGCGCGCTGCCAGCCGGTCGCGGTGCGGTCGATGCGCCCGAGGGTGGCAACGGTGGCCGGCTCGACGCGAGCCAGGGTGCGCAACAGCGGGCTGTCAGACACAGCCGCGGCAGTCGTGGCGAGCGCGTCGGCCAGCGGCAACCCCGCAGCACGCTCGGACAGCCGCGCGACCTCGTCGAGCACGAGCGCGTCGAGCACTGCCTCGCGGGTGCGGAAGTGGTTGTACAGCGTCGCCTTGGCGACCCCGGCGGCCGCGGCAACCTGCGCCATCGTGATCTTGGTGCCGCTGCTCTCGACGGCACGGCGTGCACCGTCCAGCAGCGCGGCGCGGGTGCGGTTCATCGCGTTGCCCGCCCGGGTGCGCGTGCCGGTCTCACGGACCGGCGCTGCCGACGCGATCGGCGGTGGCCCCGAAGGGCGTGCGGTGGATCGGAACAGCGTGTCGAACAGTGGATCTGGCATGTGCGCACCTCGACTCGGCAGCGTGGCCCCGCGAACCGGTTGCCATGGTTCGGACGCTAGCCGCGGCAGGCACGCCATTCGTGGCGGCGCGCGCAGACCCGCCGGGATCTGTGACGGATGTTGCGGATGTGACGAGGAGAGCTCTCAGGCAGCGGCGATCGAGACCGTCCGCACCGCAACGCCACCGGCGCTGTCGGCCGGCGGGGCGGGCGTGATGCGCGCCGATCCGGCGCCCGGGACGGCAGCCAGGCGGCCACCGCCGAGGATGCCGACCGATGCCAGCTTCTCTTCGCGGCGCAGTACCGAGGCGACCTCGGCGAACAGGTCGGACAGTTCGACTTCGAGTGCTGCGGCAATGGCGGCGAGCAACTCCGACGAAGGTTCTTTCTGGCCACGCTCGACCTCGGACAGGTAGCCGAGGCTCACCCGTGCGCTGGCCGAGACCTCACGCAGGGTGCGGCGCTGGCGCAGACGCAGCGCGCGGAGGGTGTCGCCGACCACTTGACGAAGCACTGGCATGACATCGACCTCCTGAGCATTCAGCACACTTGCACCACGCTGCGTGTCGTTCACGGTACCGGCCGGTCCCGACTGCGCCAGCGGGTTGCGTGCGGTGTCCGCTGTGGGCGAACACGCTTGTTCAACGGACGGCGGGCGGCGCGGATTCCCGCTCAGGCCTGTGCGCGGGCTGCGAGCGAGCCCCGGCGCAGGCGCAGCGCCCGGCCGACGTAGTCGTACCCGGTGACCAGTGCGACGATGATCGCCGCGATCATGACCACCCACGCGACGTCGCGCAGCCAGCCCCATTCGGGCAGCACGAACAGTCCGATGGCGACCGCCTGCAGCAGCGTCTTGAGCTTGCCGCCTCGGCTGGCAGCCAGCACGCCGTGCCGGATGACCCAGAAACGCAACAGCGTCACGCCGACCTCGCGCACGAGGATCACGACAGTCACCCACCACGGCAGGTCGTGCAGCAGCGACAGGCCGATCAACGCCGCGCCGACCAGGGCCTTGTCGGCGATCGGATCGGCCAGCTTGCCGAACTCGGTCACCGAGTTCCGCTTGCGTGCCAGTTCGCCGTCGATGCGGTCGGTGATCGACGCGATGCCGAAGATCAGCCACGCGACGATGCGCCAGCTGGTGAGGTGGCCGGTCCCCCAGAACAGGGCAACCAGGAACACCGGGACGAGCGCGAGCCGGAACACGGTCAACGTGTTGGGCAGGTTCCACGCGGAAACCTCGTTCGGCACCGCCGAGATCGGATCCGGCTCGTCGGCCTCGAGATCGAGCCGGGCGGGTGTCTTCACCACGCGATCACCATGCGGGACCCTTGACGTCGGCAACGAGGTCGACGCCCTCGCTGTCGACGACGACAGCCGACACGAACGTGCCTCGCTCGACCGGGCCCGTCAACCGCGTGATGCCATCGGTCTCGGGTCCCTGGTGCATCGCGCGTCCGACCGATTCATCGGCGTCCTCGACGAGCACGTCGACAGCTTCACCGACCCGGTCCTCGGCGCGCTGGCTCATCAGTTCGTCGACCAGCGCGGTGATGTGCTCGACGCGCGCCGCGATCTCGTCCTCGGGCAGCTTGTCGTCGAACTTCTCGGCGTCGGTGCCGTCCTCGTCCGAATAGCCGAACACGCCGACGACGTCGAGGCGGGCAGCGGTCAGGAACCTCTCGAGCTCGGCGACGTCGTCGTCGGTCTCGCCCGGGAACCCGACGATGACGTTCGACCGCGCGCCCGCCTCGGGAACGAATCCGCGCGCCCGCTCGAGGATGTCGAGGAACGCGTCGGTCGAGCCGAACCGCTTCATCCGACGGAGGACAGTCGGCGAAGCGTGCTGGAACGACAGGTCGAAGTACGGCGCCACTCCAGGCGTAGTCGCGATCGTTTCGAGCAGCGACGGTCGCAGCTCGGCCGGCTGCAGGTAGCTCACCCGGATGCGTTCGATGCCGTCGACCGCGCCGAGTTGCGGCAGCAGCTTCTCGAGGGCGCGCAGGTCACCGAGGTCCTTGCCGTAGGACGTGGAGTTCTCGCTGACCAGCACCAGCTCACGCGCGCCCTGCCCGGCGAGCCAGTGCGCCTCGGCCAGGATGTCGGCCGGCGGTCGCGACACGAACGACCCGCGGAAGGACGGGATCGCGCAGAACGTGCACCGCCGGTCGCAGCCGGACGCGATCTTCAGGTAGGCCAGCGCCGAATCGTCGAGGCGCTTGCGCACCTGCTTACCCGGCAGCCAGGCGTGCCCGGGCACGGCAACCTCGGCCGACGCGGACGGCCGGTGTACCGGCGTGACAGGCAACAGCGTGCGCCGATCGCGCGGCGCGTGCGCCTCGATCCGGCGTCCGGCCGCCACGTCGTCCAGGCGCGCCGCGATGTCGGCATAGCTGTCGAACCCGAGCACCGCGTCGGCTTCGGGGAGGTTCTTGGCCAGCTCGTCGCCGTAGCGCTCGGCCAGGCAACCGACGGCGACAACCTTCTTGCCGGTGTCCTTGGCCGCGAGGACGGTGTCGATCGAATCCTTCTTGGCAGCGTCGACGAACCCGCAGGTGTTGATCAGGACGACCTCGGCGTCGTCCTCGTCGGTGATCTGCCAGTCGCCCGCGCCGAGGGTCGCCGCCAGTTCCTCGGAGTCAACCTCGTTACGGGCACATCCGAGGGTCACCACCGCGACCTTGCGCGTGCCCTCACTCACGACGAGCAATGGTAGTCGCCGCGCGGCGGTTCCTCTGCCACGACCACAGCGACAACTCGGCGCAGCAGATCCGGGTCGACGTAGCGTTCAAACGGATGTGCAACCAACACTCACCGCGATGCCCTCGCTGACGCTGGCGGCCTTCGCCGAGGCGCACTCGGTCGGGCTGACCCGATTCGCGTACGTGCTGTGCGGCGACCGCGGCCTGGCCGAAGACCTCGTGCAGGACGCGTTCGCGGCGCTGTATCGCCGCTTCGGCGAGACGCTCACCGTCGAGGCGCCGGTCGCCTATGCGCGGCGGGTGATCGTGAATGGCGCACGTTTCGTACCGCCGCCGCCGCGCCTCGTCCGCACTCGTGCTGATCGACCCGCCGGACACGCCGACCCCGGGACCGGACGGCGGCGAGCAGGACGCGATGTGGCGTGCGCTGGCGACATTGCCCGAGCGCCAGCGCGCAGTGCTCGTGCTGCGCTACTACCTCGATCTGAGCGACGCCGAGATCGCCAACGCGCTCGGCGCGCGGCCCGGCACGGTGCGCAGCCTCGCTGCGCGAGCGTTCGCGACGCTGCGCACCAATCGAGAACTCACGACGGAGGACGTCCGATGAGCGCCACCCGCACCGACGACGACCTCGAGCGCTTGCTGCGGGCGACGTTGACAGCCCAGTCGCGAACAGTCGACTACGGACCGTCATGGGCCGGCCCGGAGCACGCGAAGCCCGCTGCTCGCATCCACTGGCGTCCTCAGGTCCGCCCCCGCGTTGCGGTCGCTGTGGCTGCGGTGATCGCGCTCGGGCTCGCGGCGATGGTCGTGGTGATCCAATTGCGCCCGGGTCACCGCACGCCGCCGGCGACCGGGCTGCCCGCCTCGGCCTTCACCTCCTTCGACGTGGCCGGTTATCCGGTGACAACGCGGGCAACCATGGGCGACGGCTCTCGCAGCGTCACCGTCCGCACCCCGCGAGGCGACGCGAGCGGCGATGTCGCGGTGACTCTGTGGGCACCGCACACGTACAAGTTCTCGCCGCTGCAACACCAGAGCGTTGTGCTCGTGTCAGGTCATCGCGGCTACGCCGGAACCGACGGCTTCGAGCAGTACCACGGTCGCGATCGAGCTCTCCATACGGTTGTGTGGGAGTTCGCTCCCGATCAATGGGCCGTCGCTGAGCAGGTGGGCAATATCAAGCGGGTGCCGACCCCAGCTGCCATCCTCGCGGTCGCGCGCGCTGCCCGCCCGTACCAGCACCTGCCTCTCACGACGACCTTCCGACTCGTCGCCGTCCCGACCGGCTACACCCTCGATCAGGTCATCCTGTCCTCGTCCGATGTGGTCTTCCTCCTGCTCCACGCGGGTCGGGACCACTCGCTGGAATTCATCGCGCAGCGAGCTGATCGCCGCGCCTCACCGTCCGAGCCGGGGGCAGCCGTCTACCGGAATGGCGCTGTCACGGTCACCATCGTGGCGATCGGGCCGAACGGTCGACCCGGTAACCATGCGCTCACGCGACAGGCGGGTAGCCACATTGCCTGGGGGACGACGGATCTCAGCCGCATCGTGCCGTAGGTTCGGGCGGTGCTCGTCCGCCGCGCCCGCACCGCCGACGTCCCCGCGATAAAGGCATTGGTCGACATCTACGCGGGCTCCGGCCGCAAGCTGCTTGCCAAGGAGCTGGTCACGCTCTACGAGGACGTCCAGGACTTCCTCGTCGCGGAGCAGGACGGCGCCGTCGTCGCATGCGGCGCGCTCCACGTGCTGTGGGCCGACCTGGGCGAGATCCGCACGCTGGCCGTGCATCCGGATCGGCGTGGTGAGCGTATCGGAGCGCTCGTGCTGGACGGGCTGATCGCGACCGCTCGCGAACTCGGACTGTCGCGGCTGTTCGCGCTGACCTTCCACGTCGACTTCTTCGCCCGGCACGAGTTCCGCGAGATCGACGGGGCACCGGTCGACCACGACACCTACGACGCCCTGCGTCACTCGTACGACCCGGGTATCGCCGAATTCCTCGGCCTCGAATTCGTCAAGCCGAACACCCTCGGGAACACCCGGATGTTGCGCATCCTGTAACTCACGACATCCCGCGCGTGTCTGCGCCCTCAAGTGCAAGTCGAGGGTTAGCGTTCCCGGCGAAGGGGGTGTTGCGTCATGGCCACGATCCAGCGGGTAGAGCCCGCATACACACCGTGGGCTCCGTCCACGTCCGGATTCCCGACGGCGGTCGGCGAATATGCCGGCCGGCACCGCAAGCCGGGCACGCGCGGCCTGCGCATGTTCAAGATGTTCTACACAGGTCGGCACCGCCGCGCCTGAGCGTCCGAACCGAAACGTCCACGACAGTGGTCAGTTTCGGCGTCAGTGGTCAGTTGCTACCAACCACTGAAGCCGGGACTGACCACTGTCGGGGTTAGGGGTGGCGGAGATCTCGCTGTCGTCGGGCTCGTCCGCCTCGACCAGGTCGTCGGCGGTGCCGCCATTGCGCAGCGCATAGAGCAGACCGGCCATCTCGTCGGGGACGACGAGCACCTCGCGAGCCTTCGACCCCTCGGACGGGCCTACGATGCCGCGCGACTCCATCAGGTCCATCAGCCGGCCGGCCTTTGCGAAACCCACCCGCAGCTTGCGCTGCAGCATGGACGTCGACCCGAACTGCGTCGACACGACGAGCTCGACGGCGGACAGGAACAGGTCCATGTCGTCGCCGATGTCCTCGTCGATCTCCTTCTTCGCCACCGGCGCCGCGGTCACGTCCTCGCGGTAGGTCGGCTGCAGCTGCTCCTTGCAGTGCGCCACGATCGCGTTGATCTCGGCGTCGGTCACGAACGCACCCTGCATGCGCGCCGGCTTCGACGCGCCCATCGGCAAGAACAACGCGTCGCCCTTGCCGAGCAGCTTCTCGGCACCCGGCTGGTCGAGGATGACGCGCGAGTCGGCCAGCGACGAGGTCTTGAACCCCAGTCGCGACGGCACGTTCGCCTTGATCAGACCCGTGACGACATCGACGGACGGACGCTGTGTCGCGACCACGAGGTGGATGCCTGCCGCGCGGGCCAGCTGCGTGATGCGCACGACCGAGTCCTCGACGTCACGCGGAGCGACCATCATCAGGTCGGCGAGCTCGTCGACGATCACCAGCAGGTACGGGTACGCCGCGTAGACACGTTCGGATCCCGGCGGGGCGACCAGCTCGCCACTGCGCACCTTGCGGTTGAAGTCGTCGATGTGGCGCACACCCGACGACTCCATGTCCTCGTAGCGCATGTCCATCTCGCGCACGACCCACTGCAACGCGTCGGCGGCCTTCTTCGCGTTGGTGATCACCGGGCGTGACCAGATGCGGAATCCCTTGGTAGGCAGCGAATTCGACGCGCTTCGGATCGATGAGCACCATGCGCACCTGGTCGGGTGTCGCGCGGGTCAGGATCGACAGGATCAACGTGTTGATGCAGGACGACTTGCCTGCACCCGTTGCGCCGGCGACGAGCAGGTGCGGCATCTTCGTCAGGTTGGCGACGATGAAGCCGCCCTCGACGTCCTTGCCGAGCGCCACGAGCATCGGGTGGTGATCACGCTGGGCGACCGGCGAGCGCAGCACGTCGCCGATCATGACGACCTCGGGGTCGGCGTTCGGGATCTCGACACCGACCGCGCTCATGCCCGGGATCGGCGACAGGATGCGCACCTCGGCGCTCTTCACTGCATAGGCGATGTTGCGCTGCAGGTTCGTGATGCGCTCGACCTTCACGCCCGGACCGACCTCGACCTGGTAGCGCGTGACTGTCGGACCACGGCTGAAGCCGGTGACCGCGCAGTCGACGTCGAACTCGGAGAACACCTGCTGCAGTGCGGCGATCACCTCGTCGTTGGCCTTGGTGTGTTCGAGGTGCGGCGTGCCCAGTGCGAGATCCTTCAACGACGGCAGCGTGTACAGGCCCGCACCGCGGTCGAGTTCGAGTTGCATCGGCCGGTCGATCGGCGGCAGGTCGGCCTCGAC
Source organism: uncultured Actinomycetota bacterium (assembly GCA_963708645.1). GTDB lineage: Bacteria > Actinomycetota > Actinomycetes > Mycobacteriales > Jatrophihabitantaceae > RYN-133. The sequence continues at coordinate 28,317 of CAVPTA010000005.1, read as the reverse complement.
CACCTTCGGCGCGCGCGGCTTGCGCGGCTTGGGTTTCGTGAGCGCTGCCGCGTCGAGCGCGCCGAGCTCGCCCGATCCCGGCAACTCGGTCGTCGCCTCGTCGGCGAGCGTGGCGTCCAACGCTGGATCCGCGTCCGCGACGGTGCGTGAGCGGCGGCGCCGCTTCGGCACGACCTCCTCGATCGGCTCGACCTCGAACTCGGCATCGAGCTTCGGGCGTCCGGTCACGAGTTCGCGCAGGTACGTGATCAGCACGGGCAGTGGGGTCGCCGTGACAACGAGGATCCCGAAGAAGCCGAGGATCGCGAGCAACGGCACCGCCAGGACGGCGCCGACACCGCGCGCGAGCGGTGCACCGATCAAGTGGCCGATCGCGCCCCCGGCGTGCGTGCGCCCGTGCGAACTCGTCGGCGACCCACCCCACAGGTCGAACATCCCCAGGACGCAGATCGCGAGCGCCAGCGTGCCGACCAGCGTGCGGCCGCGCGCCTGCGGCAATGGCGCTTGTCGCAACATGTGTGCAGCGGCACCGATGAGCAGCACGGGGCAGCAGCACCGCCCCGTTGCCGATCAGTGCGCGCAAACCGATCGACAGGCCGTGGCCGATCGGGCCCGCGGCGCCGAACCACACCGCGATAACGGCGATCAGCCCGACGGCGAGCACCCCGAGCGCGATGCCGTCGCGGCGATGCTCGGGCTCGAGCTCGCGCGCCGTGGCGGCGTTGCGTCCTGCGGCGCGGGCCACGCCGCCGATGATTGCGGCGAGCGCCTTCCACATCCCCCGCAGCAGGTGGCCCAGCGCGCGAAACGGGGCGAGCAGCGGTGCCGGCCGACGCGCGGACTTCCGCGCCGCCGGGCGGCGAGACGTGGCGCGTGACTTGGTGCGTGACTTTACGTGACGCGGTCTTGCGCGCGGGCGGACGGGTTCGTGTGGACGAGGCGGGCACCCGAGAACCCTAACCTTGAGGTCGACGGTTATCGAGGAGGCGCGCTCACAGGCCGGCGGCCGCCAGATCCTGTCGCAGATGGCTGATTTCGTGCTCGGTCGCGTCGACGAGCGGCGCACGGACCGGGCCGACCTCGAGGCCGCGCAGCTTGAGCCCGGCCTTGACGAGGATGCAGCCCTGGGTACGGAAGATGCCGGAGTAGATCGGCAGCAGCGCGCGGTGCAGGGCACGCGCCGAGGTGACGTCGCCGCGCTCGTACGCCTCGATCATGCCTTGGTGCCGGGCCCGCTGAAGTGCGTCGACGTCCCGACCACGCCGACCCCGCCGACGGCCAGCATCGGCAGCGTCATGCCGTCGTCGCCGCAGTAGTAGGCGAGGTCGGTCTCGGCCAGCACCCGCGAGGTAGCCATCAGGTCGCCCTTCGCGTCCTTGACGGCGACGATGCGCTCGTGCGCGGCGAGCTCGATCATCGTCTCGGTCGCGATCGGCAGTCGCGGTGCGTCCCGGGATGTCGTAGAGCATCACCGGCAGTTCGCTCGCGTCGGCGACCGCGCGGAAATGCATCAGCAACCCGGCCTGCGGCGGCTTGGAGTAGTACGGCGTCACGACCAGTACTCCGGTGGCGCCGGCCTTCGCAGCCTGCTCGGCGAGGTGAACGGTGTGGACGGTGTCGAACGTGCCGATGCCCGCGACGATGTGGGCCCGATCGCCGACCGCATCGACGACCGCGGCGATCAGGTCGGCCTTCTCACCGTCGGACGTGGTCGGCGATTCACCCGTCGTACCGTTCACGACGAGCCCGTCGTTGCCCTGCTCGTCGACGAGGTACGTGGCGAGCCGGGTGGCCGCCGCCAGGTCGAGAGATCCGTCGACGCCGAACGGCGTCACCATCGCCGTGAGCAGCCGGCCGAACGGCCGGGCCGGATCCGAGGTGACTGGCATACCCCCAGGATATCGGCGACTGCCGATCTTCTGGTGAGATTTCGCCATGGTCGGTATCGATGCGTCCCATGTCCAGCAACTGCTCGCACGTGAGCGAGCCCGGTTCGCCGAGCTGCACCCGCGCTCGGCAGCCGAGCACGAGCGCGCGCAGACCGCGCTGTTCGGCGGGGTGCCGATGACCTGGATGAACAAGGCTGCCGGCGGCTTCCCGCTCTATCTGGACGCGGCACACGGAGCGGGCGTGCGCGACATCGACGGCATCGACTACGTCGACTTCGCGCTCGGGGACACCGGCGCGATGGCCGGGCATTCGCCCGCGCCGACCGTCGCTGCGGTGACTGAGCAGCTCAGCAAGGGCATCACCACGATGATGCCGACGACCGACGCGGCGTGGGTCGGCGGCGAGCTCGCCCGTCGTTTCGGTGTCGCTGCTTGGAGCTTCGCGCTCACGGCGACGGACGCGAATCGATGGGCGATCCGGCTCGCTCGCGCGGTCACCGGTCGTTCCAAGATCCTGGTCAACTCGTACTGCTATCACGGCACTGTGGACGAGACGCTCGTCAAGGTCGACGAGCACGGCGCGCAGGTGATCCGTGAGGGCAACGTCGGCGCGGCAGTCGACCCGACCACAACGACGCGCGTCGTCGAGTACAACGACGTCGACGCACTCGTACGCGAGCTGTCGTACGGCGATGTCGCCTGCGTCCTGATGGAACCCGTACTGACCAACATAGGCATCGTCCTGCCCGCCGACGGATACCTGTCTGCGGTGCGCGAGGCCTGCACCCGCACAGGAACCCTGCTGATCGACGACGAGACCCACACGATCTCGGCCGGTCCGGGCGGCGCCACCCGAGCGTGGGGATTGCAGCCGGACATCGTGACGATCGGCAAAGCCATCGGCGGTGGAATCCCCTGCGGTGCCTACGGGCTGTCGACCGAACTCGCAGACCAGGATCGCCGGCATGCCCGAGCTCGACCTCGTCGACATGGGTGGTGTGGGTGGCACGCTCGCAGGCAACCCGGTGTCAATCACGGCCATGCGGGCAACTCTGTCGCAGGTGCTCACCGATGAGGCGTGGCCGGAAATGATCGCGCTCGCCGACCGCTTCGGCGACGCGGTCGACGCGGTGATCGACACACATGAACTGCCGTGGTCAGTGAGCCGGCTGGGCGCGCGCGTCGAATACCGCTTCTGCAAACCCGCGCCACGCAACGGCGGCGAGTCGGCAGCCGCGAACGACGGGCCGCTCGAGGACTACCTGCACACCTATCTCGCCAACCGTGGTGTGCTGCTGACTCCGTTCCACAACATGGCGCTGATGTCGCCCGCGACCACTGTCGCCGATGTCGACACGCACACCGAGGTCTTCAGCGCCGCCGTTGCAGAGCTGCTCGGCTGACCGGCGCGTCCGGACGGCGTCAACTGATCATCCCGAAACGACGCTAAAGCCGGATTGATCGATTCCTTTGGTGATCTGGCGGAAATGTCCGGCTCATTTTCCGTGTGACGATCCCTATTCTTTGTGCGCGAGCTGTCGATGATCATGTTGTGCGGATACCGATCAGGAGAACCAGAGTGTTGAAGAGCGTTGCCCTGGCGAGCGTCGCCGTCGCGGCCGCAGCCGCACTTGTCGGCGGCTCTGCGGCGACTGCAGCGATTACGAGGCCGTACGTGTACTACCCGCACGCCGACCACAGCCTGACCCTGTGCGGGACGCACGACCACACTCCGGTCGGTCCTGCCGACAACTCCGTCCAGGTCCGGAACACGTTCTGGAAGGGCACCGGACCGACGTGCATTCGCACTCCGTCCAACGGGAGCGCGGGATTCACGGTCACGCGCACACCGCGCCCGACGGCTCCGCGACAGATGGTGACGACCTTCCCATCGATCTTCCGTGGCTGCATCTGGGACATGTGCACGAAGAACACACCGCTTCCCGCGCGAGCGGACAAGCTTCGTACGGTCGTGTCCTCGTGGTCCACGATCTCGTCGCACCCGGTTACGAAAACCGTGCGTGTCCGGGCCACCCGCGCGACCAAGTGCCTGCGCGGTACCCGCCGGACGGTCACCGTCCGGCACCGACACACCCGCACGAAGGTCACGACCTGCGCGGTGCGCGTGCACCGCAACGCTGCGTTGCCCGGGACGTACAACACCTCCTACGACCTGTGGTTCGGCAAGCGCGCCATGACGCAGGGCCACGCCGACGGCGCGGAGCTGATGGTCTGGCTCAATCACCGCGGCGGGTGCTGCGTCCTGTACAAGGGCGCACCCATCGTTCGGATCAACGGCGTTCGGTACTACTTCCAGTACTGGCATCCGTCGGACCCCGGCTACCCCGGCATCTCGTGGAACTACATCCAGTTCCGTCGCGTGGTCCAGACCACGCACGTCACCAACCTCAACCTCAAGCCGTTCATCGAGTACGCCGAGCAGGCCCACCGGGCCCAGGGACAGCCCAAGCCGCTCGTCAGCACCCGCTGGTGGCTGGAAAATCTCGACGCCGGATTCGAGATCTGGAGCGGTGGGGTCGGGCTGCGCACGACTTCGTTCACGGCGCACATCGCCACGAACTGAGCGTTCGTCAGCGCGCGCAGGTCACCGTCATCATGAAGGGATCGTGCAGCTGTTCGACGCCGCCACTCTGCGGGACCTGAAAGCTGATGTCGAATCGCTGCGGCCCGCCAGGCGTCACGATCGGGGACGCAGGGTTCGGCTGGTCCGAGCCGCCGGCCTTGCCGATCTGGACGACTGCGGCGCAGTGGCCGATCGGCTTCTTGAACTTCACGAAGTAGTTGGTGGAGCCGCCGTAGATGCCCGCGATCAGCGCGCCGTAGTTCGACCCGAGGTCACCCTCGGCGTCGACGTTCGCGAACATCTGGAACGTCGCGGGCGTGGGGGTGGTCGTCGCGCCGGTGGCCGTGCCGACTCCGAGAACGACCGTTCCGACAGCTCCTGCCGCAAGCAGGCCGACGCTGCCCAATGCGGTTCCGATGGCACGTTTCATGGCTATCCCCCCACTCAGGGCGCGTGTCAGGTAGCGCCCAGTCCTGCCTGATCACATCACACTCTCGGCCGGCGCGACGCTGACCGTTCGGGAGGTGCTCTCTCGCCAGGTCGTCCTACAGCCGTAGTACGACTCCAGCAACGCACACGTCACCACAAACATTTGCGCCGTCGACGACGCCTACGTGGCACCGGCGGCATCAACCTTCGGTGACGTAAGGGCTCGACGCCACCGAGGTGCCGTCCGGCAGCGACGTGATCTCGAAGTCGGCGAAGACGTTCGGCGCGATGCGCTGCAACTCGCGCAGGCAGGCGACGGCGAGGGCGCGGATCTCGACATCGGCGTGCTCGGACGCACGCATCGCGACGAAATGCCGCCACGCCCGGTAGTTGCCCGTGACGACGATGCGGGTCTCGGTGGCGTTCGGCAGCACCGCTCGCGCGGCCTGCCGCGCCTGCTTACGACGCAGCGTCGGCGTCGCGGTGTCGGCGAATCTCTCTTCGAGACCGGCGAGCAGGTCGCGGTAGGCCGCCAGCGACGCCTCGGTCGCGGCTTCGAACCGCGCGTGCAGCACCGGGTCGTCGGCGATCACGTCCGGCTCGACCATCTCCGCCTGCCCGGACGGCGCGTAGCGCTGCGACAGCTGCGAGTAGCTGAAGTGCCGGTGCCGGATCAGCTCGTGCGTCAAGGACCGGGAAACTCCACGCAGGTAGACGGTCACCGTCCCGTGCTCGAGGACGGACAGGTGCCCGACGTCGAGGATGTGGCGCAGGTAGCCGGCATTGGTCGCGGTGGCCGGATTGGGTTTGTGCCATGACTCGTAGCACGCACGCCCCGCGAACTCGGCGAGTGCCTGGCCGCCGTCGGCGTCGGTGGTCCAGTCGATATCGCCCGGCGCTGCGAACTGCGTCCAGGCGATCACGTCCACCCGAAGCGCCACGGTCGGTGAATCTAGTCGAACGGCGTTCGACATTGCACTGACGCCGGAATGATGTCATAGTGATGTCATGCAGCTGTCACCCTATGTGGCCCAAGTTCAGACCCAGCTCGCCGCGGCGGCGGCCCTCGGTGACGACGGCACTCGCCGGGTTGCCGAGGCCTTGTCCGCGGCGGCCGAGCCCGCCACGAGGCTCGCAATCCTGGCAGCCGTGACCGCCGCAGCCGACGAGGTCACCGCGGCGTTGCTGGACTCCCCCGATGCGCCCGTGCTCGCGGTGCGCCTGGACGGCGACGAGCTGCGCATCGAAGTTCGCGTCGCCGAGCCGCATCACGAGCCGGCTGCCGACGACGCAGACGCGTCGGCCCGGATTTCCCTGCGACTGTCCGAGGCACTCAAGTCCGACGTCGAATCGGCCGCCAAGGCCGACTCGGTGTCGATCAACACCTGGCTCGTGCGCGCCGCGTCGCGCGCCCTCGCCCCGTCCCGCGCTCGCGCGGCCGGGTGGGACACCCGCGCGAGCGGCCATCGCATCACCGGCTGGATCAACGGCTGAGACCGATCGCTGAGATCGATCGCTGAGATCACCCATCGAAGGAGCATCTGAAATGACCGAGAAGACCTTCCCCCTGTCCGGCCCGATCAGCCTCGTCGTGCGAATCGGGCACGGCGACGTAGTCGTCACCGCCCGCGACGGGCTCGACCAGGCGATCGTCCGACTGACCGCGCGCGACAAGAACAGCGATGTCGCCGACCGCACGGCGGTCGAACTGCGTGGCGGCGCACTGGCCGTCGTCGCACCCAACCGCGGCGGACTGACCGATCTGCTCGGCGGCTGGAAACGCGACCGCGACGCGATGGACGTCGCGATCGATGTGCCCACCGGCACGCCAGTGAAGATCACGACCGCGGCGGCGCCGATCCACGTCCTCGGACGGTGCGGCGATGCCGACCTGGCCACCGGCTCGGCCGACATCACCGCCGACGACATCGCCGGCGACCTGCGGCTGCGCACCGGCAGCTCGCACATGCAGGTCGGCCCGGTATCGGGCAGTGTCGTGGCCCGGGCAGGGTCCGGAAGCGTCACGCTCGGGGCCGTAGGCGGTTCGGTGCAGGCGGGCTTCGGCAGCGGCGATCTCTCGGTCGAGAGCTGTCGCGGTTCGGTCCGCTCGCGGGCGGGCTCCGGCGACGCCCAGGTCGGCGTCGCCTGGGGCGACATCGACTTCACCGCAGGCACCGGCCGGGTCAGTGTCGGCCTCCCCGCCGGCGTGTCGGCCCGCCTCGACGTGACCTCCGGGTCCGGACGAGTGAGCTCCGACCTGCCGATCGAAGATGCACCCGCTCCTGGCGGCACGACCATCACGGTCCGTGCGCGCACGGGCAGTGGCGATATCCGGCTGTTCCGGGCCGGCAGCGCCGGTCAGGCAGCCTGAGCGACGGCCGTGGCAAGCATCGGGGCGAGCTCGCCGCGTGGCATCACCACGACACCCGACAGGCCCAGCCACTGGGCCGTGACCGCCAGTTCGGCGGCCAGCTCCTCGGCCACGTAATGCGGATCATGTCCGTGTTCCAGATGGGCCGCCTGGACGCGCAGCACGCCGGCCTGCCGGTCGGACTTCAGATCGACGCGGCCGACCAGCGCCTCGCCGAGCAACACCGGCAACACGTAGTAGCCGTAGATGCGCTTGGGGGCCGGCGTGTAGATCTCGATGCGATACCGGAAGCCGAACAGCCGCTCGGTGCGCTCGCGGAACCACACCAGCGGATCGAAGGGTGACAGCAGCGCCCGCGCCGCAACTCGGCGCGGGCGCTTCGCGTCGTGCCACAGGTAAGCCGGAGCCGGCCAGTCCTCGACCGAGACCGGCTCGAGTTCGCCGGACTCGACGAGTTCGGCGACGGCCTGCTTGCTCGCCTTGTGTGGCATGCGGAAGTAGTCACGCAGGTCGGCCTCGGTGCCGACGCCGTGACAGCGCGCCGCCATGCGGATCAGCTCCCGGGACGCGTCGGCCGGCTCCGGCGTCGGCGCAGCCAGGATCTGCGGCGGCAGCACCCGCTCGGGCAGGTCGTAGTAGCGCTCGAAATTGATGCGGCGTGCCGCCGTCACCCGTCCGGCGTAGAAGAGGTATTCGAGCGCGATCTTGCCGTCATGCCAGTTCCACATGTGCCCCGGACGCGGCGCGATGGGGGCGATACCGGTGTCCGACGAGCGAATCGGGCCCTCGTCGCGGATCAGGTCGATGATGTCGTCGAGCAGATGCGGCTTCTCTTTCGCGATGCGGCGCACACCCGGCCACGCCGATTCGGCTGCCCGCGCCATGCGCCACCGCAACAGCGGCTGGGTCTCGACCGGCACCAACGAGGCCTCGTGCGCCCAGTACTCGAACAGCTCGCGGCGCACTGGCCCGGACGTGTGGGCCGTCATCGTGTCGAGCAGGTCGCGCGGGTACGGACCGAGCCGGGCCAGCACGGGCAGGTAGTGCGAGCGGCAGAAGACGTTGACCGAGTCGAGTTGCAGCAGCCCGACCCGATCGATCACACGCCGGATGTGCCGTGCATCGACGCGCCCGGACGGGCGGGGGTCGGTGAAGCCCTGGGCGGCCAGTGCCACGCGGCGCGCCTGGGCCAGCGACAGCGATGACGGCATGCCGCTGACCCTAGAGCGCAGCTCGGACATGGCCGGCCATGGGAGCATGTGCCAGTGTTCGAGCACGTCCTGCGCACGATCGGCGACTCGGTGGGCCAATGGCTCTACCTGATCGCCGGTGCTCTGGCGTTCGCCGAGGCCGCGATTCTCGTCGGGATGGTGCTGCCCGGTGAGACAGCGCTGCTCGTCGCGGGCGTCTTCTGCAACGCGAAGTACGGCAATCTCAATCTCGGCGTCATGATGCTCATCGCGGTCGTCTGCGCGGTCGGCGGCGACTCGGTCGGTTACGAGTTCGGCAAGAAGTTCGGGCCGTCGCTGCGCCGCTCGCGGCTGGGCCGCTGGGTCGGCGAGCGCCGCTGGTCGGCGGTCGACGCGTTCATCCACCGCCACGGCGGTAAGGCGGTGCTGCTCGGTCGGCTCACCGCACTGATGCGCGCGCTCATGCCGTCCATGGCCGGCATGAGCGGCATGCGCTACCGCACATTCTTGCTGTGGAACGCGATCGGCGGCATCTTCTGGGCGCCGGGGTGCGTGCTGCTCGGCTACGCGTTCGCGAGCGCGCTCAACGTGATCGGCTCGACGCTCACCTGGGCTCCGTTGGCGATTCTCGCCGTGATCATCGTTGTCGCGGTCGTGGTGCACATGCGCAGGGAGAAGCGTCAAGAGGACGAGGGCGAGGCCTACGCCGAGGCGGACGCCGCCGGCGAGCGGTGATCCGTCCGGCCGTGGCCCGATGACGCCGCAGCGATCATCGGCGTCCGCATCGCGTCGTGGAACGCCGCGTATGCCGAGCACCTGCCGCCCGACGCCTGGGCAGGCTACGACGCGGACGCGGCAGCGCAGCGCCTGGCCGACTCGATCGACGCGCGGCCCACGCGGTTTCTGGTCGCCGAATCCAGCGACGCGATCGTCGGCTACTCGATGTTCGGTGCCGCCCGCGATGACGACCTGCCGGGCGGGACGAGCGAGGTCTACGCGATCTACGTGCATCCCGATGCGTGGTCGACCGGCGCGGGGCGAGCGCTGATGACCGAGGCGCTCGTTCAGCTGGGCGATGTGGCCGTCGTGCTGTGGGTGCTCGAGGACAACCACCGTGCCCGACGCTTCTACGAGCGTGCCGGGTTCGTCGCCGACGGGAGCCGCAAACACGCCGAGATGCCGGGCGGGCCGATCCCGGAAGTGCGTTACCGCCGCGGCTGATCGCTAACGCTCGTCGGGGTCCGCGCGACGCTTCGGACGCACCCGGCCCGGGCGGGTCGGTTCTGCCTCATTGGGGTGCGCGGCCGCTGCCGCGATCAGCTGCGGATCGACGTTCAGCGTGCGGAGCACGTCGGCCGCGCCGCAGTCGGCGCCGACGAGCCCCGCCAGGATTGCGCCGGGACCGATTTGTGCATCACCTGCAGCGCGCGACGCAAGATCGAGCGCCTGCTTTGCGTGCGGGGTGAACGGGATGTGACCGGCGCGCAGCTCGCGCTTGGATGCTTTCGGGCGGTACGCAGCGACCGCCGCCCGGGCCAGCTCGAGATCGATGGGTGTCGCCAGAAGGACGCCCTCGGCCGAAGGGTCGCTGACGAGGACGCCGAGGAGCAGGTGCTCGGAGGCGATCACGGCATGATCGAGCAGGCGTGCTTGCTCCTGCGCGTACACGACAACGCGCCGGCCGGGATCGCTGAATCGCTCGAACATGGCCTGTCCATCCTCCGCTGCAGCGTGGTTCCACAGCGCGCGCGTCCTCACCTGGAACCTGAGAATTCGCTATACGCTGACGATCATGAGCGGACCCCAGGATCCCAACGATCCGCAGTACCCCCAGGATCCGAACTACCCGCCGCAGTCCTATCCCCCACCGGCGGGGCCCTACGGCGCACCACCTCCGGGCGGTCCGTCCTACGGCGCTGCACCGCAGGGCTATCCCGGTCAGCACACCCTGGCGGGCCCGGCGGCGCCACGTCCGACGCTGTGGCAACGGCTCGGCGCGCGGGCCACGCACCGGGCGGCGCCGCGCTTCGGGGTGACCCTTACCGGTGTGGGCGTCGTTCTCGTCGTGGTCGGCGTCCTCGTGTGGGGCTTCACCTACATCATCGACGGGGTTCGCGACGGAATCCTCAGCGGCGGCGGTGTCGGGTCGTCCGACTCGCGGCGCTTTCTCGGGTTCGCGCTCGCGCTCATCGTCGTGGCGATCGGGTATGCGCTGGTCGTGATCGCGCGTACCGGCCCGCTGGTCACCGCAGGAATTGCTGCGACAGCGCTCGGCATCCCGGTCGCAATGGAGTTCGCCACCCTCGATCTCACCGGCGGCGACGTGTTCAACTCCGACGCGGTCGTCTGGGTCAGCATCATCGCCTACCTGATCAGCTACGTCTTCGTCCGCGGCGCGCGCGGGCACACGTTCTATCTCGGCCTGGCCGCGTTCTTCCTGTGGGAGTACGCCGTCGGCAAGGCGGGGCCGGACAGCCGCGAGGTCAGCTCGTCGGTGATCGGTACGGCCACCGGCGGATCGTCGAGCATCCCGTCCATCGACACGAAGACCGTCGCTGCCGTCTCGTTGATCTTCGCGATCGCCTACTACCTGATCGCGTGGTCCCTCGATCGCACCGGACGCCACGGTGTAGCAGTGCCGTTCGTCGTGGTCGGGATCCCGGCGATGCTCGTGGGGATCCTCGGCTTTGCGCCGGACGCCAAGCAGATCGGGACGGGCATCCTCCTGCTGCTCGCAGGCCTCGTCCTGTGTTTGTACGGGGCGCGTTACGGGCGGCGGTTCACTGCCTGGTTCTGGGGGCTGGTCAGCGCGGCCGGTGCGGTCACGATCATGACCAAATTCGCTACGCAGGGCGTCAGCATCGGCATCACCATGATCGTGCTCGGGGTGCTGTTCGCGATCGGCGGTTGGTTCGTAGCCAAGGCCCTCGACGAGCCGGACGACATGACCGAGGTCGCGCCGCCAGGATCGGTGCCGGCGGGAGCACCCGCCCGCTGAAACCGTAGGGTCGGCTGCATGGCCGATGTGAGCGTGCGCCCAGCCGGGCCCGCGGATGCCGGCGAAGTAGCGCGGATCCAGGTCACGACGTGGCAGCACGGGTACGCGTCGATCCTGCCTGCCGCGGTGCTCGAGCAGGTGACGACCGAGACTGCCCTGGCAGCCTGGACCGACGCATTGACGGCCCCGCCGACGGCGCAGCATCGCGTGCTCGTGGCACTCGAGCAGAACGACGTCGTCGGCTTCACCGCACTCGCGCCTGCCGACGAGCCGCAGGCGGACGAGCCGCTGGCGACCGTCGCCGTCGGGCCGATCCTGGTCGAGCCGCGGTGGGGACGGCGCGGCCACGGCTCACGACTGATGGCCGCTGCCGTCGACCTCGCTCGTGGCGACGGGTCGACGCGGGCGATCACGTGGATCCCTGAGGCAGACACGGTGACGCGCGAGTTCTTGATCGGCGCCGGCTGGGCGACGGACGGCTTGGTGCGTGCACTCGACACCGGTGCGGGCGAACTACGCGAGATCCGACTGCACGTCGCGCTGTAGCTGCTGGGTTCAGCGCGCCCAGTCCGGGCGGAACGCCATGCCGCCCGCCGCGCAGGTGCGGGCCAGCTCGTGCACGGCGCCGTCGAGGTCCGGGCGGCAGCTCGGGTCGGGGTCCAGCAGCTGGAGCGCGAGGTGTGCGGTGTCGTTGTCGTCGAGTGGGTCCGGCGTGGTCCGCTCGGCCGCAGGCACGTCCGGCTCGAACGCCGGCGCTCCGCAGAGGGCCTCGTAAAGTATCGTCCCGACGCCGTATAGGTCCATTGCCGGTGACAACGGCGCACCGGCCTCGAGTTCGGGCGCGGCGTAACCCGGGCTGCCGATCAACGTGCCCGTCGGCTGGCGCGACCCGATCGGCCGTGCCGAGCCGAAGTCGACGAGCACCGGTCGGCCCTCCCGGATCATGACGTTGTCGGGCTTGACGTCGACGTGGACGAGGCCGCGCGCATGGACCGCGCGCAGCCCTGCGAGCAGTTGCACCATGAGCAGCGCGAGCTCGACGGGGGCGAAGCGGCCGTGCTGCTCGATGTCTTCGTCGAGCGCCGTGCCGTCCACATACTCGAGCTCGAGGAACGCGAACGCGTCGTCGCTGCCGTCACGGTAGAGCCTGGGCAGCGCGGGGTGCAGGTTGTCGCGCAGAGCGCTGACCTCGCGCGCGAGGGCTCGCGCGGCACGAGGTTCGCCGATCTGGTCCGGGCGCGGGAACTTCACCACTACCGGCGCGCACAGGTGTGCCGACCAGCCCAACCACGTTTCGCACCGGTGTCCGACACCAAGGCGCTCCCAGGCGCGGGGGCCCCCCGGCAACCGGTCTCCTGCAGAGAGGGCGCTGACCGGTCGGCCGTCGTCACCGATGCTGTCCGAATCGAAGTCCAGTGCGAGCACAGTGTTTCCTTCCGAGATCCGGGTCCGGCCCGCCGAAGCGGGCCGGACGATCGGTTCAGCCGCGCGAGCGGCTGCGGCTGCGGCTCCGGCTGCGCGAGCCCTCGCCGTGGTCGTCGCGTCCGTGATGGGTCACTGGCGCGTTCACACGTGTCGTCGTGGTCATTGGTTCACCTCCTCCCGGCCGTTGTGAGGGACGGAACAGTCGATGACTCGACGTGGTCGAGGCGGATCACGCGGTCGGCGATCGCGGCGAGGTCGCGATCATGGGTGACGAGCAGGACGGTGCGCCCGGCGCTTGCGCGGCGGATCGCAGCGACCACCCCGTGCGCCGACGCAGCGTCGAGTGATGCGGTGGGCTCGTCGAGCGCGAGCACCGGCGCGGCAGACACAACCGCGCGCGCGATCGCGACCCGGCGCCGCTCGCCGCCCGACAGCTGCACCCCGCCTTCGCCGACCCGGGTCTCGTAGCCGTCGGGTAGCCGTCGGGTGAAGTCGTCGACCAGCGCCGTCCGCGCCGCGGCCTCGATGCTGTGCCAGGTCGCGCGGTCGGTGCCGTAAGCGATGTTGTCGGTGATCGACGCGTCGAAGAGCCAGGGATCCTGCGGCACGAACGCGATCGAACGGCGCAGGCTGAGTTGTGTCATCGCCCGGACGTCGACGCCGTCGATGGTGATCGCTCCGGCGTCGACGTCGTACAAGCGCAGCAACAGGTGCAGCACAGTGCTCTTGCCGGCCCCGCTCGGGCCGAACAGGCACACGGTCTCGCCGGCGTGCAGGTCGAGATCGAACCCGTCCAGCACGCGTCGGGTGCCGTAGCCGAAGCCGACTGCGTCGAAGCGGATCGTCCGCGGTTGCACGGGTGCCGCGACCGCATCGGGTGAGTCGGTGATCCCTTCGCGGCAGTGCAGCACGTCGCGCAGGCGGACGGCGCTCGCAGTCGACTTGGCGAGCACGCTCGACAGGCGGCTCAGCCCACGGACGGGTGAGTAGAGAGCGGCCAGGTAGCTCATCACGACGAGCAGTTCGCCGGTGCTCATTCGCCCTTGCACGACATGGGTTCCGCCGACGACGAGGACGAGCCCCGATCCGAGCGCGAGCACTACATCGGCGAGCGGTGCCCACCGTGCCGACGTGCTGACGGCGGCAAGGTTCGCGTCGAGCATCGAGCGGTTGCGGGCTGCGAACACAGCGCTGGTGTGGTTCCTTCGACCGAACGCCTGAACGGCACGCACGTTGCGCAACAGATCGGTCGTCAACGCGCTCAGCCGACCGGACTGCGTGCGCGCTTCGTGCTGGGCGCCGCGTACGCGTCGGCGTTGCCGTACAGCCAGGACAGCGAGCAACGGGATGACTGCGAGCCCGACCAGCGCGAGCTGGGGGTCAATCGTCACCAGCAATGCGAGCACGACTGCAACGCGAACTGCGTCCGGCACGAGCGTTACGGCGATTGCGACGAGCGCGTCGAGCACCCGTCCGACGTCCGTGGTCAATCGCGAGAGGATCTCGCCGGCCCGATTGCGATCGTGCCAGCGCAGCGAGAGCGTCATCGCGTGGTCGAACAGGTCTTGACGCAGCCGGTATCCGACTCGTTCGGCGGCGCGTTCGGAGTACAGCTCGGCCGCCATGTCGATCAACCCGGCTGCCGCAGTCAGGACGACGAGTGTGACCGCAGCGAGGACGAGCACGGTGGTGGCCGACAGGCCCCACAGCGGCTGCGCGTCGATCGCGTGATCGACAGCGAGGGCGAGCGGCCACGGGCGGGCCAGGTCGAGCGCGATCGCGGCGATGCCCAGCACACCTGCCGCGGCGAACGGCTTTGCGTCGCTGCGCGCGGCTGCGCCGGCGACGGAGATCACGGTCGGGATGGGCACGTGATCACGATCTGTCGGCGCAGGAATTACCGGCAATTGCCCTTAGGTACTACGACTGCCCTTAGGTACTACGACCCGCGTCGAATCCTAGGCTCGCGCTATGGCGTTCACCGGCATCCCGCTCGCTGCTCTCGATTTCTACGAAGACCTCGAGGCAGACAACAGCAAGGCGTTCTGGACCGAGCACAAGCACGTCTACGACGAGCAGGTGAAGGCGCCGCTCGAGGCGCTTGCCGAAGCGTTGGCGAAGGACTTCGGCACGCCGAAGTTCTTCCGTCCGTACCGCGACGTGCGATTCAGCAAGGACAAGACGCCGTACAAGACGCACCAGGGCCTGTGGTTCGGCGAGACGTCGATGTACTTGCACATCGGTGCCGGCCGGGCTGTTCGTCGCCGGCGGGTACTGGGACACCGACTCCGCGCAGGTCGATCGGATGCGTCGCGCGGTCGACGACGACGTCCCGGGCAACGCGCTGAACAAGGCGCTCGCGTCGGTGCAGCGCAAGGGTTTCGAGCTCGGCGGCCATCAGCTCACGCGCGTGCCGTCCGGCTACGACAAGGAGCATCCGCGCGCCGACCTGCTGCGCTACAAGACTCTGACGGCGCACCGCGAGTACGGCGCTCCCGACTGGCTGCCCACGCCGAAGGCCAAGGCCGAGATCACCAAGGCGTGGAAGGCGATCAGCCCCGCTCGTCGACTGGCTCGACACCCACGTCGGCCGCGGCTGACCGCTGCTTTGCCCCGCCAATGTGAGCTCGGAACGGCCGTCATCTGGTCGCATTCGCGGGCTGCAACCGACATCGAGAGCGAGTCGAGGAAGTCGGCGAGATCACGCCACAGCGCGGCGCGGTAGCGGCACCGACATCGCGTTGTTCGCTCCGGACGGGCCGGGCAGCACGAACGCTGGGATGCCGACCACCGTCCACGACAGCGGCGCCGTAGTCGCGTGGCAGCCGCTCGTGCACCTCGCGCGCGTACGAGGTCGCCGCGGTCTTGCTGACGAACGCGACCGCTTCCGGACGGGCCCTGCGCACCGCGCGATGCAGCGCGGCGAGATCGGCCGAGCCGTCGCGCCAGACGAGATCCGGTCAGCCCGAACCCGTACGAGGGCAACGTGACGTCGTCGGACGGATCGATGCGCACCGGAGTGAGCCCGCTCAGGTGCAGCAGGTTCCAGAACTGGTTGCCGGCTCCGTCGTAGTAGTGGCGTCCGTGCGGCGAACCGCTGCGTCCGCGGGTGCCGACGAACACTGCACGCAGGCCGGGCGCGAGTAGGTCTTTCACAGTCCCAGCAGGGACTCGATCCCGACGGTCAGCCCCGGGTGCGAACCCACCGCGCGCACCGCGAGCAGCACGCCCGGCATGAACGACGTGCGGTCGAGCGAGTCGTGCCGGATCGTCAGCGTCTCGCCCTCGGTGCCGAAGATGATCTCCTGATGCGCGACGAGCCCGGCCACCCGCACCGCGTGCACGCGCACGCCGTCGACGTCCGCGCCGCGCGCGCCGTCCAGAGCCTGCGTCGTCGCGTCCGGCATGGCGTCCAAGCCCGCGTCGGCGCGAGCTGCCGCGATCAGCGCGGCGGTGCGCGCAGCGGTGCCCGGACGGAGCGTCGACCTTGCCGGCGTGATGCAGCTCGATCACCTCGGCCGAGTCGTAGAACCGGGCAGCGACCTCAGCGAACTTCATCGAGAGCACGGCGCCGATGCCGAAGTTCGGCGCGATGATCACTCCGACGTCGGGACGCTGCGACGCCCACGAACGCACCGTGTCGAGCCGCTCGCTGGTGAACCCGGTCGTGCCGACAACTGCGTGGATGCCGTTCTCGATCGCGAACCGCAGGTTGTCCATCACCACATCAGGCTGGGTGAAGTCGACGACCACCTGCGCGTCGGCGAGGCCGCTCAGCGCATCGCCCACGTCAACGCGTCGCGACCAGCTCGAGATCCGGCGCCGCCTCGACCGCGGTGCACACCTGCCGGCCCATGCGCCCGCGCGCACCCAGCACGCCGACGCGCGTCGTCTCGCTCATCGCGTCCCTCTCAGACCGCGCCGTCGAAGTCGTGCGCGCCGAACGGCCCGACGACAGTCAGACACCGCGGACGCGCGAGCACCTCGGCTGCGACCTCGGCGACGTCGGCCGGCGTGACTGCGTCGATCTCGCTGAGCAACTGGTCGAGCCCGAGCACGTCGCCGTAACACAGTTCGCTCTTGCCGATACGTGACATCCGCGCGCCGGAGTCCTCGAGGCCGAGCACCACACTCCCGCGCATCTGTCCCTTGCCCCGCTCGATCTCGACCGCGTCCAGACCTCCATGCGCCGCAGCGTCCAGTTCGGCCCGCATCAACGTGAGCACCTCGTCCGCCTTCCCCGGTTGGCACCCGGCGTACACACCGAACTGACCGGTGTCGTCGTAGCCGTGCGTGAACGAATACACCGAGTACGCCAGCCCGCGTTCTTCGCGGATGCGTTGGAACAGCCGCGAACTCATCCCGCCGCCCAGCGTCGCCGACAGCACGCCGAGAGCGAACCGCCGTGGGTCGTGCCGCGACATGCCGTGCATGCCGAGCACCAGGTTCGCCTGTTCGGTGTCTTCGGCCAGCACCGCCACGTCGCGATCGGGACGTGCGGGGACGACCGTCCGTCGAGTGCGCGAGGCGGTCGGTGCCGCGACCTCGCCGAACGCCCGGCGCACCTGCCGCACGACCTCGGCATGCCTCACGTTGCCGGCGACCGACACCACCATCTCGCCCGGCTGGTAGCGCCGCGCGTAGTAGCCGTGCACCTGCGCGCGCGTCAACGCCGCGATCGAGTCGACGGTGCCGAGGATCGGACGTCCGACCGGGCTGTCGCCGTAGAGCGCCGACGAGAACTCGTCGAAGACCAGGTCGGACGGATCGTCGTCGCGCATCGCGATCTCTTCGAGCACGACGCTGCGCTCGACGTCGACATCCTGCGCGGTGACGGTCGCATTGCAGCACGACGTCGCTGATGACGTCGATGGCCAGCGGGAGATCACGATCCAGGACGGTCGCGTAGAAGCAGGTGTGCTCCTTCTCGGTGAACGCATTGCACTCACCGCCGACCGCGTCCATCTCGATCGCGATGTCCAGCGCCGACCGCGTCGCCGTGCCCTTGAACAGCAGGTGCTCGAGGAAGTGGCTCGTGCCGGCCAGTCGCGGGCGTCTCGTCACGCGAGCCGACCGGCACCCACACTCCGACGCTGACGCTGCGCACGCCGGGCATCGCCTCGGTCACGATGCGCAAGCCGCCGGGCAGCACGGTGCGGGTGATCTCGCCACCGCCCGTCGCGTCGAGCCGTTGGGTGACGGCGCGGGACGGGCTCATTCGACCGATCTTAGGGGCGCACCCCACAGAAGGCCCGAGCGCGTGGGAGCGCGATGACCGGGAAGTAGCCGGGACGCAGCGCGAGCAGGTACCCGCCACCCGCCACGAGCGCGGCGCGCAGCACCGGCAGCCGCAACAGCCAGCCGACCAGACCGAACGCAGGGGCCGCGAGCCAGGCTGCCGCGAACAGCAGCAACGCAACCGAGGCCGCGCGGCCGGGTAAGTGTGGCCGGGCCAGGACAGTAAGCACGCACAGCGCGATCCATCCCAGTGCCGCGGCCCAGGCGCCGAACACCGCGCCGTCGATCAATCGCCATGGCAGCAGTCCGAGCGCGAGCACCGCAACCGCGAAAGTCGCCAGACCTGCACGGGTCACCAGAGACTGGCGGGTCGGCAGTTCGTAGCAGGGCAGTGCCGACAACGGATGCTCGGCCAGCATCGCGTCACGCTCGCGGTAGACACGCGCACTCGGGTAGCGCATCGCGATGCGCATGCTGATCCACTTCGGGACGGACGGACTGAGCCACAACGCGTCGATGCGGGCGTACTCGGCGCGCACACCCTGTGTGCCCGCCACCACCCGTCCCCAGCACGATACGACGGCCTGCACGTAGCGGGTCTGCCGGTTGCGGGCGGCGGCAAGGGCGGACCCGTAGGCGTAGAACCCGCACTCGCAGTCATCGGCGACGACCGGGTGCGGTCCACGGCCGCCACCCGCAGGCGGGTCGCAGGTCGCGACGTTGGCGCCGTCGTACCACGCCTGCTCGGAGTAGAGCGGCAGCAGCAGTCCCGTCTCGTCCACGCGGAAGGTGCGCAGACCGACAACCTCGCCGACCAACGGCTCGGTGCCCGAGAACTGCCCGCCCATCGTTACCGGATCGACGAGGGCGGGCCCGGGTCGGGACCCGGCCCGGGCTCAGGGCTGGGAACGGGCTCGGGGCCGGGGATCGGTTCCGGCATCGGCTCGGGGTGCGGTACCGGCATCGGTTCGGGATTGGGCACGGTCTGCGTCAACGGCAGCACCTCGTACTGCGCGCGCGCCGGCCCGATATGTCCCACGGCGCCACCCTAACTCGCCAAGTGACTCAGGTCACGGATCGGATCGATCTTGACCTACGGTCAGCGGGGCAACCACGCGTCCGGCTCTTCGACCATGCGCCGCACCTGCGACGGCAGCTTGCCGCTGAGCACTTGAGCAAGGGTCGTCTCGTCGAGCACCCGGCGCAGACTCGTGCGCACCGCGATCCACACCGCCGGCAGGTGTTCGGCGACACCGTCGTAGGTCGTTTCGTGCGGACGGAGCCCGCGCACCTCGGCCAGTGGCCCGTCGACGGCGCGGATGACCGCGCCCAGAGTGATCTCCGACGACGGCCGGGCGAGCGCATAGCCGCCCTCGGCACCGCGTTGGCTGCGCACGATGGATGCGCGTCGGAGCTCGCCCAGGATCGCCTCGACGAACTTCCGAGGCAGGCCTTGCTCGCGCACGATCACGTCGACCTTCACCAGGTCGGGCTCATGCGCCGCGAGGTTGAGCAAGGCACGGATGGCGTAGTCCGACTTGGCCGAGATCTGCACTCGACCATTCTCCCAGAAATTGCGGAGAATGAGAGCAGCCACCCCGGCGTCAGCCGGCTGCGCGCACCCAGACGTTGCCGCCTTCGACGAGTCCGAGGCCCTCGGCCTGGCCGCGGGTCAGCTGCGCCCACGGGTGCTCGTCGCCCACCTCCAACTCGGCGCGCACCTCGAACCCGATGCGCTGCAAACGGGTGACCCTGGCCGAGGAGGTCCCCTCGACCTGCGTGGTGAACAGCTCGACATCGTGGGGACGGATCAGCTTGCCGCCGAGCGTCGTGACCGGTCCGAGGAACTCCATGACGAAGTCGTTGGCGGGCTTGTCGTAGAGGTCGGCCGGCGATCCGACCTGCTCGATGCGGCCCTGGTTGATGACGACGATCTCGTCGGAAACCTCGAGCGCCTCTTCCTGGTCGTGAGTCACGAACACAGTGGTCACGTGGACCTCGTCGTGCAGGCGCCGCAACCAGTCGCGCAGCTCGCGCCGCACTTTGGCGTCCAGCGCTCCGAACGGCTCGTCCAGCAACAGCACGGACGGCTCGACCGCGAGCGCACGGGCCAGCGCCATGCGCTGGCGCTGCCCGCCGGACAGTTGCGCAGGTAGCCGGTCGGCGAACTGCTCGAGGTGCACGAGTTCGAGCAACTCGTGCACGCGCTTGCGGATCTCGTCCTTGGGCCGCTTGCGGATCTCGAGACCGAACGCCACATTGCGGAACACCGACAGGTGCTTGAAGGCGGCGTAGTGCTGGAACACGAAGCCGACGTTGCGCCGCTGCGCAGGGACACCGGTGATCTCGCGCCCGTCGATGCTCACCTCGCCGGCGTCGGGCTCTTCCAGCCCGCCGATGATGCGCAGCAGCGTCGACTTGCCGCCGCCGGACGGGCCGAGCAGCGCGGTCAGCTGACCACTCGCGACGTGCAGGTCGACACCTTCGAGCGCGACGAAGTCGCCGAACCGCTTGGTGATGCCGGTGGCTTCGATACTCACGACGAATGCTCCTTCTTGCGCCGGATCGAGACGACCGCGATCGCAAGGATGGTGATCACGATCAGGACGAATGACAACTGGTAGGTGCCCTTCGCGAAAAATTCGCTGTCCTGCTGAATCAGGAGCGGCACCGTCTGGGTCTGCGAGGCACCGCCGACGTTGCCGGAGACCACGCGGACCGCGCCGAACTCACCGATACAGCGGGCCAGGCTGAGCACGATGCCGTAGGCGAGCGCGGGCCGGATCACGGGCAGGGTGATCCGACGGAACCGCTGCCACGCACTCGCTCCGAGCACCTTCGCGGCCTGCTCCTGGTCGATGCCCTCCTCTTCGAGGACGGGGATCACCTCGCGCAGAACCAGCGGCATCGACACGAACGCGGTCGCCATGATCATTCCGGGTAGCGCGAAGATCACCTGGAAGCCGGCGTTCGCCAGGCCCTTCCCGAACCAACCACTGAGCGGGCCGTAGACGAGCACGAGAGCAAGGCCGACGACGATCGGCGAGACCGAGACCGACAAGTCGGTGAGCGGGCCGAGCAGCCGTCGTCCCCAGAACCGATAGCGGGTGATCAACAGGGCGACGCCGACGCCGAAAACAGTGTTGATCACGACGGCCGCGATCGCGATCTCGAAGGTCAACCGGAAGGCGGTGATCGCCTCTGACGACGTCATCGCGTCGACGAACGCAGACCAGCCTTCGGAGACCGTTCGATAGGTCACCACGAACAGCGGCACGAGCACGAGAACGCCGACGTAGAGGATCACCAGGCCGCGCTGGATCCACCTGGCACGAGTGCTAACCATGACGCGCCGCCTTACGCTGCAGGACGTCGAGCAGCACGATGACGACGAGACTGACCAGCAACAAAACGGTGGCAATCGCGGCCGCGCCGGTGTAATCGAAGTTTTCGTACTTCTGGAAGATGAGCACGGACGCCACCGTGGTCTGGGCCCGACCACCTGAGATGAGCAACATCGACCCGTACTCACCCATTGCGCGGGCGAACGCCAACGCGGCGCCGGAGCCGATGGCCGGCATCAGCAACGGCAACACGATGCGCCGGAAGGTCGTCCATGGACCGGCGCCGAGACACCTGGCCGCCAACTCCGACTCGAGATCGAGCGCCTGGAGCACCGGCTGAACCGAGCGGACGACGAACGGCAACGTCACGAACAACAGCGCGATCACGATCGCCCGCCGCGTACCGAGCAGGTCGACGCCGACCGGGCTGTCGGTGCCGTACACGGCGAGCAGAACCAGACCGGCGACGATCGTGGGCAGCGCGAACGGGATGTCGATCACGAAGTCGACGCACCCGTTTGCCCGGGAAGTTGTCCCGCACGAGCACCCACGCGATCAGCGTGCCCATCACGGCGTTGATCACCGTGACGATGGCGGAGCTGACCACGGTGAACTCGAGCACGCTCTTGGTCGCCGGGGTGGTGACATCGGCCCAGAAGGTCGACCAGCCGCTCCCGAACGCCTTGGCCATGACCGCGGCCATCGGAATCAGGACGAGCAGACTCAGCCAGATGACTGCGGTTCCCAGGCCGATGCCGGAGGTCGTGCTCAGGCGTAAACCAGCGGTCGACGTCCCCCGACCGGCCGGCCGGGTGAGGGCGGTGCCCTCACCCGGGGTGGCTGGCTGCGGCGCGTCGAGAACAGCCATCGTCAGCTGCTGCCTTCGACCTTCGTCACGATGCCGCTGTCGCCGAAGAACTCGTCGTTGACCTTGGACCAGCCACCGAGATCGTCAATCGTCTTCAGCTGCTGCACCTGCGGGTACGGGTTGCTCGGGTCATTCGCGCCCTGCACCGTTCCAGGGGTGACACCGCTCAGCGCTGGCCGCCAGCCCTTGCTCGCGAAGATCTTCTGTCCGGCCGAACTCTCCACGAACGACAGGAAGTCCTTCGCGGCAGTCGGCGCGCTCTTCGTCACGGCAACGGGCGTCTGGATGAGGAACGACTGCTTCGGAACGATGTAATCGAGCTTCTCGCCGGCCTGACGGGCGGTGATCGCTTCGCTCTCGTACGAGATGAGTACATCGCCGGTGCCCGACAGGAAGGTCTTGGCAGCATCCGAACCGCTGTCGGCCTTCGACACGGTGTTCTTGAAGAACTTGCCCAAGTACGCCTCGGCGTCGGACTGCGAGCCGCCCTCGGAGATGGTGTGCTCGTAGGCCGCGAGGATGTTCCACTTCGCCGAGCCGGACGACGCCGGGTCTGCGGTGACGATCCCGACACCGGGCTTGATCAGGTCGTCCCAGCCGGTGATGTGCTTCGGGTTGCCCGGACGGACGCAGATCACGACCACCGAGTCGGCGCCGATGCCCTTGGTCGGGCCCTGGTCCCACGTCGAGTCGACGAACTGCGGGGCGAGGCTGGACATGTCCGACCCGACCGATAGCGCGACGTAGTCGGCCTTCTGGCCGGCCGCCACGGCCTTGGCCTGCGAACCGCTCGGGCCGTACGAGGGCGCGAATTGCACGCCCTTGCCCGCAGAAGTCTTGTTGAACGCCGCTGCAAGAGCGTCGTAGGCCGGCTTCGGGGTCGAGAACCCGATCAGGTTCACCGTCTTGCTGCTGGCACCACCACCGCCAGAGGACGAGCAGCCAGTGATCGCCAGCGCAACGGCACCGGTGAGGGCCGCCACGGCGGCCAGTCGGCTCGGGCGCGGCCTGGGCCGCGTCAGGGTCTTCATCAGGCTCTGTTCTCCTCGGGAGTCCACGTTCAACATCAATTCGATGTTCTCTGTTGTCGCGGTAGACATTACCGGATAGAAAGAGAATGTACCGCCAAAGGAGGGCGTGTCACAGGCTCGAACGGTCAGTTCGACGTGCGCGGAATCAAGGTTTCCCGGGCATACAGGACAAATGGCAGCGGGCTGAGAGCCACCGCGGCACTGATCGCGAACGCGAGCCCGTAGCCGTTGGCATCCGCAGCCGCGCCGGCTGCGATCGGACCGATCACCGCACCGAGGTCACCGGCCATCTGGAAGACCGCGACGACCGTGCCGCCGCGCGACCCAACCACGTCGCCGAGCACCGCGCCGGGGGCGACCGCATCGGCGGCGCCGGCGACGCCGAGCAGCATCATCGACACGATCAGGCTCACCGCAGTCGTCCAGCTGGGCAGCAGGAGGAAGCCGACGGCGCCGATGGCGAGCCCACCGATGATCACTGGACGCCGTCCCCGCGTGTCGGCGATCTGCCCGAACGGCAACAGCAGCGCGCCGCTCACGATGCTCGTGATCAGGAACGCGACGTAGACCCAGCTTGTCCCCCGCCCCAGGTCGTCGGTGATGAACTGCGGGACGAGCGAACTGCGCGCACCGACGACGGCGAAGTCTCCGGCGAACGACGCGACGAGGGCTGCGACGTATGCGCGGTCGCGCAGCGCCGTCTTCAGCGCGAGCGGCGTGGCGATCGTCGTCTGGCGGGCAGCGAACTCGCTGTTGCGCAGGGCGACGAGGGCGATCGTGCCTGCGCCGGCCAGCGTGCCCGCGTAGAGGAAGAACGGCAGCCGCAAGGAGAAGCTCGCAACCGTCCCGACTGCGGGACCGGCGATGAGGCCGATCAGGAACGAGCCCGCCCACAGTCCCTGGGCGCGTCCACGCTGGTGGCTTGGCGTCACGCGGATCAGCAGGCTCGCGGCACTGACGCTGAACATGATCGAGCCGACCCCGCCGGCGCCACGCAACACGAGCAATTGCCAGTACTGCTGCGCGAGACCGGCCAACGCGCTGGACACCGCGACGACACCGATGCCGACGGCGAGCATCACCCGCTCCCCCACCGCGTTCACCAGTCGTCCGACGAACGGGGCGGCCACGAGGCGCATCAGCGCGAACGCACTGACCACCGCCCCGGCCGCCGTCTTGCCGACGCCGAACTCGCGGGCGAACAGCGGGATGGCCGGCGCGACCAGCCCGAAGCCGAGCGCGACCATGAAGCCGACACCGACGAGCGCGCGCACCTCCGACGGGAGCTCGCGCAGCCCACTCAGTCCCGCGCGCGCCACGTCGTCCATCCTGCCTAACCGGTTGACGCGGGCCGCACGATGGTGGGCGTGTCCAAGCTGGTCAACTTCGCCTCGATCCTCGAGGACCAAACGCGTGCGCAGGCCGAGCGCACCGCGTCGATGCCGTTCGTGCTGCCGCACCTGGCGCTGATGCCGGACGCGCACCTCGGCAAGGGCGCGACGGTCGGCAGCGTGATCCCGACCGTCGGCGCGATCATCCCGGCGGCGGTCGGTGTCGACATCGGCTGCGGGATGATGGCCGTCCGCACGCAGTTCCAGCGCGCCGACCTGCGCGGCGACCTTGCCGAGCTGCATGCTCGCGATCAGCGCGGCCGTCCCGCTGTCGGCCGGGAAGTACAACGCGTCGGTGGACGAGCTCGACGCGACCGCGTGTCGACGAGCTCGAGCAGCACGACGGCATCGACCAGGCCGAGGCGATCGCGCCGAACTGGCGGCTGCAGCTCGGCTCGCTCGGGTCGGGCAACCACTTCATCGAGGTGAGCCTCGACGAGGACGACGCGGTCTGGCTGTTCCTGCACTCGGGTTCGCGCGGCGTCGGCAACAAGCTGGCCGGCAAGCACATCAAGATCGCGCAGCAGCAGTGCGAGCGGCGCTGGATCCGCCTGCCCGACCGCGACCTCGCGTACCTCGTCGAGGGCGAGCCGGAGTTCTGGTCGTACCTGTCGGCGCTGCGGTGGGCGCAGCGCTTCGCCTTCCTCAACCGCGAGGAGATGATGCGCCGCGTCGTGCTGGCGCTCGAGCAGTGGCAGGGCGAGCCGGTCGAGCGGCTCGAGGAGGTCAACTGCCACCACAACTACACCGCGCGCGAGACGCACTTCGGCAAGGACGTGTGGCTATCGCGCAAGGGCGCGATCGACGCCCACGAGGGCGTGCTCGGGTTGATCCCGGGTTCGATGGGCGACCGGTCGTACGTGGTGCGCGGGCTCGGTCATCCGGGTTCGTTGTGCTCGTCGCCGCACGGCGCCGGACGCAACTACTCGCGCTCGGCGGCGCGCAAGCGCTTCACGCGTGCGGACCTGGACGAGCGGATGGCCGGCATCGCGTGGGGGAAGTCTCGACGCGTTCCTCGACGAGCACCCCGTAGGCGTACAAGCCCATCGACGTCGTCATGCGCGACGCGGCGAAGCTCGTCGAGGTCGTCCACGAGTTGCGCCAGATCGTCAACGTCAAGGGCGATTAACGGTTTTGGCGGCAGGACCCGATAAATCGGGCCCTGCCGCCAAAAGTGATGCGGTGGGTTATTCGGCGGGAGCCGCCGCGGCCTCGGCCGGCTTGTCGTCGTCGACGAGCACGAGGCTGATCTTGCCGCGCTGGTCGATCTCGGCGATCTCGACCTGGATCTTGTCGCCGACGTTCACGACGTCCTCGACCTTGCCGATGCGCTTGCCGCGACCCAGCTTGCTGATGTGGACGAGGCCGTCCTTGCCCGGCAGCAGCGAAACGAACGCGCCGAACGCGGCCGTCTTGACCACGGTGCCGAGGAAGCGCTCGCCGACCTTCGGCATCTGCGGGTTGGCGATCGCGTTGATGCGGTCGACCGCAGCCTGGGCGGACAGGCCGTCCTCGGCGCCGACGTAGATCGTGCCGTCGTCCTCGATCGTGATCTGCGCGCCGGTGTCGTCCTGGATCGAGTTGATCATCGCGCCCTTAGGCCCGATGACCGCGCCGATCTTGTCGACGGGGATCTTCACGACAGTCACGCGCGGGGCGTACGGGCTCATCTCGTCCGGGCCGTCGATGGCCTCGGCCATGACGTCCAGGATGTGCAGCCGCGCGTCACGCGCCTGCTTGAGGGCCGCACCGAGAACCTCGGACGGGATGCCGTCGAGCTTCGTGTCGAGCTGCAGCGCGGTGACGAACTCCTTGGTGCCGGCGACCTTGAAGTCCATGTCGCCGAAGGCGTCCTCGGCACCGAGGATGTCGGTGAGCGCGACGTATTCGGTATTGCCGTCGACGGTGTCGGACACGAGGCCCATCGCGATGCCGGCAACCGGCGCCTTGAGCGGCACGCCGGCGTTCAGCAGGCCGAGGGTCGACGCGCAGACCGAGCCCATCGAGGTCGAGCCGTTCGAACCCAATGCTTCGGAAACCTGACGAATCGCGTACGGGAACTCGTCACGGCCCGGGAGCACCGGGATGAGCGCACGCTCGGCGAGCGCACCGTGACCGATCTCGCGGCGCTTCGGCGAGCCGACGCGACCGGTCTCACCGGTCGAGTAAGGCGGGAAGTTGTAGTTGTGCATGTACCGCTTGGTGCGGTTCGGGCTCAACGTGTCGAGCTTCTGCTCGAGCCCCAGCATGTTCAGCGTGGTGACGCCGAGGATCTGCGTCTCACCGCGCTGGAACAGTGCCGAGCCGTGCACCCGCGGGATGACCTCGACCTCGGCCGAGAGCGTGCGGATGTCGGCCAGGCCGCGCCCGTCGATGCGTACCTTGTCGCGCAGGATGCGCTGGCGCACCAGCTTCTTGGTCAGCGCGCGGTAGGCCGGGCTGATCTCGTTGAAGCGGTCCTCGAACTTGTCGGCGAGCGAGGCCTTGACCTGGTCCTTGAGCTCGTCGAGCTTGGCCTCGCGCTCCTGCTTGTCGGCGATGGTCAGCGCGCCGGCGAGCTCGGCCGAAACCTCGGCGTCGACGGCCTCGAAGACCTCGTCGCTGTAGTCGAGGAAGACCGGGAAGTCCGCGGTCTCCTTGCCGGCAGACGCGGCGAGTTCCTTCTGGGCCTGGCACAGCGCCGCGATGAACGGCTTGGCGGCCTCGAGGCCCTCGGCGACGACCTCTTCGGTCGGCTTGGTGGCGCCGCCCTCGATCAGCTCGATGGTGTTCTCGGTGGCCTCCGCCTCGACCATCATGATCGCGACGTCGCCCGAATCGAGCAGACGACCGGCCACGACCATGTCGAAGGTGGCGCGCTCGAGCTCGGAGTGCGTCGGGAAGCCGACCCACTGGCCGTCGATCAGCGCAACGCGAGTGCCGCCGACCGGGCCGTTGAACGGCAGGCCGGAGATCTGCGTCGACGCGGAGGCCGCGTTGATCGCGAGCACGTCGTAAGCGTGGTCGGGGTTGAGTGCCATGACCGTGATGACGACCTGGACCTCGTTGCGCAGACCCTTGATGAAGGTCGGACGCAGCGGTCGGTCGATCAGGCGGCAGGTGAGGATGGCGTCCTCGGACGGGCGTCCCTCACGGCGGAAGAACGAGCCGGGGATGCGCCCGGCGGCGTACATGCGCTCTTCGACGTCGACCGTCAGCGGGAAGAAGTCGAAGCCCTCGCGGGGGTGCTTGCCGGCCGTTGTGGCCGACAGCAGCATGGTGTCGTCGTCGAGGTAGGCGACGACCGAGCCGGCGGCTTGCTTGGCAAGGCGGCCGGTTTCGAACCGTACGGTGCGCTTGCCGAAGGTGCCGTTGTCGATGACAGCTTCGGTTTCGAACACACCGGTCTCAGTGATGGCATCCGTCATTACGGAATGACCTTTCTCATCGTGCCGGGCGACGCAACGACGAGAGGGTTGGGGTGCCGGTCTTCGATCGAAGCGGACGGAACGTTCCGGCCGCCACTACCGAGGACCGGCCGTCATTGCTCGTCGGGCCCAGCGGTTGTGGAGTTGTTGTG
>CAVPTA010000004.1:0-151997 GCA_963708645.1 uncultured Actinomycetota bacterium | reverse complement strand
CTCCTATTGGCGCGATACGCTGTCATACAAGCCAGTAAATACGGGGTCCCAAGCGGTATCGGCTGGTCGTTCCTGCGGCTCGAAAGCGTGTGTGGGTAAAACCACCGTGGGTTCGAATCCCACCGCCACCGCCATAAGAAGAACACCCGTAGTTGCTGGTTCGGGGAACTAGCGGGCGCCAGGTGGACGCCCGGGAGGCTGAATCACACCGAGTTGCAGCATGGCTGACAGGTCATCTCGCGTGGCCCAGTGCTCACACAATTTGCCGTCGGCCACTCTGAACCAGTGACTTTGGCTCGCGGCGAATGCGTTGCCGGTGGCGGGAGGCCCACCGCCAACTTGGCCGAGGTTCGTGCCTCGGCTGATGAGGCGCGCGACGACGATGTCGCCCTCGGCGACAACGGATTCGACGTCCATCCGAATGTCGGGGAACTGGGTCGTCAGCCACGCGACCGTCTCACGCATCGCGGCTGGTCCGTTCACCCGGCCAGGGCTGGTCGGAGCGAAAGGAGCCGCGGCGTTCTCGACGAAGTCCTCGGCCATGAGCTCGTCGCAGGCCGCCAGGTTGCGCTGATTCCAGATCTCGTCGAAGTGCCTCCGGACCAGCTCTTTGTTCACATCAGACAACAGCCGGCTCCTTTGATCACGCCGCCCGCCACGTTGTGCGGCCGGCTCGGTCTCGGTCCACTCATTCGACATCGTCCCACCACCGATCAACCCAGATCCGAGTGTGATCTCGCGATGTGTGGACCACGCGCGTCACCGACCGATCAGAGGGTGCAGTACGCGCCGACTTCGACCGGGCCGGTCACCAGGCTTTCGTTGCCGGCGGCTTCTGTGAGCATCCGGTCGAGGAGCGTGTCGATGCTCACCTGGTCAGCGGTCGCCACCTGTTGGTGCTGCATTTCTGTCAGCAAGCTGCGCGTGAGGTTGCGCATTCTGACCAAGACGTCCGCTGCACCACGCCCACGGCCGGACACGATTTCGACACTGACGCTCGGAGCGGGCAAACCGGCCCCGAGATAGATCGCGGGCATACGAGACCCGCAGTGCGGGTCGGCGCCGTAGCGGCGACTCGTTTCGAGATTCCACCGCGTGACCTGGTCGAATGCAGTGACTGGCGGTCGTGAGCTGACTCCGTTGAAGTCCAGCTCGTGGAAGGACACGATGCCGTGCGGCTGCACATGCCGCGCGACCTTGGCCAGAAAGGGCGCCGGGTCGGGCTGGAACATCAACACGTAACGGCCGACCACGGCGTCGAATCGACGATCGAAAACGTACTGGGTCGGGTCTGCGTGAATGTATTCGACGTTGTCGACGTCACGGCTACGTGCGCGAGCGGCGCTGACCGCATCAGCTGCGTTGTCGACACCGACCACGCTGCCCCGCTCCCCGACCAACTCGGCCAGCAACAGCGAGGTGTGGCCGGCTCCGCAACCGACGTCGAGCACCTGCATCCCTGATCCCACCCCGGCGGCTAGCCAGAATCGTCGCGTTATCGCCGCCACGATGCGAGCCTGAGTGTGGAGTCGATCGATTTCGGTGTCCCCGTGTCCCAGCGCATAGCGACCACGATCTGCTTGGTTGTCCACCACGCTCACCGCCAATCAGTTCGCGACGTTCACATGATGGGCGCCGCCCGACGGTGCGGCAAGGCTTGCCTGACCGCCCATGCGGCGAGATTCGGCTTGTGCGCTCGTGAAATGGTCGTGGTCCCGGCCGTTGGCCGGGACCACGACTGCGAGGAGGGCTGCCACCCGGCCCGAGGAGTGGGCGCCGTTACGGCGCGGGCGCCGCGCGGTGTGCGTCGGACGCTCTCGGGTGGTGCGTACGAGCGGGGCGAGCAGCCACCTCGGAAACTTGGATCACGTGTGGCGATCACCTGCCCTTCTGGTTGGTAGCTCAAGGAGTCGGGACGGGGGTGAGCGCTGCCGTGCCCACTCGTCCACGCCGGGTTGCTGCAGCCGGGCCGCCGAGCAGTGGGCACGGGCGCCGGTGCGGCGGTCCGGCCCGTCAGCACCGGGTCGGTCGCCGCCGCTGCGACGACGCCCATCCGTCGGCGGGTCGGGCCACTCTGCAGCGATGATCGCGTCGAACTCGGCGTCGAGCAGGTCCGCATCGCTGCAGATCAGGTCGAGGAACTGTCCACCGACATCGTTCGCGATCGTGTCGCCGGTGACGCGCGTGCTGGTCATCACCGCTCCCACCCGGGTCAGGCGTTGATCGCGTGCCGGTCCTCGTCCTTGCTGGTGATGGAGATCTTGCGTGGTTTGGCCTGCTCGGCGACCGGGATCTGCAGTGTGAGCACACCCATGTCGTAACTGGCGCTGATGTGCGCGGTGTCGAGGTTGTCGCCCAGGATCAACTGCCGGCTGAACACCCCGCGGGGACGTTCGGCGGCGATGAGCTCGGCGTCGCTGGCCCGGGCCGGGCGTTCGGCTCTGACGGTGACCACGTTGCGTTCGACGTCGATGTCGATCGAATTGGGGTCGATTCCGGGCAGGTCGAACTCGACGTGGAAGGTATCGCCGTCCCGCCAGGCGTCCATCGGCATCACCGACGGGCGGGCGAGGGTCCCGTTCGTGCCGAAGACCTGCTGGGTGAGTCGATCCAGTTCCCGGAACGGATCTGTGCGCATCAGCATCGTGTCCACCTCCATGCTGTTCTGTTGGATGCTCCAGTCGGGCCACACATCGCGGACGATCTGTGGTGTGCGCTATAGATTTGTTGTAGCACTCGTGACATAGTGACCGCAAGAGAGACATGTTAGAAATTTGATGAGGAGGGCGGGCGGCAGTGACAGCGGACCGGCCGAGCCGGCAAGCTGCGCCGGACGCGGCGCGCGGCGTGTACGGCATCACGGTCGCCGCCGAGCTGGTCGGTAGCGGTGTGCAGAATCTGCGCGCATACGAAGCGCGCGGGCTGCTCGAGCCGGAGCGGACTGAGGGTGGCACGCGGCGCTACAGCTCCAACGATCTGGACCGGTTGCGCCGCATCGGCGCCCTGCTCGAGGCCGGGCTCAACCTGGCGGGCATCGCCATGGTCATGGACCTGCAGGACGAGAACAGCCGACTACGCGCTCGTGCCCGAAACGACGTCGTCAAACGGTCTTCTGATCAGTGATCAACCCTCGAGCAGAAGGGTGTCGAGGCCGCGGGTGAGCCCGACCCGGCTTCCCACCGCGCGGACGGCGAGCAACGTGCCGCCGACGTACGGCACCGGGGTGCCGCCCGCGTCATGGCGAATCGAGAGCCGCTCATCGGGCAATGCGAACAACACCTCGGTCGACACCACAAAGCTGGGTAGCCGCACGGAGTGCACCTGTGTGCCAGCGACCGTCGTCCCGCGAGCTTCGCGATGACCGCGTGTCTGCTCGACGGATATGTCGACCGAGTTCGGTCGCACCTCACCCAGCCGTTCGGCGAGCTCACGAGACGTGCCGCTCGGAGCGTCGGGCTTGCCCGCCGATGCGTAGTCGATGATCTCTCGAGACGGCAGGTGCCGTGCCACGAGTAGGGCGGCGGCCTGTGCCATCGCCGCGGTCAGTGAGAAGTTGCCGGCGGCGACGACGCCGACTCCAGCCTCGAGGGCCGCTCGTTCGATGTCGGCGAATTCGTCGGCAGACAACCCCGAGGTCCCGATCACCACAGCGACGCCGTGCGCCACGGCGGTCAGGGTGTTCGCGAGGACGACTTCGTCCGAGGTGTAGTCGACGAGAACGTCCACGCCGCCAAGTGCATCGGCGACCGAGCCGTGAACAGGCACTCCGACGTGATCGCCGCCCCACGCGATGCCGAGGTCCTGTCCGGCCGCCGACCGGCTGACTGCGCTGAGCAGTTCGAGGTCCTCGGCAGCAAAAACCGCTTCCGCAATCGCGCGCCCGGTCCAGCCGGTCGCGCCCGCGACACACACGGTGACCGTCACGGGGTGAAGCTATACCTGTTCAACCGGCGAGTCTCGGGTAACCCGGCGAACAAAGCCATGACTCGTACGCGGCACAGGGCCTGGAACCCCTGTCTGATAAGGGTTCCAGGCCCTGCTTGTGCCGAGCGGGGATCGAGTTTCAGTTGTAGACGATGCAGCCGAGCGTCTTGCTCTGGGTTGCGCTGATCCCGCGTGAACGGCATTGCTGAGCCGAACGGTGAAGGTGCGGCTCCCAGCAACGCCGCCGACCCGACGACCGGCACGGTGACGGCGGCCTTGGGTGGGCCTTCCTCGCGGTGGCAGTGATCGCGCTCTTCGCCTTGATCTACTCGGTGTCCAGGGCGCCTCGGACGGATGGGGCAGCGGCGTCATCATCGGGGGGTTCGTGGTCGCGGTTGCCTTCCTGGGCATCTTCGTGATGATCGAGCGCCGGGTCGACAGGCCGCTGATTCAGCTCGACCTGTTCAGCAACCGGATGTTCACCGTCTCGGCTGTCGTGACCGTGCTCGGCCATTTTCGCCTACCTCGCGGGACGGCATATGGCACCAGCATCCGACTCTCCGCGATTCAGGACTACACGCCGCTGAAGACCTCAGTGGGCTTCGTGCTGCTCAACATCATGGGCGTGGTCCTCTTCCCGGTGAGCACCAAGATGCTGCAGAAGTTCAACCCGGGCTGGGTGCTCGCGGGAGGTATGGCGCTGATCGGCATCGGCGACGCCGCGTTGGCAGCCATCCCGGCGACGCACCTCGGTCTTGCGGCAGTCGCAGTGCCGCTGCTCGTGGTCGGTGCGGGATTCAAGGTGGCAGTCACGGCGATCACCGTTGTCGCTGTCAACAGCGTTCCGACGTCCAAGGCGGGCATGGCCAGCGGCGCAACCAGCATGGTGCGCGACTTCGGCCTGACGCTCGGCCCGGCGATCGTGGCAGCGATCGCCCTGACGAGCGCGGCCAATGCAATCAGCGCGAAGATCGCCGGCTCGCCGAGCCTGCAGAAGGCCGTCGACGGCTTGAACTCCTCGAGCCAGATTCCGCCGCCGCTCAAGGGTGCGGTCAATTCCGGGCCGTTGGGTGCCAACGCAATCCCGAATCCGCCGAACCCGCTCAAGGACGTCGCGTTCAATGCGCTGTCGCACGGCTACGCCGTCGGCTATCTCGCCTGCGGCATCGCGGCCCTGCCCGCCGCGGTTATCGCCGCGGTGATGCTCGGCGGGCGCAGCCATACGCACGCCTTCGTCGATGTGGCCGAGATGGCGGACGCGCACTAGTCGATGAGCGGCGTGGCACAGCAGATCCGTGGTATCTCGTCGATGGCGACGAAGGGCCTGCTCGCCGAGCTGTGCGCCGCCTTACGGCGAGGTCGTGCAGTGTCGGTGGCCTTCGAGTCGGCGCCGGGGTCGCGGTGCCGCGGAACGTCCGCGGCGGCGCCGAGGCCGACCTGGTCGTGCTCGGCGAGAAGGCCGTGCTCGACCTGGACGCCGATGGTTGGCTCGCGCCCGGCACGGTGCGCGCACTGTTCGTGTCCGACGTCGTCGCGGCCGTCCCGGAAGCCGCGGCGTCGGTGTCGCTGTCGACGGGAGACGATCTGAGGACGGAGCTGACCGGTGCTGACCGGATCGCCTACTCGACCGGTCAGAGTGGTGACGCACTGGTCGCGCTCCTCGACCGCTGCCCGGCGAGGCTGCAATTCGCTCGACGTTCAGCTGAGCAGTCCTTGCGGGATCGACGAACGCGCAGACCGCTCGCGAGGTGCTCGAGTTCTTTGCGTCGAAGGACTCCGAACAATGCGTGCTTGCCGCCGGTATGACCATGGCGTGAGCGTGCAGCGAATGGTCGTTCAGGGCCAGACGACGGTCTCGTCGAGGATCGAGTAGCGATGCCGCGAGCCGTGGCCGGCGTTGAGGGCGCACCGCACCCGTCGTCGCAGGAACGGCGCATAGTGGTCCTGCTGGCAGCGACTGGCCTGTCGACCGACCGATCGCATTAATCGGCGCGCGGCCTGTTGAACGCGAAACGTTGAGAAACCGAACACTGAAGTCAGGTCCCCTTAGGACGGATGAGCCCGGATGATTGGCGCGGCTACGTCCTAACCGTCACCGGTGGGATACCCACGAGATGCCACGACGAAGCGGAACGTCGTGAAGCGGATACTCAGTGGGTCAATCAGCAAACGTGACGCGTCACCGCAGATCTGGTGCTGTCCGTTCACGAGCCGGTGCGGCTGACCCTGCAGGTCGCGGTTGCCGAGACTTCGACCGAGCGGGTCGACGAGACGCTTCGCATGACGTGCGACGGGGCGCCCATCGACGTGAGCGAGGTAGTCCTTGCGGGAATCGGTCGCTCGCATGTCTGCATGCCACCAGCCGGGCGTGTCGAGATCTCGTACAGGGCGACCGAGCGTGGCGCACACCCGCTACCTCGAGTCAACGAGGCCGAGCAGATCATCTACCGCCGGCCGAGCCGCTACGTCGAATCCGATCGATTGGCGCCGGTGGCGCAGGCCGAGTTCGCGGGCATCACCGATGCTGCTGAACTGCTCGCCGCCATCTCGTCCTGGGTCGGTTCGCGACTGACCTATGTGGCGGGGAGCAGTGGGCCGACTGAAGGCGCCGTCGACGCGATGCTGAAACGGCGCGGGGTCTGTCGCGACTACGCATACCTGGTTGTTGCGCTGTTGCGTGCGTTGGACGTGCCGGCCCGGCTGGTTGCGGTCTATGCACCTGGGCTGGAGCCGATGGATTTTCACGCCGTCGCCGAGGCGGCCGTCGATGGCGTTTGGCGAGCGGTCGACGCGACGCTGCTCGCGCCGCGAGCCAGTCTCGTGCGCATTGCCACCGGCCGCGACGCAGCGGATACCGCGTTCCTCTCGACCTATGGCGGCCAGGCCGACCTGATCGAATCGCACGTCATGGCGACCATCGACGGGCCCCTACCCGGCGACGATGTGCTGGGCTTGATCAGCATCGGCTGATCGGACGTCCAGCGGCGTAGAGTTCATGGGGCTGAGGCTCTTTCGCACGCCGGCTGTCACGTCGGCCTCGCCCTTTGCGAACCACAAGCCAGGTCCGATGAGGACTGTCTGTAGGTCTGCCATGACAACCAGCCACCGCGAAGCGACACTGGTCCGGCCTGCTCCGGATCCAGAACACCAGGACGTCCGGATCAGTTTTCGCCAGCCCATTTCCACCTCGGGCGCGATCGACGCGGCGTGGTGGCCGCGCAGCCTGGACCTGACGGCGGAGGTGCCGGCACTCGTCGAAGCGTTGTGGGCCGCGAACCGCGAGATCACCCGCATCACTTACAACCTCCAGGCGTGGGACGACGCGCCGCGCCGCGTGGTCGTCCGCGGCCGCGCCGTCCGCCTCGGCGGATTTGCAACCAGCGATCGCCTAACTGTCAGGCTCAGCGACTCCTCGCGTCGGGAGCGTATTGACGTCCTCGTCGTGCCACCGGAAACCGACCCCGAGGTGGCGCAGCGGGCGCTGATGCTGGCTGCGGTGGAGGGCAGTGGACTTAGCGCGGCCGAGATCCTCTCGTCAGCGAACGGTGTGAAGCCGAATGCGTCGCGAGGTTCGCAATGACCGGCTCGGTGATCTCGGAGGTACGGTAGTGCTGTCGTTGGGCCCAAGCGGCAGGCATGAGACGTCCCGGTAGTCCGGCATACGAGGCTCAGCCTTGACAACGAACGAACCCGATGTCTGGAGCATCGTGGTCCCCGCGCTGGATCCGCTGGAGCGGCGTGCCCTCATGCTGATCTATATGAACGGCCTGACTCAGGACCAGGTGGCGCAGCGGCTCGGTACCCAGCGCAGGGCGATTGGCATTGCAGTGGCCCGGGCCATGCGCACCATCGCGGTTGTAGTCGAGGGCACGGACGTCGCTGAGGCGTCACAGCGCCGCTCCGATCACGAGGTTCGTGACTAACTGTGCCTGGCGTGTGCCCGGCGCACGGCCTCGTCCACGAGCCGCTCGGCGACCACTGCGAGTTTGACGTTCTCCGCCTGGCTGAGCTGCCGCAGCCGATCGAAGGCTTCTTGCGCGCTTCCTCCGGACCTGCTCCGGACGATGCCGATCGCCTGATCGATCACCGCGCGGTTGGTCAGTGCCGTCTGCAGTTGGGTCGCGCGCGTATGCGCCGCGTGGAGCAGTTGGATGTTGGCGACCGACACGGCAGCGGGACGCGCGAACTGCTCGCCGAGACGAAGTGCGTGTTCGGTGAACGCGTCCCGGCTGCGGGCGTAGATATTGAGCGCCCCGACCACCACCTCACTGCGGGTGACCAGTGGCAGTGACAGGGCCGAGTGAACCTGTAGGCGGGCCACCCGGCCGCCGAAGCGCGGCCAGCGGACGTCGCTGCCCAGCGACCCGCTGGTGAGCGAGCGTCCGGTTTGCATCGCGGTGAGGCAAGGTCCTTCCGCGCAGATGTCGTACTGGAGGTGATCGACCTCGCGCACGAACGCGTCGGTCACTGCCCAGGCCAGTACGGACAACGGACCGTCGCCGGCACGTATCAGCGTCACCCCGGCGCCCTCGGCGCCGGGAACCGCCGATACCGCGAACCGCGCGATATGGGCCAGCACCTCGTCGAGATCGTCGACGTCGGCGATCAGCCCGGTCAACCCGCGGACCGCGGAGAGCACGTCCTGGTCCTGCGACTCGGCTTCCGCGTCGCTGAGAAACGGCTCGATGGGCATGGCTCGCCCGCTCTGAGCGTCGTAGTCGGTCACGGTGCGAGTATTACGCGCACACGAGCGGAATGACCATGCGGCTGTTGTGCGGTGCAGGACGGCGCGCACACTGACCATATGACATTGCGCGGTGCGTGCACCGTTATGTGGTCGCCGCCCGCGGTGCAAATGGGCGGTGCGCACCTGTGACGTCGGCGCAGGACTCGTTGGTGAACGCCGTCGGCGCTCACCGGGGCGTCGCGGCAGCCGATCGGCTGTGCGCCGCGTGCGTCGACCTGTTCGAAGTGGACGCCGCTGCCATCTCACTGGTTTTCGACGGCGCGAACACCGGTACGTTGGGCGCCAGCGATGCCCAGGCGCGCGCTTACGACGAGTTGCAGTTCACCCTTGGCGAGGGGCCGTGTCTGGAATCGGTCTTGACCCACGCTCCCGTCCTGGTGATCGATCTCGCCGATCCCGATCGGCGAGGGGGAACGCGCTGGCCGATGTACGGACCGGCCATGCTGTCGCGCGGAGTGCGCGGGGTGTTCGCCGTGCCCGTGCTGGTCGCCGGTGAGTACATCGGGGCGCTGGATCTGTTCCGCGCCCAGCCGGGCGCACTCGGCAGTGGCGAACTTGCCGGCGCGCTGGTTGCGGCGGAACTGGCGGAGCTGCCGCTGCTGGATCTGTTGGGCGGAGATCTGCAGGCGGCGATCGCCGATCCGGACAGTTTCGCTTGGGCCGAGTTGAACTCGATCACACGCGCCGAGGTTGCGCAGGCCACGGGAATGCTCGTCGGCCAGCTGGAGATCGAGCCGGCGGAGGCGCTCGTACGGCTGCGCGCTTACGCCTACTCGGTGGGGCGAACCGCCACCGAGGTCGCGCGCGACATTCTCGAGCACCGGCTGGTGCTTGATGACGACCAGTGATCGGCTCGATCGGCACCGTCGTCGATGCAAGGACGGAGTAAGCGATGACAGATAGCGCACGTGAGGCGCGCGTGCTCGACGCGGTGGTCGCGCTGGTCGACAACCTGCTGCACGATTTCGACGTCGTCGAGTTGCTCACTGAGCTGACCGAGCGCTGTGCTGAGTTGCTCGATGTCAGTTCGGCGGGACTGCTGCTGGCCGACCCACTTGGGCAGTTGCATCTGATGGCCGCGACCTCGGACAAGACGGAGGAGATCGAGCTGTTCCAGCTGCAGGCAGACGAAGGGCCCTGCCTGGACAGCTACTCGAGCGGGGCACCTGTTTCCGTCGCCGACCTGAGTACATCGATCGAGCGCTGGCCGCGGTTCGTGCCGGCGGCCCGCGAGGCCGGGTTCGTCGCGGTGCATGCAGTGCCGATGACCGTGGCAGGCGGCGTGCTCGGCGCGCTGGGCCTGTTCGGCTCGGAGGTGGGCGATCTGAACGAGGCCGATCTGCTGGTCGGGCGCAGCTTGGCGCACGTCGCGAGCGTTGCGATCGTGCAGGAACACCCGCCGACCAAGGACGCGCTTCTGCCGCACCTGCGCAGTGCACTGACAAGCCGCGTTGTCGTCGAGCAGGCCAAGGGTTTGCTGCGGCAGCGGCTCGACGTGACCGTGTCGGACGCGTTTCGATTGCTCCGTGCGTACGCCCGCGCCTCCGGCACCCATCTGAGTCAGCTGGCGCGGACGCTGATGTCCGATCCAGCCGCTCGGCCGGCGATCGTCGCGGGCATCGCGTCGCTCGCACACATCGAGCAGCCGCCGAGCACATCAGTCTGACTCGGCACCTGTGAGCGGAATCCGCTGCGCTGGACGGCTCACCCCGCGAATGGGAAAATCGACACGCTGGGATACAGCCTCCTGAGGACGGAGTTCCCGCTGCGCGCGGACTCCTCGGCCAACCGGCCCCCTGTCGGGAAATGCCGGGTGACCGAAGCCCACTGGGCGGGTAGCTGCCGTGAGTACTGCTCCGTCGGAGCCGCTCGAGCGAGGCACACTGTTCGACGCTCATCGCGGCCTGAACTACGACAAGCCACGCCTACGCGGCTGGGCGCACCTGGTCAGCTTCGAGGTGGCCCTCGTGGTGGGCACGCTGGTCATCGTGGACGCGCGTGGTGGCGTCCGTACTGCGGTCGCTGCCATCTACGCCGGTGCTGTCGTGGGACTGTTCGGAACCAGCGCGCTTTATCACCGCGGCACGTGGGGGCCAGTTGCGTCGCAGAGGCTGCAGAAGCTCGACCACCTGATGATCATCTACATGATCGCAGGGACGGCGACGCCGGCGGTGGTTCTCTGCCTGCACGGCACGCTGATGCTCGTCGAACTGACCCTGCTGTGGCTCGCCGCGGTGCTCGCCGCGGCCGTGCGACTGTCGCGGATGAATGCCCCGGAGGCTGTCGTCGGCCTGATCTACGTCGGACTGGGATGGGCGGCGGGGCTGGCCGTGCCTGCGGTGTGGCTGCGGGCCGGTGTCGCGCCCGCCGTGTTGCTCCTTGTCGGCGGCGTGCTCTACACCGCGGGAGCGATCAGCTACCACCGTCGCCGGCCCGATCCCGATCCGGCCGTGTTCGGCTACCACGAGGTGTTCCACGGCTACGTGACTGCGGCTGCGGCGTGCCAGTACGTCGCCATCGCGTGCTTCGTGCTCTAACGGCTCGGGATCGCTTCTCACCCGCCTGCATACGTGGTATATATACCGGGTATACCACGAGGCGGAGGCGTACCCATGAGCGTGCGACATGCGTTGCTGGCGTTGCTGAGCGAGGGCCCGAAGTACGGGCTGCAGCTGCGCGACGAGTTCGAGGAGCGCACCGGCGAGGTGTGGCCGCTCAACGTCGGGCAGGTCTACACGACCCTGCAGCGCCTCGAACGTGACGGACTCATCGAGTCCGACGACGACGAAGGCGAGGAGGTCGGGCCGCAGAAGTCATTCCGGCTCACGAGCGAGGGCGCGAGCGAACTCGAAACCTGGCTGCGCACCCCGTCCGATGTGAGCGCGCCTCCGCGCGACGAACTTGTGATCAAGGTGCTCGTCGCGATCGAGGTGCCCGGTGTTCGGGTCGCCGACGTCATCCAGGCGCATCGGCGCCACGTGGTCGAGCAGATGCAGGAATGGACACGGGTCAAGCGCGACGCCGGCACCGGGACGTCCGATGATGGCGCCGACTCCGTCAATCTCTCGCTGGTGCTCGACGCCGAGTTGTTCCGGCTCGACTCGGTCATCCGCTGGCTCGACGCAGCCGACGCACGATTGCGCCGCGCAAAGCCGAAGCCGGCAAGGCCGGCTGCTCAACCGGCTGCTCGACCTGCGCCGGCCCCCTCGCGCGAAGCGCGGGTGCAGCGATGAGCGCGCTACGACTGGACGGAGTCAGCAAGGTCTACGGCGCGGGTGCAGCGCAGGTGCACGCGTTGCGCGAGGTCGACCTGGTTGTCGAGCCCGGCGAGCTGGTTGCGGTGATGGGCCCGAGCGGGTCGGGCAAGAGCACGCTGCTCACCATCGCCGGCAGCCTCGAGGAGCCGACGAGCGGCGAGGTCACCGTCGGCGACATGTCGCTTGCCCGGCTCTCGCGAAACCAGCGCGCGGCACTACGGCGCCGTGCGATCGGCTACGTGTTCCAGGACTTCAACCTGCTCGCCGGACTGACCGCCGCCGAGAACGTCTCGCTCCCGCTCGAACTCGACGGCATCGGTGCCCGCGACGCGAAAACGGTCGCCCTTGGGGCACTCGAGCGGCTCGGGCTGTCCGACCGTGCCGCGTGGTTCCCCGACCAGCTCTCGGGCGGCGAACGCCAGCGCGTCGCCATCGCGCGCGCGATCGTCGGCCAGCGGCACCTGCTTCTCGCCGACGAACCTTCCGGTGCCCTCGACTCGGTCAACGGCGAGTCGGTCATGCGGCTCGTCCGCGAGACGTGCCAGGGCGAGGTGGCCGGAGTCGTGGTCACCCACGACGCGCAACTCGCGTCGTGGGCCGACCGGGTCGTGTTCCTGCGCGACGGCCACATCGTCGACCAGACCTCGCCCGCTGCCGGCCCCGAGTCGTTGCTGGACGTGGACGCGTCGCGATGACCACGCTTGCGCCACCACCGACGAGCACGGTCGCGCCGGCACGGCGACGCGGTGCGGCGCGGCGGGCGATCCGTCGCTGGGCCTGGCGATTGCTCCGCCGCGAATGGCGTCAACAACTGATCGTGCTGCTGCTGCTCGTCGCCGCGGTCGCCATGACCACCGTCGGGCTCGGGTTGGTCGTGAACGTGCAGCGCGGCGACCAGGGACTGTTCGGCGACGCCGACGCGCGCGTCGACGTCGGGGGACCCGGAGCGGCCGGGATCGCGCGCGACATCGCTGCCGTACGGGAACGATTCGGGACGGTCGAGGCGATCGTCCACGACACGGTGCCGGTGCCGGGTTCGATCACTCCCATCGACGTCCGCGCCCAGGACCGTGCACGGCGTGTTCAGCCGACCCATGCTGCGGTTGGTGTCGGGCCGGTATCCGACAGGCGCAGGCGAAGCCGCCGTCACCACGGCCGTCGCGCAGCTTCTCAATCTCAAAGTCGGCGACACATGGGCAGTAGATCGACGTCCGGTCCGCGTCGTCGGCGTCGTCGAGAATCCGGAGGACCTGCAGGACGCATTCGGCCTCGTCGCGCCGGGCACGATCGCACACCCGACCGGGCTGACACTGCTCTTCAACGCCGACCCGAACGCCATGGGGTCC
Organism: uncultured Actinomycetota bacterium; assembly: GCA_963708645.1. GTDB lineage: Bacteria > Actinomycetota > Actinomycetes > Mycobacteriales > Jatrophihabitantaceae > RYN-133. The sequence goes on along the minus strand of CAVPTA010000004.1, from coordinate 138,723 downwards.
TTCCACCTGCCCGCAGGTTCGGTGCAATCGATCGCGTCCTCCGGCCTCGGTGCAGTCCAGCGACAGCGCAACCAGGCACTCGCGGTGTTGCTGCTGGCGACGATCGGCCTCATCTTCGTGGGGCTGCTGTCGGTCGCCGGCTTCACGGTGATGGCGCAACGCAGGCTGCGGGCCCTCGGCATGATGGGCGCGATCGGCGCGACAGACCGCCACATCCGACGGGTGATGCTGGCCAACGGCACGGGTGTCGGCATCGTCGGCGCCGGCGTCGGTGTCGTCCTGGGCCTCGGTGTCTGGCTCGCCCTCACCCCGGCATTCGAGAACGTCGTGGGGCATCGCTACGACCCGTTCTCGCTTCCGTGGTGGGCGGTGCTCGCCGCCGGCGTGCTCGCGGTCGTCACCTCGATCGCCGCGTCGTGGTGGCCGGCCCGGGGCGTCGCGAAGATCCCGATCGTGGCGGCGCTGTCGGGACGACCTGCTCCGCCGCAACCCGCGCATCGCTTCGCACTGCTCGGGACAGTGCTGGCCGCAGCTGGTTTCGTCTGCCTCGTCCTTGCGCACTCGCAGCGCACTGCCCTGATCATCGGCGGCATCGTCGCCACCACCGCCGGGATGTTGTTGCTGGCGCCGCTCGGTATCCGGGCGCTCGCGTCGCTGGCCGCACACGCACCGGTCGCGGTCCGGCTCGCGTTGCGCGATCTCGTGCGCTACCAGGCCCGCTCGGGAGCGGCTCTTGCTGCGGCGAGTCTCGCTGTCGGGATCGCCGCCACCATCGCGGTCACGGCAGCAGCGCAGCAGGCGAATGACAAGTCACTGGCGGCTGGAAACCTGCCGAACAATCAGCTCATCGTCTGGCTCAGCAACCCGAACGCACAGGGGGGACCGGTCGCCGCCGTCCCCACGAGCGGCGCGGGCGGCGCGCCGGCTGTTCCTCCGGCGCGGTTCGTCACCGCCGCGCGACGCGTCGCCACGGCGATCGCACATGATCTGGGCAGCTCAACAGTCGTCCAGCTCGACGGCGCGTACGACCTGAACACGCCGGTTCCGGCCGGAGCTCCGCCGGGAGCGGCGCAGGTGAGCCTCGTCCACCCGATCACCGAGAACGGCCACAGCGGGTTCACCCAGATCTCGGTCCCGCTGGTAATGCAGCCTGCGGTGCTCGCCCTCTACGGGATCAAGCCGGCCGACATCAGCAGCGGCGCCGACATCGTGACCTCGCACCCGGGTATGAGCAACGTCGAACTCGGTTCGGGCGTCGGCGCGCACGTTCAAGTCGGTCACCGTGCAGCGCACGAGCAAATTGCCGGTCTACACCTCCGCGCCGAACACTCTGATCACTGCGACCGGGATGCGGACGGGACGCTTCACCGCCGCGCCGGTCGGCTGGCTCATCCAGACCTCCGGCGCTCTGACGACGGCGCAGATCACTAACGCCCGCAATCTTGCCGCGGCTTCGGGGATCACCACCGAGACGCGGACCGCTCCGGACCAGAGCCTGAACACGCTGCGCGACGATGCGACGATCACCGGTCTGCTGGTTGCGCTCGGCGTACTTGCCATGACCATCGGGCTGATCCGCAGCGAGACGACACAGGACCTGCGCACCCTCACCGCTGTCGGCGCGGGTGCACGCACCCGTCGGGCGCTGCACGCCACGTCCGCCGGTGCGCTCGGCCTGCTTGCTGGGCTGTTGGGCACGGCCGGCGCGTATCTCGCGCAGGTCGCGTGGCACTGGCACGACGTCGGTTATCTCGGCCAGCCGCCGTACGCCAACCTCGCGGCCCTCGTTCTCGGACTGCCGATCGTCGCGGCTGCAGGGGCATGGCTGCTCAGCCGGACGCCGGGCGCGATCGCGCGGCGTCCGCTCGAGTAGCCAGTTTCGACCGATCTGTCGAATTCGTCCGGCCTGGTTCGACGCACGGGTGGAAGGACACGCTCGCGTCACCGGATCGGAGCTGCAATGAGCAGATCAGTCTTGTACATGTCGATGTCGTTGGACGGCTTCATCGCCGGACTCGACGACGGTCCCGGGAACGGGCTCGGCGACCACGGACATCGGTTGCACGAATGGTTCGCGGACGAGACCAAGGCCGACCCGGCAGATCGCGCAGTGCTGGCCGAGGCAATGGCGACGGGTGCGGTGGTCGTGGGCCGGCGCACGTTCCATCTCGCCGGTTGGCCGCGGGTGTTCTCGACGAGGTGCAACTGCACGTCGTACGCGGTGTTGTTCGGGCAGGGACGGCGCCTGTTCGATGAGACGTCACGCGCGCAGACCGAACTCGAACTGTTGCGCGTGCAGCAGGCGAGCGATGTGCTGCACCTGCGCTACCGCGTGCGGACGGCGGTGCGGTGATGGCGCGCATCCGTGTCGACATGACCATGTCACTCGACGGCTTCGTAGTAGGTCGGGACGACAGCGTTGACGAGCCGATGGGCGTCGGCGGCTTCCGGTTGTTCAACTGGCTCGACCGGCGCGACGAGCCGGGCCCGAGCGGGCAGGTGTTCGCCGAGTCGATGGCGACGGGTGCGTTCATCTCGGGCCGACGCACCTACGAACACGCCAATCATTGGAACGGTGACATTCACGATGGTGTTCCGATGTTCATCCTCACGCACCATGTCCCGGACGAACCGCCGCCCGGCACCGTGCGACTCGTGACCGATGCGGCCGAGTGCGCGCACTTGGCCCGCGCGGCCGCCGGCGACGTCCTCCTGCACGGAACGGGTGCGACCCAGTCGTTGCTCGAGGTCGAGCTCGAACTGGAGCGCTGCCTCACCACATCGGACATCGAGCAGTACGAGCAGCGGGTGACACACCTGCGCTATCGGTTGCGGCGTGGAGCTAGCCGAGGCTGACGCGTTCGATCACGACCACACTCGACGTCGCGATCGAGTCGGTGCCGGTGTAGCCGACGGTGAGGTTGTGTTGGCCGAGCGAGAACTGCGGCAGATGCAACGTCACCACGCCGACCCTCGGCGTGCCCTGGGCCAGGCGGTTGCCGTTCTCGTCGATGGTCACGGTGCCGCCGCTCGGACGGAACGGGCCGGCGGTCACGGTGACTGTCGCCGTTGCGTTGGTGGTCGACGTCGTCAGTTGCAATGGGTTGGTCTTGAACGCGATCCTGCTCGCGACCTTCGTGACGGTGAAGCCAAACTGGTTCGAAGTAGCAGGCGCTGTTGTTTTCGTGCCTGCGTATACGGCCGTGATGCTCTGCGCGCCGCCGGCGAACTGTGGCAATGTGATCGTCGCCTTACCGTTCTTCACGCGCCCCGTTGGGGTGCCGAATCCGCCCGTCTTGATCGTGACGAGACCGTTCGACTCGTTGCCCGCCGAAGTGACTTTGACCGTGGCGATCGGCTGCTCGGCACTGGTCGGGTGGGCAATCGAGATCGATACGGACATCGAGGTCATCGCTTTCGCGACCGTGATCGACATCTTGGCTGGTGTCGACGTGTCGAGTGCATCGGCAGCCGTGAAGGTGAACGAGTCGGTGCCGACGAATCCTGAGTTCGGTGTGTAGGTGAATGCACCAGTCGTGAAGTTGCGTTCCGAGAGATGACCGTGGGACGGGCTGCCGAACGAGTATGAGGTGATGCCATCGGCATCGGTTGCCCGGAGCGTCCCCGACGCAGGTGTGCCGTAACCAGTTAGCAACGTCGCTGGCTGTGCGACTGGTGGTGTGTTCACATTGACCGTGACTGCGCCGCTCGTTGGCGATCTTGTTGGTCCGGTGAGCACGTCGTTGACTGCGTACGAGAATTGGAAAGCGGTTTCATGTGCTGTCGTCTGGTCGACCGTCACAACGCCGGTGGTTGTATTCAGCGAGAGAAATGATGGCGCAGGAGAGACCAGCGAGTAGGTGACGGCGTCACCATCGGGATCCGACCCGGGCAACGAGATCGTGCGGACCCCGAGTGCATACGGGATCGTCGTCGCAATGTTCGGTGCGACCGGCGGCTGGTCGGTGACCGCGATCGAAACGACCGCCGTAGATGACGCCCCGTAGTTGTCTGTCACGGTGAATCGGAACTGATCAGGACCTGCGTAGGTCGTGTCAGGCGTGTAAGTGAGATTGTCGGGTGCCGTTCCGGTCAGCTTCCCGTGCGACGGATAGTCAACACCGGACGTCGGTACGGAGTAGTGCAGCGTGTCGTTCGCCGGAGCGTCGGAATCGGTCGCCGTCAGCGTTGGAATTGCCAACGGCGTAGTGCTGACGTGCGAGACCGTCAATCCCTGCTGCGCCGCCGCGACAGGCGGCGTGTCGACGGCGAACGACACGACGGCCCAGTTCGAGTATGCATCGCCGTCGAAGACGCGATATTCGAAGGCGTGAACCCCGATGGTCGCTGCCGAGGGTGTGTACAACGCTGAATGACCGCTGGGTGAAACCGTCCCGCCTGTAATCCCCGCGATCGGCACGACCGAATAGGTGAGGCTGTCTCCGTCGGGATCGCTCACCCCGCCGCTTAGGTCGATGGTGTTCGCCCCCGCATGCGACATGAGGGTCGACCTCGGGACGGAGATGTCCGTCGCGCTCGGTCCTGTATTCGGACCGACTGTCACAGTCACTGTCACTGGGATCGAAGCATTCTCATGGTTGTCGATCGCGACGAACGCGAAGGTGTCGGTGCCTGAGAAGTTCGCCGGCGCGGTGTATGTCACCGTGCTCGGGTCGGTCGGGCTCTGGACCGCGGTGCCGTCCGTTCCGCTTGTGTCGATCGTGAAGTTGGTGACGGAGTCGCCAGTGTCCGGGTCGCTACCGGTCAGCGTGATGCGAATCGTCCCGTTTCGCTGTACAGAGACCGATTGCGGTGTCGCTGTCGGCGCTGAGTTCGGTTGAACCGTCGCCGTAAACTGCGTACTTGCGACGGTGTTCGGCCCGGTCGGCCCGTCGGGCTGGTCGACGGTCATCGTCAGTGTGACCGTGCCGGCGGGCGCCGTCGAATTGGCCGAGAGCAGGTAGTAGACGGTCGCCGATTTGACGCCAGGGATTCCCGCCCCAGCCGCCAACGTTGCAGCCCCAGCGGACAGGTCCACCGGGTTGAAGGTTTTGTTGTCGGTCGAGTACCGCAGATCGACCTCGCCGGCGGTGATCCCGCCCGTCGCGGTGAAACCTACGTCGTACTTCGCTCCGGTCAAGTCGAGATTCGACGTCGTCGCGGTCGTGAAAGGCTCGGCTGCCTGCTCGGTGATCAGCGAGGTCGACGAAGAGGATGGCGTCAATGACGTTGCCGTCGAAGTAATCGTGTTCGGTGAGCCTGATTGAGTCACTGCCACCGCGCCCGACCGCGTGATCGCGTGACCCGTCGCCGAGATCGTCCCCGAATTCGCACCGACCACGGCATTGATCTGATCAGGATCGTTTGATGTAAGCGCGATGGCTGTACCACCGCCACTTTCGAGCGCGAACTGATTGCCGGTGATGGTGTATTGGCTATCCGCGCCGCCGCTAATGACATCGATCCCGTCAGCGGCTCCGGTGATCGAGTTGTCGGTGATCGATGTGCTCGCTGCGTTGCTGTCGACGCCGATCGCAGTCGGCGCTGGCTGCCCCGATTCGGTGAAGGTGTCGGCGTGCACCGTGACAGTGTCAGCGGTGTTCGGATCGTCAATGCGCACCTGCGGCGATACGGTCCCCGCGAACGTGATACCCGTGACTTCGACGCTCGCAGAGTGGATGTCGAGTGTGCCGTCGAGCGTCGCCGTGTTCCCCACGATTGTGACGCGCCGCGTAGGCGCGAGATCTTCGGCGTACGCAGCAGCAGCAACGTTGACCGTGCCGCCGTCGGCAACGACCTGCAGAGCGTGAGTGATCGTCTGGCACGGCGTTGTCACACAGTCATTGGCGTCCGATCCGCTTGTGCCATCTACGTACACGGTCTGTGGAGCTGTGTCAGCGACCGCGGCAGGAATCGCGACGCAGAACGCGGCGAGCGAGATCACCGCAGCGCACAACGCCAAGAGAGCACGTGGCATCCGGCGGTTCACTGGCAACGACCTCGACGCGTTGGGGGGAAGTTCGCGCGGGTGGTTACGTCCGATTCCTCCCGCGAACGCAAGCTATCCCGGCAAGGGCCGGAAATCTCCTACGGTTTCGTCAAGGTCGGCTCGTGATCCAATCAAGGCGTGGAGCGGGCCTGGAGGCGGGATGGTCGGCGGTCGTCGACCACTTCGGGGAAACCCCGAGGTCAGTTCGGTGAGTACGGCATTGCAGCGCACGCCCTAAACCTTCACGGGATGAAGTACGGGGCGCGCAGGTCAGGGAACAGCCGCCTCCGGCCCGCTTCATGACCGCGGCGGACGACGACCTCGTCGACGTCATGCTGGCGGGGCCGTGGCAGCCGGAGGCGATGCAACTGCGCATCGCCCGAACAAGCCGGCGGTTGCTCATTCCGGACGACGTGATCGCCCTCGTCGCCGCGGTCTGTGGCCGATTCGCTCAGGCACCGGAACGCGACGTGCTCGCACGCTTCCTTGCCGAGCCGCCGGGACTGCTCGACCCGCGGGCCGACGTCAACGCGCTGTGCCAGATCCTCGCGATCGACCTCGGCGAGCTGATGTGGTTCGCCGACGTACAAAGCCGCGAACGCCGAGCTGCGCCGCAGCTGCAGCACTACCGGTGGCGGGCGCTTCCCAAGCGCGGCGGCGTCCGGCTGGTGGCAGCGCCCAAGCCGCGGTTGAAGGAGATCCAGCGACGGCTGCTGCGTCGCCTCGAAGCGGCGATCCCGTTGCATGACGGCGCGCACGGCGCAGTGCGGTCGCGATCGGTCGCAACCGCGTTGACACCGCACGCGGGCGCGCGAGTGCTCGTCCATCTCGACCTCGAAAGCTTCTTCCCGACCGTGACAGCCAATCGGGTGCGCGGCCTGTTCCGCAGCTTCGGTGCCCCTCCGGCGGTGGGCGACGTGATTGCTGGACTGTGCACCACGGCGATGCCGGCACGGGTATGGCGGGAGGTACCGCGACCGCATGACATGACCGCTATCGAGGCGCACCGCAGACTCCGCGGGCGCCTCGTCGTGCCACACCTGCCGCAGGGAGCACCGACCTCACCCTTGCTTGCGAACGCTGTCGCGTTCGGGCTCGACCGTCGGCTCGCGGCGCTCGCCGGTCGCTTCGACGCCAGGTACACGCGCTACGTCGACGATCTCGTCTTCAGCGGCGGACGCTCGCTGCATCGCGGACGCGCCGGATTCATCGCCGGCCGTCACGTCAATCGTCCGCGACGAGGGTTTCAACCTGGCTGCGCACAAGACATCGGTGCGCACGAGCGCGGGACGCCTGGCCGCACTCGGCGCCGTCGTCAACGATCATCCGGCCCTACCGCGCGAGGAACGTGACCGACTGCGAGCGATCGTGCACAACTGCCGTGTGCACGGCGTGGCCGGACAGAACGTGTCGCGCAATCACCTGCTCGGGCGGATCGCTGCGTCCGGTGCGCTCGATCCGCATTTCGCTGCGCGGTTGCGGACAGACTTCGACCGGATCGATTGGCCGGACGAGGACCCGACCTAGAGGACGTGCGAGCCGTACATCTCGCCGAGCGGGTCGGCGATCAGTTCGAGCCGGGCGCCGTCCGGATCGCGGAAGTAGACCGACACCTCGCTGTGCACCTCGTGTTCGACGCCGGCGTCGCGAAGTCGGCGTACTGCGTCGTCCCACTGCGGTCGGTCGACAGAGATGGCGATGTGGTGCAGTCCGCCGAGCACTTCGGCATAGGGCTGCACCTCGAGGCCGGGGAAGTCGAAGAATGCGAGCAGATTCCCGTTGCCGATGTCGAAGAAGAAGTGTGACGAACCCGGGTAGTCACGATTCTCGATCAGTTCGGTAAGCGGAAATCCGAGCACGTCCTGGTAGAAGCGGATCGTCGTCTCGACGTCGCTGCTGATCAGGGCTGTGTGGTGCAGTCCGCGCGCTGTGCTCGGCGGACGGTCGGCATGCAGATATTTCGCGCGTAACGCGACTCGGTCTGCCATGCCGTTGATTGTGCAACTTTCTGCGACCTGGCGCCGCAGAAAGTTGCACGATCTGCGCGGGTCAGGCGCTCTTGATCGCCGAGATCTCGAACTCGAGGGTGACCTTCTCGCTCACGAGCACGCCGCCGGCCTCGAGCGCGGCGTTCCAGTTGACGCCCCAGTCCTTGCGGTTGATCACGACGGAGCCTTCGAAGCCGATGCGCTCGTTGCCGAACGGGTCGCTCGCCGCGCCCTGGAACTCGAGCGGGAGGGTGATCGACTTGGTGACGCCGCGGACCGTCAGGTCGCCGGTGACCTCGAAGTCGTTGCCGCCCTGGTGCTTGATCGCGGTCGACGTGAACGTGATCTGCGGGTAGCTGGCCACGTCGAGGAAGTCGTTGGTGCGGATGTGGTCATCACGCTGCTTGTTGCGGGTGTCGATGCTGTCGACGGCGATCGTCACCTGTACCGAGGAGTTGTCGGGGTTCGCGCCGTCGATCGTCGCGGTGCCCTCGAACTCGTTGAACGCGCCGCGCACCTTCGTCACCATCGCGTGGCGGGCGACGAAGCCGAACCGGCTGTGGGACGCGTCGATCGCGTAGCTGCCGGTCAAGGTGCTGAAGTCGGTGAGTGTGCTGGTCATGGACCTGCCTCTTCCTGAGATAGTTGATCGTTCAACTAGTAGCCTAGTCATCACTTTGTGATATGTCAACAACAGCGTCGAACGCAGGATATTCCGGCCCCAGACCGGTAGGGTTCGCCGAGGTCGAGCCACTGCGATGGACAGGAGGGCAGCGTGAGCGACCTCCTGTCGCGCGTGCTCCTCGTCGAAGACGACGAGGGCGATGCCCTGCTGGTGCGCGAGTGCCTGATCGAGGCAGGCGTCCCCGAGGTCGACGTGCTGTGGCAACGCACTCTCGCCGAGGGCATCACCGCGCTGGCCGAGTCGCCGGGCTGCGTGCTGCTCGACCTGGGCCTGCCCGACGCCGAGGGCCTCAGCGCGTTGTACGGCCTGGTCGCCGAAGCGGTCGGCATCCCGGTCATCGTCCTGACCGGCCGCAACGATCGCACCGGGGTCGAGGCAGTTGCCGCCGGCGCGCAGGACTACCTCGTCAAGGACGACATCACGCCCGAGTTGCTCGACCGTTCCATCCGCTACGCCGTCGAACGCAACCGCGCGCAGGCGACCGAGCTCGCGCTGCGCGAGGAGCAGATGCTCTCGGCCGAGAACTCACGCCTCGAAAGGGGCCTGTTGCCTCGACCGCTGCTGCGCGATGGCTTCGTCGAGTGCGCCACCTACTACCAGCCGGGCCGCAACCTCGCGGTGCTCGGCGGTGATTTCTACGACGTTGTTCAGACGCCGGACGGACGCGTGCGTGCCGTCATCGGTGACGTGATGGGACATGGCCCGGACGAAGCCGCACTCGGTGTCCACCTGCGCGTCGCGTGGCGCACCCTCGTCCTCGCCGGGGTTCCGGACGAGACGATCTTGACGTCGATGTCGCGGTTGCTGTCGGCAGAGACGAGCAGCGGCGGACGATTCGTCACCGCATGCGACATCACGATCGACGTCGACCGCAGCGTCACGCTGCGCGTGGCGGGGCACCCACCGCCGTTGGTCTGCTCGGCCGGTCGTGCCGGCTACCTCGACCCCGAGATCGGACCGCCGTTGGGCATCGAGGGACTGACAGGTGCCGCACGCCGGTGGCCGCAGAGCGGCGGCTGGCCGGTGTCGCGCGCCCTGTTGTCCGCGGGTTCGTCGATGATCCTGTTCACCGACGGACTGCTCGACGCGTACCGGGTGCCCGCCAATCGCGCGAGCCTCGGCGTCGATGAACTGCTCGACGCGACCAGCGACGCAGTGGCTCGAGGCAGCCAGGTCGGATCATGGTTGCCGGCCATCGTCGGCGGCGCGCCTGTTCGCTCGGCCGACGACACCGCTGTCATCGCGATCACCGTGCGCAAATAGGCGGGCGCGTGAGCAGTGTGACTCGCGAGCGGAGCGCGCTCTTCGCTGATTGGCCGCTGCGCAAGCGTGTAGCCAGCTGGTTCCTGACTCTCGTCGTGCTGCTCGTGATCGCCTTCGCGACCGTGCTGTACGCGACGCTGCAGTTCAAGAACAAGGGCGACGACGTCATCGAACGCTGGGAGCCGGCCTACGCGACAAGTCAGACCCTGCTGAGCGACATGGTCAACCAGGAGACCGGTCTGCGTGGTTACGTCCTCGGCAAGCGTCCCGTCTTCTTGCAGCCCTACCGCCAGTACTCGGCGCTGCAGCGGCGACACCTGATACAGATGCGCGCGCTGCTCGCCGGCGATCCCGGGCTGCTCACCGATCTGGACTCCTTCGAGCGGGCAGCAACCGCTTGGCGCACCACCATCGCCGCGAAGTACATCGCCGAGGTCGAGCGAGGCGATCGGCACGCGTCCGGGCTCGTGAGTGATCTGGCCGGCAAGGCGGCATTCGACAAAGTTCGCCGTCGTTCGGCGACGCTCAGCGATCACGTCGCGGCGGTACGCAACGACGTCCAGGGCCAGCGGCGATCGGCGATCGTGTTCTGCGTCATCGCGACGATCGCAGCCGCGTGTCTGACACTCGGCAGCAAGTACGTGCTCTGGCGCGGTCTGCGCCGTCAAGTTCTCGCACCGATCGACGAACTCGGCGCGCAGACACGTGAGGTCGCCGGCGGCGCGATCGGCAAACACATCGTGGCGGGCGGCCCGCCCGAGATCGCGGCGCTCGGACGCGACGTCGACCTGATGCGAGCGCGCATCGCCAACGAGCTCGCGCGCGTCGAGCGAGCGCGTATCGGGTTGATCGAACGCGGCGAGGACCTGGCGCGGTCCAACGCCGATCTCGAGCAGTTCGCCTACGTCGCCTCGCACGACCTGTCCGAACCGCTGCGCAAGGTCGCCAACTTCTGCCAGCTGCTCGAGCGTCAGTACAGCGAACAACTCGATGACAAGGCCAGGCAGTACATCGCCTTCGCCGTCGACGGCGCCAAGCGGATGCAGGTGCTGATCGCCGACCTGCTCTCGTTCTCGCGCGTCGGCCGCACCACCGAGAACTTCGGCCCCGTCGACATGGGGGCCGCGCTCAGTCGCGCGCTGGTCACCCTTGATGAGCGCATCGTCGCTTCAGACGCACAGATAGTGCGCGGGCCGCTCCCTACCGTCGACGGCGACGCGACCCTGCTCAGCGCCCTGTTCCAGAACCTGGTCGGCAACGCATTGAAATACCGCGACCCGGAACATCCACCGCGCATCGAGATCTCTGCAGAACGCGACGGGTCGAACTGGCAATTCACTGTTGCAGACAACGGCATCGGCATCGACCGGCAATACGCCGAACGGATCTTCACCATTTTCCAGCGGCTGCATCTGCGCGACAAATACGGCGGTACGGGTATCGGTCTCGCGCTGTGTCGCAAGATCGTCGAGTTCCACCGGGGCAAGATCTGGCTCGCCGACAGTGACGGCCCCGGTGCTACCTTTGCGTTCTTGATCCCCGAGCATTCCGCTCCGCAATCAGACCTCAGCGCAGACCTTGCAGAGACGGTGGACGCCTGATGAGTACTGAGCCGATGCACGAGCATGTGCGGCCGCTGGTCGTGCTGCTCGTCGAGGACGACCCCGGCGACGTACTGATCGCTCGAGAGGCGATGGCGGCAGGGCAGCTCTCGACGTCGCTCGAAGTGGTCACCGACGGCGTCGAAGCGATCGCGTACCTGCGCCGTGAGAACGGCTTCAAGGACGCGCGCCGTCCCGACCTGATCCTGCTCGATCTGAACCTCCCGCGGATGTCAGGCCACGAGGTGCTCGCCGAGGTCAAGAACGACCCGCTGTTGCGCCGCATCCCGGTCGTCGTCCTGACGACCTCGCAAACGCACGAAGACATCGCGCGCAGTTACGAGCTGCACGCGTCGGTGCACGTATCGAAGCCCGTCGACTTCGACGAGTTCACGGGCGTCGTGAAGCAGATCGATGACTTCTTCGGCAACGTCGCCGAACTGCCCAACGACTGAACACCAAAGTTCGTCAAAAACACCGCGAAAGGCGCGGTTAGACGGCCGGGGGTCGTGGGAAAGGTCGAGCCATGACCGGACGCAGCACGACCTTGTCCATGGACGGGACGCTCATCTCCCAGGCCGACATAGAGCGGATGGCGGAGGAGGAGCGTCTGCATGCCGAACGGCAGCGTCAGGCTGCGCGCATCGTCGCTGCGGCCGCTCACGATGTCGATGACGCTCGCATGCTCCTCGACATGCTGGGTCTGGAGCACGACGTGGTCGTCGCCGCACGCAAGGAGATCCGCCCGCCGGCGGAGCCTCGTCGGCGGCGCAGCCGCGCCGCCTGAGCGCCGCGGCCGGTCGACCCTGCGGCCGGCCGTTGGCTCAGGCGCCCGCCGCGGCGATCGACCGATCCGTCCCCCGTACGGATCGGCCGGCCGCGCAGCTGGTGGTCAGCCATGCTGACCACTCCGACTCTGCAGCATGATCTGCTCCCGTACTCCGGCCTGGGAGGGTTTGCTGCGGCAGCCGCAGACCGTGTGACCGGCGCGCTGTCGACCGGCGCGGCCGCTGTCGTGTTCGCCGACGCCGACCAGATTGCGGAGGTTCGGCGCGAACTGGGCAAGGACGGCGACCATCTGGTCGGGCTTGACCGGTCGGTGGCCGGTCGCAATCCCGCGCGCGTCATCCCGACCCTGCAGAACCTCATCGACACCCATCGCGAAGCCGGCGTGCGTTGCGTCGGTGAACCGGTGCGCGCTGACGACACGGCCGCCGTGCGCACCGAGGTCGCCCTGCACGAACTGATCCTGCAACTACCGGCGTTCAGCAGTTGGAACTGCCACCTGTCCTGCGCCTACGACGAGACCCTCGACGACGACGTCATCGCGCACATCACCGCGTGCCATGACGAACTCGCCGATCCCGCCGACACTGTCGACCGGGCCCGCGCCGAACCGCTGCCGATCCGTCCGATCGACAGCGAGGAACTCGGCGTCGACCGTACGACGCTGAGCGCGTTGCGCGGTTTCATCGAGGGACGCGCGTCCAAGGCCGGACTCGATGACGAGCGCGTCGATGACCTGGTCTATGCGGTCAACGAGGTCGTCACCAACAGCATCTGCCATGGCGAGGGCCGCGCGCGGGTCAGCTTCTGGGTGGGCGGCGCCGATCATGCGGTCACCTGCGAGGTGCGTGACCGTGGGTGGATCCGCGATCCGTTGGCCGGGCGCATCGCACCGCATCCCGATCGGCCGAGCGGTCGCGGGCTCTGGTTGGTGAACCAGTTGTGCGATCTCGTCCAGCTCCGGTCGTCACCTGCCGGGACGACCGTGCGGTTGCACATCGACGCGTAATCGGCTGTTAGGCAGCTGAACATCCGGGGATAAATCGGGGCACACCCTGTCACTGCCGACAGCGAGGAATCTCCGAATGACCGCGACAGCAGCCGAACCTGGCACCGCCTCCGTCCGTAGCCTCGTCCCGGCCCGAATGGACCGATTGCCGTGGACGCGATTCCACTGGCTGGTCGTGGTCGGCCTCGGAGTCTCGTGGATTCTCGACGGCCTCGAGATCCAGATCGTCTCGTTGGTGTCGCCGATCCTGGCCGACAAGAGCACGCTCGCCCTGAGCACTGGGGAGGTCGGGTTCCTGGCCTCGATGTACCTGATCGGCGAGGTGTGCGGTGCGCTGTTCTTCGGCCGCCTGACCGACAAGCTCGGCCGAAAGAACCTGTTCATCGTCACGCTGGCCATCTATCTCGTCGGCAGCGGCCTGGGCGGTTTCGCCTGGAACTATTGGTCGTTGCTGATCTGCCGCTTCATCGCCGGCACCGGTATCGGCGGTGAGTACACCGCGATCAACTCGGCCATCGACGAACTGATCCCGTCGCGGTACCGGGGCCGGGTCGACATCGCCGTGAACGGCACCTACTGGGGCGGCGCGGCGATCGGATCAGCGCTCGGCCTGTACCTGTTCTCGACGACGAACGGGATCGCCCTCGACTGGCAGTGGCGCATCGGGTTCTTCATCGGGCCCGTCCTCGGCCTGATCATCATCTTCCTGCGCCGGTCCATCCCGGAGAGCCCGCGCTGGTTGATGACCCACGGTCGCAACGAGGAAGCCGAGCGCACCGTCGACGAGATCGAGGAACGCGTCAGCCGTCATGGCGTCGAGATAACGCCGGTGGACGAGAGCAAGGCGTTGGAGGTCACCGAACCGCCACGCCTCGGCTTCGTCGAACTCACCAAGATCTTCTTCGGGACGTATCCGCGTCGTTCCATCTACGGCTTCACGATGATGGTGACGCAGGCGTTCCTCTACAACGCGATCTTCTTCAGCTACGGCCTCGTGCTGTCGGTCTTCTACAAGATCGACGCCGGCAGCATCCCGTACTACTTCTTCCCGTTCGCGATCGGCAATCTGCTCGGCCCGCTGCTGCTCGGGCATCTGTTCGACGTGGTCGGGCGGCGCAAGATGATTCTGCTGACGTACGGGGGGTCCGGCCTACTGCTGCTGGTCACGGCCTGGCTGTTCAACCAGGGTTCGTTGACGGCGCTGACCCAGACGATCCTGTGGTGCGTGATCTTCTTCTTCGCATCGGCGGGTGCGTCCTCGGCCTACCTGACCGTGAGCGAGATCTTCCCGCTCGAGCTGCGTGGACAGGCGATCTCGTACTTCTTCGCGCTGGCGCAGGGCGCCGGCGGCGTCGTCGCCCCGTTCCTGTTCGGCCACCTGATCGGCGGCGCGAACAACGCGCACGTCAAGCCGGGGCCACTGAGCTGGGGCTATGCCATCGGTGCGGTGATCATGATCATCGGAGGCCTCGTCGCCTGGTTCATCGGCGTCGACTCCGAACGAAAATCGCTCGAGGACATCGCCAATCCGCTGTCGGCGACCAAACGCCCTGAACAGGGCATCTCCCCGGCAACGGCAAAAGCATGACGATCGTCGTCGCGGTCAGTCCTACGACAGGATCGCCGAGCGCACTGCGGTGGGCCTTGGCCGAAGCGCGGCTTCGCGATGTGCCGTTGCGGGCGGTCATGGCTTGGCGTGCGCCGCGTCCACCGGCGGCGTCGGCAATGCGTCCGCCGGCAACGACCGCGCTCGCCAGCGACGACTACGGACGCGACGCCGACGAGCGGTTGCGCGGCTTTGTGGCGGGCGCCCTCGGGGCGGATGCGAACGTCGAGTGCGTCGTCGTGCACGGCAGCGAGGTGAACGCGCTGCTGTCGTCGGCGCGGGGCGCGCATCTGCTGGTGATCGGCGAGCCTCAGCCCGGGCGCCTGGCGTCGATGATGAGCAGCCTCATCGCGCCGCAGGTCGTGCTGAAGGCGGAATGCCCCGTCGTAGTGATGCCGAACGCGGCGGCCGTCGCCGCCCCGTAACGCCACCCGCCCGGTCGGTAGCGTCTCGGCCGTGATCGAGCGTCGGGACGTCGTCGTCGACGGCAACCGCATCTCCTATCTGGAGTGCGGCGCCGTCGACGCGCCGCCGGTGATCCTCGTCCACGGGCTGATGTCCGACAGCGGCACATGGGCCGAGGTACTCGAGCCATTGGCCGCGCTCGGGCTGCGCGCCATTGCCATCGACCTGCTCGGCCACGGCCGATCCGATGCCCCGCCCGGGTTGTACCTGCTCGACGACTTCGCGCTGCTGCTCGACGAATTCATGGCTGCCCTCGGCCTTGCCGACGCGACCTTGTGCGGCCATTCGCTCGGCGGCGCGATCGCCGTCCACTTCGGCTATCACTACCCGCAGCGTGTGCGGCGGCTCATCCTCGTCTCGGCAGGCGGGCTGGGACGTGAAGTCAGTCCGGCGCTGCGGATGCTCGCGCTCCCCGGCGCCCACACGTTGACCTCGGCAGTGATGGGACGGCGCTGGGTGCAGCGGCTGCTGCGGAGCTCGCTGGTGCATCGGGTCTTCCGGATCACGCCGGAGCGGCTGGTCAACCTGCGTCGCATCGGCCGCACGCTGTTCCGTGCCGACCTGCGAGCCGCGTTCTTCCGCTCGTTGCGCGGGGTGATCGGTCCACGCGGTCAGCTCGGATCCTTCATCGAGATGGAGTACCTCGCCGCGCACCTGCCGACTCTGCTCGTCTGGTCACAGCGCGATGTGATCATCCCGGTCGCCCACGCGCATCGCACACATGAGCACCTGCCGGGCAGCGAACTCGTCGTGTTTCACGGCGGCGGGCACGAGCCGCACCGACGCAATGCACTCGCCTTCGCCGACGCGGTATCCGGATTCGTTCTCACCTAGTAAGACACGCATCCCTGATTTTGGGATTGCGGCTACGGTGGCGTCCATGGCTGGACGACGGCAATGGGCGATCCTCGCTGTCGGCACGCTGGCCCAGGCGGCCACCTGCTCGTTCCTCTACGGCATCCCGATGCTCGTGCCCGCGCTGCGTTCGCGGGACGGGTTGTCCCTTGTGCAGGCGAGCCTTGTCGTGTCGGCGCCGATCGTCGGGTTGTTGCTGACCCTCATCGCCTGGGGCGCGCTGGCCGACCGCGCCGGTGAGCGACTGGTCATCGTCACCGGTGTCGCCGGCGCCGCCGTCTTCCTCGGCGCGATCCCGCTCGTGAGCAACCTGGCCGCGGTGGCGGTGCTGCTCGTCCTCGCCGGCGCGTCGGCCGCGTCGGTCAACGCCGCCAGCGGACGGGTGGTGATGGGCTGGTTCCCGGTGCACGAGCGCGGGCTCGCAATGGGCACGCGGCAGACCGCGCAGCCGCTGGGCGTCGCCCTCGCCGCGCTCGTGCTGCCACCGCTGGCAGATGCCGTAGGCCCGCGCGCCGCGCTGTTGTTCCCGGCGGTGCTGTGTCTGCTCGCGTCCGTGGCCGTCTATCTGGTCGTGGCCGACCCGCCGCGCCCGGACCGGGTTCCCGGTGCACCGCCACCCGGATCGCCCTACCGCGGCGCGGCCGCTTTGGCGCGCATCCACGTGTCGAGCGCGCTGCTCGTCGTTCCGCAGTTCGCGGTCGCGACGTTCACGCTGACCTACCTCGTCAGCCAGCGACACTGGGACAGCGCCGTCGCCGGTCGGTGGATCTTCGCGTTCCAGGCGGCCGGTGCTGCCGGCCGGATCGCGTCCGGGGTGTGGTCGGACCGGGTCCGCAGCCGGCTCGGACCGATGCGGCAACTCGCGGTGGCCAGCGCCGTCCTGATGGCCGCGATCGCGCTGGCCGCGGAGCTCGATCAGGGCTGGATCGTCGTCGGGTTCGCGCTCGGTGCTGTGGTCACGGTCGCCGACAACGGGCTCGGCTACACGGCGGTCGCCGAGTACGCCGGGACGGCCTGGTCGGGCCGCGCACTCGGCGTCCAGAACACCGTCCAGAATGTCGCGGCCGTCGTGACGGCACCGATGCTCGCGGCGGTGATCGGGGACGCGCGATACGACCTCGCGTTCGCGTTTGCCGGCATTTTCGCGCTGCTCGCGGTGCCGATGACGCCCATTCGGGCTGAAAGGGCACGGTTGAACGCTCAAGCCCTGGCGGCACCGAGCCGATAAGAAGGCCATGGCCTATCGCGGTGACCCCGTGCTGCTCGGCCGGGTGCTCCTCGCGGTGACGGTGGGACTGACCGCCGTGACCGTCCCGATGCTCGACGCTGCCCCGGGAGCGCTCGTTCGGGCCAGCGGGATCTGCGCCGGCCTGCTCTCCCTGCTCGCGCTCTCGTTCGTGGTGGCCTGGGATCGGTTGAGCCCGCGCGCCACGCTGGTCTTTCCCACCGCCGTGAGCCTCGCGCTCGTGTTCATGAGCAGTTCGGCCGCGCCGGCCTATGCGCCGCTGGCGGGTCTGCTCTCACTCAGCTTCGCCTACATCGGGCTCACCCAGCCCCCGCGGACGACCTTCGCGATGCTGCCCGTTGCCGGTGCCTCCTTCGTGTTCATCAACGGCGGCTGGTCGACGGCCGTGGGCATCAGGTTGTTCATCGGCGCCTGCGTGTGGACGCTGCTGGGCGAGCTGCTGTCGCGGTTCAACGCCCAGCAGAGCGCCTTGTCGGACGCGCTTCTCGCAGCTGCACACACCGACGTCCTGACCGGCGTCGCGAACCGCCGAGACCTCGAGCTGCGTCTTGGCGGTGCTGTCGCCGGCGACACGATCGCGCTGTGCGACCTCGACCATTTCAAGGTGCTCAACGACACCGAGGGCCATCACGTCGGCGACCAGGTGCTCGCCGACTTCGGTGCAATGCTGCGCGCGACGCTGCGGGGCAACGACTACTGCGCCCGCTACGGCGGCGAGGAGTTCGTGCTCATCCTGTCGGCAACGACTGCCGCCGAAACGGCTGCGACCCTGGCCCGGCTGCACGCGAACTGGGACGTCCTGCGACCCGGGCTGACCTTCTCGGCCGGCGTGGCGACGTGCGAGGCGCAGCGCTCGTACACCGAGACCCTCGACGCCGCCGACCGCGCGCTGTACGCCGCGAAATCGGCCGGCCGCAACTGTGACCGGACCGAAGACCCGGCCGGCGAACTCACGGCAGGCGCGTCCGCCGCCTGAGGGCCGATGTGGCGGAGGATGCGGGATTTGAACCCGCGAGGGGTTGCCCCCAACCCGCTTTCCAAGCGAGCGCCATAGGCCACTAGGCGAATCCTCCGCCGACGAGAATACGGGCCCTCCGTACACTCGGAGGCCGACCCCCCGTGTGGCGTTCACCCTGCGAACCTCCCCAGGGCCGGAAGGCAGCAAGGATAAGCAGGCTCTGGCGGGTGCACGGGGGGTCCCTTATTTCGTTGGCGCTGCGACGTAGCGTCGCCGGTATGGGTTGCTGCGTGATGGTGCGCCGTGGTCGGCCAGGCCGAGCCGCGGTGGGGATTTCATCGACTCACCGACGAGTGGGCTGACCGCATCGTCGCTCGCGCGGGCGTGCGGCCGGGCGAACTCGTCGTCGATGTCGGTGCGGGTCACGGTGCGCTGACAGCCGCGCTGCTCGCCCACGGCGCGCAGGTCATCGCCGTCGAGTTGCATCCGTCACGGGTGCGGCTGCTACGCGAGCGATTCGCGGACGATGCCGTGCGGGTCGTCCGCGCGGATGCGTCCGAGCTGCGGCTGCCGCACCGGCCGTTCCGCGTCGTCGCGAACCCGCCGTTCGGAGTCACGATCGCACTGATGCGCCGGCTGCTCGCGCCGCACAGCGGGCTGTATGCCGCTGATCTGGTGCTGCCGCGCGGGTACGTCCGCCGGATCGAGGACGGGCTGTCCGCGCAGAGATGGACGATGTCTCGCGGGCTGACTGTGCCGCGGGGCGGGTTCCGTCCCGCGGCGCCGAGAGATGGCGTCGTGCTCGTCGTCCGCAGGCCGGGAACGCGCGTGGCGCGTCGTCGCCGGCACTGATTACTGTCGGGGCGTGGCAAATCTGGCTCTGTACCGCAAGTACCGCTCGGCCACATTCGCCGAAGTCGTAGGCCAGGATCACGTCACCGAGCCGCTACGCGCAGCGCTCGGGGCCGGACGGATCAACCACGCGTATCTGTTCAGCGGGCCGCGCGGGTGCGGCAAGACGTCCAGCGCCCGCATCCTGGCCCGCAGCCTGAACTGCGAGAAGGGCCCCACGCCCGACCCGTGCGGCGTGTGCGACTCGTGCCGCGAACTCGCCCCGAACGGATCGGGCTCCATCGACGTCATCGAGATCGACGCCGCCAGCCACAACGGAGTCGACGACGCGCGCGACCTGCGCGAGCGAGCGTTCTTCGCGCCCGTGCGCGACCGCTACAAGGTCTACATCATCGACGAAGCCCACATGGTGACGACGGCAGCGTTCAACGCGCTGCTCAAACTCGTCGAAGAGCCGCCGGACTTCCTCGTGTTCGTGTTCGCCACCACCGAGCCGGACAAGGTGCTGACGACCATCCGTTCGCGCACGCACCACTACCCGTTCCGGCTGATCCCGCCGGGCATCATGCGCGCCCACCTCGAATCGATCTGCACCCAAGAAGGCATCACGACCGAGCCGGCCGTCCTGCCGCTCGTCGTGCGCGCCGGCGGGGGATCGGCGCGTGACTCGCTGTCGATCCTCGACCAGTTGCTGGCCGGTGCCGGCGACGAAGGGGTCACCTACCAGCGCGCGGTCGCCCTGCTCGGCGTCACCGACGGCGCGCTGCTCGATGACATGGTCGACGCGCTCGCAGCCGGCGATGCCGCCGCTGTGTACGGGACGGTCGACCGCGTCGTCGAAGCCGGCCACGATCCGCGCCGGTTCGCCTCCGACCTGCTCGATCGCTTCCGCGACCTGATCCTGCTCGACGCGGTGCCGGACGCAGCCGCTCGCGGATTGATCGACGCGCCGCAGGACGTGGCCGAGCGCATGGCCGACCAGGCTGCTCGGCTCGGCGGTGCGACGGTGACGCGCTACGCCGAGATCGTGCACACCGCGCTGATCGAGATGCGGGGCACCACCTCGCCGCGGCTCGTCCTCGAACTGCTCTGTGCACGGATGCAACTGCCCGACGCCAGCGCCGACTCGGCCGCGCTGTTGCAGCGCCTCGAGCGGCTCGAGCGCCGCGCCACCGCTGTCGGCACTCCGGTGGCGACTGTCGCGGTCCCCGACGAACCCGCTCCGAAGCCGACCGAGAAGGCCGCGGCCCCGACGGCCAAGGGCGCCGAGGATGCGCCGAAGGCGTCGACACCCGAGCCGGCTCCGGCGCCGAAGCTCGAGCAACCGGCGCCGGTCGCGCCGCCGCCCCCGCCCGAACCGGCGGCGCCGGCCGGCCAGCTCGATGCCGCCGCGTTGCGCCGCCTGTGGCCGGACGTGCTCGAGATCGTCAAGCAGACCAGCCGACGCACCCGCGCGCTGCTCGACAACGCCCAGATCACCGGGTGTGACGGCTCCACGGTGACGCTCGCCGCGCCGGCGGCGCTGGCGAAGATGATCGCCGAGGACAGCAACACCTCCGTCCTGCGCGATGCCCTGACCAAGGAGGTCGGCGGCACGTGGCAGGTGGCGGTCGAGGCCGGCGCCGCAGCCGAACCGCTGCCGAGCGCCGAACCGCAGAGCGGCGCGTCGACGCCGGCGCGCGCGTCGCGCGCACCCGAGCCCGACCCGCGCGACGACCTGGACGAGTCCGACACGACGAGCGCGGCCCCGTCCGACCCCGAGGCGGACGCGATGAAACTGCTGCAGGACCGCCTCGGCGCCCGTCCGGTCGACTGAGCCCGGTTAGGCTGATCAGCCAGTACTGCCTACGGATCTTCGTAACTGACTAAGGAGCGCGGCGTGGCCCAGCGCGGTGGTGGTGGTTTCGGCGGTCAGCCGAACATGCAGCAGTTGATGAAGCAGGCGCAGAAGATGCAGGAGCAGCTCGAGGCCGCCCAGGCCGAGCTCGCCGACGCCGAGGTCAAGGGCAGCGCCGGCGGCGGACTTGTCGAGGCGACCGTGCGCGGTTCGGGCGAACTGCTCGCGCTCACCATCGATCCGAAGGCGGTCGACCCGGACGACATCGAGACCCTGCAGGACCTCATCGTGGCGGCCGTCCGCGACGCCAACCGCGCCGCGACCGAACTGGCCAACGAGAAGATGGGTCCGGTCGCCGGCGGCCTCGGCGGCATGGGCCTGCCCGGCCTCTAGGCCGGTGCGTTCACAGCGATGTACGAAGGCGCGGTCCAGGATCTGATCGACGAACTCGGGCGGTTGCCGGGCGTCGGTCCGAAGAGCGCGCAGCGCATCGCCTTCCACCTGCTCGCCGCCGAACCGGTCGACGTCGAACGGCTGGCGAGCACCTTGATCCGGGTCAAGAACGAGGTCAAGTTCTGCACGATCTGCGGCAACGTCGCCGAGGCGGACGTGTGCCGCATCTGCGGTGACCCGCGCCGCGATCCGTCCATCATCTGTGTCGTCGAAGAACCCAAGGACGTCGTCGCTGTCGAGCGCACCCGCGAGTTCCGCGGGCGCTACCACGTGCTCGGCGGTGCGATCAGCCCGATCGACGGCATCGGTCCGGACGAGTTGCGGATCCGCGAACTGCTCGGCCGGCTGCGCGACGAGACCGTCACCGAGCTCATCCTTGCCACCGACCCGAACCTCGAGGGCGAGGCGACAGCCACCTATCTCGCGCGGCTGGTGAATCCGATGGGGCTCACCGTCACCCGGCTCGCGAGCGGACTGCCCGTCGGCGGCGATCTCGAATACGCCGACGAAGTGACCCTCGGCCGGGCCTTCTCCGGCCGCCGCAAGATCTGAAGAAGCCACCCGTGCGGCGTGCGAGCTACTGGACGGCGATCCTCGTCGCGGCCGCCGCGCTGTTCGGGGGCAGCCTCTACGCCTACGTTGCCTATCGCGAGACGGCCGGGCCGGACGGGACGGTGCGCGGCTACTTCGCGGCGCTGCAACGCGGCGACGCGTCATCGGCGCTCGGCTTCGGCGACGAGCCCGCTGGGCCGACCGATCTGCTCACCGACCAGGTGCTGGCCGAACAGCAGGCGATCGCCCCGCTGCAGGACGTGTCGATCGGCGCGGTCGCCGAGCTCGGTGATCGTGCCAGCGTCCAGGTCAGTTACCGGCTCGGGTTCGCGTCCGGCGCGCGGCGCTATCGCAGCGTCCTGCACGTGGTGAAACGCGACAGCGGCTGGCGATTGACGACGACCGTCGTCGCGACGCGCATCCATGTCGAGCAGGCGGTCGACCGGTTGAACTTCGCCGGCACGACTGCGCCGTCCGGGCCGGTGCTGATGTTTCCCGGTGCGCTGCCGATCCGCTTCGACACCCCGTACCTGCGCCTCGACCCGTCCACCGAGTCGGTGCAGTTCGCCGGCCCGCGCCGCCTCGACGTCCGCATCGAGCCGACGAGAGCAGCGCGCCACCGGGTCGCCGCTCGCATCCGCGGCGAACTCGCGGCATGCGTGCGTTCGGTGCGCGCCTCCATCGCCTGCCCGTTGCCCTCACCGAGCACGATCCCGGGCAGCTTGCGCGGTCGGTTGTCGGCGGTGCGGTGCATCTACCAGGTCACCAGCGAGGCGTCCGGCGCGATCGCGGTCAGCGGCAACGCATTCTTCGTGGGTCGATACCGCACGCTGAGCTACGACAATGTCCCCGAGACACACCGGGGCCGGCTCGCGCTGCCGGTGCAGGCGGTCGTGTATCCGGTCGCGCCGCTCGCCGTCCAGTTCTCGGATGCAGCATGAAGCGGCTGCTCGTTTGTGTGTTCGCGGCGGTGTTCGCGTTTGCGCCGTCGGCCGTCGCGACGCCGGGCGATCCGTACGCGCCGCAGTACTACTTCGACCAGTGGCACGTGCACCACCTGTGGTCGCTCGGGGCGGACGGGCACGGCATCTCGATCGCCGAGATCGACACCGGGGTCGATGCCTCGCTCGGGGTGTTCGCCGGACGGGTCGTTCCCGGCACCGACTTCGGCCCGCTCGGCGGTGACGGCGAGATCGACCGCGACCGCGACGCCTACGGGCACGGGACGTCGATGGCTTCGATCATGGTCGGCCGTCCGGGACAGTTCCGGATCCAGGGGCTCGCGCCCGCTGCAACCCTGATTCCCGTCGCGATCCCGCTCACGGGCACGACCGACGCGCAGAGCAATGACCAGCTGCCGCAGGCGATCCGCTGGGCGGCCGACCACGGCGCGAAGGTCATCAGCATGTCGCTCGGTGGCGTGCGCCGCCCGGCGCAGAACCGCACGGCCTGCCCGGACGACGAGCAACAGGCGATCTTCTACGCGCTGCGCAAGGGGGCGATCCTGTTCGCCGCGAGCGGCAACCGCGGCGCGAACGACGACGCCGTCGAGGAGCCCGGGGTGTGTCTGGGCGTCGTGTCCGTGGGTGCGGTCGACAAGAACGGTGACGTGGCGTCGTTCTCGTCGCGGCACCGGTATCTGACGATGTCCGCGCCGGGCGTGAACATCGCCTCGATCGGGCCGCAGGGCGCGCCGTTCTCCGGCGACGGGACGAGCCAGGCGACCGCGATCGCTTCGGCGGTGGCCGCGTTGGTGTGGTCCAAGTACCCGTCCTTGACCGCCTCGCAGGTCGTCGCGCGGATGCTTGCCACGCTCGACCACCGCACGGCCGCGCCCGATCCGTCCTACGGGTACGGGATTCTCAACGCCGATGGCGCGGTGACGGCCGACGTCCCGACCTCGGCGCCGGACCCTGTCGCTGCGCTCGCCCGTCCGTTCATGAACGCCCATGTCGCACAGTCGCGGCAGGTGAAGCCGCCGGCGCCCATCGTGCACAACGCGACGCCGCCGGGCTCGTACACCGTCGGCTCGTCGCCGCGCCTCTACGAACCGCGCGTGCTCGTGGCCGCGGGCGTGGGTTTGGCCGGGCTTGTTTCCCTGGTCGCGCTGGCCATCGGCGGCGCGGTGGCCCGGCGCCGCCGCCGGCTCGAGGCTCAGTTCGCCCAACCCCCTGCGCCGAGTGGTCACTTATCCGGCGAGTGGTCACCTTTCTGACCACTGGACGCAGAAGTGACCACTCGCGAACCTCGGCCGGCGGCTGCCTCGTCTTGCAGGACGTGGTCGACGTCAAAGCCCTGAACCGCCGCGCGCGGTGGCTGGCGCCGACGATTGCCGCGGCGGCCGTGCTCGGGCTGGTCACACTCGCGTTCGCCGTGTTCGGGGGACGGCACTCACCGCGGGCAAGCGAGCTGTCGACCGGGCCGAGCGCGCGTCGCATCGCGGTTGCGATCGGCAGTCCGGCTTGGCGGCTGACTCGGCTGCGCGACGAATTCGGGACCATGACCGTGCTGCCCGCACCGAACCCGTACGACACGGCCACGCTGACCTTCAAAGCGAACGGCGTACTCGACGGCAACGACGGAGTGAACGGGAACGACGCGAGGTACGAAATAACCCGCGACGGCTACGTCGTGCGTGGCCCCGTCATGGGTGGCGGCGTGGGTCTCGCCGGTCCGGCTGACTCACCCACCGCCCGTGTCCGCGGGGCAATAGACGCGTGCAGCACTGATCTGGGTGCGCACGTGACGATGGCAGTGCATGCGAATGTCATGTCGTTGCGCGCCGGTTCGCGCACCCTCGTCCTCGTCCGGGCGTATCCCGAGCCCAGGCATTGATCCCGCTACAGACGACGTGATCAAGGCCGAGTTTGGGTCGGATATCGCCATAACTCGGCGATGATCACGGCCCGCACGGCGGCTGGCAGACGACCCAGTGCGGGTCGCGCGGATTTCCCGTCGTGACCTGGTAGGCGCCGCGACGGGGTGCCGATGCGGTGAGCGCACGCGCGGCGAGAGCGACCAGCTTCGGTATGTCGACCGCACCGACCGGTGCCCACGGGTCGACCCCGCGCAAGAAGCAGAGCTCGTTGACCCAGAGGTTGCCGAGACCGGCAAGGCAGGTCTGGTCGAGCAACGCGGCGTTGACCGCGCGGGTCGGGTCCGCAGACAACCGCACGGCGGCGACGCCCGCGTCCCAATCGGCGCGCAGCGGATCGGGACCGAGGTGTCCGACGACGGCGTGCTCGTCGCGCGTCTCGACGAGGTCGACCACCGGCAGCAGCAGGCCGTAGACCGAACGCTGCTCGTCCGTCTCGAACAGCACCCGCACGTCGGGCAGCAGTCGCCGGGGCAGGCGCCGTCCGGGATGGGTGACTGTCCACGAACCGGTCATGCGCAGGTGGGTGTGCAGCGTCAGGCCGCCGGACAGCCGGGTGAGCAGGTGCTTGCCGTGCGTGTCGTGCGAGAGCACATTCCGTTCAGCGCCGGGCGCAGCCGCGCGGCGAGGCGGAACACGCTGTCTCCCTCGGGCATCGTCCGCCGACGATATTGGGCAGAACTGACACGTGGTGCAGCACAGCGACGACGGCCGCTACATCGTGGTGGACGGGCGACGCTGGCGGGCGACCGACCCGTCCGTCCCCGAGAAGTTCCGCGCCGAACTGGTCGCCGAGCTCATGGCGGCGCGGCGAGCCGTGAAGTCGGAACCTGAGTCGGCCCGTCCGCGCGTGCAGGACGCGAAGATCGCGCTCGGCGAACGCGGCCGGCCGTGGTGGCAGGAGCCGACGAAGCACAGCCTGCACGAGCGGATGACCGCAACGATCCGCGCTCTGCTCCGCCACCGGGATCCCGAAAAGACGATCTGCCCGAGCGACGTGGCCCGCGCGGTTGGCGGCGACTCCTGGCGATCGCTGATGGAAGCAGCACGCGAGGTCGCCGCCGAGCTGGACGACGCAGGCGTGGTCCGGGTGATGCAGCGCGGCGAGACGGTCGACCCCCGCACCGCCCGTGGCCCGCTGCGCATCGGTCGCGGCCCGCGCTTCTCGTGATCGGGTCTTCCTCCGTTCGGCCCGCCTGGTCTCGCGCTACCCGGGCACAGCGGAGGAAGCCGTGATCGGCAAAGCGCGAGATTTCGCGCACCGACACGTCTAATAGGACGTGACCGCTCTCGAGGAGCTCTTCGCCGAGCACTACGTCGCGCTCGTGCGGCTCGCGGTGAACCTCGTCGACGACGCCGAGAGCGCCGAGGATCTGGTGCAGGACGTTTTCGCATCCATCGATCCGAACCGAGTCGAGGATCCGGCGCGGTATCTGCGCACCGCCGTGGTGAATCGATCACGCTCCGCGCTGCGGCGCCGCCGGGTCGCTCGCGCCTTCGCCGGACGGGCGACCCGCATCGAACTCGCCGAACCTGCCGACACCGGCGCTGTGCGCACTGCGGAGCGGCAGACCGTCCTCGCCGCGATCGACGCGCTGCCGCAACGCCAACGCGAGGCCGTGGTGCTGCGTTATTACGAGGATCTGCCGGTCACCGAGATCGCACAGGTGCTCGATACGACACCGTCGGCCGTCTCGTCGGCACTGACGCGCGCACTCGACACGCTCGCCACAACTTTGGGAGACCGCGATGACTGAGCTCGAAACCGCGATTCGCGAGTCGCTGCAATCGCGCGCCGACGAAGCGACGATCCGGCACACCGCACTAGTTGCTCGGCGCAAACGACGCTGGGTCGCGCCGCTGCTCGCGGCCGCGCTGGTCATCGCGCTGGTCGCGATCTCGCTGGTCCTCGTCACGCGCAACGACGCGAAGACCCCACCGGCGGCACCGAAAACTCGGTCGTTTGTCGGATACGCCTGGCGGCTCACGCAGATCGAAGATCGGCAGGGCCGGCTGACTCTGCCGTCCTCGACGAAGGCCGAGGTGTCCTTCGGACCCAAGGGCACGATGATCGGCGACGACACCGTGAACTCGCTGCAGGCCGGATACCGCCTCGTGGCATCAGGCTATGAGCCGGGACAGGTGTCGGTCAGCGGCAACGGATTCGCCGGACCCGTCTCGGCGACCGTCAAGCGGACGCTGTTCGGGATCGACAGTTGCTTCGCCTCGCCGCTGCCGGGCCAGAGCAAGCCGCCCCAGACCGGACCGATCGCGGTAACGGTCAGGGGCGACCGGCTGACGGTGCACACCGCCGACGGCGTGCTGACCTTCGTCCGCACCGGGATCGTCCGCGAAATCCGCGGTTAGCCCATCCGTCCCGCTGACAGTGGTTAGTCCGGCCCTCAGTGGTCAGTTACAACTGACCACTGAGGCCGAAACTAACCACTGTCGGTGAGCGCAGCGGATCGGGTCAGGACGCGCGCTGGCGGATGATCCGGTTGCAGGCGCTGATCACGGCACGCAGGGACGCTTGCGTGGTCGACTCGCTGATCCCGACACCCCACAGCACGTCGTCGCCGATCTCGATCTCGAGATAGGCCGCAGCCTCGGCGTCGCGTCCGGACGTGAGCGCGTGCTCGTTGTAGTCGAGCACGCGCACGCCGAGGCCGCCCCAGCCGAGGTCGACTTGGGACAGCGCGTCGCAGAACGCCGACACCGGGCCGTTGCCGACCCCGCTGACCTCGTGCGCCTCGCCGTTCACCGTGATGACCGCGGTGACCCGCTCGGTGCCCTCGTCCGACGATGACGAGACCTTCACCAGCGACAGCGCGCCGGGTGCGAGGTACTCGGTCGCGAAGATCTCCCACATGAGTGCCGCGTCGACCTCGCCGCCCTCGCCGTCGGTGTGGCGCTGGATGACGTGGCTGAACTCGATCTGCAGCCGCCGTGGCAGGTCGAGCTTGTGGTCGGCCTTCATGATGTAGGCGACCCCACCCTTGCCGGACTGCGAGTTCACCCGAATGACGGCTTCGTACGAGCGGCCGACGTCCTTGGGGTCGATCGGCAGGTACGGGATGTCCCACGGCATGTCGGTGACCGACTTGCCGGCCTCGCCCGCCGAACGCTCGAGCGCCTCGAAGCCCTTCTTGATCGCGTCCTGGTGCGAGCCGGAGAAGGACGTGTAAACCAGGTCGCCGGCGTACGGGTGCCGCTCGTGCACGTCGATGCGGTTGCAGTACTCGGCGGTGCGTCGGATCTCGTCGATGTCGCTGAAGTCGATCATCGGGTCGATGCCCTGGCTGTACAGGTTCAGCCCGAGCGTCACCAGGTCGACGTTGCCGCTGCGTTCGCCGTTGCCGAACAGGCACCCCTCGATGCGTTGCGCGCCGGCCAGCACGGCGAGCTCCGCGTCGGCGGTCGCCGTCCCGCGGTCGTTGTGCGTGTGGACGGACAGGCACACGTGCTCGCGCCGCGAGAAGTGTCGCGACATCCACTCGATCTGGTCGGCGTAGACGTTCGGCGTCGACCGCTCGACGGTGCACGGCAGGTTGATCACGATCTCGCGGTCTGCGGACGGCTGCCAGGCGTCCATGACCGCCTCGCAGATCTCGAGGGAGAAGTCGAGCTCGGTGTCCATGAAGATCTCGGGCGAGTACTCGAAGCCGAACGTCGTGTTCGGCAGGTAGATCTCGGCGAACTTCATGACCGCGCGAGTGCCGTCGACTGCGATCGCGCGGCACTCGGCCCGTCCGTCACCCGGGAAGCCGAACACGACGCGACGGAACGTCGGTGCGGCCGCGTTGTACATGTGGACGGTCGCGTCCTTCGCGCCCTCGAGCGACTGGACGGTGCGCTCGATGAGTTCCTCGCGTGCCTGCGTCAGCACCGAGATGCGCACGTCGGAGGGGATGCGGTCGCCCTCGATGAGCGAGCGGACGAAGTCGAAGTCGGTCTGCGACGCGGCCGGGAAGCCGACCTCGATCTCCTTGTAACCCATGCGGACGAGCAGGTCGAACATCGCGTTCTTGCGAGCGGCGTTCATCGGGTCGATCAGCGCCTGGTTGCCGTCACGCAGGTCGGTCGAGAGCCAGCGCGGCGCAGCGGTGACCGATTTGGTCGGCCACGTGCGATCGGGCAGGTCGACCTTGGGGAACGGCTTGTAGCGGTGGCAGGGCATGCCGGACGGTTGCTGCGGGTACGGGGTCGAACTCATGACTGGTGCGCTCCAACGGATCTCTTGAGGACGATCGGTCGGCGCAGTGCAACGGCCCGCGACGAGGGGCCGACCGGAGTTAGTTCCGGGCCTCGCCGCGGCGCTGAAGAAGCAGTCCGCGCAGCATGATTGCCCCAGGCTATCAGGACCGCTTCCTCCTCGGTGCAGTCACGATTCGGCCAAAATATCGACTGCACCGGGGGACGAGCTGCCACGAATACCGTCGCTGGCAGGTGAATTGGGCGCGAAATCCGTTGTTGATGCGGCTTCGCGCCGTGGGTAACGTGTCTGCCATGAGTGACAAGCGGGACGTCAAGAACTTCATCAACGGCGAGTCGGTCGACGCCAAGGACGGGCGGCGCCTCGATCTGATCGACCCGACCTCGGGGGAGGTGTTCGGATCGTCGCCGTTGTCGTCGGCCGAGGACGTCGACGCCGCATACTCCGCCGCCGCGAGCGCCTTCGAGACCTGGCGCGACACGACGCCGTCCGAGCGGCAGCGGGCGCTGCTGAAGTTCGCCGACGCACTCGAAGACCGCGCCGAGGACATCATCGCCGCCGAGTGTCAGAACACCGGTAAGCCGATCGAGCTGACCCGCTCCGAAGAGATGCCGCCCTCGATCGACCAGATCCGCTTCTTCGCCGGTGCTGCTCGCATGCTCGAGGGACGTAGCGCGGGCGAGTACATGGCCGGGCACACGTCCTACATCCGGCGTGAGCCGGTCGGCGTCGTCGGCCAGGTCACGCCCTGGAACTACCCGATGATGATGGCGGTCTGGAAGATCGCGCCCGCCCTCGCCGCCGGCAACTGCCTCGTGATCAAACCGAGCGACACCACCCCGGTCTCGACCGCGTTGATGGCCGAGATCGCTTCGGAGTTCTTCCCGCCCGGCGTGTTCAACGTCGTGTGCGGCGACCGCGACACCGGGCGTGCGCTCGTCTCGCACAAGACACCGCGGATGGTGTCGATCACCGGCTCGACCCGCGCCGGCATGCAGGTCGCCGAGGCTGCCTCGCACGACCTCAAGCGCACCCATCTCGAACTCGGTGGCAAGGCCCCGGTGATCGTCTTCGACGACGCCGACATCGAGAATGCCGCCGAGAACATCGCCGTCGCCGGCTACTTCAACGCCGGCCAGGACTGCACCGCGGCCACGCGCGTGCTCGTCGGCCCGCGCGTGCACGACGACTTCGCCGCCGCGCTCGCCGAGCAGGCCAAGGGCACCAAGACGGGCCTGCCCGACGACGCCGACGTGCTCTACGGCCCGCTCAACAACGCCAATCAGCTCGACCGCGTCGGGGGATTCTTCGACCGGCTGCCCGACCACGCGTCCGTGCTCGCCGGCGGTGCGCGCCAGGGCGACAAGGGCTACTTCTGGCAGCCGACGGTCGTCGACAACCTGCAGCAGGACGACGACGCGATCCAGAACGAGATCTTCGGGCCGGTGATCACCGTCCAGCAGTTCACCGACGAGGACGAAGCGGTGCGCTGGGCCAACGACATCGAGTACGGCCTGGCGTCCTCGGTGTGGACGAAAGACCACGGCCGGGCGATGCGTGTCTCGCGCCGGCTCGACTTCGGCTGCGTGTGGGTGAACACGCACATCCCGATCGTGGCCGAGATGCCGCACGGCGGGTTCAAGCACTCCGGCTACGGTAAGGACCTTTCGGTTTACGGCCTCGAGGACTACACCCGTATCAAGCACGTCATGCACAACATCGATTACTGAGGGCAGCACATGACCGTCGCGCAGCAGCGAGTACTGAAGACCGAGATCCCCGGCCCGCGATCGAAGGAGCTGCACGCGCGCAAGACCGCCGCGGTGGCCAGCGGCGTCGGCACGACTTTGCCGATCTACGTCACCGAGGCCGGTGGCGGCATCGTCGTCGACGCCGACGGCAATCAGCTGATCGACTTCGGCTCGGGGATCGCGGTCACGTCGGTGGGCAACGCGGCGCCGCGTGTGGTCGATGCCGTCCAGCAGCAGATCGCGGCGTTCACGCACACGTGCTTCATGGTCACGCCCTACGAG
This sequence comes from uncultured Actinomycetota bacterium, assembly GCA_963708645.1. Lineage (GTDB taxonomy): Bacteria > Actinomycetota > Actinomycetes > Mycobacteriales > Jatrophihabitantaceae > RYN-133. The sequence continues at coordinate 107,457 of CAVPTA010000004.1, read as the reverse complement.
GGCTACGTTGCCGTGGCCGAGAAGCTCAATGAGCTGACCCCGGGAACGTTCGAGAAGCGCACCGCGCTGTTCAACTCCGGCGCCGAGGCGGTCGAGAACGCGGTCAAGATCGCGCGGCACCACACCGGGCGCCAGGCGGTCGTGGTCTTCGATCACGCCTACCACGGACGCACGAACCTGACGATGGCGTTGACGGCGAAGAACATGCCGTACAAGCACCGCTTCGGTCCGTTCGCCGGCGAGATCTACCGCGTGCCGATGGCGTACCCGTTCCGCTGGCCGACCGGTCCCGACAACTGCGCCGACGAGGCCTTCGAGCAGTTCGTGTCACTCGTCCACACCCAGGTCGGCGAGTCGAACTGCGCGGCCGTGCTGATCGAGCCGATCCAGGGTGAGGGCGGCTTCATCGTCCCCGCACCAGGGTTCCTCGCGAAGGTCGTCGACTGGTGCCGCGAGAACGGCATTCTGTTCATCGCCGACGAGATCCAGTCGGGGTTCTGCCGCACGGGCGACTGGTTCGCATGTGAGTACGAGGGCGTCGTCCCCGACCTGATCACGACGGCCAAGGGCATCGCAGGCGGCATGCCGCTCGCCGGTGTCACCGGACGGGCCGAGGTGATGGACGCCGTGCACACCGGCGGTCTCGGCGGAACCTACGGCGGCAACCCCGTCGCTTGCGCCGCGGCGCTCGGCGCGATCGAGACGATGCAGGCAGAGGATCTCGCCGGCGCGGCCAAGCGCATCGAGGCGACGATGCGGCCGCGCCTCGAGGCGCTGGCCGGAAAGTACGACGTGATCGGCGACGTGCGCGGACGCGGCGCGATGCTCGCGCTCGAACTCGTCGAGCCGGGCACGCTGACGCCGAATGCGAAGCTCACCGGCGAAATCGCCGCGGCCTGCCATCAGCAGGGCTTGATCACGCTGACGGCCGGGACGTTCGGGAACGTGCTGCGCTTCCTGCCGCCGTTGGTGATCGGTGACGAGCTGCTGCACGAGGGCCTCGACATCCTCGAGTCGGCGTTCGCCGCCAAGGCCTGAGCGACAGTGGTCAGTTAGGCCCTCAGTGGTCAGTTACAACTGACCACTGAGGCCGAAACTGACCACTGTCGGAGGCCTGCGGTTTTAGAGGCCCCACAGCGCGGCGACGTGCCGTGCGTCGGTGCCGCAACATCCGCCGAGCACGCGCAGATTGCGGAACCGCCCCACGATCGCCCTGCATGACTCGGCGAGTTCGGCCGGGTCGCCCTCGTCGAGGTCGTCCGCGTTGTCCAGCTCGGCGTGACTGCGCATCGACGCGTTGGGACGCAGCACCTTGATCCGTTTTTGCCACCCGCCAGGCTCTGCGGCGGCGATGTGCGTCGGGTGCGCGCAGTTGAGTCCGAAGTGGTCGGGCGGTGCGGCGGCGTCGACGGTCGCGACGGCATCGGCAATCGTCGTCCCGTCCGGCAGCCGACCGTCGGTCTCGACGGTGAACGAGATGCCGATCGGGATTCCGACCGCGCGCGCAGCGCGCACGATTCCGATCGCTTCGGCGGGATCGGTCAGCGTGTACGCCGTGGCGAGGTCGGCGCCGACAGCGGCCTCGAGCTGCGGACGGTGGTACACGGCGGCTTCGTCGGGATCGACCCGAGGTCCGGGCCGGTACCCGTCGCCCCGCGGACCGATCGTCATGCTGATCAGCGTCACCGGGATGGCGAACTCCTGGCGAAGCCGCCCCAGGAAGGTGATCGCAGCCCGGTTGACCCGGGCCAACCGGGCTGCGTCGTAGCCGAGCTTCTGTCCCCAGTCGGGATTTGCCCGCCAGGTCGGTGCCTCGAGCATCAGGCCGGCGTCCAGCAGACGGGCGATATCGGCGTAGTCGGCGTAGTAGTCGGTCAGCAGTGCCCGTCCGTCGACGCTGTCCAGCAATGGGAACGCGGCGAACTCGGGCAGGTCGACGCCGTGGTGGAAGATCAAGTCGGTCTCGGTACCGCCGTCGGTGACCATGTTGGTCGTGAACATCAAGCACTCCGTCCCGGCGCAGGGGCCGCGTGCTTCATCATCTCGACCGAAGCTGGCCTGAGCGTGTGTAATTCAGCAAGTTCAAGACCGGTAGCCTTTTCACGTGTCAACCGGAGTAAACGCAGGCCATCGCTTCGCGGGGCCAGGATGGCCGCGTCGGTGCCGCTGATGTCTCTTGTCGTTCAGAAGTACGGCGGATCGTCGGTCGCCGACGCCGAACGCATCAAGCGGGTCGCCGAGCGGATCGTCGCGACCAAGCGCGGCGGCGATGACGTGGTCGTGGTCGTTTCGGCCATGGGTGACACCACCGACGAGCTGATCGACCTGGCGCAGCAGATCGTGCCGGTGCCGTCCGGGCGCGAGTTCGACATGCTGCTGACCGCCGGCGAACGCATCTCGATGGCGCTGCTCGCGATGGCGATCAACAGCCAGGGCTACAAGGCCGAGTCGTTCACCGGATCGCAGGCGGGCGTGCTCACCACGTCCGTCCACGGCAAGGCGCGGATCGTGAGCATCACGCCCGGACGCGTCGAGAACTCGATCGCCGAGGGCAACATAGCGATCGTCGCCGGCTTCCAGGGGTTCTCGAAAGAGACCATGAACATCACCACGCTCGGCCGTGGCGGCTCGGACACCACTGCCGTAGCGCTCGCCGCGGCGCTCAACGCCGACGTGTGCGAGATCTACACCGACGTCGACGGCGTCTACACCGCCGATCCGCGCATCGTGCCGAACGCACGGCGGCTGACGTCGGTCACCTACGAAGAGATGCTCGAACTCGCAGCGTGCGGGGCAAAAATCCTGCACCTGCGCTCGGTCGAGTACGGGCGGCGCTATGACGTGCCGATTCACGTGCGCTCGTCCTTCTCGACCAGAACCGGCACGACCGTCGCGGGATCGATGGAGGATCACAGCGTGGAACAGGCGATCATCAGCGGAGTGGCGCACGACCGCAGCGAGGTGAAGGTGACCGTCGTCGGCGTGCCCGACAAGCCCGGCGAGGCAGCTGCAATCTTCCGCACGCTCGCCGAGTCCGAGATCAACATCGACATGATCGTGCAGAACATCTCGACCGGTGGCACCGGCCGTACGGACGTGTCGTTCACGCTGCCGAAGACCGACGGTCCGACCGCGATCGCCGCGCTGAAGAAGGTGCAGGAGCAGATCGGGTTCGAGCAGCTGCTCTACGACGACCACATCGGCAAACTGTCGCTGATCGGTGCCGGCATGCGTTCGCACCCTGGGGTCTCGGCCACCTTCTTCACCGCCATCTCGGACGCCGGTGTGAACGTCGAGATGATCTCGACGTCCGAAATCCGCATCTCGGTGATCTGCCGCGACACCGACCTCGACACCGCCGTCCGCGCCGTCCACGACGCGTTCGAGCTGGGCTCGGCCGACGAGGAAGCCGTCGTGTACGGAGGTACGGGACGGTGAGAGTCGGGGTCATCGGCGCGACTGGGCAGGTCGGCACGATGATGCGGCGCATTCTCGCGTCGCGGCACTTCCCGGTCGACGACATCCGCTTCTTCGCGTCCTCGCGCTCGGCCGGCTCGACGTTGCAGTGGGACGGTGTCGACATCCGGGTCGAGGACGCGGCGGTTGCCGACCCGTCCGGGCTCGACATCGCGCTGTTCTCGGCGGGCGGGTCGACCTCGAAGGAGATCGCGCCGCGGTTCGCCGAGCACGCTGTCGTCATCGACAACTCGTCCGCGTGGCGGATGGATCCGGACGTCCCGCTGATCGTCGCCGAGGTCAACGGCGACCTCGTGCGCGAGACACCGAAGAACATCATTGCCAACCCGAACTGCACGACCATGGCCGCGATGCCGGTGCTCAAGCCGCTGCACGACGAGGCCGGCCTGCGGCGCCTGATCGTCTCGACGTATCAGGCGGTGTCGGGCTCGGGCGGCGCGGGCGTGGCCGAGCTCGACAACCAGGTGCGCGCTGCCGGCGACAAGGCGGCCGAGCTGGCCTTCGACGGCGGCGCGATCGACCTGGGCGAGCCCGTGAAGTACGCCCGTCCGATCGCGTTCAACGTGTTGCCGCTCGCCGGCAGCCTGCTCGACGACGAGTCCGGCGAGACCGACGAGGAACGCAAGCTGCGCAACGAGTCGCGCAAGATTCTCGACATCCCCGACCTGCTCGTGTCGGGCACCTGCGTGCGGGTGCCGGTGTTCACCGGGCACTCGCTGTCGATCAACGCCGAGTTCGCGGCCCCGCTGCCGGTGGCCCGGGCGCTCGAGTTGCTGCGCGACGCCGCCGGGGTCGAGGTCACCGACATCCCGACGCCCTTGCAAGCCGCCGGAGCCGATCCGTCCTACGTCGGGCGGCTGCGCCAGGACGAGGGCGTGCCCGACCTGCGCGGCCTCGCCTTGTTCGTCAGCAACGACAACCTGCGCAAGGGCGCCGCCCTCAACGCCGTCCAGATCGCCGAACTGCTCGTCTGACCCGCCTTTGGCGGCCTGACCCGGAATCTCGGGTTGTGCCGCCAAAAGTGGTCTGGGGTTGTGGAAAACGGCTGAGCCGGGGATGGGCCGGGCCATGGTGGCTCCGTGTCCTGGACCGACCTCACGCGCCGCCAAGCCGGCGTGGTGACGAGAAGCCAGTTGCGTGGTGCGGGCATCCCACGCGGCACCGTCGACGAGTGGTTGGCCGGTGGACGCCTGGAGGCTACGGGAATCGACGGCGTCTACCGCCTGGGCGGTGCACCGTCGGCTGCCGACGAGTCTGCGTGGTTGGCCGTGCTCGGCACGCGCTCACCGCTGAGTTTCACGTCCGGGGGCCGGTGGTGGGACATGGACGTGCCGGACGACGGGCTGGTCCACATCACTCGCTTCGACCGACGCCGGCTGGACTGGCCGGCTGGGGTGCGCGTCCATCGGGTGGCGATCGATGAAACCTGCGTGGTGCGGCATCGCGGGTTGTGGGTGACTACGCGCAGCGAGACCGTCCTCGACTGCATGGGCTGGCTGTCACCCGGACGGGCGGCGGTACTCGGCGATCGAGCGCTCCAGCAGGGTTGGCTGACGATGGCGCACGTCACGTGCCGCCTCGAGAACTCGCCGGGTCGATGGGGCAACCGGCAGCTGCGTCGGCTGGCGCTGCGTCTCGGCGACCGCGCCCACGCGGAGTCGGAGCGGAGACTGCACGCGATACTGCGACGGGCCGGCATCTCCGGCTGGGTTCCGCATCTGAACGTCGTCGTCGGGGGCAGAAGGTTCGAGCTCGATGTGGCGCTGCCCGCTGCTCGGATCGCCATCGAAGTCGACGGCTACGCCTACCACAGCGGTGACGACCGGTTCCAGCGCGACCGAACCAGGCAGAACGCGCTCGTAGGGGCGGGCTGGCGCGTGCTGCGCTTCACGTGGACGGACCTCGCGGATCGTCCTGACTACGTCATCGCCCAGATACTGCAACTTTTGGCGGCCTGACCCGACATTCCGGGTCCGGGCGCCAAAAGCGTTATGGGACGGGGGCGTTCCACTCGTAGGGCTCCATGTCGCGCAGCACCCGGCGGCGGCGGTTGCGCGGCAGGTGGTCGATGTAGAGGATGCCGCGCAGATGGTCGGTCTCATGTTGCAGGCACCGCGCGAGGTAGCCGGTACCGCTGACCGAGATCGGCGTGCCGGTCTTGTCGACCCCGTGCACGCGGGCTTGTTCGAAGCGCGGCAGGTCGTGATACGGCCCCGGGACGGACAGGCAGCCCTCGTCCGACTCGTCGAGCGGTCCGGACGTCTCGATGATCGGGTTGACGACGTGCCCGACCGCGCGTGAGCCCGCACCATCGGGGCAGTCGTAGACGAACACGGCGAGGTCGACGCCGATCTGGGGCGCAGCGAGCCCGACACCCTCGGCGACGGCCAGTGAGGCGAACATGTCGTCGATGAGCGAGGCCAGCGAGTCGTCGAACTCGGTGACTTCGCGGGCGGGCGTGTGCAGCACCGGATCACCGACGACCCGAATCTTGCGAGGTGTGCCAGCCACGTTTCGCAGGATATCCGGCACTCGGAACGCCCGCGCTCGGAGGCGCCGAGCGCCGATGGTCACGGTCTCGTTCGTCCCAATTTTCCCGCCAGCACCAATGCGCAGCCAATCCGGCGCTCCGGTTAGCGCGGAGCCGATTTGGCGATATGGTTTCCGTTGGAAGGTATTTCGGGCGGGGCGGAGGTCGTAGTGGGCAACGGTCCTGACGTCCCCGGCGAATGGGACTCTTCCGGGCCGAGCGAACCTCCCGCACAGCTGCTGCGTCGCGCGATCTCGCACGTTGAATCGCTGCTGAACCGGCTCGAGAATCCGGCCGACCAGACCCCGCCGGAACCCGCCGCGCCGCGGGTCAACTCGCCGGCTGCGGCGGACGACACATCGGCCCGCGACCGCCCTTTCGGCCCGGAGGCTGCAGCACCGGCAGCCACGCAGACGGGCGACAACGTGGTCGAGTTGGCACGAACTCCACTCGAACTGACAATCACCGACCACTCCGAGACCACCGCGCTGGACACCGCCGCCCGGGACGAGGCAGCCGGTAGGACGCGCGAGGCCGCGCCCGACACTGCACCGAACACCGGGTCGAACACCGGGTCGAACACCGGGTCGAACACCGCGGTCGAACACCGCGCAGAACACTGGCTCGACAACTGCGCCGAAGATCGCGCCAGACACTGCGCCGCCCGACATCGCGCCCGACTACGTCCCGCTCCCAGGGGTGAGCAGCACCGCCCAGGCCGAGGCGCTGCGCATCACCCTGCACGCGCACGAGGAAGCCCACCGACTGCGCGCGGAGGCGAACGGTCTGCGCGCCGAGGCAGCGGCCGAAGGCGAGCGCATCCTCGTCGAGGCACGGATGCTCAGCGACCGCCTGCACGTCGAGTCCCGCGATGGTGCGACAGAGTTGCTTGCCGCGGCCAAGGTCGAGGCGGCGGCGATCATCCAGGCCGCCCGCGCCGAAGCAGAGCGCATCACCGAGGGTGCCCGCGAGGACTCTGTCGCCGTGCGCGCCGAACTCGATGCGCAGGCTGCGCACGAGCGGGCCGAAGCCGCCCGCGAGCTGCTGGACGAGGCCGCCCGTGACGCCGACCGGATCCGCGCCGACGCGCTCGACCAGGGCCGCTCGGAAGCCGCTCGCCTGGTCGAGGCCGAAGTCGCTGCCGCTGCGATCGAGAGCCGCCGCGCCGTCGAAGCGAGCCGCTCACGTGCCGAGGGGCTGCTCACTGCCGCCAACACCGGTATCGAGGACGTCCGCGAATCCATGCGGCGCATGCTCGACGAGATGAGCCAGACGCTGGTGGCTTTCAACGCTTCGGTCGGATCGGTCGAATCACTGCGCGATGCCGTAGCAGAAATCGTGCCGGCCGACGACACGATTGACGGCACCATCGTCGAAGGCCGGCGCCCGCTCGGGTTGCTGTTCGGCGCTCCGCACGCCTGAAATCCGGCACATAGACGGAGACACCGTCTCGATTTGTTTTGCCTCGCCACGAACCGGACAATTGATTGTTGGCAATTCAACGTCTTGCCAGGCGAATTTCTCTCTGGCGCAAAGTTGTTGAAATACATAGTTGTCGGGAAAGGCGAGCCGCGTGCTGAACGGGCGACCGGTTGCGGCTGCGCTGTGGCGCCGCCGTGGTACGGCCCTGCTCACCGTCGTGATCGTGGCCGCAGCGACCACGGCCTGGCTGTTGTTCGCTCCACGCAGTTACACCGCGACGGCGTCCGTATCCGCGACACCGAACAACGCGCTGGCGCCCTCGCACGGCACCGTCGAACAGCTGCAGGACACCATCGCCCAACTCGCCGGCTCAATTCCCGTGCTGACCAACGTGGTCGACAAGGTGGGACATCGCCGCAGTGTCGCCGTGCTTGCCGACGAGGTGTCGGCCGAGCGTGTCGATGACACCGCGATCATCCGCGTCAGCGTGTCCGACGCCGATCGCAACTACGCGGCCGTGGTCGCGAACGCGATCGTCTCCGTCCTGCCGGCTTACGACCCGACCCGCGGGCAGTTCTCGTTCGAGAATGCGGGCGTGGCCGTTCCGCCGTCGGGGTTCAGCTCGCCCGACGTCGCGACCATCGTGGTCATCGGCGGCCTCGTTGCGGTGATCGGTGCAGTTGCTGCCGCGCTGCTGCGCGAATGGCGCTTCGGTCGGGTCGAGGACCCACAGCAGCTGGGCAACCTGACCGGTGCGCCGGTGCTCGCGTCGGTGACGCGTCCTGGCGACCCGAGCGCGGCGCCTACTGAAACTCAGTCAGGCCCGAACGCGACCGAGTTCCGCGCGTTGCGCGTGGGGCTCGAATTCGCGACCCGCGACGCCCCGACGTGTCTCGTCGTGGCAGCGCCGGCGCAGCGCGACGACGCATCGGCCTGGGCGACGATGGCGCTGGCCAGCTCGCTGGCGCAGGTCGAGCATCGAGTGCTCGTCGTCGATGCCGATTTCACCGCGCCACAGCCGCATCCCGCATTCAAGAGCAAGGGTCCCGGACTGGCCGACGTCTTGCGCGGCAACGTCGAATTGCGTGACGCCGTGCGTCCGTCCCCGGTTTCGGGCGTGAGCGTGCTGCCGGTCGGCAATCTCGGCGGCGCCTCGGCAGCCACCCTCGTCGAGCTCCGCTTCCACCGTGCGATCGCACAGATCGACAAGGAAGTCGACGTCATCCTCATTCACAGCTCGCCACTGGCCGAATCCGACGACGCCTACGTGATGGCCGTCGGCAACGCCCTGCTCGTGACGGTCGCATCCGGACGGATGCGGGGTCCCGCAGCGCGCGATCTGGCGCTCGCCCTGCGCCGGATGCGCTTGCGGCTGGTCGGTTCGGTGCTGCTGACCGGTCGATCGCGCCGCGCATAACAGGCAAACCCGCAGTTATCGGAGCGTCGAGTCTCAGAATTTCGACCGCTCACGTTTACTCGGCGTGAGATCAAGTTCTACGATAGGTTCACCACGCAGTCGGGGGTCCAACAATGCGGGGCGGTCCGAACGCGAGGAACGGTGATCCGATTGGTTCAGATCGGCACGGAAACCGGGACGGCTGAGCTGTCGTTCCTGCTCAGTCAGCTGAACTCGTACTCCGTCGACGACGCCCACCTGCCCCCGCCCTCGCCCGCCGAAGCGATGGCCATCTACTCCGTCGCAGTGCGCCTCGTGCAGCTGCAGATGACCCTGACCGACGCGTGCGAGTCGGACGACATGGCTGTCAGCCGCGACGTGCTACTGGGTATCCGCCGGCTGCTGCGCGCGGCGCTGGCGCGCGTCGAACCCGAACCTGGTCAGCCGCCGCATCTGGTGCTGATCGAAGGCGGCTGAGCACGGCGGCCGCCGCCAGGAAGGCCGCACCGAAGAAGACGTACCAACCCGATGCGACTGTCTGCAGGATCGAGAGATGTAGCTCGCGGTGGTCGGTGTGCGGGATGTACCAGACCGCGAACGACGTGAAAATGATCAGTCCCACGACCGCGAGAGTTCGCAGGCGCTGCCAGGAGACGATGACCAGCGGGATGCACCAGACCCAATGGTGGCTCCAGGCGATCGGTGAGACCAGGAAGCCGGTCACGGCGGTCGCGCACAGCCCCCATCCATCGCCGAGCGCTCGGTAGGCCTGCACGGCGATCACAATTCCGGCAACGGCGACCAGTGCGGTTATCGCCGTTGCGGTCGGTGTTTGCGCCAGCGAATGAGTGATGCGCGTTGCCAGCCCGCGAATGCTCTGATTGATCGCGTTTTCCAGCCGGCCGACCCGGCTGGATTGGAACAAGTCGTCGGTCCAGAAATGCCATGTTGCATGCGCATCGACCAGCAGCGAGATGGCGATGCAGACGAAAAATGTCGCGACCGAAACCAAAGCTTGTTTGAAGCGGCGCGTGCAGAGCAGATAAATGACGAATATGCCCGGCGTCACCTTCAGACTCGTGGCAATACCGACACCGATGCCGCGCAGACGGACGCCGTTGCCTGGCCGGAAATCACGCAAGACCAGACTCAGAATCACCAGATTGATCTGGCCGTATCCGATTGTGGTGAACACCGGTTCGGCCCACAGCGCGACGGCGCTTCCGAGCAGCAAGCCGGCTCGCCGGTGCGCGACCGGGACGTTCGCGAGTTCGAGGCTGCACCGCACCACGTAGCCGACGAGCACGAGATTGAGCGCGAAGACCGCGATCTCGACCGTCGGTATGGAAAACAGCGAGAGAATCACGAAACAGGACGCGGCGAACGGCGGATAGGTGGCGTCGACGTTGTACGCCTGGATTCTTGCGTAGAGGTCGCCGCCGGACCTGATGACGCCGCCTTCGGCGCGGTAGACCTGCAGATCGAAATAGCTGGCGGGTGAGACGAAGATCCGGTGCACCAGAAGGTAGCTGACCGAGATGATCAGCAAGCCGAGACAGACGGCTTCCCACCGAGTGAGGGCGGTACGCCGAAGCCGATCGACAATCATCGGCGCCGAGCCTCCAACGGGGTCGCCTTCGGTCGCCATCCTCGGGCCACAGCGCCGCGGATCCGCGGCTTTGCCGGGGTGATCGCCGCTGCGCGGCTCAACCCCTTCCTCGACCTCGGCAGAGTGAGCAAGCTCCCTCTGCTCTCGGTCTTCGTCGGGGTGACAGGATTTGAACCTGCGACTTCTTCGTCCCGAACGAAGCGCGCTACCAAGCTGCGCCACACCCCGGTGGGAACAACCGGCCAAGCATACCGAACCAGCTCGGTCGGATTTACCGCGGCGCTGATCGCGGTACGAGCGTCAGCAACGACGCTTCGGGGCGGCAGGCGAAGCGCACCGGCATGAACGGGTTGGTGCCCAGACCGGCGCAGACGTGGAACCACATGCGCCCGTCCCAGCGGTGCAGCCACCGCGCGCGCCGCACGTCGATGCCACAGTTCGTCACGATCGCCGGACCGAACGGCACCCGCACCTGCCCGCCGTGCGTGTGGCCGGCGAGCACCAGGTCGTAGCCGTCGTCGGCGAAGGCCTGCAGCAGGTACGGCTCGGGGGAATGGATCACGCCGATGCGCACCACTGCCTGCCGATCGGCCGGCCCTGCGATCAATTCGTAGCGCGCCTTGCGCAGGTGCGGATCGTCGGTACCGGCCAGAGCGATCGGTGCCGACCTGCATCGTGATCTGCTCGCGGCGATGGGTCAGGTCGAGCCAGCCCGCCGAACTCATCGCCCGCGCCATCTGCGGCCACGGCAACGGCTGGCCCTTGGGCTGCGGGACGCTCTTCTGGAAGTACTTGATCGGGTTCTTCGCCGTCGGGACGTAGTAGTCGTTGTTGCCCGGGACGAACGCGCCCGGAAACTCGTACAGCGGGTCGAGGGCGCGCATCACCGCGGGGATTCCGTCGCGCGCAGACAGGGTGTCGCCGGTGTTGATGACGACGTCGGGCGTCAGCGCGGCGAGGCCGCCGATCCACGCGTGCTTGCGGTGCTGCGGCGGCGTGATGTGCAGGTCCGACACGTGCAGCAGACGGATCGGTTCGCTGCCCGGCGCGAGCACCGGGATCTCGAAGCGACGCAAGGTGAACCAGTTGCGCTCGATCACCGCGCCGTAGAACAGGCCCGCGGCTGCGGTGGCGGCGAGCGTCTTGAGCATTGGTTCAGCCTACGGATCGGGCTTGCGCGACGCCGGTAGCGTCGCAGACATGCCCGCACTCAAGTCTCAGCTCCAAGCCGACCTGAACACCGCCATGAAGGCCCGGGACGAGCTGACCACGGCCACCCTGCGCATGGCGCTGACCGCGGTCACCACCGAGGAGGTCGCCGGCAAGGCCGCGCGTGAGCTCTCCGACGACGAGGTGTTGCGAGTGCTCGCCAAAGAGGCGAAGAAGCGGCGCGAGGCGGCCGAGGCCTTCGACGGTGCCGCCCGTCCCGAGCTTGCCGAGCGTGAACGTGCCGAGGGCACCGTGCTCGATCGCTACCTGCCGGCCCAGCTCGGCGATGACGAACTCGCCGAGATCGTGCGCGCCGCGATCACGGAGTCGGGAGCGAGCGCGCCCAACCAGATGGGTGCCGTCATGAAGACCGTCCAGCCGAAGATCGCCGGACGCGCCGACGGCAAGCGGGTCAGCGACGAGGTGCGCCGCCAGCTCAGCAGCTAGCTGGGCGTGTGCGGCGGCTACCCGCCGCCGCCCGGTCCGCCGCTGCCCGGTCCGCCGTTGCCGCCGCCGTTGCCGCCGCCGTTACCCGGCGGCGCCTGGGTGGTACCGCCACCACCGCCTGGAGGCGCCGGGGTCGAGCCGCCCCCGCCACCGGCGGGAGTCGAGCCGCCCCCGCCGCCAGGCGTACCGCTGTTGCCCGGGGACGGGTGGTGAGTTACCGGCGGTGGCGGTGGTGGGATGTAGACCCACAGATCCTGCTTCACGCCGGACGACGGGCAGACGGTGATCGTGGCCCCGCGAGGTGCGATCGACGGACCGTAGTAGGCGATTTCGCCGATCGGCAGGTGCCCGGTGTTGTCGCACTGGATGCCGGCGTTGCCGCCGAGCAGCGCCATCTTGTAGCCCTCGCTCTTGAGCTGCCTGCGCGCGTCGGCCACGGTCAGTCCGATCACCGGCGGCACCGGGTCGCCGTTGACGGCGTCGGGCGAGGGCCACGTCCAGCCGCCGCGAAGCTGCGGGTCGTGGCTGAGCTGGTTCTGCATCGCGGCGATCCAGAACTTCGCGGCGACACCACCGAACGCGGTGTCAGCGGCGTCGTGGATGCCCGGCAGGCCCGACGCCGGCGAGCTCGGATTGTCGAGGTTGATCAGCGCGCTGGTCGCGGTGTAGTTGGGGGTCATGCCGACGAACCACAGCGCGCCGTTCTTGTCGGCCTTGTGTGTGCGCGGCGAGACGCCGGGCGCGGTGCCGGTCTTGCCTGAGATCGGCGAGTTGGGGTGCGCCGCGTTCCAGCTCGCGAACGCGCTGGCCGACGTACCGGGGTAGGTGGTGTCGCCGTGCAGGATGTCGACCGCCTGGCGGGCGACCTGCGGGCTGACGACCTGGCGTCCGGGCGTCCGCGGCACGCGGATCTCGTCACCGTTGCTCGCAGTGATCGACTTGATCGGCGACGGGGCGTTGTAGCGGCCGTCGTTGGCGATGGCGGCGTAGGCGCTCGTCAGCTCGAGCGGGCTGGTCGAGATGTCGCCGAGCGTGAGCCGCGTGGCGCTCTGGTACTGCAGGATCGACTGCGCGACGGAGGTGTGCGGTTCGCCGCTGGGATCGCTGAAACTCGTGATGCCCAGCCGCTGCGCCATCGAAATGATCGGGTCGAGCTGGCACGAGAGCAGTTGGTCGGCCAGGCCGACGTAGAACGTGTTGGACGACTTGATCGTCGCCTCGCGCATCGTCAGGTTGAAGCCCGGGTTGTAGAACTCGCTCGCGTCGCCGTTGAACACCTGCCCGTTGTCGGGTGGGCAAGACTGCCACTGGTACGCGCCGATGGGTGTCTTCATCTGGAAGGACGGGTCGACGCCGGTGCCTAGTGCGACCAGCAAAGTGAACAGCTTGTAGGTCGAAGCGGCCTGCGCGGTGTGGGAGGTGAAGATGGGCAGGGACGTGGTGCCGTTGCGTCCGGACGACCCGTACTTCTTGGTCGTGGCCATCGCCAGCACATCGCCGGTCTGCGGCTTGACCACCGGCATGATGTCGGCCATCGGCGCCTTCGTCGACATCATCGAGTCGAGCTTGCGTTGCATGCTGTTCTGCAGCTTCGCGTCCAGCGTCGTGACGATCTTGAGCCCGCCGGTCTGAAGCTGCGCCTCGGTCACGGCCTTGTGGTCGAGCAGCCAGTTGACGGCGTAGTCGCAGAAGAAGCCGACGTTGGCCACGTTGTCGGGCGCGTTCGCGCAACCCTCCTTGACCTGCGGTGGGGCGGTCGTCGCGAGCGACACCGGGGTCGCCTTGTAGCGGTCGGCCTGCGCCTGGCTCAGGTCGCCGACCGAGACGAGGTTGTCGATGACCTGGTCACGGCGTGTGCGCGCGGCCTCGGGGTTGATGAACGGGTCGTAGTCGGTCGGCGCGCGCAGCAGGCCGACGAGCATCGCCGACTCGGGCACGGTGAGCTGACTTGCCGGCTTGTCGAAGTAGGTGCGCGCTGCGGTCTCGATGCCGTAGGAGTTCTCGCCGAAGAACGCGATGTTCAGGTAGTTGTCGAGGATCTGCGCCTTCGACTCGTGCTTGGTGCCCTCGAGGTAGAGCGCGCACTTGGCGTCCTCGATCTTGCGGTTGAGGTTCTGGGCGATCGCCTCGCGCTGTTTCTGCAGGTTGTCGCCGGCCTGGTAGTAGCGGATCTGCTTGACGTACTGCATCGTCAGCGTCGATCCGCCCTGCGTGTCACCGCTGGACGTGCTGATCGCCGACCGGATCAGGCCGCGGATGTCGACGCCGTGGTGGCTGTAGAAGCGGCGGTCCTCGGTGGCGATGAGGGCCTCTTGCAGTGTCTTCGGGATCTTGCTGAGGGGGATCGGCTGGCGATCCTGCTTGAAGATCGTCGCGATCAGAGTCTTGCCGTCGCTCGCGTAGACCTGGGTCTTCTGCGGGGGCGCCGTCTCTTGCAGATTGCAAGTGGTGTTCTCGAACTTGTCCGCATAGTGCTTCGCGACCAGCCCGATCCCGCCCACGAGCGGCAGCAGCACGCCTGCACCGAGGACGCCGGCGATAAGAAGCGCGCCGATCAATTTGGGCAGGACGAGGGCCGGGTTGGGATTCGATCCGGGACGAGCCACGGCTAGTCAGCCTACGTGGGACGGCTGAAATCTCAGGTTTGCACCTGGGGCAGCCCTCAGTTCCCGGCCCCGCCGCTCAGCAGCGCCCCGATCTCGCGCAGCCCGTCCAGGTCGTGGACGTCGGCCGGCAACGCGGGGACGGAGACGAACGCGACCCCCGGATGTGCGGCGCCGAAACGGCGGGTCATGCGTGCATCGTGCTCGGCAGAGGCAGCCAGTTCGGCGTGCACCCGCAGCGCAGCCTCGGCCAGGCGCGTCGCCGGATCGTCGGGCTTTGCGGCCAGCGCGTCGGCGGCAGCCTCGGCCCGTCCGGCCGGCAGATCGTCGACGACGGTGCGGTGCACGCGGTTGACGACCAGCCCGGCCAGCGGCATCCGCTCGTCCGAGAGCCGTTCGACGAAGTAGGACGCCTCGCGCAGCGCGTCCGGCTCGGGGGTGGCGACCACGACGAACGCGGTGCCGGGCGCCTTGAGCAGCTCGTAGGTGTGCTGGGCGCGCTCGCGGAACCCGCCGAACATCGACTCGAGCGCCGACACGAACGAGGACAGGTCGCGCAGCAGCTCGCCGCCGAGCACCTTGGTGAACACCCGCGCAAGCACGCCGACGCTGACCGTCACGACCTTCAGATAGGCCTTGCCGCCGGCGCGCGCGGGCGCGGTGAGCACGCGGATCATGCGGCCGTCCAGGAACCGGCCGAGCCGGTTCGGCGCATCGAGGAAGTCGAGCGCCGAGCGTGACGGCGGGGTGTCGACGACGATCAGGTCCCACTCGTCCGCGCTCACGAGCTGGCCGAGCTTCTCCATCGCCATGTACTCCTGCGTCCCTGCGAATGAGGACGACAGCGATTGGTAGAAGGGGTTGGCGAAGATCTGCTCCGCGCGTTCGGGGGTGGAGTGCTCGAGCACCACGTCGTCGAACGTGCGCTTCATGTCGAGCATCATCGCGAACAGGCCGTTCTGGCCCTTGACCTCGCGGGGGGTGTTGTCGAGCTCGGTCAAGCCCATCGACTGGGCGAGCCGGCGGGCCGGGTCGATCGTGAGCACGACGGTGCGGCGACCGGCTTCGGCGCCGAGCATCGCCATCGCCGCCGCGGTGGTCGTCTTGCCGACGCCGCCGCTGCCGCAGGTCACGACGACGCGGGTCTTGGGGTCGCGGACGAGCGCGGCGAGATCCAGCGTGGCGCTCATGACTGAAGGAACTTCGTGGCGAGGTCGTTGAGCTCTCCACGGTCGACGGGCGGGTTGAGCTCGGGCAGTTCGATCCGGGGCAGGTCGAGCTTGTCCAGGTGCGCGGCATTCTCGGCCTGGATGGTGAGCCGGTCGGCGTAAGCGGCCACCTCCTGCGCGAGGCCCTTCGACAGCGCGGCGGGCAGGTTGACCTTGCGCAGACCGGCGGTCAGCAGTTTCGCGTCGACCACGGCGTCGTCGATGAGGGCCGGACGGACCCTGTTGACGATCAGGGCGCCGAGCTGGAAACCGGCGTCGCGCAGTTCGGCGGCGGCGTCGATGGTCTCCTGGACCGGCATCTCTTCGAGCAGCGTGACGAGGTGGACGGCGGTGTGCTTGCCGTGCAGCAAGGCGATGACGCCCTCGCTCTGCCGGTTGATCGGTCCGAACTTGGTGAGGTTGGCGACCTCGCGGGTGGCGTCGAGGAACTTGGTGATCCGCCCGGTCGGTGGCGCATCGAGCACGACGGTGTCGTAGGTGTGCCGCTGGTCGGCGTCGACGCGGGTCACCGACTCCTTGACCTTGCCGGTCAACAGCACGTCGCGCAGCCCGGGCGCGAGCGTCGTGACGAAGTCGACTGCACCCATCTTCTTCAGCCCGCGTGCCGAGCGCTTGAGGCCGTAGAACATGTCGAGGTACTCGATCATCGCCTGCTCGGCGTCGATCGCCAGTCCCCACAGCGAGCCACCGCCAGGGACGCTGACCAGGCGCCGTTCCTCGTACGGCAGCGCGGGGACGTCGAACACCTGCGCCAGCGCCTGCCGTCCCTCGACCTCGACGACGAGCACCTTGCGTCCGGTCTGGACCAGCGCCAGCGCCAGCGCGACCGCCGCGGTCGTCTTGCCGGTGCCGCCCTTGCCGGTCACCACATGCAACCGGGCCTTGGCCGGGATCGCGGCGGACAGCCGCGCACCGGGCGCGGCCAGCGGCGTCGGTGCGGCGGGCATCATTCGAGCGTAGGAGATCGCCCCAACCGCCCGCCGTGCGGACGGGGGACGTCACAGTACGGTGCTGACCATGACCACCCCTTCCGAACGCCTGGCCGAACTGGGGATCTCGTTGCCGGCAGTCGTCCCGCCGCTTGCGGCGTACGTCCCCGCCGTGCGCACCGGGTCGCTCGTCTACACCTCCGGCCAGCTGCCGATGGTCGACGGCGCGATGATCGCGACGGGCAAGGTCGGCGCGGACGTGTCGGCGGAGACCGCCCAGGACTGCGCGCGAGCATGCGCGCTGAACGCGATCGCCGCCGTCGACGCGCTGGTCGGGGTCGACGCCGTCGTGCGCGTGGTGAAGGTCGTCGGCTTCGTGGCGTCCGACCCGTCGTTCACCGGCCAGCCGCAGGTCGTCAACGGTGCGTCCGAACTGCTCGGGAAGATCTTCGGCGAGCCGCACGCCCGGTCGGCCGTCGGCGTCGCGGCCTTGCCCCTCGACGCTCCGGTCGAGGTTGAAATCATCGTTGAAACGCGATGAGCGCTCGCGCGAAGGGCCAGATCCGATGACAGGCGCAGAGATAAGGGACGCGTCGACGGTGGTGCTGCTGCGCGACAGCGACGCGGGCCCCGAAGTCTGGCTGATGACGCGGGTGACCGGCATGGCGTTCGCCGGCGGGATGGCGGTCTTTCCCGGCGGGCGGGTCGATACCGCGGATGCCGGGTTGCCTTTCGCCGGCGGCGCGGACGAGGCAGCGCGCCGCTTCGAGTGCACCCCCGAGCAGGCTCGGGCCATCGTCGGCGCCGCAGTTCGCGAGGTCTTCGAAGAGACCGGTGTGCTGCTGAGCGTGCCGACGGTGGACGTGTCCGGTGCGCGTGCCGATGTCGAGGCCGGACGGGTGTCGTTCGGCGACCTGCTGCGTGCCAACGAGGTCGCGGTCGACGGGGCGGCGCTGCACCCGTGGTCGCGCTGGGTGACTCCCGCCGGTGAGGTGCGACGCTACGACACGCGGTTCTTCGTCGCCGCGATGCCGGACGACGCGCAGGCGCAGGACGTCACGACCGAATCGTCGTCGGCAGGGCTGGTTCGGTGTCGGCGCGGTGCTCGAATCGGCGCAGCGCGGCGCGATCGGGATGCTTCCGCCGACGATCGTGACGTTAGCGTCGTTGAGCGGCTACGGCACGGTGGCCGAAGTTTTGGACGCCGCCGGGCAGCGCTCGCTCGAGCCGGTGCGTCCGGTGGTCGAGCGCGACGCCGAAGGCGGCTACCTCGCGAAGCTGCCCGACGGAACAGCTTTCGCGATCCCGAGCTCGCTGTTTCCGAAATGAGCGACGCTTGCGGAGCGATCCAGAGGCATGGTCCGGGCCGCCAGGCCCGGTTCGAGCCGGGAGCGGGCCCGAGCGCAGCGAGCGGTCCGGGAGCGGGTAGATGACCTACGAGCAGTTGCGCGAGGTTGCGCCGGGCGTGGCCGTGGTGCGGCAGCGCAATCCCGGCCCGATGACCTTGGACGGCACGAACACGTGGCTGCTCGGAGCGAACCGGTCGGTCGTCGTCGACCCCGGCGAGGACGGTGACGAACACCTGCGCGCGCTGCTCGATGCCGCACCCGAGGTTGAACTGATCGTCTTGACCCACCGGCATTTCGACCACGGCCAACTCGCGCCGGCGCTGCACGAGGCGACCGGTGTGCCGGTGCGCGCGGCCGACGCGACGTTGTGCCTGGACGGCGCGCCGCTGGGCGACGGCGAGGTGATCAGCGCCGGCGGGGTCGAGCTGCGGGTGCTGCTGACGCCCGGGCACACGTCCGACTCGACCTGCCTGGAGCTCGACGGCGGTGCGGTGCTGACCGGCGACACGATCCTGGGCCAGGGGACGACGGTCGTCGCCCATCCCGATGGCGCGCTCGGCCCGTACCTCGACTCATTGGCGCGCCTGCGCGAGCTGGGGGACCGGCTGGTGCTGCCCGGCCACGGACCGGAACTGCCGTCGCTGTCGGCCGTCGCGACCCAGTACCTCGCCCACCGTGCCGAGCGCCTCGACCAGATCCGCAGCGCGCTCGACACACTCGGCGCCGATGCATCCGCGCGCCAGATCGTCGAACTCGTCTACGCCGAGGTCGACCAATCCGTCTGGTGGGCCGCCGAACTCAGCGTCCAAGCCCAACTGGACTACTTGCTACCTCGCGCGCCGAGCTAACCGCTCGCGGTCCAGGATGACGACGCTCTTGCCCTCGAGGCGCAGCCAACCGCGCGAGGCGAAATCGGCCAGGGCCTTGTTGACGGTCTCGCGTGAGGCGCCGACGAGCTGAGCGAGCTCTTCCTGGGTCAGGTCGTGCGTGACGCGCAGCTGGCCGCCGTCGACCGAGCCGAACCGTTGCGCGAGCTGCAGCAGCTGCTTGGCCACGCGGCCGGGGACGTCGACGAAGATGAGGTCGGCGAGCATGGTGTTCGTGCGGCGCAGCCGGCGCGCGACGACGCGCAGCAACTGCAGCGCGATCTGCGGGCGGTCCTGGACCCACTTCTGCAGCGCCGACTTCGGCAGCCGGGCAACGCGGGCGTCCGTGACGACGGTGGCGGTGGCGGTGCGCGGGCCCGGATCGAACAGCGACAGCTCGCCGAACTGGTCGGACGGGCCCATGATCGCGACCAGGTTCTCGCGTCCGTCGGAAGACCGCCGGCCGAGTTTCACCTTGCCGGACAAGACGATGAACAGGCTCTCACCGGGCTCGCCCTCGTTGAACAGCGTGGTCCCGCGCGGCGCGTCGATGATCTCGAACTCGTTGGCCAGCGCCTCGACCGATTCGGGGTCGACGCCCTGGAACAGCCCGGCCCGGCGCAGGATCTCGTCCACGTCAGCTCCTTCTTGCCGGTCCGCCACACGGTGGGACCGGAATCACATGCCACAGGTGTTGCGAAAGTCTAGTGTGCGCGCGTCATGACCCTCGATTGCGCCAGCGCCACGGACGTCCGAGTCGCTGCCGGAAGCGTGACAGAGCGCGACTCGGTGCCCTCGCGCACGAACGTGTTCAGCTCGGACGGGCTGGCGTCGTCGAGGAAGTGCTCGATCTCGCGCTCGGTCGCCACTTGGTTGAGCGGCTCCTCGACCCGTTCCATGAACAGGACGAACCCCATCAGCACGAAGGGGAACAGGAGCACCAAGAATCCGGCCATGTCGACTTCATTGTGCCGTAGCGCGCTTCGTCAGTCGCGACTCGTACGCTGAGCGGCGTGCCGCGCACCTTCGACGACGAGTCCCCGGTCGCCCGCACGCGCCGGGCCCGCCGCATCAACCGCGAGCTTGCCGATCTTTACCCCGACGCGCATTGCGAGCTCGACTTCACCACGCCCCTCGAACTGTCGGTCGCGACGATCTTGTCGGCGCAGTCGACCGACAAGGGCGTCAACCTGGTCACGCCGACCCTGTTCCGCAAATATCCCGACGCCGCCGCCTATGCCGGGGCCGACCGGGCCGAGCTCGAAGAGCTGGTCCACAGCACGGGGTTCTTCCGGAACAAGACCAACACTTTGATCAAGCTCGGCCAGCAACTCGTCGAGCGCTTCGACGGTGAGGTGCCCAGCAACCTGAAAGACCTCGTCTCGCTGCCCGGCTTCGGACGCAAGACCGCCAATGTCGTGCTCGGCAACGCATTCGACGTCCCCGGCATCACCGTCGACACGCATTTCGGACGGCTCGTCCGTCGCTGGAAGTGGACCGAAGAGATCGATCCGGTCAAGGTCGAGTTCGCGGTCGGCGCGCTGATCCCGAAGAAGGAATGGACGATGCTGTCGCACCGCGTCATCTGGCACGGCCGGCGCCGCTGCCATGCGCGCAAACCCGCGTGCGGGGCGTGCCCGATCGCGCGGTTGTGCCCGTCCTACGGCGAAGGGCCGACCGATCCCGTCGCCGCGGCGAAGCTGGTCAAGTCGGTCGACCAGATGCTCGCCTCCTGACATGCCCCCGTGGTTCGAGCAACTCGCCGATGCGGCGGATGCCATCACCGCCGAGCAGATGTCGAGGTTCCTGCCGCCCGAGGACGGCAGCGGGCGGGCGTCTGCGGTGCTGATGGCCTTCGGCGAGCCGGAGGAGGGGCCGTCCGTGCTGCTGATCGAACGTGCCGCCGACATGCGCAAGCATCCCGGCCAGGTCGCGTTCCCGGGCGGCGCGCTCGACCCTGACGACGCGGACGAGGCAGCGGCCGCGCTGCGCGAGGCGAACGAGGAGGTCGGGCTCGACCCGGCCACGGTCGACATCGTCGCCACCCTGCCGGCGATCTTCATCCCGGTGACGGGGTTCGTCGTGACGCCCGTGCTGGCGTGGTGGCGCGAACCCCATCCGGTTGCGGCCGTCGACCGCGCCGAGGTGGCGCGCGCCGT
The DNA here is from genome assembly GCA_963708645.1 of uncultured Actinomycetota bacterium. GTDB lineage: Bacteria > Actinomycetota > Actinomycetes > Mycobacteriales > Jatrophihabitantaceae > RYN-133. The sequence goes on along the minus strand of CAVPTA010000004.1, from coordinate 86,232 downwards.
CGTCGTCCCGATCGCCGAGCTGACCGATCCGGCCAACCGGTTCCGCGTCACGCATCCGTCCGGCTGGCTCGGGCCCGGCTTTTCGGCCTCGGGCCTGTTCATCTGGGGCTTCACCGCCGGATTGCTCGACCGCATGCTCGCGCTGGGCGGTTGGGAGCAGCCGTGGGACACCGAGCGGTACGAGCCGCTTCCCGAACGACTGATAGGTCGCCCGGACCGCCCGTGAGAGCGGCGCACGCGCCGGTACGGTCGTCGTCATGGACGCCCGTCGACGCCTTGGTTTGCTGGCCTGCACTGCGTTGGCGCTCGCGGGGTGCTCGAACGGCTCGTCGCCGATCAACGCCCGTCCGCACACCGGGACGACGACGGCGACCGCGGTCGGCGGCGTCCAGAAGGTCACCGTCGAGGTAGGCGCCGACGACCGGTTCCACCCGTCCACGATCGTGGTGCACCCCGGCAAGGTCGAGATCGTGCTCGAGCACGACGCTGCCGGCGCCCCGCACAACCTGTCGATCGGTGCGCCGCTGAACGTTTTCGTTCCGACGATCGACGGCGGGCAGACCCGCTCGAGCAGCTTCATCGCGCCGTCGCCGGGGAACTATCAGTTCGTGTGCACGATCCACGCCAAGCTCGGGATGACCGGGACGCTGGTGGTCAAACCGTGAATCTGCTCGACGGCATCATCATCTTGGCGGCGCTGGCGTACGCATTCACCGGCTTCCGCAATGGTGCCATCGTCGGCGCGCTGTCCCTGGTCGGCTTCTTCGCCGGAGCCATCCTCGGCGCGCAGATCGCCGAGCCGCTCGGGTCGCACCTGGCCCATGGCCGCGCGCAGGTGCCGGTCGCGATCGTGTGCGTGTTGTTCCTGGCGATGCTCGGGCAGTTGCTCGGCACGTGGGTGGGCATCCGGCTCAAGCAACGCTTCATCCGCAACGTCGGACGGCACGTGGACGCCGGGGTCGGCGCCGTTCTCGGCGTGCTGTCGGTGCTGCTCGTGTCGTGGATGATCGCAGTCCCGCTCGCGTCCTCGCCCTACCCCGCGCTCGCATCGGAGGCGAGCCAGAGCTCGATCGTGCGCGGCGTGAACGACGCCATGCCCGACGGCATGCGTGCGCTCTACGGCAAGCTGCGCAGCTTCCTCGACCAGAGTGGTTTCCCGCCGGTGTTCGGGGATCTGCCGTCGACCACGATCGTCAACGTCCCGGCGCCCGCATCGCTCACGCCCGCCGAGAAGCGGCACGTGCGCACGGCGGCGCAGTCGACGTTCAAGATCTACGGGCAGGCGCCCGAATGCGGCCGCGGCATCGAAGGCTCCGGCTTCGTCGTCTCGCCGCACCACATCATGACCAACGCGCACGTGGTCGCCGGCACCCGGCAGGTGAGCGTCGTGGTCGGCAGCCGGCAGTTGGCGGCGACCGTCGTCCGCTACGACCCCGAGCGGGATGTCGCGCTGCTCAACGTCCCGGATCTCACTGCACGGCGGCTGCACTTCGTGACCGCGCCGGCGAGTACGGGCGACCCGGCGATCGTGATGGGCTATCCCGAGAACGGCTCCCTGACCGTGGGCGCGGCTCGGGTGCGAACGCGCACGATGGTCTCGGGATCAGACATCTACGGCAACAACAGTGTGCGGCGCGAGGTCTACTCGATCCGCGCGATCGTGCGCAGCGGCAACTCCGGCGGCCCGCTATTGGCCGCCAACGGCAAGGTTCTCGGCGTCGTCTTCGCAACCGATCTGCGCTCGTCCGACACCGGCTACGTCCTCACCTCCGGCGAGGTCGCCACCGACTTCGCGAAGGGCAAGGCCGCCACCACCGCGGTAGCGACAGGAAACTGCACCTCTGGTTGACCTGCCGGCGGACCTCCTTTGCGCCGCTCGCCGGCGCGGGCGGAGCGTCGGCCCGAAGCCGTCGTCGCTGCCGCTCCATCGGGCTCGAGCCGCCCTGGTGGTGGTCTGTCAAAGATCTTTGGCGAAGCGGATCAGTTCGCCGCTGATGAGTTCGGGGACTTCGTTGTGCGGGAAGTGGCCCACGCCATCGAGCAGGCGCCATTCGTAGCTGCCGGTGACGTACTGGCCTGAACCCTGTGCGGTCGAGGGCAGGACGCAGGTGTCGAAGTCGCCGTGCAACTGCAGGACGGGCGCGCGGACCGGAACGCGCACCGATTCGGCGAACCGGCGGCCGTCGCTGCGTGGGAGCGAGCGGACCAGCCAGCGGAAGTACTCGGCCGCGCAGAAGTAGACCGGCGGAATGCGCATCGCCTCGGCGTAGCGCTCGACGTCGGCGACGTAGCCGGGCGTGCCCTTCCAGCGCGGGCCCGTCCACGTGTCGAACAGCTCGCGCACCCAGGCCGAGTCGCGCGCCAGCAGATGCTCGGGACGGCGCGGGACCTGGAACGTACGCAACGCATATCCGGACGCGCGACGCTGGGCGCTGTCGCGGCGGATCGCCGACCGCAGCCGCAGCGGATGCGCCGCGCCGACCGTGACCATCCCGCGCACGACCTCGGGCCGGGTCGCTGCCATCGTCCATGCGAGCAGGCCGCCGAGGTCGTTGCCGACGACCATTGCGTCGGATTCGCCGAGCGCCGACACGAGCGCGGCCATGTCGTCGGCCAGATTCGGTGCGTCGTAGCCGCGGGGCGGTTTGTCGCTCGCGCCGAAGCCGCGCAGGTCGACCGCGACCGCGTGGTAGCCGGCGTCGGCGAGATCGACGAGTTGGCGGTGCCAGGCCCACCAGAACTGCGGGAACCCGTGCAGCAGCAACACCAGCGGGCCGGTGCCCATCTCCGCGACGTGGAAGGCGATGCCGTGCGCGCGGACGACGCGGTGCGTCCACGGTCCGTCGACGAGGACGACCGAGCTGTCCGGAGCCCCCGGTAGCGGACCGAATCCCATCGGAGGCGTTACGGCGTCGATTTCGGATGCGACTTGAGATACGCGACCGTGTCGCGGCTCGTGTCGATCGTGCGCTGCGGCGCCTTGACGCGTTTCACCTTCTTGACCCCGAGGAACACGAGGGCGCCGATCACCAGGAGCAGCAGGACGAACACGAGCAGGTAGCCGAGCCAGCGGTAGAGCCCCATCGCGATGAAGCCCTCGGCCAGCGCGATCAGCCCGAACGTCAGCGAGAACACCAGCAGCACGCCTGCCGCGGCGAACATGCCGACGCCGACGCCGGCGTTCTTCACCGACGAGCGCAGCTCGAGCTTCGCGAGCTCGATCTCGCCGCGGATGATCGTCGACAGCGACTCGGACGCGTCGTGGACGAGTTGACCGATCGAGGGTTCGGCCGCGTGCGCAGGGGTCGTTGTGCCCGAATCAGGACTGATCGTCACAGCGTGCGCTCCTTCGACGTCGGCAGGTGGTTCCCCTGATCCTTGCAGCTTGGCTGTCTGGCCCGCATCACGCTCCCCGCATCACGCTCCCTGAAGCCGCGCGAGCAGGGCGCTGCCGTCGGGGCTGCCCAGCCCGGTGCAGGCGTCCCAGCCCGGGCCGGCGGCGAAGCTGCCGTTGTTGCCGCTGGTGACGTCGCGGAACCCGGCCGGGCTGGTGCCGGCGCTCGCCCCCGCGTAGAGCATGTCGGCGAATCCGTGCAACAGCCCGCCGGACGCCTGCGCCAGCCGCGCGATCAGCCCGGCCCACAGCGGTGCGACGGCGCTGGTGCCGCCGATGACGGTCTGCGAGCCGTCGACGAGCACCTGATACCCGGTCTGCGGATCGGCGTTGCCGGCGACGTCGGGCACCCCTCGACCGGTGCCGGGCACGCCGACATCGGCCTGCCGTTGCGGGCGGTCGAACGTGTCGCTGACGCCACCGCCCGTCGCGCCTCGTCCGGCGCCGTTGTTCCAGACCGACTCGGTGGCGCCGGACAGGGAGGTGCCGCCGCACCCGATCACATTCGGGCTGGACGCCGGGAAATCGCAATGATCCTTACCGTCGGACGAACCGTCGCTGCTGCCGTTGTCGCCGGCTGCGGCAGTGACGACCACGCCGAGCTGGACGGCGTCGGCGAACGCGCTGTCCATCGCCGTCCGTGCCTGGGCCGTCCACTGGTCTTCGCTCTGTCCCCAGCTGATGCTCACCGCGGCCGGAGTCGGGTGGGCGTGGATAGCCTCGCTCACCGCGTCGAGGAACCCGGCGTCGGTGTTCGGCGCGAAGTAGACGCTCATCGCCGCGCCCGGCGCCAACGCGCCGGCAACCTCGATGTCGAGCAGCACTTCGCCGTCGGCGCCCTGCGGATCCTGGCCGGGCTTGTTCGTCGCGCCGTCGACGCCGACCGCCGTGACCGTGGGACCGGTGATGCCGAGACCCTGGAAATAGGTGTCGAGGTCGCTCTGCCCGAACCCGCCGCCGAGTTCGATGATCGCGATGGCCTGCCCGGTGCCGTCGGTGTTCGCGGGGAAGTTGTAGGTCTCGGCGAGCTGCAACGGCGTGTAACTGACCGAGCGGGCGTCGGCAGCAGCAGTGCGCGCCTGGCTGCGCGTCTGCGGCCGGTCGTCGATGCCGAGCACCGCAATCACCCGATCGCCCACCGCCGCAGGGACGCTGAGCTCGCCGGTGCGCTGCCGGTGGGTCACCCGCGACCCGTCCGGAGCCTGGCTCGTCACCTGCTGCAGTTGGGTTCCGAATGCGGACGAGACGACCTCGGCCGTCCCGCGGACCCGGATGCGCCGCGACGCGGCGTCGCTAGCAACGATCTCCAGCCCGGCCGCCTCGAGGGCCGACCGCACCGCATCGAGATCGCTCGGGTCGGCGCCGAGCTCGCCGTCGGCGCGGCGCCGAAGCACGACCGTGATCTCGATGGGTGTGTTCGGGTCGAGCGGCGTCGCATCGGCTACTTCGGGGGCTGCGTTGCGCCGGCTACCCGGCACCGGCGTGCGGGCAGATGCGGACGAATCGTCATTACCGGTCATGGTTCGACTTGTACGCGCCCGTTACGACAATTCGCAAGACCGTTGCCTAGGGGTCCCCGCGGAATCGCCACGCTTTCCAGGCGACTTCGTGGGGGTGGCTACTGTCGCCGGTGTGGACGACCCGCTGGCCCCGCTGCTCGACCTGCCGGGCGTCACGGCCGGGGTGGCGCAAGCCCGTGCCGCCGTCGACGCGCTGCTGGGCGACAGGGTGCTGCGGCGCCGGTCGGCCGACGTCTCGGCCGAGTCGTCCGTCCGTGGTGCGTGGGCGGCGGCGCGCCTGGCCGGTGTCGAGGTCGACCTCGCCGAGGTGCGGTCGGGCGGTGCGCAGAGCGACCCGCTCGTGCAGGGCGCACTACGCGCCGCCGGTGCGGTCGCGACGCTGGCCGACACCTGGTCGCGCGCCCCGCGCCAGGCCCTGGCGCGCCTGCACGCCTTGGCCGCGACCGATCTCGTCGCGGCCGACGCGCTGGGACGGCCGACCGCCGGCGCGCAACGTCTCGACACCCTCGCCGACGTCCTCGCGGCGACCTCGGCGCCCGCGGTCGTCGTGGCATCGCTGGTCCACGGCGAGATCCGCTCCCTCGACGCGTTCGCGCCGGTGTCACCACTTGTGGCGCTGGCGGCCGAGCGGCTCACCTTGATCACCCGCGGGCTCGACCCCAAGTCGCTGGTCGTCGTCGAAGCCGGGCATCTCGAACTGGCCGCCGAGGATCGCGGTCGCGCTGGCCGCGTACGGCACCGGAACGCCCGAGGGCATCGCGCACTGGCTGCGGCATTGCTGCGCCGCTGTGGCTGCCGGAGCCGTCGAGGCGCAGGCGATCTGCCAGTCACTGCTGCGCGCCTGAGACAGCCCGCCTGAAACAGATCGACGGCGCCGGGGTGACTGTGCGATCACCTCGACGCCGTCGGCACGCGCGCGGCGGGCTACACATGCGTGCTCTGCCCAATCGTCGTGTCAGGGCCCGGAAGTGACTCAGCATCAGATCCAGTCCCCGCCGACCCACCTCGTGCGGTGTGAACGCCCGCGTGGGTACCCGCCGTGTCGTGCGGGAGCGGGGCCTCGCTGGGGGCTGGACCGCCATGGACGCGGCCCCGATCCGTCCCCACGAATATGGCGCGCGTCACACCGGTCCGCAAGGGGCGTTCGGCGTGTTGGCACGGGTCCATCGCCTCCCCACACGGCGTTTCAGGCCCGTCGGGAACGCCGGCGGGTCGCGTACCAGACCAGCCCGCCGGCCGCGATGCCCGCGCTGACCGCCGTCGCGGTGAGCGTCGGATGCTCGGGACGCAGCCCGGAGATGCGCTCGCGCAGCGGCACCGCGTTCGAGAACGTGAGCGTCGGCCAGTCGCGCTCGGCCGCGATCTTGCGCAGCGCCCGGTCGGCATTGACGGCGAACGGATGCCCGACGGCCTCGAGCATCGGCACGTCGGTGGCCGAGTCGGAATAGGCGTAGCACTGGCTCAGGTCGTAGTCGCGGTCGACGGCGAGTTCGAGCACCGCGACGGCCTTCTCCGCGCCGTAGGCGTAGAGCTCGATCTCGCCGGTGTACTTGCCGTCGGCGACGACCATGCGGGTGGCGACGACGTGGTCGGCGCCGAGCATCGCGCCGATCGGTGCGACCACCTCTTCGCCGGACGAGCTGACGATCACGACGTCACGTCCGGCCGCCTTGTGCATGCCGATCAGCTCGACGGCCTCGTCGTAGACGATCGGGTCGATGATCTCGTGCAGCGTCTCGGACACGATCTCGCGCACCTGGGCGACGTCCCACCCGGTGCACATGCTGGTGAGATAAGCGCGCATGCGCTCGATCTGATCCTCGTCCGCACCGGCGAGGGCGAACACGAATTGCGCGTAAGCACTGCGCAATACGGCGCGTCGGTTGATCAGGCCGCCTTGGTAGAACGGGCGGCCGAAGGCGAGCACGCTCGACTTGGCGATGATCGTCTTGTCGAGATCGAAGAACGCCGCCGTTCGGGTGCTGCGGGCTCGGGGAACCACCTCGTGATCGTACGGACGTGCGGTGTCAAATCCGTTGTCCACACCGCGGTTCGTCGTGCACAGCCGAGCAGATCCCGCCCACCGGCGCGCTGATTCGCGATTGGCTCTCGCACGTGATCGGCGTGATCGGCGGCAGCGGCTCGGTTGGGGCATCGACGTTCGCTGCCGTCCTCACGTCGGTCGCCGCACGCGGAGTGTTGATCGACCTCGACCCGGTCGGCGGCGGCATAGACGTGTTGCTCGGCATCGACGACCTCCCGGGGGCGCGATGGTCGGGCCTACGCGTCGGTGGCGGCTACCTCGATCCCGCGGCGCTCGCGGAGGGATTGCCGCGATGGCGCTCGGCGTCGGTGCTCGCCGCCGACGAGCCGCCCGACCCCGACGCGGTCGCTCAGGTGGCCGAGACCGCGGCAGAACTCGGACCGGTCGTGTTCGACCTGCCCAGAGCGCCGTCCCTGCTGCGCGAGGCCGGGCTGGCGTGCTGCGAGCTGTGCGTGGTGGTTGCGGCGGCGACCGATGTGCGCACCCTGGTCGCCGCGAGGGCCGTGCTGCGTTCGTTGCCGGATGTGCCGACGGGGATCGTCCTACGGCGCGGTGGATTCAGCGTCGGCGAGGCGGTCGACCTGCTCGGCGCGCCGTTGCTGGGTGTGCTGCCGCCGGTCGACCGGCCCTCCGAACGGCCCGCCGCCCGCATCGCCGCCGGGCTGATCGACGGGGTGGTGGCAGCTTGAGCACGCCGCTGGTCGATCGCGTGCGCCAGCGCTTGGTGAGCGAACGCGCCGACGTGGGGACGGCAGTGCGCGCAGAGGCCGGCGGCATCGTCGACGACGCCGTGCTCGCCAGCCTGCATCGCGAGGTGACCTCCGAGCTCACCGGTGCCGGCCCGCTCGAGCCGTTGCTCGCCCTTCGCGGCGTCAGCGACGTGCTCGTCAACGCACCCGACTCCGTATGGCTCGACCGCGGGCACGGACTGGAACGTGCCGAGGTCGGCTTCGCCGACGACGCCGCCGTGCGGCGGCTGGCGCAGCGGCTCGCCGCGGCGGCGGGTCGGCGATTGGACGACGCACAGCCGTTCGTCGACGCGACCCTCGCCGACGGCACCCGGTTGCATGCCGTCCTGCCGCCGCTGTGCCCGACCACGACGCTGTCGCTGCGGGTGCTGGCACGTGAGCCGCTGTCGCTGAGCGCCCTCACCGCCCGTGGCACGCTGCCGGCTGAGGTCGCCGAGGTGCTCACCGCTGTCGTGCAGGCGCGGCTCGCGTTCGTCGTCACCGGCGGCACGGGTGCCGGCAAGACGACGCTGCTCGGGGCGTTGCTCGGGCTTGCGGCGCCGGCCGAGCGGCTCGTTGTGATCGAGGACGCCGTCGAGATGGTGCTCGACCACCCGCATGCGGTACGGCTGGTGACTCGCACCGCCAACGTCGAAGGCGCGGGCGCAATCGGGCTGCGCGATCTGGTCCGCCAGTCGCTGCGGATGCGGCCCGACCGGCTGGTCGTAGGCGAGTTCCGCGGTGCCGAGATGGTCGAGCTGCTCGTAGCCCTGAACACCGGACACGAAGGCGGCGCGGCGACGCTGCACGCGAACAGTGCCGCCGACGTGCCGGCGCGCCTCGCTGCCCTCGGCGGCCTGGCTGGCCTGTCGCTCGGCGCAGTGACCTCGCTCGCCTCGAGCGCGCTGCGGGTGGTGATCCACCTGCGCAGGCTGCGCGACGGTCCACGGGTGGTCGACGAGATCGGCCTGCTCGACCGGGCCGGCGACGGCCTCGGCGTCCACCCGGTGTGGCGCCGCGGGGTCGGCGCCGGGTTGGCCGCAGGTACCTTGTTCGACGACCTCGTCGCCCGCGAGGCGGCGGCTCCCAGGTTGTTGCAGGGCCGGGCGTGCTGAGCTGGGCCGCCCTGGCGGCAGCACTGTTGCTGCTACCGGCCGCGCGTCCGGCGCAGGTGCGCGCAGACACCCTTGCCCGGCGCGGACGGCTACGCCGCGACGCGAAGCCGTCGTTGCCGACGCCGGTCGCCGTTCCGACGACGGTGTGGTTCGCTGCGTGCGTCGTCGCGGCAGCGGCGATCGACACCGTGGGCGGCGTCGCGGTCGCGCTCGCCGCGCTCGTGGCGCTGACGACCGCTGCTCTGCTTGTCCGCGCCGCAGGTCGTCGGCGCCGGCGCGACCACGCGACCGAACGCCTGCTGTCGGCGGTCGCGGTGATGGCAGCCGAACTCGAGGCCGGCGCCTCGCCGGCGACGGCGGTGTCGGCCGGTGCCGAGGTGAGCCCTGGCCACGGGCCCGCACTGCGCGCGCTCGCGGCCCGGGTCGAAGTCGGCACCGAACCGCACCTCGCGGAGTCGGACGCCGACCTCGCAGCGCTCGAGCACGCCTGGCGGGTCGCGGCGACCACGGGGGCGCCCCTGGCCGACGTCTGGTCGCGGGTCGCCCGCGATCTGAACCAACAGGTCGAGCAGCGCCGCGCCGTCGCCGGCGCGCTCGCCGGTGCTCGGTCGTCGTCGGCGCTGCTCGCAGTGCTCCCGGTCGTCGGCGTGCTGCTCGGTACCGCGATGCAGGCCGAGCCGTTGCACGTGCTCGCGGCGACCTCGGCCGGTCACGTCATGTTGCTGCTCGGCGTGTGCCTTGACGCCGCCGGACTCGGCTGGACGCACTGGCTCACGGCCCGTGCCGAGGCGCCGTGACCGTTGCGTGGCTGTTCCTCGCCGCCGCACTGGTCCTGGCCGGCCCGCGGCCCGGTCGGCCCGGCTCGTCCGTCACCCCATCGCTGGCGCGAGGGCGGTCGAGCCTGCCGCTCGCGCTCGATCTGACCGCGGTCGCCCTGCGCTCGGGCCAGCCGCTCGAGCACGCCCTGCTCGCCGCGGCACCAGCCGCCGGGCCGTCCGCACGCCAGTGGATCGCGGTGGCGCGCCTGCTCGGACTCGGCGCCGACCCGGCGCAGGCCTGGGCTGCCGTCGAGGACGACCCGGCGCTCGGCCGGGTCGCTGCTGCAGCCCGCCGCAGCGCCCACAGCGGCGTCCGGATCGCGGCCGCGTTCGAGAACCTCGCCGCCGATCTGCGCGCCCAGGCGGGCGAAGCCGGTCGCGCGCGAGCCCACCGGGCCGGGGTCTACGCCGCAGCGCCGCTAGGCCTGTGCTTCCTACCGGCCTTCGTCTGCCTGGCCATAATCCCGGCTTTGGTCGGCCTCGCTGCGACCGTCTTGCGGTGATCTCGTATGGTCTCGCACCATGCGCGACGAGCGAGGCGGCACCAGCGATTCGTTCGGTCCAGACAGCGCGGCGAACGTAACAGATCGCTGCGTCCTACGTAACGAAGTGATGAATATGGCCCAACATCGCGCATCGGCTGGAAATATCAGGTGGACGCGTGGAGAGGAGCAGGCTTGACCAAGTTCTTGCTGAGGCGGCTGGTGAACTACCTGATCCTCGTATTCATCGCCACCTCGCTGGCCTACATTTTGGCCGCAGTAAGCCTGAATCCGAAATCGAATTACGAGGGACGCAACCCCAGACCGCCCGCATCCGTGATCGCCGAGAAGCTCGATGCGATCAACGCGAACCCGGCCAAGCCGATCCTCGACCGGTATGGACACTGGCTCGACGACCTCGCGCACGGCAACTTCGGCACCGAAGTGCAGGGCGACTCCGTCAACTCCGACGTCGGCCGCCGGCTGTGGGTCAGCGGTCAGCTGCTGCTGATCGGCACCATCCTCGGCGGCCTGCTCGGGGTCGCCATCGGCGCGTGGTCGGCCGTGCGGCAATACAAATTCATCGACCACTTCTTCACGGTGACCTCGTTCGTCGTTCTTTCCGTCCCGGTGTTCGTGCTGGCGATCTTGTTCCAGCTGCTGGCCGTCCACATCAACAAGTGGGTCGGTAGCAACGTCCTCCAGTACTCCGGACAGTTCGATCCCGCGATCACCGGCGGATGGAGCCAGTTCCTGAACCGGCTCAACCACCTGATCCTGCCGACGGTCACGCTCACGCTCGGCGGCGCAGCGTTCCTGTCGCGCTACCAGCGCAACGCGATGCTCGACGTGCTGGCCAGCGACTACGTCCGCACCGCCCGGGCCAAGGGCCTGCGCCGTGGCCGCGCACTGGTCAAGCACGCCCTGCGCACCGCATTGATCCCAGCAGTCACGATTTTCGTGTACAGCTTCGCGCTGATCTTCGTGGGCGCCACGTTCACCGAGATCATCTTCGGCTGGCACGGGATGGGCGAGCTGTTCGTGACGTCCATCCAGAGCAACGACACCAATGCCGTGGCCGCCGTGACGTTCTTCGTCGCGGTGCTGGTGCTGCTGGCCTCGCTGCTGCAGGACTTCGTCGTCGCGATGCTCGATCCGAGAGTCAGGACGTAGGCCATGACCACTCCCACCGACGCCCTGCTGCCCACCGGGCATTCGACCGACGGCGCGCCCGATCCGGGTGCTGTGCTGGACGAGACCGCGATCCAGAGTCGCGGCAAGCTGGTGCTGCGTCGCTTCCTGCGGCAGAAGCACGGCTTGTTCGGCCTGGCCATCGTCATCCTGCTCGTTGTGGCCGCATTTCTCGGGCCGCACCTGGACAAGTGGTCCTACACCGACCACGACTTCGAGAACTTCCTGACCGGTCCGTCGTCCAATCACTGGTTCGGCACCGACCAGACCGGCGTCGACCTGTTCGCGGCAACGATGCGCGGCGCGCAGAAGTCGATCCTGATCGGCCTGTTCGTCGCCGTCCTCGCCACGGGCATCGCGGCGATCGTCGGCGCGGCCGCCGGCTACTTCGGCGGCTGGACCGACCGCATGCTGATGTGGATCGTCGACCTGCTGCTGGTCGTGCCGTCGTTCCTGATCATCGCGATCATGTCGAGCCACTTCGCAGGCAACTGGCTGCTGTTCGTGCTGCTGCTCGGCATCGTTCATCTGGCAGATCACCGCACGAATCGTGCGAGGCCAGACCCTCGCGCTGAAGAACCGTGAGTACGTGCTCGCAGCTCGCTACATGGGTGTCTCGCGATGGAAGATCATCATGAGTCACATCCTGCCGAACCTGTCGTCGCTGCTGATCATCGACGCAACGATCAACGTCAGCACGGCGATCATCACCGAAGCCGGTCTCTCGTTCTTCGGCTTCGGCGTCCAGCCGCCCGACGTCTCGCTCGGCACGCTGCTGTCGGATGGTCAGAACGCGGCGTTCACCTATCCGTGGTTGTTCCTGTGCCCGGCCATCTTCCTGGTGCTGCTCGTGCTCGCGGTCAACCTCGTCGGCGACGCCCTGCGCGACGCACTCGATCCCTCTGCCGGGAAGGCCCAGTGACCACAGAGATCACCGAATTCGTGTCGGCCCGCAAGGTCGACACGGACGCGATCCTCACCGTCGAGGACCTCGCGGTCACGTTCCCCGGCGGCACCGGCCCGGACGTCACTGCCGTGCGCGGCCTGAACTTCTCACTGCGCCGCGGCGAGGTGCTCGCGATCGTCGGTGAGTCTGGCTCAGGCAAGTCGGTGACCTCACTCGCCATCATGGGCCTGTTACCGACCAACGCCCGGATCTCCGGCTCGATACGCCTCGGCGAACGAGAGCTGCTCGCGCTCAACGACCGGCAGCTGTCCGAGATCCGCGGCAAGCAGATGTCGATGATCTTCCAGGAGCCGCTGTCGGCGCTGACGCCCGTCTACACGATCGGGCAGCAGGTCAGCGAGGCGTTGCTCATCCACAACGACGGCATGACCAAGCGCCAGGCGCACGCGCGCGCTGTCGAACTGCTCGACCTCGTCGGCATCCCGAACCCGAAGCAGCGCGCCAACGCGTTCCCGCACGAGTTCTCCGGCGGCATGCGCCAGCGCGTGATGATCGCGATGGCGATCGCCAACGACCCCGACGTCCTCATCGCCGACGAGCCGACGACGGCGCTGGACGTGACGATCCAGGCGCAGATCCTCGAAGTGCTTCAGACCGCACAGCGCGAGACGGGTGCGGCGATCATCATGATCACGCACGACCTCGGCGTCGTCGCGGGCCTCGCCGACCGGGTGATGGTGATGTACGCCGGCAAGCCGGTCGAGGTCGGCACCACCGATGACATCTACTACCAGCCGCGCATGCCCTACACGATGGGCCTGCTCGGATCGATCCCGCGCATCGACGAGCACGGCGGGTCGTCGCTCACCCCGATCGAGGGCAACCCGCCGTCGTTGGGCAACCTGCCGCCCGGTTGCCCGTTCGCGCCGCGCTGCCCGCTGGTCATCGACGAGTGCCGCGAGACCGAGCCCGCACTCGAGGGGATCGGCAGCCCGGCGCACTTCGCCGCATGCCACCGCAAGAACACGATCGAGGACGACCACCTCGAGGTCAATCAGGTGTTCCCCGCACCCGAGATCGGCCCGGCGCCCATCGACCGCATCCCGCGCGAGCAGCGCGACAAGGTGCTCGAACTCGATCAGCTCGTCCGGCACTACCCGTTGCTCAAGGGCGCGGTCTTCAAACGTCAGGTCGGGACGGTGCATGCCGTCGACGGCATCGACCTCGAGATCCGCGAGGGCGAAACGCTCGGGTTGGTCGGTGAGTCCGGGTGCGGCAAGACGACGACGTTGCTGCAGATCCTCGAACTCAACGCACCGCAGTCGGGGTCCGTGCGCATCAACGGTCGTGACACCCGCGAGGTGCGCGGTGGCGAGCGGCGCGCGATCCGGCGCGACCTGCAGGTCGTGTTCCAGGACCCGCTGGCAGCACTCGACCCTCGGCTGCCGGTGGGCGACGTGCTGGCCGAACCCATGCGCACTCACGGCATGAACCGCAAGGAGATCGAGAAGCGGACGAACGAGCTGCTCCAGCTGGTCGGACTCGACCCGGCGATGAGCGCGCGCTTCCCGCAGGAGTTCTCCGGCGGCCAGCGCCAGCGCATCGGCATCGCCCGCGCGCTCGCGCTCACGCCCAAGGTGCTCGTGCTCGACGAGCCGGTGTCGGCCCTCGACGTGTCGATCCGAGCCGGTGTGATCAATCTGCTGCTCAAGCTGCGCGCTGAACTGTCGCTGTCGTACCTTTTCGTCGCGCACGACCTGTCGGTCGTCCGGGTGATCGCTGACCGCGTGGCGGTGATGTATCTCGGTCGCATCGTCGAGATCGGCGACGTCGACTCGGTCTACGACCGTCCGTCCCATCCCTATACGCAGGCGCTGTTGTCAGCGATTCCTGTCCCCGACCCGGCCAAGGAACGCCAGCGGCAGCGACTGCTGCTCCAGGGCGATCTGCCGAGTCCTGCCGATCCGCCACCGGGATGCCGGTTCCGCACGCGCTGCTTCAAGTACGAGGCACTGGGCGCTGCGGACAAGGCGCGGTGCGAGACCGAGGATCCCGGTCTCTACGAGCAAGGTCCGGATCACCAGGCTGCCTGTCATTTCGCCGAGGCGGTTTCAGTTGTGTAAGTCACCCCGTTCAGTTGCGAGCTGGGCAATCCACCATCAGGAGGACAAGTGAAGGTTCCTACCAGGGGCATGGCGCTGGTCAGCGCCGCGCTCGTGGCCACGCTCGGCGTGGCCGCATGTAGTTCATCAGGAAACGGCGGTGGTAGCGGGAACGGCAACGGCACCGGGACGAGCTCCGGCACGGCACCCGCACCGGCGACCAACTCGAACGGCGGCACCAGCGGCCTCGTGGCCGAGGACATCAACCCGCAGCCGGCGTCGGCGCTCAAGCAGGGCGGCACGCTGATCTGGGGCATCGACCAGTACTCCACGCAGTGGAACTACAACGAGGTCGATGGTCCCGAGTCGTCGACGGCCAACGTCATGAACGCGCTGATGCCTCAGCCGTTCGTCTCCGACGCGAAGGCCAACGTCACCCCTGACCCCGATTACGTGACCTCGGCGGCGGTGACTTCGGCCAAGCCGCAAACGGTCGAAATCAAGCTGAACCCGAAGGCCGTGTGGTCCGACGGCAAGCCGATCACCGAGGCCGACTACGCGGCCCAGTGGAAGGCACTCAACGGCAAGACGAAGGCCTACCAGGTCGCAGGCACGACCGGCTACGACCAGATCAGCAGCGTGACCCAGGGTTCGGGCGGCAAGTTCGACGTCGTGATCAAGTTCGCGACACCGTTCACCGACTGGAAGTCGTTGTTCAGCCCGCTCTACCCGGCTGCGTACAACCTTGACCCGAACAAGTTCAACAAGGGTTACCTGAACGCGATCCCGGTGACCGCCGGCCCGTTCGCCAACGCGCAGTTCGACAAGTCCGCCCAGACCGTCACAGTGACGCCGAACCCGAAGTGGTGGGGCAACAAGCCGCTCCTCGACAAGATCGTGTTCCGGGCCGAGTCGGCGACCGCTATGAACCAGGCCTACATCAACGGCGAGATCGACTACGACTTCGACGTCACGGTCGACCCCACCGACTACAAGCAGGTCAAGGGCGCGACGAACGGGCACGTGACGCTCGCCGCCGGGCCGGACTTCCGGCAGTTCACGATCAACGGTGGGCGCGGCTTCCTCACCGACGAGAAGGTCCGCCAGGCGTTGATGATGGGCACCGACCGCACCGCGATCATCAAGTCCGACCTCACGGGCATCCCGTGGCCGGACGTGCCGCTCGACAACCACTTCTTCATGAACAGCCAGGCCGGTTACCAGGACAACATGGGTGACCTCGGCACCTACGACCAGAGCAAGGCGAAGTCGCTGCTCACCAGCGCCGGGTTCGCCATGGGCTCCGATGGCTACATGGCCAAGGGTGGCAAGACCCTCGAGCTGCAGTTCGTCATTCCTGCCGGCTACCAGTCGAGCAAGAACGAGGGCGAGCTGTTCCAGGCGATGATGAAGGCGATCGGCGTCAAGGTCGACATCAAGACGGTGCCGAGCAACGACCTGTTCGACAAGTGGATCATCCCGGGCAACTACGACGTCGCGCCGTTCTCGTGGCTCGGCACGCCGTTCCCGATCTCGAGTGGTGTGGCGATCTACAAGTCGCCGAAGGCCGGCGGTGGCCAGAACTTCACCGGGCTGGCGAACCCGCAGATCGACCAGTTACTGACGAAGGCAGTTGCGGCAACCGACCCGTCGCAGGCGGACTCGCTGGCGCAGCAGGCCGACAAGCTGCTCTACCAGGAGGGTCACACCTTCACGCTGTTCCAGCGCCCGCAGATGTGTGGCGTGAAGAACGGCCTGGCCAACCTGGGCTCGTTCGGCTTCGCGACGATCGACTACACGAAGATCGGTTACACGAAGTAGTAATTCCTGCCTGACGACGAGGCCCGGCCGGTTCCGGCCGGGCCTCGTTGCGTCTGCGGAGCGGACACCTAGCGCATCGCACCGACACCATCCGTGCGCCGATCCACAGCGAGCAGCTGCATCCACAGCGGACCGATCTCACCGTCGGACGCAGGCGATGTCTGTTTGCGTATGCGCATGACTCGACTACCGAAACTCATCAGCAAGCTCCAACACCGGCTCCAACACCGGCTCCACCGGCTCCGCACCGCGGTCGACGCCGGCATGACCACCGCGGAGTACGCCGTGGGCACCGTCGCCGCGGTTGCGTTCGCCGTCGTCCTCTACAAGATCGTCCGCAGTGACGCCGTGTCGTCGGCGCTCAGCTCGATCGTCAGGTCGGCACTGCATGCGATCTGAGCGCGACGACGCCGGCATGGTCACCGCCGAGCTGGCCGCGTGCCTGCCGGTGCTCGTGCTGCTGCTTGCCGTCGCGCTCAGCGTCGTATCGGTCGCCTCGGCACGCTTGCAGGCCCAGGACGCCGCGCGCGAGGCAGCCCGCGTGGCCGCACGATCCGGCAACGGCGTGCAGATCGGCGGTGAAGTGGCGCCGGGGGCACAGGTAGCCGTGTCGGCGGCGGGTGCATCGGTGCATGCCGTCGTCACGCTCCGGGTCGACCTGCTGGTGCCGTTCCTGCCGTCGGTCGAGGTGACCGAGCAGGCGGTCGCGGCGCGCGAGGACGCTGCTGGTGCCGCGTCCGGGACGCCGCCGTGACTGCCAGGCAGCCGGATCCGCGCGATCGCGGCGCAGCCGCGGTGTGGGTGCTCGGATGCGCGGCTGTTGTGCTCGCGGTGGGCGTCCTCGTCCTCGTGCGCGGCCTATCCGTCCTGGCCCGTCATCGCGCCGAGACCGCCGCCGACTTCGCCGCCCTCGCGGCGGCCACCCGCATCGGCGTCGGCGGCGATCCGTGTACCGCCGCCCGCGAGATCGCGGCCGCGAACGCTGCCGTGCTGCAATCGTGCTCGGTGTCGCTCGGCGCGGACGGCCGCAGCGGCACGGTGCGTGTCGAGGTCCTCGCGCACGCGGACCTGCCCGTGGTCGGCGAGCGCTCGCTCACCGCTCGGGCGCGCGCCGGACGGCTCCCGAGCGGCTCGCCCGCCGATCTCACCGCGTCCTCACCACCGGACCCCATGTGTGCGGCCCGGTCTGTGGCATGCTGACGCAGGCTGGACGTCAAGCCATGTGCATACAGCCGGATGAGGATGGCAAATCGCGTGGAGCTTTCGGTATCCAAACAGGGAACCAATGACGTTCCCGTCGTCGCCGTGAGCGGCGAGGTCGACGTCTACGCCGCGCCGGCGCTGCGCGACGGGCTTACCGAGCTGCTCGGCAGACGGCTCGTCAGTCGTCGTCGACCTCACCGATGTCGGTTTCCTCGACTCGACCGGCCTGGGCGCGCTCGTCGCCGCCCGCACCGCCGCCGCCGAGCGCGGCGCCGTCGCTGCCGCTGGTCTGCACCCACCAGCGCATCCTGAAGCTGTTCACGATCACCGGTCTCGACGGCGTGTTCAAGATCTACGACACGGTCGACGCTGCGCTGGCCGGCCTGGACGACCGGCCGGCCGACGCGCCGAGCAGCCGCACTGATCGGACGGTCCGTCCGGTATCGGGCACGACACACGCCACACCCCGAACGGGTCTGTCGCTCGAGCGCTGCGGTTAGACTCCGCCCGACAGCCAGCCCCGTTGCGCTGCAGATTCCATCGCGCCGGCGGGCGCCGCCCTGACCTGAGGCCGCCGTGCGTCGCGCCGGCGCGCGACGATCCGAACTGTCAATGAGGGGTATCTGCATGGTCGCGCACGCCACCTATCGCGCCTGCCGGGCATCTCCAGCGGTCAGAAGGGCGTTCGTCGCCGTCATCGCCGTGCTCGCCCTCGCCGCCCTGGTCTTCGCCTACGTGCTGGTGAGGGAGGTGCTCAAGGCCGACCAGGGCACCCCCAACATGCAGGAGATCGCGAAGGCGGTGCAGGAAGGCGCTGCCGCCTACCTGAACCGCCAGTTCCGCACGCTGGGCGTCTTCGCGGTCATCGTGTTCGTCCTGCTGCTGCTCCTGCCCGTCAACGACGGCGGCGCCAGCGTCCGGATCGGCCGCGCGCTGTTCTTCCTCGATCGGTGCGGCCTTCTCCGCCACCGTCGGCTACATCGGCATGACGATGGCGACCCGGGCCAACGTGCGCGTCGCCGCGGCCGCCCGTGGCGGCGGCGCCGAGCGCGGCTTCCACATCGCGTTCCGCACCGGCGGCATCGTCGGCATGCTCACCGTCGGGCTCGGCCTGCTCGGTGCCTCGCATCGTGCTGCTCACCTACAACGACCACGCGCCGACCGTGCTCGAGGGCTTCGGCTTCGGCGGCGCCCTGCTGGCCATGTTCATGCGTGTCGGCGGCGGCATCTTCACCAAGGCCGCCGACGTCGGCGCCGACCTCGTCGGCAAGGTCGAGGCCGGCATCCCCGAGGACGACCCGCGCAACGCGGCGACGATCGCCGACAACGTCGGTGACAACGTCGGTGACTGCGCCGGCATGGCCGCCGACCTGTTCGAGTCCTACGCCGTCACCCTGGTCGCCGCGCTGATCCTCGGCCAGACCGCCTTCGGCGCCAAGGGCCTGCTGCTGCCGCTGATCATCGGCGGCATCGGCATCATCAGCTCGGTCGTCGGCATCCTCGACCACCAAGCTGCGCAGCACCGACCGCAACGGCCTGGTGCCGATCAACCGCGGCTTCATGATCTCGGCCGCCGTCTCGCTGGTGCTCGTCGCGATCCTCGCGCTTCACCTACCTGCCGTCGAAGTTCACCGGCTTCAGCGACGTCTCGCTGTCGATCTCCGGCGCCAGCGGCAACCCGAAGCGTCATCGCGTTCGTCGCGGTGCTCATCGGCATCGTGCTGGCCGTGCTCATCCAGCAGCTCACCGGCTACTTCACCGACACGATCCGCCGCCCGGTCAAGGACGTCGCCAAGCACCTCGCTGACCGGCCCGGCCACGGTCATCCTCGCCGGCATCTCGCTCGGCCTCGAGTCGGCCGTCTACACCGCGGTGCTGATCGCCCTCGCCGTGTTCGGCGCGTTCCTGCTCGGCAGCGGCTCGATCGCGCGTCGCGCTGTTCGCCGTCGCGCTCGCCGGCTGCGGCCTGCTGACCACCGCCGGCGTCATCGTCTCGATGGACACCTTCGGCCCGGTCAGCGACAACGCCCAGGGCGTCGCCGAGATGAGCGGCGACATCGACGAGGCCGGCGCGCGCGTGCTCACCGACCTCGACGCCGTCGGCAACACCACCAAGGCCATCACCAAGGGCATCGCGATCGCGACCGCCGTGCTCGCCGCGACCGCGCTGTTCGGCTCGTTCACCTACGGCGATCGCCAACGCGATCGTGAAGTACCACGGCAAGCTCGCCGGACTTCCTGATCGTCTCGCCCAACATCCTGGTCGGCGTGATCATCGGTGCCGCGGTGGTGTTCCTGTTCAGCGGGCTGGCGATCAGCGCGGTCGGCCGCGCGGCCGGCCGGGTCGTGTTCGAGGTGCGCAAGCAGTTCCGCGACCCACCCCGGGATCATGGACTTCACCGAGAAGCCCGACTACGCGCGCGTCGTCGACATCTGCACCAAGGACTCGCTGCGCGAGCTGGCCACTCCCGGCCTGCTGGCGATCTTCGCGCCGATCACCATCGGCTTCGCCTTCGGTGCCGGCCCGCTCGCCGGCTACCTCGCCGGCGCCATCGCGGCCGGCGTGCTGATGGCGGTCTTCCTCGCCAACTCCGGTGGCGCGTGGGACAACGCGAAGAAGATGGTCGAGGACGGCAGCTACGGCGGCAAGGGCAGTGAGCCGCACGCGGCGACGGTCATCGGCGACACCGTCGGTGACCCGTTCAAGGACACCGCCGGCCCGGCCATCAACCCGCTGATCAAGGTCATGAACCTGGTCGCGGTGCTGATCGCCCCGGCCGTCATCGAGTTCAGCACCGGTACCGACAAGAACAACGGCGTCCGGGCGGCCATCGCGATCATCGCGTTCGCTGATCATCGCGGCCGCGGTCATCGTCTCGAAGCGCCGCAAGGTGTCGATGGGCGACGACGAGCCGGTCTGCCGAGCCGCAGTCCCCGGCCACCTCCGGAGTCTGAGCGACCACGACCGACGGGCGGTCCCGGCATGGTGCCGGGGCCGCCCGTCGTCGTCTGTCACGATGATTGCTCCTCGCGGCCGTCACGCCGGCGGCTGCGGGTCGGGGCGGTCGGGCGATGCGGGCCGGAAGGAGCGTCGGTGAGCGCAGTTCTCGCTGTTCGGCGCGGCTGCCGCGACGCCGTCCCTGGCCGACCTCGACGGCGTGCTGCTCGCCGGCGGGCACTGGGTCCGCTCAGCAGGCACGGCCCGGCTCTCGGTCGTCGTCGCCGACCGCTGGCGCGCCGACGCGCTCGCCGACGAGTTCGCCGCACGCGGTCGTCGACGGACCCGACGCCGTCGTTCCGGCCGAGGGCGGCTGGAGCGTCCGCACCGCGTTCGCCGCCGCGCTGGCGCACGCAGGCGACGCGCTGGAGCCGTGGCGCGAACGAGGGCGCGCCGGCCGCCTCGTGCTCACCGCCGGCGGCCTGCGGCTCTGGACGATCGCGGCGGGCCGCACCGGACGAGGCCGGCTTCCTGCTCGGCACGCACCGCGCCGACCCCGGCCTGCACCTGGCCGCCGGCGCGCAGCTGTCGCGGCTCGGGGCTGGCGGCGGTGTCGATCGGCGCGCGCGGCGGCCCGGGCTGGCGTATCACCTCGGCCAAGCGGCTGCGGCGCTTGGTCGAGCTGGTCGGCGCACCACCGGACGGCGCCGGCCCGTCCTGGTTCTGAGCACACCGGCGGTCGGCGCCGTGAGCCCGGGAACGCCTGTGACACGGGCCCGTTGCGATCGTCCTGTACCGTCCGCGACTGGTGGGTGCTCGCCGACCACTAAGCACTGTAAGGGGAGTAGAAGACGTGGCTGGCAAGTCGGCGAAGACGGGCACCAAGCTGGTGATCGTCGAGTCGTCTGACGAAGGCGAAGATGATCGGCGGGTTCCTCGGCGCCGGTTATGTCGTCGAGGCCTCGATCGGCCACATCCGCGAGCTGCCCCCGAACGCCGCCGCCGTCCCGGCCAAGTACAAGGGCGAGTCGTGGGCCCGCCTCGGCGTCGACGTCGACCACGACTTCGAGCCGCTCTACGTCGTCAGCGCCGACCGCAAGCAGCAGGTCAGCAAGCTCAAGGCGCTGGTCAAGGACGCCGACGAGCTCTACCTCGCCACCGACGAGGACCGCGAGGGCGAGGCCATCGCCTGGCACCTGGTCGAGGAGCTCAAGCCGAAGATCCCGGTGCGCCGGATGGTGTTCCACGAGATCACCCCGGCGGCGATCGCCGCCGCCGTCGCCAACCCGCGCGAGATCGACGAGCAGCTGGTCGAGGCGCAGAAGACCCGCCAGATCCTCGACCGCCTCTACGGCTACGAGGTCAGCCCGGTGCTGTGGAAGAAGGTGCTGCCGCGCCTGTCCGCCGGCCGCGTGCAGTCGGTCGCCACGCGCATGGTCGTCGAGCGCGAGCGCGAGCGGATGGCCTTCCACTCCGCCGAGCTACTGGGACGTCGACCGCCACGTTCGCACCCGTCCGCGCCGAAGGCCGGCGACCCCGACACGTTCACCGCGACGCTGGTCAGCGTCGACGACATGCGGTTGGCGACCGGCCGCGACTTCGATGCCGCCACCGGGCGCGCGCCGTCGACCGTCCTGCACCTGGACGAGGCGGGTGCCCGCGGGCTGGCCGCGCGGCTGGACGGTCGCGAGTTCGCCGTGCAGGGCGTGGAGGAGAAGCCGTACCGCCGTCGCCCGTACGCGCCGTTCATGACCTCGACGCTGCAGCAGGAGGCCGGCCGCAAGTTCCGCTGGTCGGCGCAGCAGGTGATGCGCACGGCGCAGCGGCTGTACGAGAACGGCTACATCACCTACATGCGCACCGACTCGACGACGCTGTCCGAGACGGCGCTGACCGCGGCGCGCGCGCAGGCCCGCGAGCTCTACGGCGACGCGTACGTGCCGGCCGAGCCGCGCGTCTACACGCGCAAGGTGAAGAACGCGCAGGAGGCGCACGAGGCGATCCGCCCGGCCGGCGACTCGTTCCGCACCCCGGGCGAGGTCGCCAACCAGCTGTCCTCGGAGGAGTTCCGGCTCTACGAGCTGATCTGGCAGCGCACGCTGGCCTCGCAGATGTCCGACGCGGTCGGCACGACGGTCTCGGTGCGGATCGGCGGGACGTCGGTCGTCGGGCGAGTCGGTCGTGTTCACCACCAGCGGCCGCACGATCACCTTCCCCGGTTTCCTGCGCGCCTACGTCGAGGACACCGACGACAGCGGGCCGGACGCGCAGAAGGACGACGCCGAGAAGCGGCTGCCGCAGCTGACCCGCGGCGACGCCCTCGACCCGCGCGCGTTCGACGCCGACGGCCACTCCACCTCGCCGCCGTCGCGCTACACCGAGCCGTCGCTGGTCAAGGCGATGGAGGAGCTCGGCGTCGGCCGGCCGTCGACCTACGCCTCGATCATGCAGACGATCCAGGACCGCGGCTACGTCTGGAAGAAGGGCGCCGCGCTCGATCCCGACGTGGACGGCGTTCGCGGTGATCGGCCTGCTCGAGAGCCTACTTCGGCCGGCTCGTCGACTACGGCTTCACCGCCTCGGTCGAGAACGACCTCGACGACATCGCCAACGGCGAGCGTTCGCGCGTCGACTGGCTGCGCGCGTTCTACTTCGGCGCCGACGAACGGACGCCGTCGAGGACCAGCAGCGCATCTCGGCGCAGGGCGGGCTGAAGCGGCTCATCGACTCCCGGCTGGAGGAGATCGACGCGCGCGGCGTGAACTCGATCCCGCTCGGCGACACCGGCGTGGTCGTGCGCGTCGGGCGTTACGGCCCGTACCTGCAGCGCGGCGAGGACGAGGACGGCGCAGCGCGCGTCGATCCCCGACGACCTGGCGCCCGACGAGCTGACCCCGGAGAAGGTCGAGGAGCTGCTGTCGGCGCCGTCCGGCGACATCGTGCTCGGCACGACCGACGACGGCCGCGAGATCACCGCACGGTCGGGCCGCTACGGCCCCTACGTCACCGACGGCGAGAAGTCGGCGTCGCTGTTCAAGTCGATGTCGCTCGACACGATCACGCTGGCCGACGCCGAGCGGCTGCTGACCCTGCCGCGCACGCTCGGCCGAGCTCGACGGCGAGGACGTCACCGCGCAGAACGGCCGCTACGGCCCGTACATCAAGAAGGGCACCGGACTCGCGCTCGATCGAGTCCGAGGACCAGCTGTTCACGGTCACGCTCGACGAGGCCGTCGCGCTGTTCGCCCAGCCGAAGCAGCGTGGCCGGCGCGGCTGCCGCCGCGCCGCCGCTGAAGGAGCTCGGCGAGGACCCGGTCTCGGGCAAGCCGATGGTCGTCAAGGACGGCCGGTTCGGCCCGTACGTCACCGACGGCGAGACGAACGCGTCGCTGCGGCGCGGTGACTCGATCGAGGAGCTCACCGACGAGCGCGCGTCCGAGCTGCTGGCCGACCGCCGCGCCCGCGGTCCGGCGAAGAAGACGGCCAAGCGCGCCGCCAAGAAGGCGCCGGCCAAGAAGGCGGCCGCGAAGAAGACCGCGGCGAAGAAGGCGGCCGCGAAGAAGACTGCGGCGAAGAAGGCGGCCGAAGAAGGCCGCGGCCACGAAGAAGGCCGACCCGGCTTGAACCCCGCCCGGAGACTCAGCCGCGGTACCAGCGGCGCTGCCGGTAACCGCGGCTGAGTCCGTTCCTGACCGGCAGTAACCCTGCGACAGCCGGTCGCCGGATGCTCCGCTGTACGGGAACGGGGGTTCCCAACCCGCGGGCACTACCGTCATCGTTTGTGCCGGTCGACGCGTTACGCGCCGGCCGGAATCGCACTCGCTGTTCGAACGGACGAGGTCACATGAGCACGCCGGAGCTCGACGACGACGTCGTGGCTGCCGCCTGCTCCGCACCCACGCGCTGCGCACGTGTACCTGTCCCTGGCACCCACCGTGTTCGTCTATCTGCGCTCCCGCGGCGTCAGCGACCCCGAGGCGATCACGAGCGAGGTGTTCCTCGCCGTGCTGCCACAGCTCGCCCGCCTGCACGGCGGCGCCGCGGGGCTGCGCACCCTGTGTTCAGCGTCGCCCACGCTCGCATGGTCGACGACCGGCGCAGCTCGCCCGCCGGCCGGGGACCGTCGACTTCGAGCCGGCCGTGGACATCCGCCGGTCCCCTCTGCCGAGGACGACGCCTTGCCGAGCGCTGGGCAACGAACGCTCAAGACGATCCTCGCGCGTTGCCCGCTGATCAGCGCCGAAGCGCTCCATCTCCGGATCATCGCCGACCTGTCCATCGAGCACGTGGCGCACGCGATCGGTCGCTCGCCGGGCGCCGTCAAGCAACTGCAGCGGCGGGCCCTGATCACCTTGCGCGCCGTGCTCGCCGAGCGGCAGGTAACCGCGATGAGCCGTTGGAACGATCACGTTCGGCGACATGACCGCCACTGACCCTGCGTCAGCGCAGTTCCTCGACGAGATGCACTCGCTCGCCGATACCGCCGCGCCGGCGCCGTCGGACGAGCTCGAGCTACTGTTCGCGTCCGCGCTGCCCGCTCGCCCAGCGCGGGAACGCGCGCGGTCGTGCGCCGGTCGTCGTGTTCGGCGCCACCGGTGCTGACGCGGCGGCTGTGTTGTGCTCGCGCTCGCTGTGCTGATCACCGGGGCGGCCACCCATCACCTGCCCGCCTACGCACAGCGGCTGGTGTCCAGGGTCGTCAACACCCTGACGCCGTTCCACATCGATCCGGTCCGGAACCGTCTGCAGCCGTCGGAGGGGCCGGCATCCGGCGCGCCGACGCATCCGCACACGCCCCCGTCCGTGCGCTCGGGGAGCGGTCTGCGTCGCCGAGCCCGTCGCCGGGATCGACCAGCGCGACGACCAGCAGGACGAACAGCGGGTCGCCAAGCCGATCGTCGTCCCCGCCGGCGTCGAGTTCCACCGCGCCGTCGCCGTCGGGATCGTTGACGAAGTCGGCGTCGAAGTCGCCGTCACCGACCGGCACGCTGTCCGGCTCGTCCGGCAAAGGGTGTGCCGCCGCCAGATGAGACGAACAACGCCGGCGGCAACGGCGTCGGCCGGGGGCACACCGGCCATCCGCTCTCGCCGGGTCAGCTCAAGAAGTCGCGTACACCCGGAACCGGCCAGCAACGCAAAGGCCAAGGGCAACGGTAAGGCGAAAGGGCACCGCGTCCGGTCAATAGACGAAGTCCTCGCAGAAACGCGTTGCCGAATCGCCGCCCGGGTCGTGGCGCGCAGCCAGCTTCGCAAACTCCTCCAGTCGCGGGTACCGCGCGCGCACGTCGGCCGCGGCATCGCGAACACCTTGCCCCAGTGCGGCCGCGCGTCGAAGGGCGCCAGTGCCGCCTCGACCGCCTCAACCGCGGGCTGCGACCCGCGCGTCGTCAGCGACCCAGGTGAAGTGCAGCGCCAGCGTGTCGCGATCGTGGCACGGACTCAGCCACAGCTCGTCGGCGGCGATCGCGCGGATCTCGCTCACCTGCAGCGCGGGTCCGTACTCGAGCCTCGCGCAGCGCGGCGATCGCGGCCGCGCCGTGCTCGCGGGCGACGAGGTACTCGCTCTGCTGCTCGTCGCCGGTGCTGGGCGTGAACTCGAGCCGGAAGTGCGGCAGCCGCGCGTGCCACGGCCCGGGGACGCCGAGCTGCTCGGTGGCGGTCGCTGGCGTCCTCGCCCGCGATCGGGTGCTCGGCGCCGGTCGCCGGCGCGGCACCCCAGGCGCCGCCGTCGACCGGCGTCGGCGTCGGCCGGCGCCTTGACCCAGATCTGTCGATCGACGTCGGGCCGCGACCACGTCGTGAACAGGCTGACGCTGTAGCCGCCGCCCATGATCTCGTCGAGGTTCTCGAGGACGCGCTCGATCGGCGCTCGACCCACACGTCCTGGCGCAGCTCGTAGCTCGGCTCGATGGCGAGCGTCAGCCGGGTGACGACGCCGAGCGCGCCGAGGGCGAGCACCGCACCGCCGAAGTCGTCGTCGCCGCGCGCGACGCGCACGAGCTCGCCGTCGGCGCGGACGAACTCGACCGCGGCCGCACGCGGCGGCCAGGCAGCGGTTGCGCGACTCCCGAGCCGTGGGTGCCGGTCGCGCAGGCGCCGGCGACCGAGATGTGCGGCAGCGAGCCCGAGGTTGTGCAGCGCCCAGCCGTGCGCGTCAGCTGGACGGCGAGCTCGCCGTAGCGGATACCGCCGCCGACGTCGACAGTGCGTGCGGCCGGCGTCGATCTCGATCGGCGACGTCGAGATCGGCAGTGCTCACCAGGTCGCCGGTGGTGTCGGCGATGCGGTTGAACGAGTGCCCGGTGCCGAGCGCGCGCGCGTGCGGCAGATCGGCAATCAGCTGTTGCAGCTCGTCCACGGTTGTCGGCCGATGAAGCTGCCGCGGTCGAAGGTGACGTTGCCGGCCCAGTTGCTGCACGCTCACTGAATCGACAGTAGCCGTCAGGCGCGGTGGCCCACGGCGAAGATGCGGCGGAACGGGAACGGCGTGCCGTGCGCGCCGCGCGGGTAGGCAGCGCGCAACGCGGCGGCGAGCTCGGCGCAGAAGCGGTCGCCGTCCGCGGCCGACAGGGCGGCGAGGACCGGACGCAGGCCCGTGCCGCGCAGCCACTCGAGCACCGGGTCGGCGCCGGAGAGCACGTGCAGGTAGGTCGTCTCCCACGACATCGGCGCCCAGCCCGGCGTCGAGCAGAAGCTCGGCGTAGGACTGCGGCGATTCGACCGCGTCGTGGTGGCGCAGCACGTCGCGAGCTCCCAGCGGTGTGCCTGCTCGCGCATCAGCGTGTGCGCCGGGCGCCGAAGTTGCCCGGCACCTGGATCGCGAGCCACCCGCCCGCGACGAGATCGCGGCCCACGTCCCGAGCAGGACGTGGTGGTCCGGCACCCACTGCAGCGCCGCGTTGCTGACCACGACGTCGACGTCCGGGCCGGTCTCCACTGCGCGAGGTCGCCGAGCGTCACCGACACTCCCGGCACCGCCCGGGCCGCGTCGATCATCTCGGCGACGAGTCGATGCCCTCGACGTCGCGTCCGGCCACGCTCCGGGCCAAGAGCGCGGTCAGCGTCGCCCGGCCCGCAGCCCAGATCGACCACGCGGCCGGGGCGCGTCGCGCCCACCCGCGCGACGAGATCGAGGAACGGCCGCGCCCGCTCGTCGGCGTATCGGCCGTATTGCGCCGGGTCCCAATCCACGTCCACCAAGATATCTCGACGTCAAGAGATATGATCCGATCATGGCCGACGAGGTGGACGAGATCGTCGCGGCGTGGCGCCGCGAACGTCCCGACCTCGACGTCGAACCGCTGCAGGTGCTCAGCCGCATCAGCCGGCTCGCCGCGGTGCTGGACGAGCGCCGCGCCGACGCCTTCGTCGGGCACGGCCTGCAGGCCCACGAGTTCGACGTGCTGTCGGTGCTGCGGCGCAGCGGCGATCCGTTCGAGCGCACGGCCGGTGAGCTGGCCAGCCGTACCCACGTCACGTCCGGCACGATGACCAGCCGCCTCGACCGGCTCGTCGCCCGCGGGTTCGTCACCCGCCGTCCCGACCCCGCCGACGGACGCCTCGTGCGGGTGCGGCTCACCGACGCCGGACGCGAGCGCGTCGACGCGGCGTTCGTCGCGCTGCTGCGCTCCGAGCGGCAATTGCTCGCCACACTCGACGGCGCACAAAGCACCGAACTGGCCGCGTCCCTGCGATCCTTGCTGCAGGCAGCGAAGCTGTGACGCCTGCGCGCCGTAGCGTGGGACCGCGCAAGCGCCCGGGCAAAGGAGTTGAGATCAGCGAGGGCACGGACAGCGCGGCCGGCGGCAGTCTCGACCGTCGCCGCGGTTCGTGGCGTCCTCCGAGTGACGCCGTTCCGGCGGCTCTGGTACTCGACCGCGCTGTCGAGCCTCGGCGACTGGCTGGGCCTGCTGGCCACGACCGCGCTCGCCACCAACCTGGCCCACGGCTACAAGGCGCAGAACTACGCGCTCGGCGGCGTGCTCGTCGTGAAGCTGCTGCCGGCGATCGTGCTCGGCCCGCTCGCCGGCGCGTTCGCCGACCGGTTCGACCGCCGGCTGACGATGGTCATCTCCGACTTCGTGCGGTTCGTGCTGTTCCTGACGATCCCGCTCGCGCACCTGGTCGTCGACACCCGGCAGACGCTGGTCTGGCTGCTGGTCGCCAGCTTCCTGATCGAGTGCGTCAGCCTGTTCTGGATGCCGGCCAAGGACGCGTCGGTGCCCAACCTGGTGCGCCGCGACCAGATCGAGGCGGCCAACCAGCTCAGCCTCATCACCACCTACGGGCTGACGCCGGTGCTCGGGCGCCGGCCTGTTCTCGGTGCTGTCGCTGATCACCAACGTGCTGGCGCGGCACCTGCACTTCTTCCGCACGCAACCGGTCAACCTCGCGCTCTACTTCAACGCCGCGACGTTCCTGGTCGGCGCGATCGTCGTGTTCTTCATCCGCGAGATCAGCGGCCACCGCGCCGAGGTCGGCCGAGGACGCAGCCGAGCCTGCTTTCCTGCTGCGCGAGGGCGCCAGCTTCATCCGGCACTCGCGCCTGGTCGGCGGGCTGATCATCGGCCTGGTCGGCGCGTTCGTCGCGGCCGGCGCGGTCATCGGCGCGGGCAAGATCTTCACCGAGTCCTCGGCGGCGGCAACGCGGCCTACGGCGTGCTGTTCGGCGCGGTGTTCGTCGGGCTCGGCTCGGGCATGGCGTTCGGGCCGCGCATCGCCCGCGACCTGTCGCGCCGGCGGCTGTTCGGGCTGTCGCTCGTCTTCGCCGCGGTCTGCCTCATCCTGTGTTCGGTCATGCCGCAGGTCGCGCTGGCCATGGTCTTCGTCGTCGGGCTCGGCTTCGGCGCCGGCGTCGCCTACCTGGCCGGCACGACCCTGCTCGGCACCGACGTCGACGACGAGATGCGCGGGCGCGTGTTCGCCCTGCTGCAGTCGCTGATCCGCGTCGTGCTCATGCTCGCGCTGGCCGCCGTCCCGTTCGTGGTGGCGCAGGTCGGCAAGACGACGCTGCACATCGGCAGCGTCAGCTACGTCATCGACGGCACGCGCATCGTGCTCACCGTCGGCGGCCTGTTCGCCTTGCTCGCCGGGCTGCTCGCCTACCGCAAGATGGACGACCGCGAGCAGGTCGCGCTCTGGGCCGACGTCAAGACGTCGCTGCGCGGCGACTCGGCCGGACGGCGGCGGCTGCGCAACGGCGGCGTGTTCATCGCCTTCGAGGGCGGCGAGGGATCGGGCAAGTCGACCCAGATCGAGCTGCTGGCCGAGTCGCTGCGGAACACCGG
The DNA here is from genome assembly GCA_963708645.1 of uncultured Actinomycetota bacterium. GTDB lineage: Bacteria > Actinomycetota > Actinomycetes > Mycobacteriales > Jatrophihabitantaceae > RYN-133. The sequence goes on along the minus strand of CAVPTA010000004.1, from coordinate 56,682 downwards.
CCGCGATCGTCGTCGTCACCCACGAGCCGGGCGCGACCGAGACGGGCGACGGCATCCGCGAGCTGCGTGCTGCACCACCGCGAACCGCTCTCGCCGCGCGCCGAGGCGCTGCTGTTCGCCGCCGACCGGGCCCACCACGTCGACACCGTCATCCCGCCCGCGCTCGACGCCAAGCGGATCGTGCTGACCGACCGCTACATCGACTCGTCGCTGGCCTACCAGGGCGCCGGGCGCGACCTGTCCGTCGACGAGGTCCGCCGCATCTCGCGGTGGGCCACGCACGGACTCACGCCCGACCTCACGATCCTGCTCGACATCCCGCCGAGCGCCGGGCTCGCCCGCGCCCGCGGCGCCGAGGGCGGCGACAAGCTCGAGGCCGAGTCGCTGCAGTTCCACGAAGCGGTGCGGCGAGCGTTCCTGCGCCTGGCCGAGGCCGACCCGCGGCGCTACCGGGTCGTCGACGCGCGCTCGCCCGGTCGACGATCGTCGCCGCCGACGTCCTCGACCGCGGTGAACGAACTGCTCGCACCGGCGATCGAACCCACCGCGACTGCGCCGTCCAGGTCCGAGACGGTGACCGACTTGAGCGTCTGGGACGAGCTGATCGGGCAGGACGACGCGGTCGCCGCCCTGCAGCGCGGCCGCCGGCAGCGGCTGCGGCGATCGCCGCGGGCGGCGATGCGCCAGCCGGGGCGATGACGCACGCCTGGCTGTTCACCGGCCCGGCCGGGTCGGGACGTTCGGTCGCCGCGCGGGCCTTCGCCGCCGCGCTGCAGTGCGAGCGCACGCCGGCCGGCTGCGGCGAGTGCTCGGCGTGCCACACGGTCGCGACGCGCAGCCATCCGGACGTGCACTCCGTCGTCCCCGAGGGGCTGTCGATCTCGGTCGCCGAGATGCGCTCGGTGGTCGGCCCGGTCGGCGCGGCGTCCCGTGCTCGGGCGCTGGCAGGTCGTGGTGATCGAGGACGCCGACCGGCTGACCGAGCAGGCGTCCAACGCGCTGCTCAAGGCGGTCGAGGAACCGCCCGAGCGCACGGTGTTCCTGCTCTGCGTGCCGTCGCTGCATCCCGACGACGTGTCGCTCACGATCCGCTCGCGGTGCCGGCTGGTGTCGCTGCGCACGCCGCCGGCCGAGGCGATCGCCGCGGTGCTGCGCGGGCGCGACGGCGTCGACGACGCGAGCGCCGACTGGGCCGCGGCCGCGTCGCAGGGCCACGTCGGCCGGGCGCGCCGGCTGGCCCGCGACGACGCCGCGCGCGAGCATCGCAGTGCCGTGCTCGCGATCCCGGCCTCGCTCACCTCGATGGCGGCCTGCCTCGCCGCCGCCGACCAGCTCGTGAGCGCGGCCGAGGCCGAGGCCAAGGCCCTGTCCGAGTCGACTCGACGCGGCCGAGACCGAGGCGCTGCAGATCGCGCTCGGCGCCGGCGGCACCGGCAAGGGCACGGCGGCGACGACGCGCGGCACGACCGGCGCGATCCGCGATCTCGAGAAGCGGCAGAAGTCGCGCAGACCCGCACGCAGCGTGATGCCCTCGATCGCGCGCTGGTCGACCTCGCCGCGTTCTACCGCGACGTGCTGCTGGTGCAGACCCGCTCGCCGATCGCCCGCGCCCACCCCGACTTCGACGACGACGTGCGCAGTGTCGCGGTCAAGCTGCACTCGCCGGACGTCCTGCGCCGCCTCGACGCCGTCCTCGGCTGCCGCACCGCGCTCGACCTGAACGTCAAGCCGCGCATCGCCGTCGAGGCGATGACCGCCGCGCTGCGACTGCCGAACTGAACCGCTGGTCGTAGAGTCGCCGCATGGGCATGGTGTGCGCGGTGGTGTTCCAGCGGCAGGGCCGGCTCTACTACGCCGATCCGGGCGAGCTGCAGGTGTCGGTCGGCGACCAGGTGCTCTACCCGACCGAGGCCGGCCCCGAGGTCGCCGAGGTCATGTGGGCGCCGGAGTGGGTCAGCGACGACATCGGCGGGCTGCCCGTCCTCGCCGGCATGGCGAACGACGACGCGCTCGAGAAGGCGGCTCTGAGCCGCAAGCGGCGCGCCGCCGCGCGAGTCGCGGCCAAGCGGCTGATCCGCGAGCACGAGCTGCCGATGAAGCTGTCCGGCGTCGACTACGAGCCGGACGCGCGCAAGACCACGATCTACTTCACCGCGCCGCATCGCGTCGACTTCCGCTCGCTCGTCCGCGACCTCGCCGCGACGCTGAACGGCAAGGTCGAGCTGCGCCAGCTGTCCGCGCGCGACGAGGCGCGGCTGACCGGCGGCATCGGCAGCTGCGGACGCGAGCTGTGCTGCTCGACGTTCCTGGTCGACTTCGAGCCGGTCAGCGTGCGGATGGCCAAGGACCAGGACCTGCCGCTCAACCCGCTGCGCATCTCCGGCGCGTGCGGACGGCTGATGTGCTGCCTGAAGTACGAGCACCCGCTCTATCAGGACTTCGCCGAGAAGGCGCCCGAACTCGGCGAGCAGGTCGAGACACCGGACGGCGCAGGCACGGTGGTCGGCCACAACGTCCCCGGCGAGAAGGTTGTCGTGCGGATGGCCGCGGACGGCCGCCGCACCGCCTGCGCGCTGGCGTCCGTGTGCGGAAGCCGGAAGGCCTACGAGTCGCGTGCGGACGGTGGCGACGCGCCCGCCTGAGGGCGTTGCCGGGTTCGCACAATATGCCAGCTACGGTGTCTCGATGCCGGTCAAGAAGCGCGCTGCCAACCAGCTTCGTCGGTTGGCGCGCAAGCTCGATCCGCCCGGGCCGAAACGGCGCGGCGGCGGCAAACCGCGAGTGGAAAAGGTCGCGCCCGCTTCGCCACCACCGGTCGACGTGTTGGCCAAATGGCGCCGTCCGTCCGAACCGGGCACCCGCATCGCGTCGATGTTCTTCGACGACTACCCACGCTTCTTCGAAACCAGCACGACGACCGCCACGCACGGTCGGCTCAACCTTCGCTATGAAGCGATCTTCGCCGACAACCGCGACGTCTTCGCCGGCGCGAAGGTGCTCGACATCGGCAGCCACGACGGTCGCTGGTCACTTGCCGCGCTGGCCTGTGGCGCCGAGTCGGTCATCGGGATCGAGGCACGGCCGGATCTCGTGGAGCATTCGGTTGCGACGCTCGGCGAGTACGGCTACGGCGCGGATCGGTGCCGCTTCATCGCCAGCGATGTCTTCGACGCATTTGCCAACAACGAATTCGACGTCGATGTCGTGCTGTGTCTGGGGTACCTCTATCACACGTTGCGGTTCAACGAGTTGCTCCACGGAATCCGTAAGGCGAACCCGCGCCACGTCATCATCGATACCGCGTCCAACACGATGCAGGTCGCGTTACCTGCCGTAGCCGTCAAACGCGAACCGGCAATGCGGCAGAGCAACGCCGTGGTCGATCCGTATACGTACGGCGATCTTGTCCTGGTCGGTCAGCCCAACCTCGAAGCCATCGAGGTCATGATGCGCGCCTACGGCTTCACGACAGACAGCATCTCGGATTGGCCGGGATTGTTGCGCGACAATCCCGAACTCGTCGCGGGCGGAGAGGTCGATGACTACCTGCGCGAAGATCGACTGACGGTGCGCTGCTCCGACGCATCGAAACAAACCTGATCGGCCGCCAAGCACGACTGAAACCAGGGCTGGCCAGACCCGTCGCGGCGGTCATACCGTGGGGACATGCCCACACGTGATGCGGCCTTCGCCGCCGGCACACCCTGCTGGATCGACCTCATGACGACCGACGTCGAGTCGGCCCGCAACTTCTACGGTGATCTGTTCGGCTGGCAGTTCGACATCGGCGGCGAGGAGACCGGCTACTACTCGAACGCGATGGTCGACGACAGGCGCGTGGCCGGGATCTTCCAGATGCAGGTCGATCACCCGCCGGTGTGGACGACCTACCTCGCCACCGACGACGCCGATGCGACCGCTGCGGCGGTGACCAAGAACGGCGGCACGATCGCGCAAGCGACGATGGACGTGATGGACCTCGGCCGGATGACCATCGTGCAAGACCCGACCGGTGGCACGTTCGGCATCTGGCAGGCGGGTTCGCACTTCGGGACGCAGCTGTTCAACGAGACGAACACGTTGACGTGGAACGAGTTCATGACACGCGACTACGACGCCGCCAAGAACTTCTTCGCCGAGGTGTTCGGCTACACCTACACCGAGCTCGGCGACGAAGGGTTCAAGTACTCGACAATCGAACTCGACGGCACGACCATCGGCGGGCTCGGCCTGCTGCCCGAGTTCGTGCCGGCCGAGGTGCCATCGCACTGGCGCATCTACCTGCAGGTCGAGGACGCCGACGAATCCGTCGCCAAGGCCGTGTCGATCGGCGCCGAGGTCACCAGCCCGGCCCAGGACATGCCCTACGGCCGCCACGCCGACCTGATGGATCCCCAGGGCGGCCGATTCTCGATCATCAAGCCGGCGCCCCGCTCCTGACAACCGGGCCCGACGCACCCGTTAGACTCAACCGCTGCGCCGCCTCGCGGTGAGCGCGCCGCCTTAGCTCAGTCGGCAGAGCACCTCACTCGTAATGAGGTTGTCCGGGGTTCGATTCCCCGAGGCGGCTCCACGCGTCCACGATCAGCAAGACCTGATCAGGACGGGCTGCTCGCGAGCACGTCACCGAGACCGAGGCCGGCGAGCGCTTCGACATCGTCCGGCTCCACGTCCGGACGCGGCGACGAGGCGAGTTGCGCGGCGAACATGTTCGCCGCGTCGGCATGTGCACCTGCGCCGTCGAGGCGGTAGCGCGGTGGCAGCATCGGGCCGAACAGCAGCGCTTCGGCGAGGTCCGGATGCTTTCGCACATCGGGTGCCACGCCCGCTGCGTCGGCGAACATCAGCGCAGCGACGTTGTGCGAGTCGATCGCCGGGGGACGCGGCGGAGACGGCAGCTCGCGCAACCGCTTCGTCGGTCGGTGCGATCGTGCCCGCCCACACGCCGATGATCCAGCGCGCCTGCAGTTCGAGCAGCGAGAAGTACGGCCCCTGCGCAGCGAACTGACCGATGACTGCGAACTCCGGCAGGTCCGGGTGCAGCGTGCGCCGGTCGAGTCGCAGGTCGCTACCGAGCACCGACCACAACTCCTCCGACAGGTACGGCAGGTCGAGGCGGTAGCCGGTGGCGCAGACGACCGCGTCGACGTGTGCGGACGTTGCGTCGACGAAGGCCACCTCGCGGCCCCGCACCGACTCGATCGCGGGTCGGCAGGTGATCTCACCGTCGCGCACCTGCGTCAGATAGTCCTGGCACAGCGAGTGGCCCGCGACGAGGAAATCCTCGTCCGGCTCGGGTGCGCCGAAATCGGCCGGGTTACCCGCGACGCGCAGCACCCGCTCTCGCAGCATCCGCCCGTACTCGTCCGGCCGCATCGCCGCACGCCGCAAAGCGGCGACGTGCGTGTACCACTGCCAGTCGGACGAGACTCCGTCGACGTTCTTCTGCAGCACGTACCGCGGCTTGCGGTAGGCAGAGACCACCGGCGTGACCGTTGCGATGTCCGACGCGATCTCGTGCCCGCTCACCCCGTTCCCGTAGACGAGGACGTTGCGCCCGCGGAAGTGTTCCGCGCCCGGATAGTCGTACGCGTGCAGCAACTCGCCTGCGAACTCGTCGAATCCGGGCGGGACGACCGGTGCGTGGAACCTGCCGGACGCGACGATCACGGCGTCGAACTTCTCGCCGTCGACGAACCAACCGGGGCGCACGGCGCCCACTCTGGTGTCGAACCGGATGCGCTCCGTGACCCCGAAGGCCTCGGCGTACGCGCGAAGGTAGTCATGGATCTGCTCGGCACGGGGGTGCAGCTCGTGAGTGGCCGGCGGCGGGTAGTCGGAGAACGCAGTCATCATGCGACTGGTGTTCGTGCGCATCCCGGGCCAGATTCCGCTGTGTGCCGCGCTCGTGTACCACTGCCCGCCGAGATCGTCGCTCGCCTCGAAGATCGTGACGTCGAAGCCGGCCTCGAGGGCGTGCTTGGCGGCCACGAGACCGCTCGGTCCGGCGCCGATGATCGCGATACGAGCGCCGGCGTCCAGCCTGGTCATCGATGTCCCCCTGCGTTCGATGCACGCACGGTACCCCGCGTCGCCGCGAAAACGATCACAGTCGTCTTGGTGCGAAGTTTGCTCGCGGGTTACGTGCAGTTCGCCATCAGGACGATCACGACGCTGATCCTGGCCGCATGGGGATCAGCAACCCTGACTCGTCGGCGATGACCCGCAAGCTGGCGTGGCTCGGGCTGCTTCTGCTCAGTGCGACGCTTTCGGCGGCCGCGTGGTTCGGCACCTATCACCAGTCGTTGTCGGAGCAGCACGCCTACGCGCGCTGCGCCGCCACCGCGGCAGGCTGCACGCGACCGGAGAGCTCAACCGTGTGGGCCTTCGGCGGCGTCGCTGTTGCGTTGGTCCTGATCGCCGCCTGGGTGGCGGTACGCGGACGGACGTGGCGGGTCCGCGACGGTGCGATGTTCAGCAAGCCTGTCAGTGCGTCCTGAACGTATTCGCAGGCGGCACAATCTTCGTCTCAAGAAATTCTCTGCTGCGGTTGCAGCGTATGTAAAGGCTTCGTAAAGTTCAAAGCGCAAGGGAGACGCCGATCCGCCCGTGGGACATCTGGTCACCTGGCTCTCGACCCCGCCGAGAGCCCTCACGGGCGGGGAGTCAGTGGTGAAACCGACCCCACTTTGAACGGAGTGGTGTCATGCCACCGTCCCCCCGCACGGTGTTGCCGATCAGCACGGCGTTCCCGCCGTCCAGCCACAGCTGGACCTTCCTCGACCCGCGGACGGGATCCGCGGCGTGATCACTCGTGCACGCATGGTCGCTGCGCTCGTCGCAGTGGTGGCGGTCGCCGCGGTGGCCGGCCTCGCGCAGAGCATTGCCGCGCCGGCGGCCGGCGCGAGCACCGTGCGCGGCACCCAGCACGTGATCGTCCGCTCGAACGGCGCCGACCTCGCCGCTCTGCGACATCTCGTTCGCTCGGTCGGCGGCCGCGTCGACCGCACGCTCGGGCTCATCGATGCCGTGTCGGCGACGGTCCCAGCGACGTCATTGGCGGTGTTGCGCGCAGACCGGTCGGTCGCCGACGTCACCCGCGACGCGCGGGTGCACCTGGCCGGCGTGCGTTCGTCCGGGCAGCCCGGCGATCCCGGCTACTCCGCGCAGGCCGACAACTACTCGATGTACAACCTCGAGAACCTCGTCGGCGCCCGCGCCGACTGGAAGGCCGGTTACACCGGACGTGGCGTCGATGTCGCGCTCGTCGACTCGGGCGTCGCCCAGGTCGCGGGCCTGCTGCCGGCCAACATCGTGCTCGGCCCCGACCTGACCGAGGAATCGCAGGACGCCGGCACCGCCGGTGTCGACACGTTCGGTCACGGCACACATCTGGCCGGGATCATCGCCGGCCACGACGCGAGCGTCACCAACACGGCGGGCGCGTGGAACGACCCGAACGACTTCCTCGGCATGGCACCGGACGCCCGCATCGTCAGCGTCAAGGTGGCCGATGCGCACGGTGTCAGCGACGTCTCGCAGGTCATCGCCGGGATCGACTGGGTCGTGCAGCACGCCCACGACCCCGGCATGAACATCCGCGTCATGAACCTCTCGTTCGGGACGGACTCGACGCAGGCCTACACCCTCGACCCGCTGGCCTACGCCGCCGAACAGGCCTGGCGCCACGGCATCGTCGTGGTCACCTCGGCAGGCAACTCGGGGACGTCCGCCGACGGGCTCACCGACCCCGCGAGCGACCCGTTCGTCATCGCCGTCGGCGCCGACGATCCCAACGGCACGCCGACCACCAGCGACGACAGCATCGCCGCGTTCTCCTCCGTCGGTAACGGCACGCGCAACCCCGACCTGGTCGCACCCGGTGTGCACGTGCAGTCGTTGCGCGACCCCGGCAGCTACATCGACCAGACCTTCGCCGGCACCGGCGCGGTCAACGCACGCTTCTTCCGCGGCTCGGGGACGAGCCAGGCCGCCGCGATGGTCAGCGGCGCGGCCGTGTTGGTGCTGCAGCAGCAGCCCAACCTCACCCCTGATCAGGTCAAGGCAGTGCTGACGCAGAACGCCGCGGCCATCCCGAACGCGACCGCCGCAGCGGCCGGCGCCGGACTGCTCCACCTCAGGACGAGCTACGGCCCGGTGCCACCGTCCACGCAGAACTTCACACCGAGCACCGGCCGGGGCAAGCTCGAACTCTCGCGTGGCAGCGACCACATCGCCATCACCGACACCACGACCGGAACGACGACCGACCTCACCGGCGAGCAGGACATCTTCGGCCACCCCGTCGACACATCCGCGCTCGCGAACGTCGAAGCGAGCGCGACCGCATGGAACGGCGGCACGTTCAACGGCAACGTCTGGACGGGTGCCGGGTGGACGACATCGGGCTGGGCCAGTTCGTCGTGGCGGTCGTCGAGTTGGCGGTCGTCGTCCTGGGCGTCGTCGGGCTGGTCGAGTTCGTCGTGGCGCAGCGACGACTGGTCGAGCTCGACCTGGAAGGGCGACGGCTGGTCCGGTTCGACCTGGGCCGCGAGCTACTGGCGCTGAGCTGATGACGACCACCTCGCCCCGTGCGCGCCGCGTCCCGACGGCGTTCATCACGCTGATCGCGTCGGCGTTGACGATCGCCGCCCTCGGCGTCGTGGCGCTGGCCGTCCTGCCCGCGACGGCTTCGGACGGGTTGCGCCTGCCCTGGTGGTTCATGGTCGTGCCGTTCGCGATCTTCGAGCTCGTCGTGCTGAACGTGCAGGTGCGTCGCGAGGCACGCTCGGTGTCGCTCAGCGAGATCCCGATGGCGGTCGCGCTGGCGTTCTGCTCGCCCGCTGCGGTGATCATCGCTCGCGTATTGGGCGCCGCGCTCGTCTACGTCGTCGCGCGCCGCCAGTACAAGCAGCCGGCCAAGCTGGTGTTCAACATCGCCGTAGCCATTACCGAGGCCGTCCTCGCCGTCGTGGTGTTCCGCCTCATCGCGCAGGGCAGCAGCCCGGTCGAGGAGCTGTCCTGGCTCGGCATCGAGGCCGGCAACATCGTCGCGAGTTGCTTCGCCGCGGTGGCGGTCGGACTCGTCATCCAGATCTTCGAGGACGGCATGTCGCTGCGCGAGCTGGCCCGGATCGTGCCGGCGAGCGGACTGCAGGCCGCGATGGTCGGCACCCTCGGCCTCGTCTGCGTCGTCACCCTGGACGCGAGCCGCGCCGCCGCCGGTTTGCTCGTCCTCGTCGCCGCGGCGTTCATGCTCGCCTACCGCGCGTACTCGACGCTCAACGAGCGACACCTCGGACTCGAACGCGTCTACCGGTTCACCCATGCGATGTCGACGAGCCAGGAGATGTCGGACGTCCTCGTCGGCGTGCTGAGCCAGGCGCGCGAGATGCTGCACGCCGAACGAGCCGTGCTCACCTTGTGCAGTCCCGACGAGAGCGGCATCGAGATCAGCCTGGGCCGCAACGGTGAACTGCAGCGCGGCCCGGTGCGCATCCTCACCGACGAGGACGGTTCGCCGATCGCCGGCGCACTTGCCGGCCGCGGCTCGGTGCTCGTCCAACGGGGGACGAGCGATGAGCTCGAGCGCCGCTGGCTCGCTCGTCGCGGCCTGCGCGAGATCCTGGTCGCGCCGCTGCGTGGCGAGGCCGGTGCCACTGCCGTGCTTGCGGTCGTCGACCGGCTCGGCGAGGCACGCGGTCTCGACCACGAGGACGCGCGCCTGCTCGAGACCGTGGCCAACCACGCCGCGATCGCGTTGGAGAACGGCCGGCTCGTCGACCGGTTGCGCTACGACTCGCAGCACGACGCGTTGACCGGTCTGCCGAACCGGCTGTTGTTGCAGCGCACGATCGACGAACGCGTCAGCCAGATCCCGGACGGGCAGACGCTGGTCGTCGGCGTGCTCGACCTGGACAACTTCAAGGACGTCAACGACACGCTCGGCCACGAACCGGGCGACGAGTTGCTGCGCGTCGTCGCCGCGCGGCTGGTCACCGGCGGCGGGCACGACACCGTCATCGCACGTCTCGGCGGCGACGAATTCGCCGTCGTCTACTACGCCAGTCCCGACCGGGTGCGCGACAACGCCGAGGTATTGATCAAGAGCCTGCACCGCACCCCGGTCGTCCTCAACGGCATCGAGGTCGAGGTCGGCGGATCGCTGGGGATCACCACCACCCGCGACAGCGGGTCCAGCCGCGAAATGCTGCTCAAGCACGCCGACGCCGCGATGTACCGCGCGAAGACCAACGACGAGGACGTGTGCGTCTGGGAACCTGATCCGTCCGAGGCGAGCGTCGACCGGTTGGCGCTGGTGAGCAAGCTGCGCACGGCCTTGCAGAACGACGCGCTCGAGGTGTTCGTCCAGCCGAAGGTCGAGCTCGCGACCGGCCGGCTCGTGTCGCTCGAGGCGCTGGTGCGCTGGGTTGATCCCGACCGCGGCGAGATCGCGCCCGATGAGTTCGTGTCGCTGGCCGAGCGCAGCGGCCTGATCCGCCCGCTCACCGATGCCGTGCTGCAGAAGGCGATCGCGGCCTGCGCCGGGTGGCAACCGGCGTTGCCCGGCGTCGGCATTGCGGTCAACGTGTCCGTCAAGAACCTCACCCATGACGCGCTGATCGAACGGGTCTCGTTCCTGCTGCGTCGCTACGGGCTGCCGCCACAACTGCTGACCCTCGAGATCACCGAGTCGAGCGTGATGAGCGACCCGGCACGCATCCTCGAGGTGCTGCGCGAACTGAACGAGCTCGGCGTGCAGCTCTCGATCGACGACTTCGGCACCGGCTATTCGAGCCTGGCCTACCTGCAGCGGCTGCCGGTGCAGGAGGTCAAGATCGACCGCAGCTTCGTGACGGGGATCAGCCGTGATCGCGACAAGACCGCGATCGCCAGGTCGATCATCGAGCTCGCCACCGCGCTGCAGCTGCGTGTCGTCGCCGAGGGTGTCGAGACCGACGCCGACTGCGTACAGCTGCGCCAGCTCGACTGCGACGTCGCGCAGGGCTACCTGATCGCCCGTCCGATGCCCGTTGACGACGTCGAGACGTGGCACTCGACCTGGCGCCACTCGGGCGCCCGGGTGTCGGCGGTCTGAGCGGCTACTGCTGGCCCGAGAGCAACCTCAGGAACAGGCCGGCGCAATCGGCGACGACCTCACCCGCCGGGTTGTACAGGCGCGCTGACACGTAGCGCTTGCGATCGTCGACGCTGTCGAGACGGCAGTCGAAGCCGAGCTCGACGTCGATCGGCGTGATGCGGCGGTAGTTGACGGTGATGTACGCGGTGCGGCAGATGCCGCCGGCCATCCCGGCGATGTGGCCCATGATGTCGTCGAACAGCAGCGGCAGCGAGCCGCCGTGCGCCGCACCGTTGCCGCCGAGATAGAACCGCGGGAAGGTGACGTGGCCGCGCAGCTGTCCGTCGCCGCGTTCCTCGATCACGTAGGGCGGCAGCACGGGCATCGCCCGTCCGGGAATGTCGGGACGCCACCCGTCCCACCGCTCGGGTTCCTCGGCCTGGTGCGGTTCGAGCAGCGCGCTCAGCTCGTCCAGGCGAGTGGTGACCTCGGTGACGAGGTCCGGCGGCAGCACGGCGCCGGCGATGTTGTTCTGCAACCGGCGCTGGGCAGCGATCATGGCGCCGTACGGAGCGCCACCGCGCTTCTCGGCAACCGCCGCCTTCCATGCCTGCTCGCGCGCCTGTTCGTCCGGGAACGGCGCCGTCGAATGGGTCACCCTTCGGACCCTAAGCGACGCCGCATCGGCACGTGCGGGATGCCGTCCTCGACGTACGACGGGCCGGACCGCTCGAAGCCGAACCGGCCGTACCAGGCTTCGAGGTGTTCTTGGGCGTCGAGCACTGCCGCGCCGTCGCCGATGAGCTCGAGGGCGTGGTGCATCAGCTCGGCGGCAAGCCCCGCGCCGCGCGCGGTCGCTGCGGTGGCGACGCGGCCGATGCGAGCGGTGCCGTCCGGGTCACGCAGGACGCGCAGCGTGGCCGCGACCTCGCCGGCGTCCTCGATCCAGAGCTGTCGGGCTGCCGGCTCGAGATCGCGGCCGTCGAGTTCGGGGTAGGCGCACTGCTGCTCGACGACGAAGACGTCGACACGCAGCCGCAGGATCTTGTAGAGCGTCGCCGGGTCGAGTTCGGCGGTGGTCGCAGCGCGGACGGTGGGCACGGAAGTCGAGCCTGCCACGTCGTGTTTGATGGTCCTCATGACGAAGCCAGTGATCGAGTATCCCGGGCGGCGAGCGCCGTCCGACCTGAAGATCGACGACATCGTCGTCGGGGAGGGCGCCGAGGCCAAGCCCGGCGACACCGTCGAGGTGCACTACGTCGGCGTCGAGTTCCACTCCGGCGAGGAGTTCGACGCGTCGTGGAACCGCGGCCAGTCGATCGAGTTCCCGCTGCGGGGCCTGATCCAGGGCTGGCAGGAGGGCATCCCCGGCATGAAGGTCGGCGGGCGGCGTCAGCTGACCATCCCGCCGGAGAAGGCGTACGGCCCGGCCGGTGGCGGACACCGGCTCTCGGGCAAGACCCTCGTCTTCGTCATCGACCTGCTCGGCGTCGAGTAGACCCGTCCGCTTGCCCCGCCAATGTGACCTCGCGGACGCCGCTGGCGCACATTCGCGGGGCAGAGTCGGCAGCCACTTCAGCTTTGCCCCGCCAATGTGAGCTGGACGGCGCGATTTACGCACATTCGCGGGGCAAAGTCGGCAGCCACCCGCGGAGCGGACGGCGAGTCGGCACCGCCTACACTCGCTCGTGAAGCCGTTCACAAAGTTTTCGGTAACGCGGTAACGCGCAAATGACGCACGCGAGCGACGCCACGCGCCGACGTCATCGTCGTCGGCGCCGGACCGTCCGGCAGCAGCGCCGCCTACTGGCTGGCCAGCGCCGGTCTCGACGTCCTGCTGCTCGAGAAGACCACCTTCCCGCGCGAGAAGGTCTGCGGCGACGGGCTCACCCCGCGCGGCACTCGCGCGCTGGTCGAGATGGGCATCGACGTCAGCGAGCAGGCCGGCTGGCTGCACAACAAGGGCCTGCGCGTCATCGGCGGCGGGCAGCGCCTGCACCTCGACTGGCCCGAGCTGACCAGCTTCCCCAACTACGGCCTCGTGCGCCCCCGCGCCGACCTCGACGCGCTGCTCGCCCAGCAGGCGGTCAAGGCCGGCGCCCGGCTGCACGAGCAGACCACGGTCACCGAGCCGGTGCTCGACCGCGCCGGCCGCGTCGTGGGCGTCAAGCACGCGTGACGACAAGCAGCCGCTGACACCGCGCACCGCTCGTCCTCACCTGCGAAGGCGTCAGCGGCAAGCTCGCCCAGGACCTCGGCGTGCACCGCAACGACAAGCGTCCGCTCGGCGTGGCCGTCCGCCGCTACTACGAGAGCCCGAAGACCCACGACGACTACCTCGAGTCGTGGCTCGAGCTGTGGGACGGCGTCCCGAACGAGTCGAACCTGCTGCCCGGCTACGGCTGGATCTTCGGCATGGGCGACGGCACGGTCAACGCCGGGCCTCGGCGTGCTCAACAGCAGCGCCGGATTCCAGAAGACCGACTACCGCGGCATGCTCACCCGCTGGCTCGACAACACTCCCGAGGAGTGGGGACTGCGCGAGCAGAACGCGACCTGCCCGACCCGCGGCGCCGCGCTGCCGATGGGCTTCAACCGCACGCCGCACTACCTGAACGGCATGCTGCTCGTCGGCGACAGCGGCGGCTCGGTCAACCCGTTCAACGGCGAGGGCATCCCGTACGCGATCGAGTCGGGACGCTTCGCCGCCGAGGCCGCGATCCAGGCGCTCGCGCGTCCGGACGGGCCGAACCGCGAGCGCGCGCTGCACGCCTACCCCGAGCGGATGCGGCGCGAGTGGGGCGCCTACTACCGCCTCGGCGGCGGTCTTCGTGAAGCTCATCGGACGTCCCGAGGTGATGCGCGCCTGCACCCGGCACGGCCTGCCGCACCCGGCACTGATGCGCTTCGTGTTGAAGCTGCTCGCCAACCTCACCGACCCGCACGACGGCGACTGTCCGACCGCGTGATCCACGTCCTGACCAAGCTGACGCCCGCCGTGAAGTGACCGCGAACCCCGGTCTAGCCTGAGAATCGCACCGCTGACTCGACGGAAGGAGAGCGCCGATGCTCGCGCCATATCTGCCGATCCTGCTGCTGTTCGCGCTCGCGTTCGCGTTCGCGTTCTTCTCGGTCTCGATCGCGCCGTTCACCGGGCCGAAGCGCTACAACAAGGCCAAGCTCGACTTCTACGAGTGCGGCATCGAGCCGACGCCGCAGCCGCTCGGGCCGAACCGGTTCCCGATCAAGTACTTCCTGACGGCGATGCTGTTCATCGTCTTCGACATCGAGATCATCTTCTTGTACCCGTACGCCGTCGCGAACAAGGCGCTCGGCCTGTTCGGGCTCGTCGAGATCATCCTGTTCATCGTCACCGTGTTCGCCGCGTACGCCTACGTCTGGCGCCGCGGCGGGCTGGACTGGGACTGATCGCATGGGTCTAGAAGAAAAACTCCCGGACGGCGTCCTGCTCGCGTCCGTCGAGAAGCTCGTCAACTGGACGCGCAAGTCGTCGCTGTGGCCGGTGCAGTTCGGCCTGGCGTGCTGCGCGATCGAGATGATGTCCTTCGGCGGCCCGCGCTTCGACTCGGCCCGCTTCGGCATGGAGGTCTTCCGCGCCTCGCCGCGCCAGGCCGACCTGATGATCGTGGCCGGCCGGGTGAGCCAGAAGATGGCCCCGGTGCTGCGCCAGATCTATGACCAGATGGCCGAGCCGCGCTGGGTGCTCGCGATGGGCGTGTGCGCATCGTCGGGCGGCATGTTCAACAACTACGCGATCGTGCAGGGCGTCGACCACGTCGTCCCCGTCGACATGTACCTGCCGGGCTGCCCGCCGCGTCCCGAGATGTTGATCGACGCGATCCTCAAGCTGCACACAAGATCATGAACGAGCCGCTCGGACCGAAGCGGGCCAAGCGTCTGGCCGACCAGAAGGTCGAGCTGGTCCCCTCGAGCGTCAAGTACGGCCGATGAGCGCTCGCGCGAAGGGTGCGGCTGAGCATGGCCGGCCCCGTACGAGCGTCCGGTCCCGGACGACAGCGCGCCCGAGCAGGGTGCCGCCGAGATCGAGAAGTCGACCGATCGGCGAAGGCACGAACGACTCGCCCTACGGCGTCGAGCGGCACGGCATGTTCGGCGTCGCCGGCTCGGGCGACACGTCCGGCTTCGGCGGCCTCGTCCGCGAGCCGTGGATGCCGCCGGCGGCAGATCGCCCGTACGGCAGTTACTTCGACGAGCTCGTCGACAACCTGGTTACCGCCGCATCCCGCTGCGATCAGGCATCGAAGGTCGTCGTCGACCGCGGCGAGCTGACGCTGCACGTCGAGCGCGAGCACCTGGTCGCCGTCGCGACGCGCGCTGCGCAACGACCCGTCGCTGCGCTTCGAACTGCTCTCGAGCGTGTCCGGCGTCGACTACCTCGGCTCGGCCCGAGCGGCTGCACGCCGTCTACCACTTCACGCTCGATGACCTACCGCCGCCGCGTGCGCCTCGAGGTCGCGGTGGGCATCGACGATCCGCACATCCCGTCGCTCACCACGCTCTACCCGGGCGCCGACTGGCAGGAGCGCGAGACCTACGACATGTTCGGCATCGTCTTCGACGGCCACCCGGCGCTGACGCGCATCCTGATGCCCGACGACTGGGACGGCCACCCGCAGCGCAAGGACTATCCGCTGGGCGGCATCCCCGTGCAGTACAAGGGCGCCACCATTCCACCGCCGGACGAGCGGAGGGCCTACAAGTGAGCGACTACGCACCGTCGCGGCCGACGACCGAGGGCCGCGTCTACAACCTCACCGGCGGCGACTGGGACGAGATGCTGGCCTCGGTCGGCGGTGCCGACCCGATCCACGAAGAGCGCCTGGTGCTCAACATGGGCCCGCAGCACCCGTCCACGCACGGTGTGCTGCGCCTGGTCGTCGAGCTCGAGGGCGAGACGGTCACCGACATGCGCACGGTCATCGGCTACCTGCACACCGGCATCGAGAAGAACACCGAGTACCGCACCTGGACGCAGGCCGTCACGTTCCTGACCCGCGCCGACTACCTCGCGCCGCTGTTCAACGAGTCGCGCGTACTGCCTGGCCGTCGAGAAGCTGCTCGGCGTCAAGGTCCCGGCGCGCGCGCAGCTGATCCGGCTGATGCTCATGGAGATCAACCGCGTCTCGTCGCACTGGGTCGCGCTCGCGACCGGCGGCATGGAGATGGGCGCGCTCACCGCGATGACCAACGGGCTGCGCGCCCGCGAGCGGTGCCTCGACGTGTTCGAGTTGATCACCGGGCTGCGCATGAACCACGCGTTCATCCGTCCCGGCGGCGTCGCGCAGGATCTGCCCGACGGCGCCGTCGAGCAGCTGCGCGACTGGATCGTCGAGATCCGCAAAGAGATCAACGGGCTGCGCACGCTCGTGCAGCACCAGCCGATCTGGGTCAACCGGCTCAAGGACGTCGGCTGGCTCGGTGTCGAAGGCTGCCTCTCGCTCGGTGTCACCGGGCCCGATGCTGCGTGCGGCCGGCCTGCCGTGGGACCTGCGCAAGACCGAGCCGTACCTCGGCTACGACGACGTTCGACTTCGAGGTGCCGACCCAGGACGGCGGCGACTGCTACGCGCGCTTCCTCGTGCGGGTCGACGAGATGTACGAGTCGACGCGCATCGTCGAGCAGGCGCTCGATCGCCTCGAGCCCGGACCGGTCTGGGTCGACGACCCGAAGATCGCGTGGCCGGCGAAGCTTCGGTCGGCCCGGACGGGCTGGGCAACTCGCTCGAGCACGTCCAGAAGATCATGGGCACGTCGATGGAGTCGCTGATCCACCACTTCAAGCTCGTCACCGAGGGCTTCCGCGTGCCGCCCGGCCAGGCCTACGTCGCCGTCGAGTCGCCGCGCGGCGAGCTCGGCGCGCACGTCGTCAGCGACGGTGGCACCCGCCCGTACCGCGTGCACCTGCGCGAGCCCTCGTTCGTCAACCTGCAGTCGACCGCCGCGCTGTCGATCGGCGGAATGATCTCGGACGTGATCGCCTCGGTCGGCTCGATCGACCCGGTCATGGGTGGAGTGGACCGATGAGCCAGCCGTGACCGAACCGGAGATTTCCGTACGAGCGTCATCCGCGCTCGGTCATCCAGCTCGCCGGGCGACCCGTCGGTCTTCGACGACAAGACGCGCGCCGAGGCTGCCGAGATCATCGCCCGCTATCCGGTCGGCAACGCCCGCAGCGCGCTCGGCCCGATGCTGCATCTCGTGCAGTCGGTGCAGGGCCAGGTCACGGCTGACGGCATCGCGTTCTGCTCCGAGCAGGTCGGCCTGACCAAGGCGCAGGTCGCTGCGTTCGTGACGTTCTACACGATGTACAAGCGCACGCCGACCGGCGAATACCTCGTCAGCGTCTGCACGAACACGCTGTGCGGCATGCTCGGTGGCGATGAGATCTTCGCGGCGCTCAAGCAGGATCTGGCATCGGCAACAACGAGACGACCGCCGACGGCAAGATCACCCTCGAGCACGCCGAGTGCCTGGCCGCGTGTGACTACGCGCCTGTCGTCACGGTGAACTACGAGTTCTTCGACAACCAGACGGTCGGCTCGGCGCGCGACCTGGTCAGCCAGCTGCGCGGCGGCGAGAGTCCGCAACCGAGCCGCGGCGCCCCGCTGTGCACGTTCAAGCAGATCTCGCGCCAGATCGCGGGATTCTTCGACGACGAGAATGCGATCGCCGCCGAGGCGAACGGCACGGGCGTCCCCACCGAGCGCGGCGTGAAGCTCGCGATCGAGCGCGGCGACACGGCCCCGTCCTACGCCGCGGCCGATGCGCCGTCGCAGCAGGACGAGGCCGAGGCGCCGGCCGCGCCGAAGAAGCGCGCACCGCGCAAGCGCGCCCCGGCGAAGAAGCAGGCGGCGGCGCAACAGGAGACGCAAGAGGATCAGTCGTCGGCGCATGACGCGCCGCTCCAGACGGCCGAGTCCGACGAGGCGACATCTGCCGAGCCCGGCGACGACGCTTCGACCGCCAACGAATCGAAGGACGGGCTGTGGTGAGCGCGACGCTTACGCCGAGTGGCCGGGAGGGCAACCAGTGACCCTGACCCCCGTCCTCACCAAGCGCTTCGGCACCGACCGGCCGTGGCTCATCGAGAACTACGAGCGCCTCGACGGCTACGCCGGGCTGCGCAAGGCGCTTGGTCTCGAGCGCGACGTCATCGTGTCGACGGTCAAGGACTCCAACCTGCGCGGCCGCGGCGGCGCAGGGTTCCCGACCGGCATGAAGTGGCAGTTCATCCCGCAGGACAACCCGAAGCCCAAGTACGTCGTGGTCAACGCCGACGAGGGCGAGCCCGGCACGTGCCGTGACCTGCCGCTGATGATGAACGACCCGCACTCGCTGATCGAGGGAATCCTGATCGCGTGCTTCGCGGTGCGCGCGAACCACGCGTTCATCTACATCCGCGGCGAGGCCGTGCACGCGATCCGTCGCGTCACCGCTGCGGTCGAGCAGGCGCGGGCCAAGGGTTACGTCGGCGACAACGTCATGAACTCGGGCTTCGCTTGCGAGATCACCGTGCACGCCGGCTCGGGCGCCTACATCTGCGGCGAAGAGACCGCGCTGCTCGACTCGCTCGAGGGACGTCGCGGCCAGCCGCGGCTCAAGCCACCGTTCCCGGCGACGAACGGCCTCTACGACTCGCCGACCGTCGTCAACAACGTCGGCACGCTCGCCTCGGTGCCGGCGATCATTCTGGGCGGCGCCGAGTGGTTCAAGAAGATGGGGCCGGAAGGCTCGCCCGGACCGAACATGTACTCGCTGTCGGGACGGGTCGCCAACCCTGGCCAGTACGAAGCGCCGATGGGCACCACGCTGCGCGAACTGCTCGATCTCGCCGGCGGCATGAGCCGCGGCAAGGAGCTCAAGTTCTGGACGCCGGGCGGCTCGTCCACCCCGCTGTTCACGCAGGAGCACCTCGACACCCCGCTCGACTTCGACTCCGCCGTCAAGGCCGGGTCGATGAACGGCACGTCCGCGATCATGATCTTCGACGAGGACGACTGCGTCGTGCGTGCGACGAAGAAGTGGTCGGAGTTCTACAAGCACGAGTCGTGCGGCAAGTGCACGCCGTGTCGCGAGGGCACCTACTGGTACGTCGGCATCTACGACCGACTCGAGCACGGCGGCGCGACCGCCGAAGACCTCGAGACGCTGCTCGACCTGTCCGACAACATCCTCGGCCGGTCGTTCTGCGCGCTCGGTGACGGCGCGACCTCGCCGGTGTCGTCGTCGATCAAGTACTTCCGCGACGAATACCTCGCGCACGTCGAAGGTCACGGCTGCCCGTTCGCCGAGGACCGCACGCTGGCAGGAGCTCATTGAAGTGACCGAAGTAGAGAAGAAGGAAGATCTCGTCACCGTCACCATCGACGGTTTCGAGATCTCGGTGCCCAAGGGCACGCTGCTGATCCGCGCGGCCGAGCAGCTCGGCATCCAGATCCCGCGCTTCTGCGACCACCCGCTGCTCGACCCGGCCGGCGCCTGCCGCCAGTGCCTGGTCGAGGTCACCGACATGGGCAACGGCCGCGGCATGCCCAAGCCGGCCGCGTCGTGCACCACGACGGTCATGCCGGGCATGGTCATCAAGACCCAGCTGACCTCCGCGGTCGCCGACAAGGCGCAGCAGGGCGTCATGGAACTGCTGCTGATCAACCACCCGCTCGACTGCCCGATCTGCGACAAGGGCGGCGAGTGCCCGCTGCAGAACCAGGCGATGAGCAACGGACGCGCCGACTAGCGCTTCGTCGAGAAGAAGCGCACCTTCCCGAAGCCGATCGCGATCTCGTCCAACGTGCTGCTCGACCGCGAGCGCTGCGTGCTGTGCCAGCGCTGCACGCGCTTCTCCGAGCAGATCGCCGGTGACCCGTTCATCGACCTGCTCGAGCGCGGCGCCGAACCAGCAGATCGGCACCAGCGAAGAACAGCCGTTCCAGTCCTACTTCTCGGGCAACACCGTGCAGATCTGCCCGGTCGGCGCGCTGACCGGCGCGTCGTACCGCTTCCGCGCGCGCCCGTTCGACCTGCGTCTCGACCGACTCGGTGTGCGAGCACTGCTCGTCCGGCTGCTCGCTGCGCGTCGACTGGCGCCGCTCGAAGGTCACCCGCCGGCTGTCCGGTGACGACCCCGAGGTCAACGAGGAGTGGAACTGCGACAAGGGCCGCTGGGCGTTCCACTACGCCGTGCAGTCCGACCGCGCTGACCGTGCCGCTCGTGCGCGACGAATCGGGCAAGCTCGTCGAGGCGTCGTGGCCCGACGCGCTCGAGGCCGCGGCCGACGGCCTGCGCTGCGCGACCGGCAAGGTCGGCGTGCTGCCCGGCGGACGGCTGACCGAAGAGGACGCCTACGCCTACTCGAAGTTCGCCCGCGCTGGCACTCGGCACCAACGACATCGACTTCCGCGCTGCGCCCGCTCTCGGCCGAAGAGACCGCGTTCCTCGCCGACGCACGTCGCCGGCGACGACGCCGCAGCACGTTTCGTACGCGTCGCTCGAGAACGCACCGGCCGTGCTGCTCGCCGGCTTCGAGCCCGAGGAAGAGTCGCCGATCGTCTTCCTGCGCCTGCGCAAGGCCGTGCGCAAGCACGGGACGAAGGTCGTCGCGGTCGCCCCGTTCCGTTCGCAGGGCGTGCACAAGCTCGACGCGATGCTCGCTGCAGGCCGCACCGGGCACCGAGGCCGATGCGCTGGCCTCGCTCGACACCGCTGGTCGACCAGCGCTCTCGCAGCCGGCGCGGTGATCCTCGTCGGCGAGCGGCTGGCCACCTCGCCCGGCGCGCTCGCCGCTGCCGCCGATCTCGCCAGCGTCGACCGGGCGCCTCGCTCGCCTGGGTGCCGCGCCGTGCCGGTGAAGTCGGCGCGATCGCCGCCGGCGCGCTGCCGCTGCCCGTCGTTCGGTGTCGACGATGCCGGCCGCAACGCCGAGGCAGATCCTGGCCGCGCTCATCGCGCCGCCGCACGAGGACGGCGAGCCGACCCGCGGCGAACTCGGCGCTGTGCTCGTCGGCGGCGTCGACCCGGCCGACTTCGCCGACCCGGCCCTCGCGCACGCGGCGCTCGCAGCAGCGCGGCTTCGTCGTCAGCCTCGAGATCCGGCGCAGCGCCGTCACCGAGCACGCCGACGTCGTGCTGCCCGTCGCGCCGGTCGCCGAGAAGGCCGGCCGGTTACGTCACGTGGGAGGGCCGCCGCCGTCCGTTCGACCTCGACCCTCACCGGCACCGGCGCGCTGACCGACGGCCAGGTGCTCGACGCGCTCGCCGACGAGCTCGACGTCGTGCTCGGGCTGCGCACGGTGTCGCACCGCCGCGACCGAGCTCGCCGCGCTTCACCGGCTTCGGCGGGTACCAGACCCGGGGTCGCCGCGTCCAGCCGCCAGCAACCGTGCGGACGGCGCGGGACGGGCGAGGCCGTGCTCGCGACCTGGCACGAACTGCTCGACGCCGGACGCGGTCAGGACGGCGACGAGCACCTCGCCGGCACCGCCAAGCCGGCCCGCGCGATCATGTCGGCGGCGACCGCGGGCGAGCACGGCCTCTCGGCGGCGACGACGTCACGGTCGCGACCGACGCCGGCTCGCTGAGCGTGCCCGATCGAGACTCGGCGACCTGCCGGACGACGTCGTGTGGCTGCCGACCAACGCGCGCGGCTGCGCGGTGCGCGCAACGCTGCGCGCGGTCAACGGATCGATCGTCACGCTCAGTCAGCGGAGGTGACGGCAGTGAGCCTGGCTCTCGATGCCGACCGACGTGCAGAACCTGCCCGGCTTCGGCGACCTGCCGATCTGGCTGGTGCTGATCAAGGTGCTTGGCGATCTTCGTGTTCCTCGTGGTCATGACGCTGTTCTCGATCGTGTTCGAGCGCAAGGTCGTCGGCCGCATGCAGAACCGCATCGGCCCGAACCGCGTCGGCCCGTGGGGCATCGCTGCAGTCGCTCGCCGACGGCGTGAAGCTCGCCTTCAAGGAAGAGATCATCCCGGTCCTCGCCGACAAGCCGGTGTACTTCCTCGCGCCGATCCTGTCGGCGGTGCCGGCCTTCCTCGCGTTCGCGGTCATCCCGTTCGGCCCGCAGGTCTCGATCTTCGGCCACCAGACGTTCCTGCAGCTCACCGACCTGCCGGTCGGCGTGCTCGTCGTGTTCGCCTGCTCGAGCGCTCGGCGTCTACGGCATCGTGCTGTCGGGCTGGTCGTCCGGCTCGACCTACCCGCTGCTCGGCGGCCTGCGCAGCGCGGCCCAGATGATCTCCTACGAGGTCGCGATGGGCCTGTCGATGGTCGCGGTGTTCCTGTTCTCGGACACCATGTCGACCTCGGGCATCGTCGTTCGCCCAGCGCCACATCTGGAACGTCATCCCGCTGTTCGTGTCGTTCGTGATCTACGCGATCTCGGTGGTCGGCGAGACCAACCGCGCGCCGTTCGACCTGCCCGAGGCCGAGTCCGAACTCGTCGGCGGCTTCCACACCGAGTACTCGTCGTTCAAGTTCGCGATGTTCTTCCTCGCCGAGTACATCAACATGGTCACCGTCTCGGCGCTGGCGACGACGCTGTTCCTCGGCGGCTGGCGCGCACCGTGGCCGATCTCGCTGTGGCACGGCGCCAACCACGGCTGGTGGCCGATCCTCTGGTTCGTCGCCAAGGTCGTCATCGGCATCTTCGTGTTCGTCTGGCTGCGCGGCACGCTGCCCCGGCTGCGCTACGACCAGTTCATGGCGTTCGGCTGGAAGGTGCTCATCCCGATCAACCTGGTCTGGATCCTCGCCGTCACCGCGATCCACGTCCTGCGCGACCGCGGCTGGCGAGTCGTGGAAGGCCACCGCGCTGCCGCTGGCGATCGTGCTGCTCGTCGTCGTCGTCCCGGCGCTGATGATGCTCGAGGGCGCGACGGCGCGCCGGCAGGCCGAACGCGCTGATGAGGACGAGGAGACGCCGCGGCCGAACCGCCGACGTTCCCCGTCCCGCCGCATGGATCTCGTCGTGCCGACCGGCACGAAGGCGCAGCCGATGGCCTCGGTGAGCGCGCCGTCCGGAATCGAGTCGGCACCGATCGAGAAGGGAGCCGACGCGATGACTGATCCGAGCCTGGCGGCACCGCCCTCGGATTCGCGAAGGGCTTCGGCCTGACCTTCGGCACGATGTTCAAGAACGTCTACACCCAGCAGTACCCGTTCGAGACGCTTCGCGACCGCACCGCGCTACCACGGCCGGCACGTGCTCAACCGGCACCCGGACGGGCTCGAGAAGTGCGTCGGCTGCGAGCTGTGCGCGTGGGCCTGCCCGGCCGACGCGATCTACGTCGAGGGCGGCGACAACACCGACACCGAGCGCTACTCGCCCGGTGAGCGGTACGGGAAGGTCTACCAGATCAACTATCTGCGCTGCATCTTCTGCGGATTGTGCGTCGAGGCCTGCCCGACGCGGTCGCTGACGATGAGCAACGAGTACGAGCTCGCGCTCGACAACCGCCAGGAGCTGATCTACACCAAGGAGCAGCTGATGGCTCCGCTGCTGCCCGGCATGGAGGCTCCGCCGCACCCGATGCGCCTCGGCGAGGACGAGAAGGACTACTACACCGTCGACGTCGCAGGCGCCGCTGCAGCAGGGTGCGCCGCAGTCGACCGCGAACGTCGCCGGACGCCCGATCACGGGCACCGCGATCGAGGTCGGGACGGCACCACGTGATGAGCACCGCGTCGCACGCTGCTGGCAGGCGAGCTGCGCAACGGCCAGGTGCCGTTGGGTGAAGCCGTCGCGTTCTGGGTGCTCGGCCCGATCTCGGTCGCCGGCGCGATCGGCACGGTGCTGCTGCGCAACGCGGTCCACTCGGCGCTGTCGCTGGTCGGCGACGATGTTCTCGCTCGGCGCGTTCTACCTGATCGAGCAGGGTCCGTTCCTCGGGCTGGTGCAGATCATCGTCTACACCGGCGCGATCATGATCTTGTTCCTGTTCGTGCTGATGCTCATCGGCCGTGACTCGTCCGACTCGCTCGTCGAGACGCTGCGCGGGCAACGCTGGGCGGCTGCGTTGTTCGGCGTCGGCTTCGCCGTGCTGGTCGGCCTGGCGATCGGACGGGCGTTCACCGGCGTGACGCCGATGGATCTCGACGGTCCCAACGCGGCCGGCTCGAACGTCAACTCGATCGCGCAGCTGCTGTTCACGCGCTACCTGTTCGCGTTCGAACTCACGTCCGCGCTGCTGATCGTGGCCGCGGTCGCTGCGATGGTGCTCGCCCACGTCGAGCGCGACGAGGCCGAAGCCGACGCAGAAGGCGCTGGCGCGCGACCGAATCCGCAGCGGCCGTCCGCAGCCGCTGCCCGGGCCCGGTGTGCTCTCGAGCGGCAACTCGATCGGCACGCCCGCGCTGCTGCCCGACGGCACGATCTCGAGGGAGTCGGTCATGTCCGGCGTGCGCGGCGACGAGTTCGGCCCGTCCGAGTTCGAACGTGACCGCGAGCAGCGCGAGCTCGAGGGAGGCGACGAATGACCCCCACCTACTACCTCGTGCTGTCGGCGATCCTGTTCACGATCGGCGCCGACCGGCGTGCTCGTGCGCAAGAACGCGATCGTCGTGTTCATGTGCATCGAGCTGATGCTCAACGCCGTCAACCTGACGCTGGTCACCTTCAGCCGCATCAACGGCACGCTCGACGGCCAGATCATGGCGTTCTTCGTCATGACCGTCGCTGCCGCCGAGGTCGTGGTCGGCCTGGCGATCATCATGTCCATCTTCCGCACCCGACGTTCTGCATCGGTCGACGATGCGAACCTGCTGAAGTACTGAGAGGCCATCACTGTGACGACCGCTCACGGCATCCAGTCGGCCGCCTGGCTGCTGGTCGCAATCCCTGCGATCAGCGCGGCGATCCTGCTGTGCGCCGGCAAGCTCGCCGACAAGTGGGGCGCCTATCTCGGCGCGCTCGTCCCGGTCGCCCTGTTCGTCTACGCCGTGATGCTGTTCTTCTCGGTCAAGAGCCAGAGCAGCCGCGAGATCGACCTGCACCTGTTCAGCTGGGTGCCGGTCGGCGCGTTCCGCGTCAGCGCGGGGATGCTGATCGACCCGCTGTCGATGGTGTTCGTGCTGCTCATCACCGGCGTCGGATCGCTGATCCACATCTATGCCGTCGGCTACATGAGCCACGACCCCGGCAAGCGGCGCTTCTTCGGCTACTTCAACCTGTTCATCGCGGCGATGCTGCTGCTCGTCCTCTCCGACAACTACCTGTCGCTGTACGTGGGTTGGGAAGGCGTCGGCGTCGCGTCGTACCTGCTGATCAGCTACTACTTCGACCGGCCCGTCGCCGCCACGGCCGGTAACAAGGCGTTCTTCGCCAACCGCGTCGGTGACGTCGGGCTCTCGCTCGCGATCATGCTCATGTTCACCTACGTCGGCAGCACAGCCTTCTCGGACGTGTTCAACGCGAGCTCGTCGATGAGCCACGGCGTCGCGACGGCGATCTCGCTGATGCTCGTGCTCGGCGCGTGCGGCAAGTCGGGACAGTTCCCGCTGCAGACCTGGCTGCCCGACGCCATGGAGGGCCCGACCCCGGTGTCGGCGCTGATCCACGCCGCAACCATGGTCACCGCCGGCGTCTACCTGATCGCACGCAGCGCGCCGATATTCGACCACTCGCAGGCAGCGCGCACCGTCGTCACCATCATCGGCGCGATCACCCTGCTGTACGGATGCATCTGCGCGTTCGGCCAGGACGACCTCAAACGAGTGCTCGCCTACTCGACCGTGAGCCAGATCGGCTACATGTTCCTCGCCGTCGGGCTCGGCCCGGGCGTTTACGCGATCGGCATCATCCATCTGCTCGGCCACGGTTTCTTCAAGGCCGCGCTGTTCCTCTCGGCCGGTTCGGTCATGCACGCGATGAACGACCGCATCAACATGCGTCGCTTCGGCGGGCTGATGAAGGTCATGCCGATCACGTTCGGCGTCTTCGCGTGCGGCTACCTGGCGATCATCGGCATTCCGCCGTTCACCGGCTTCTTCACCAAGGACAAGATCATCGAAGCGGCGTTCGACAAGGGCGGCGCGTCCGGCTGGATCCTCGGCCTGTGCGCGCTGCTCGGCGCCGGGCTGACCGCGTTCTACATGACCCGCGCGCTGGTCATGACGTTCTTCGGCAAGAAGCGCTGGGAGGACGACGTGCACCCGCACGAGGCGCCAGTGTCCATGACGGCACCGATGATCGTGCTCGCAGTGATGGCGCTGATCGGCGGGGCGCTGCTCATCTTCGGCGGCGGCGTGCAGCACTGGCTCACGCCCGTCCGTCGGCCCGAGCGTGGAAGTGGGCGCGCACACGATCTCGCCGGTCGTGCTGTCACGATCATTACCGTGCTCGTCGCCCTGCTTGGCGCCGCCGGCGCGTTTGTCGCGTTCCGCCAGGTGCCCGAATACCAGCCGGCGGGTAACGCGATCACCGTCGCTTCGCGCCGCAACCTGTTCGCCGACGCGTTCAACGAGGCGGTGCTGATGCGTCCGGGCCAGTGGCTCTCACGCGCGCTCGTCTATCTCGACAACCGCGGTGTCGACGGCGCGGTCAACGGGCTCGGCGCGAGCGTCGGCGGCGGATCGTCGCGGCTCAAACGCATCCAGACCGGCTTCGTGCGAAGTTATGCCTTGTCGATGCTGGCCGGCTCGGTCGCTGTCGTGGCCGTCCTGCTCGCGGTGAGGTTCCAGTAGCCATGCACAACTACGCACTGGTGATCCTCACCCTCATCCCGCTCGTCGCCTCGATCGGCGTCGTCGCGCTCAAGCCCGAACAGGCGCGCATCGCCAAGTTCGCGAGCCTGGCCACGTCGCTGATCGTGCTCGTCTACGTGATCGTGCTGCTCGCGAAGTTCGACACCAGCAACGGTGCGCCGCGCTTCCAGTTCCAGGGCAGCTGGACGTGGATCAAGGACTTCGGCGTGCACTTCGCCTTCGGCGTCGACGGCATCGCGCTCGTCCTCGTGCTGATGGCAGTCATCCTCGTCCCTGCGGTGATGCTCTCGTCGTGGAACAGCTTCGACAGCCGCGCCGGCGCGGAAGAAGCGATCACCGGACGCCGTCGCAGCCCGAAGAACTTCTTCGCGCTGATGCTGCTGCTCGAGTTCTTCATGATCGGCGTGTTCACCGCGACCGACGTGTTCCTGTTCTACGTCTTCTTCGAAGCGATGCTCGTGCCGATGTACTTCATCATCGGCAGCTTCGGCGGACCGCGCCGCCAGTACGCAGCGATGAAGTTCTTCCTGTACTCGCTCGTCGGCGGCCTGCTGATGCTCGCGAGCGTCATCGGGCTCTACGTGACGACCGGCTCGCGCACGTTCGCGATCGCCGATCTGATCGGCAAGGTGCCTGACGGCGCGACGCAGAAGTGGCTGTTCCTCGGCTTCTTCATCGCGTTCGCGATCAAGGCGCCGCTCGTCCCGTTCCACACCTGGCTGCCGGACGCCGGCGCCGAGGCCCCGGCGGGGGGTGCCGCGCTGCTGGTCGGCGTGCTCGACAAGGTCGGGACGTTCGGATTCCTGCGCTACTGCCTGCCGCTGTTCCCCGGCGCGTCGACGTACTTCGCGCCGGCGATCCTGATCCTGTCGGTGATCGGCATCCTGTACGCGGCGTTCCTCGCGATCGGCCAGCGCGACATGAAGCGGCTCGTCGCCTACACGTCCGTCGCGCACTTCGGCTTCATCGGGCTCGGCATCTTCGCGTTCACGACGCAGGGCGGCACGGGCGCTGTGCTCTACATGGTCAACCACGGCCTGTCGACGGGTGCGCTGTTCATCGTGGTCGGGCTGTTGATCGCGCGCGGCAAGAGCCGCAACGTGAACGACTACGGCGGCGCGGCCAAGGTCACGCCGATCCTGGCCGGGCTGTTCCTGCTCACCGGCCTGTCGGCGCTCGCACTGCCCGGCATGAGCACGTTCATCAGCGAGTTCCTCGTGCTGGTGGGCACGTTCACGCGGCACAAGGGTCTCGCTGTGCTCGCGACAACCGGCATCGTGCTCGCAGCGATCTACGTGCTGTACCTGTACCAGCGCACGTTCCAGGGCAGGGTCAGTGAGAAGGTGCAGAAGTTCCGCGACGCGAACCCGCGCGAGATTCTCGCCGTCGCGCCGCTGATCGCAATCATCATCTTCCTGGGCGTGTATCCGAAGCCGCTGCTCGACGTCATCAACCCCGCGGTGAAGTACACGCTCAGTGACGTCCACAAGACCGACCCGGCACCGAAGATCGGGCCGCTCGCCGGAGGGCAAAAATGACCACGGCTCTTGCCGTTGCCACCACGCCGACGATCACCACACCGTCGGTCTCGTATCACGCCCTCGCACCGGTGTTCATCGTGCTCGGTGCGGCACTGCTCGGCGTGCTCGTCGAGGCCATCGTGCCGCGTCGCGAACGGTTCAACACGCAGGTCGTCGTCACGATCGGCGGATTGCTCGCTTCGTTCGTGACGGTCACGCTGCTGCACAACACCCGGCTCGCGACGCCGACACCGGCCGGCAACGACCCGACCTTCGCGGGGTCGGTCGCGGTCGACGGCGTCGGGTTGTTCCTGCAGGGGACGATTCTGATTCTCGCGATCATGGCGACGCTGCTGGTCGCCGAGCGCACCGTCGAGGCAGGCAGCCCGATCGTCGCGTCCGCCGCGGTGGTTGTCGGGTCGCCGACCGACCGCATGCTGACGCGCAGCGATCGCGTGCAGACCGAGGTGTTCCCGCTCCTGCTGTTCGCAGTCAGCGGCATGATGATCTTCCCGGTCTCGAACAACCTGCTGCTCATGTTCGTCGCTCTCGAAGTGCTGTCGCTGCCGCTGTACCTGATGGCCGGCATGGCGCGACGCAAGCGGCTGCTCTCGCAGGAAGCCTCGCTGAAGTACTTCCTGCTCGGCGCGTTCGGGTCGGCGTTCTTCCTGTACGGGCTGGCGCTGCTCTACGGCTACGCCAACTCGGTCGACCTCGCCACGATCTTCGCCGCACAGCGCGAGTCGGGGCAGTCAGACGTGCTGCTCTACCTCGGTCTCGCCCTGCTGCTGGTGGGCTTGCTGTTCAAGGCGAGCGTCGCGCCGTTCCACAGCTGGACACCCGACGTCTACACCGGCGCGCCCACGCCGGTCGCCGCGTTCATGGCGTCGTGCACGAAGGTCGCCGCGTTCGGTGCGCTGCTGCGCGTGCTCTACGTCGGGTTCTCCGGCACGTCGAGCAACTGGCGTCCGATCATCTGGGCTGTCGCGATCGCGTCGATGGTCGTCGGTGCCGTCTTCGGAGTCACGCAGACCGACGTCAAGCGCGTGCTTGCGTACTCGTCGATCGCGCACGCCGGGTTCATCCTGGTCGCGTTCGTCGCGGTCACGAAGGACAGCGTCGCCGCGATCATGTTCTACGTCGCGACCTACGGCATCACGACGCTCGCCGCGTTCGGCATCGTCACCCTCGTGCGCGACGCCGACGGTGAGGCGACGCACCTGTCGCAGTGGTCGGGGCTGGCTCGCAAGAGTCCGCTCGTCGCCACGACGATGACGGTGTTGCTGTTGTCGATGGCAGGAATCCCGCTCACGTCCGGCTTCATCGCGAAGTTCTACGTGTTCCGGGCTGCGTGGCACACGGCGGGCCCGCTGGTCGTGATCGCGCTGATCTCGTCGGCGATCGCGGCGTTCTACTACCTGCGCATCGTCGTGCTGATGTTCTTCGCCGAACCGCCGGAGAACGCGCCGACCGTGTCGATCCCCGGCCCCACGTCCGCCGTCGCCCTGACGATCGGGACCGTCGCCACCGTCGCGCTCGGCGTCTTCCCGCAGCCGATCATCGATCTCGCGACGAAGGCCGTGTCGTTGGTAGCCAGATGAGCTGGCCCAAATGACCGCGGCGCCGCTCGGCGTTGACTTCGCCGACGCGACGCTCGAGGCGGCGGTGCGCGCGCAACTCGACGACGTCGAGATCGCACTCGCGCGGGCCGTGCAGTCAGACGACGACTTCGTCGCCGATGTCGCGCGCTACCTCGTCGACGCGGGCGGCAAGCGGTTCCGTCCGCTCGTGTGCGTCCTGGCTGCGCACTTCGGTGACGCGACCCGTGCCGAGATCGTGCCGGCGGCGGTTGTCGTCGAGCTGACCCACCTCGCCACGCTCTATCACGACGACGTCATGGACGAGGCGAGCGTGCGTCGCGGCACAGTGGCGGCGAACGTGCGCTGGGACAACGCGGTCGCGATCCTCACCGGCGACTTCCTGTTCTCGCGGGCGTCCGACCTGCTCGCCGATCTCGGTACGCATGCGGTCCGGTTGCAGGCACGCACGTTCGGGCGGCTGGTCACCGGGCAGATCCGCGAGACGGTCGGCGCGCGCGAGGGCGTCGACCCGATCGAGCATTATCTCGCCGTGCTCGCCGACAAGACCGGTTCGCTGATCGCCACGTCCGCCGAGTTCGGCGCGTACTTCGCCGGCGTGTCCGAAGCGCACACCGACACGCTGCGCGCAGTTCGGCGAGCAGATCGGCATCGCCTTCCAGCTCTCGGACGACCTGCTCGACATCGCGTCCGAGTCGACCGAGTCGGGCAAGACGCCGGGCACGGACCTGCGCGAAGGCGTCGCCACCCTGCCCGTGCTGTACGCGCTGCGCGACACCGATCCGGCGAGCGCGCGGTTGCGCGAACTCGTGTCGAGGCCGATCCCTGACGATGCCGAGCACGCCGAGGCGCTGCAGTTGCTGCGGGCCTCCGAAGCGATGGACACAGCGCGCGTCACCACGCGCGGCTACGCCGACGCCGCGCGCGTCGTCCTCGCCGAGCTGCCCGACGTCCCCGCGCGCGTCGCGCTCGAAGCGCTGTGCGATCTTGTCACCGACCGGACGGGCTGATGATGAGCTCGCTGCCGAGCGGTACGAAGCCCGCGGCGAGGAACGCGCGCAGCGACTGAGCGTTGCCGGGCGACACCGCGGCGAACAACGGCTCGTGCTCCGGGACGAGGTCGCGCGCGGCAGCGATCAGCTCGCGTCCGACGCCGGGCCGCGCCGTCTCGATCGACATCTCTCGCCGACCGGCGAGACCGGTGGCCAGGGTGATCAATCCGCGTTCGTCGCCGTGCACGCGCACGTCCGTGCGCAGCCGTCGGGCGTACCGCACACGCGGGTGATCGTCCAGGTTCGCGACGCGCGGCAGCGTGCCGCCGCCGCGACCGCGAGCCACGAACATCACGTCGAGCACGCCGATGGTGTCGTCGCCGGCGAGCTTCGTGATGACGGCCGGATGCAACGCTCCGCCGTAACCGTCCAGCGCCGTGGCGGCGAGGCGCGACGCATTGTCGGTGGCGATCACCGCATGCGCAGTGAACGCCACGATGGCCTGCTGCCCGTTGGTGAGGCCGGGCATGAACTCGACGGCGCCGTCCGGCGCCGGGAAGTGTCCGTCCGCGGCGGCGAGCAGGAGCGGCAACAAGGGATGCACGCTCCGAACGTTGCCAGATGCGCTCGAGCGCGTGTTAGGTTGCGGACGATCTTGGGAGGCACGCCATGGCTCGAGCCCGGTTCATCCTGGTGGTTGCGATGCTCGCCGTGGTCGCGTTGTCGTCGCTTCCGGCGACCGCCGGCGCCACGACTCCGGCACCACGTCCGGTCGGCGCCGGTTACGTCATCGCACGCGCCGGCGCCACGTCGGGCAACCTGCGGGTGACGGTGCCGCGCCTGACCTGCAAGCCGCACGAGAACTCGGAGTTGGGTGCGCTGATCCAGCCGCTCCGGAACGGGCGGGTCAACCGGACGTGGAACGGCAGCGTCGCCTTCCGCTGTGTCGACGGTGCGGCCCGGTACCGCGCGACGATGGTCTGCGGTGGCCCCCCGACTACTGACGTCGGCGCGCTACGGCCGAATGACGTCGTCGACATCTCATACGCGCCGAACCAGGTCGGGATCCGCATCACCCGAGGGGGCAAGTCGACGGGCGCCGGCTGCGGGTGGAGCTCGGGCGGTGGCAGCGGCGGCGCGTCCACGGCAGCTGTCTCACGCAGCATCGCCTTCTTGGTCAAGTCGCTGTCGCGGCCGCCGTCGTCGCTGCGGGCGTTGACCGTGCACGTGCGTGCCGGCGGTAAGACGCTGGCGACTCATCACCCGCGGGCTCGTAACCAGACCATCTCGCGGACCACCCAACTGCAACCAGGGCCGATCCGCCGCGACGGCAAGACCTTCACCGTGCGGTTGCAGCACCGCTGACCCATGCGACGTCGACTGCTCACCGTCGTTTCGGCGGCCGCGCTCACCACGGTGGCGTTGCCCGCAGCCGCCGCGACCGCCTCGACACCCACCGTCACGAGAGTTGCGCCGAGCTACGGGCCGACGGCCGGCGGCACGCACGTCACGATCACCGGACATAACTTCGACGCCGTGCAGGCGGTGCGCTTCGGCGGCGTCGACGCGTCGTTCCATCGGGTCAGCTCGACGAGGTTGACCGCAACCACGCCGGCACACGCTGTCGGGCAGGTGTCGGTCGCGGTTGTGACTGCGTCCGGACGTGGTGTCGCGAAGGCTGCGTTCGACTATGCGAAGCCGGCTGCTCCTCCGGTCGGCGCGGGCTACCTCGTGCCGCACACGGACGCAAAGGCAGCCGTCATGCGGCTAGTGGTGCCGAAGCTGACCTGCGCGCCACACGAGACCGCCGGCATCGGCGCCACCGTGCAGCCGGTGCGTCGGCTGGCCGCCGACGACCATTGGGTGGCGAGCGTGTCGTTCCGATGCAGCGACGGAGTGGCTTCGTACCACTCGTTCCTCGCGTGCGGCGTGGGCGGCGGAAGCGCAGGGCCGAGACCGCATCCCGGTGACCGCGTCGAGCTCTACTACGACCGCACCACGACAGTCGTGCAGCTGGACCGCGGTAACTCGGGAACCGCAACCGTGTGTACCTCGTCGTCAGCCGATCACTCGACCACGCGCTCGACGAACGAGCCGCGGATCGCATTCCTCGTCGCTACGGCATCGACGCCGCCGACATCTCTGCGGTCGCTGACGGTGCACGTCACCGTTGCCGGCGGCACGTTGTCGGCCGCGCATCCGAGTCGCCAGAGCCAGCCGGTCCCGTTCCGCAGGCAACTCCACGCCGGACCGATAGCGTCCGACGGCAAGACCTTCACCGTGACGTTGCGGACCCAATGATCGTCACGGTGCCCGAGCGGAACTGACCGGCTCGGCCTCCCAGTCGAACCGCGCCACGTGGTCGCGTGTTGCGTCGCGTCGTTCTGCGCATCGAGCCACGGCGGCGGGATCCACTCGGGCACGCCGTCGACGATGCGCACGAGCCAGCCGCGCCGCTCGAACTCGCGGTGGTGGAACCGGCACAACAGGCAGAGATTGTCGAGATCGGTCAGCCCGCCGGCCAGCCAAGGGATCACGTGGTGCGCCTCGCACCACGATGCGGGACGAGTGCAGCCGGGGAAGCAGCAGCCGAGGTCGCGGGCGGCCAGCGCCCGCCGCTGCGCGCGCCGTCCGGGTCGAACGTCGCGAGTAGACCAGGAACTGCTCGACCGGACCGGCGAGTTCGTACGTGAGGTGCGAGGGCAGCGCGTCGATGCATCCGGTGATCACCCGCGCATGCGCCGCCGAGATCAACCCCCCGCGCTGGGCTGCGGCGACCCGCGCGAACAGCGGCGCGAGTGGCGCGCCCGAGAACTCGCGTCGCGGACCCATGTCGTGGGCCGCCCGAACCCGCGCCTTCGCCTCGGCCGGCGAGATTCGCGCCAGCTCGCCGATCAGGTCGGCGGTCGACGTGCGTCCGAGTCGCCCGCCAACTGCCGCTCGTCGAGCTCGGCGATCATCACGTGGTCGAGCGCCGTCAGCCTCGACCGTTCGACCTCGATCTGGGCGGCCAGCGCAGCAAGCTCCGCACCGCTCGGCCGAGACGCATCGGCAGCAAGCAGCGCGTCGACGGAGGCGCGCAGCATCGCGACCGCCGTCGCGAACTCACTCTCCGCCCATAAATCGAACACTGGACCGATGGTCTGACAGAACTTTGTGCGTGCTTCCCCTCCGGCGCAGTCAATATTCGCCGGCAGAAGTGACTGTGCGGGGGAGGAAGCGCTGCAACCAGGCTCACAACCATTCCGGACATACGCCGCGCCGCGACCACAACAGCGACGCCAATTATGCCGAATCGTCCTATTTCGTGGGCAGATCGCCTGAACCCGACACCCCGCCGACAACGCTTGACGAGTACTTCGGCATCTCCTATGTTTCCGCTAATCCTTATAGGAATTAAGACAAGGGTTCACGACGGAAGGCGCAATCAGTGAAGAAGACGGTCAGGGCAGGGCTGGCGATCACCGCTGCCACTGCGATGGTCACCGGCCTGGCGACCGCGACGAACGCATACGGCGACTACGCGCCCATCGCGCAGGACGTCGTCGGAGTCGGCGGCGACACCCCTCAGTACGACCTGCAGTTCATCGCGGACGGAAGCTCGATCGCGGGCACCCAGGGTTACAACTCCACCGGCAACCGCTACAAGCTGGTGACCTTCAACGCGACGCCCGACGGCAACGCCCGCGCGGCCTACGCCAACGGCAGCACGCAGACGACGCCGATCCCGCTGAACGCGACCGACGTCCTGCGCGAAGGCACGTCACCCGTGCAGCGCGTGCAGAGCAGCGGCGCGGCGATCACCGCGCTGCTCGCCGACACCGGCTCGCCCGAGACGATCAACTTCGTCTTCTCGGCGAGCTTGCCGACCTCGGCGCAGCAGACCCAGGCGGGCAACCAGAACTGGGGATACCTGCACGTGGTGCGGCTCGGCACGGACGCCGTGCAGATCGCGGCCAACGACACGACCAACGCACCGTCCGGCCTGTCGATCAGTCAGTTGCTCGCGATCTACACCGGCAGCGCAACCAAGTGGAACCAGGTCGGCGGCTCGTCGAACGACACGATCATCCCGCTGCTGCCGCCGAGCAGTTCGTCGATCACCAAGACGTTCCTCGCGGACCTGAAGACGGCGAACGGTGGCACCGCGCCGACCCTGAGCGCGAGCGTCAAGACGGTCGAGCAGAACGACCCGACGGCGATCACCGGCGCCAGCACTCCGGCCGATGCGATCGTGCCGCTCTCGAGCGCGCGCCTGAACCTCTTCGACAGCGGGTACTTCCACAACCCGGCAACCGCCTACCCGGGCGGCGGTCCGATTGCGCCCGGAGTCAAGGCGCTGACGGGGACGCCGTCCAGCGGCAGCGCGTACAGCTCGCCAGTGAACCACTACGTGATCTTCCGGCAGTCCGACCTCACCTCGTCGACCGTCTGGCAGCCGGGCTCGGGTAAGAACTGGGCGGCCACCCTGTTCAGCGGTGGGACGGCCTTCGTGAAGGGCACAGCCGGTCAGGCTGACGTCGCCGCGGCGGGAACCACTCCGTCCTACGCCGACCTCGGCAACGCCAGCTCGGGCTGACGAGTGGCCAACCGCTTGCGAGGCGCCGGCGTCTCGGTGATCGCGCTGCTCGTGATGGGCGCGATCGCCGGGCCGGCCCAGGCGTCGAATTCGGTGCCCTACACCGATCCGGCCGTCACCGGTGCCTTGGGACTGTGCGACAGCCACGGCCGCCAGCTCACCAGTGGCAGCACCGCGACCCAGCCGTTCGCGGCGCTCGCAGTGGGCTCGGTCGCGGCACCGGCCGACTACACCGGGACGGGACGCGGCGCCGTTCTCTACGCCTATCAGCCCATCGAGAACGTGCCGGCCAACGCGTGGAGCGGCGAGGAACTCACCGACAACTCCCATTACACGAACGCGGGACATCCGATGAGCGCTGCCACCGGGGGCGACCCTGCGTTGCAGCACGTCGTCACCGACTTCCCACCGACGTGGGACGGCCTGATCCAGCTCCGGCTGTACGCAACCGCACCGGGACGTCCGATGGACTCGACGAGCTACCAAGCACTCGACATCAAGGTCAGCGGGACGAGCTGGCAGGCCGTCGATGGCACCACCATCGACTGCACCGCCGGATCGGCCGTCTCGGTCGAGACGACTCTGCTGCCGAAGTCGGCGCTGCGCACACCTGCTCCAACCGCACCGACAACAACCACGTCGGACGGGTCGACACATCGCACCCTCTGGCTGCTCGGCGCATTCGCTGCGCTGCTCGCCGCGGCGTCCGGCGTGCTCCGGTACGTGCGCAAGAGCGACCGCGACGAAACGCCAGCGCACCGATCACGCACGACAACTGCAAAGCACCTCCGAGAAAGGCCGTTGACCATGACCTCCACCCTTCGCCGCAGCGTCACTGCTGGGGTCGTCGGACTGCTGACCGCCGCCACGTTCGTGGTGCTCGGCGGCGCGCCCGCCACCGCGACGACCACGCCGCCGTGGGAGCCGGACGCGAACTCCGTCGGCGGCCTGCTGTTCTTCAATGCGCAGGGCAACCAGATCACCGGCGGCTCGATCAACGACCACCCCCTCGCGGCATTCGTCGAAGCAACCACCGCGGTGCGCCACGGCGACACGAACGCGGTGCTGTCGGGCTACCAGCCCGTCAGCGGCGAGGCCCCCACCCTGTGGAACGGCGACGTGCTCTCGGGCTCGACCAAGTACCCGAACTCGTCCGCGCCCAGCGCGATCGCGTCGAGCTCGCTCCCCGTCGTCACCGGCGCGGGCAGCGACTTCACCATCGCCGACCTGGAAGCCGATTACCCCACCACCAGCGCCGCCGGCTACCAGAACGTCTACCAGCTGCGGCTCACCACGAGCGCGGCGAACACGTCGCCGAACACCAAGTACGACTCGGCCGACATCCTGATCGACACGGTGCACAGCACGTGGTCGGTCGAGTACACGAAGCTCCCGCTGACGGCGACCAGCACAGCACTGACGGTCACGCCGGCGAAGGCCGTCCACGGCGCCAAGGTCACGCTGACGGCGAATGTCACGCCGGCCGTTGCCGGCAAGGTCAAGTTCATCGACGGCACCAAGGTGCTGAGCACGGTCACCGCATCGGCCGGCAAGGCGACCTACTCGACCACCACGCTCGCCGGCGGCACGCACAAGCTCAAGGCGACCTTCGTGCCCACGGCGACGCAGACCTACGCGGGCTCGTCATCGAACGTGAAATCGCTGACCATCACCGCGCAAGGGACGACCACGACGCTCAAGGCGTCCAAGACGACCATCGGGCACGGCGCGAAGCTGACGCTCACGGCGGCCGAGAAGCCGGCGACCACCGGCAGCGTCGCGTTCTTCGACGGCTCCAAGAAGCTCGGTTCCGCGACGGTCAAGTCGGGTTCCGCGAGCTACTCGACGACGAAGTTGGCAGTCGGGTCGCACAAGCTCAAGGCCACGTTCACGCCGGCGAGCACGGCGAGCTACAAGGCGTCCACCTCGTCGGTCGTGACAGTCAAGGTCACCAAGTGACGGTGACGATAGACAACCCCAACGGGACGGGTCGGCCCCACCGACCCGTCCCGCCGCTTGAAAATCCCACGGCAGTCATCGAGCCCCCGATGACTGCCGTGGGTGGTGGCGGCGGCGCACAGCTCGACGCGGTCGACGTGTCGGCATGGTTCGGCTCGACCCAGGTTCTCGACGGCGTGACGCTGTCGATGCCGCGCGCAACGGTCACGGCGCTGATCGGCCCGTCCGGCTGCGGCAAGTCGACGTTCCTGCGCATCCTCAACCGGATGCATGAAGCGGTGCCCTCGGCGCAAC
This sequence comes from uncultured Actinomycetota bacterium, assembly GCA_963708645.1. GTDB lineage: Bacteria > Actinomycetota > Actinomycetes > Mycobacteriales > Jatrophihabitantaceae > RYN-133. Next base: position 18,917 of record CAVPTA010000004.1, on the reverse strand, counting down.
TTGCCGGCGAGGTGCGGCTGGACGGCGAGGACATCTACTCGCCGGGCTACCGCGTGACCCAGGCCCGGCGGCGCATCGGCATGGTGTTCCAGAAGCCGAACCCGTTCCCGACGATGTCGATCGCCGACAACGTGACGGCCGGGCTCGAGTTCACCGGGACGAAGGTCAGCCGTAGCGCGCGACGTGAACTTGTCGAGCAGAGCCTGATCCGTGCCGGCCTCTGGAACGAGGTCAAGGACCGGCTCAACCGTCCCGGTTCGGCACTGTCGGGCGGCCAGCAACAGCGGCTGTGCATCGCGCGCGCGCTCGCGGTGTCGCCCGAAGTCCTGCTGATGGACGAGCCGTGCTCCGCGCTCGACCCGACCTCGACCCGACGCGTCGAAGAGACGATCCACGACCTGCGCGACCAGCTGACGATCGTCATCGTCACGCACAACATGCAGCAGGCCGCTCGGGTTTCGCAGCAGGCGGCGTTCTTCCTCGCCGAGCAGAACACTCCCGGCAGCATCGTCGAAGCCGGCGCGACCGGCCAGCTGTTCAACGCACCGCGTGACCCGCGCACGGCCGACTACGTCAACGGACGCTTCGGCTGATGGTCACGCAACTGCTGTTCTCCGACGGCCCGGAGGTCGACGAACCTCCCCGGAGACCACGCAAGATCACCGCGTCGCTCGACCGGTCCGATCATGTCTTCAACGCGACAGCGCGGGTCATCGGTTTCTCGGTCTTGTTGATGACGGGCGCCATCGGCGTCTTCCTCGGCTACCAGTCGATCCCGACCTTGCAGCACTACGGGTGGAGCTTCTTCACCGAGAGTCAGTGGATCCCGAGTCTGAACAAGATCGGCATCTCTGCCGTGCTGGTCGGGACGCTCGAGGTGGCGCTCGTGGCGATGGTCGTGAGCGTTCCGCTCGCCATCGCGTTCGCGCTGTTCACCAGCGACTACGCACCGCGGTGGCTGAAGAGCTATCTCGTGTCGGCCATCGACCTGATGGCCGCGGTGCCGAGCATCATCTACGGGCTCTGGGGTTTCTACCTGCTGCAACCACGCGCGACCGAACTCTCGCGCTGGCTGAGCCAGCACTTCGGCTGGTTTCCGATCTTCCACGTCGACACCGACCCGAACGCGCCCGTCTGGCAGCAGTCGCGCTACACAAGCTCGGCCTTCATCGCCGGGCTGGCCGTCGCGATGATGGCGATTCCGCTGGCGTGCTCGGTGATGCGGACGGTGTTCGACCAGGCGCCCATCGGCGAGCGCGAGGCCGTGATGGCACTCGGCGGGACACGATGGCATGTCGCCCGCCGGGTCGTGCTGCCGTTCGGCAGGGGCGCGGTCATCGGCGGCTCGATGCTCGCGCTGGGTCGCGCGCTCGGTGAGACCGCGGCCGTGCTGATCATCATCTCGCCCGCGTACGACATCAAGGTGCGCATCCTCGAGGCCGGGACGCAGACGACGTCGGCGTTGATCGCGGGCAACTTCGGTGAGGCGAGCAAGTCGCAACTGTCAGCGCTGCTGACGGCCGGCTTCGTCCTGTTCCTGATCACGATCATCGTCAACACCGTCGCCGCCGTCATCATCGGACGCAGCCGTAGCGGCGCGAGCACGGAGCTCTAGCCATGACTGCCGTACAAGAGCGAACCGAGCAGACGACCACGCCGTCGCGCACCGCCGTCCCGCGCGCGGTTCGCGGGCTCACCTTCGACCAGGCCGCATCACTGGTCGGTGCGTTGCTGGCGTCGTTGGCGCTGGTGACGATCCTCTACGACCATCTGCTGCCGTTCAGCGGCACTCTTGGCTTCCTCGTCTGCTGGTTCGGCGTGTTTCTGGGCTGCTACGCGGCACTCGTCGGCATGTCGAATCCCCGTCCCATCGTCATCGACCACGTCGTCACGGCAACGTTGTGGGCCGCGGCCGGAGTGGTCGTGCTCGCGATCGGCAGCACGCTCTACTACACGGTGCATCGTGGCTGGTCGGCCCTCGTGCACGCGAACTTCTACACGCAGACGATGGCCGGTGTCTCGCCCACGGCGCCGCTGACGCAGGGCGGCATCCTGCACGCGATCGTCGGCACGGGGCTCGAGATTGCCGTCGCCGTCGTGGTGTCCGTCCCGCTCGGTATCGGCACTGCGGTCTACCTCGCCGAGGTGCGCGGCCCGGGCACGCGCATCGTCCGCACCGTGGTCGAAGCGATGACGGCACTGCCCGAGATCCTCGCCGCGCTGTTCATCTACGTGGTGCTCATCGTCGAGTTCGGCTGGCCCAAGTCGGGCATGGCCGTGTCGGCCGCGATGACGGTCACGATGGTGCCGATCATCGCCCGCGCGTCCGAGATCTCTTTGAAGATCGTCCCCAACGGGCTGCGCGAGGCGAGCATGGCGCTCGGCTCGACGCGCTGGACGACCGTGCGCAAGGTCGTCCTGCCCAGCGCCCTGCCCGCGTTGGTCAACTCGACCATCCTCGGCGTTGCGCGCGCCATTGGAGAGACGGCAGTGCCGCTGATCCTCTCCGGCTCGTCCAGTTTCATGAACTACGACCCCACCCAGAATGAGATGAACTCGCTTCCGCTCTACACCTTCACCTCCGTCAAGACCGGCCTCGACCTGCAGGTCACGCGAGCCTTCGGCGCGGCCAGCGTGCTGCTGGCCGCGGTGCTCATCCTGTTCGGCATCGCCCGATGGCTCACGCGCAAAGACCTGGGGCAGCGATGAACCGGCGCATGCGGATCGTCGTCACCGCGCTGCTGGTGACGACGATCCCGCTGATCGCAGACGCCGCGCCGGCGGCCGCCACGAGCTATGCGCTCATCGAGGGTTCGGGCTCGAGTTGGGCCGCGAACGCGGTGAACCAGTGGGTGGCCGACGTGCACTCGCAGGGCATGGAAGTCGACTACACGCCCAGCGGTGACGCGCAGGGTCGCCAGGACTACGCGAACCGCACGTCCGACTTCGCCGTCACGTCGCTCGGCTATCAGGGACGCGATCCGGTGACCGGCGTCGACGACACCTCGCAGGGCCGTCCGTATGCGTACCTGCCGATCGCGGCCGGCGGCACAGCGTTCCCGTACCAGATCAAGGTGCAGGGGACGCAGGTGCGCAACCTGCGACTGTCCGGCGAGACGCTGACGAAGATCTTCACCAACCAGATCACGAACTGGGACGACCCGGCGATCACGAAGGACAACAACGGGCATGCGTTGCCGTCGTTGCCGATCACCCCGGTTGTGCAGTCGGAAGGATCTGGTGCGACTGCGCAGCTCACCCGCTACTTCGACCACGAGTACCAGAGCATCTGGGAATCGTTCAGTCACGGCGTCGGCATGACCGAGTACTTCCCGCGGGCCGGCAACGAGATCGCGCAGAACGGGTCGGACGGCGCGATGAACTACGTGTCCTCGTCGTCGGCGAACGGATCGATCGGCTACGTCGAATACTCCTACGCGCTCGGGCAGAACTATCCGGTCGCGAAGCTGCTGAACACCGACGGCTACTACACGCTGCCGACGCAGTACAACGTCGCGGTCGCGCTGGAGAAGGCGCAGATCAACATGGACAAGAGCTCGCCGAACTACCTGCTGCAGAACCTCGACAACGTGTACACCGACCACGACGCGCGCACCTACCCGCTGTCGTCGTACGTGTACATGATCGTCCCGACCGGCAAGTACCCGTCGCCGGAAACGAAGATCACGACGGCGAAACGGCAGACGATCGCCGACTTCGTCTACTACTCGATCTGCCAGGGCCAGAAAGAGATCGGCCCGATCGGCTACTCGCCGCTGCCGGTCAACCTCGTCGAGGCCGGCTTCGGCCAGCTGCAGAAGCTGAAGTCGGCCGACCCGGGCGTCGATCTCACCGAACGCAGCGTCACGACCTGCGACAACCCGACGTTCGTGAAAGGCCACCCCTCGTCGAACTACCTCGCGCAGATCGCGCCGATGCCGCCGTCGTGCGACAAGACCGGCGCCGGTCCGTGTGCTGACGGCGTGACACCGAACGGGACGGGCCCGGTTCCGCACAGCCCCGGTTCGGGTCACGGCAACACCGGCAACGGCAACCCGGCGGGCGGCAAGGGCGGCAAGAAGTCGCGCAACGGCGCTCCGGGCGGGCCGGGCAACACCGCCGGTTCGGGCGCCCCGGGCGCAGGTCCCGGTTCGAGCAGCGCCTCGGGCGCACCGGGGTCGACGGGCGGGACGCACATCGACCCGCAGACCGGCCAGATCGTCGGCGGCAACGACCAGAGCGCGGCGGCGGGCGGAGCACCCGTGGTCGTCTCGGCAGAGGAGGCGGGGTACCGGTCGCAGCACAACTCCGATCTGCTCGCCGTGCTCGCGGCCGTACTGCTCGTGCTGCTGTTCGCGTTGCCGCCCGTGATCGCACTGCGCGTGTCGCGACGAAAGGGCAAGCCATGATGCGCCGGGCGTTCGGCCTGGCCGGCGTGCTGGCGCTGGCGGCATCGAGCGTGGTCGCGGTGTCGCCGACGTCGGCCACTGCGGCGGCCGCGGGCGGCGGCGGATTCGCGCAGACCAAGACGGTCACGCGGGTCCACCTGATCAACGGCAAGAACCGCGTCGTCGACAAGCGCCACGTCACGGTGCGGGTCAACCAGACGCAGAATCTGCGCAGCCGCCAGGAGATCACGGTCTCGTGGCGTGGCGCGCACCCGACGGGCGGCATCGTCGCCGACCAGAACTCGATCGACGCGCAGCAGGAGGAGTACCCGTTCGTCCTGCTCGAGTGCCGCGGCGCGACTCGACGCATGTCAGCTCCAGCAGACGTGCTGGACGCAGGACTGGAGCGAGCGCTACCAGGAGAGTTACCAGACCGACTTTCCCGCCGTACCGGCTCGATCGCTACGCGACCAAGGGCGATCGCGCCGCTGTTGCCGATGCACCGAAGAACCTGCCGTCCGGATGCTTCCCGGCGACCGTCCAGCACTGGGTGCCGTTCATCGCGGCGAACGGGCATGTGTACGACGACGGCCCGGCCGGCTGTGCCGGTCAGCCGCCGGAGTCGCAGTCGGTCGGCGGGTCGGCCCTGCCCAGCAACGAGACGTTCGGCGTCACCGCGCGCAACGGCGAGGGCAGCGCGAAGTTCGACGTCTGGACCGACGCCGAGAACGCCTCGCTCGGCTGCAGCCACACCGTTGCCTGCTCGCTGGTCGCCGTCCCGATCATGGGGATCAGCTGCGACCCGGCAGCCGCATCGCTGCCGAGCGACGACCGACCGCCGGCCGGTGATGACCAGGACGCCGCTGCCTGCGAGTCGAAGGGCAACTTCGCTCCCGGCCAGCTGGTGACGCCGCAGAGCGGCGATGCGCTGGCGGTGAGCGGCAGCCTGTGGTGGAGCGCGTCCAACTGGCGCAACCGCATCGTCGTCCCGCTGACCTTCGCCGTCCCCGCCAACGCGTGCTCCGTCGTCCACCGCGCCAACGACGTCGACGTCTACGGCTCGGAGCTGCTCGATCGCAGGCCACCGGGCAGTGGGCGCCGCACTTCTGCCTGAACGACAAGCTGTTCAACTTCACCCACGTGCAGACCGGCGAGCCGGAGGCGCGCAACCTGGTCGCCACCGGCGGCGCCGAGGCGGCGTTCACCAGCGAGCCGCAACCGAACGGCTACGGCAAACCCGTGGTGTCACGCACCGGTCGCGGTCGAGCGGATTCGCCATCACCTACGTCATCGACGACGCGAACGGTCAGGCGTACACCAAGCTGCGGCTCTCGCCGCGGCTGCTGGCGAAGCTGCTGACCGAGTCCTATCCGGCCGCGCTGCCGATCAAGCAGGAGTACGCCGCGCTGAGCAACAACCCGCTCAACATCACCCTCGATCCGGAGTTCATCAAGCTCAACCCGGGCATCGCGCAGGGCGTCTCGGCCAGCGACGCTGCGAGCACGTTGCTCGCGCTGTCGAGCGACTCGGACGTGATCCGCGCGCTGACCACCTACATCAACGACGATCCGGCCGCGCGCGCCTGGCTCAACGGCAAGCCCGATCCGTGGGGCATGGTCGTCAACCCCGCCTACAAGCACATCGACGCTGCCGGTCGACAAGTGGCCGCTGCTGTGCAACGTTCGAGCCGAAGGCCTACTACGCCTCGGACCTGAACGACTGCCTGTTCCACAACCCGGTGCCCTACCTGCCGCTGGTCGCGGCACCGGCGGCATCGATGGCCGACATCAGCGAGGCGATGCAGTTCGCGATCGCGCAGTCGACGACGGTGTGTTCGCAGATCGACGGCACGACGGTCGGCGAGAAGCTCGTGAAGGCCGGCCGGCAGACCGTCGGGTACCGCTTCATGATCGGCGTGACGTCGCTTGGCCGACGCGCATCGCTACGAGTTGTCGAGCGCCGCGTTGCAGACGGCGAACGGACGCTTCGTCGCGCCCGACGACGCGTCGCTGCGTGCGGCGGCGGACCTGCTGAAGCCCGACACCACGACGGGGACGTGGCCCGTGCCCACCAAGGCGATCGCCACCAACAAGTCGGACGCCTCGGCCTATCCCGGCACGATGGTCGTGTACGCGGCCATTCCGACCACCGGTCTGTCGAGCACCGACGCAAGTGACTACGCAGCGTTGCTGCGGTTCGCAGCTGGGCCCGGCCAGCAACCCGGCCTCGGCGTCGGGGAACTGCCGCCGGGGTACCTGCCGATGACGTCCGCGAACGGGCTCGGTCAGCTCGCGTCCTACACGCTGGCCGCTGCGGGTGCGGTGGCTGCGCAGAAGGGCGCGCTGCCCGCGTTGACCGGCCGGCGTTCGCAACACCACACGGGGCCGGGCGGCGGCTCGCCGTCATCCACCGGGCACGGCGCGACAGGTGGGCCCGGCGGCACGCAGCCAGGCGGCGGCACGATCCCGCCGCTCGACGGCGGCACGCAGCCCACCTCCGGCTCGTCCGCATCGCCGACGACCGGTGCGGCCACGTCGTCCGGATCTGTCCCGACACCGCTGAGCTCGGCCGCTGCGAAGTCGGTGCCGCTCGGCAAGACCCCGAGCGTGCCGCTCAGCGGTGCCGCGCTCGCTGTCGTGATCGCGCTGCTGCTCGCTGCATTCGGTCTCGTCGCGACGCCGGCGAGCTACCTCGTGGCCCGGTGGCGGGGCAAGCAATGACCGACACCAAGGTCGCCCCGCCAAGCGCGCGGAAGCGCGTGCTCAAGACCCATGCGCGGACGAAGACACCACGGCCGAAGCCCGTCCTGCCGCGCAGTTTCGTCGCAGTCGTCATCACGCTCGCTGCCTTCACAGTCACCGCGCTGTACGTGTTCGTGTACGCGGTCGAATTCAGCGCGTTGCAGGAGCAGCGCAGCCAGCACCAGCTCTACAGCCAGTTCCGCGGCGTGCTCGATCCGTCGAGTCAGGTAGCACCGGCGATCGGCGGGTCGATCGCGCCGGGCACCCCGGTCGCGATGCTCGAGGCTGAGTCGGTCGGCATCGACAACCTGATGGTGGTCGAGGGCACGTCCGCGTCCGATCTGCTCACCGGGCCCGGGCACTCTGCGTGACTCGCCGCTCCCCGGCCAGCCGGGTCAGACGATCCTGATGGGCCGCAGCGTGACGGCCGGCGCTCCGTTCGCTGCGATCGGGCAGCTACGTGCCGGCGACGCGATCACAGTGCGAACGGGTCAGGGTCTGTTCCGCTACACGGTCCTCGACGTGCGCGAAGCCGGGTCGCCGCTGCCCGCCTTCCCGGCGAGCGGGTCGATGCTCACGATGGTGACCTCGGTCGGCTCCGGCTGGCTGGGCGCACTGCGCGCGAGCACCGTCGAATACGTCGACGCGGCGCTGCAAGGACGGCCGGTCGCCGCACCGCCCGGACGTCCGGAAGCCGTTCCCACGTCCGAGATCCAGGGTCGCAGTGACCCGGCGGCGTGGCCGTACATCGTGTTCTGGATCCAGGCGCTGCTCATCGCGGCATGCCTGATCGCGTGGCTGTGGGTGCGATGGGGCCGGTGGCAGGTCTGGCTCGCCGGCGCGCCGGTGATCTTCTGCCTCTTGTGGGGGCTGAGTACCGAGGCGATGCGGCTGCTGCCCAACGTCTTCTGATCCGTCTGATCGCGGTTATGATCACGCCCGGCAGGCCGCTGCCGTTCTCTGGGAGGGAACCGTGAAGCTTCGCATCCTTGCTGTGCTGTCTACAATCGCGCTGGCGTTCGGGGTGTCGGTCGCGACAGCGCATGCCGCTGCGCCGCGGCCGCCGATCCTGTCGCTCAGCTCGGGATTGGTCACAGTGCACACGTCCAACGGCGAGGCGTGGAAGTTCGACGTCTCGATGTCGCAGGGCGACCAGCATGATGCCGAGGTCGACATCTACCGCACGGCCACCGGCGGTAGCGAGAGCCACTACTGGTACCTGCCGGTGCCGAAGTCGTCGCTCACGTGGAACGGCACGCGCGGTCGCGCCGTGTTCAAGACTCCGCAGACGGTTGCGTCGCTGCTGACGATCAACATGACCTTCACGAAGACCGCCCGGCACAACGTCACCTGTGCGACCGGTTCCCGCACTGACTACACCGGCAATCTGTCCGGACGGGCGACGCTCAACACGCATCTCAAGGGCGGTGGCACGATCGGCGGCCGGCAGCTCACCTTCAAGGCCGGCAGCACAACCCTGTCGGTCGATCGCGGCTGCATCCAGCTCTACACCCCGACCTGCGCCGACTCGACCTACTTCAACGCGTACAACTCGAACGCGCCGTCGCTGTACGGCTACAAGGGCGGCGGGACGCAGAACATCCAGGTCGAGCGCAACGTGTCGCTGGCCCGTCCGGCCGGTGCGGTTCGCGGCGACGACGCATCGGCCCGCAGCTCGCACGCACCGGTGCTGCATACGGCGACGAAGACACTGGACGTCTTCGGATCGGCGTCCGGCTTCGTGACGGGATCGGGGCATCTCGTCGTGACCCAGCTCGACGCCACCACCCAGACGTGCAAGCTCAACGGCGTGCGGCACACGCAGCACGACGAGAACGGCAGCGGTGGTCAGTTCGAGAACACGGGTGGCAGCCCGATCGTCGGCCACACCAGCCTCACCGGACGCATCGTGATGAGCAATGGCGGAGATCCGAACTTCGACGTCAGCCATTGGTCGTGAGCGGCGACGGGCAGACGCAAGTTTCCTGATCCAAGCCTTTCGCCCAGAAGACGTCTCAGCCGATAGGGTCCGCGGCCATCAGGGGAACTAACTGGCATAAACCAGCCAAATCCTCCCTTTCCGTGACAATTCTTCCACGGAAACGTACGCTGACGGCGCGTTCAAGATCACGTGCGCCCTGACAGCGTCCTAGGGAGGACCTCTTGAAGCTCCACAAACCATCGACAGCGACAGTGATCGCGACGACGGCACTCGTTATCGCGGTCGGGGGTGGAACTGCATTCGCCGCGAGCCAGCTCGCGCCGGGCAGCGTCGGCAACAAGCAGCTGCAGAACAATGCAGTGACCAACCCGAAGATCAAGCAGGGCACGATCGAGGCAGACCGGCTTTCCAAGGACGCCAGGGCTGCGCTCAAGGGCAACGAGGGCCCGCGCGGCCCGCAGGGTCCGGCCGGTAAGGACGGCACCCCGTACGTCCCGGTCACCAACCTGACCGGCACCTGGGTCGACCACAGCGACGGCACCGACGGCCACTCGTCGATCAACGCCGGCGGAGTGCAGCTCGGCGGCACCGGCGCCGGCGGCGGCCTTGCGAACAGCAACGACTACGCCGGCATCGCCACCCACGCGCTCGACGGCATGACTCCGGCGCAGCTTTCGACGATCAGCTACACCGAGAGCTACACCATGCCGAACGACTCGCACTTCGCGGCGCCGTACTTCAAGCTGAAGCTGCTGCCGAGCGGCGGGTCGTGCGGTGACGACGACGTCGTCTACAACCCGTCCGTCCAGTCGACGAACCTCGATTACTCGGGCGAGACCGAGACGTACAAGGTGACCGACACGACGAGCACGGTCGGCGTGGACAACGACGCCAACCCGACCGACGGCACGTACCCGGTCGCGATCCACTCGACCAACAACGGTGCGTCCAAGGACGTCAGCAACGAGCCCATCTGCCTGGCCGAGATCCTGCTCGGCGGCGGCTCGGCCGCGACCAACGCGAAGGCGACGATCAACGACGTGACCTTCGCCGGCGCAGGACTGCCGTCGCGCACCTACCAGTTCGGCAGCTGACAGCAAGCCATCTCCCCACGATCCGACCCTCCGGTGCCCCGCCGGAGGGTCGGATCGGTGGCGACGCAGGTTCGTCGCCTCAGCGCAACGGCTCCCACCAGGCGCGGTTGTCGCGGTACCACTGCACGGTGCGGCGCCAACCCGTCCTCGAACGACGTGCCGGTCGGTAGCCGAGCGCTCTCGATCTTGGTGTCGTCGACGGAGTAGCGCTGGTCGTGGCCGCTTCCGCGCGGGTCGTCGATGTGCTCGACGAAGCTGTCGTCGCGGCCGGTGGCCTCGAGCAGCAGCGCGGTGAGGTCGCGGTTGCTCAGCTCGCGTCCGCCGCCGACGTTGTAGATCTCGCCGGGACGTCCGTGCTGCAGCACCAGGGCGAGCGCGGCGCAGTGGTCGCCGACCCATAGCCACTCGCGCCGCTGCGAACCGTCGCCGTACAGCGGGACGGGTTTGCCGTCGAGCAGGTTGGTGACGAAGCGGGGGATGAGCTTCTCGAGATGCTGGTACGGGCCGAAGTTGTTCGAGCACCGCGTGACCCGCACGTCGAGGCCGTAGGTGACGCCGTACGCGCGGGCGATGAGGTCGCCGCCGGCCTTCGCTGCTGAGTACGGCGTGTTCGGCTCGAGCAGCGCGTCCTCGTCCCACGACCCCTCGTCGATCGAGCCGTAGACCTCTTCGGTCGAGGCATGCAGCACGGTCGTCACCCCGTGCCGCAGCGCCGCCGCGAACAGCTGCTGCGCGCCGAGCACGTTGGTGGTGACGAAGCCGGCGGCCTCGCCGCCGATCGCGCGGTCGACATGCGACTCGGCCGCGAAGTTGACGACGACATCGTGGCCGGGCAGTGCCGCGTCGAGGTCGTCGGCGGAGCAGATGTCGCCGCTCACGAAGCGGTATCGCGGATCGTCCGCGACCGCGGCAAGATTCGTCAGGTTTCCTGCATAGGTGAGCTTGTCGAATACCGTGACGTGCGCGCCGGCAAGGGCGGGGTATTCGTCGGCGAGCACCGCGCGCACGAACCACGACCCGATGAACCCGGCGCCGCCGGTGACGAAGACCCGCGTCACGCGGTCAGCGTAGGGGACGGCCTACGAGGTTCGTGCAGCCGTAGATCTGCGCGGGGCTAATTCTGGCGGAACTGCCGGTCTCGGTCGGCGCAATAGCTCCGAGCAGTAGTTTCCGTCGACGGCCGCGTGGCCCTCGGGGAACTCTTGATGGCACCAGGTGCAGCTCGCGTCATGCCGCAGTCGCCGCAGCTCCCACCAGCTGGCCAGCTCGCCGGACAGAGCCGACCCTTTTCTGATGCCGGCAGGCGTTCGCGCGATCATGACCGTCACGTTGCCATCCGAACCACAAGTGTTGATCAACAACGGCCAAACATATCCGTACTTATCGCCGGCGCGCGTAGCCAAATGTGAAGTCGATTACGCGTCTCACGGATCGGTCAGCCGCGCCGGGCGGAATGCGTGTGCGCCGGCTTGGGTGGAAGCGCGGGTGCGGGTCGTTCCACGGCGAGGTGATGATCAGGAAGATCGTGGCGATGATCGCCATCGCGACGATCGTCAGCACGCCGATGAGGATCGTTGTGCGATCGCGCGGTCTCTCTGCCACACCGCAACGTTACGTTGGGGGCGCGTCAGCGCAGGCGCCAGAATTGCCATGCTGCCAGGATCAGGCCAGCCAAGCCGAGCAGGTCGGCCGTGGTCAGGCCGTGGTCCTCGACCACCGTCAGCAGGACCGGGCCCTCGAAGTCTTTGTTGACGAGCAGCCACAGCACCGACAGCAACGCCAGTAGCACGGTGCCGAGGCGCTGACGCCGGCCGATCACGATCGCGCACGCCATGCAGCCGAGCAACACGACGATGACCAGCGCAATACGCAGATGTGACACGCGGAAGAATTTAGCCAGTGTCAGCTGGCGTGCCGAGCGCGGCTCGGCTCACGCACATCTGACAGGTGTCCTGACTTTGTCTTGATCTTTGAATATCTGCCCACTTGCAGCACTGGTGGGTGGATGATGTCATAGCAAAAGCTCAGCACTGAGCGATGGCGATCGCGCGCTCGTTCAGCGAAATTTCGGAGGTGACGTATGGGGGAAGGGCCGCGCCTTCCGCACACCCCGCGTCGCACCTCTCGCCGCATGGTGCTGGCCGCAACGCTGGCGGTCTTCGACGTCTTCGCGATCTACGAAGCGTTCGTGCTCGCCTTCAACATCCGGGCGTCCGAGCCTGCCGCGCTGCGGCAGCCGATGACGATCATGCGATTTGCCGAGCTGGTCGCGCTGCTCAGCCCTGCGTGGGTGCTCATCTTCGCTGCGGTCGGGCTGTACGGAGTCGAACATCGTCGCGGCGTCGGCAGCGAGCTGGGTCGCATCATCGTCGCCTCGCTGCTCGGTGTCATGACGCTCGTCGTCATCGACTACATGAATGTCACCGGGCCGATCTTCCCGGGCGCTCGGTCCCGATCTATGCATTCGGCCTTGCGGTTGCGTTCGTGTTCGCCTGCCGGCTGCTTATTCGCGGCGTTTTGCGTGCGGTATACAGCACCGGCCGCTACCGCCATCGCGTCGTTCTCATCGGCACGAATGATTTGGCGCGACGGATTGCGCTCGATATGCGCCGCCCGGGCAGCGGATACGAAATTCTGGCTGTCGTTAAGCCGCAGGCTGATCGACGTCTTTCCCGGCGGCGAAGACCTTCCGGTCGTTACCGATCTCGAGACGGCGCTCGCAGCTCGGCCGGACGACATCGACGAGATCGTCCAGGCCGACGTCGACATGGATCGCGACGAGGTCGCCCGGCTGATGTCGTTGGCCAACTCGCGCGGCATCACCTACCGGTTCGTCCCCGACCAGTACGGCGTCTACGCCGCGACCTCGACGCTGGCGACCGTCGACGGCATCCCGGTCATGGAGGTGCGGCTCACCGCGCTCGACGGCTGGTCGGCCGTGGTCAAGCGCGCGTTCGATCTCGTGTGCACCGTCCTGCTCACCGTGCTGCTCTCGCCGGTGATGCTGGTGATCGCGGCCATCGTGAAGCTGCGCGATCCTTCGGGGCCGGTGTTCTACCGGCAGACGCGCATCGGCCGCTACGGGCGTCCGCTGCGTGTCATCAAGTTCCGCACGATGGTGTGGCAGTACTCGACCGGGCCGGGCCGCGACTATGCGTCGCCGCTCGATGCGTTCCGCGCGATGGATCGCCCTGACCTCGTCGACGAGTTTCTCGCCGACCACAAGGTGCGTGACGATCCGCGCATCACGAGCATCGGGCGCTTCTTGCGCCGGACGAGCCTCGACGAGCTGCCGCAGCTGTTCAACGTGCTCTCGGGCAAGCTCAGCCTGATCGGCCCGCGGCCGGTGACCGAGGAGGAGCTCGTGCGCTACGGCACCCAGCGCAGCAGCTACCTCGCGCTCAAGCCCGGCGTGACGGGCCTGTGGCAGGTGTCGGGACGCAGTGACGTCAGCTACGACGAGCGCGTCAAGCTCGATCTGTTCTACATCGAGAACTGGAGCCTCACGCTCGATGCGCGCATTCTTGCGAAGACTCCGTTGGCGGTCTTCGCGCGCCGCGGCGCGGCCTAGCGCTAGCGCCGGCGCAGATACAGCACGAGCAGCGCGCCGATCGCGACGCCGATCAGGATGTAGAAGATGTGCCGGAAGATCGCGTACAGAATGAAGCCGATGACGACACCCGCCACCAGGGTGCTGGTCTGGATCTGTCGTCCGGCGGCCATGGGGTGAGGCTACGGCAGCGACGCCTAGAGCCAGTGGTTGCTGACGCCGATCATGATCGCCGCCGCCAGGATGCACACGCAGCCGATGCCGACGAGCGTCATGCCGATCTGGCCGTTAGGCGTTCGCCTGACCCACCGTCGCACTCTTCCCCTCCGCACCATGGGTCGATCTTCGCTGGTTGCGATTAACGGGACGTTGTGTACGCAGTAACTTCTCAGGCAAGCATCCGCATTGCGGACGTCCGGGACGCCGGCGTGATCATTGCTACGCCGATGCCAGCCGGGACGCTCGCGGCTTCGTTTCGCCTCGGTTCGAGGGGAGGACCGTCGCGTGCTTGTCGGCGATCGCATCGACGTGTCGAGGTACGTCGTAACTTCGGCGCCGTCAGCGTGCTCTGCGGCGACTTCAGGCAAGTGCCGGACGAAGCCGTGGCACAGGCACTCAGTTACTGACGCTGTACGCCACTGCGTGGAGGTTCGACACGTACAGTTGACCGGGAGCCGGAACGGGGTCGCCGGGATTGCCGTCACCGCAGGTACGTGGCCGATACTCGATCGTCAGCGTGTGCGTGCCCGCCTCGACCCAGTGCGGTGGGCCGACGGTTTCGTGCGTGCCGTCCACGAAGTGGTCGGCCTCCCAAGTGCCGGCGTCTGCGACAGCGTTGCCGTCCAAGTACACGGTGAACCCTGTAGTTGGCGGGTAGATCGTCGCCCCGCTCTGGCAGCCGGCGTTCGCGTCCGAGGTCACCGCGACGACGCCGGTGAAGCCGACGAATTTGCCGGTCGTCGTTGTGAAGGTGTCCGACTCAAGCGTCACCGGAGGCTGGTCTGTTGCGGTCGTCGGCGCGATGTTCAGTGTGTTGAGGTCGTTAATCTGCGCAAGCACGATCGACCCGCCGCCCGACACCGCACCGGGAGCCAGGTCTTGCGAAGAAATCGACCCGTTTGCAATGTCGGAGCCTGTCAGTGACTTGTCTTGGATGTCAGCACCCGTGAGGGTGCCGTCGACGATATTCGCTCCTGTCCACATTGCCGCGGCCGCTCCGGCCGTGCCGCCGAGGGCGAAGAAAAGGGCAAGGATTGCGATGCTCTGGCTGCGGACGTAGCCGAGGAACTTGCGAAACACGGGTCCTCCCGAGATCGGTGTCTGGAGGATCTTTCGTGATGATCACCCACATGTCCGACAAGCCGTGTTCCAGAAGTGATCAATATCGACGCAACCGAGAGACCAGCTCGTCTGGTGCGGGTTCGAACCTAGCCGCGCGGGAAGGAATTACCAGCTCGGGTGCTCAGAACCACTGCGGATGGGTGACGTAGAGCAACAACGCGATGATGATCAACGCCGCGCCGAAACACGTGATCGCGACCGCCCACCCGAACCGTGGTGGTCCTGGGCTACGCCCTCCGTTGGTCACGGCGGATAGCTTGCCATGAAGACGCCGTCAGTGGTCGCAGCCGAGCGGTAGCGATAGCGCGAAGAACGATTAGCGACATGCCACGTGGCGCACGGTGACCTGCATCGGATTGACCATCGGCTGTGCCGGGACGATCGGGGCCTGCTGTCGACGCGGGCTCGACGATGTCGTACACGATCGTCATTGGTTGGCCGCGGCGCACGTATTGGCCGTCAGACCACACCGGGTGGCCGAGTTCGGCGAATTGTGCCGGCTCGGTCGCGCGTCCGTTGACCGTGTAGCGCGACAGCTCTGCGCCGTCGGTCGCGTAAGCCATGATCGCGAGATATTCATCGCCGGGTGGGATGTGGAATTGCTTGTCAGCGGTCTCGCCGAGCACATAGCCGGGCAAGCCATCAGGCGCCGAATTGAGCAGGTGCACCGTCACGGTGACGTGCTGCTTCGCCCCGCAGGTCGAGCTCGCCCAGTCGAGCGAGGCGTGGATGTAGTAATCGAGTTTGCTACCGGTCGAGTTCCAGAGCGCCAATCGGAAGTACGGCGCGCGGGTCTGCGGCTCGACCCCGCCGATCGGCAGACGCGCCAACTGTGCCTCGATCGAACGATCGGCGACCCAGAGCAGCAGCCGTTGTTGCGTCGCAGCGTGCCCAGCCGCGTGGACCAGCGCCGGCAGGTCGACATCGAGGGCTCAGGATCCGACGGCTGACCCCGCGGGCAAGATCCAGCAGGAACTGCTTGCGAGCGCGCTCGTCGTCGGGGAAGCGCGTGTAGACCGTCGACTGGGTGTAGGCGACGACATTGGCGGCAGAGACAGTCGTGCCGTCGGGCAAAGTGGCCGGCCCGCTGGCTGCGAGTAGATAGCTCAGTGCCGTGGGGTCGAGCGTGATCGCGCCGTCGAGTTGCTGTCCGGTCTTGTGGCGCCACATCGCCAGCCACAACTGCGCCGCGTACGGGAAGTTCGGGCTGAGGTTCGTATTGCGGTACTCGGCGGCTGCGCCGTTGCTGCTCGTGCCGTAGAGCTCGTCGTAGCCGTGGCCGAAGTCGACTCCGGTCGCCGGTCGTGCCGATGAGGTAGTTGTCCGACTCGAAGTGCGTGAAGTGGAACCGCCCATGCGATACGCGCACGATCGCGAATGCGCCGGGCACACCGCCGGTCGCGCGCATCTCTGCGTCGTTCTGGAACGTGATCATGTACGAGCGTGGCCCCGATGCGCCCAAGAGTGTCGGGGCGATCTGCGACGCCTGCTCGCGCCGCGCCGATGGTCTTGCCGAGCGACGGCAGCTGGCTGAGCAACTCGGCGCGCGCGTTCTCGACGCTCGACCAACCCGAGGCTGACATGTGGTGCAGGTCGGACTCTGCAGCAGCGAGTGTCGCCGAGGCGTCGGCGAGTTCGGGCGCAACCTGCTGGATTGCGGCGAGATCGATGCTGCCGTTCGCCTCGCGCAGTTTCGCCGGGGTGAGCACCGACGCCGCGTCGACGAGGCGGGGCATGGCGCCGTTGGAGATCCGGTCGATGATCGTGGTCAGCGAGCGGGCCGACGTCAGCCGAGAGCCGAGGAACGGGACGCTCTCGCCGACTCGCCAGATCGGGCTGTCGACGTATGACTGCGCCGCGGTTGCGTGGCTTCGCAGCGAGCCGATCGTCTCGCGCGCGGCGGCGAGATCGCCGCTCGCGATTTCGCTCTGCAGGCGCTCGACATCGCCGCGGACGAGCTGCAATTGCGACCTGGCGTGCAACGCATTCCAGGCCAGCCACGCGCCGGCCAGCACGAGCAGCACTAGCAGCCCGGCGCCACCGATCACAATCCGGCGTTTGCCGCGGCGCCGGCGCCGGCGCCTGACCCGGACGCGACCTCTCGAGTCGGCCCAGGCAGGCCCGGCGAACGGATCAGGTTGAGAGCTATCCGGCGAGTCTTCGGTCAACCTCGGATGACGTTGATGTGGAACGTCTTGGTGGCCGAGCCGATCTGCACGTACACGGTGTAGCGGCCGACCGGGATGTGCTTGGGGATCCGGACGCTGAAGTTCGTGTTCCCGTGCGGGCCCGTGCGTGACGATCCGAGCTGCCGATAGATGCCGTGCCCAGCCAGATGAACGGTCACCCGCTTGTGCGCCGGGTAGTGCCGCACGCTGATGAACAGGTGGTGACCGCGTCGCACGTTGTGCGGCGACACCGACGCCGACGACTTCGGCGGGCACGGCGGGTAATGCGGCCGACCGCACGGCCGCGACGCCGGGGCGAACGCATTCGCCGCTCTCGACGGAGCGGCCGAGGACGGCCCAGCAACGACGAGCGCAGCAACGAGCAGGACCAGGGTGGTCAGAGCTGAAGTCAGCAGCGCGAGCGCTTTGGTCAGCATTCGTCCTCCCAGCTAGGCAGTGTGGCCAGCATCGGCGGTGGCCGAAATATGCGGTTTCGGGTGAAATGCCCGATGGGCGGACGCTACACGGACCAGGCGGCGAGCATAACCCATCTAACCCACTTTTTACTGGATTTTCATGCAACGCGATGTTCTGCGAAATCGGCAGCGGCCCGAGCAGACCGGCACTGGAGCGAACCCATAAGCTCGCATCCGAGTGAGGGGAGAGGTCTTGCGAATTGCGGTGATCGGAACCGGCTATCTCGGCGCGACGCATGCCGCCGCCATGGCCGAGTTCGGCCATGAGGTCATCGGTGTCGACACCGATCCGACCAAGGTCGACCGGCTGGCGCGGGGAGAGGTGCCGTTCTTCGAGCCAGAACTGCCCGAACTTCTGTCGAAGCACGTCACGTCCGGGCAACTGCGGTTCACGACGAAGCTGCGCGAGGCCACTGAGTTCGCCGACCTGCATTTCGTCTGCGTCGGCACGCCTCAGAAGAAGGGCGAGTTCGCCGCCGACGTGTCGTTCGTCGACGCTGCCTTCACCGAGCTGGCCGAAACGCTGCGCGACGGATCGATCGTCGTCGGCAAGTCGACGGTCCCGGCAGGGACGGCAAGCCGCCTGGCGCCGATGATCGCCGCGGCGGGCGGCGAGCTGGTGTGGAACCCGGAGTTCCTCCGCGAAGGGCTCGCCGTCGGCGACACGCTGCGGCCTGATCGGGTCGTGCTCGGCATCGAGGGACCGAATGGGCTCGCCGCGATGCAGGAGGCCTACGCGCCGATCTTCGCCTCCGACACCCCGCTGATCGTCACCGACTACGCCACCGCGGAGCTGGTCAAGGTCGCTGCCAACTCGTTCCTGGCCACGAAGATCTCGTTCATCAACGCGATGGCCGAGATCTGCGAGGTGACCGGCGCCGACGTCGTGAAGCTCTCGGAGGCGATCGGCAAGGACGCGCGCATCGGCCACCGGTTCCTCAACGCCGGCCTCGGCTTCGGCGGTGGCTGCCTGCCCAAGGACATCCGCGCGTTCATGGCCAGGGCCGGCGAACTCGGTGTCGACCAGGCGCTCACGTTCTTGAAGAACGTCGACGAGATCAACATGCGACGCCGAGCCCGCATGGTCGACCTCGCCCGCGAGGTCTGCGGCGGCAACCTGGCCGGCCAGCGCATCGGCGTGCTCGGAGCGGCGTTCAAGCCGAACAGCGACGACATCCGCGACTCGCCCGCGCTCGATGTCGCCCTCAGCTGCCAGC
>CAVPTA010000003.1:0-513627 GCA_963708645.1 uncultured Actinomycetota bacterium | reverse complement strand
CGGGGTTTGGGTACACGGCCTGGTCATCCCGAACATTGGCACGTGGAGCGTTCGGTCGATGTTGGACAATCGCCCGACCCGGAGTTGATCTTCGCAGGTCGCTGTTGACCGGCGCACGCACCGGCAGCCGAGGGACCACGTTGGGCATCGCCTCCACCGGGCGCCGCTACCGCCCACCTGATCACGCGATCGGCGGCGGATCGCCGACGGTGGCCTGCGGACCCGGGTGCGCGCCGCGAATCTCGCCGACCTTGTCCGCCGGCAGCTCGAGTTGGAAGTGGGTCGGCCGGTGGCAGCTGGCTCGCTCCGCCGTCACGCC
Source organism: uncultured Actinomycetota bacterium (assembly GCA_963708645.1). Classification (GTDB taxonomy): domain Bacteria; phylum Actinomycetota; class Actinomycetes; order Mycobacteriales; family Jatrophihabitantaceae; genus RYN-133. Next base: position 513,308 of record CAVPTA010000003.1, on the reverse strand, counting down.
TGCGCACGAGAGCGATGACGAAGGGTGTGCTCGCCTACCCCGATGACCTATTCGTGGCCCCGGGGGTGCTGGGGCACTTGTCACCAGCCGCTCACAGCGGCCGAGCCCGTCACTGCCGGCTCGCCGGCTGCGTCGGCGAATGCGGCCAGCGCGTCGACGAGGCCGGCGCGCTGCTCGGGCGTGAGCCTGCGCACGATGCGGGCGATCTCCTTGCGGCGGCGGTCGGTGACTTCTCTGACGACGCGCGCTCCTAGTTCGGTCAGCCCGATGACGACCTCGCGGCGGTTGGCCGGGTTGTCATGGCGGGTGACCAGGTCGGCCGCCAGCAGCCTGTCGATCATGCGCATCGCGGTCGAGGCATTCACACCAAGGTTCTCGGCCAGACCGTTGAGGTTGAGCTGGCCGCGGGAGTCCAGCACCACGAGCGTGCGGAACTGCGTCAGGGTCACGGTGTCCTCAACATCGGCCAACGACCGAGCCGATACGCCGACCAGCACTCGTGAAGCAGTCAGGACGGCACCGACAAGAGAGTCGATTTGCGCGGCGGCCACACCGGTGCGGGCCGGCCGCGGCCGGTTGGTGCGAGTCACGTGTCAGCCACCCTTCTCGATGCATCGTACAATCGTTGCATCATGCAATTACCGCACGAGCCAAATGTTGCTGCCCCGAACACGGTACCGACCCCGCCGCTGCGGCTGCCGCTGCTGAGGGTGCCGTTGCAGCGGGGCGCGGCGCGGTTGCCGGATGCGCTGCGCACGTCGAACACCGGCTTGTTGCTGCTCGCGCTGGTGGTCGGTGCCGGCTCCGGCGCTGGCGCGATCGTGTTCCGCTGGCTGATCAAGACCTTCACCGTTGGCGTTGTCCGGGCATGCGGACTACTCGGCGGTCGGCCATGCGGCGAACCCGCACCTGCCGGGGCTGGGGCGCTATTTCGTGATACTCGCGCCGGTGGTCGCGGGGTTGCTGTACGGGCCGCTGGTGCACTTCTTCGCCCGCGAGGCGCGCGGGCACGGCGTGCCCGAGGTGATGTATGCCGTCGCGCGCCGCGGCGGGCGGATCGCGCCGCAGGTCGCCGGGGTGAAAGCGCTTGGCGTCGGCGCTGTGCATCGGCGGCGGCGGCTCGGTCGGCCGTGAAGGCCCGATCGTGCAGATCGGCTCTGCGCTCGGCTCGACGCTCGGGCGGCTGGTCCGCGTCGCCGAGCCGCGGATGCGGGTGCTGGTCGCGTGCGGTGCCGCCGGCGGTATCGCGGCGACGTTCAACGCGCCGTTGGCCGGGGTGTTCTTCGCGATGGAGCTCATCCTGCGCGACTTCGCGGCCCAATCCTTCGGGATGGTCGTGCTGTCCTCGGTCACCGCGAGCGTGATCGGCCGAGCCGCGTTCGGCAACGCCGCGTTCCTGCACCTGCCGCGCGTTCACCGTCAGCCACCCTGATCGAATACCTGCTGTTCGCGGTGCTCGGCATGCTCGCCGGCGGCGTCGGGGTCGTGTTCACCCGCGTCCTGTATGCCGATCGAGGACGCCTGCGACTGGCTGTGGCGCTGGCCCGAATGGCTGCGCCCGGCAGTCGGCGGCCTCGCGCTCGGCGGCCTGCTGCTGGTGCTGCCCGAGATGTACGGGGTCGGTTACCCGGTGCTCGGTCGCGGCGTCGCCGGGCATTACGCGCTGCTGTTCCTGCTCGCGCTGCTGGTCGCGAAGATGATCGCGACCAGCCTCACCATCGGAATCGGCGGATCCGGCGGCGTGTTCGCGCCCAAGCCTGTTCATCGGCGCCATGTTCGGCGCCGCCTACGGCGCGGTGCTCCACCACCTGATCCCCGGGCAGTCGCCGGCCCAGCCGGCGCGTACGGGCTGATCGGGATGGGCGCGGTGTTCGCCGGCGCCGCTCGCGCCCCGATCACCGCGGTGATCATCCTGTTCGAGCTCACCGGCGAGTACACGATCATCCTGCCGCTCATGGCCGCCATCGTCCTCGCCACCGGCGTCAGCCACCTGCTCTCGCGCGACACCATCTACACCCTCAAGCTGCGCCGCCGCGGCATCGACATCGACAGCCCCGACCACACCGGGCCGCTGGGCACGCTGACCGCCGACCAAGCCGCCGAACCGGTCGGGCAGACCCTGCCCGCCGGTACCAGGCTGATCGACGCGGCCGCCGAACTCGCGCACTCCCGGCACGGGCAGCTACCGGTCACCGCCCCTGACGGCACCTACCTGGGGATCGTTACCGCACACACCGTCGCCGACACCCTCGCCGACGGCGACCACGACGCCGATGACGTCACCACCGTTCTCGAGCAGCCCACTGCCATCAGCGCCCACGACACACTTGACGATGCCCTCGACCTGCTCGACACCGCCGGCGCGGCTGCCGTCCCGATCGTGCGCGACGACGGCGATGACGGTGGAGCGGAAGTCATCGGCTGGCTCACCCACCAGGCGGTGCTGAGCGCACTGCGCTCCGGCCTCCCCGTCGACCCGGCATCGGCGCCGTCGTCGGAGTCGATGCCGCTCGTTCGATAAGGAGGATGCCGGAGTTGATCTTCGCGGGTACACATCGGGTACACACCAGGACTGAAAACAGTCGATGTTGATCAACGACACCAAGCGCATGGAGACCAATAAATCCGGGGCCTACAAGCACTTGCCAACGATCTTCAAAATCGCAAAAATCGCTCTCCGGAGGCGGTGGCGCAGGTTCGAATCCTGCCGGGGGCACCACACGACATCAGTCCGAGATGCGCTGATCGGACCTGCTCAACTGTGCCGCGCGACTGACCTTTCACGGGTCCTCGCTCGCGCATCGCGAAGGGCGGCCGAGGCCCGGAAGTGAATAAGGTAGCTTCTGCGCGACTCAGGGAGGGCCTGATGAGTTCGAAACGACGCCGTCATCGGCATGGGTTGATCGCGTTTGTCGCGGTCGCGGCTCTTGCCGGTTTGTCGCTCGTCACCGGCGCGGACGCGACCGCCGCGAAGGCGCCCCTGTCGATCTCGATCGCCGGCAACCACTTCGTCAGCGGCTCCGGCCACACGATCCGTCTGCTCGGCGTCAACCGTCCGAGTTCTGAGTACGGGTGCGTCGATGGGTTCGGTTACGACGACGGCCACTTCGACAACGCCGACGCAGCGGCCATCGCATCATGGGGTGCCAACGCCGTCCGCATCCCGCTCAACGAAGACTGCTGGCTGGGGATCAACGGACAGCCGAACAGCGACGAGGGAGCCGATCCCAAGTTGACGCAAGCCGGCTACCAGCTCGAGATCCGCAACTACGTCGCCGATCTCAATGCGCATGGGATCTACGCGATCCTCGATCTCGATTGGACGGCGCCCGGCGCCCAGGCCGCGTTCGAGCAGCAGCCGATGCCGGACCAGGACCACTCCGTCGGCTTCTGGGCGTCCGTGGCCTCGACGTTCAAGAGCGACCGAGCCGTTGTGTTCGACCTTTTCAGCGCGCCGTTCGATCCCACCGATCCTCGGTCGGGCAGCGACCAGAATGCCAATGACAAGGTCACCTGGAACTGCTGGAAAACGGGAACGGCCAGTGGGTTGAGCAACGGAAGACCTTGTTTCACCGCGGCCTATGACGAGAACGGAAACCCGACCTCCCGATATCAGGTGGCCGGAATGCAGTCCCTGGTGAATGCGGTGCGCAACGCCGGCGCGAAGCAGCCCGTCCTGCTCGGGGGTCTGGACTACGCGAACGACCTCGGCGACGGCGATCACGGTCAGCAGTGGCTCAGCCACGCTCCGCGTGACCCGGTCAATCGCGAGGCGGCGTCGTTCCACAACTACATGGGTAAGCAATGTGACAACGCGACGTGTTGGAAGAGCGCGGTCGCACCGGTTGCAGCACACGTCCCGGTCGTTACGGGCGAGTTCGCCGAGGACGACTTCGGCGAGTCGCACTGCCAAGAGAATCCGTCGACATTCGACGCGCACTACATGAGTTGGGCCGACTCGGCCGGTGTCAGCTATCTGGCGACGGGATGGATCGTCGAGGACCAGGCGGAGCGGGACGCCGACGGGTGCAGCGCGTTCTTCCTCATCAACAACTACACGAGCCATACGCCCGCGCAGCCGAACGGCGTGGCCGTTCACGACCATCTGCACGTGCTGAGTGAACCGCCGGTCACGGTTACGGCATTCCGTGCGGAAGTGCGATCAGGCAACGCCAAGGTCGCTTTCACCCTGCGCTCGCCGCAGACCTGCGCAGGAACGCTCACGGGCAGGACGGTCCAGTCTTACGTGATCGCCAAGAGCAAACCGCACCAGGTGGCGCTCGGTTCGGCCACGGTGTCGCTCAAGTCCGGCTCGTCCCACGTCATCGTGCTCACGCTGTCGAGCACCGCGCGCAAGCTGCTTGTCGCCAAACGATCGCTGCAGGTGCAGATCACGATCAGCCTGACCAGCCGCAACCACCGCCCGACGGTCGTACAGCGCACGGTCACCCTCAAGGCGGTCGCGAACCGTTAGCCCGTAGCTGGTGCCGAATCGTAGAAATGGCCCGGATATATGGGGATTGCGCCCGGGGCCTCAACTCGATGACGCGCGGGTGACCCTTTCGCCGACGCTCCCCCCGCGGTTAGGGTGCGCGCGTGCGAGGGACACTTTCCAATCGACGCGCGCTCGTGATCGCGGCAGTTGCAACTGCAGTGGGTCTCGGCGCAGTGGCCGCACCTGCGTCCGCGGTGACCGCGCTGCGCAACCACAACATGCCGGGCCAGCAGGTCGCGATCGGCTGCGTCAAGGCGACACTGTGCGATGCCGTGGGGCAAGGCCAGCACGGCGGCGGCGTCGTGATCCCGGTCCGCAACGGCACGCCTGGCAGTGTCATCGCCGTTCACAACACCGGCCGGCTGACCTCGATCAGTTGCCCGAACTCGCACGGCTGCGTCGCGGTGGCCGAACCCAGCAGCAGCACCAACCTCCTCCTCGTCAAGATCAACGGCGCGGGCAAGGTCGGCGGGACGAAGAAGATCACCCTGCCGTCCGGCGTGACGATGACTTCGATCGCCTGCACGACGCTGTCGCACTGCGTCCTCGGCGGAACTCAGTTCTTCACGAGCCCGATGGCGATCGAGATCGGATTCTGGAACGGAACCCGGCTCGCCCTCAAGCGGGTGCACGGCATCGCGAACCACAACACCACCGCGGTACATGGCGTCGGTTGTCACGGCTCGCTGTGCTGGGTCGTGGGCAGCGCGCAAGGATCGAACATCGTCGGGTTCGCGGTGCCGATCCACAAGAGCGCAGTCGGCACACTGCACACTGCCCGCGGAGACAGTCTCACCGGAGTGTCGTGCAGCGACGCCACGCACTGCTACGCGTCCGGCTCGCCGCAGAGCGGTGGCGACCTGGTCGCACTGTCAGCGAGCAAGATCATCAAAACGACCAAGATCTCGCCGAAGGTGTCGCTGTTCGGGATCGCGTGCGCCCGCACTCACTGCACAGCGGTCGGGCAGCAGGTCGACACCTCGACGCGGACGACCTTCGCCGGCACCCTGTTCTCGCTCCTCGGCGGCAAGGCGACGGGCTCGCAAGAGGTCAAACAGAGCGGCGGCTACACCGGGGTCGCACGCCCTTCGACGACGGCCCTGGCAGCGGTCGGTTCGTCGAACGCCGGTGTCGCGACTCCGTCCGAGGTGACAACCTCGTAATCGCGCGCTGTCGATTCAGCGACACCCCGTGCATCGGTTGGGTGAACGTACCCACACACGAGGAGGTCGCATGCCGACCGATGCGATGCCGGCGGTCGTCGACCGGGCCACCTGGCGAGCGACGCGCGAGGAACTGTTGGCCCGCGAGAAGGCGCACACCCACGAGGGCGACGCCATCGCAGCGGCGCGCCGCAAACTCCCGATGACCGCGATCGCGCCATTGACCGTGGACGGCGCGGACGGCCCGGTCTCGCTGCACGACGTCTTCGCCGGTCGGCGCTTGCTGATCGCTTACTTCCACATGTGGCACGACGGGGAGCCGTGGCACGAACAGTGCGAGGGCTGCACGTTCTCGACGTGCCACATGCAAACGCTTGACTACTTGCACGCACGCGACGTGACCTACGCCGTGTTCTGCGAGGGTTCCTACGCCGAGAGCGGCCCGTTCGCCGAATTCATGGGCTATGAGTGGCCGTGGTACTCGGCCCGCGACAGTGACCCGGCCCTGCTGGACGGGCGGGCGTTCGGCATGATCGCCTGCTACGTGCGCGACGATGAAGGGCAGGTGTACGAGACGTACTGGACCGAGGGCCGCGGCGTCGAGGCGCTGATGACCAGCTATCACGCGCTCGATCTCACCCTGCACGGCCGGCAAGAACGCTGGGAGGACTCACCGCGGGGCTGGCCGAGAATCCCGGCAGGCCAGCACCCGTGGCGGCTCGACGGCAGGCCGACCGCACAGTGGTCCCGCACCGACCAACCCGTGTAACACCCTTATCACGAAAGGAGATTCCATGCGTTACATCATGTTCGTCTGCGTCGATCCCGAGCCCGACACTTCCGGTGACAAGGGTCCGTCGATCGATGAGTGGTTCGACGGTATTCCGTCCGGCAAGTGCATCATCGGCGAGCGGCTGCGGCCCGTCCAGGACGCGAAGCTCGTGCGCGTCAGGAACGGCGAGGTGCTGGTCACCGACGGCGCGTTCACCGAATCGAAGGAATGGATCGGCGGGTTCGACATCCTCGAGTGCGACTCGATGGACGAGGCGATCTCGATCGCCTCGAAGCACCCGATGGCGTACGGCGGCCGCATCGAGGTTCGTGAGTTCTGGCCGCTGGCCGAGGCCGACGCGTAGCGGTACTGCGCAAGTGCGGTACGTGTTCCTGATCTACGGGACGGACGAGAGCGACGACCACGCCGCGACGACGGTGCGCAGCACCCCGCGCGGCCTGGTCGTCAGCGACGGGCGATTTGCCGAGGACGGCGAGGTGTTGGGACGGGTGTGCGTGGCCGACCTGCGCGACCTCGACGACGCCCTGCGGGTGGCGAAGCAGCTCGTCCATGAGTCGGTGGCCGTCGAGATCCGTCCGGCCCGGTCGGCATCGTGACTGCGAGCGAGGTCGCCGACGCGGTGACTGCGGCGTACCGGACCGAGTGGACGCAGGTGCTTGCCACGGTGGTGCGGGTCGCACGCGACTTCGATGTCGCCGAGGACTGCGTTCAGGACGCCTTCGCGCAGGCCCTGATGCGGTGGGGACGCGACGGAATCCCCGACCGTCCCGGCGCCTGGCTGACGACAGTCGCCGTGCGCGAGGTGTTGCAGGCCAAGCGCAAGGCGGCGACCGCAGCGCGCAAGTTGCCTGCGCTGGCCGTCGATGACGACCCGCCGGACGACCCGAGCGCGGGAACGGCCTTCGAGCACCTGCCCGACGACCGCCTGCGGCTGGTCTTCATCTGCTGCCACCCGGCGCTGTCGAGCGACGCCCGCGTCGCCTTGACCCTGCGCATGGTCTGCGGGCTCACCTCGGCCGAGGTCGCCAAGGCGTTCTTGGTCAAGGAAGCCACGATGCAGGCGCGGATCACGCGGGCCAAGAAGAAGATCGCCGAGGCGGCGATCCCCTACCGGACGCCGGCTCCGGCCGAACTGCCCGAGCGGCTCGAATCCGTCTTCGACACCGTGCAGCTGGTCTACAACGCCGGCCACGTCGCTGTCTCGGGAGAGGCGTTGATGCGCGCCGATCTCGCCGATCGAGCGCTGCAAGTCGCGCGGATGCTGCACGAGCTGCTGCCCGACGACGCGGAGATTGCGGCTCTGTTGGCACTCCTGCTGCTCACGGACGCGCGTCGCGCCGCCCGCGTCGATGCCGTCGGCGACCTCGTCCCGCTCGACGAGCAGGATCGCGACCGTTGGGATCAGCGCGGCCATTGCCGAGGGCCTCGGCTTGTTGCGCGCGGCCCTGCCGCGGGGCGCACGGGGCAAGTACGCGGTGATGGCCTGCATCGCGGCCGTCCACGCCGAGGCGGCACGTGCTCGGAGACACCGACTGGGAACAGATCGTGCAGCTGTACGAGCTGCTGTTGCGGCGCTGGCCCAGCCCGGTCGTCGCGCTCAACCACGCGATCGCCATCGGTGCGGCTCGCGGCGCCGAGGCGGGGTTGACCGCACTCGACAATCTCGCCGACGAGCCGGAGCTGATCAGCTATCCGTACCTGCCCGCCGCCCGAGCCGACTTCCTGCGCCGGCTCGGCCGCGACGACGCGGCGGCCGAGGCCTACCGCGAAGCACTACTGCTGACCGGCAACGAGGTCGAGGCGCGCTACCTGCGGCGCCGCCTCGCCGAGGTGGGTCGCGGCTAGGGCATCTGCCGCACTTCGACACCGCTGTTGGGATTGCTCGCTTCGGGCAGGCCACGCGCAAGCTCGATCGCGCCCTCGAGGTTGTCGGCCTTGAGCAGGTAGAACCCGCCGATTCCCTTGTCGGCCGTGACGAACGGTCCGGGCACCGCCTCGCCGGGGGCATCACCCCGGATCGATACGGCCTGCGGCGAGAGGACGACCTCGCCGCCGGTCAGCACTGCGTCACCCGCCGCGTCGAGGAACGCGCGGTGGCGCCGTCCGTTCTCGTCATTCCACTCGGGCGTCGCCGACGCCCATTCCTGCTCGTCGCCGTAGATCAACACAAGGAATCGAGGCATGACGCACCCTTCTCTGCACGTAGGTCGCACCGAACCGATGCGCAGACCGACGCTAGATCGACACTCCGACACAGATGCACGGCGTCATAGAGTCGTCACGTGAGTTGGTCGACCTACGCGACGTTCCTGGTGTTCGCAGTAGTACTCGTGCTGATCCCGGGACCCGACTTCGCCGTGGTGACCAAGAACTGCCTGCTCGGCGGTCGCCGACGCGGCTGGTGGAGCGCCCTCGGCGTTGCCTCGTCCAACACCCTGCAGGGGCTCGCCGCGGCTACCGGGCTCGGTGCAGTCATCGCACGCAGCGAACCGGTCTTCGAGACCGTGAAGTGGGCGGGCATCTGCTACCTGCTCGTGCTCGCGGTGCAGTCGTTGCGTTCGGCGATCCGCGGCGACTACACGCGCGAATCGGGGGCAGCGGCGAGCGGCGAGTCGCGGCTGCGCGGCTGGCGCCAGGGCTTCCTGTCGAACATCACGAATCCGAAGGTGTTGGTCTTCTACCTCGCCGTGCTGCCCCAGTTCCTCGGCTCCCATGCCGCGATCGGCGTGCTCATGCTGTTCGCGTTCAGTCACGCGGCGCTGTCGCTGACCTATCTGTCGCTGGTGGTCGTGGCCCTCACCCGCGCTCGGGCGCTGCTGCAACGACGTGCCGTGCGCCGTGCGATGGACGCCGCAACGGGATGCGCCCTCGTCGGATTCGGGGCCAAGCTCGCCGTCGACAGCGTTTGAGCCTGAACCTGTAATCAACCTGACTGATTTTCGCCAAGTCATACAACAGCCCCAGATACTCGGCACGTGACCACCCATCGCGTGCTTGTGGTCGAGGACGACCACAAGTTGCGCGATGTACTCGTTCGTGGCCTGCGCACCGAGGACTTCGACGTTGTCACCGCGGCCGACGGCGAGTCAGCGCTACGGGCCGACCTGCGCAGCGTCGACGCGGTCGTGCTCGACATCGGGCTGCCCGACTCGGACGGTCGCGACGTCTGTCAGGCCCTGCGCTCGCGCGGCTTCGACATGCCGGTACTCGTCCTGACCGCACGGCACGCGGTCGGCGATCGCCTTTCGGGATTCGCCGCCGGCGCGGACGACTACCTGCCGAAGCCGTTCGCGTTCGCGGAACTCGTCGCCCGCCTGCGCGCCGCGCTGCGGCGCGCCGGTTCGCCCGGTGGCGTCGAATGGCTCGACCTGCATGTCGATCCGGTCCGCCACGCTCTGGTGAGCGGCGCGAATCGCGTGCCGCTGTCCCCCACCGAATTTCGTCTGTTGGCCCGCTTGCTGGCCACCCCGGAGGCCGTCGTGCGCCGCCGTCAGCTGGTCGAGGCCGGCTGGCCCGACGGGGCGATCGTCTCGGACAACACGCTCGACCAATATGTGAGCAAGCTGCGACGCAAGGTCGCCGAGTCCGGTTCGCAACGAGCGATCCAGGTGGCGCGCGGCGTGGGCTACCAGCTTGGCTGAGCGACGTCGCACGACCCTGCGTGGCCGCGTGGCGCTCATCGCCACGGCAGCAATGGCCGGGTGGCTGGCGGTGCTCGCTGTCGGATTCGTGGTCGTGTTACGCCATCGGCTCGAGCTGCAGGCCGAGCAGGTCGCCCGGACGCGTGCGGTGGCGGCAGCCGCCACTGTGCGGGTCTCGCCTGACGGGACGCCACGCGCGCTCGAGAGCGCAGGTGATGCGGCGCTCGACTACGGGATCTGGGTCTACTCGGGACGCACGGTCGTCCAGCGTCCGACCGGACCGAGCGCGCTTCAGCACGCCGCCGACGCGCTGGCAGGCAAGAACTCCCAATGGATCGAGTCCGGCGAGGCGCTCCTGTACTCCGTCCCGCTGCGTCAGCACGGCCGGCAGCAGGCGACCGTCGTCGCGTCTGCGTCGCTGACTGCGTACTCGCGTGCGGAGCAGACGACCCTGGTCGGCACGCTCGTCGTGTCGTTACTGATCCTGGTCGGGGCCTATGGCGCATTCCGGTTGGCCGGGCGGCGAGCGTTGTTGCCGGTCGAACAGATGACCCACCAGGCTCGCGAATGGAGCGAACACGCGCCCGACCATCGCTTCGGCGGTGGCCAGCGCTTCGCCGAACTGCAAGACCTCGCTCATACGCTCGACGGTGTGCTTGATCGCCTGTCAGCGGTCCTTCGTCACGAACGACAACTGTCGGCAGAGCTGTCTCACGAACTGCGCACGCCGCTCGCGACGATCGTCGCCGAAACCGACCTGTTGTTGTCCGGCGATGCACAGTCCGAAGCGTTTCGAGCCATTCGTGAGTCGGCGCTCGGGATGAACGCCATCATCGAGACACTGCTCACGACTGCCCGGACGGAGCTTCAGTCCGAGCGAGCTGCCTGCGACGTCCGGCAGGTCGTCGAGGCGCTCGTCGCCGGCCGCACGTTCCCGCACCACGTACTCGGACCGGCCGGGGTGATCGCCGGTGTCGACGACGCAGTGGCGAGCCGGTTGCTCACACCGCTGCTCGACAATGCAGCGAGGTTCGCGCGGTCCGAGGTGACGATCGACATCACCCGCGACGACGAACGTGTGCAGATCGACATCGGCAACGACGGCCCGCCGCTCGGAGCCGACGAACGCGAGCAGGTCTTCAACGCGGGCAGCGGCGACGGAAACGGTGCCGGGCTCGGCCTCACGCTTGCGCGCCGCCTGGCCCGCACCGCCGACGGTGACGTGATCGCGGTGCCGACCACCCTCGGCGCCGTGTTCCGTGTCACCCTTCCCCCGGGCTGATGGTCAGGACGAATTCAGAGTGCGGTTCCTAGCGTTCGTTGCATGGCGATATCCAGCCCACTAACGACCCAGTCCCGTCCAGCCCTCTTGAACAAGGTTCCCGAGGTCACGATCTTCTTCTGGATCATCAAGATCCTCTGCACGACCGTCGGCGAGACGTTCGCCGACTACGTCAACAGCACGCTCGGCTTCGGCCTCACCACCACGACAATCATGTTCTCGACCGCACTGGTCGTGACGATCACCGTGCAGTTCCGCCTGCGCAAGTACGTTCCGGCGGTGTACTGGTTGACGGTCGTCCTCGTCAGCGTTGTCGGCACCTTGTTGACCGACAATCTGACCGACGCCCAAGGTGTGCCGCTCTGGATCAGCACGACGGTGTTCAGCGTCCTGCTCGCCGTCGTGTTCGCCGTTTGGTACGCACGAGAGCGCACGCTGTCGATCCACGCGATCAACACCCGCTCACGTGAGGCCTGGTACTGGCTGACCGTGCTCGTCACCTTCGCGCTCGGCACGGCGGCCGGCGATTGGACGCTCGAGCTCACCGGGTTGACCCCGGGTAAGGCCGTCCTGCTGCCTGCTGCGCTGATCGGGATGACCGCGCTCGCCTGGAAGCTCGGCGCCGGCCCGGTGTTCTCGTTCTGGATCGCCTACATCCTCACCCGGCCACTCGGCGCGAACATCGGCGATTTCTTCGGGCTGGGCAAGGTCGACGGCGGCCTCGGCGTCGGTACCGCGACCACGAGCTACCTGTTCCTCGGTGTCATCGTCGCGATCGTGGCCTACCTGACGATCAGCCGGGTCGACCGCACCGAGAACTCCGAGCACGCCTTCGATGCGGAGCTGTCTTCCTCGCACTGAGCACCCGGTGGCTGACAGGATGTCCGTATGGACGCCACTCAGCTCGAGAAGATCCGCTCTGGCCAGGGCTTCTTCGCTGCCCTGGACCAGAGCGGAGGCAGCACACCCAAGGCTCTCGCCGACTACGGGGTCGAAGAAAGCCGTTACAGCAACGACGACGAGATGTTCGATCTCGTCCACGCGATGCGGACACGCATCGTCACCAACTCGGCCTTCGACGGGTCGCACGTGCTTGCCGCGATCCTCTTCGAGCAGACGATGGACCGCGACATGGGCGGCGTCCCCACGGCGCGCTACTTGTGGGACGAGAAGCAGGTCGTGCCGTTCTTGAAAGTCGACAAGGGCTTGGCGGACGAGCAACGCGGCGTGCAGTTGATGAAGTCAATGCCTGCGCTCGACGACCTGCTGCACCGCGCGAACGAGCACCGGATCTTCGGCACCAAGATGCGGTCGGTCATCAAGGACGCCGACAAGGACGGCGTCGCGGCGATCGTCGACCAGCAGTTCGAGGTCGGCGCACAGATCTCGGCAGCGGGCCTCGTCCCGATTCTCGAACCCGAGGTCAGCATCAAGAGCCCGCACAAGGACGAAGCCGAGGAACTGTTGCGGGCGGCGATCGAAACCCACCTCGACGCGCTCCCGGCCGACGCCACGATCATGCTCAAGCTCACCATTCCGAGCCGGGTTGGCCTCTATGCCGACATCGCGGCTGACCCGCGGGTGTTGCGCGTGCTCGCGTTGTCAGGCGGCTACAGCCGCGACGAGGCTTGCGCGCTCTTGGCCAAAGATCCGAGCATGATCGCGAGCTTCTCGCGTGCGCTGCTCGAAGGTCTGTCCGACGCTCAGAGCGATGACGAATTCACCGCGACGCTCGAGCACTCGATCGCCGAGATCTATCAAGCGTCGGCGCACTGAGCTCGTTCGTCCAGTAGTCGTTCGTCCAGTAGTCGTTCGTCCAGTACGTCGTTCGTCCAGTACGTCGTTCGTCCAGTACTCACTGGTTCAGTCGCGCACCGTCGCGAGTTCGGCCGACCATCGCTCCTCGACCCGGCCGTAGCGCCACACACCTATCGCCACGGCCCACGAGACGACGAACAACGCGACGATGCCGTAACCGGCGTAGTCGAGCGGGATGCCCGCGATCGCCGCTATCGGTCCCGAAGTGATGTGCAGCTCGTGGGCGAGGACGCCGAGCAGTTCGATCGTGCCGATGACCAGCGCGACGGCGACCGAGAGCGCGGTGATCGTGATGTTGTAGTAGACCTTGCGGACCGGTTTCGCGAACGCCCAGCCGTACGCGGCGTTCATGAACACGCCGTCGATCGTGTCCATCAGGCACATGCCGGCTGCGAACAGGATCGGCAGGACGAGGATCGAGTAGAACGGCAGGTTGACCGCGGCCGCGCCGCCGGCGATGACCAGCAGGCTGACCTCGGTCGCTGTGTCGAAGCCAAGTCCGAACAGCACGCCGACGGGGTAGATGTGCCACGGCTTGCGCACCGACTTCGTCAGGCCGCCGAGCAAGCGGTTCATCAGACCCCGCTTGTTGAGGTGTTCCTCGAGTTGCGCCTCGTCGAAGCGTCCGGCGCGCATCTCGCGGAAGACCCGGATGATGCCGAGCAGCGCGATGAGGTTCAGCACGCCGAGGACCCACAGGAACGTGCCGGACACCGACGCTCCGATGACCCCGGTGATCGCGTGCAGCGTGGACGAACCGTTCGCGACCTGTCCGGCGAGGGCCTTCACGCCGGCCGCGAGCAGGAACGCGAGCGTGAACACGATCGTCGAGTGGCCGAGGGAGAACCAGAACCCGACCGACAGTGGTTTGCGCGCGTCGTCGCGGCCCTGGTTGTCGGCGATGAGTTTGCGCGTGGTGTTGTCGACCGCCGCGATGTGGTCGGCGTCGAAGGCGTGCCGCAGCCCGAAGGTGTAGGCGAGTACACCCACGCCGACGTCGTAGACCGCCGACTTGCCGAGCGAGAAGTGGTGCGGGACGACCAGCCCGAACAACACTGCGAAGCCGACCACGTGCAGCAGCACGACGAAGCCGGCCATCCCCCACAGCGAACGCCTGTCCTGACGGGTCAGCGACCGGCGGAACCGGGTGAGACCACTGGCGGCAGGCACCAGCCCACCCTAGGAAGGGTCGGCCCCTTATCGCAAGTAATTGGCAATAACTTGTCCTCGGCGCAACCGGTCAGAGCTCGACCTGCGAAGCCATCACCACAGTGCGGTCGACCGGCAGGCAGAAGTACGCCGCCGGCGAGGCCGCGTTGTGGGCGAGTCCGACGAACAGCCGCTTGCGCCAGGACGCCATCCGCTCGTCGCGTTCGTGCGACGGTGAATCGGCGCGCTCGATCGTGATCCGCGAGAGGAAGAACAGGGCGTGTTCGGGGTCGATGTCGAGTTCGTCGCTCATCCCCCGGGCGTGCGTGAGCATCTCGGGCAGATCCTGCTCGTCCTGGAATCCGAACCGCATGCTCAGGTGGACGATGCCGTCGTCGGCATAGCCGAGTTCATCGACGGTGAGCCGCTCGTCCACCGCAACGTGCGGCACGTTCTCCGACACCACCGACACGACGACGACGCGCTCGTGCAGCACGTGGTTGAACTCCCAGTTCGCCCGGAGCGCGATCGGTGTCGTCTCCTTCGTCGGATGCGGGAACACCGCTGTGCCCGGAACCCGGGTCGGCTTCGACGTGCGCATCTTCTCGACGAAGTCGTCGAGCGATCCCTCCATGTCGGCGCGGCGCCGAGTGATGATCCGCCGTCCGCGCTGCCACGTCATCATCACCGTCACGACGGCGACGGCGATCGCGAGCGGCAGCCAACCGCCGTGCAGGACCTTGGTGAGGTTCGCTCCGAAGAACGTGAGTTCGGTGCCGCCGAAAACCACTGCCACGAGAACGAGTCGCCAGGTCGGCCACTTCCACGCCGAGCGGGCAAGGATCAGGAACAGCGTCGTCGTCAGCAACAACGTCCCCGTCACCGCCAGTCCGTATGCGGTCGCCAACTTGTTCGACGAGCGGAACGTCACCATCAGCAACAGCACGCCGGCGAACAACAGCCAGTTGACGGCCGGGACGTAGATCTGTCCGCTCTCGCGGGTGGACGTGTGTCGCACCGTGAGATGCGGCAGGAACCCGAGCCGCACAGCCTGGCGCGACACCGAGAACGCGCCCGAGATGACCGCCTGCGACGCGATCACCGTGGCCAGCGTGGCCAGCACGACCATCGGGATCCGCGCCCAGGTGGGCGAGAGCAGGTAGAACGGGTTCGAGATCGAACTCGGCTTCTCGAGGATCAGCGCGCCCTGGCCGAGGTAGTTGATGATCAGCGCCGGGAACACGAGCGCGAACCACGAGAACCGGATCGGCCGACGGCCGAAGTGACCCATGTCGGCGTAGAGCGCCTCGGCACCGGTTATCGACAACACGACAGCGCCCATCGCGATGAACGCGGTGTACGGATGATCGGCGATGAACGACCCGACGTAGGTCGGCGACAGGCCGCGCAGGATGCCCGGGCGCGCCACGATGTGCGGCAGGCCGGTCACCGCGAGCACGACGAACCAGATGACCATCACCGGTCCGAACAACCTGCCGACGACGTGGGTGCCCCACCGTTGCACCACGAACAGCACGGTCAGGATGGCGATGCCGACCGGAAGTACGACGTCACGCGCGCCGGGCGCGGCGACCTCGATGCCTTCGACTGACGACAACACCGAGATCGCGGGCGTGATCAAGCTGTCGCCGTAGAACAGCGCCGCCCCGATCACGCCGAGCACCATCGCCACCGCGACGCGTCGGCTCTTGCTGCTGAGCATGCGCCGGATCAGCGCGGCCAGCGCCATGATGCCGCCCTCGCCGTCGTTGTCGGCGCGCAGGATGAACACCACGTATTTGATCGACACGATCAGCGTGATCGACCAGAACACCAGCGAGATCACGCCGTAGACGTCGGAGTTCGTCGGCTTGACCGCGTGACCGTCGATCGAGAACACGGTCTGCAACGCATACAGCGGGCTCGTCCCGATGTCGCCGAACACGACACCGATCGCGCCGACGGCCAGGCCGATCAATCCTGCGCTGTGCGTAGCCGGATGATCGGGATTTCCGCCGTGCGGGTTCGGTGAGCCCTGCTGCTCGGTCTCGACCTCGGTCGAGGATGCGTCGCTCACACGTCCAGTCTGCCCGTCACCGTGCGTGGCTATCCGATCAGCTTGCCGACCAGCCCGACCAGTGGTCGATCTCGATGACGATCCCGGGACCCACCGGCGGCTGGTCGCGGTACTGCTCGTACCTCGCCACGAGTGGTGCGAGGTCATAGCCCTCGTCGATGCGCGCCCAGCCGTCGGCACGCGCCCACCACAACTGCGTCCAGTCGTCGTCGTACTCGTCGACCAGAACGCTGACGAACGGGTTGACCGCGATGTTGTCGAGGCGCCGGAGCGCCGTCGTGGCCTTGGGTTTGTGGTCGACGGCGCTGATCAGCTTCGTGCCGTCCACAGCGAAGACCATCGGGACGATGTGTGGCGATCCGTCGCCGGACACGGTGGCCAGCCGTGCGACCCGCGACTGCTCGAAGTGCTCCCGGACCCACTGCTCATCGCGGCGCATGCCCCGAGCCTAGGGTGGGGAATATGCGCTTCGGAATGTTCATCCCGCAGGGCTGGCGGCTCGATCTCGCCGGCATCGCCGTCGAAGACCAGTGGAATGTCATGCGCGACCTCGCGCAGGCCGCCGACCGCGGGCCCTGGTCATCCGTCTGGGTGTACGACCACTTCCACACCGTGCCGGTCGCGACCGAGGAAGCCACCCACGAAGCTTGGTCACTGATGGCGGCGTTCGGCGCAGTGACCGAGCGGGTGCGGTTGGGTCAGATGTGCACGTGCATCGGGTACCGCAATCCCGCCTATCTCGCGAAGGTCGCGGCGACTGCCGACGTGATCTCCGGCGGCCGCGTCGAGATGGGCATCGGCGGCGGTTGGTACGAGCACGAGTGGAACGCCTACGGCTACGGGTTCCCTGGCGCCGGCGACCGGCTCGGCATGCTCGATGAAGGCGTGCAGATCATGCGTGACCTGTGGACCACGGGCACCGCGACGATGATCGGCAAGCACTACCAGGTCGACGGCGCGATCTGCCGCCCGTTGCCGGTGCAGGACGGCGGCATTCCCTTCTGGATCGCCGGCGGCGGAGAGAAGAAGACCCTGCGGACGGCCGCCAAGTATGCGCAGTACACCAACTTCGCCGGCGACGCCGAGACGTTCACGCACAAGTCGCAAGTGCTTGCGCAGCACTGCAAGGACGTCGGCACCGAATACGACGCCATCACGCGATCGAGCAACTTCAACGTGGTGATCGGTGAGAGCGAGCGAGCGGTCGAGGACAAGTTCACCTGGATCGAAGAGCACCTCAAGCCGCTCGTCCCGGCTGACGACCTCGACCGGACGATGAAGCAGCTGCGCGACGGACCCCTCGTCGGGACGCCCGAGCAGGTCGCCGAGAAGCTGGTAGCGGCGCAGAAGCTGGGCATGACCTACGCGATCTGTTACTTCATCGATGCCGCTTACGACCGAGAAAGCGTCGAATTGTTCGAGTCGAAGGTCATTCCCGTGATCGAATAGGCCCATGACCGAGATCGCGCCGGATGCCGCCGGCCGCATCGTCGTCGACCAGCTGACGAAGGTGTTCGGTGGCAAGGTACGAGCCGTCGACCGGCTCAGCTTCACCGTCGAACCGGGATCGGTGACAGGCTTCCTCGGACCCAACGGGGCCGGCAAGACCACAACGCTGCGTATGGTGCTCGGGCTCGTAAGCCCGACCTCGGGACGTGCCACGATCAGCGGGCTGCCGTACAAGTCGCTGCACAACCCCATCAGCCACGTCGGTGCTGCGCTCGAGTCGTCGAGCTTTCATCCCGCGCGCACGGGCCGCAACCACCTGCGCACGCTGTGCATCGCTGCCGGCATTCCGTCCACCCGTGCCGACGAGGTGCTCGAGATCGTCGGGCTCGGAACCGCGGGCAAGCGCAAGGTGCGCGGCTACTCCCTGGGCATGAGGCAACGGCTGGGCCTTGCTGCGGCGCTGCTCGGCGACCCGCGTGTGCTCGTACTCGACGAACCTGCGAACGGCCTCGACCCTGACGGCATCCGCTGGCTGCGCGGGTTCTTCAAACACCTGGCGGCCGAAGGACGCAGCGTCCTGGTCTCGAGCCACCAGCTCAACGAGGTGCAGGAAATCGCCGACCGGGTCGTGATCCTCAACCGAGGGCAGCTGGTGCGCGCCGGCTCGATTCGCGAGTTGCTCGAAGGCACCGACACCGTGGTGGTCCGTGGACCGAATCTCGGCCCACTCGATGCCGCCCTGCGAACGCAGGGATTGCAACCGATGCAAACCAGCCCGACGTCATTGCAGGTGCAGGGTGTCGAGACCGACCAGGTCGGGAACCTCGCGTTCACCAATGGCGTCGAGCTGCACGAACTCAGCAAGCACAGCTTCGATCTGGAAGACCTGTTCTTCCAGCTCACCAGCGATCAACAGCCCGAGCAGCCTGACACCGGAGTCGAGAAATGATCCGGCTCATCAGGGCCGAGCTGTTCAAGCTGCGCTCGACGCAGGTCTGGTTCTGGCTGTTGCTGGGCGCGGTCGCGGTGACCGTTCTGCTGACAGTCGCGCAACTGGCCTCCTCCGACGGCGTGAAGACCTACGGCGAGGCGGTTGATGCGCTGACCGCTTCCGGATCGGCGTATGTCGTCGTGTTCGTGCTCGGAGTACTCGGCGTGACGACCGAGTTCCGGTACCAGACGATCACCGGCACGGTGCTCGTCACGCCGTCGCGTTGGGCACTCATCACTGCAAAGATGATCACCTACGCGCTCGTTGGTGCCATCTACGCGATCATCTGCGTCGCAGTAGAGGTTGCCGTCGCGTTCCCATGGCTCTCGTCGAAGAACATCGACATCTCGCTGACCAGCCCGCATGTGCCGCGCGCCCTACTCGGTGTCTTCGCCGTGGTCGCGCTGTTCGGGATCGTCGGCCTGGGCGCAGGCGCCCTGATCCGCAACCAGATCGTCGCGGTCAGCGTCGGCGTGATCTTCCTGCTCGTCCTCAACAACGTATTGCTCGCGATCCCCGGCGTGAAGCACGTCTTCCCCTACACCCCCGCCGGTGCGGCGGACGCGTTGTTCACGGTGACCGGCAGCCGCGTCGCCAACGGGATCACCCTGCTGTCGGGCGGGGGTGCGGTAATCGTGCTGCTGCTGTGGGCGTTCATCCCCGCGATCCTCGGTGCGAGCCTGACGATGAACCGCGACATCACCTGAGCCCGCGGCCCACGTCTACTGCCCCACACTGCGGCGCGCTGGGCATGCTGTCGATGTGACCGGCGCGTAACCTTGACTGTCGGTAACGCGGACGCGACAACTACTTGCGAGGGATGGCCCGAGACCGTGGCAACGACGGACGCCGAATCTTCGACAACCAGCGATTTCGGGGCCAACGAGTGGCTCGTCGAGGACATGTACGAGCGCTACCAGGCGGATCCGGACAGCGTCGACGCTGCATGGCACGACTTCTTCGCCGACTACCGTCCCGCGCCCGCACCGGCCACCGAGCCCAGCAGCAACGGCGCGAGCGAACCCACTGCGCAGCCGAGCCCGGACAAGGCCACCCAGGCAGCCGACGTCGAGCCCGAGTCCAAACCGAAGCCGCAGTCAGAGACCAATCCCGAGCCCAAGTCAGAGGCAGAGGCCAAGTCGCAGGCCGAACCGAAAGCAGCATCCGAGGCCAAGACTGAACCGAAGGTCGAGACGAAACCGGCCGCGGCCAAGCAGGACAGCGCGCCGACCGAGGCAGACAAGAAGAAGGACGACGTCGCCGCCGTCGAGACCACTCCGCTGCGCGGCGCCGCTTCGCGCGTCGTGGCGAACATGGAGACCTCGCTGACGGTCCCCACGGCGACCAGCGTCCGCGCCGTCCCTGCCAAGCTGATCGCCGACAACCGGGTAGTGATCAACAACCATCTGCGTCGCGCCCGCGGCGGCAAGGTGAGCTTCACGCACCTGATCGGGTACGCCGTCGTGAAGGCGCTCAAGGACTTCCCCGAGATGAACAACGCCTTCGGCGCGGCCGAGGGCAAGCCGCTGCTGGTCACGCCTGAACACGTGAACCTCGGCATTGCGATCGACCTCGTCGCCAAGAACGGCTCGCGCTCGCTCGTCGTCGCGTCGATCAAGAAGTGCGAGACGCTCGACTTCTCCGGCTTCTGGAATGCCTACGAGGACATCATCCGTCGCGCGCGGGCCGGCAAGCTCACGACCGACGACTTCGCCGGGACGACGATCAGCCTGACCAACCCGGGCACGATCGGGACGAACCACTCCGTCCCGCGCCTGATGGCCGGCCAGGGCACGATCGTCGGCGTCGGCGCGATGGAATACCCCGCCGAGTTCAGCGGGATGAACCCCGACCAGCTCGTCGACCGGGCGATCAGCAAGATCATGACGCTCACGTCGACGTATGACCACCGGATCATCCAGGGCGCGCAGTCGGGTGAGTTCCTGCGGCGCATCCACGAGCTCCTGTTGTCCGACGACTTCTACGACGAGGTCTTTGCCGCCCTGAAGATCCCGTACGAGCCGGTGCGCTGGCGCGTCGACCGCTACACCGCGCACGAGGGTCAGATCAGCAAAGAGGCGCACGTCATCGAGCTGATCAACGCCTACCGCACTCGCGGCCACCTGATGGCCGACACAGATCCGCTCGAGTACACCGTCCGCAAGCACCCCGACCTCGACATCACCAGTTACGGCCTCACGCTGTGGGACCTTGATCGCGAGTTCCCCGTCGGCGGTTTCGCCGGCGAGAAGCTGATGAAGCTGCGTGACATCCTCGGCGTGCTGCGCGACGCGTATTGCCGACGCGTGGGTGTCGAGTACCGGCACATCACCGACCCCGAGCAGCGCCGCTGGCTCGAAGCGCGCATCGAGGTCAAGTCCGAGGCGCCCAACCGCGACGAGCAGCTGCACATTCTCGGCCGGCTCAACGTGGCCGAGGCGTTCGAGACGTTCTTGCAGACGAAGTACGTCGGCCAGAAGCGGTTCAGCCTCGAGGGCGCCGAGACCGTGATCGCACTGCTCGACGCCGCGCTGACCCAGGCAACTGCACAGAACCTGGACGAGGTCGTCATCGGCATGCCGCACCGCGGCCGGCTCAACGTGCTCGCCAACATCGTCGGCAAGCCGTATTCGAAGATCTTCAACGAATTCGAGGGCAACATCGACCCGGGCACCGCGCAAGGCTCCGGTGACGTGAAGTACCACCTCGGCGCAGAGGGCACCTTCCACTCCCCTGACGGGCGCGAGATCGCGGTGTCGCTCACCGCGAACCCGTCCCATCTCGAGGCCGTCGACCCGGTTCTCGAAGGCATCGTCCGCGCCAAGCAGGACCTTCTGAACAAGGGCGAGGCCGGCTACACGGTGCTTCCGCTACTGCTGCACGGCGACGCCGCGTTCGCCGGGCAGGGAGTCGTCGCCGAGACGCTGAACCTGTCGCAATTGCGCGGCTACCGCACCGGTGGCACTGTCCACGTGGTCGTCAACAACCAGGTCGGCTTCACGACGTCGCCGTCGGCGTCGCGGTCGTCGCTCTACTGCACCGACATCGCGCGCATGATCGCGGCACCGATCTTCCACGTGAACGGCGACGACCCGGAAGCGTGCGTGCGCGTCGCCCGGCTCGCGGTCGAGTACCGCCGCGAATTCAAGAAGGACGTCGTCATCGACATGGTGTGCTACCGGCGCCGTGGTCACAACGAGGCCGACAACCCGTCGTTCACGCAGCCGCAGATGTACGACATCATCGACAACAAGCGCAGCGTTCGGAAGCTCTACACCGAGGCACTGGTCGGACGCGGCGACATCACCCTCGAGGACGCCGAAGCGGCGCTGAAGGACTTCCAGTCGCAGCTCGAGAAGGTGTTCGTCGAGACACGCAACTCGTCGGGCAAGTCGGCCCCCGAGCCGAACATCGAACACCAGTCGCCGTCCCAGTCGGTCACGACGGCGGTGCCTCTCGACGTGATCAAGCGCATCGGCGACGCCTACGCGAACCCGCCGGAGGGTTTCACCCTGCACCCCCGGCTCAAGGCGCAGATCGACCGGCGCATCGCGATGGCGTCCTCCGGCGACGTCGACTGGGCCACCGCCGAGTTGTTCGCGTTCGGCGCGAGCGTGCTCGAGGGACGCGCTGTGCGGCTGTCCGGTCAGGACAGCCGGCGCGGCACGTTCACCCAGCGGCACGCGACATTGATCGACCGCAACTCCGGTGAGGAGTACACGCCGCTGAAGAACCTGTCCGACGACCAGGCGCCGTTCTGGCCCTACGACTCGCTGCTGTCGGAGTACGCCGCGATGGGCTTCGAGTACGGCTACTCGGTCGTGCGCGACGACGCCCTGGTGTGCTGGGAGGCCCAATTCGGCGACTTCGCCGACGGTGCGCAGACGATCGTCGACGAGTTCATCTCTTCCGGCGAGGCGAAATGGGGCCAGCGCAGCGCGGTCACCCTGCTGCTCCCGCACGGCCACGAGGGTCAGGGCCCGGATCACTCGTCCGGACGGCCCGAGCGGTTCCTGCAGATGTGCGCCGAGAACAACATGACCGTCGCGATCTGCTCGTCACCCGCGAACTACTTCCATCTCTTGCGGCGCCAGGCGCTCTCGCCGGTGCGTCGTCCGTTGATCGCGTTCACACCGAAGTCGCTGTTGCGTCTGAAGTCGGCAGTGAGCCAGCTCGACGACTTCACCAGCGGCACGTTCGCGCCGGTGCTGCCCGACCCGAGCGAGCTGTCGGACGTGCGTCGTGTGCTGATCTGCAGCGGCAAGGTCTACTACGACCTGGCCGCAGCACGCGCGAAGGACGAGCACAACGACGTCGCGATCCTGCGGCTCGAGCAGATCTACCCGTTGCCGGCCGAGGCGCTGCAGACCGAGCTGGCGAAGTATCCGAACGCCGAGATCGTCTGGGTGCAGGAAGAACCGGCCAACCAGGGTGCGTACCCGTTCATCGCGCTCAACCTGCCGGAGATCCTCGACGGTCGCCCGTTGCTGCGAGTCACGCGACGCGCATCGGCGTCCCCGGCCGTCGGATCACTCGCCATCCACGAGGCACAGCAACGCGAGATCGTCGCCTCCGCGTTCGCCTGATCGATGTACTTCACCGACCGCGGGATCGAGGAACTGGTCGAACGGCGCGGCGACGAGAGCATCAACGTCGAGTGGCTGGCCGAGCGACTGCAGCACTTCGTCGACCAGCACCCCGAATTCGAGACAGCGATCGAGCGGCTTGCTACGTGGATCGCCAGGCTCGATGACGACGAAGACTGAGTCAGGGCGCAAGTTCTCCTTCCGCCGAAAGGCGAAACGCATCAAGCGTGGCCCCATCGGTCACGTGGTGGCGCGGTTCGGATTGGGCTCGCGCGCGATCATCTACCTCACGCTGGCCGTGCTGATGATCGATCTTGCCTTCACCGGTCACAACCGCGAGACGGATCAGGGCGGTGCGCTGCGCGATCTCGGCGCCACCGAAGCAGGCACCTTCCTGCTGGTCGTCTTCGGTGTCGGATCGGTCTGCTACACCGCCTGGCGCTGGTCCGAAGCTGCGTTCGGACGCCAGCTCGAGCATCTCTCGCGCGGCGATCGGGTCAAGGCATTCATCGAAGGCACGTGCTATCTGCCGTTCGGCATCGCCGCGTTCTCAGTCGCCGGTGGCGACTCGGGCAGTGCGAATCAGGCGGGAACCTACCGCGACGCGTCGGCGCACATCATGATGACGACCGCGGGTCGCTTCCTCATCGGCGCCGTCGGTGTCGTGGTGGTGATCGTCGGCGCATTCCTGTTCAGCGAAGGACCGCGTCGCAGCTTCGTCGGCAATCTTGCACTCGATGACGCCAACCCGTCGTGGCAGCGGTTCACGCTGACGACAGGCGTGATCGGCGCGGCCACGCGGGGCATAGTGTTCGCGGGAACCGGCGTGCTCGTGATCGTGGCCGCGGCGACCGCCGCCCCTGCGAAAGCCAGCGGCATCGACGCCACGGCGCGCACAGTTGCCGACGCTCCGTTCGGACGGATCGTGCTCGTCGTGGCCGCACTCGGCATCGCAGCCTTCGGGCTGTTCGCCCTTGCCGAGGCCCGCTGGCGCCGGATCGGCTGACCGTACGAGTGAGTTGATCAGGTCTGCGGCGCGTGCCGATCGTCGCTGCCGGTGTAGCTCGTGTAGGTGTACGGATTCGGGACCCGTTCGGGATCAGGCAGTTCCGGCTTCATCGCCTCGGCCCACGCATCGTCGCCCATAGTCGAGCGTGCGTGATCCACGGTCGCGGCGACCGCGTCCTTGGCGGCGCGCAGATCGACACCGAAAAGCTTGTGCTCGTGCTTCACCACATGTCCGTCCACCAATACGGTGTGCACGTCGCCGCGTCCGGCTTGATAGACCAACGAGCCGTAGGGGTGCAGCAACGGATACATCGCGGGTGAGTCGTCGTTCTTGACCAGCACGACGTCGGCCTTCTTGCCGGGCGTCAGCGAGCCGATCTTGTTGTCGAGTCCGAGCGCGCGAGCGCCGCCGATCGTCGCCCACTGCGCGACGTCTTCGGCCCGCAGGTGGTTGTTGACGACCGTCTCGCCGCGCGCGTGCGCCTCGAGGTGCTCTCGCGACCGATCCGCCGACAGCGTCGCGCGCATCGCCGAGAACAGATCGGCGCTCCACCACACGCTCGTGTCCATCGACAGCGACACCGGGATGCCGTGCTTGCGCAACTCCCACGTCGGCGGGTACCCCTGCCCGGCGCTCTGCTCGCTTTCTGTCGACACCGACGCCGTGCCGCCGCTGGCCGCGATGCGCTGGTACGAATCCTGACTGAGCGTCGCGGCGTGGACGTAGGTGACGTCCGGCGTCATGAAGCCGTTCTCCCACATCAACCGGATGCTCTCGTCGTTGGTCGCGCCCCACACGCCGGCATGCGTCGTCACGCGCAGACCGAGCTCGCGCGCCGACTCGAATGCACCGCGCTCGGGAAACTCCGGATCGCCGGTGACGTCGAATGCCAGCTGCAGTCCGAACCTGTCATCGACGGCGGTGCGGTCGACGAAGCTGCGGAAGTCGGCGGATTTCGTCCACTCCCACGGTGCACCGAGCAGATTGCCGTAGGCGAGCACGGATCGGCCCGGCGCCGCTCGCAGCGTGTCGGCTGCAGCCTCGCCGTGCTCGACGGTCTGCAGACCGTGCGACCAGTCGAGCGTTGTCGTCACTCCCGCGTCAACGGCTTCGATCGCTGACAGCAGGTTGCCGGCAGCGATGTCCTGCGGACGGAAGATCTTGCCCCACGACAGGTAGTAGAAGACGAAGTACTGCGTGAGGGTCCAGTCGGCGCCGAGCCCACGCAGCGCGGTCTGCCACATGTGCCGGTGCGTGTCGACCATGCCGGGCAGGACGAGGCCGCCGGTCGCGTCGATCTCGAGTGCATCGTCGGGCACGGCGAGGCGCTCGCCGACGGCGGCGATCGTGTCGCCCGTGACGAGTACGTCGGCGCCCGGCAGCACGCCCGCGTCGTCCATCGTCAACACGGTGCCGTTGCGGAACACGACGGGCCGGCCGCCGTTGACCTGTGCGAGCTCGTCCGGGTTCATCGGCCGTCCCCTCGTCGTCGCGGCGCCGTCAGCACATGCAGCAGACCGCCCGCGATACTGATGTTCTTCAGGAAATGATTGCGCTGGGTGTTGCGTTCGGCGCCGGGATCGAACTCCCAGAACCGGTGACCGCCCGCGGTCGTCGGGCCGAGCGAGCCCAACAGCACCAGTGCCGAGAGGCGCGGCAGCACGCCGGCGATCACGCCGCTTCCGGCGATCACCTGCGCGGCCGCGTTCGCCCGTACCAACACCTCGTCCGCGGGGAGCTCGATCGGTGCCATCGATCGCAACGCAGCCAGCACTGGTGCTGCTTTCGCCGTCGGCACGCTCGGGTCGCGCAGCACGTCCGTGCCGGCCTGGACGAACACCCAACCCAACGCGAGCCGTCCGACCCGCTCGATGACGCTCACGTCGCGATATCCGGATAGGGCAGCGACATGTGCGACAGCTTCGCCGCGTAGTCGAGCTGCATGGCAAGGGGTTCGGTGTGGTCACGCTCGAACATCGCGATCCACAACGTGAGTGTTAAGAACGGATGCGCACCCATCGCGAACAACGACACGTGATCGTGCGCCGCCAACGCCGCTCGCTCCTCGTCGGTGAACGACAGCCAGGTCGACGCCTCACCGCCGTGGCAGTTCAGGATCCGATTGGCTTGTTCGCTCTCCCACCACGCGACCATTCCGGCCGGGTCGGTGCGGTATCGCTCGACCAGGTCCGGGTCGCGATCGACGGTGAACAGGAATTTGTTGATGAGGTACTTAGACATCGGCCGGCCCCCCGTTCGGGTACCACGTGAAGTACGCCTCCATCGTGTGGAACAGGTCGAGATTGTCGGCGTAGTCGGCCTTGTTGTATCCGGCGACGCCCATCATCAGCATGAAGTCCATGAACCCGTGCGTCGCATTGCCCGGCGCGTGCAGGCTGTCGAGCGTGACGTTCTTCAGGCACGCGTCGATGTCGCCGTTGGCGATCCACTCGACGGCTTGAGCATCGAAGTCGGGGTCGGGGCCGTGCGGGCCGAATTGTCGTGGGCCGCCGAGTTCGAGTGACAGGTGTCCGGTGCCGATCACCGCAACCCGCAGGTGCGACGGCCACGCGTCGATCAACTCGCGGATCGTGCGGCCCAGCTTCACGAATCGTTCGGGACGCGGCAGCGGCGGCGCGAAGATGTTGGTGTAGATCGGCACCACCGGCAGATCGTTCTGCGGTCGCACGGTGATGATCGGGCAGGTGATCGAGTGATCGACGCGCAGCTCGTTCGAGAACGCCAGATCGAACTCGCGGTCAATGGCTTCGCGCAACAGGTACGCCGACAGTTCCTCGTGTCCCTTGAGCAGCAGCCGCGGCAGCCCGAACTCGCGCTCCTCGTTGTAGTAGTTCGCGTCGTAGAAGGGCGCTTTGCCGATCAAGAACTGCGGCATGTTGTCGAGCCAGAGTTGGTGGAAATGATCCGAGCCGATCATCACCAGCACGTCCGGACGAGCGCGCGTGAGCGTCTCGCGGTAGGCCTCGACCTTGCGCACCCACTCGGCCGCGAACGGCGGCGCCTCATCGGGTGCAAGCAGGCTCGTCTTGTAGAAGAACGGGTGGTGCGTCGTCGCCAGGATCGCGACCAGCTCGGCCATGCTGCCCCGTCTCGAATACCGTGTGTTCCAGATACCGCTGTGCGTACAGTTGTCCGCCTAGCGGACTAGATGAGACGATGCCGCGCAGAACTTTCCGTTGTCAAGGGTCGGAGGCAGCGTGGCCGGACGCGGCAGCAACCCGGACTTCGTCGAGGCGCTGGCCCGTGGGCTCGATGTGCTCGCCTGCTTCGACGAACACCGGCCGGCGCTCACGCTCACCGAGGTCGCCGCCGCAACCGGTCTGGCCCGCCCGACCGCGCGCCGATTGTTGCTCACGCTCGCCGAGCTCGGTTATGTGCGCACGGCGGACGGACGCTTCGAACTCACTCCGCGAGTGCTTCGACTCGGCATGGCCTACGTCGGCTCGCTCGGGCTCTGGGACATCGCTCGTCCGCACCTCGGCGATCTGGTCGCGCGCACGCACGAGTCGTCGTCGATGGCACAGCTCGACGGGTCGGACATCGTCTACGTCGCCCGCGTCGCCGTCCCGAAGATCATCGCGCTGCGCGTGCAGATCGGCACCCGGTTCCCCGCCCTGTACACCTCGCAGGGCAAGGTGCTGCTCGCCGCGTTGACCGGTGAGGAACTGACGAGCGTGCTCGCTGAGCCGAGCCGATCAGGGCTGCCGCCCTTCCTGCCGCGCGACCCCGCGGTGGTTCGCGCCGAGCTGGCCGAGGTGCGTGAACGCGGCTGGGCCCTTGCCGACGAAGAGCTGGCGCCCGGCATCCGCTCGATTGCGGCACCGGTTCGCGACGGCTCCGGTGTCGTGCGGGCAGCGGTCAACGTCACGGTGCACGCCGCCGAAACGAGTGTCGCCACCCTCGTCCACGATCACCTGCCGTTGCTACTGCACACGGCGGACGAGATCAGCGCCGATTGGGCGATGTCGCAGTCTCGTCCGCACGACGAGGTCGGCCAGCAGCCGCCACCACGAAAAAGGAGTGCGCATGGCGCATGAAGCACCTGCCGGCGGTCCGTTGCGCGGCATCGTCGTTGCTGACTTCAGCCGGGTGCTCGCCGGCCCGTATTGCACGATGTTGCTGGCCGACCTCGGCGCAAACGTGATCAAGGTCGAGTCGGCAGCCGGTGACGACACGCGGCACTGGGTGCCACCGCTGCGCGGCGACACCGGCACCTACTACCTGTCGATCAACCGCAACAAGCGATCGATCGTGCTCGACCTGGGCGACCCGGACGATCTCACGCTCGCGCACGAGCTGAGCCGACGCGCCGACGTCATGATCCAGAACTTCAAGCCCGGCGGCCTGGCCAAGTTCGGCCTCGACTACGAGTCGGTACGCGCGCGACGCGCAGACACCGTCTACTGCTCGATCAGCGGATTCGGCGCCGGTGAGGGTGCGAAACTGCCCGGCTACGACCTGCTGGCCCAGGCAGTGTCGGGACTGATGAGCCTCACCGGCTCACCGGACGGGCCGCCGTATCGCGCCGGGGTCGCGGTCTTCGACGTGATGACCGGACTGCACTGCGCAATCGGCATCCTTGCCGCTCTGCACCACCGCTCGCAGACCGGCAAAGGCCAGCACATCGAAGCCAATCTGCTCTCGACCGCGTTGTCGGCCCTCGTCAACCAGACCTCGGCCTACGTTGCCGGCGACGTGATTCCGAACCGCATGGGCAACGCACACCTGTCGCTGTTCCCGTACGAACCATTGCCGACGGGGGACGGTGAGCTGATCGTGATCGCGGGCAACGATGCCCAATTCCGGCGTCTGGCGACCGCCCTCGACATCACCGATGTCGCAGCCGACGAACGGTTCGCGACGGTGCAGGCCCGCAACGACAATCGCGACGAGTTGCGATCGATTCTCGTCGAACGGTTGGTTACGAAGTCGGCGCAGGAGTGGTTCGAAGCACTGAGCGAGGTAGGGATTCCGTGCGGCCCGATCAACGACGTGCGCGCCGGGGTCGAACTCGCCGATTCACTCGGCCTCGACCCGGTCGTCGTCGCCGGCGACGTCCCGACCGTCCGCAATCCGTTGATGTACTCGGCAACACCGCCGCGCTACGACCTTGCTCCCCCGAAACTCGGTGAACACAACGCCGAACTACGCGAATGGCTGACGAGCTGATGCCCGACTACCCCACCAGCCTCGGCGTCTCGTCCGTCGACACCATCTCCCTTTTCGGTGAGAACCTCGCGACCGACCTGATCGGCAAAGTCAGCTTCGGTGAACTCGCCTACCGCCTCATCACCTTGCAGTCTCCGACACCTGCGCAGTCGAGACTGTTCGAAGCGGTGTTGGTTGCCCTGGCCGATCACGGTTTCACCCCCACCGCCATCGCAGCCCGCCTCACCTATCTGTCCGCTCCCGATGCGATCCAGGGTGCGCTCGCGGCCGGCCTGCTCGGGGGCGGATCTCGCTTCCTCGGCGTCAGCGAGGACACCGGCGCGTTTCTCGCCGAAGCCCTCGCTGACGTCGAGTCGCCGCCGACCGACGACGCCGGGTGGGACGAGCTGGCTCGTGCTGCCATCCGCTCGCGGCGTAGCAAGGGTCGCCTCGTCCCTGGCTTGGGTCATCACCTGCACAAACAAGGCGATCCGCGCACGCCGGTGATCATCGGCATCGCGCACGATACGGATCAGTACGGTCCACACCTCGCGCTGTTCGAAGCAGTCGGCCGCGTTGCCCCGGACGAGCTCGGCAAGACGCTGCCACTGAACGGAGCCGGCGTGTGCGGCGCCGCGCTCGCCGACCTCGGCATCCCACTGGCAATGCTGCGGGGTGTGGTGCTGCTCGCGCGATGCGCCGGATTGCTCGGTCACCTCGCCGAAGAGATGCGCCGGCCGATCGCCGGGACGATCTTCGCCGAGGTCGAGTCACACGCGCGCTACGTCGAACCGTCCTGAGCCACGTCCTGAGCCACCGGTGCAGCGTCCCGACCCTGGTCGCGACCTACTTGGTGTAGTGGAGCGTGATCTTCACGGCCGTCCGCGACACCGCTTGTCCGGTCAGCGTCCCCTTGGCCTTTGCGAAACTCCCGGTGCCCCCGGTGACGACGCCCTTCAATGCGCCGGTCTTGTCCGTCAGCGTGAATCGGGCGTACAGCAGACCGCCGTCCTGAGCGAACGCGACGTGACAGTTCGATGCGCCGGGGGCATTCGTGCAGTACAGCACGTCGCGGCCGATCGTCTTGCCGTTCCTGACGTCGTTGTCGGTGAGCGCGTAAGCGGTCTTGCTGAGCTTGAGCGGCGACGACGAACTCTTGGCGGTGAAGTGCTGGGTCACGGTCTGCGTCCCGGCGGCAGCCATATCGGGTACGGCCGCGGCGGTGACGCCTGCGATCGTGGCAGCAGCGGCAACACTCGCGAGTGCGATCTTGCGATTCATGAAGTCCTCCACGTCATCTGCCGAGCGAGTTCTCGACCTCGCTCAACCTGCCGCGACGGCGCCATCGGGGTCATCAACCGCAAGGGATCAACAGGATCACCGAAAGTCGACTGCAGTCACGCCCGCGGTTGATGGTCGGGGTCCGCAGCACGACCTAGGCTGGCGCGGTGACGGCGATCGCTACCCGACTCCGGGCGAACGTGCGCCCGTCCGACGCCGCAGTCGTCGGCATCCCGCTCACGCTGGTCGTCCTGAACGCTGTGATCACGCTCCAGCCTCCGCACCCGTCGGTACTCACGACGGTGCTGGGCGTCATCGGTTGCCTGGCCCTGTCCTGGCGGCGGACGAGGCCGGTCGAAGTGCTCGGTGTCCTCGTCGCCACGAGCCTGATCCCGACGCTGGGGTTGGGCAAGGAGCCCGATTTCTACGCGTCGTTCGTGCCGTCAATGCTCGCGATCTACTCGGTCGCGGCATACCGACCGATCCGCTATGTCTACCTGGTTGCAGCGTTCTGCGTCTGTGTCGTCGGCGGATTCGCGATCCGCGGTCCGGCCTACCGGACGCCCGCCCAACTCGTCTTCAA
The DNA here is from genome assembly GCA_963708645.1 of uncultured Actinomycetota bacterium. GTDB lineage: Bacteria > Actinomycetota > Actinomycetes > Mycobacteriales > Jatrophihabitantaceae > RYN-133. The sequence goes on along the minus strand of CAVPTA010000003.1, from coordinate 481,822 downwards.
CGTGTTGGGCATCGTGCTCGCAGTCGTCGTCGGCCGTCTGATGCAACGCTCCCGTACGCGAGCAGACACCGCTTCTGCCCGCGCCAGCCTGCTCGAGCGCGAACAAGACCTACAGGCCCGCGAGGCAGTCGTCGCCGAACGCGAACGCATTGCCCGCGAACTCCACGACGTCATCGCACACGACGTGTCACTGATGGTCATCCAGGCGGGAGCCGCGCAACGGGTCACCAGCGATCTTCCCGCAGAGGCCAGCGAGGCGTTGTCGCTCATCCAGGACAGCGGCCGTCGCGCTGTCGACGAGCTCTATCTGCTGCTGGGAATGCTGCGCGACGACGGGCAGACGCTCGCGCCACAACGTGGCCTGTCCGCCGTCGAAGAACTGGTCGACGAAGTCCGACGATCCGGCGTCCCGATCGAGCTGCGGATCACCGGCGAGCGGCGAGAGCTGGGCAGTGCGCTGGAGGTGTCGGCGTACCGGGTCGTGCAGGAAGCCCTGACGAACGTGCTGAAACATGCACGTGGCAGCACGACCCTTGTCGAACTCGCCTACGACCCGGCGCAGCTCACGGTGCGAGTTTCTGATGACGGCAACGGGTCGACCGCGTCGTCGGCAGGGGCATCCGGCGGTCATGGCCTGGTCGGGATGCGAGAACGCGTGCGGATGTTCGGCGGCTCGTTCGAGGCCGGGCGCCGGCCGAACGGCGGCTGGTCGATCACTGCTGTGCTCCCGGTTGCGGCGGAGGCGTCGTGATCAGGCTCCTGCTCGCCGACGACCAGGCACTGGTACGCCGGGGCCTGCGGATGATCCTCGAGACCGAGCCCGACTTCCGTGTGGTCGCCGAGGCCGCGGACGGACACGAGGCGCTCGATGGCGCGGCCGCACATTCACCGGACGTCATCTTGATGGATCTGCGCATGCCCAACCTCGACGGTATTGCCGCGATCGAGCGCCTGCCCGCCGACGCGAAAGTGCTCGTGCTGACCACGTTCAGCAGCGACGCGCAGGTGTACGCCGCGCTGCGCGCCGGCGCCAGTGGCTACCTGCTCAAGACCGCACCGCCGGAGCACCTCGTCGCCGCCGTCCGCACCGTGGCGGCCGGTGACGCGCTGCTCGATCCGCGCATTACGCGGCGGTTGATCCAGGACGCGGTGTCCGGACCGGCACCGGACCGGGGCAAAGCGGCCTTGTCGGCGCTGACCGACCGCGAGGTGGAGGTGCTTGAGCACGTTGCCCGCGGCCGCTCGAACGCCGAGATCGCTGCCGCCGTGTTCTTGTCGGAGGCCACGGTCAAGACCTACCTCGGTCGCGTCATGACCAAAACCAACACCCGCAGCCGAGCTCAGCTCGTCGTCCTTGCCTACGAGACCGGCCTGGTTCGTCCGGGCGACACGCCACTCTGACCGCCGGCAAGCACCATCGGGCGCCTAGTTCACGTCAGACCCGGCGCGGTTGCGCGGTCGCGACAGCTCGGGCAATAGGCTGGTTGCGTGACCGGACCTGAGCAGAGCGCGGACCTCGTGATCAGTGGCGCGCTCGACTACGCAGTCCGAGACGACGTGATCGCGCAGGTTGAAGCGCTCATGGCGCGCACCCAGCCCGGCTCCACCTTGTTCGTGACGTTGGCCGCGGTCGATTTCATCGATTCATCCGGCGTCGCAACTCTTCTCGCGATGAGACGGATGGCGAAAGACCGTGAATGCAGTGTGGTGTTGACGATGGTGCCGAAATCGGTGCAAACAATGCTCAATCGGTACGGTGTCGCGTCCTTGTTCTGAACGCGATCAGCTTGCCAGCCGCTCGCCAGCCGGTGGCCAACGCTTCGCTGAACACCCCGTCGATCTCGACCATGTCGGTCGATTGCGTCTTCACGTCCAGGCTGCACGGCGGCAGTGGCCGCGGTCAATCGAGCCGTCGTCGCAAACGACGTAGCGGTTCCGCTGAGCGGCCGGACTCAGCCGCCGGTGAGCGGGCCGGCGCCGCGGTTGAGCACCTGCCGCGCAACGATGAGCCGCTGCAGTTCGCTCGCGCCCTCCCAGATGCGCTCGACCCGCAACTCGCGATACATGCGCTCGGCGACGTTCTCGCGCATGTACCCGCGCCCGCCGAAGATCTGCACCGCGCGGTCAGCGGCACGTCCGGCCATCTCCGAGCAATACAGCTTGGCCATCGATGCCCTTCCGTGCAGCGCCTTCCGGTCGGCGCCCGCGTCGACCTCGCGCGCAACCTCGTAGAGCATCGCGCGCGCGGCGAACAACTCGGTCGCGCTGTCGGCGAGCATCGCGGCCACCAGCTGATGATCGCCGAGTCGTTGCCCACTCACTTGGCGGTTCGCGGCGAAGCCGGACACCTCGTCGAGCAGGCGTTGCGCGGCACCGACGCAGCGCGCGGCAACCATGATGCGTTCGAAGCGGAACCAGTCGTAGGCGAAGGTCATGCCATCGCCCTCGCCACCAATGCGATGCGTCACCGGAATGCGAACCTCGGTGAAGGACACGATCGGATGGTGGTCGGCAATGTTGTGCGTATACGCGGGCGTGCGCACGACCTCGACGCCCGGGTGCGGCAGGTCGAGCACGAGCAGCACGTGGTCGCCGCTGTCCAGCTTCGCCTGCACGAAGCAGTAGTCGGCAACGTTGTACGACGTGACGTGCCACTTCACGCCGTTGACGATGTAGTCGTCGCCGTCGCGCTTGGCGCTCGCCCTGATCGCATCGACATCCGAACCGGCGAACTCTTCAGTGATCGCATAACACTCGTGCCGTTCACCGCGGACAGCTGGAAGCAACCACCGCTCGCGCTGGAACTCGGTGGCGACATCAGCCCACCACGCGGGCGGTGTGTGCATGACCCAGGCGATGCCGTTCGTGACGCGCCCGACCTGTTCCTGGACGAGCACCTGCTGCAGCATCGTGCGACCAGGACCGCCGACCGACGTGGGCATGTTCGTCGCGTACAGCCCGCGCGCGAGTGCCTCGCGGTGATTGCGTTCGGCCACGTCGGCCGTCACGACGCCGCCGGCGAGTTCGACGTCGACCTCCAACGGGATCAGCTCGTCGGCGAACTCGCGCGCGGCCTGTTGGATGGCGCGATCCTCGTCATTCAGTGCGAACACGCAGCGTCCCTTCCACGAATACGTCCACTGCCACCGCGCCACCCGGGCCGACCACGACCGGGTTGACGTCGAGAGCGTTCAGCCGGTCGCCGATCTCGTACGCGATTGCACCAACAGCCGCCATCACATCGACAAGGCTTGCGAGGTCCGCCGGCACAGCGCCACGCCAGCCTGCGAGCAGCTCGCTGAGCGTCAATCGTTCCACGGCTTCACGTGCGCGCACGGCCCCGAACGGAGGCAGCAAGACGGCGGTGTCTTTGACGAGCTCGGCGAGAACACCGCCGGCAGCAACGACCACGAGCGCGCCGAGGTACACGTCACGGGTCACGCCGACCATGACCTCGATGCCGGCCGGTGCCGTCGCGTGGACCGTCACCTCGGCGTCGTGCGCGTCGGTCAGCTGGGCGTACCGCGCACGAACGTGCTCGTCGTCGCCGACGCCGAGCACGACGCCGCCGACATCGCTTTTGTGCATAACTGCTGCGGCTGTCTTCATCACGACGGGGTAGCCGATCTCGCGCGCCGCGACGACGGCTGCGTCGGCCGAACCGACCTGACGCATCGCTGCGATCGGGATGCCGTAGTCGGCGAGCAAGGCATACGACTCGTCCGGACGCAGCGCTCGCTCGTCCGCGAGACGGGTGCGCCATCGAGCCTGCCGCTCGAAGTCCACCGCCGGCTTCGGCGTCGGCGGTCCGAGGGCCATGCGCAAGACGTGACCGATCGCGGCCAGTCCACTCGACGTGCCTTCGAGTACCGGGACGCCGTTCGCGCGCAACGTCGACGCCGCATCGTGGTCGATCGCCGATGCGAGGTTCGCCAGAACGACCAGCGGCACGTCGGTGTCCACATCAAGCGCGGCGTCGATGTAGGACCGGTCGCCGTCGTATTCCTCGACAAGGTCGACCGCGAGCGCGACGAGCGAGACGGCAGGATCATCAGCCATCGCCTGCAGGCTCGCGGCGAAGAGCTCTCGTGTTTCTGCGCCACGGCCCCACAGATCCAGCGGGTTCGCAGCCTCGAGTCCGTCGTCGAGCAGTTCGTCGATGCGCTGGAGCGTCGCCGCGCCCAGAGGCGCGAACGGCACCCCGAGTTCGTGTGCGCGATCAGCCACCATCGTGCGCTCGGCGCCCGAGTCGTGCACGGTCGCCATGCCCGCGCCGCGTCGTGGCCGACGCGCGATGGCCAGCAGTTCGAGCGTGTCCGTGAATTCGGCGAGATCACGCACGACCATCGCGCCCGTCCCCTCGGCCAGCGCGGACCATGTGGCGTGCGCTCCCGCCAGCGCGCCGGAGTGCGCCGTCACGAGCCTCGCGCCGAGCGGTGAGCTGCCGACCGGCAGCACGACGGTCGGGACGTCGGCTGCCGCGGCGCGTTGCACCGCGTCGACGAGCCGCGCACCGTCGCGCGCCGCTTCGAGCACGAGTGCGAGGACGCGCGTGCCCGTCTGCTCGAGCACGTAGTCGAGGTAGTCGGCGGTCGTCGTCACGAGCTCCTGGCCCGACGACACCGCGAGTGTGTAACCGAGGGCGCGGCGGGTGCGCAGGAGCGCGGAGAAGATCGATCCCGAGTGGGTGACCAGCGCGATCGGGCCGCGCGGCAACGACCTCGCGTTCGATGTAGCCGGTCGCGCGCAAGCCGTCGTCGAGATTGACGAACCCCATGCAGCCGGCGCCGCACAACGCCATCCCCGGCTCGGTGGCGATCTCTCGCAGCGAGGCACGCAGCGCGTACCCGTGCGCGCTCCCGAAGACCACGGCTGATCGCACGCCGACCTCGGCGGCATCGCGCAGCTGCGCCTCCAGCGCGTTGTCACCGACACCGAGCAACGCGAGATCGACCGGCCCGTCCAGATGCTTCAACGAGGGCAAGCAGGTACGGCCGCCGATCTCGTCGTAGCGCGGATTGATCAGATGGATCGCGCGATCGCCACCGCCGCGGGTCACCTCGTCGATCATGCGCGCGCCGAAGCTCGCCGGCCGGGCGCTCGCGCCCACGAGCGCGACCGACCGCGGCCGCAGCATCGCCGCCACGGCGCCGGGTGCGGTCGTCACGACAAGATCGTCACAGTCGAGTGGTCACACAGCCCGGCGCGCGAGCGCCGCTTCGATGCGCTGCGGCTTGCGCTTGCGGTCAGCGAGTGCCGCTCGCGCCGCCTGCCACCCGGGGATGCCGCACACGCCGCCACCTGCGTGGGTCGCCGAGCTGCCGTTGTACAGCCCGGCGATCGGGGTGCGGTAGTCGGCGTAGCCGGGCGCCGGGCGCATGTGGAACAACTGCTCGAGCGACAGCTCGCCGTGGAAGATGTTGCCGCCGACGAGCCCGTACTCGACCTCCATCTCGTGCGGTCCGACGATGTCTCGGTGCAAGATCGACGACTTGAAGTTCGGCGCGACCGCGTCGTACAGATCGATCAGCCGATCGGCGTAGACCTCGAGTTCGTCGGTGTGCGGTGCGGCGTTCCAGTCGGCAGGCACCCATTGCGTGAACAGCGACATGATGTGCGTGCCGTCCGGGCACAGCGTCGGATCGAGACTGGTCGGGATCACGCCGTCGCTGAACGGCGCGAGCGCCGCGCGACCCGATCTCGCGTCCTGGAACGCCTGCTCGATGAACTCGACGCTCGGCGCCATCTCGACGGAGCCGGTGTGGAGCTCGGCCAACCCGTTACTCGGATCCGCCGTGAAGTTCGGCAGTTCACCCAGCGCAAGGTTGATCTTCACGACACCGCTGCGCGTCTTCCACCGCTCGATGTCGGTGACGAAGCCGTCCGGCAGTTCGCTGCGCGGCACCTGATCGAGGAACGCGATCTTCGGGTGCAGCGTCGTGACGACGAGCGGAGCATGCACCTCGCTGCCATCGGCGAGGACGGCTCCGCGAACGCGTCCCCCGCGCACGGTGAGCCGGTCGACGCGCGCATTCGTACGGATCTCGGCACCGAACTCGCGCGCTGATGCGGCGATGGCCGCCGACACGGCACCCATCCCGCCTTCGGGATAGCCCCAGCTGCCCAGCTGCCCGTCGCCGACGTCGCCGATCGAGTGGTGGGCCATGACGTATGCCGTGCCCGGTTCGCACGGCCCGGCCCACGTACCGATCACGCCGTTGACCGCCATCGCGCCCTTGACCTGCGGCGACTCGAACCAGTCGTCGAGCAGATCGGCGATGCTCATCGTCATCAGCCGGGTGATGTCGGCAGTAGTGCGGACGTCGAGCCCGCGCTGGCTCCATGCCAACTTGGCGGCGTCGAGCAGGTCTGCCGGCCGGTGCGAGCCGATCATCGGCGGCACCCGGGTGAGCAGGGGCCCCATCACCTCGGCGATGCCGGCGAGCCATGCGTTCCACTTCGGCCACGCATCAGCGTCCTTCTTCGACCACTTCGCAATCTCGTCGTACGTTCGCGCCGGATCGTCGTCGTGGATCGTGAGCGAACCGCCCTCGGGAAAGGCCTGGTAGTAGGGCCCCATCGGATGCACCTTGTACCCGTGGCGAGCAAGTGACAGCTCGTTCACGATCGTCGGCGGCATCAGACTCATCACGTACGACAACCGCGTCACGCGCAACTGCGGCGCCTCGGGCCACGGTGCCTCGGTGGTCGCAGCGCCGCCGACCGATGCACGTGACTCCAACACGAGCGTCCGCGCCCCGGCGCGGGCCAGGTAAGCGGCCGACACGAGCCCGTTGTGGCCGCCACCGATCACGATCGCGTCATACGATTCCGGCATTGTCGCGCCCCCTCGGCGAGTTTGACTGACTGTTCAATCTAACGGGATGCTAGGGTCGCAGACAAGACTCCGGGAGGTCTCGATGGCCGACATGGCACCGGCCACGCCGAGCAATGAAGCGCGCCGTAACCAGATGTTGCGTGCCGCCGCCGAATTGATCTGCGAGCGTGGTTTCGGCGAGACCCGCATTGCCGATGTCGCCAAGCGGGCCGAGGCCAGTTCGGCCCTCGTCATCTACTACTTCGGCACGCGTGACCGATTGCTCGTCGACGCGCTGCGCTACAGCGAGCAGAACTTCTATGACAGCGCCGAGAAAATGCTCGCCGAGGTCGACTCGGCCAGTGAGCGTCTCTCGCTGCTCGTGCGCTGGACGTGCGTCCCCGAGAACACCGGTGACGTCCCCGGTGCCTGGGGGCTGTGGTTCGACCTTTGGGCGCAGGCGTTCCGGCATCCCGAAGTGAAACAGGATCGCGTCGAACTCGACGGGCGCTGGCGCGACATGATCGTGTCGATCGTGAAGACCGGTCAGTCGACCGGCGAGATCGGACGGGTCAATGCGCGTGCATTCGCGCTGACCTTCAGTGCCCTGCTGGACGGTCTGTCGATCCAGGTTGCTCTTCAGGATCCCGAGATCGATCCAGACTCGGCATACCGGATCGCTATGAGCTTCGCGCAACAGGAACTCGGCCTACCGCGCACGCGGCGCAAGCGGGCGAGCGCTTAGCTCGCGCTACGCCTCGGTCGGCGCCGCGGCAGCACTTTGCCGAAGCACGCGCACCGCATCCGGTCTGCATACGCACTGCACGGTCGTCCCCGGCATGTGCGTCACCGACGTCGGGCCGTCGTGGTTCGCGACCTCGACGGTCAACGTGTCGCCGCCGGTGAGTTCGACATGCACCTGAGTCGACGCGCCGAGATAGACGATGTCGCGCACCGTCCCGCGCAACACGTTGCGTCCCGGTGCGATCTGATCGTCGGGACCCGTCAATGCAATCCGCTCCGGTCGGATGACCACCGCCGCCGGGCCGGTCTCGATCGCGTCGTCGAGGCGCGCACAGATCTTCGTGTCGAGCGTGAGGCAGACGGCCTCGCCGTCGCTCGCCGACAGGAGCTCGGCGTCGAAGATGTTTGCCGAGCCGAGAAATCCTGCGACGTACGTGGTCGCCGGTGCCGAATAGATCTCCTCCGGCCCGCCGACCTGTTCGACGCGTCCTTCAGCGAGCACCGCAATGCGGTCGCTCATCGTCAGCGCTTCCTCCTGGTCGTGGGTCACGTAGACGAAGGTGATTCCGACCTCGCGCTGCAACGAGCGGAGCTCGAGCTGCAACTGCTTGCGTAACTGCGCATCCAGGGCACCGAGCGGCTCGTCCAGCAGCAGGACGCGCGGATTGAGCACGAGGGCACGCGCCAGCGCGACACGCTGCTGCTGTCCGCCGGACAACTGTGTCGGCCGGCGGTTCTCGAACTCGCCCATTCGGGTCAGCTCGAGCGCTCGCCCGACCCGCTCGGTGAGCTCGGACTTGCCCACCTTCTGATACTTCAGGCCGAACCCGACGTTCTCGCGCACCGTCATGAACGGGAACAGCGCGTAGTTCTGGAACACCGTGTTGACCGGACGAGCATGCGGCGGATCGGTCGACAGGTCGCGTCCGTCGAGCAGGATCTGGCCCGCGTCCGGCTTCTCGAAACCCGCGATCATTCGCAGCGTGGTCGTCTTGCCGCACCCGGACGCGCCGAGCAGCGAGAAGAACTCCCCGGCGGCGATGTCGAGGTCGATGCCACTGACCGCAGCCATGCCACCGAAGGACTTCTCCAGTCCGGTGAGCCGGATCGCGCCGCCCGTCACGAGACGGTCAACCGACTGCGGCCGCAAGCTTGGCGAAGTTGCGGGTGAACCGGTCGACGTCGTGCTCGTCGTGCTGGACGGACAGCAACCACTGCTCCACCTTTCCCCACGGTGGCAGGAAGACGCCGCCGTTGTGCTGGACGAGCCAGTGCGCCTGGCCGAGGCGGTCGTCGATGCCGAGGAAGTCACGGTATTCGCGCACCGCACCGCTGCGGAAGGTCACGCAGCCCTTCGCTCCGATGCTGACGAGATGCCATGGCAATCGGTGCTCGGCGATCGTTGCCGCAACGCCTGTACGCATCCGCTCCGACAGGCGGTCGAGGTGTGCGTACGCGGCATCGGTCAGCACGCTTTCCAGCGTGGCCCGCGCCGCGGCCATTGCGAGCGGATTGCCGTTGAACGTGCCCACCTGGTCATAGGTGCCATCGACGATCGCTGCCATCACCTGGTCGGTGCCGCCTATCGCTGCGACCGCGATGCCTCCGCCGAGCGCCTTGGCCAGGCACACGATGTCGGGGACGACCCCGTATCGCGCTGTCGCACCGCCGGGGCCGGTGGTGAATCCGGTCTTGACCTCGTCGAAGGTCAGCAGCGCGTCGTGGCGGTGCAGCAGTTCGCGCAGACCGTCGAGATAGCCCGGCTCGGGCGCGATGATGCCGGCATTCATCATGATCGGCTCGAGGATCATGCCTGCCACCCGGCCTGCGTGGTCGGCAAGCGCGCGCTCGACGGCTTCAAGATCGTTGAACGGCACGACCACGACGAGATCGCGGATCGCGGCAGGGATGCCGCTGCTCGCGGCAACGCCGGTCGGGTGTTCACGGGGTCCGATCTCGTCGGCTTCAGGAGTTACGGACACCTGCACCGAGTCGTGGTGACCGTGGTAGCAGCCCTCGACCTTGATGATCAGATCCCGCCCCGTGATCGCGCGCATCAAGTGCACCGCGTCCATCGTGACCTCGGTGCCGGAATTGCCGAAGCGCCACAGCGGCAGCCCGAACCGGCTGCCGAGATCGGCAGCAACCCAGATCGCATCCTCGGTGGGCTGCGCGAAGTGCGTCCCGCGCCGTACGCGGTCGGACACCGCTTCGACGATCGCCGGATGGGCGTGACCGGCGATCGACGCCCCGTACCCGCCGTGCATGTCGACGTACTCGGTGCCGTCGACGTCGTAGACCTTCGAGCCTGCGCCGTGGCTCATCCACACCGCCTGCGGCGAGGCGATCTGCCAGCTCGACGTCGCACCGCCCGCGAGATGCCGCCTCGCTCGGGTGATCAGCTCGGCGCTGCGCGGCTGGCGCGCCAGAAATACGCGCTCCTCGTCCTCGATCAGCTCGTCCAGCCTGTTGCTCGCCGGTTTTGCGGCCGTGTGAACCACTGGCGTAACCACGCTGAAACCCCGCCTTTCGAGCGGCTCTGGCATGTTTGACTGAGCATTCAGTCTATGCCAGAGTCACAAGCGCGACAAGGACCCCGGACGAGCCGTGGGAGGCCAGGTGAGCGGTGGCGACCCGATCCGGCCGATGCCCCGGCGATCGTTTCTCCGGCTCGCCGCCACCGCCGCCACCCTGCCCGCACTCGGGTCGCTCGCCGGTTGTCTGCGCGCCGCCGAGTCGCGCACAGTGTCGGGCTCGCTGACGCTCGCGGCGCCGAATCACCCAGTGACGTGGCCGATTGCGGCCGGCAACGAGCCGATCGCAGACAACCTGACACCCGAGCGCAATGCGACGTTGCGGCTCTACAACTACGCCGACTACATCGGCCCCGCGGTCATCAAGGCGTTCGAGAAGAAGTACGCGCAGTACAACGTGAACGTCACCGTTTCCACCTTCAACGACACCGACGAGGCGATCACCAAGATCCGCACCGGTGCGGTTCCGTACGACATCTACTTCCCGAGCTATGACCAGATCAGCCGGTTGGTCGCCGCGCAGCTCATCCGCCCGCTCAATCACACGTACCTGACCAACATCGACAACGTGTGGGTGGCGTTCCAGAACCCCTGGTACGACCAACAGTGGCGCTACACGATCCCGTACACGGTCTACACGACCGGCCTCGGCTGGCGCACCGACCTCGTGAGCACCGACATCGCCTCGCTCGCCAACCCTTATGACACGTTGTGGAACTCGGCCTACCGCGGCAAGACCGCAGTGATCGACGATTGGCACACGGCGATGGGAATGTGCCTGCTGCGCGCAGGAAAGACCGACATCAACACCGCGTCGTCGACCGACCTGACCACGATCAACCAGCAGCTCGTCGACCTGCAGCAGGCGACGCAGCCGAAAGTCACGGTCACGATGTACAACGATCTGCCCGCCGGCCAGCTCGGCCAGTGCCAGATGTGGTCGGGCGACGTCGTCAACGCGCAGTACTACCTGCCGAAAGGCACGTCAGTCGACGTGCTGCGGTACTGGTTCCCCGACGACGGCAAGGGCATGGTCGACAACGACCTGATGGTGGTGCTCAAGGGCGGCCAGAACCCGGTGCTCGCCCATCTGTTCCTGCAGCACATGCTCGACACGAAGAACGCTTTGGCGAACTTCGGCTACATCGGTTACCAGCCACCGCAGCGCTCACTCGTGCCCGACACGGTCGTCGCCCGCGGCTTCGTCCCGAAGAATCTTGCCAGCGCAGTCGTGCGCGAGGAGTACTTCAACATCGGCTACCGCTTGCTCGAGCTCAGCGTCGACAACGACGCCGCGTGGCACAAGATCTGGCTGGCTTTCAAGGCGGGCGCATGACGACCGCGCCGGCCGCCCGCCGGCGACGGATCAGGTTGTCGCCGTGGCCACTGCTGTCGCTACCGGGCATCGCGTGGTTGTCGTTGTTCTTCCTGGCGCCGCTCTACGTCGTCCTCGCGATCGTCTTCGGAGCCGTCGATCCGACCTTCCGCACCCCCGCCCCGATCTGGAACCCGCTCCATTGGCGTGCGAACCAGCTCACGTACGTGCTGGACCGCATCGTCGGCAAGGACGCGATCTTCGGGCCCGCGCTGCTCCGCACCGTCGTCTACGTCGCGGTCGCGAGCGCGCTCTGCCTGGCCATCGCGTTCCCGGTTTCGTACTACGTCGCGCGGCTGAGTACGAGGCGCAAGGGCCTCATCCTCGCCCTGCTGGTCGCACCGTTCTGGATCAGCTACATGATGCGCATGCTCGCGTGGGTGAACCTGCTCAGCGACGACGGGCTGCTCAACAAGACGTTGAGCCTCGGCGGCCTGTTCGACGTCCATGTCAACTGGCTGTCCGGACGCAGCGTGGTCGTCATCCTGGGTCTCGTATACGGCTACGTGCCGTACATGATCCTGCCGCTCTATGCGGGCCTCGACCGGCTGCCACAGTCGATGCTCGAGGCGGCCCGCGATCTCGGCGCCAACCGCGCGCGCGCTTTCGTGCGCGTCGTGCTGCCCATGTGCCGACCGACGATCGTCGCGGGAGTACTGCTCACCTGCCTGCCGATGCTCGGTGACTACTACACGAACGATCTGCTCTCCGGCTCGCCCAGCACGGCGATGGTCGGCAACCTGATCGACCAGACGGTGCTCACGCCGGGAGAAACGGGATACGCCGGCGCGTTCGTGCTGCTCGTCCTCATCGCATCGTTGTTGCCGATGCTCTATTACATCCGCTCGGTCGCACGCGGCGAGATGACCGCGACATGATGAGCCCGAGGTCGTGGTGGCGTGACCCGTGGCGCAAGCCGCGGATCCTCCTCGCGATCACCGTTGTCTACCTCGTGTGGTCGTTGCTTCCGGTCGTCGTGGCGGTCATCTTCTCGTTCAACAACGGACGCTCCCGCACGAGCTGGCAAGGCTTCTCGATGCGGTGGTACTGGGGCGACCCGGTGCGCTCGGTCTGGCACGACGCGAGCCTGCACACGGCCGTCGTGCAGACCATCAAGCTCGGCGTGCTGACGACGATCATCACCGTGCCGCTCGGCGTACTCTTCGCGATCGGCATCGACCGGTGGCGCGGACGGCTGCCCGAGACCGCCAACGCGCTGATGCTGCTGTCGTTCGTCATCCCGGAGACGCTGCTCGCGGTGTCGTTGCTGTTCCTCATCACGATCATCGCAGTGCCGTTCTACCTCGGCACGACGGCGCAGGTCGTCGGTCTGGTGACCTTCCAGCTGTCCTATCCGGCGGTGCTCGTTCGGGCCCGGCTGGCGACGATCGGACGCCACTACGAGGAGGCCGCTCAAGACCTCGGCGCCTCGCCGCTGAATGCCCTGCGCCGTGTCATCCTGCCGATGCTCACGCCAGCGATCTTCGCGAGCACGGTCCTCGTCTTCGCCGACGTGATCGATGACTTCGTCATCGTCCGCTACCTCTCCGGCGACGCATCGACCGAGCCGGCGTCGGTCAAGATCTACAACACCGCCCGGGCGGCTCCCACGCCGGCACTCAACGCCCTCGCGACGATCCTGCTGGTGACCTCGCTCATCGTGGTCACCGCGGGTTACGCGATCTACCGCATTCTGACCCGTGGCGATTCGACGCACGCCGACCGCAGTGTCGGCGCGTTCGCCGGGGAGGTCTAGCGCCGCGGCAGCGCTCGTTCTAGGCTGACTGTATGTTCAATCAGGGCGCTGCGCCGGTTCCGTCCGACCAACTCGAGGCTACGCTCGCGCCGTTCGGGCATTCCCGCATGCTCCCCCGCGTCGCCTACGTCGATCCGGCCGTCTTCGAGTGGGAACAACGCAACATCTTCTCGTCGTGGATGTGCGTCGGCTATTCCGAGGATCTGCCCGAACCCGGAGCACAACGCGCGGTCTCGGTCGGCACCGGCGGCGTGCTGCTCACGCGCGACGAAGACGGCACGATCCACGCTTTCGCCAACACCTGCAGGCACCGCGGACACGAACTGCTCGCCTGCGGCGAACTTGCGAAGCGGCGCAGCATCGTCTGCCCGTACCACTCGTGGACCTATCGCCTGGACGGAACGCTGCGCAACGCGCCCAGCCTGCGCAACGACCCCGACTTCGACCCGTCCGGGTTCGGGCTCGTCCCACTGCAAGTCGTCGACTGGCACGGCTGGGTGTTCGTCGATGCCAGCGGCACCGGCGGCGCCTTCGCCGATCACGTCGCCGGGAGCGAGGAGATCGTCAGCGGCTACCGCCCCGAAGAGCTGCGCATCGTCGCCCGCCACTCCTATGAACTCGCGTGCAACTGGAAGGTCATCGCCGAGAACTACCAGGAGTGCTACCACTGCTCGACGATCCATCCGGAACTGTCGCGCATCAGCCCGCCGACGAGCGGCGACAACCTCCACCTCTCCGGGCAGTGGATGGGCGGGTCGATGGAACTGATTCCCGAGGCCGACACCATGTCACTCGACGGACACAGCGGTGGTGTCGCGATCGCGGGCCTGTCCGACGTCGAGCTACGCACGGTCATGTATCTCGTCGGCTACCCGAACCTGCTCGTGAGCCTGCACCCCGACTACGTCATGACCCACCTCATGACGCCGATCTCGGTCGACCGCACACACGTCGAGTGCGTGTGGGCCTTCCCGCGCGAGGTGGCTGACCAGCCCGGCTTCGACCCGTCCTACGCGGTCGACTTCTGGGATCTCACCAATCGGCAGGACTGGGCCGCCTGCGAATCGGTGCAACGCGGCCTGACCTCGCCGCACGCGGTGCCCGGGCCGCTGGCGAAAGAGGAAGACGGCGTCTACCAGTTCGTCACGCGCGTGGCGCGCGCCTATCAGGGTGGCGCGTCGTGAACCCCGTCGCCGAGCGCCTCGGGCGGATCGGCCTGCCGGCGCCTGTCAGCGAGCTTGCCGCCAAGCGATGGGACGTCGTGGTTGTAGGCGGCGGACACAACGGCCTCACGTGCGCCGCCTACCTCGCCCGCGCGGGCAAGCGGGTGCTCGTCCTCGAAGCCCGCGACCGCCTCGGCGGTGCCTGCACGCTCGAGCAGCCCTTCGACGACGACCGCTACATCATCAGTCCGTGCGCGTATGTGATCGGCCTGCTCGACGAGGAGGTCATCACCGATCTGTCGCTCGCCAAGCGCGGCCTCGAGATCTACGTCGCCGACCCGCAACTGTGGGTGCCCTTCGACGACGGCACGGCCTTCGGGCAGTGGATGGACCACGAACGCACCATTGCCGGCCTGCGAGAGCTCGGCCTGCCGGGCAAAGAGATCGACGGCTACATCGCGTACGAGAAGTTCTTCGACGACATGCGACTCAAGCTGCGCAAGGGACCGCGGGACACCTGGGTCGGCGAGTCGCCCTCGCGTGCCGAGCTCGAAGAGATCCTCGGCGAGCAACTGATGATCGACGCGCTGTTCGACGCATCCATCGCCGACATCCTCGACGAGTTCGTCACCGATCAGCGCCTGAAGGATGCGCTGTTCGGCCAGGGCGTGATCGGCACTTTCGCCGGCCCGCGCGACCCGGGCACCGCCTCGGTGAAACTCATGCACTATCAGGGCGATCTGCTCGACGAGGGGCCGATCTGGGGCTACGTGCGTGGCGGCATGGGCATGGTCAGCTTCGCGATCGCCGACGCCGCGCAGGACGCGGGCGCGGTGCTTGCCTGCGGCGTCCCCGTAGGCGAGATCGTGCCCGGCGAGGGTGTGCGGCTCGAAGACGGCACGTTCATCGCCGCGACGAGTGTCGTCAGCAACGCCGACCCGAAGCGGCTGCTCGCCATGGTCGCCGGTGATGCGATGCCGGCCGACTACCGCGGTCGCCTCGAGGACTGGGATATCCGCAGCCCTGTCGTGAAGTTCAACTCGACTCTGTCGCGGCTGCCCTCGTGGACGGCCGCTCCCGGCGAGACGTTCATGGCACGCGGCACGGTCGACGTCACGACCGGTCTGGACGATGCGCAGGCGGCCTTCGAGCGCTGCGCCGCCGGAGAGGCGGCTGTCGGGTTCGGCGAGATCTACGTGCAGACGCTGCACGATCCCTCCCCGCTCCGCCCGGCAAGCATCTGATGAGCGTGTTCGGCCAGTACGCGCCCTACGACCTCACCGGCGGATGGGACGCGCGCCGCGACGAGGTGGCCCGGCAGTTCATCGACCTGATCGCGCGGTTCGCGCCCGACATCGAGGACTGCCTCGAGAACTACGAGGTGCTCGGCGCGCCCGACATCGAGAAGCGCGTCGGGCTGACCGGCGGGCACATCTTCCAAGGCGAGGTGCGTCCCGACCAGATGTGGGAGCACCGGCTCACGCCGCGTACGCCGATGGCCGGCGTGTACCTGTGTGGCGCCGCGACCCACCCGGCCGGCAGCGTCATCGCGACGAACGGACGCAATGCCGCCTCAGCAGTGCTCGCCGACCTCGACCCGTCCTGAGTCGGGCGTCGCCACGACCACTCGTTCGCGCTTCGTGTCCAACATCGTCAAGAACACCTGCGCCAGCGGGCCGATCAACAGCGCGTAGGCGATCGTTCCGACGCCGACCGAGCCGCCGAGCACCCAGCCCGCGACGAGCACGGTGAGCTCGATCCCGGTGCGCACCAACCTGATCGAACGACCTGTGCGGCGTGCCAGTCCGGTCATCAGCCCGTCCCGTGGGCCGGGGCCGAAGTGCGCGCCGATGTACATGCCGGTTGCCACCCCGCCGAGCACGATGCTGACTGCGAGCACGATCCCGCGCAGCCACAACCCGTGCATCGCGCTGAACAATTCGAGGTTCACGTTCATCGAGACGCCGACGAGCACGACGTTGGACACCGTGCCGAGCCCAGGCGCTTGCCGCAGCGGGATCCAGAGCAGCAGCACGAGCGCACCGACGATGATCACCACCGTGCCGATGGCCAGGCCGATGTGGTGCGAGAGCCCTTGGTGGAAGACGTCCCACGGGTCGAGGCCGAGCCCGGCACGCACCTGCAGCGCCGCGCCGAGTCCGTAGATCCAGAGCCCGACGTACAGCTGCACGAGTCGCCGGGCGTACCGCTTCCAGATCACGCCTTCATCCTCGCGACCGGCCGCGGCGAAGATCTCCGGCCAATTCCCGACTGGTGGCCGAGCGCCCTACGAGTGCCGGGCCGGGTCCGGGTCCTGCGCGCGGTCGCCGCCGCGGTCACTTCCACGGCGCTCGAACGGCCCGTCGGCGCGGTCACTCGCGCGACGCTCGAACGGTCCGTCGCGTCGATCACTGGCCCGCCGGTTGAACTGCCCGTCGGCGCCGGCTCGGTCGCTGGAGCGCCGGTTGTGCTTGGGCGGTGCGACCCGCGGGTTCGCCAGGATCTTGAACGTGCCCTCGCCGTCGTAGTGCTCGCCGGTCTCGGTGCCGGGATCGCCGCGGAACAGCACGTCCTCCCACTCCGGCTGCGCAGGCCGGACGACCACAGCGCGGCGCGGACGCACGACCTGCACCTCTTTCGGCACGTCGGTGACGTAGAGCCGCTCAACGGCGCCCAGCCAGATGTCGACGAGGGTGTTGCGCAGGCCCATGAAGGCGAACACGGCGTAGGCGGCGGCGAGCGTGTTGAGCGCCTTCGAACGCGGCGTTGCCCCAGTTGTGTGCGTGGAAGTCGCGCAGGAACGCCCACGCCGAATAGCTGATGATCACCAGCGGTGACAGCGCGAACAGCAATGGTGTCGCCGTGCGGTTGTCGACCTTCGGTGTTCGTGCGAACGGGATCTTCTTTCCGGACACGGCCTGTTGCAACGACTTCACCACTCCGGCGAGGTTCACCGGCAGCAGGATGAGGTTGAAGCCGTAAATGCGAAGGACGTCCGTGCGCTTGTAGCCGCACCGATGCAGGTCGCTAGCCATGGCGAGGAAGTACGGCGCGGCAGCGAGGACGACGAGCGGGCTGAGCAGATGGCTGTTGAACGGGAACGCGAGCAGGAACAGCAGACCGATGCTGCTCCAGCACGTCGAGGCCATGTAGTTCACGCGCAGCAGCCACTGCGAGCGGCTGCCGTGCTCACCGCGCCTCGTCCGCTCACGAGCGTTGGCCCACAGCTTCGGCAGGATCAGCAGCCCGCCGTTGGCCCACCGGCGGCGCTGGATGCTCAGCGACCCGAAGTCGGGCGGCGTCGCGCTGTAGCTGAGCCGCTCGGGGTAGTTCAGCAACCACCAACCGTGCACGGCGAGGTCGAGAGACGATTCGGTGTCTTCGATGACGGTGCGGTCCTGCACGTAGCGACGGATCTCGTGCCCGCGCCACTGCTCCACCTCGAGGAGGTCCTCGAGGGCGCGCTTGCGGATCACCGCGTTCGCGCCCACCCAGAACGTCGCGTCGTGATAGCTCATCCCCTGGTGGCTGATGTGCTGCAGGTCGGTCGTCGCGCCGGCGAGGCGTTCGAGCCGGGTCGCCGAGCCGCGGAACGCCGAGTAGGGCGTCTGGGCGACCGCGAGGCGCTGGTTCTCCGGCTGCATCATCAGGTGCACCAGGCGCAGGCAGTACTCGGGCAGCAGGACGCTGTCGGCGTCGAGGGTGAGCACGAAGTCGGCGTCCGGGAACGCAATCGATCCGCTGCTTCCGGACGGTGACAGCACGACACCCTTCGACGTCGTCCGCGGCTCGAAGCTGCGTCCCATCAGACCGATGTAGCTGTTGAGGTTCATCGCCTTGTTCGCCTCGTGCGACAGCGATGCGTAGAGCTTGCGCTCGAACCACGTGATCTCGGCGCGGAAGGTCCACGCGAGACGCCGGTACAGCTGCACCATCCGCTTGCGCGGCAGGTTCCCACCACGATCTGCGCCGGCGAGCAATGCGTCCCGTGTGGCGGCGAAGTCGTCGGCCGGACCGCGCAGTACCTGGTCGGCGAAGAACCGGTCGACGTGATCGCGCAGTTCCTCCTCGTCGGCGCGGGCCATCATCCAGCGGGCAGCCCAGTCGAACTCCGCGGCGAGCACGCGCATCTCGGCCGGGGTGGACGGTTCGGACCCGCCACCGGTCTCGAACTGCTCGAGCGCGTGCGCGAAGCGCGCCGCCGGCTCGGACAGCCAGGCGGTGAGCTCGGCGGCGAGACCCCGGGCCGAGGCAAGCATGTCGGCGTACTGGCCGGGCGGCGGGTTGGGCGGGTCGTCGAGCAGCAGGACGATGCGCAGGAACGGGTACTCCTGCAGCGCCGCCGACAACAGCGTCTTGCGGATCGTCCCGATCTCTTCGCGATAGGACGGGACGAGCGCGGTCATCGTCGGCAGGACGTCCTCGAACGCGTCGTCGATCACCGCGCGCGGCGTGCGGCGATGGGCGCGCGTGCGATACAGCGCGCCCTGCCGGGCGATCAGGTAGACCAACGACGACAGCGTGAGGAACGACACGATCAGCACGTAGCCGGCCGATTCGGTCAGGTACGCCATGCCCTGGAAGCCGTGGTTCACCAGCTGCGACACGATCGTCACGGTGATGTAAGCGCCCCAGGCGAACATGGTCACGACCATGCCGAGGCGCCCGAGCGTGATCATCGCGTCGCTGACCGGGGGCGCGACGGCGGGCAAGGGAGTCGAGCGACGGTCGGCGCCCCATTGGCGGCGCGGCGAACCGGCTCGCTCACTGCGCGCGGCACGACGGAACTTCGGCACGGGTGACTCCTCGACAAACGACCGATGGCCTGTTTCTGGCAATCCCCCGCCGAGGGGCTAGCGCCCAACGCGCCATCGACTTTACACTAATCTAACAGTTCGAACATCCCCCGCCGTTCGACTTTTTCTAAAGGACCTGCCATGACCCCGGAGGAGCGCGCCTTCGCCGCTGCCCAAATCGGCCCCACCGAGGCTGCGGTCACGCCCCGCCGCCGCCTGTCGTTCCTGCGACTCGGCGTCGCCTTTGCCATTGCACTTGCCGCCGTGGGCAGCACCCTCGCGTTCCGCTACGCCGTGCAGCACAGCCCGAAGCCGGTCGTCCAGTCGGCGTTCATGCCGTACGTGGACGTGACCGCCACCCCTGAGTACGCGTTCGAGAACGCGACGCGGTCGAGCGTCGTCCTCGGCTTCGTAGTCAGCTCGACCTCGGATGCCTGCTCGCCGAGCTGGGGGGCCAGCTACTCACTGCCCCAGGCCGACAGCGCGCTCGACGTCGACCGTCGCATCGCCCGGTTCGAGCAGCGTGGCGGCCAAGTGGCTGTGTCGTTCGGCGGCGCGGCGAACTCCGAACTCGCGATCGGCTGCTCGGATGCGAGCGCCCTGACCGAGGCCTACCGCGCGGTGATCGATCGCTACTCCGTCGGGACGATCGACCTCGACCTCGAGTCGGCAGCTGCACTGTCCCCGGCCGTCGTCGCGCGTCGCGCACAGGCGCTGCATGCATTGCAGACCCAGGAACGCGCGGCCGGTCGGACGCTGCGGGTCTGGCTGACGTTGCCCGTCGACCCGTCCGGGCTCACCGCCGCAGGTTCGGCCGCACTCGCCGCGACGCTCGCCGCGAAGGTCGACGTGGCGGGCGTGAACGCGCTGACGATGGACTACGGCGCTTCGCGGCATGCCGGACAGTCGTTGCTGGCCGCGAGCGAGTCCGCGTTGACCAACACGGCCGCGCAGGTGCGCCACGCCTACACCGCCGCCGGCCACACGTTGACCTCCGTGCAGGCCTGGCAGCACCTCGGAGCGACGCCGATGATCGGCCAGAACGACACTCCGGACGAGCGTCTCGACCCGTCGGCCGCCACCGCCCTCGTGCGTTACGCGATCGCCAACCACCTGCGCCGGCTGTCGATGTGGTCGCTCAACCGTGACCAGGCCTGCGGGCCGAACTACGCCGACGTCACCGTTGTGTCGGTCAACTGCAGTGGTGTCGCCCAGCGCCCCGGACTGTTCTCCGACATCTTCGCCCGGTTCAAGGCCGGCAAGCCGCTGGAGCTGTCCGGCGCCCCGTCGTCGAAGTCGGCGACGCCGTCCAGCACGTCGATCGTCGACAACCCTGCGACGTCGCCGTACGCGATCTGGAACCCCGAGCTGCCCTACCAGGCGGGCACGAAGATCGTGTGGCACCGCAACGTCTATCAGGCCAAGTGGTGGACGAAGGGCGATACGCCGGACGCACCCGTGTCGTCGACCACGCAGACGCCCTGGACGCTCATCGGCCCGGTGTTGCCGGGCGAGCATCCGCAACCGACGCCGACCATGGCCGCGGGCACCTATCCGGCCTGGGCAGCAACGTCGACCTACCACGCAGGCGACCGGGTGCTCTATCGCGGCGTCGGCTACCAGGCCAAGTGGTGGACGAACGGCGACGTCCCCGGCATCGTCGTCGACGACCCGGGCAAGACGCCCTGGGAGCTGATCACGACCAAGTAGGCCAATGCGAGCCGAATTGGCTGGCCGCCCAGGCCAAATCGGTGCGATAATCGAGGTATGGCTTCCTCGTCACGCATCGGTGGACGTTCTTTGGCCGGGTTGTTGCCGGATCTACGCACCCAGCGCGGACCTGTCTACGCCGCCCTGTGCGAGGCGATCACCGCTCTCGTGCTCGACGGTCGCATCGCCACCGAGACCCGCCTGCCCTCCGAACGCGAACTTGCCGGCGCCCTCGAGGTCAGCCGCGCAACTGTCACGGCTGCCTACGACGCTCTGCGATCGTCAGGTTTCCTGACCAGCCGCACCGGATCGGGCAGCTACGTGAGCGTGCCGGCAGGGTCGCGGCCCGGTCCGTCGCTGGCGCGTTGGCGACGTGGTGTCGACACCGCGGATGTCGTCGACCTGTCGTGCGCCGCGCTCGAGGCACCCTCCGGCGTGCTGCAGGACGCGCTGCCCGCGGCTGCTGCTGCGCTCCCCCGCTACGCCGAGACCGAGGGCTACGAGCCTGCGGGTCTTGCGGTGCTACGGCAGGTGGTCGCCGACCGGTTCACCGAGCGCGGCGTTCCCACCGGCTGCGAACACATCCTCATCAGCAACGGCGCGATGCACGCATTCGATCTGCTGCTGCAACTACTGATCGGGCCCGGCGACCGTGTACTGACCGAGCTGCCGACCTACCCCGGCGCGATCGACGCGGTACGCCGCGCGGGCGCGCGCACGGTGTCGGTGCCGACAGCGTTCGGCGGCTGGGACGTTGCCACGATGCGGGCAACGCTGCGACAGACGGCGCCGCGGCTCGCCTACCTGATTCCCGACTTCCACAATCCGACCGGTGCACTGATCGACGACGACGCCAGACGCGAAGTGCTTCGAGCTGCCCGGCTCACCGGCACGACCGTCGTCGTCGACGAATCGTTCGTCGAACTCGGCTTCTGCGCCGGCATGCGCAGCGCCGCGTCGATCGATCCGTCGGTGATCATCGTCGGCTCGCTGTCGAAGCCCGTGTGGGGCGGCCTGCGGATCGGCTGGATCCGCGCGTCCGCCGATCTCATCCAACGCCTTGCCGCGCTGCGCGCATCGATCGACATGGGCGGTGCGGTGCTCGACCAGCTCGTCGCCGCAGAGATCGTGCCGAAGCTGCCGGAGCTGATGCCCGAGCGAGTCAGCATGCTCCGCGACCGGCGCGACGTCCTCGCCCGTGCACTCAACGAACACCTGCCTGAGTGGACATTCGCTTTACCACAAGGCGGAATCTCACTGTGGGCAGAACTCGATGCGCCCCTGTCGACGTCGCTGACCATGCATGCGGCGCCGGCCGGGGTGATCGTCGTTCCGGGTTCGCGCTTCGGTGTCGACGGGACGCTCGAGCGCTTCCTGCGCGTGCCGTTCTCGCTGCCGTCCGACCGTCTCGAGACTGCTGTTTCGCGGCTGGCCGCGGTGTGGCGAGGCCTTGATCGCACGGCAGATCGCGGCGGCATCGTCGCGCGCCAGCTGGTCGTTGCCTGACTCAGACCGGTACGACGCTTTCGGCGGCGACTGCGTCGAGGTGTGCCTGCGCTGCGACGGCGCCGGCTACGGCAGGTGCCACCCGCGGATCGAACGGCGTCGGGACGATGTGATCGGCGCGCAGATCGTCGGCGATCACGTCGCCGAGCGCAGCCGCAGCCGCGAGCTTCATGCCTTCGGTGATCGCAGACGCGCCCGCGTCGAACGCACCGGCGAACACGCCCGGGAACGCGAGCACGTTGTTGATCTGATTCGGGTAGTCGCTTCGTCCGGTCGCGACCACCGACGCGTGCCGATGAGCGACGGACGGATGCACCTCCGGCGTCGGGTTCGCCAGCGCGAAGATGATCGCCGACGGCGCCATCTGCGCGACCGATTCCTCGGACACTGCGCCGGCGCTCAGACCGAGGAACACGTCCGCACCGGCAAGCGCATCGTGCAGATTTCCCCGCAACCCCAGCCGATTCGTCGTCCCCGCCAACTCCGCCTTCACCGATGTCAGCGCGTCGCGATCGGGATGCAACACCCCGCGCGAGTCGGCCACAGCGATGTCGCCGATGCCCGCGGCAAGCAAGATCTTCGTGCAGGCGACGCCGGCTGCACCTGCTCCTGACACGACCACCCGCAGGTCGGCCAGCGTCCGTCCGGTCACACGCGCAGCGTTACGCAACGCGGCGAGCACCACGATGGCGGTGCCGTGCTGGTCGTCGTGGAACACCGGGATCGACAGCCGCTCGCGCAGCCGCCGCTCGATGTCGAAGCAACGAGGAGCGGAGATGTCTTCGAGGTTGATGCCACCAAAAGATGGCGCGATGCGTTCGACCGTCTCGACGATCTCGTCGGGGTCGGTCGTCGAGAGCACGATGGGAACCGCGTTCAGGCCGGCGAATTCGCTGAAGAGCGCGGCCTTTCCCTCCATCACCGGCAGCGCCGCGAGCGGGCCGATGTTACCGAGCCCGAGCACCGCGGTGCCGTCGCTGACGACCGCGACGAGGCGCGATCGCCAGGTGTAGTCGCGCGCAAGACTCTCGTCCTCATGAATGGCGGTGCACACCTCGGCTACGCCGGGCGTGTAGGCCAAAGACAGAGCTTCACGATCGACCAACGGCATCGTGCTGTGTACCCGCAACTTGCCGTTGACGTGCGCACGGAAGACCGCGCTGTCCGGGTCGAAACCCACTTCTGAAACGCCCCCATCGTCTGCCGATGCCGGTGACGACCAGGTTACGGTCGCGTGGTCGAACTGTCCGGGGGTCGCCCTTTGGTGCGTCGATTCTCGCACACCGCACTGTCCGCATTTGCCCTGGTGACTTGTTGACAGCGCTTCTGAGTAGACGTGCCGACATCGAGCGTTCAGAGTCGATCAAGACGCGTGCAATGACACGCAAGATCCCCGATGGAGGTTTGATGTCTCGTCTCATCGTGACGGCCGCTGCCGCGAGCGCAGCACTGGCCGCGGCGGCGTTGGTCGCTCCCGCGGCTGCCACTGCGGCGGCGACCCACCACTCGAGCGAGCGCACGTGCGCACCAGCACGAGCCGGATTCGCCGCCTGCCTGGCCCGGGTGGTCACCACCAGCGCCGGACACCCGATGGCACGCAAGGTCGGTCCGAACGCGACGCCGGCCGGTTACGGTCCCGCCGACATCCAGTCGGCCTACAAGCTCAGCTCGACCGCGGGCGCAGGGCGCACGGTCGCGATCGTCGATGCGTACGACGACCCGACTGCTGCTGCCGACCTCAACACCTACCGCGCGCAGTACGGACTGCCGGCGTGCACGACGTCCAACGGCTGCTTCCGCAAGGTCAGCCAGACCGGGACAACCACATACCCGTCCAAGAACGCCGGCTGGGCAACCGAGATCAGCCTCGACCTCGACATGGTCTCGGCGGCGTGCCCGAGCTGCAAGATCCTGCTGGTCGAGGCGAAGACCGCGTCGTTCGCCAACCTCGGCACCGGCGTGAACTACGCCGCCACGCAGGGCGTGTCCGCGATCAGCAACAGCTACGGCGGCAGCGATTCGGGCCCGAGCTCGGCATACAACCACCCCAACATCGCCATCACCGCCTCGACCGGCGACAACGGCTACGGAATCGAATCGCCCGCGAGCTATGACTCCGTCGTCGCCGTCGGTGGAACCAGCCTCACCAAGGCGAGCAACACCCGTGGATGGAGCGAGTCGGCATGGAGCGGCGCAGGTAGCGGTTGCTCGACGCTCAACGCCAAGCCGAGTTGGCAGACCTCAGCCACCCAGTGCTCCGGCAAGGCCACGGCCGATGTCTCTGCGGTCGCCGACCCGAACACGGGTGTCGCCGTCTACGACTCGACGCCGTACCAGGGCTACAGCGGCTGGCAGGTCTATGGCGGCACGAGTGCCTCGTCGCCGATCATCGCCAGCGTGTACACCGAGTCCGGCAACGTGTCCGGCTACCCGGCCTCGTACACGTGGGCGCACACGTCCGGCCTGAACGACGTCACGAGCGGATCGAACGGGTCGTGCTCGCCCGCAGTCTGGTGCCACGCCGGCTCCGGCTGGGACGGACCGACCGGGCTCGGGACGCCGAACGGGACCAGCAGCTTCTAAGGTCTGCGCAGTCGTAATCGTCGGGGCCCGCGTGGAAATCGGACGACCACGCGGGCCTCGACGTCTGCCACGCCATGGGACTTGCTGTCTCCGCCGGCGTAGGGGTTCTCGGACGCGAGCCACCAGCCGTCCTCGTGCGGGTGTGCGGCGCGTTTGAGCACGAGCAGGTCAGGCATCGATCGGAACCGCGCCAGCACGATGTCACCCGGACGCACCTTCGCACCGTGCCGCACGACGACGAGGTCGCCATCACGCAGCGCCGGCGTCATCGACGGTCCGCTCACGCGCACCAGCTGCCACGGGAGCACGCATCGATAGTGCCCCGATGCGCGCAGCTGGCCGGGAGTAGGGTCCATTTCAGGACAGCCAAGCCCTAATCGAGACTCGATCAGAGAGGTCCACGAATGCGTCTTTTCCGCCCGATCACGACTGCACAGGCACACTGCGATCTGCCGTGCGGCGTCTACGACCCGGCGCAGGCTCGCATCGAAGCCGAGTCGGTCAAGGCGATCATGGAGAAGTACCAGGGCAACGACGACCAGGTGTTCCGCACGCGCGCGCTGATCATCAAGGAGCAGCGCGCCGAACTGGTCAAGCATCACCTGTGGGTGCTCTGGACCGACTACTTCAAGCCGCCGCACTTCGAGAAGTACCCGCAGCTGCACGAGCTGTTCAACAAGGCCACGAAGGCTGCTGGTGCGGCCGGCGGCAAGGGCGAGGTCGACCCGGCCAAGGGCGACGAGCTTCTCGACCTCATCAAGGAGATCGACACGATCTTCTGGGAGACGAAGAAAGCTGCCTGACCACGGTGGCAGATGACGACGCGAAGGCCGGCTCCCATGCGGGGCCGGCCTTCGTGATGCCGACACAGGTCGACGACGGTGCTGCGCTCTGGCTCGTCCGGCACGGGCAGACCGAGTGGAGCCGCGACGGCAAGCACACCGGGCGCACCGACATCCCGCTCACCGAGCACGGTGAGGACGAAGCGCGCGCGCTCGCGCCGTTGCTCGCACGGCTCAACCCGGCCCGGGTGCTGTGCAGTCCGCGAACGAGGGCGCTCCAGACGGCCGAGCTCAGCGGGCTGCGCGTCGACGCGATTGACGACGACCTGGCCGAGTGGGACTACGGCGACTACGAGGGGCTCACCACCCCGCAGATCCAGCAGAGCGTCCCCGGCTGGACCATCTTCACGCACGGCGCAGCGGGAGGTGAGAGTATCGACGCGGTTCGACAGCGAGCCGATCGTGTACTCACCGCTGCAGCGAAGTCGTTACCCGATGGGCCGGTCGTGCTCGTTGCGCACGGACACATCAGCCGGGTGCTGGGGGCGCGATGGATCGGGTTGCCCGTGCAGGGAGGAGCGAGTCTCTTGCTCGACGAAGCTGCTCCCAGTGTGCTCGGTGCCCAGAAAGGCGTTCCCGTCATCGTGCATTGGAATCGACCCAACCCCGCCTCCGAGGAGGACTTCGGTGAGTGATCCTGACCGCGACGACATCAGTGACATCTTCGGCGTGCCCGTCGCCGACGTGCATCAGGACGCCGTGGACATCAGTGTTCCGGCCAACGGCGCGTACGTCGCCACCCTGCGCCTGACCGCAACCAGCCTCGCCGCGCGGTGCGACCTGACCGTCGACGACATCGACGATCTTGGGTTGGCAGTCGATGAGGCCTGCGCGCTGCTGCTCCCCCACGCGCAACCGGGCACGACCCTGTCCGCGCACTTCGAACTGGAAGTGGGCTGCTTGACGGTGACGACCTCGGTGCATGCGCCGGACGCCGACACTGCCAGCCCCGACCGGAGCGGCTTCGCCTGGAGCGTGCTTTCGGCGTTGGCCTCCGACGTCGAGGTCACCGGTGACGCCGGGACCCTGTCGATCACTGTCACCAAGCGGCGAGAGACTGCACCGGCGTGAGCAGGCCCGCATCAACGGCTGACGAGCGCGAGGGACCCCCGGCCGGCCAATTACTCGCCGAGTTGCACTCGCTCGACGAGGGCGACCCGCGGCGCCGCACACTGCGCGATCGGCTGGTCGAGTTGCACATGCCCCTTGTCGTCTACCTGGCCCGGCGGTTCTCCGGCCGCAACGAGCCGATGAACGACCTCGTGCAAGTCGGCTCGATCGGCCTGATCAAGGCGATCGACCGCTTCGACCCGTCCCGCGGCCTGGAATTCTCGACCTACGCGACGCCGACGATTCTCGGCGAGCTCAAGCGCCATTTCCGCGACACCGGCTGGCTGATCCACGTCCCGCGCCGGGCGCAGGAACTGCAGACGACCCTCAATGCCGCCCGCGCCGACCTGTCGCAGGAACTCGGGCGCGCACCGACCGTGCGCGAGTTGTCGCAGCGCATCGATGTCCCCGAGGACGTGGTGATCGAGGCACTCGATGCTGCCCGCGCGTACTCGGGCGTTCCGCTGGACGTGCTCGCCCCGCCCGGCGAGACCGTGCCGGAGCACCCGATGCTCGGCATGGTCGACGAGGGGTTCGAGCAGGTCGAGCAACGTGCCGTGCTGCGCGACGTGATCAGCCAACTGCCCGAGGCCGAGCGAGAGATCCTGCTGCTGCGCTTTGTCGCGAACAAGACCCAGACCGAGATCGCCGCGCTCGTCGGCGTCTCGCAGATGCAGGTCTCGCGCCTGGTCGCCCGGGGCCTGAAGAAGATGCGCGCCAGCCTCGGCGCCCCGGAACCCGAGCCCAAGAAATAGCGTGATCCAAGTATCGATCCGGTCGGAATCCGGCCAAATCGATACTTGGATCAAGGGCAAGTGCACCATCCACAAGCCGACCCTGCGTCCACAGAACGCAGATTCGGCCGCGATTGGGCACCGCCGGCGTCGAGCGTCGGTGGATGCGATTGCAACCGAGCGAACTCCCGCGCGTGCTCACGCCACGATTGATGGAGCACTTCGAAGTGTCGCGGCGCGAGCTTCGTACCGAGCTCAGCCGCGGTCGATGGCAGCACCTGGCTGCGGGGACAGTGCTGACCCGGCCGGACGAACCCACGCGAGCAGATTGGGCCGACGTCGGGGTCGCCCTAGCCGGTCGCGGAGCTGCCGTCACCGGCTGGGACGCGGCGCGTGCGCGCGGCATCGGTGATCGCACGCCCCCGAATGATCTCGTCGTCGTGCTCTCTCGCAACTCGATGAACCGAGTCGTCGGCGGGGTGCGAGTCCGTCGAACGGAGCGCGAATTCCAGCGACGGTTCCAGCCAATCGGCGCGCCGATGGAGTTGACGCCGCTGGTGATGCTTCCGCGCGCCGTCTCCGACACTGCGCTCGACTGCTCCGACCTCGGCTCGGTGCGTGCGCTGCTCGGCGGTGCCGTCCAGCGCGGCCGGTGCACGGTGGCGCAACTGCTTGCCGAATACGAAACCGGCCCACGCAACCGAAGCAAGCTCCTGCGCATCGCGCTGGGCGATCTGCGTGATGGTGCGAGATCTGCCGCGGAGGCCACCGCGGCGAGGAAACTGGCACGTGGACCGGTGCCGCCCTTCGAACTGAACGTGCCGATCGTCGATCAGAACGGAACCCTGCTGCGTGTCGTGGACGTGCTGTGGCGTGAGCTGCGCGCGGCGCTCGAGATCGACAGCCGCGAGTTCCACTTCTCCCAAGCCGACTGGGAGGCGACGCTGCGCCGACACAATGAGCTCACTCGGTGGGGGCTGACGGTTACGCACTATCCGCCGCGCGAGGTCGGTCGAAGTTGCTTCATTCCCGACGTGTGCCAGTGGTTGAACACGCGCGCGCTTGACCTCGGCGTCCCAGTTGCGAACGGGCGCGGGATTCGTAGGCCGATCGGCGATGAGCCGCAGCCCCTGGTGCTCGTCCGACGGTCTTGATCGAAGTATCGATCAGGTCGGTAATCGACCAAATCGATACTTTGATCAACGGGAGACTTCGCGGTCCAGGGCCTCGCGGGCGGGCGGGGTGAACAGCAGGAACAGCACGGCGAGGGCGGCCAGCATGATCGGCGCGCCGTACTCGGCGCGGCCGGCCTGGAACCACAAGCTGTACGACACCGGCAACGCGAGCAGTTGCAGCACCACGATCGGCGAGCGGGCGGCGGGACGAAGCAGCAGGAGTGCTCGTGCGCCGGCGGCGAGCACGGCGGCGCCCACGAGGGCCAGCGCGGCACCGAGCAACGCTCCCCAGACGTGCTCCGGCGAACCGGTCACCGTCTTCACGACCAGGACGACAGCCGCGCCGACCAGGGCCAGCGCCTCGAGCCCGATGACCGCGGCCGCGGCACGTAACGGGCCGGGCACGGCCACGAGACTCGCTCTGTCCACCCGGCCAACGTTAGGCGATCGGTATTGTTCGACCTCGTGCGTGTCCTGGTCGTGTCGAATCCCCGCGCGACGGCGACCACCTCGCGCGAGCGGGACGTGCTCACCCACGCCCTTGGCAGCGACGCCGAACTCGACGTCGAAGAGACCGCCAACCGGGGTCACGCTGCAGCTCTTGCCTGCCGCGCCATGCGCAACGGGACGGACGTCGTCGTGGCCTTCGGTGGCGACGGCACGGTGAACGAGGTCGTGAACGGCCTGCTCACCGACGGCGTGCACGACAAGGTGCCGGCGCTCGGCGTCGTCCCGGCCGGGTCGACGAACGTTTTCGCCCGCGCTCTCGGCCTGCCGCAGACCCCGATCGAGGCCACCGGCGTGGTGCTCGAAGCGCTGCGCACCGGCAGGCGGCATCCGGTCAGCCTCGGCTGTGTCGCCCTCGGCGCCGACGAACGCTGGTTCATCTTCGCGGCCGGCATGGGCTTCGACGCGGCCATCGTCGCGGGCGTCGAGAAGTGGCGCAACAAGGGCAAGACGTCCAGCCATGGGCTCTACGCACGGGTCGGGGTGCGCGAGTTCTTCAAGTCCGACCGGCGCCACCCGCGCCTGCACGTCGAGCTGCCCGACGGCACGCGCTACGACGACATCTTCATGACCGTGGTCACGAACACCGATCCGTGGACCTATGTCGGCAACCGCCCGCTACGTCCCACGCCGGACACCAACTTCGACACCGGGCTGGGGCTGTACGCGCGGCGCCGGATGGGCACGGTCGGGGCCATCTTCGGCATGGCCAGGTTGTCGGGCAAACACCCACGGATCGGGCGTCGCGCGGCCATCACCGGGCACGATCTGGACGGGTTGACCGTGCTTGCCGACGAACCCACGCCGGTTCAGGTGGACGGCGACTTCCTCGGTCCTCAGGAAAAACTGGTGTTCCGGACGGCCGCAAAGGCAGTCAGCGTCCTCGTGTGAGTCGGCGAAGTGTCCGATTTAGTTGGGTTCAGGGGTCGACCGATCGCGGCGGTGCGCGTACTTTTGGCCCGTCAACGATGACATGAGAGCGTGCCCAGCTCTATGAATTGGCACTTGCCGCCCGCCCGGATTTCGACCACGCTGGCTGCAGGAGACGTTTCCCACGGCGGCTCGGCACGGCCCCAGGTGAGCTGGCTTGCATCTGAGTCGTCTTGCTTGAAGCTTGAGCTCGCTCGTGAAAGGATTCACAAGCGTAGGTGGAGCGGCGCCGATGCCGTTCAACTACGACGACGTGAGGAGAAAGACAAGATGGATTGGCGTCACCGCGCGATTTGCCGTGACGAGGACCCCGAGCTGTTCTTCCCTATCGGGAACACCGGTCCCGCTCTGCTCCAGATCGAGCAGGCCAAGGCTGTCTGCCGCCGGTGCCCCGTGATCCAGCAGTGCCTTGCATGGGCCCTGGAGAGCGGACAGGACGCGGGTGTCTGGGGCGGTCTGTCCGAGGACGAACGCCGTGCGCTCAAGCGCCGCAATGCGCGCGCAAGGGCTCGTCTGGCCTGACTCGAAAGCAACGTGTCGATGCCGGTCGTGATCTCACGGCCGGCATCGTTGCTTTCTCAGACCGGGCGGTGGCCTAGCCGCCGACCCGCGCCCGGCGCACCAGCGGCATCGACACGACGGCCGACGTGCCCGGCGATGACTCGCGCGGCGACAGCGTCACCGTGCCGTCCAGCTCGCCGGCGACCAGCGTGCGCACGATCTGCAGGCCGAGCTCGCCGGACGTGTCGCCGAAGCCTTCGGGCAGACCGGCACCGTCGTCGTCGACCCGTAGCTCGAGGCCGCCGCGGTCCCGTTGCGCGTTCACCAGCACCGAGCCGCTCGCCCCGTCCGGGAAGGCGTGCTCGAGCGCGTTCTGGACGAGTTCGGTCAGCACGAGCACCAATGCGGTCGCCACCTCGGCAGGCAGTTCGCCGAAGGTGCCGACGCGGCGCAGTTCGATCCGTCCTGTCGAGCCCATGACGTCGGGGAGCATGCCGAGCAGCCGGTCGACGACATGGTCGAAGTCGACCTCCTCATCGACTGACACCGACAGCGTCTCGTGCACGAGGGCGATGGACGCGACCCGGCGCATCGACTCCTCGAGGGCAACTCGCGCCTCGGGCACCGAAACCCGGCGCGCCTGCAGGCGCAACAACGCCGCCACGGTCTGCAGGTTGTTCTTGACCCGATGATGGATCTCGCGGATCGTCGCGTCCTTGCTCATCAGTGCTCGATCGCGGCGGCGCAACTCCGTGACGTCCTGCATGAGCAACAGCGCGCCGAGTGTCTCACCACGTGGGCGCAGCGGGATCGCACGGAACAGTACGGTCGCTCCCCCACCGTCGACCTCGATGGACGCCGGTTGCCCGCCGTCGATCGCGGCCTCGACCGCTTCACCCAGATCGCTTGCGTCGAACGGGTCGTCGGCGACTCCGCTGGTCAGTTCGTGCAGCGGCTCGCCGACGACCGTGCCGGACACCCCGAGCCGGCTGAAAGCCGATAGCGAGTTCGGGCTCGCGTAGATGATGGTGCCGTCGGGCTCGAGGCGCAGCACACCGTCGCCGACGCGCGGCCCGGATCCCTCTTCCTCGCTCGCGTCGGGATTGGGAAAGGTCCCGTCGGCCACCATCGCCGAGAGGTCCGCCGACGTTTGCAGGTACACCAGTTCCAGCTGCGACGGGGTACGGACGCTGGCCAGGTTCGCGTCCTTGCCGAGCACGGCGAACACATCGCGGTTCGGCCCGTCGAGGCGAATCGGGATTGCCTCGCGCCGGATCGGCAGATCGCCGTCCCAGTCGGGTTCGGTCTCGCGGAAGATGCGCGACTCGTTGAACGCGGTTTCCATCGGGATCGCGCGGTCGGCGCGGATGATCATCCCGACCCGATCGTGCTGATAGGCGGTCGGTCCAGTCGTCGGGCGGCACTGCGCAGCGCACAGGAAGCCTTCGGTGGTGCCGGCCTCGCCGTCGTGCAGCTCGACCGGCACCCACAGCAACAGGTCGGCGAACGAAAGATCGGACAGCAACTGCCACTCTCCGACCAGCCGTTGCAGGTGATCGATCTGCGCATCGTCCAGTGTCGTGCGAGACGACAGCAGTTCCGACAACGCCGACACGAGATCAACCTTGCCATGCGCCACCCAACGGTCCGCACGCACCACCGCACGGACAGGTGCTCGCGGCGAGGACCGGTTAGCTCACAGGTGTGGGCCGACGAGGGTTATCGCGTGCTCGTCGGGAGCGAATCCGGGTGGGTTTCCGGCGCGCCGCCAGAGTTCGCGCGATACGCCGGTCGGCAACCATTGCGGACGCCAGATGCCCAGCGCGAGATCGAGATCGGCGAGTGCCTCGCGCACCTGCGGCGTGAGCGGGGTTCGCAGATGCTCGCCCCACACCGCGATGCGGAGGTCTCGCACCAGCGTGGTCGCCGAGACGACGGCCGAGCTCATCTCACTGTCGGCACCGGACATCGATCGGCTGAACAGGTTTGCCGAACCGATGTTGGCGAACCGGTCATCGACGAGGAACAACTTGGCATGCACCGTGCAGTTCTCGATGCGGTGTACGACGACATTGCTGCGTGCGGCGGGACGGAGCGGATCGACGAGCTTGGTCTGCAGATCCTCGTTGAGCTCGCGATTGATCTCGAGACCGCCGAAGTCGATGTCCTCCGGGTCGCGCGTCCCCGAACCCACGAGGACGACTTTCACGCCGCGCGCGGCCGCAGCACGCAGGTGCGGGTACAGCTCGAAGTGGCGGTTCCCCCCGACGGACTCTTCGAGGTACTGGTCCTCGAGATAGATGTAACGGCGGGCGGCACCGATCGCCGTCGTCAGCGTCGTGAAGATCTCCTGATGTCCGCCGGCGGGCACGAGGTCCCACGGCCGCCGCCGGAACGGCAGGTGTGACTCGACCTTGCGGTGATAGGTGGACCGCAGAACGCGCACCGCGACGCCGGGTGAATCGAGCGGCTCGGCGGTGGGAGCCGGGGCGGGCGCCGGCAGCGCTCCGGGTGGGTTGAGCCGGCGGCGGTCGATCGGGCTCGCAAGCCAGTGCTCGTGCGGCAGGGTGAGCGTTTCCTGCCACCGCTGCCGGAAGATGTTCCACACCCGCTCGGCGGCCGGGCCGCGCAGCCGCACGGCCATGTCGTGCCAGCCCCACCGGCCGTCCTCGAGTCGGAGCCGGTCGTGCGGTGCGTTGTCCCAGCGGTGGTCGGCGAGGTCGATCCCGCTGACGTAGGACGTCAGCTCGCCGCCGATGTGAGTCACCACAGTCTTCTGGTGGTTCGAGCCGAGCAACGCGCCGGAGAAGTCGAGCAGCACGCGCCCGCGTAGCGGCGGTTCGTCCGCTCCGGCGACACGGAGTTGGCGCAGATGGTCGGCCTGGAACGCGTTGCCGCGAAAGGGCAGTCCGCTGCGCGGCAGGGACGCGGGGAACACGCGTCCGGCGATGAGCAGCCGCACGTCGACACCGCGGGCGGCGGCCTCGGCGAATTGTAGTCCGAGCGGGAGGTGGTCGGACTCGTCGGCGGCACGGCCCCGCAGGTCGATGTAGGGGTTGATCTCGAGGCCGGAGGCCAGGACGGTGTCGCCCGGCCCGGCCTTGCCGAGTTGCTCGTCGAGCTCGGCGTAATACCGCTCTCCGTCCACGAGCGGGAGCCATTCCGAGTCGGCGACGTGGGTCGCCGTGTCGACCGGGTGCGGGAAGTACTGCGCGATCAGGCGGGCGAGTTCTTCGGCGTCGGCAGCGCCGGAAGCACCGTCACAGTGCGACATGATCGGACCGTAGCGCACGCCGCGTTCCGGCGACCGGCAGGACGCCGACGACGGTGAGTCCGCCGTCCGGGTTGGCGGTCGCCTCGATGGTGCCGCTGTGGGCCGCGACGACCGAGCGGGCGATCGTGAGTCCGAGGCCGACCCCGCTGCCGTGATCGAGGCGATCGCCCGATCCGCGTCGGAACGGTTCGAACAAGCCGGCCACAGCATCAGGGCGCACGTGATCGCCGGTGTTCGTGACCGTCAGTCGTCCGTCCCCGCTGACGCTGACTCGCACGCAACCGCCTGCGTGGTTGTACTTGATCGCGTTCTGGACGAGGTTCGTCACAAGTCGCTCGAGCAGCGGTGCTTCGCCGTCGACCTCGACCGCGGTGAGCACTGTGTCGAGCGAAACCTGCGCCTGCGCTGCCGCCGCACGCAACGTCTCGACGGTCGCGGCGGTGATCAGGTCGAGTCGTTGCGGCGAGCGTGATCGCAGTCCGCGATCTGTCTCTGCCAGCACCAGCAGCCCCTCGATCAACGCCTCGTTGCGCGCATTGGTCGCAAGCAGTTGCCGCGAGACCAGCTCGAGCTGATCGGAGGTCAACGCGTCGCGCAGGCTGATCTCGATCAGGGCGCGCTGCGTCGCGAGCGG
Source organism: uncultured Actinomycetota bacterium (assembly GCA_963708645.1). Classification (GTDB taxonomy): domain Bacteria; phylum Actinomycetota; class Actinomycetes; order Mycobacteriales; family Jatrophihabitantaceae; genus RYN-133. Next base: position 447,131 of record CAVPTA010000003.1, on the reverse strand, counting down.
CGTGCGCAATTCGTGCGACGCATTGGCCGCGAAGCGTTGCTGCGCCTCGTAGCCGGCGGCAACCCGATCGAGCATCGCGTCGATCGCATCACCGAGCCGCTTGGTCTCATCGTTGCCGCCGACGACCTTGAGCCGCACTCCGAGACTGGTCGGTCCGAGCCGGGTCAACGTGTCGGCCATCTGCGCGACCGGCCGGAGCACCCATCGCGCGAGCATGAACCCGAGCGCAACGATGATTCCCGTGGCGAGGAGCAGTTGTACCCAGGCGAAGGTCACGCTGTAGGACGTCGGGTCGCAGCCATTCGTGATCGTCATCCACGTCGAGCTGCAATTGACATCGCCGGAGCGGTACCACCTGATCACGTTGACGCCGTTGATCAGCGCCCAGTACAGATAGAGCAAACCGATCGGCCAGCTGATCAGCATGGCGATCACGAATCGGCGCCGCGGTGAGAGGTGCATCAGTCGGGCTCGCCGAATCGGTAACCGACCCGCGGCAACGTGTGGACGATCGGGGGATCGCCGAGCTTGCGCCGCAACGTCATGACGGCGACGCGCACGGCGTTCGTGAACGGGTCGGCGTGCTCGTCCCAGGCTTGCTCGAGCAACTGTTCGGCGGTCACGATCGTCCCGGCCGAGCGCATCAGCACTGACAGGACGGCGAACTCCTTCGGGGTGAGATCGAGCAACCGCCCTTCACGGAACGCCCGATGCCGCGGGACGTCCAGGACCACGCCGGCCCGGTCGAGAACCGGCTGGATCACTGTGGGAGGCCGGCGCGCCAACGCCTGCACGCGCGCCGCGAGTTCGGCGAAGGCGAAGGGCTTGGTCAGATAGTCATCGGCACCCAGCCCGAGACCGTCGACCCGGTCCCGGATCCCCGCCGCCGCCGTCAGGATGAGAATGCGCGTGCCGATGGCGGCGTCGACCACCCAGCGGCACACCTCGTCGCCGCTGCGGCCGGGCATGTCACGATCGAGGATCGCCACGTCGTACTGGTTCACGCTGAGGCGTTCGAGTGCGGCTTCGCCGTCGTAACAGACATCGACTGCCATGGCGAGCTTGCGCAGACCGTCAGCGATCGTGTCGGCAAGCAGCCGCTCGTCATCGGCGAGTAGCACGCGCACTGTGTCGATCTCCGTCGGTCGGGGTTCGCCCGGAGCTTGCCGAACCTTTCATAAGCGGCAGATAAGGGCGCCGCGAACACCGACGATAACCCTCGCGCAGCACTGTCGGCGCATGCTCAGAACGCGCGTCATCGCCAGCGCTGCCGTCGTGATCACAGTCGCAGCCGTCGCCGCAGTTGCAGTGATCCGGTTCGTCAACGACGACTCCCGGCGCCACTACCTCGACAGGGCCGGATGGCCCACTCACGGCGAGGGTGCCTACGAGATCGACGGCGGTCCGATCCGACACAGCGCCGATCAAGTGCCGGTGCCGATCGCCAGTGTCGCCAAGGTGATGACCGCTCTCGTCGTCCTGCGCGCTGCCCCCCTGCAACCCGGCCGGCCCGGCTTCCACATGACGGTCACGGCCGCCGACGTCCAGGACACGACCACCCGCGAAGCGGACGACGAGTCGGTCGTCGCGGTCGAGGCCGGCGAGGTGCTGACCGAGCGCCAGGCCCTCGCCGCGCTGTTGCTCCCGTCCGCCAACAACATCGCGGTCATGCTTGCGCGCAAGGTCGCGGGCACCGCCCTCGCGTTTGTCGCGCGGATGAACGCCGTTGCACGCAAGCTCGGTATGCATGACACCCACTACACAGATCCGAGCGGGTTTGCCGCGTCGACGACCTCGACCGCCGTTGACCAGACGAAACTGGCAGACGTCGCGATGCGAAGTGCCGCATTGAGCACTCTGGTCGGCACCTCCCACTACCCGGTGCCCGTGGCGGGCACGGTGTCGAATACCGACACGCTGCTCGGCACGCACGGCGTTGTCGGTATCAAGACCGGGTCGGACGACGACGCGCAGGGTTGCTTCATGTTCCGCGTGCGCCGCTTCGTCGGCCTGAGGTCGGTGGTGATCACCGGTGTCGTACTCGGACAGCGCGGTCACAACGCGCTCACGGCCGGTCTTTACGCCGGCCTCCAGCTGGCCGATCAAGCCAGCCGATCGGTCATGATGAGGCAGACTCCGTGAGGTGAAACGGCTCGGGCTCGTCGCGGTTGTCATTGCAGGATTGTTCGTAACGGTTCTGGTGGCACCAGCCAGCGCGGCGGCCCGCACGGCGTGGCCGTCGGTCGGGCAGGCCGGATACGCCTACGGCGGCGGCCCGATCAACCGCAGTCCGCGCCAGCACATCGCGCCGATCGCGAGCATGGCCAAGGTCATGACTGCCGTCGTGATGCTCAGCGAGGACCCGATGGGGCCGCACGGCGGATTCCACATGACGGTGACGCGTGGCGATGTCGCTGACTGGCATCGCCGCGCGAACCGCGGCGAGTCGGTGGTGGCGGTACGCGCCGGTGAACATCTGACCGAACGCCAGGGGCTCGCCGCGATCATGCTCCCGTCGGCGAACAACGTCGCGATCATGATCGCCCGGCACGTATTCGGGACGGTCGCCCGATTCGCCGCCGCGATGAACGCCACGGCGCGGCGGCTCGGCATGACGCGCACGCACTACACCGACCCGAGTGGCTTCGACGCGGCGACGACGTCGACGCCGCGTGACCAGATCGTCCTTGCCCGCAAGGCGATGCACCTGCCTGCGCTGCGCGCGATGTTCGGTCGGGCGTCCTACGTGTTGCCGGTCGCCGGACGTGTCTACAACTACGACACGCTGCTCGGCCACGACGGGTTCGTCGGCATCAAGACCGGCTCGATGTCGCAGTCGGGCGGATGCTTCATGTTCGTGAGCCATCGCCGCCACGCCGGGCGGCGCGTCGATGTCTATGGCGTGGTGATGGGCCAGCAGGGCGGTGATCTGATCACGCCCGCGCTGCAGGCGGCCGACCGGCTCGTGCGCTCGGTGAGCAACTGACGCTCAGGCCGAAAGGCGAGCGGGCGCAGCCAGCGCGACAGCGCTGCAGTCGATCGCCACGGCCAGCTGCGAGATCGGGACGGGACGCGCGAGGTGATATCCCTGCGCCGTGTCGCACGAGAGTGCTCGCAGCGCCTCGAGCGTGGCCTGGTCCTCGACGCCTTCGGCGGTCACGGCGCAGCCGAGGCTGTGGCCGAGTTCGATGACCGATCGCACGATCGCTTCGTTACGCGCATCGGCAAGCATCGGCAGCACGAAGGTCTTGTCGATCTTCAGTTCGCTGACCGGGAGGGTGACCAGATAGCTCAAGCTCGTCTGCCCGGCGCCGAAGTCGTCGATCGAGATGCGCACTCCGGCATCGTGCAGCCGATGCAACGTTTCCGCCGCGGCGACCGGATCGGACATCAGCGCTGTCTCGGTGATTTCGACGACCAGTTGGTCCGGACGGATGTTGCTCGCGGCGACGATCGCCAGCACGTCGTCGGCAAGATCCGCGCGGGTCAGCGATCGTGCGGACACGTTCACTGCGACGGTCATCCGGCCGGACGGATCGATGACCTCGAGCGCTTGGGCGGCCGTGCGCACGACCCATCGAGTGAGGTCCTCGATCAGCTCGGTTCGTTCGGCCATTGGGATGAATGTGTCCGGGTACAGCAGTCCACGAGTCGGATGCTGCCACCGCACCAGCGCCTCGAGTTCGCGGACCGTGCCATCGCTGAGGCTGCCCTTCGGTTGGTAGTGCAGCACGAGCTCGTCCGCGTCGATCGCCTGCCGAAGCTCGCCGACCAGCGCCAATCCCGAAGCGTCGAACGTGTCGTGTTCCGGGTGGTAACGCGCGACACCGAGTTGATGCTCCTTCGCGACATGCATCGCGATCGCCGCGTCACGGAGCATTTCGGTGGCGCTGCGGCCTTCGCTCGAAGTGAATGCGACACCGACACTGGCTTCGAGCACGAGCGGGGCGCCGGCGATCTCCATCGGAGCGCCGATGGCCCGGCGCAGGGTTGCGAGTCGGGCCAGGACGTCGTGCGTATCGCTGAACAGCACACCGAACTCGTCACCCCCGAGACGGGCAACCGAGGTGGGTCCGAGTTCGCGGCGTAGCCGCTCGGCAACGCCGATGAGCAGTTCGTCACCGTGGCGGCTGCCGAGTGAATCGTTGATGCGCCGGAACCCGTCGAGATCCAGCACGGCGACCGCGATCTCGCCGTCGTCGCCGGCATCGAGCTCGGCACCGACCGCGGCGACGAAGGTGGCGCGGTTCGGCAAGCCGGTCAACGCGTCGTAGGCCGCCAGGAAGCGGGTTCGGTCCAGCTGATGCCGCAGCCGCCGGGTCACCGACGCGGACACGGCGAGCAAGACGAGCCACAGGAGGGCGAGTCCGGCGCCCAGTGTCATGGTCACGGTGCGCTGGTCGGCGCTGATGTGCGCCGCGATCGGCGCGTACGGCACGTACACCTCGAGGACACCGATCCGGCGTCCGGATTCGGCCGACTGCAGCGGCCGGTAGATCTCGACCGCGCGCGGGCCGAGTGGGCCCGTGTCATCGCTGTCGGCATTGACCCGGGTCAGGCTGGCGACGACCTGCCCCCGAGCTGCGTCGAGCACCTCGTCCTCGATCGGCCCGCCGAAGCCGGAGCCGTCGTCGCTGAACACGACCCGTCCGCTCAGATCCCGGATGCGCAGTCGCAACACGTCGCCACTGCTGATCGCGAGCTTCACCGTCCGGCGCACTGCGCGCTGGTCACCTGGCGACAGCCCAGCCCGAAGATCCGTCCCGACCAGCTGCGGTGCGATCGACGTGCGGGCGATCAGGTCGGCCTGGCCACGCGCCTCGGCCAAACCTTGTTGGTCGTCGGCGCGGTGCAGCACACCCAGCAGGACGATGCCGAGCGCGACGACGGGAACCAGGCTGACGAGCGCGTAGACAAGGAAGAGCCGGCGTACCGACTCACCCTCCGCGCGCACGAAACCACGACCCACATGGTGTTCGATCGGCCGAAATGTCGCGGATCTGAGGCATGGCGATGTGCGGGAGCGGCCCTCGATCGCTCGCGAACGGGACCGCCCCGTGTGATGATCATCGGACGCGCTCGACGAACCGGTCGCGTCCCTTGGAGGCGCGCGTGCAAGTCAGGTCACGGGCACGTCGACTGGTCCTGGTCGCAGTGTCGACAGCAGCAATGGTGGCCGGCGTAAGAGCCGCGTCGGCGACGGACGCGCTACAGCTGAGCGTGGTTCAGGGCGGCGACGACACGGGCTCGTGTACGCACGCCGTTCCGTGCGGCACCCTGCAGCGCGCGATCGACGTCGCTGGTCAGTCACCCACGGTGGTCGACATCGCGACCGGTTACTACGACCACACCGACGCGTCGATCGCGGCCGGCCAGCACATCAGCATCGTTGGAGCCGGCGCGGACACCTTCTCGGGCAGCAGACTCTCAAGCTTCGACAACGCGCCGATAGTGACGAACTCGGGATGGCTCAGCATCGCGGGCGTGCGCTTCGACGACGGGACCGCGCAAACCGCGCTTGCTCAGGTCGCCGGGACGCTTCGGATGACCGGCGACTTCGTCGACAACCCTTATGGAGTCGACGCGACGGGAGGTACGGCGACCATCGCTAACACGGCCTTTGGCGGGATCGAAGGGTCGGATGTGTACAACCTGCGGGTGGCCGGCGCAAATGTCATCGCCGAGAACGTCAGCTTCAGCGAGCCGGTGCTGGTCACGGACGGCACGCTCAACGCGTCCGCGATCTCGGCGTACGACCTACCGAATTTCCTCGAGGTCAGCGGTGGGTCGGCAACATTCACCCGCTCGTACTTCGGTCTCGACGAGTATGCGTCGCAGGCCACCGGCACGGGCGACCTGACGATCGCTGACTCCACGTTCGACGACCAATCGCCGGCGGTCACGGTCAACGGCAGTGGCGCATCAGCAGAACTCGTCGGTGACACGATCGTTGCCGACTCCGGTCACTCGGCCCTGATCACGACCGCCGGCGATCTCGCGCTTGCCGGTACGGCTGTTGTCGGCGGCGACGGGTCGACGACTCCACTGTGTTCTGGTGATGTCGTCGACGGGGGTTGGAATCTCGCCACCGATGACAGCTGCGACCTGACCGGGACGGGCAGTCAGCAAGGTGTCGCGGATCATGGGCCTGATCGGTTGCTGCATCCGCCGGCCTATGAAGGTGGGCTGCCTGACGATTCGCCCATGGCGACCAGCCCCCTGGTCGACGTGATCCCTTCCGATGCGAGCGCGTCATTCGACCCGACGATCGCCCTGTGCGCACCGGGCAGCATCGACCAGCGCGGCCAGTCACGCCCGGTCGACGGCCGCTGCGATGTCGGGGCAGTGGAGCTCTCGCCCACCGTGATGTCGAGCCACTTGTCACCGACTCACGTCGTGTATCCACACCCCGTCACGATGACGGCGACAGTCAGCCAGCCGAGCGGCCAGGTCGGCCCTGCGCGCTTGATCGGCACGGTCGGATTCACCGGCTGGCAGGGTCCGCGCTGCGAGCACGACCGTCTGGACGCCTCGGGTGTCGCCCAATGCACGTACCGCCATCTGATCCCGGGCACGTATCCGATCACCGCCACTTTCCAACCGGGCGACGCCTTCCACGCCAGCCACGTCGCACGCACGATCGTCGTCGAGCGAGCGCCGACGCATATTGCGACTACTACGCGGCCGATCGCGCCAGCGGCGGAGAAATCGTTCACCCTCCGGGGGACGCTTCTCAACGCGGTGAAGGCAGGGTTCTACGCGAAAGTGACGGTCGACGGGCGATACGCCGCTTCGTGCCACCGCTTGCTGCTCGACCCGAGCAGTGCGTGCACGATGGCCGGCCTTCCTACCGGCAAGCACACGATCCGAGTGTCGTTCTCGGGAGACAACCTGCGCGCTGCTGGAACGAGCGTGGTGCACATCGTGGTGCACAGATCGGGCCACTGATCAGTCGGCGCGGTACTCCAGGTGTCCCGAGTCGATCGTGAGCTCGGTGATGCGCACGCGGATGCGTTGGTGCAGACTCGGCGGCGCCTGATCGCCACCGCAACAGCGCGCAATCAGCGCGCGCACGTCGTGCTCGAGGCCGTACTGGCGCAGGCACGGGGCGCACGCTTCGAGGTGCTGGCGGATGCGGCCGCGCGTGGCGTCGTCGGTCTCCTCGTCCATGTAGAGGTAGAGCTCGGACAGCACGTCGTCGCAGTCGATGTTGCCCGGACCGAACCCGAGTCCACTCATTGTTCGCTCCCGGAACCAGCTGCGATGAGGCCGCGCTCGCGTGCGTAGTCGGCCAGCAGCGTCTGCAATTGCTTGCGCCCACGGTGCAGGCGCGACATCACCGTCCCGATCGGGGTGCCCATGATCTCGGCGATCTCCTTGTAGGCGAAACCCTCGACGTCGGCGAGGTAGACCGCCAGGCGGAAGTCCTCGGGAAGCGACTGCAGCGCGTCCTTGACGTCGGAATCGGGCAGGTGGTCGAGCGCTTCCATCTCGGCCGAGCGCAACCCACTGGACGTGTGTGACTCGGCGCGCGCCAGCTGCCAGTCCTCGACGTTCTCGCCGTTCGACTCCTGCGGCTGACGCTGCTTCTTGCGGTAGTTGTTGATGAACGTGTTGGTCAGGATGCGGTACAGCCAGGCCTTGAGGTTCGTGCCCTCGGTGAACTGGTGGAAGGCCGCGAACGCCTTCACATACGTCTCTTGGACGAGGTCTTCGGCGTCGGAGGGATTGCGCGTCATGCGCATCGCAGCGGCATACAGCTGGTCGAGGAAGGGCAGGGCGTCGCGCTCGAACCTGGCGCGGCGTTGCTCGACCGTCTCTTCAGCCACCGTCGTCCTCTCGTACTGCTCGGACGTCGAGCCTATCGCGAGACCCGGCAACGGCCGGATCGCGCCGAGAACACGCGGCTGGTCGGCGGTCACCATCATGGTGGTTGAACCAGGATCGCGGTCTCTGCATTCCGACTACCGTTGCCAGACGTGGCAACCGGTACCCCCGCGACGCAGCTGCTGGGCAAGCAGAAGATCGCGTTCACGCTGCATCCCTACGACCACGATCCGCGCGCGGAGGCCTATGGCGATGAGGCTGCGGCGGCGCTCGGAGTCGATACGACCCGCATCTTCAAGACGCTCATCGCGTTGGTCGATGCCAAGCTCGTGTGCGGCGTCGTCCCCGTTTCAGCGCGGCTGGACGTGAAGGCGCTCGCGGCGGCCGTCGGTGGGAAACGCGCAACGATGGCCGACCCCGCAGCCGCCGCGCGCGCGACCGGCTATGTCGTCGGAGGGATCAGCCCGATCGGTCAGAAGAGCCGGCTGCCGGTCGTCGTCGATGCATCTGCCGAGCACTTCGACACTGTCTTCGTCTCGGCGGGCAGGCGAGGGCTTCAGGTCGAACTGGCACCCGCCGATCTGGCGTCCGCCGCAAACGCGCGTTTCGCGCCGATCGCGACCTGAATCGGGGCCGAATCGGCCATCGCTGTCTGCCACCGGTAGCCGAAGGGCGCGGGTGCCTCTAAGGTCATCTCCCGGTAGAACACCGCGACCCGTGGGAGGGCCACATGTCCTACAACCCGCCGCCCCAGCCGCCGCAGGGGCCACCTCAAGGCCAGCCGCAAGGCCAGCCGCAACAGTGGCAGAATCCGCCGCAGGGTCAGCCACAGGGCCAGCCACAGCAATGGCAGAACCCGCCGCAGGGTCAGCCACCGCAGCAGTGGCAGCCGCAGGGGCAGGCCCCGAACATGCCGCCTCCCCCGCCCGGCTATGGGTACGGCAAGCCGCCGGTCCCCGCACAGGTCAACACCGCGGCGATTCTGCTGTTCATCGCCGGCGGCTTCGGCATCCTCGGCGGCCTGCTGTTCCTTCTGATCGGCAGCCTCGGCGCTCTGTTCGTGCTCGTCGGTGTCATCCTGCTGATCATCGGCGGCCTTGAGATCTGGGTCGGCGTCGCACTGCGTCAGCTCAAGGAGTGGGCCCGCATGGCGGCAATCGTGCTGGCCGGCATCAGCGCGCTGTTCTCGTTGATCTCGCTGTTCAAGGGCGGGTACACGAGCTTCGTCGGCCTCGCGATCGACATCGTCATCATCTACATGCTCACGCAGAAGCCCGTTGTCGAGGCGTTCAACCGCGCCGGCCGCTGAGCTTCACCCCGATTCGAGGGACGTCGCGCGCCGCTCGGCGCGCGACGTTGCACTGATTCGGTTCGGCAGCTTCTGCACGGCTGCCGCCAGCACGATCGTGAGCAGCACGTAGGCGGCGGTAAGCGGACCGAGTCGTGCGTCGACACCGGCGCCGACCGCGAGCGCGGCTATGACGACCGAGAACTCGCCGCGTGGAATCAGCGCGAGTCCGGCGCGCCAGCGACCGCGCCGTTTGACCTTCGACCGGCACGCGGCGAGGTAGCCCGTCGCGAACTTGGTGCACGCGGTGAGCGCCGTGAGCAGCACCGCGAGCGGCAACACGGGCAGCAGCGTGCCCGCCGCGGTCGACAGCCCGAACGTCACGAAGAACACCGCCGCGAACAGATCGCGGAGCGGGGCGAGCAGTTCGACTGCGTTCTCGGCGACCGTCCCCGACACGGCGATCCCGACCAGGAACGCACCGACGGCGGCCGACACCTTGAGTTGATCGGCTATGCCGGCGACAAGCAGCGTCAGTCCGAGGACGCCGAGCAGCAGCGACTCCCGGTCGTCGGAGCCGACCAGCTTCGTCACGTGCGTCCCGAACCGAGTCGCGAGCACGATCACGATCGCAACAGTGGCCAGGGCGACGCCGACTGCGATGAGCACGCTGCGCACGCCGCCCCCGGCGAGCAACGCGGTGAGCAAGGGCAGATACATCGCCATCATCAGGTCTTCCACGACGAGCACCCCGAGGATCGCCGGTGTCTCGCGGTTTCCCAGGCGACCGAGGTCGCCGAGCATCTTGGCGATCACGCCGGACGACGACACCCAGGTGACCCCGGCAAGCGCCACCGCCGCGAGGCCGCCCCAGCCGGCCAGTAGCGCGAGCGCGGCGCCGGGCAGTGCGTTCAGCAGCCCGTCGATGACGCCGATCGGCGCCTGCGTTCGCAAACTCGTCTTCAGCTCTTCGGCGGAGTACTCGAGCCCGAGCATCACCAGCAGCAGCACGACGCCGATGTCGGCGCTGACGCGCAGGAAGTCGTGGCTAGCCGACAGTGTCAGCAGCCCGCCCTGGCCGAAGAACAGGCCCGCCACCAGGTAGAGCGGAACGACGGGGATGTGCGCCCAGCGGGCGATCCGGCCGAGGATGCCGAGCGCGAGCAGGATGGCGCCGAGTTCGACGAGCAGGGTCGCGATATGCGTGCCGCCGCTGTCTCCGGACGCCAGGACCACGATCAGCTGTCCCCCGGCGGCCCCGCGGCGCCGTCGGTCGTGCCATCAAGAATGTGGGCGACCTGGTCGAGGCCCTCGCGGGTACCGACGGTGACGACGAGATCGCCGGTTTCGAACACGAACTCCGGGCCGGGTGACGGATGGGTGGTGCCGCCACGCAGCACAGCCACGATCGACGCACCGGTGCGCGTGCGGGCCTGGGTGTCACCGAGCTGCCGCCCGGCGAACGGCGACCCGGCAGCGATCGGCAGTTGCTCGGTCAACATCTCGTCCGCGCCACGGCGCAGGTCGGTCAGCCGTGCGACCAGCTGCGGCGCTCCGAGCAGTTCGGCGATGACGTCGGCCTCGCGCTCGTCGAGCGTGATCGTCGTCGCCGCGCCGTCGCCGTCCTCGTCGTAGACCACGATGTCGCGGTGGCCGTCGCGCCGCGTCACGACGCCGATGCGGCGTCCGTCGTGCAGCTCGAGTTCCTGGCACACACCGATACCCGGCAGCACCCGATTCTCAACCCGAAGACCCACGAAGCCACCCTATCTGCGTCCGCCGTAGACGGGATTTCGCGCATGGCGCTCATCGCGCGGCCCGAAGGTCAGAAATCCTCCTCACGGTATTCGCCGTCGGGACGGGTGCCCGCGGCCTTCTGCTCGGCCTCGCGCAGTTCGACGCGGCGAATCTTGCCGCTGATCGTCTTGGGCAGGTCGGCGAACTGCAGGCGGCGAATCCGCTTGTACGGCGCGAGATTCTCGCGGCAATGCCGCAGGATGTCGGCGGCGAGCTCCGTGACGGTTCCCGGCCGGCGACGAGCACGACGTAGGCCTTGGGCACAGCCAGCCGCAACTCGTCGGGCGCGGGGACGACCGCAGCCTCGGCCACCGCCGGGTGTTCGATCAGCACGCTCTCGAGCTCGAACGGCGAGATGCGGTAGTCGCTGGCCTTGAACACGTCGTCGGTGCGCCCGACGTAGGTGATGTAGCCGTCGCTGTCGATCGTCGCGACGTCACCGGTGTGGTAGCGGTCGCCGGCAAAGGCGCTCGCGTTGCGTTGGACGTCGCCGTGGTAGCCGACCATCAACCCGACCGGACGATCGGGGTGCATGTCGACGCAGATCTCGCCTTCCGGTGCGTCGCCATCTGCCGGCTCGCCGGTCACCGGGTCGACCAGCGTGATCGAGAACCCGGGCATCGGTCGTCCCATCGACCCGAGCTTGAGTTGCTGGCCGGGCGAATTGCCGACCTGGAGCGACGTCTCGGTCTGCCCGAAGCCGTCTCGAATGGTGAGCCCCCAGCCGCGCTGCACCGCTTCGATCACCTCGGGGTTGAGCGGCTCGCCTGCGCCGACGACCTCGCGGAGCGAGAGCGAATCGCGCCACGCCGCGAGATCCTGCTGGATGATCATGCGCCAGACAGTCGGCGGCGCGCAGAACGTGGTCACCCGCGCATCGCGCAGCACGTCGAGCATGGCCTTCGCGTCGAAGCGCTCGTAGTTGAACAGGCAGATCGTCGCACCGGCGATCCACGGAGCGAACACACACGACCACGCGTGCTTGGCCCAGCCGGGACTCGACACATTCAGATGCACATCGCCGGGTTGCAGCCCGATCCAGTACATCGTCGACAGGTGCCCGATCGGATAGCTCGTGTGCGAGTGCTCGACCAGCTTCGGCAACGCTGTCGTCCCCGAGGTGAAGTAGAGCAACAGTGGATCGTCGGCTCGGGTCGGCTCGTCGGCGCTGAAGTCGAGCAGGCTCGTCTCGGTGTCGGAGTAGCGCAACCATCCCTCGACCGGCGCGCCGACCGCGATGCGTAGGTACGACCCATGGACGTCGGTGAAGCGTGGCGCGATCTCTGACCGCGCGATGACCGCACCGACGTGCCCGCGCTCGACGCGGTCGCGCAGGTCGGCCGGCGCGAGCAGCGTCGTCGCCGGGATGAGCACCGCGCCGAGCTTCATCGCGGCCAGCGTCGTCTCCCACAACTCGACCTGGTTGCCGAGCAGCACGAGCACGCGCATGCCGCGTGCAACGCCCTCGGCCCGCAACCAGCCGGCAACCTGGTCGGAACGGGCGGACAGCTCGGCGAAGGTGTACGACGCGTCGCTGCCGTCTGCCTCGATCAATCGCAGCGCCGGCTGATCAGGTGTCTCCTTGGCCAGCACGGCGTCGAACCAGTCGAGCGCGAAGTTGAAGTGCTCCGGACGCGGCCAGCGAAATCCCTCGCGCGCGAGCGCGTAGTCGGTGCGATGTTTCTGCAGGAAGTCGCGGGCGTCGCGGAACTCGTTGCTCATGTCGCGACACTTGCACGGTGCAGCGTTGATGTCACGAACCGCACAACCAGTTCCGCGACGGCAGCTGGGTCCTTGCGCAGGTTGTGATCAGCGCCGGCGATGACCTCGATCGTGCGGCCGGCGCCGGGTGGCGGCATCCCGAACGGATCGCGGTCGCCCTGCACGACCAAGACCGGGCACGAGGGTGCTTCGAGCTCGCCGAGCCTGCTGTTCTCGGGCCGTCCCGGCGGGTGCAATGGGTAGGCGAGCGCGACGACCCCGACCGCACCGAGCACATCAGCAGTGCGGCAGGCGACACGCGCCCCGTTCGAGCGTCCACCGAGAAAGAGCGGCAACGTGCCCAGCCCGCGCCGCTTGCGCAATGCACGCACGAGTTCGATCCAGGCGAAATCCTGCGGCCCGGGCGCGGGCGGGGTGCGCCGCCCGGCGACGCGGAACGGCTGGGTGATCAGCGCGACGGCGACGCCCGCCGAGATCAGTGCGTCGCGCACAGCGAGCACGTCCTTGGTGGACACGCCGCCGCCCGCCCCGTGGGTCAGTGCCACGAGGGCGGCGGGGGCCTTGGGTCGATCGAGGTCGACCCAACCATCAGCGATTTCTAGACGCACGCTCGAACATTAGCTAGCCGGTCGTCAGCGTGAAGATGTGCATGCTGGCGCCGGAGTTCACGTCGGCGGTGACGCTCGGCAACGTCACCGAGGCAACGGTCTTGCTCGAGTCGAGCGGTACCTCTGCCGCGAACGTGTACATCGTGATCGCCTGTTGCGACTCGTCGCTGGCGTTGCGGTAGGGCATGGTCGCCGCCGTGACGTTCCCCGACGCGGCGCTCTGCGCCCAGTCGGTGAACGACAGTTGCGCGGTCGTCGACGTCCCGTCGGTGTAGGTGATCGTCACCGTCCCCTGCGTGCCGCCATTGCCGGATGCGCCCAGGAATCCGAGCTTGGTCGCGCCCGACGCGCCCTTGACGAGAATCGTCTGACCCGAGGCGAGGATGTTGTCGGGCTGGCATGCTGTCGCGTTCGGCCAGGTGTACTGCAAGCCGTCGACGGTGGCAGCGGCACCCGGCGTGAACCCGTCGTCGGCGAGCGTCTTGGCCGAATAGCTGTAGCCGAGGCCGTCGAAGTTGCCGCACGACTGGTTGCCGTCCGTCGTGTATCCGACGTTGTCGTAGTAGTCGGACAGATTCGCGCTGGGCGCGATGCCGACCGCCGCCGTGTCCGAGGCCTGCCCGGAGTCGGTCGTCACCGTCACCATCGCCGTCGAGCCGGGGTAGACCTGGAAGCCGTTCGACGCAGTCGGCACGGTGAACGTGATCGCCGTGTCGCTCCAGCTGTTCACCGTCAGGTCAGCGGCGTTGCCCGGCGCGCCCCACGACGTGCCGTTGTCCATGAACTGGACGTACCCGGAGCCCTGGGTCGCGCCGAAGCCCGTCCCGTGCACCGTCACGACATCACCCGGGTTGGCCGAGTCCGGCTGCACCGACATGATCACGGGGCCGGTCTGAGCCGTCGTCGACGTCCCGATCGAGAAGACATGCAGCTGGCCTTGGGTGGCACCGTTCGGCAGGGTCACCGACTGCAACGTCTTCGTGCCGTCGACAGGCAAGACCGCGCTGAACAGATGGGTGTCGACCGTGTCGCGTCCACCCGTGCAGTGGTTGCAGTTGCGATAGGTCGTCGTCACCGCATCGACGTTTCCGTAGGACGGCTGGTCATTACCCCCGCCGAGCGTCCAATCGGAGAGTCCGAGCCAGTACTGGTCGGTGCTGCCATCGGAATAGGTCAGCGTCGTCAGACCCTGGCTCGGACCGTTCGTCGCCGAACCCAGGAAACCGACCTGTTGCGTCCCGGCCGGAGCGTTGACCGTGACCTGCTGGCCTTCGGCGATCGCGTTGTCCGGCTGGCCCGGTTGCGACGGCGCGAGTGGGTAGGTGATGTCGCCGGCCGTCACCGTCCCGTCCGGCTTGACGCCCTGCGCCGACAGGGCTTGCGCGGAATAGCTCCACCCACCGCCGTCGAAGTTTGCGGCGTTGACGTTCGAGTCATCGGAGATGCCCTCGTTGTTGAACGCGCGCAGCAGGCTGCCCGGTGGCGCCACCAACACTCGCAGCGTCAGACCGGGCAACCGGTGCCCGGATTCGTCGAGGAGCTTCACGCGCACGGTGTAGAAGTTCGGCTTCGCCGAGGGGTCGGCAGAGATCTGCAGCGCGACCGTGCCGCGGCCCGCCTTGGCCAGGTGAATGGTGGGGTTCTGCGGGCTCACTGTCAGCCGGCGCGACGCACGCGCGAACGCGTACACACGTTCAGCCCTGTCAGTAGCGTTCTGTGCTCCCAGGGTGACCTGGGTGGTGCCACCAGGGGCAACGTCGACCTGGGACTGATCGAGGTAGCCCACAGCTGACGCAGTGCCCTTGTCGTAGGACGGTGGTGCCGCGTCCGCTCCGCTGGCCCAGTTGGTCGGCTTCGGGCCGAGCGTCCAATCCAACGTTGCACCCTTGGCCAGTTCGGAGAACGGGACGTACAGCTTGTTGTAGGCCGCGCCGTTCAGTTGCAGTCCCTTCACGTAGAAGTTCGTCGGGGACGCGTTCGGGGCATCGATGCTGACGGTGTTGCCGTTCGGCAGGTTGATGTCGGCATGCGGGAACCCAGGGCTGTTGAACACCAGGTTGTCGCTGCCCGAGTTCTCGGGGTACATGCCGAGCATCTCCCAGATGAACGTCGAGCTGTTCGCACCGAGGTCGTCGTTGTTGTCGAGGCTCGGCCCGGGCTGGTACATGGTCGTACGGATGTTGTTGACGATCTGCTGCGTGGCGGCAGGATCACCTGCATAGTCCAGTGCGTACTGCTCGCCGAAGCCGAATTCGTTCGTCAGTTGCGCGTACATGCCGAAGCCGTTCGGTTGAGACAGGAACTGCTTCAGCATCGAGTCGGCCTTCTGCTTTCCGCCGAGCAGGTTGAACAGCGCCGAGTAGTTGTTCGGCACGTTCCACAGGTACTCGTATGCGTCGCCTTCGACATAGGGGTCGGTCGACGTCGGGGTGATTCCGGGGACGAAGCTGCCGTCCTCGTTGCGGGGGTTCAGCAGGTTGTTCTGCGGGTAGAAGGTGTTCTCCCAGTTGTTCGCCCGCTTCTCGAGCATCCGCGCGTCCTTCTTGTCGCCGAGTGCCTTGGCGAAGCGTGACAGCGCGAGATCGTTGCTGTCGTATTCGAGCAGCGACGAGACGTACCCGTGCGGGTTGCAGCACGATTGGTAGCTGCCGTCCTCGGGCAGGTAGCCGTACTTGTCTTCGAGGTTCTGACCTGGACGGACGTCGTTGGTCGTCGTGGCCTGCTCGAGCATGTCGGCGAGCGCAGTGTTGGTGTCGAAGCTGCGCGCGCCGAACGCGTAATAGTCGGCGATGATCGACTGCATCGGGTCGCCGACCATCACGTAGTTGTTCTGGTTGTTGTAGCCCCACTGCTGGAGCAGCTTGTCCTCGCTGTAGTAGTTCAACTCCGACTGCGCCTGATCGCTCGCGACGCTGGGATCGAGCATCGCCTGCAATTGTGAGAGCGAGTGGTAGATGTCCCAGCCGGAGAACATGCCGTACTGATCGCCCTGACCTGTAGGCACGGTGTGTACCTGCATGTCGGCGCCCATGAACTGGCCGTTCACGTCGCTGACGATGTTGGGCTCGACGAAGTCTTTGTACAGCAGGCTGTAGAACATCTGGGTGCGGTCATACGTCCCGCCCGAGATCTGGATGCGACCGAGCAGGTCGTTCCAGTCCTGCTGCGCCGCGGCCTTGATGCTGGCGAAGTTCCACCCGGGGTTTTCCTGCTGCCAGTCGAGCTTCGCGTTCGCATCGCTGACGTAGGACAGCCCGACCTTGGCCTGCACCACCGGGTTCTGAGTGGTGTCGAAGGTGACGTACACGGCGTCGGGTGTGCCGTCGGTGCCGTTGATGATCTGTGCGGTGAACGGCTGATCGAACACGATGTCGAAGTGCGCGGTGTACTCCTGCTTCTGGCCATCGTTGTTGTCTTCGCCGCAGAAGTGCCCGCTCGTCTCTGAGCCGCTGATCTCGTTGTTGCTCACAACGGTCGCGGTGCTCGGCGCGTACTCGCCGTTCTGGCTGTCATGCAGTTTGATCAGGAGCCCTGCCTGGTTGGTTTGAGGGAACGAGAACCGACCCATCGAACTGTGCGGTGTCGCCGTGAACTCTGAAGTGATCGTGTCCGGCTGGTTGCTCTCTGCCGAGTAGTAGCCGGCCTGCGCGATCTCGTGATCATTGCTGAACGAGGTCGTCACGTCGTTCGGGTTGCCGCCCGGCAGCGCACCCGTCATCGGCAACATCGGGATGTCACCGCCGGCACCGCAGCCCGGGCCGCTGACATGCGTCAACGAGTACCCGGTCGTCGTCGTGTCGCCGTAGCTGTAGCCACCGCCGGCACTGCGGTTGGGCATTGTGTCGGGGCTCCATTGCACCTCGCCCCAGGGTGCGATGGCGCCGGGGAAGGTATTGCCACCGCCGGTCGTCCAGGTACGGGTATCGACGAGACCCGCGAGGTTGTCGATCGGGGCTGCGACCCTCGCCGTGTTGCGTGCACCGCGCGGACGCTTCTGCGCCGGCACGACGGCCGGGCAGTTGACGAGCCCGCCGTTCGGGCCGCGCGTACAGACTGCTCGCTGCGTGCGGCTGCGCCCACCGTTGTCTTGGTTGGCCCGTGCGTTCGGAGGCGCCCGGGCACGGGCTCGCACTGGGGCTCGCGCTGGGGCTCGCAGTCGCTGTGGTTGCGCTCGGGCTCGGTGCGGCGACCGCACTCGACATCCCTACTGCCAGGACGGCCGCAGCGCTGATGGCTACTGCAACAGTTCGGCTGACGCGACGAGTCATCGACCGGGTCCTTCCGCCGGTCCGGCAGTGCCGGACTATGACAACGATGTCAGGCTTAATCCGGCGAAACCGTACTAGCGGGCGAAACGGTCAGTCAATACCCGACGCGGTCTCGGCAAGAACGTGCAGTTGCCGCAGCGGGTAGACATCGACTGCGAGCCCCCGAGCGCGCACTGTCTCGAACGGTGCCGCGAGCTTCGAGCGAAGCTGCGGACCGGCCAGCGTGGCACGCAAGGTGCGCCAACAGGCGAGCACGGATGAGCGCGACAGGTGCAGCCGGCGCAGCACCGACGGCTCGAGCACCGGGAACAGTTCGGGTCGCTTCCGGGCGCAGATCGCGCTTGCCAGCAGGGCGTCACCCGTCGGTCACGGACAGCATCGCGTCGTGCAGTTCGCGCATGACGAGCAACGTGTCCGGCGTGGCTGCGTCGAGCGTGCTTCCGATAGCCAGCTGCGGTTCGCCGAGCAACCGGGCGATGGGCACGTACCCGCCGGTGTCGGCGAGCAGCCGACGAGCAACGCGAGGGACGACGGTAAGTCCGAGACTGGTGACCGCGAACAGGTCGGCACCGGTGATCGACAATTCGTCACGTGTCTCGGTGCCGTCGAGAAAGTTGACGCCGCATGCGGAACTGTCCGTCGCGTAGTAGTCGGCCAGCCGGTCAACGACAGACGGATCGTCGAGGTCGCGTGCGATCACGGCGCGGGTGGGCGCGGACGAATTGTCGCCGGCTCCCGTTCGCGTTGCGAGCGCATGGCGAGCCGCGCCGATCACGGCTGCGTCCGACTCGCGGAGCGCTGGTCGGATTTCGACGCTGCAGGCGCCCCCGGTGCGCAGGCCGGCCGACAGCGGTGCCGCCAACAGGTCCCACGACCGCGCTACCGAACCTCCGACGACGAGCACCTCGGGCGCGAACGCACGCATGGCGGGGGCCAGGGCTCGTCCGAGTGCGGTGAAAGCCTCGTCGAGGATGCCGCCAGCCGTGGCGTCGCCGCCGCGGGCCAGGGCAGCGATCTCGTGCACGTCGAGGTCGATCCCGGATCGTGCGGCGTATCGCGAGCGTATCGCGCGACGCGAAACAACATCTTCGAGCGGACGTCCGTCGACATGCACGCGATGGATCCGGCCGCCGGGCGGCAGACCCGGACCCTCGCGCACCGTTTGACCTTGGTCGAGGAAGGCCGAGCCGATCCCCGTGCCGATGGTGACGGCGGCACACCGCTGCGTGGCCGACGCGGCGCCACACAGCCACTCGCCGAGCAGGAAGGCCTCGGTGTCATGGGCGAAGGTGATCGATCGCGGCGTTGGCGTGATCGAATCGATGAGCGCTCGTCCGACGTCGACGCCGTACAGGGCATCGAATTTGCCGACGTCGCGGAACAGCGCGACGCCAGCGGGTAATCGAAGGGATCGGGCATCGCGACGGCCCACTGACTCGGGATCGTGTCGGCGAGGGTCATCGCGGCCGCGCTCAATGCGTCGAGGATCGTCGAGGCGCCCGCAGCACTGTCGAGCTCGTGCCTCGTGCGCTCGAGCACGCGCTGACGCGCGGTGTCGACGGCAGCGGCGGTGACATGGGTGCCCCCGACCTCGAGCACGCGGATCAAGGACGTCATCGTCGCTTTCGCCTCCTCCCGCCCTTATCTTGACATCGTTGTCAGATCGCCGACGGCGAGCCTGCCCGGCGCGGTCGTCTGCCGTCAAGCGCGACCGGGCGTGGCCCGGCGGGCGCGGCGCTCACCGGACCCTCGGACCACGAGGCGGGTCGGCAGCACCACCCGGCGCGCTGGGCCGCTCTCGCCGGCCAGGCGCGCCAACACCTGCTCGGCGCCGAGGGAACCCATCCGGTCGGGGTCGTGCGCGACCACCGTGACGCCGAGCAGTTCGGCAAGATCGAAATCGTCGAAACCGACCAACGCCGGCGGGTTGTCGACACCGCGCAGGGCGCGGAGGGCGCCGATCGTTATCCGGTTGTTCGTGGTCAGCAGTGCGGTCGGTGCAGGCCGCTGCGACAACAACTCGCGCACGGATCGCTCGGCAGCATCGACGTCATGCGAGTCGGAGCGCACGAAACGGCGCCAGTTGGCGATCCCGGCGCGCTCCATGGTGTCCTCGAAGGCTGCGACTCGTTCGCGGTGGGTCGAAAGCCGGCTCAAGTCGCCGACAAGACCGATACGGCGGTGGTTGTGCTGCAAAAGGTGCTCGATCGCCTGGCGCACTCCCCCGGCGTTGTCGAGCACGATCGAGTCGGCCACGAGATCGTCCGGCGGACGGTCGAGGAAGATCACCGGTACGCCGAGACGTCGCTCGGCCTCGAGGTACCCGTGCTGGTCGGCGCTCGTCACCAGCAGCAGCGCGCTCACGCGTCGTTCGAGCATGTCGGCGACGAGGGTGTGCTCGAGTTCGGGATCCTCGTCGCTGCTTGCGGTGATCAGCTGGAGTCCAGAGGCGCGGAGCACGCGTTCGGCGCCTCGGGCGATGCGTGCGTAGAACGGGTTGGCGACGTCGCCGATGATCAGACCAACCGAGGACGAGCGCGCGCCCGCACGCAACTCGCGCGCAATCGTGTTGCGGCGAAAGCCCAATTGTTGCGCTGCTTCGGTCACTTTCATTGCAGTGGCTGCAGACACGTACGGCTCGCCGTTGAGCACCCGTGACGCGGTTTTGAGGCTGACACCCGACAGCGCCGCGACCTGGCGCAGCGTCGGCCGTCCCGGAGAGCCCGCCGCCGACATGGGCCACACGGTATCGCGCGGATCCCGAGGCGAGGTCAGAACAATGTCTGCGCCTCAGGTGGCGGCTCGACGGCGGCGATGAGTTCGGGCCCGTTGTTGTCGACGCTGTTCACCGTCGTTGCGACCGGACGCAGTTCGAGATGCTCACCGTCGGCTTCGTCCCAGCCTTTGAGCAGATCGGACGGATCGTTGACCGCCGGATCGAGCCATCTCGTCCAGCCCGTGCGCGGCAGAACGAGCGGCATGCGGTCGTGGATCTCGGTCAGCACGCCGACCGACGGCGTGGTGATGATCGTGCACGTCGACAGGGTCGGGCCGTCGCCACCTCGCCAGAACTCGTACAGGCCGGCGAACGCGATCGAGTGCCCGTCAGGCGGGACCATGTAGCGCGGTTGCTTCATCGGCCCGTCCGGCCCGTCGACGATCTGCCACTCGTACCAGCCGTCGGCCGGGATGAGGCAGCGCCGCTTCGCGTACGCCGAACGAAATGCCGGTTTGTCCGTGACGCTCTCGACGCGGGCGTTGAACATGCGGCCCTGGGTCTTGCGATCCTTCGCCCACGAGGGCACGAGACCCCACGACATCACGCGCAACTGTCGCGTCGGATGATCGGCCGGCGTGCCATCGGCCGATCGCAACGCGCGATTGACGATCGTGCGGACGGGCTTGGTCGGGCGCGATGTTCCAGTCGGCTTCGTAATGTTCGTCGTCGCTCGCGTCGACGGCCTCGAAATCGCTCAACACGTCACCGTCGGACTTCACCGACACGTACCGCCCGCACATGGCATCAGTATCCCGGCAGCCCCTGACAGCGGCGCGCACCCGGCAGGCGCGCTGATATGCGGCAAGATGTGGCTATGACACCCTGGACCGCCCCACCAGCGGACGGCCCGGTGCACGCGACGCTGGCGTTGCCTGGTTCCAAGTCGATCACCAACCGCGTGCTCGTACTGGCCGCGCTCGCAAACGGCACCTCTACGAATCGTCGCCCCGCTGCAAGCCCGCGACACCGTTTTGATGGCTGACGCGCTGCGTGCGCTCGGCGTCGACATCGTCGTCCGTGCGGATTCGTGGATCGTCACTCCGGGGCCGTTGCACAGCGCAGACATCGACACCGGCCTCGCCGGCACCGTCATGCGCTTCTTGCCGTCTGTCGCCGCGCTCGCCGACGGCGACGTGCGCTTCGACGGCGACGCCTACGCGCGCGAACGACCGATGGCAACGCTGCTCGACGGGCTACGACAGGCCGGCGTCGACATCGACGACGGCGGACGCGGTCGCATGCCCTTCACCGTCCGCGGTCGCGGCGAGGTCGACGGCGGCGCCGTCCACATCGACGCCTCCGCCTCCTCGCAGTTCGTGTCAGGCCTGTTGCTGTCCGGCGCGCGCTACGCCAAGGGTGTCGAGGTCGTGCACACCGGCGAATCGGCCGTCCCGTCCCAACCGCACCTCGACATGACGGTCGACATGCTGCGCGGCGCCGGCGTCACGGTTGCCACGCCGTCGGCCGGCGTGTGGCGGATCGAGCCGGGCCCGATCAGCGCGCGCGAATGGGTCGTCGAACCCGACCTGTCCAACGCCGCGCCGTTCCTGGCCGCAGCGCTCGCCACCGGTGGCGCGGTGACGATCGAGCGCTGGCCCGAGCACACGACGCAGGCCGGCGACCAGCTGCGGACGTTGCTCGCCGCGATGGGCGCACAACTGAGCCATCGCAACGGTGACCTCACTGTCTCGGCCGGCGACGAGTTGTTCGGGCTCGAAGCCGACCTGCATGACGTCGGCGAGCTCACGCCTGTGCTGGCCGCGCTCGCCGCACTGGCGACGACCCCGTCGTACCTGACCGGCATCGCGCACCTGCGCGGGCACGAGACCGACCGGCTGGCCGCATTGGCGACCGAGATCAAACACCTCGGTGGCGACGTCATCGAAGACGCCGACGCACTCACGATCCACCCTCGCCCGTTGCACGGGGGCGTGTGGCACTCCTACGCCGATCATCGGATGGCCACCGCCGGCGCAGTGCTCGGACTGCGCGTCACAGGCGTCGAGGTCGACGACATCGACGCGACGGCCAAGACACTGCCCGACTTCGCGGGCATGTGGTCGACGATGGTCGGCGCCTGACGGTGCCGTCTTCTCGCGACACCCGCAATCTCGACGAGGACGACGTCCGCGTCCGCCCCGGCCGCCGAAGCACCCGTCCGCGGTCGAAGCAGCGCCCGGCTCATGACGACGCCGCCGACGGCATGGTCGTCACCGTCGATCGCGGCCGCTACACAGTGCTCGTGGACGAGGTCGAGGTCACCGCGATGCGCGCGCGGGAACTCGGCCGTAAGGGCATCGCGGTCGGCGACCGGGTGAGCGTGGTCGGCGATCTCTCGGGTGGTCCCGATTCGCTGGTGCGCATCGTGCGTCTGGCCGAACGCAGCACGGTGCTGCGGCGCACTGCCGACGACAACGACCCGTACGAGCGGGTCATCGTCGCCAACGCTGACCAGCTGGTGATCGTTGCGGCGCTGGCCGACCCCGAGCCGTCCTATGGCCTCATCGACCGGGCGCTGGTCGCTGCGCTGACGGCCGGGCTCGAGCCGGTGCTGTGCCTGACCAAGGCCGACCTAGCCTCGCCCGACGACGCGCTCGCCCGCTATGACGAGCTGTCGGTACCAGCCATCGTCACGCAGCGCGGCGGGTCGCTGGACGAGCTGCGGCAACGACTTGCCGGTCAGGTCTCGGTCTTCGTCGGGCACTCCGGCGTCGGGAAGTCGACGTTGATCAATGCACTCGTCCCGTCCGCCGACCGCGCCACAGGTCGTGTGAGTGCCGTCGGCAAGGGTCGCCACACGTCGTCGTCGGCCATCGCGCTCGAACTGCCCGACCACGGTGGTTGGGTCATCGACACCCCGGGAGTCCGCTCGTTCGGCCTCGCGCACGTCACCGCGCAGGACCTGCTGTGGGCCTTCCCGGATCTCGAGGACGGCGCCAATCAGTGTCCGCCCGGGTGCGAACATCTCAGCGCCGAGGCTGGCTGCAGGCTCGACGCCTGGGTTGCCGCCGGCAACTCGTCACCGCGGCGACTCGAAGCGTTCCGCCGACTTCTCGCCAGCCGTACCGACCTGTAGCTATCGTCGGCGACATGAGTGCGAAACTTGTCGTCCTGTACGCGACGCCGGACGATCCGGACACCTTCGACGCGCATTACCGCGACGTGCACGTGCCCCTCGTCGGGAAGGTTCCCGGCCTCGACAAGTTCGAGTGGGCCACCTTCGCCGCGGCCGCCGACGGCGGTGAGCTGACCTACCACCTCATCGCCGAGTTGCACTTCGCCGATCCGGACGCGCTGCAGACCGCATTGGGGACGGACGAAGGGAAGGCCGCGGCGGCCGACTACGCCCAGATCGCACCGGCCGGTTCGCGCATGTTCGTCGCGGTCGAGAGCTGATCCAGGCGGCTCAGTACCGTGGCGGCGGAGCGTGCACACCGGCAGTGTGCACCGGGCCTTCGCGGGCGCTGATCGAAGCGCCGCTGCTGCCTGCGCGGTTGGCGAGGATCTCGGCAACGATCGACACCGCGATCTCGGCAGGCGTGTGCGCATCGATGTCGAGACCGGCCGGTCCGTGCAGCCGTGCGAACGCAGCGTCGCCGAAACCGCGAGCAGTGAGCCCGTCACGGCGCGCGGCCTGAGTGTGGCGCGAGCCGAGCGCACCGACGTACCCCGCGCGACTCGACAAAGCCGCGGCGAGTGCAGGCACATCGGTGTCGCGGTCGTGACTCAGCACGACGATCGCGTCGCTCTCGGTGAGTCGTTGTGCGCGCTCAACGGCATCGGACACCTCGTCGGTGATCGCCGCCGACCATCCGAGCAGCGATGCGTTGTCAGCGAGCGCCGCTGCGATGGCACCGTCGCCGACCACGACCAGCTCGGTGTTCGGCCACAGCGTGACGACTACCTGGTCGCGTTCACCCCGCGTCAGCGACGTCGCGCTGACACCGCGGGCGAACAAGCGGGGCACGTCGACACCGTCCGGGTGGCGCGGCGCGGCACGCACGTCGGCTGCCGTGTAGACCTCCGTGACCGCGGGACCGGTATCAGCAAGCGCACTGACCAGCGCGATCGGCTCGCGGCGTTGTAGTCGTTGCCAGGTGTCGGCAGGAAAGGCAGCACCCGACTGCACGAAGACGGTCGCCGTCCCACCGCACGACAACCCCGCCGCGACAGCCTCGTCGTCACTGACGGTGATGTCCGTCAACCGTCCGTCGTGCGCGCCGACGGTGAGCTGGTCAGCGATGCCGGGAAGCAGCTCGCCGACGCTCGCGCCCTCGTCGGTCCACGCCAATGCGGCGCCGGGGTCGCTCGAGCTGAACCCGCGGGTCGCCACGACCTGGGCGACATGCACGGCGCTGCCCGATTCGAGCCACTCGGCGACCTGGCCTGCGATGTCGTACATGCCTCTACCGTGACGCAATCTCGTTCATCCGTCGAGGAGCCGGGCGAGGGCCGCGGGCGCGTCAGCGGCCCCTGCCATCGGTTCCCACCGCGCTCCGGCACCTGCTGCGAACGCCTGGGCTTCGAAGCTGTCATCGCCGGGTGCCAGGATCACCAGCTCGTCGAGCGCGGCGGCCACCGGCACGGGATCCTGGTCGTCGGTCGCACGGCAGTCGCTGAGCAAGATCGTCACGCGCCGCCGCGCACGTGCTGCCGCAAGCTGCTCGCCCGCTGTCCGTAGTGCTGTCGCGAGTGCGGTTACGCCGTGGCCGCGCAGCTGCAGGAGTCGCTCGACCACTATTCCGGCGTCGAGGTGCGCAGTGAGCGCACGGTGCACCTGTACCTCGCGCGCGAAGCTGATCACCGCGAACTCCGACGGGGCTCGCCACGCACAGGCTGCTGCCGTCAGCGCGGCCGCCGCGAGCCGCGCGCCGGTCATCGACCCCGATGCATCGACCACGAGGCACACCGCGACCGACGGCCGGCCCCAGTCGCGGGCGATCAGTTCGTCGAGACCGGGCGTGCGTCGCGCTGCGCGTGCAGTGGCGATCATGTCGAGTGAGCTGTCGATGTCGAGATCCCCGCCGCGATCGGCGGGAACGGCTCGCATGCGGGCGGTGCCGCGCTCTCGGGTTCGTCCCGATCTGGCGCGGTCGAGCACGATCGTGCGGGCCAACCGCCGCGACCGGGCCCGTAACCGCTCGTCGGTCGCGACGGTCATGTCGGCGAGCATCTCGAGTGTCGCCGACGGATTGTCGCGAAGAGCGGCCTCGAGGGCCCGCTCGTCGAGTCGGCCGACCTCCGGCGAGACATCGTGGAACTGCGGGTGTCTGCGGGCCAGATCGGTGCGGGCCACGGTGCGGCCACGGTTGGAACGGTCTAGCGCGCGGCGGCCCGCGCCGGGCGGGCCGGGAGTTCCCCCGAGGCATCACCACGATCACCCTGATCGGGCTGGTCGCCGGATACAGCGTCGTCCGGCTGAGGTTCGGGCCCGAAGACTGCCTCGAACAACTCACGCACGACGTCCTCGGGCGGCCGGGTGCACGACTCGACAAGCCGGACGCGGCCCGAGAGCGAGACCAGCGCGGCGTCGAGGCCGACGTGCCATTCGGTGACCGCAGTGCCACGCGCGCCGGCGAGTGAGCTGGCGATGCGGGCCAGGTCGATCGCACCGCGTACCGACGAGCCGATCCGGACGTCGTCGTGCTCGCGGGTGCGCCGGGTGAGCTCGACGACCCGCTCGCGCCACACGTCCGGCACGTCGGTGCCCTGCTGTTCGACGATGGACAGCTCGTCGTGGGCACTCTGGTAACCCATCGCGATGCGGCACGTGCGGTCGTACACCGCCGCCGAGATACGAGCGGTGCCGACCGCGTCGAACGGATTCATCGCGGCGACGATACGGAAACCTGACGATGCCACGACCTTGCCCAGCCGTGGCACGTGCAGCTCACCCTCCGACATCACGGTGATCAACACGTTCAGTGTCTCTTCCGGGACGCGGTTCAGCTCCTCGACGTACAGCAGGCCGCCACTACGCAACGCGGCGACGAGCGGCCCGTCGACGAAGATCTCTTCGGTATAGCCGTCGGCGAGCACGCGCGCCGGATCGAAGTGGCCGACCAACCGCGCCGGTGTGAGCTCGGCATTGCCCTCGACGAACAGGAACGCGACGTCCTGGGCAGCCGCCACGGCACGCAACAACGTGCTCTTACCCGTGCCGGGCGGACCTTCCAGGACGACGTGCGCGCCGCTGTCGAGAGCCGCGGTCAGCAGTTCGATCTCGTACGCACGTCCGATCGGTGCTGCGCTCATGCCTTCCTAGTGCTCGTGGATGACGACGCCACGCACGTTCTTGCCGTTGAGGAGGTCGTCGTAGCCCTCGTTGACCTGGTCGAGCGTGTACGTCTTGGTGATGATCTCGTCGAGCTTGAGGTCACCGCTCTGGTACAGGCCGAGGATCTTCGGGATGTCGCGGGTGGGGTTGCAGTCACCGAACAGCGTGCCCTTCACCGTCTTCTTCCACAGCGTCATGATCGTGCCCGGCAGTTGGACGGTCGGCGCCTCGAGCTTGTTGAGCCCGGTGAGCACGATGGTGCTGCCCTTACCGGTGGCACCGAACGCCGCACCGACGACGTCGGCTTCCATCAGCCCGACGGTGAGGATCGCCTTGTCGGCCATCTCGCCGCGAGTCAGCTCGGTGACCAAGGCCTGCGCCTCTTCTGCACTGGCAACCGCATGGGTCGCGCCGAGTTCCATCGCCTTCTCGCGCTTGTTCTCGAGCGGATCGATCGCGATGACGTTCTTCGCACCGGCGTAGCGCGCGCCCCTGGACGGCATTGATGCCGATCCCGCCGACACCATAGACGAGCACGGTCTCGCCCGGCTGCACGTCGGCCGCGTAGACGGCCGATCCCCAACCGGTCGGCACACCGCACCCGACGAGCACCGCCTTGTCGAGCGGCAGGTCGTCGTCGACCTTGACCACCGAGTTCTGGTGGATCGTGCCGTACTGGCTGAACGTGCCGAGCATGCACATCGCGCCGTAGTCGCCTCGCGGCCCGGTGTTCGGGAAACGTCCGCCCGGCAGGTACCCCTCGAGGATCGTCGCGCCCATGTCGCAGATCGCCTGCTGCCCGGTCGCGCACCACCGGCACGTGCCGCAGTTGGGGATGAACGAGCACACGACGTGATCGCCGGGTTGCACGCGGGTGACGCCCGCGCCGACTTCCTCGATGACGCCGGCGCCTTCGTGGCCGAGCACCATCGGCAGCCGCGCCTCGAGGTCGCCGTGCGCGATGTGGATGTCGGAGTGACAAAGACCGGCATGGGTGTAACGGATGAGGACCTCACCGGCCTGCGGCCCGTCGAGGTCGAGCTCCTCGATCTCGATCGGCTTGCCCGGCTCGTAGACAACTGCGGCTTTGGTCTTCACGTGGCGCTTCCCCTCGATACGTGGCCAGGACGGAATCGACCTTCTCCACGATCGTCGCGGCGCGACACTGATATGTCCAGTAAGTGTCCGGTCAGCCGATCTCATGGCCGATCTCATAGCCGATCCCGGTAGCCGGTCTCGCCCTCGACGCGCAGGAGCGGAGGGGGATGCGCGTCGAGAGCGAGATCGAGATCATCAGCCGGTGGCCCCAGGGGGTGAGCCGCCGGCTGACGGGGGTCTCGGTCAGACCATGTCAGCCAGGTAAGTCGCCATCCATAAAGCAAGCGTCGAACTTGCGAAGATCAACAGGACGGCCAGGGCCGCCCAATACGCCAAGGGTCGCCGTGCAATCGAACGGCCCGACGAGGTCGCTGCGGGGGTCACGATGTCGGTCACGCCTCACTGTCTTCCCACATCTCGCGGATATACAACAGCGATTTGCAAATTCCTTGTGAAAATCAGGAATCCTGATAGGACAACCGACCGAAAATCGGACGTAAAGGCAATGCGCAAGCTCAACGTTGACCGAACTTCACCCAGCCGCTGGGATCATTGTGCGGCCAGCCATTGGCCGAGCCACGCAATTCCCTGCTCGATCTCAGCGGCATCACCTGCAAAACACATCCGGACGAATTGCCCACCATCCACGGGGTCGAAGTCGACGCCCGGAGCCAGCGCGACCCCGCATTCGTCCAGGGCCCGGAACACGAACGACAGCGAATCGTCCGTCCAGCGCGAAACGTCCGCATATAGGTAGAAAGCACCGTCTGCCGGCGCGAGTCGATCGACGCCGATCTGTGCAAGCGCCTTCAGTGCCATTGCCCGATTTGTCGAATAGCGCGCGACATTGGCGTCCAATTCGGAATACGCGTCGAATGCGGCGAGCGCGGCGTGCTGCGAAAGCGCCGGCGGACAAATGGCGAAGTTCCCCGCCAGCCGGTCGACCGCATCGGCCAGATCATCCGGGACGAGCAGCCAACCAATGCGCCAGCCGGTCATCGAGAAGTATTTCGAGAAGCTGTTCACCACCACCGCGCGGCGGCTCGTGCGCCATGCTGATGCGGCAGCCATCCCGAACGTGATCCCGTGGTAGATCTCGTCGCTGATCAAGCGCGTGCCGTGGGCGTCGCACCACGCTGTCAACGCGGCGAGTTCGGCAGCGTCGACCATCGTCCCGGTGGGGTTGGCGGGTGACGCGAGCACCAGTCCGGCCGGCGGCTCGCCGAGCGCCTCGAGGTGGGCAACTGTCGGCTGGAAGCGGGTGTCAGCCCCGCACGGCAACTCGATCACGTTGCACCCGAGCGCGGCGAGCATGTTGCGGTAGGCGGGATAGCCCGGACGGGCCATGGCAACCGTGTCGCCGACGTCGAAGGCGGCGAGGAAGGCGTACAGGAATCCGCTCGACGACCCGGTCGTGACCGCGACGTTCTCGGCGGAGACGGCGATGTCGTCGGTATGGCCGTAATGCGCTGCGATCGCAGCGCGCAACGGCGCGATGCCCAGTGCGTTGGTGTAGCCGATCCGATCAGACGTGATCGTCTCGATCGCGGCCCGGCGCACCGGTTCGGGCGCAGGTGTCGACGGCTGCCCCGCCGACAGATCGATGACCGGCAACCCGGCCGCGCGCCGCTTGCTCACCGCATCGATGACGCGCATGACCTGAAACGCCGGAACTCCCCCGCGTGCGCTTGCATGCGCTGTGCTGTCCATTTTCATCCTCGCCGTCAGACCTCGACCGGTCCGCCGATGCGCCAGTACTTGCCGTCCGCGCGGTCCAACAGGCGTTCGTCGACCAGATAGCGCCGCACCGCGGCGACATCGCGCGGCCAGACCTGGCGCAGCGCGAAGTTCACCTCGACCTCGTCGAAGCGTTTGCCCGGCTCGAAGCGCTGCACGATGTGTTCGAGCACGATGCGGCGCTTGCGTCCCGGCCGGGGCATCGCCGTGAGCACCTCGCCCCGGAAGAACGAGCGCAATACCTTCTCGACCTCGGCGGGATCAGGCGGCGGGCTGGTCACCTCCCGACGGTAACGTGCTCCCGTGGCGCCGGACCCGACGACGAACTACGCCAGCGATCTCGACCTGGCAGTGCGGCTTGCCCATGCCGCCGACGCGATCACGACCCAGCGCTTCGGGGCCGCCGATCTCGCGGTCGAGTCCAAGCCGGATCTGACGCCGGTCACCGATGCCGACCGAGCCGTCGAGGCCGCGATTCGCGACCTGCTCGGCGAGCACCGTCCCCACGATGCGGTCTCAGGCGAAGAGTTCGGCTCACAGGGCAGCGGCGACCGGCGCTGGGTGATCGATCCGATCGACGGCACCAAGAACTTCGTCCGCGGTGTACCCGTCTGGGCGACCCTGATCGCGTTGCTCGATGGCGAGCGTCCGGTCGTCGGCATGGTGTCTGCACCCGCGCTGGCGCGACGCTGGTGGGCCGCTGAGGGCGCCGGCGCATGGACGAGCGCGCTCGGCGCGCCACCACGGCGCATCACCGTCTCGCGCGTGGCCGACCTCGCCGACGCGAGCCTCTCGTACGCCTCGCTGTCGGGCTGGGCCGAGATCGGACGGCGCGACCGGTTCCTCGAACTGACCGATCGATGCTGGCGTACGCGTGGCTACGGCGATTTCTGGTCGTACTTGCTGGTGGCCGAAGGCGCGGTCGACCTCGCCACCGAACCTGACCTGTCGCTGTGGGACATGGCTGCGCTCGCGCCCGTCGTGACCGAGGCCGGCGGCCGGTTCACCGCCCTCGACGGCGTCGACGGCGTGCGCGGACCGGGTGCTGCGGCCAGCAACGGGTTGCTGCACCAAGAGTTGCTGTCCTACGTCGGAGCCGGCGCCTCAGGCGACGACGCGGTCGGGCAGCAGTAGGCAGCTGTCGCCGAATTCGTGCCAGAGATAGTCGGCGCGCGCGGCCTCGGCGTAAGCGGCCTCGACGAGGTCGCTGCCGGCCACGGCCGCCAGCAGGTGCAGGTGCGACGCGCCGGGCGCGTGCCAGCCCGTGACGAGCCCGCCGACCACACGGGCCGGGTGCTCGGCGCCTAGCACCAGGTTCGTCCAACCGGCGCTCGCCCGCACGACGCCATCGGCATCGGCGGCGCTCTCGAGGGCGCGAGTCACGGTCGTACCGACTGCCACGACCCGCCCGCCCCACGCCCGCGTCATGTTGACCAGCCGCGCGGTCGGCTCGCTGACGCGGAACCGCTCGGGCTGCGGCGGCTCGCCCGCGTCCGGCGACGAGACTCCGGTGTGCAGCAGGACGGGCGCGACTGCGATGCCGCGGGTGACCAGATCGGTCACGACCTCTGGCGTGAACGGACGTCCGGCACTCGGCATCTCGGCGCTGCCCGGCTCGCGGGCGAACACCGTCTGGTAGGCCGCCGCCGGATAGCGTCCACGCACGTAGCCGTATCGGATCGGCCGGCCCGCTCGGGCGAGGTAGGCGACGACGCCACCGTCGACCGGCACGCGTGCCCGCCAGAGCCGGTGCTGTCCCGCCGGATTCGGCGCGTCGACTCTCAGCTCGATCCCGTCCGGCAGCTCGATGCGTTCGCCGCTCTGCAGGTCGCCGACCGGTCCGGACGCGCGGCGCCGCGGACGGATCTCGACGATCCAGTCGCCGCCCTCGAGCGCAGTGGCGAAGTGCACCGTCACGGGGCGGCCGTCCGCGCGGGTCGCGTCGACCGCAGCCGAGAGCGTGCCCGAGGTGTTCACGACGACAAGGTCGCCGGCACACAGGTGCGCACCGATCCGGTCGAAGCGTTCGTGCTGCACCTCGTCGGGTCGGGCGACGAGCAGGCGAACGCTGTCGCGGGTCGTCGGCGGCGCCGAGGCTTCTCTCATGCCGATGTCCCCACCGACGCCCAGTCGGCAGCGCGGTAGCGACCACTCGCCGGCGCGATGTCGAGCAGGTGCAACAGCGCGGGTACGACATCCTCGGGCAACGGTCGGTCGGAGATGTCCTCACCCGGAAAAGCACGTTGGTGCATCGCCGTGCGCATGTCACCAGGATCGACTGCATAGACGCGCACGTCCGTTTCCTCGATGCCGAGCACGGCCGTCACGTGATCGAGGGCAGCCTTCGCCGATCCGTAACCGCCCCAGCCGTCGTAGGCCTCCACCGCTGCGTCCGAACTGATGTTGACGACGAAGCCTCCTGACGCGCGCAGCAACGGCAGCACTTGTTGGACGATGGCGACGGGTGCGAGCACATTCGTTTCGTAGATCGTGCGCAGCGAGTCGAGACCGTGTTCGGCGAGATGCGGCAGCGGACTGGGGCCGAGTTCGCTGGCGTTGTTGACGAGCAGGTCGAGCCGACCGAACGACGCGACCGCAGCGCCGATCGCGGCGCGGTGATCGGAATCGGTCACGTCGCCGGCGATGGTCACGGCGGACGGAAGTTCGGCCGCGACCGAAGCCAAGCTTGCGTGATCGCGCCCGTCGACGACGACCTGCCAGCCCTGGTCGGCCAGAGACCGGACGAGCGCGCGACCGAGACCGCGCGATCCACCGGTGATGAGAGCAACTGGATTCGATGTCATACCGTCGATGGTTATAGTTGAAGTCAACTTGAAGTCAAGACAAACGGACGGAGTGGGTATGCACACGACCGACCTGCTCACCGTCGGTGACGTGTCAGCACGAAGCGGGATCGCGCCGTCGGCACTGCGTTACTACGAGGGGCAGGGCCTCGTCGAGGCAACGCGCACGACCGGCAACCAGCGTCGCTACCAGCGCCATGTGCTGCGGCGGCTGGCATTCATCCGTGCTGCTCAGAACGTCGGGCTCAGCCTCGACGAGATCACTGCCGCGCTCGATACGTTGCCGGCGGGTCGCAATCCCACCAAGGCCGACTGGACCCGCCTGTCACGAACCTGGCGCGATCGCCTCGACGAGCAGATCGTTGCGTTGCAGAAGCTCCGGGACGGCCTCGACTCGTGCATCGGCTGCGGATGTCTGAGCCTGCAGCGCTGCGCGGTGTCGAATCCCGCCGACACCATCGGTCGCGAGGGATCCGGTGCCCGGTTCCTACCGCAACCGCTTCGCGCTAGCCAGCCAAGCCGTCGATGACCTCGGCGTTCGGGAGCTCGCCGAGCGACTTGCCCGGCAGCGCGAGCTTCGAGCGGCGCAGGCCGCTGCCGATGACGGCGATCTCGCGCTGCAGCACGGCGCTGTCGACGAGCACCGGCCAGTCGGTCGGCAGCCCGATCGGCGTGATCCCGCCGTACTCCATGCCCGACAGTGCGACTGCGTCGTCCATCGATGCGAACGATGCCTTCTTCGCGCCGAGCCTGCGTCGCACCGTCCCGTTCACGTCAGCGCGGGTCGTCGCGAGGATGACGCACGCTGCGTAGCTGACTGTGCTCCCCCGCTTGCCGGCGATCACCACGCAGTTCGCCGAGTCGGCCGGCTCGACGCCGTAGTGGGCACAGAACTCTGCCGTGTCGGCAAGATCGGCGTCGATCTCAGCGCCGCGGACGTCACCGGCAGGTGGCCACTCGGCAAGCGCGTTCGCGACCGGGGTGGCAACCAGCGCCGCGAGAGAGGTCTGCCAGTCGAGCGTTCCTGGGTAGCTCAGCACGACCACGACCCTAATGTGGACGTGTGAGCGACAGTCCCGGCACCACCGACAGCATCGTCGAACAGATCCTGCGCACCTACGACACGATCACGGTCGTCGGGGCGAGCGCCGCGCCGCACAAGGCGGCCCACACCGTCCCGGCGCACATGCAACACCATGGTTGGCGCATCATCCCCGTCAATCCTCACGAGGACGAGATTCTCGGCGAGCGCGTCTTCCGCACGATCGACGACGTCCCCGAGCAGATAGGCCTTGTCGACGTGTTCCGCCCGTCCGAGCAGACACCGGACGTTGCCCGGCAGGCCGTCGCCGCCGGGGCGAGTGCCCTCTGGCTGCAGTTGCACATCGCGTCCGAGGAAGCACGCGCCATCGCGACCGACGCCGGGTTGCTCTACGTCGAGAACCGTTGCCTCGTAATCGAGCAGGCCCGTCTCGACATCAGCGCACCGAGGCGCTAGCCGACGCACGCCAGTTCGCGAATTCGACCAGCTGGCCGGCGAGCACGCGCAGCGCACCCGCGACACGATCGTCGTCGACCTGCTGCTCGACGGAATTGACCGTGACGCCGAACGGAGTGGGCCAGCCACGCAAGGCATGCACCGTCGAACGCACCGAGGTCAACGTCGTCCCGCACGCCTGCCAGCCCGACGCCGTCACGATGACGCCGACCGCCTTGCCGTCGAGATATGGACGCGGGTCGTCGCGCAGCAGTTCGAGGTGATCGAGAGCGTTCTTGACCAGCCCTGACATGTCGCCGTGGTAGCCGGGGGTGCCGATGACGACGCAGTCGGCGGCACGCACCGCATCGATCAGTGGTGCCGAACCGGCCGGATCGAGATCGTCGCCGTACATGGGCAGGTCGGCGAGCGCCGGTCCGAGCAGCGCCTGCGTGCGCGCGCCGAGTGCCTCGGCTTCGGCCAGGCACTGCGTGATCAGCGCGTTCGTGAGTGACTCGGCGCGGGCCGAACCGCCGATCCCGACGATGAGCGGGGCGCTGCCGCCCGCGAAGGGTGGCAGCACATCGACCTCGGCGCCGTCGACCAGCTCGGTCGTGTCACCGGCTTGGGCGCCGTCGACCAGGAAGGACGCGACGGCACTGACCTGGCGCATCGCGGGCCGCGCGCCGAGCAGCGTACGCAAGTCGCCGACCGTCCGAGCGGTGATCGTTTCGATCTCCCGTCCGGCGGCGCGCTGCGCACCGGCCCAGAAACGGACCGTGACGGTCGGGGTGGTCACCGGGATCGTCGAGTCGGACACGAGTTCAGCGTGCCACGTCGCGATAGGTCACGACGTCGGTGGCCTTCGCCGTGAGCCACACCGGCGATCCTGGTGTGAGTTGAAGTTCTGCCAATGCGGCCGGCGTGATGTCGGCCAGCACCGCTTGCTGCGCGTCGACCGTGAGCCGCACACGATCGGCCAACGGGACGAGGGTCCGCACGGTAGCGGGCCACACGATCCGCGCGCTGCTCGGGTTGGGCCGCTCGGCGTGCACGGTGAATGCCGACGGTCGCACCGCGACGAACACGGGTCCGTCCGGCGCGTCGGCGGCCGACAGCACTCCCCCGGCGTCGAGCTGGACGACACCGCGATCTGCCACGCCGCGGTAGAGATTGACACCGACGAGCTTGGCGACATAGGGGGTTCTCGGACGGCTGCTGATCTCGGCCGGCGTCCCGCGCTGCACCACGGCCCCGTTCTCGAGCACCGCGATCGTGGACGCGAGCACCAGCGCCTCGACCGGGTCGTGGGTGACGAGCAGGGTCGGGCCTTCATAGGCCGCCAGGTGTTCGCGCAGTTCGCCCTGCACCTCGGCACGCGTCTGCACGTCCAGTGCGGCCAGTGGTTCGTCCAGCACAAGCGCCTCCGGCGACGAGGCGAGCGCTCTGGCCAGCGCCACCCGTTGGGCCTGCCCGCCGGACAGTTGGGACGGGTGCCGGTCGGCGAAGTCTGCCAGACCGAGGCGGTCGATCCACCGCGTCGCCGCGGCTCGTGCCGCCGCGCGAGAGGCACCGCGCGAACGCGGGCCGAACGCGACGTTGTCGACCACACGCAGGTGCGGGAACAACCGGTGGTCCTGGAACACCACACCGACTCCGCGTCGTTCCGGGGCGACGAACACGTCCTCGTCCGGCGCGTCGACGGGCCGGCCACCCAGCGTGATCGTCCCGGACTCGACCGCGAGCAGCCCGGCGATCGCACGCAACAGGGTGCTCTTGCCGGCTCCGTTGGGTCCGAGCACGGCGAGCACCTCGCCGGGCTCGACCGACACGTCGGCGCGCAGCGTGAAGCTCCCGCGCGAGACGGTCGCAGCGAAGTGCAGGCTCACGTCCGGCTCATGAGACCGGCGCGGTCCGCAGCAACCACTTGTCGCGCAATGTCACGAGCACCACTATCGCAATCAGCATCAGCGGCAGGCTGAGCGCGGTCGCGGCTGCCGGGTCGCCACTGACCTGGAACACCCGCAGCACCAGCACCGGCATGGTCAACGTCGAGCCGGCGATGTTGCCGCCGAAGATCGTGGTCGCACCGAACTCGCCGATCGCGCGAGCCCAGCACAGCACGGAGCCGAGTGCGAGCGACGGCGTGATCAACGGCAGCGTCACCCGCGTGAAGACCCGCCAGCGCGAGGCGCCCAGCGTCGCTGCGGCTTCTTCCAGCCCGCGGTCGGACGAGCGCAGCGCGCCCTCGACCGTGACCACGAGGAACGGCATCGACACGAACGTCGCTGCCAGCACGATGCCGAACTGGGTGAACGGCAGGCTCCAGCCGAACCATCGGTACAGGTATTGGCCGACCAGACCGTGCTGCCCGAGTGCGAAGAACAATGCGATGCCGCCGACGACCGGTGGCAGCACGAGGGGCAAGGTGACTGCCGCGCGCAGCAGCGACCTCCCTGGGAAGGTGCGTCGCGCGAGAATCCACGCCAGCGGCACGCCCAGGACGACGCTGATCAGGGTCGCCTCGAGCGAGGTCTCGATCGACAGGCGCAGCGCGTCCCAGAACTGGTACTCGCGATAGATCGCGCCCAGCTTGCTCCACGGTGCACGCACCACGAGGGCGACTGCGGGCACGACCAGCAGTGCTGCTCCGACGGCGGCAGGCGCGATGAGCAGCGGCGGCGTCCCGGTGGTTGTCTCGCCGCGACGGCGCCGCCGCCCGATCACGGCTTGAGGAAGCCGTCCGCGGTCAACACCTTCTGCCCGTCGGCCGACAACACGTAGTTGACCCATGCCTGCGCGAGATCGTGATTGCCCGACTTCTTCAGTGCCGCGATCGGGTACGTGGTGCTCGCATTGATGTTGTCGGGGATGGTCACGCCCTCGACCGAACTCCCGGCGGCGCGTACGTCGGTCACGTAGACCATGCCGGCGTCGACCTCCTTCGTCTCGACCACGCCCAGGGTCGACTTCACGTCGGGCTCGCTGGCCGTCGCCTTGACCGTCACCTTTGCATTGGCGAACACCTCGAGCGCCGTCGACCCGCAGGGGACGGCAGGGTCACACAACGCCACCTTGACGCCGGACTTCGCGAGGTCGGCCACGGTCTTGATGCCCGCCGGATTACCCGGTGGCGTCGCGATCTCCATGCGGTTCTTGACGAAATTCGTCGGCGTATCGGCGTCGCCGGCCTGCACGACGGTGTCCATGTTCTTGGGCGATGCCGAGGCGAAGACGTCGGACTTCTGGCCCTGCGTGATGTCTTCGGCCAGCGTGGAACTGGCGTCGAAGTTGAAGGTGACGGTGGTGCCCGAGTGCGCCTTCATGAACTGGTCACCGAGAGTGGTGAACGCTTCCTTCAATGACGATGCGGCGAACACCGTGATCGAACCCGACAGAGCGGTCGACGAGCCCGAACTGCCCGATGGGCTGCCGGACGACGAACACGCCGCGACGGAGCCGATGACGAGCGCCGAACTGACCAGGATTCCTGACCATCGAGTGGCCCTGCGCGTCACTGCGTCTCCTCGGGGACGTCGGAGACCTCGACGACAACGTTGGTCGACTTCATCGAAGCGATCGCGCGCACGCCGGGCTTCAGGCCGAGTTCGTCGGCGGCCTCACGGCTCATCAACGACACGACGCGATAAGGACCGCACTGCATTTCGACCTGCGCCATCACGGTGTCGCGCACGACACGGGTCACCAGGCCGACGAAGCGGTTACGCGCCGACTCGCGGGCGATGGGCCCGACATCGGGTACGGCGCCGGCATTGCGTTCGGCGAAGCGCGCGAGAATCGCGCCCTCGACGACTCGTCGACCGGTCTCGTCACTGCCGGTGGTCAGGCGACCGGTCTCGGCCCAGCGACGTACCGTGTCGTCGCTGACCCCGAGCAGCTCGGCCGCTTCTCGCAAGCGGTAGGAAGGCATGGTCGGACTCTAGCGCGCGATCCGCAGATGTCCCTCGAAACCCCGGAAAACGGCCGAAGTTGCGGCCGGCGCCGCGACCGGCGAAATCAGTGGTTTGCAGCCTCGTAGGCGTCAATCACCGACGCCGCGATGCGCCCACGTGCCGACACATCGAACCCGTTCTTCGACGCCCAGTCACGAATAGCGCTCAGGTCGCGCTTTCCCCCGCGTGAATTGCCGCTGCGGCGGCCACGACCACTGCGCGTGCGGCGGGCCGCATCGACGTAGGGCTTGACCGCCTTCTCGAACGCCACTGCGTTCTTCCGCGATAGTTCGATCTCGTATGAGGTGCCGTCCCAAGTGAAATTGACAGTGCGATCGGCCGTCGAGCCGTCGAGGTCGTCGACCAGCAGCTCGGTAACCACAGTTTGCTTCGCCATAAGACGCATTGAACCATGACTGGACATATGCGACGGCCGTTTTCGATCTTTCCTGGCACTGAAAGTCAGGAAACCGTCGCCGCAACAAATGAAACGCGACGGACAACGCATTACCCGGCACCCCAAGAATGCGGCTGAGTGAGCGCACAAAGATGGTCCCGACCGGAAATTCCGGCCGGGACCATCTGTTTCGTAGCGGGGGCAGGATTTGAACCTGCGACCTCTGGGTTATGAGCCCAGCGAGCTACCGAGCTGCTCCACCCCGCGGCGTAGTTGTCAGTTTAGCGAACGCGGTGGTGCAGCTCCAAACCGCCCCCGTCGTTCCTCAGCGGTGCGAGGACGACGACTTCGACGACGGGGTGCTGTGCGGTGAACCGGACGGCGGGCTGGACGGCGGGCTGGACGAAGCGCTCCCCGGGCTGGCGGTCGCCTGCTGGCTCAAGTACTTGTTGAGCAGCTCCTGCTCCTTCTGCAGTGCCTGCTGGGCAGCCTTGACGGCCTGTTGCACCTGCTGCACGCTCACCGACGAACCGCCTGACGGCGGCGGTGGCGTGCTCGTCGGCGGGCCTGACCCGGGCGGGTTACCGTTCCCGTTGCCGCCCCCAGTGGTGGTCCCGTTCCCGTTGCCGGTGAGGTCGCGACCAACAAAGCTGTCGTTGAGGTTTTGCAGCGCGTGGTCGAGTGTGTCCGCGTACCCAATCTTGCCCCCATAGACAACCAGCACGCGCTGCAGAATCGGATAGACGCCGTTCCCGCCGGCGGCTTGCACGTAAAGCGGCTCGACATACAGGAACGAGTTACCCAGCGGCAGTGTCAGCAGGTTTCCGTAGACGACCGAGCTGCCCCCATTCGCCGAGTTGAACAGCGACAGGTCCTTGGAAATGGTCGAATTGGAGTTGAGGATCCCGCGGACTTGTTCCGGGCCCTTCGTGACGGACCCAGTTGGCACCTTGAGCACCGTGAAGTGCCCGTAGTTGTTCCCGTAGTCGCTGTTGACACTCAGGTATGCCGACAGGTTGTTCTTGCCGTTGACGATCATCGGGCTCGTCAGCTGGAACTCGGGAGCCGTAATACCCGATCCCGGACTCGATGCGAGGACGTAGTAGGGCGGTTGATTCGATCCCGGCAGATTCGGATCGCCGGGGACCGTCCACTTGTCGGCAGCGTTGTAGAACGTGATCGGGTTGTCGACGTGGTAGGAGCCCAGCAGAGACCTCTGTACCTCGAACAGATCCTCGGGGTAGCGCACGTGGGCACGCACGGCTGACGGCATCGAGTCGAAGGGCTTGACCAGGCCGGGGAACACGTTCATCCACGCCCGCAGCATCGGATCGGTCTTATCCCACTGGTACAGCGTCACGGTGCCGTCGTAGGCGTCCACGGTCGCCTTGACGGAGTTGCGGATGTAGTTGATTTCGTCGTTCGGCTGCCGTGCGGTCTTGTTCTCGGCGGCGAGAGAGTCGTTCGTCAGGCTCGAGAGCGAGTTGCGCTGCGAGTACGGGAAGTTGTCGGTGGTCGTGTACCCGTCGACCATCCACATGACGTGGCCGGTGGTCGGGTCGACGAACGGGTACGGGTCGCCGTCGACCCTGAGGAACGGCGCGACCTTCTGCACCATCTGGCGCGGATCGCGGTTGAAGATCATCCGCGCGCCCGCCGCGCTCGCGGCGTCGTTGAGCAGGAAGTTCGTCTGCTTGTAGTTCACCGCGAATGCAAGGCGGGTGAACAGGCTCGACAGCGAGACACCGCCGCGGCCGGTGTAGGTGACCTTCGCAGCGTCGGCACCGTTGTACTCCTGCGGCGTGCCCTTTGCTCCGACTATCGAGTAGGACGGGAGCAACTCGCCGTAGTAGATCCCTGGCTCCCTCAGTTGGAGCGGGCCGGTCGGCGGAATGTCCTTCTCGGTGTAGGTCTGTGGTGCGTTCGTTACGTCCTGATCAGCAGCGGCCGCCACGAAGCCGAACCCGTGCGTGTAGACCGTGTGCTCGTTGATCCAGTTGGTCTGGTTGCCGTTCAGGTTCGACGCATCGAGTTCGCGCACGGCAACCACGTAGTCGCGCGCCTGACCGTTGATCGTGTAGCGGTCCATGTCGAGCTTCGACGGAAACCCGTACACGTTACGGATCTGCTGTTGCTGCGTGAACGTGTCGGACAGCACGTTCGGATCGAGAATACGAATCGAGTTCACGGTCGGGTTCGCCTGAGTGATCGCCGCAGTGCTCGGGTTCGCAATGGCCTCGTAGTCCTGATAGCTGACGTTCGTGCCGGTCGCGATGCCGTAGGCGTATCGGGTCGCGTCGATGTTGTGCGACTGGTAGAGCGCCTCTTTGCTGGCCGCGTTGGGCTTGACCGATACCCCCTGCAAGATCGCCGGGTAGATGCCGCTGATCAGGATGCTCAGCACGAGCATCGACACGAACCCGATGACCGGCAGCATGCTGTTGCGCAGCCACAGGCTTGCGATGAGCCCGGCGGCGATCACGAGCGCGATCCAGAACAGGATCGTGCGGGCGGGAAGCACTGCGTGCACGTCCGTGTACGACGCCCCGGTGAACTTGCTGCGGTCGGAGAACACGAGCCCGTAGCGATCAAGCCAGTACGCGATCGCCTTCAGCAGTACGAACACGAACACCAGCAGCGTCAGGTGCCGGCGCGCGGCGGGCGTGAGTTTCGGCCCCGGTGTCTGGAGCCGGATCGCGCCGGTGAGGTAGTGCACGACCGCGGAAAGAATGATGGCGAAGACGAGCGCGGTGAACCCGAAGCCGAGCAGCAGCCGGTAGGCCGGGTAGTCGAAGGCGTAGAACGACACGTCGA
Source organism: uncultured Actinomycetota bacterium (assembly GCA_963708645.1). Lineage (GTDB taxonomy): Bacteria > Actinomycetota > Actinomycetes > Mycobacteriales > Jatrophihabitantaceae > RYN-133. The sequence continues at coordinate 406,285 of CAVPTA010000003.1, read as the reverse complement.
GATGGAACTGCGGATCCTTCACGCCGAAGGACGTGCCGTTGAGCCACAACTGCCAGGTCGCCCAGTTGTTCTGCGCAGACAGTCCGGCCGAGAACAGCGCGATCACACTGATCGCCGCGAGCACCAGGAAGCGGCGCGGCTCGAGCACCGTGCGGTAGCGCTCGATGTTCTGTTGCTCCTGCGACATCGGCCGGAACGGCGGACTCAACAGATAGGCGATCACCATGTTGCCGCCGAGGATCAGCGCCATCAGGACGCCGAAGATCGCGAACAGTGTGACCCGTGTCCAGAAGATCGTCGTGTAGACGCTGCTGAATCCGAGCGAGTGGAACCACAAGAAGTTGATGTAGACCCCGGTGAGCTGCACCAGTGCCACGATCAGGACGATCAGGATCCCCACCGTCCACAGCGCGATCTTCGCTCGACGCGACAGCGCAATGTTCGGGATAGGCGGCCGCATGGCCACAGGGCAGCTCCTCGACGACTCGGGCTCGAACTCGATCTCGAACTCGATGTCAACGTACCGGCCCGCGCAGCGGTTCCGCGGTGACCTATGCCGCGTCGTTATCCAGCGTTGTCAGCAGATACTGCGCAAGCGCTCAGCAACTGGGGACGGGTTGACCCTTTGCGGTCGCCCGCAGCGCCTCGACCGCCCCGTGCAACGTGGAAACCTTCACGACCTGCAGGCCGGACGGAATCGCGCCGGCGACGTCGGTGCAGTTCCCCGCCGGCGCGAGGAACACGGTGGCACCCGCACGACGCGCGGCGATCATCTTCAACTGGATGCCGCCGATCGGGCCGACGGAGCCATCGGGCGCGATCGTGCCTGTTCCGGCGATGAATCGACCCTTTGTCAGATCCTCGGAGACCTTGTCGATGATGCCGAGCGCGAACATCATTCCGGCCGACGGGCCGCCGATCTGGTCATTGAGCCCGAGATTCACCTCGTACGGCGCGAGGCATTCGGGCGTCGGCGGCACGGTGATCCCCATCGACGCGCCGCGCACACCCTTCGGTGGCGCCCCGAGCTTGATCGTCAGCGTTCTGGTCGTCCCCGCAGTAGGGCTCGTGTTCCGCACGACGACGACCGGGACGGACTTCCCGGGCTGCTCAGTGGCGAGAATCGCCTTCAGACGCGGATAGGTGTCTGCCGGCTTGCCATCGACCTTTTCCAGGACGTCACCCGGATGCAGGATGCCGACGGATGCTCCTTTGCTGACCACGCTGAGAACGCCGAAAGCCTTCTTGTAGCCGAGCTCGCACGCGGCGGCGACGACCGCGCTGTCCTGGGACGCACTGAACTCGTTCGAGTTCTCGGTGTTCACCTGCTGCGTCGTCTGACCGGGCGGGAAGATGGCCGAGCGCGGCACCACGGCCTCGTCGCTGGCGACCCATGCGCGCAATGCGTCGAACACAGTGAGCCTGTTGACCGAGTAGCTCACCGTGGTCAGATTCAGGTTGCCGGACGTCTTGCGCGTCGAGTGGCCGATGACCTGGATGATCTGCTCGCTCTCACCCGGGCACGTGCTCAAGGTGTTGCAGGTCGGTCCCGGTGACAGCACGACGTAGGGCACGGGCAGCGTCATCGTCAAGATCAGCAAGGCGACGAACAGCAGGCCGCATACGACAAGGGTGCGCACCCGGCGGCTCACGCCGCGCACCGCATTCGTCACGGGGTGAGAGTATCCGGCGCCTCTGTGCGCTCCGGACGCCCGGCGTTGCGGGCGGGAATCGTGAGCGCAGCGAGGTACTCGCTGTGTGCGCGCACAGCCGCCTCCGTCCCCAACGGGCGACCAGCGCGACGCACTCGGTAGCCGCGCCACCAGGCCCACAGGGCGGCCAGCGCCGTTGCACCGACGGGCACCGCCAGCCACAGTGCCCAGGTCATGATCAGACGGTATCCGGCGTTGGGCGTTCGCCGTGGGCGCAACGCGGCAGCCCCGATCTGCGGAACCGTGCACGCCGCTCACTCGTCAGGATTAACGTGGCAGCCATGAGTGACGATGTGCCGTTCGGCTTCGGTCCGGGCAGCGGCGGCGATCCCAACCGGCCGGGTGATCTCGGCGGCATGTTCGCGCAGCTGCAGCAATTGCTGAATTGGCAAGGTGGTGCCGTCAACTGGGATCTGGCCAAGCAGCTTGCTGTGCAGGGTCTGGCCGGCGCGGACGCCGAGGTTCCCGCCGACGAGCGCAAGGCGGTGGCGGACGCGATCCGGCTCGCCGATCTCTGGCTCGACGAAGCGACCGAACTGCCCTCGGGCGTGCAGACGATCGAGGCGTGGACTCGCAACGAGTGGCTCGACAAGACGTTGCCGGTGTGGCAGAGCCTCTGCGATCCCGTTGCCGAGCGCGTGGTCGCAGCGATGTCATCGGCGCTGCCGACCGGTGACGGCGAGCAGTCCGACGCGGTGTCGATGGAGGCACTCGGCCCGCTGAGCGGCATGCTCCCGCCGGGCGGCATCAACGCGATCATGAATCAGGTCGGCGGCCTGATGTTCGGCGCCCAGGTCGGTCAGGGTCTGTCCGGGCTCGCCCGCGAGGTCGTCTCGTCCACCGATGTGGGCCTGCCGCTCGGACCGACCGGCGTCGCTGCGCTCGTCCCGGCCAACGTGAGTGATTTCGGCGCGGGTCTCGAGCGACCGACCGACGAGGTGCGGCTCTATCTCGCGCTACGCGAAGCCGCCCACCAGCGCCTGTTCGCGCACGTGCCGTGGCTGCGCCAGCGCATGCTCGACACGGTTGCCGCCTACGCACAGGGCATCACCGTCGACCTGTCCGCGATCGAGCGGGCGATGGGCGAGGTCGATCCCACGAATCCGGCCAGCGTTCAGGACGCCCTGGCGGGCGGACTGTTCGAGCCGCAGACCACGCCCGAGCAGAAGGCCGCGCTGCGCCGTCTCGAGACCCTGCTCGCACTCGTCGAAGGTTGGGTCGACGCGATCGTCGCCGCCGCGACCACCGACCGCATGCCCGGAGCGGAAGCGTTGCGTGAGGCGTCGCGGCGCCGTCGCGCGACCGGCGGTCCGGCCGAGCAGACCTTCGCAACTCTCGTCGGGCTCGAATTGCGTCCGCGGCGCCTTCGCGAGGCGGCCGCGCTGTGGTGGGGGGTCACCGAGAAGCACGGCATTGCCGGGCGCGACCACATCTGGTCGCACCCCGACCTGCTGCCGACGGCGGACGACCTCGACGACCCGCTCGGGTTCGCCGACACGATCGGCGCCGAGCAGAGCTTCACCGCCGACGACGCAAAACCAACCGAGTCGCACGAACCGAACGACGAGGACGACAAGCAGGTCTAGGCGGTCTCGGCCGCCGGCTCGCCGACGCGGTCATCGAGAGCGTCGGCAAGATCATCGCCAAGATCGTCGGCAAGATCGAGCTGGGCGGCCGCGCTCACACCATCGAGATAACCCCTGGCCCGTTCGGTGCGCGGGTAGCGCTGCACGAGCGCCCAGAAGTCGGGGCCGTGGCCGGGCACGAGCAGGTGCGCGAGTTCGTGCACAAGGACGTAGTCGCGTACCCAGTGCGGCATGTCCCGCAGCCGCTCGGAAAGCCGGATGGTGCCGTCTGCCGGTGTGCACGAGGCCCATCGAGTGCGCATGGTCGCCACCCAGCGCACGCTGGCCGGCCGCGCACGTCCGCCGAGGTAGCTGGTCGACAGCTCTGCAGCGCGCCGCACCAGCGTCGCGTCGCCCCCGTCGCGGCAGCGTCGCGCGCGGGAGTCGAGACGGTTGACCATCTCGCGAACCCACTGCGCTTCTTCGGCCTTGGTGAACCGCGACGGGATCAGCACGACGATGCGCCCGGCATCGAGGTAGGCCGACACGGTGCGGCGGCGCTTCGCGCTGCGCCGCACCTCGACCTCGCGGCGGGCGCCGGCAGCGGCCACGGGAAGGTTCGGCTCGCTCGTCACGGTCTCGACGCTAGCCGCGCGGTCGGACAGTTTTCGCCACGCCGTCGCGGCACGCGCGGGCGACACGCGGGCGACACGCGGGCGACGCCCCGCCCGTCCCCAGCGGAGTCCACACATGTTCCACAACTTTATCCACAGGTGTGCACAGAACATGTGAACAAATCGGGCACTAGACCCACCTCTCCACTGGACGGTCGCGGACTGTGGATAACCACCGCGGAGCGGCGGCCGGCTGACACCGTGTCCACATGAACGCGACTCCCCCAGCGCCCGCTCCGGCCACCGCGTTGCCGCCCGCCGCGCGGTTGCTGTGGCGTGCTGCGAATTCGGCTCAGATCGAGCTGGGGAGCCGGGCTGTGATCATCGACGGTGTCGGCACGGACACGGTCCGCGCCTTGATCGGCGCTGACGATCCGGGCGCGAGTGCGCCGGCCGGGCTGCCGGCGTTGCAGGGGCACCTGGTCGACACCGGGTACCTGTGGCCGCGCACGGCACCGTCTGCAGACCCACGACGCCTGGTCGCGCATCCGCGGCTGGGTGGCGAGCTCACGGCGCTCTCGGCGCGGGCCGGCGAGCGCGCCGCCGAGATCATCTCCGCGCGGCGCGACTGCACCGTCCTCGTGCAGGGCAGCGGACGGGTCGGGCCGTTGGTCGCGGCGCTGCTCGCGGCGGCCGGTGTCGGCCGCGTCCACTGCCTCGATGCCGGCGCTGCCCTGCTCCACCACGCCATCCCGGGCGGTCTGTTGCCCGGCGACGAGGGCATGTCCTTCGCCGCCGCAGCCGCCGCGGCGATCGAGCGGCAGGCGCCCGACGCCGCGTGTACCACTGCGCCCTTCGACGAACCACCCGACCTCGTCGTGCTCGCGGTCGATGCGCCCGTCGACCCGGAGCGACGCAACGCACTGCACTCGCGATCGGCTGCGCACCTGCTGGTCCAGGTCAGCGGCGGACGGGGGGCGGTCGGCCCGCTCGTGCTGCCCGGCCTGACCAGCTGTCTGCGCTGCGTCGACCTGCATCGCCTCGATCGCGATCCCGCATGGGACGCGCTCGCCGTCCAGCTCGCCGTTCCGCAGCGCCATCGCAGCGCAAGCGAGGTCGCCGTGGCTGCAACGATCGCGGGCGTCGCAGGGATGGCAGCGCTCGAGTTCCTCGACGGCGGGCGCCCCGCCACAATCGAAGGAACGCTCGAGATGCAGGCACCGGACTGGCGTTTGCGCCGGCGCAGCTGGCCGATCCATCCCGACTGCGACTGCCTTGCCCGCAGTCAGCGGTGACCCAAACCTCATCCGCAGCGCAAGATCAGCTGCAGACCCGCCCCGATGCGACCACTGCGGGCGCTCAGTTCGGCACAATGCACACTGGTCCGCGTAGTCGGTGCGCGGACGTACGGTCGTGCGGGGCGAGCAGAGGAGGCGATGCGAGTGAACGACATCCCGCAGCGCCGTGCCGCGCGCACCGCCAAGCTCGCCTCGCTGCCCCTGGGCGTTGCGGGCCGGGCCACGATGGGGTTGGGCAAGCGCATGACCGGTCGTTCGGCCGCCGAGGTGCAGGCCGAAATGCAGGCCCGAACTGCTGAGCAGCTGTTCACCGTCCTCGGCGAGCTCAAGGGCGGGGCGATGAAGCTCGGCCAGGCGTTGTCGGTGTTCGAGGCAGCCCTGCCCGAGGCGACCGCCGCCCCGTACCGCGAGGCGCTGACCCGCCTGCAAGAAGCCGCGCCGCCGCTGCCCGTGGGCGTTGTCCATCGCGTCCTGAACGAGCAGTTCGGACGGAGCTGGCGCGAGCGCTTCAGGTCATTCGACGACGTGCCGGCGGCGGCAGCCAGCATCGGCCAGGTGCATCGGGCGGTGTGGAGCGACGGCCGCGAGGTGGCCGTCAAGCTGCAGTACCCGGGCGCCGGCCCTGCGCTGATGGCCGATTTCACGCAACTCTCGCGCATGGCCAGGCTGTTCTCCCGCATCTCCCCCGGCCTCGAGGTCAAGCCGCTGCTCGCCGAACTCAAGGACCGTGTCCTCGAAGAGCTCGACTACTCCCTCGAAGCCGACGCCCAGCGCGCGTTCGCGACCGCCTACGCCGACGATCCGCACATCGCCGTCCCGCGCGTCGTCGCCAGCGCGCCGAAGGCCATGGTCACCGAGTGGCTCGACGGCACGCCGCTGTCGCGGATCATCGCCGGCGGAAACCAGGACGAACGCGATCGTGCCGGCACGCTGCTCGCCGAACTGCACTATTCCGCGCCGGCACGGGCCGGACTGCTGCATGCCGACCCGCACCCGGGCAACTTCCGGATGCTGGCGGACGGCCGCCTCGGTGTCGTCGACTTCGGCGCAGTCGCGCGCCTGCCGGGCGGCTACCCCGAGCCGCTCGGGCGCCTGACCCGGCACGCAGTCGATGGTGACGCCGCGGCCGTGCTCGCCGTGCTGCGCGCGCGAGGGTTTCATCCGCGACCTCGGTGAACATCGATGCCCGCCAGGTGATGGATTACCTCGGCCCGATCGTCGAACCGCTGCGCTCGCCGACGTTCACCTTCTCGCGGGAATGGATGCGCGAGCAGGCCGCGCGGGTCGGCGACCCACGCCGCGAAGAGGCCCGGGTCGGCCGGATGTTCAACCTGCCGCCGTCCTACCTGCTGATCCACCGCGTCACGCTGGGCTCGATCGGTGTGCTCTCGCAGCTCGGAGCAACCGCGCCTTTCCGCGAATTGGCACAAAAGTGGCAACCGGGGTTCGCGCGACTGAGTGAACTGCCGTGTCGCGCTGGACCGTCGGGTCCGTGCGGCGTAGCAATGCTGGAATGAACGAAAGCTGTTCGTTGTGCGGCCGCATCGCCGACGCGGCCGAGGACGGCGACCCGCCGTTGGGCTGGTGCGCCGACCTGGTCGAGACGCGCGGCGGCACTCGCACGCGGTGGATCTGCCCCGCGTGCACCCGAAGCCACGTCCGTTCGATCGAGGCGAAGCTCGACCAGGCCTGGTGGTGAGGACCGAAAGAGCAAAAGGCAGCGGCCGCCGGGTCAGATGACCCGACGGCCGCTTCTTTGTGAGCCGGTTACAGCGTGGCGGTGGCCGCCGTCAGCCGCGTACTCGGCCCGGTGCGCGTGACGCCGGTAGGCGGCGTGCGCACGCTGCTCCCGCTTGCGCCACCGCTTGGCGGCGGCAAGCTGGTTGACGAACGCGCGGTGACGCGCGTCCTCGTGCAGTTGGCGCAGATGCTCTCGCGCCAGGGCTTCATGCAACGTATACATCGCGGTGCTCCTTGAAAGTTGTGTCATGCGAATGTGGGTGTGATCGGTCTGGGTCATGCGGCACGCTCCTTCCGGCGGTCCGGCATCTGTTCGTCCTTGCGCGGACGGCCTCGCGGGCGCTTGCGCGCGATGATCGCGCCGCGCTCGAAGATCTCGCCGCCCCACACGCCCCAGGGCTCCCGACGCTCGATGGCGCCGGCGAGGCAGGCGAGGCGGGCCGGGCAACTGGCGCACAGGCCCTTGGCCCGCTCGAGATCGGCTGGCGTCTCGGCGAACCACAGGTCGGCGTTCTGCACGCGGCAGGGAACGTCGTCCGGGCACTCCTTGGACAGCGGGTCGAGTGGGTCGAGCCCGATGAACGCTGTGCTGCCATGGGCAGTCGCGTCGGACAGGTTGTGTGCGGGATCGACGAGTAGCTCCTCGGTCTCGCAGGTGGTCAACACGTCGGGTCACCTCCTTGTCGTGATGGTGTGTCGGTTTCGTGCGGTGGAGTTGTAGTGATGGGCGGATGAGCCGATAGGCGAAAAACAAAGAGGCCGCGGTTCCCATATGGGAGCCGCGGCCTCGAGGAGCCTTTCGCTGACGGTGTCAACGCAGTCTCCTCGAGGTGGCGCGGCCTGCTTGGCATCACGAACACGCGAAACGCCCGTGATGTCGGCGCCGAAGTTCGGGTTGCCAGCCGTTGCGTAGACAGACTCCGACCCCATGAGGTGGCTGGTCGGCGGCGCGACGGTCAGCACTCCGCGCATGCGGCAGGAGGCAGTCCGGGCTTGCGTCGTGATCGTCAACGTCGTCATCGGGGCCACCTCCTCTTCGCATCGGGTCGCATGCTTGCGCGTGCGACTTGATCTATGCCGTGTGTGCAGGCTAACGAAGCTTAGATTCACCCGGCAAGTGATTTAGCGAGAAGTTCTTCGACGACGTCGTTATCTCGCCATGTCGGCACCGGATGCGATAGAACCGAGCGGTGATCCGCCCTCTCATCGCAGCCGCGGCCGTGTTGGTGGTGAGCGTGTGCGCGTGCAGTTCGAGCGGCGGCTCGACTGCTGCGTCGAGCCCGGCATCGACCTCGACACGGGGTCGACTGCGGCCGGCGGGTCGCCGGCGACATCGGGGACGGGCGGCATCGCAGCCGACCCGGCGACCACCAGGGCGATCGCGCAGGCGTACAGCGCGTTCTTCAACCCATAGGCGTCGCTGACCGTTGCTGAGCAGAACCTCCAGCACGGCGCAGTGTTCAAGGCAGCCCTGCTCGCCCAGGCCAACAACGCACAGGCACAGGGCGGCCTCACGGCACGGGTCACGTCGGCCACCTTGCTCTCGCCGAACTCGGCGTCGGTGCACTTCGACCTGCTCGCGGCAGGCAAGCCATTGCTGTCCGACACTCCCGGGAACGCCGCGCGTGAGAACGGCCGGTGGAAGGTCGCCGCGAAGACGTTCTGCCAGCTCATCGGGCTGGCAGGCCACCCGGCGGGGCCGTGCAACGACCCGAAGATCACAGCCTTGCCGCACTGAACTGCCAGACTCGTCTCGTGCGGCAACCGATCCGGCGCGGACCCGCGTTGGGCACTGTGCTCGCCGTCCTCGCGCTGACGTTCCTCGACACGACGATCGTCAGCGTCACGCTCGGCAACATCCAGTACGACCTCGGCGCGGGCGTGATCCCGCTTCAGTGGGTCGTCAACGCCTACTCGTTGGTGTTCGCGAGCCTGATGCTCATTGCGGGCACACTCAGTGACCGGTTCGGCCGACGCACGTTGATGGTCGCCGGGATCGCGGTGTTCTGCGCCGGATCGTTGTTGTGCGCGCTGGCTCCCGGCGTCGGCTGGCTCATCGCGGGACGTGCCGTGATGGGCGTGGGCGCGGCAGCGTCCGAGCCCGGCACCTTGTCTGTGATCCGCCAGCTCTACGCCGATCGCGGCGAACGGGCCCGCGCGCTCGGTGCGTGGGCAGCGGTCTCCGGGCTGTCGCTGGCGCTCGGGCCGGTGCTCGGCGGTGTTCTCGTCAGCGTGGGCTCGTGGCGCGACGTGTTCTGGTTCAACCTCGCCCTCGGTCTTGTACTTCTCGTCGCGGCGATGCGACTCGTCCCGAACAGTTCCGATCCGCAACCGGAGCGGCTCGACATCGGCGGGTTCCTGCTCGGCGCGGTCGCGCTCGGTGCGCTGATCTTCGCGGGCATCTCGGGTGAGCAGTACGGGTACCGCACCGGCTGGATCGTCGTGTTGTTCGTCGTGAGTGCGGTCGCGTTCGTCGCGTTCTTCGTCGTCGAGCAGCGGGTGCGGATGCCGATGCTCGATCTGAGCTACCTGTGCGATCCGGTCGTGGGATGCGCGTTGTTCGTCGCCTTCGCGGCGTACTTCGGAGTGTTCTCGATCTTCTTCCTGACCTCGCTGTACCTGGACATCATCGTGGGCTACTCGGGCGGGCAGATGGCCGGCCTGTTCGCACCGATGGCGGTGGCGATCGTGCTCGGCTCGCTCGCTTCGGGGCGATGGGTGGCTCGCAACGGACCGAAGTGGCCGATGGTCACCGGATGCGTGTTGAGCGCGGCCGGCATCGTGATCGCGCGCTTCCTGCTCGTTGCGTCGCCGTCGTTCGCGGGCCTGTCCGTCGTGCTCGCCGTCGCGGGCCTCGGCTTCGGCATCGCTGTTGTGCCGCTGACATCGGCGGTGCTCGGTCACGTCCCCGCGCAGCGTTCGGGGATGGCGGCGTCGACGACCAACACCGCCCGGCAACTCGGGTCGGTCGTCGGGGTCGCGGCTCTCGGCGCCATCGTCAACGGATTCCTGACGCACGACTTCACCCGCAGCCTGCAAGCGCAGGGCGCGGGCAAAGACGTGATCAACTACATCCTCGGGTTGATCGAGACCGGCGGCAGCGACGCCCGCAACATCGACCTCGCCCACCCGCCCGAGATCATCAAATCCCTCGTCGATGCCGCCGCTGCCGCATTCCGCACCGGCATGCACGTCGCCCTGCTGGTGTCGGCCGCGCTGATCCTGGTTGCCTCGCTGGCGACGGCCCTGGTCCCCGGTCGCCGGATGGCCCCGTCGGCCGAGGTCGACTGACCCCGCGGGACGCACTTGGCGCCCCGGGGTCGCGAGCGGTGGGTCAGACCTCGACGAGCTCGACCTCGGCGGGGTCGGCGCCGCCGAGCACCGCGAGTACAGGCTCGGCGTAGCGGTCGAGCTTGGCCGGGCCGACGCCGGAGATGCGCGCGAGCGCGGCGCGCGAGTCGGGGTGGTGGTCGGCGATGGCGACCAGCGTCGCGTCGCTGAAGATCACGAAAGGCGGGACCTTCTGCGCGTCGGCCTGGGCGCGGCGCCAGGTGCGGAGCCGGCCGAACAGTTCGGCGTCGGCCGCTTCGGGCTTGGCCGCCTTCTTCTTCTTGACCGGGACCTCGTCGCGCACGACATAGGGCCGGATGCCGTCGAGGAACCGGCTCGGCCGGCGTCCGCGCCGTTGGCCGGGGCTGCGGGCGAGCGCCCATGACAGCCACAGCCGCTCGCGGGCGCGGGTGATCCCGACGTAGAGCAGCCGCCGCTCTTCGGCCAGCTGGGCTTCGGTCGTCGCGTGCTGGATCGGCACGGTCGTGTCAGTCAGTCCGACAAGGAACACCGCATCCCACTCGAGGCCCTTGGCCGAGTGCAGCGACGCGAGCGTCACACCTTGGACGGTCGGCGCGTGTTGCGCATCGGCACGGGCGTCGAGTTCGGCGACCAGGTGCGCGAGCTCGGCGTCGGGGACGGCGGCGACGAGATCATCGGCCAGGCTCACCAACGCGGTGAGTGACTCCCACCGTTCGCGCGCGCTGCCACCGGACGGCGGCTCGTCGGCGCGCCAGTTCATGCTCGTCAACACCTCACGCACCGACTCGGGCAGCGAGCGTCCGTCACCGTCGGCCCGGGCCGCACCACGCAGCAGCAGCCGCGCCTCACGGATCTCCGGACGGTCGAAGAAGCGCTCGCCACCACGCAGGACGTACGGCACCCGGACGTCGGCGAGCGCCTGCTCGTACACCTCGGATTGCGCGTTGATCCGGAACAGCACGGCGATCTCGGCTGCGGGCGTCCCCGCGTCGATGAGCCGCCGGCACTCGGCCGCCACCCGCGCGGCCTCGGCCGGCTCGTCATCGAACTCGGCAAAGTCGGGCTCGGGCCCCGCAGCCCGCTGGCCGATGAGGGTCAGGCCCGGGCCGGCCGCCTGGGCGACGAGCCGGTTGGCCAGCTCGACGACCTGGGGTGTCGAGCGATAGTCACGTTCGAGCCGCACGACCACAGCGTCGGGGAACCGACGGCGGAAGCCGAGCAGGTGCTCGGGGGTAGCACCGGCGAAGCTGTAGATCGTCTGGTTCGCATCGCCCACGACACACAGGTCGTCACGCCCGCCCAGCCACGCGTCGAGCAATCGCTGCTGCAACGGCGAGACGTCCTGGTACTCGTCGACGACGAAGTGGCGGTAGCGGGCCCGGACCTCTTGCGCGACGTCGCGGTATTCCTCGAGCGCGCCCGCCATGATCATGAGCAGGTCTGCGAAATCGACCACACCGGCGCGGCGCTTGGCCTGCTCGTACTCGGAGTACACGTCGGCGACCGTGTCGGGAGTGGTCGGAATGTCACGCCCGGCGGCGCGGGCCCGCTCGGGATAGGTGGCCGGCGAGGCCAGCACCGCTTTGGCCCAGTCGATCTCGGCCGCGATGTCGCGCAGCTCGGTGCGATCGACGCGCAGCCGCAGCCGCGCGGCACTGTTGCCGACGAGCCGCGTGCGGTTGTCGAGGACGTCGGGCATGGCACCGCCGAGCACGCGCGGTGCGAAGTACTGCAGCTGGCGCAGCGCCGCCGCGTGGAATGTGCGCGCCTGGACGCCCGACGCGCCCAGGTTGCGCAGCCGGGTGCGCAGCTCACCGGCCGCACGCGCGGTGAAGGTGACCGCGAGCAACTGGCCGGGCGGCACAGCGCCCGTGCGCACCTGGTAGGCGATGCGATGGGTGATCGCCCGGGTCTTGCCGGTACCTGCACCGGCCAGAATGCAGACCGGACCACGCACCGCCTGCGCTGCCTCGCGTTGCTCGGGATCGAGCCCGGCCAGCACCGCATCGGCCGCCTCACCCGCGTCTGCCACGTCCCCGATACTGCCAGCGGTCCCTGACACATTCGGGAATGGTGTGGACAAGAGCGAGGTTCACCACCACATGACCAGCAGTCCGGGTCCTGATGTGGCCCCCGCAGCCACGGTGACCATGTACACGACCACGTGGTGCGGCTTCTGCCGGCGCCTGAAGATGCAGCTCCAGAGCGAGGGCATCTCCTTCGACGAGATCGACATCGAGCGCGACGAGAGCGCCGCAGAATTCGTCATGAGCGTCAACCACGGCAACCAGACGGTCCCGACCCTCGTCTTCTCCGACGGAACCGCGCTCACCAACCCGAGCGTCGCCGAGGTCAAGGCACAGCTCGCTGCCTGACTACGCCGCACTCTCACCGGCCGACGTGCCTGGCGCGCTGGCCGAACTGTTCGCGGGTCGACCCGGCGTGGTGCGAGCAGCGATCGACGGACCGCCGTGCGCGCAGCCTGAACTGCTCGCCGATTCCTTGGCTGCTCCGCTGCGCCTGCTCGGTCGCCCGTTCGCTCATGTGCACGCCGATTCGTTCTGGCGCGACGCGTCGTTGCGGCTCGAGTACGGACGCGAGGATCCGGACGCGTACCTGGACTGGCTGGACGCGGGCGCATTACGTCGCGAGGTGCTCGACGCCGACGGGTGGTACCTACCGTCGCTGCGCGATCCACTCACCAACCGAGCGACTCGCGCCGGACGGATGGTTCTCCCGGACGACGCGGTGCTCGTCGTCAGCGGATCGTTCCTGCTCGGGCTCGGCCTGCCGTTCGACCTCGTCGTCCACCTGGCAATGTCGCCGGCGGCACGCACGCGACGCACCCCGCCGGACCGCGCATGGACGCTGCCGGCCTTCGACCGCTACGACTCCGAAGTCGCTCCCGCAGAGCTCGCCGACGTTGTGATCAAAGTTGACGATCCGCGGCATCCTGCAGTGCGTTACCACCAGTAGTTCGAGGTGCGAACTATCAAGGCGTACGGTGGAAACATGACCGATGTCGATGCTGTGCGCGCGATCGCTCGGCTGTCCCGCGTGCTGGAGCGCGCCAGCGGCGACCTGAGCATGGCGCACTATCGGGTGCTCGCCGCCGTCGCTGACGGCGACGAGCGGGCGTCCCGCGTGGCGGCACGCCTGGCGCTGGGCAAGCCCACCATCAGCGCCAGCGTCGACGCGCTGTGCCGGCACGGACTGCTGACGCGCGAGGACGTCGAGCACGACCAACGCGCGACCACGCTGCGGTTGACCGATGCCGGTGCCCGCGCGTTGCGCGATGCCGAGGCGGCGATGACCCAGCGGCTCGCGCAGGTTCTCGCACACACGCCTCGCGGTGCCGAGGCAGGGGCCGCGCTGCGCCGGATCGGCGCCGGCCTCGATCGCTACGCGGCCACGAGGGTTCGGGCATGACCGAACCAGGCTGGGCGCGCCGGCTGTTCGGCGTCGTCATGCACCAGCGCCGCAACGTGATCATCGCGATCACCGCCGCAGTGGTCGGCACGGCGGCGCAGGTGCTCGTCCCGCTCATCGCGCGACAGATCGTCGACAAGGTGATCGTCGCGCGCACCGACTCGCTGTGGCCGTGGCTGGTCATGCTCTTCGCCGCCGCCACCTTGACGTTCGTGCTCGCCTACGTACGGCGTTACCGCGGCGGGAAGATGGCGCTCGGCGTTCAGCTCGAGCTCCGCAACTCGATCCACGACCGGCTCCAACACCTCGACCGCGCCACCCTGTCGACCTTGCCGACCGGGCAGCTGGTCTCGCGTGCCAACTCTGACTCGACCCTCGTCCAGGGCCTGCTCAACTTCCTGCCGTTGATGACAGGAAACCTGCTGATGATGGTGCTGTCGCTCATCGTCATGTTCTGGCTGTCACCGGTGCTCGCCCTGCTCGCGCTGGTGATCATGCCTGCGCTGTTCGTCGTGTCGTACCGGTTGCGGCAGCGTGTGTTTCCAGCGAACTGGGACGCCCAGCAACGCGAAGGCGATGTCGCACAGATCGTCGACGAGGACGTCACCGGCGTCCGGGTCGTCAAGGCGTTCGGGCAGGAGGAGCGCGAACTCAACCGGCTGGTCGCATCCGCCCAACGGTTGTACGGCTCCCGGATGCGCGCCACCCGGCTGCTCGCCCGCTACCAACCGGTGCTCGAGGCGATCCCGAGCTTCGCGCAGGTCGCGATCCTCGTACTCGGCGGGCTCCTGGCGATCCACGGCAGCATCACCCTCGGCACGTTCCTCGCGTTCTCGACCTACGTCGGACAGTTCGTCGCGCCCGCGCGGCAGCTCGCCGCAGTACTCGCGGTCGGGCAGCAGGCCCGCGCCGGTGCAGAGCGGATCTTCCAGCTCATCGACCTGCGGCCGGAGATCACCGACGCGCCGGACGCGATCGAGCTGTCGGACGTGCGGGGCGACGTCCGCTTCGACAACGTCGGGTTCGACTTCGGCGACGGACCCGTGCTGGACGAGTTGTCGCTGCACATCGCGCCGGGCGAACGCGTCGCGATCGTCGGGTCGAGCGGCAGCGGAAAGTCGACGCTGACCGCCTTGTTGTCGCGATTCCACGACCCGACTTCAGGACGTGTGCTGCTCGACGGGCACGACGTTCGTGACATCACTCTGCACTCGCTGCGGCACGCGGTCGGTGTCGCGTTCGAGGAGAGCTTCCTGTTCTCCGAGTCGATCCGCGCCAACATCGCCTACGGCCGTCCTGATGCGAGCCACGCGGAGATCGAGGCTGCGGCTCGCGCGGCCCAGGCACACGACTTCATCACTGCGCTCCCGGCCGGCTACGACACCGTCGTCGGCGAACGCGGGCTCACATTGTCGGGCGGCCAGCGCCAGCGGGTCGCCCTCGCCAGGGCGATCCTCGCCGACCCGGCTGTGCTCATCCTCGATGACGCGACGAGTGCGGTCGACGCGCGCACCGAGGAATCGATCCACGACAACCTGCGTGCCGTACTCGCCGACCGAACCACCATTTTGATCGCACACCGCGTGTCGACGCTGCACCTCGCCGACCGCGTCGTCGTGCTCGACCACGGTCACATCGTCGACGAGGGCTCGCACGCCGACCTGACCGAGCGCAACGCGCACTACCGCGGTCTGCTGTCGGGACTTGAAGACGAACCGCTGCGGGCCGCAGGCGACCGCATCGAGGCTCTCGCCGAGCTCACCGCATCCGGCGTCACGCGCGATGCGTGGCGACGGCCGCCCGAACGGGCACGAAGCACCGTGACCCGCGGCGCCGCTGCCTCGCTCGGCGGCGGCCTCGGTGGCGGTGGCGGACATTGGCACGTCGCACTCGCGGCGACACCGGAGCTGCTCGAGCGGGTCGAGGCATTGCCGCCGGTGAAGGACAGCGCCGTGCTCGACGTGGCGGCCGAGAGCGCACACGAGCGCACGTTCGGGCTCATCCCGTTGCTGCGCCGGTTCCGCCGCCCGATGCTGATCGGCCTCGCACTCGTGATCGTCGACGCGATCGCCGGTCTGGCCGGGCCGTACCTCGTGAAGACGGGTGTCGACTCCGGCGTGACACACGGAACCGAGTCGGTGCTGTTCGCCGCATCGCTCGCATATCTCGGGATCGCGATCATCGACCTCTTCGACCAGATCGCATCGACGTTCGTCACCGGCCGCACCGCCGAACGCATCATGCTGTCGCTGCGGGTGCGGGTGTGGGCTCAGTTGCAGCGGCTCTCGCTCGACTTCTACGAGCGCGAGATGGCGGGTCGCATCATGACCCGGATGACGACCGACATCGATCAGTTCGAGGCGCTCGTCGCGAACGGTCTGCTCAATGCGCTCGTCGCCCTCGTCACCTTTGTCGGGGTAGGCGTCGCCCTCGTCCTGATCGACTGGCAGCTCGGGCTGATCACCCTCAGCGTGGTCATCCCGCTGGTGATCGCAACGGTGTGGTTCCGGCGACGCGCTGCTCGCCTCTACGACCTGTCGCGCGAGCGGATAGCGGCGGTCAACGCCGACTTCCAAGAGAGCCTGTCGGGCGTGCGCGAATCGCAGGCGTTCAACCACGAGGCCCTGACGATGCAACGCTTCCACGGTCTGGGCGCGTCGTACCTTCGCTCGCGGGTGGCGGCACAACGGTTGGTGGCCACGTACTTCCCGTTCGTGCAGTTCCTCGCTGCTGTTGCGGACGCGCTCGTGCTCGGCGTCGGCGCTGCGCTCGTGCCGCACGGCGCACTGACCGTCGGCACGCTGATCGCCTTCCTGCTCTACATCGACATGTTCTTCTCACCGATCCAGCAGCTGTCGCAGGTGTTCGACTCGTGGCAGCAGACGCGCGTCTCGGTGCAGCGCATCGCGGAACTGATGTCGTTCGAAACGCTCACGCCCAACCCGTCCGATCCGGTTCGGCTCGATGACGTCGTCGGCGAGGTCACTCTGGACGGCGTGCGGTTCCGCTACCCGAACACGGCCGGTGACGAAGCCCTGACCGGGCTCGATCTGCGCATCATCCCGGGCGAGACGATCGCGCTTGTCGGCGAGACCGGCGCTGGGAAGTCGACGGTGCTCAAACTGCTCGCGCGCTTCTACGACCCGACCGCCGGTGGTGTGGCCGTCGACGGGCACGACCTGCGCACGCTCGACCTGGGCAACTTCCGCTCACATCTCGGGTACGTGCCGCAGGAGGGCTTCCTGTTCAGCGGATCGGTGCGCGACAACATCGCCTACGGCCGTCCGGAGTCGAGTGACGTCGAGATCGAGGCCGCGGCGCGCGCGGTAGGCGCTCACGACACGATCGCGGCGCTGCCGCACGGGTACCTGACCAGCATCGGCGAGCGGGGCGGATCTCTCTCGGCCGGACAACGACAGCTCATCGCGCTGGCCCGAGCTGAGCTCGCCGACCCCGCCCTGCTGCTGCTCGACGAGGCGACTTCGAACCTCGACCTCGCGACCGAGTCGCGGGTCACGGCGGCGATGCAGCGCGTCGCTCGCGAACGCACCACCATCGTCATCGCGCACCGACTGCAAACCGCGCGAGTCGCCGACCGCATCGCCGTGCTCGAACAGGGGCAGGTGCGCGAGATCGGCACGCACGACGAGTTGCTCGCGCGCGACGGCGGCTACGCCCGGATGTGGCGCGCGTTCGAGACCGTGGGCGCGGCCTGATTCAGGCGTCGAGCCAGCGGTCGATCAGGAAGCGCGAGATCGACAGGTGCGGCGAAATGCCTTGCAATTGAGCGGATTCGTCCGGCGGGGTCTTGGTGTCGGTCCATTCGCGGGCCTGCGCGATCTGCACGCGTGTGAACCAGCCGGCCTCGGCCATCTCGACCGGGTCGAGATGCAGGGACGCGTCACCATCGAGGCGCGCGACGAAGCCGAGCATCAACGACGCGGGGAACGGCCACGGTTGCGAGGCGACGTACTCGACATCGGTGATCGCCACGCCGACCTCTTCGAACACCTCGCGGGCCACCGCTGCCTCGAGTGACTCACCGGGCTCGACGAAGCCGGCCAGGGTCGAGAAGCGTCCCGGCGCCCACTCGTGTCCTCGGCCGAGTAGCGCGAGGTCGTCCCCGTCGTGGATCAGCATGATCACTGCGGGATCGGTCCGCGGGAAATGGTCGCTGCCGTCAGCGGTGCAGGTGCGCGTCCAGCCCGCGCGCGACTCGACGGTCGGCTGCCCGCAGCGCGGACAGTGCGTGTGCCGCTGGTGCCATTGCTCGAGCGCGATCGCGCTGACCACGAGCGATGCCTCGAGGTCGTCGGCGGTGGCCCCGAACTCGCGCAACGTGTGCCACTCGTCGGTGCTGTCCTGCTCGACGGTCGCGGCGAAGTACGGAACGTCGTCGACGACGCCGAGGAAGCGGTGCGGCACGGTGTCTGCAACTGTGTCCGGCGAACGGAAGACCGCATGCCCGTGGCTGGTGACCGTCGCCGACTTCGCCGTGATCGCAACGACGCGGCACCGTTCCCACGCAGACGCGAGCCACGCCTCGTCGGTGCGATGGTGCGCCGCCCGGTCGAAGCTCAACCGCGACAGCGGCGGACCGCTGGTCATGTCTCGATCGGCCCCAAGGCAGCGAGCGGGTCGGCGATCGCGGCGGCGTCGCCGACCAGGACCGAGGTGAACCGGCTCGGTGCGAAGAACTCGTGCGCAGCGACGGCGATGTCGTCGATCGTGACCGTCGACAGCCGCTTCGGATGCTCGAGCACCCAGTCGAGTCCGAGCCCGAACGCCGACAGCGCGGCGACCGTGGAGGCCACGCCGGCCTGCGTCGAGGTCGACAGCGCGAGCGTCCCGATCGCGTACTGGCGCACCGAGGCGAGCTCGTTCTCGGTGATCGGCAGCGACGCGATCTTGCCGAGCTCGTAGGCCGTCTCGAGCATCGCCGGCGCCGTGACCTCGGTCGCCACCTCGACATCGAGCATCAACGTCGACCCGAGCACGTGGTGGTCGATGCGGCTGTGCGGGCCGTAGGTGTAGCCCTTGTCCTCGCGGATGTTCTCGGTCCAGCGTGAGGAGAAGTAGCCGCCGAAGACCAGATTCGCCAGCTGCAGCGCGGGATAACGCTCGTCGGTCCGGGTCAGCGCGGACGTCCCCATGCGTACCGAGGTCTGCACCGAGCCGGCACGATCGACGACGAGCAGCGGACCGCCGGACGGGTCGGGCAGCTTCGGGATGCGCGGCTTCGGCGCATCACCCGTCCAGTCCCCGAGCGCCTTCTCGACCTGGTCGAGCACGCGGGCGGGCGACACATCGCCCACGACGACGAGCACGGCACCGTCGGGCCGGACGCGGTCGCGGTGCAGCGCGCGCACCTGTGCGCGGGTCGTGGCTCGTACCGCCTCGACCTGCGGCAGATCGAGGGCGTACGGATGCTCGCCCCACATGCGCCGCGCAAGCCGTTCGGAGGCGATCGTGCCCGCTCGCGAACGCGCGATCGTGAGCCGCTCGATCTCGCGGTCGCGCTCGTTGGCGAACTCGTCGGGCTCGTAGGTCGGCTCGGTCAGCACGACGGCGAGCAGGTCGAGCAGCCCTCGCAGGTCCGCTCGCGAGCACGTTGCCGGTGATCGCGAGGCGATCGGCGTCGACGCCGACGTTCAGGTCTGCGCCCAGCGCCTGGATGGCGGCGGCCAGTCCGGCGCGATCGTGCGGGCCGGCGCCGGTGAGCAGTGTGCTGGACAGCAGCGATCGCGCGCGCCGGATAGGTCGCCCCCGCCGACTGGAACGGGATGCGCAGCCGGAGCTCGGCAAGCGGCACGCCGGGCTTGCGGATCGCGATCACCCGAAGCCCGGAGCCAGTGGTGCGCTCGGCGACGCTGAGCTTGCGAGCGCGGCGCGGTGCTGTCAGCGCCGGGACGGTTGTCGGGGCGCTCATCGGGTCCCTCCAGCGACGAGTTCGAGCACCGCTCGCCGATCCGGACGTAGCCCGGCCGCTGCCTTGCGGACGGCGTCCTCGGGGACGGTGGCAAGCAGGCCGGGCAGCTCTGCGAGCATCTCGGCCCGGCCGTAGATCAGTTCGAACTTCGCGAACTCGAGCGTGCGCGAGATGACCGGGTCGAGGTCGCGGTAGATCATGCTCAGCAGCCTGGTGCGTACGCGGTCGAGTTCGCCGGGTTCGAGCCCGTCGGTCGCGATGCGATCGATCTCCTCGTCGATGGCAATGCAGCACGGCGTCGAGCGATCCCGCGTCCGGATAGTGCGCGGAGATTGTCAGCGCGGTGGGGTCACGCTCGTCGAACGGGTCGCCGAACTCGCCGAGGTAGGCGCTGATGTCGGTGACGAGATGGTCGCGCTGCACCAGCCGGCGCTGCAACCGCGACGCGTCGCCCTCGCTGAGCACCTCGGCGAGCAGCAGGTGGGCCAGATGGTCGTCGAGCGCGTTGACCGGGTCGGGCACGCGGTAGCCGATGGCGACGGCCGGGATCGGCGCGTGTGCGTCGTCGTGGCGCTCGCGCCGTTCGCCGGTCAGGGCCGCTTCGCCGAAGTCAGGACGTTTCGGTCTGCGGCGCTTGGCGATCGAGCCGAAGTGCCGCTCGATCAGCGCCAGGGTCTCGTCGACGTCCAGATCGCCGCCCACAGCGAGCACGGCGTTGGACGCCGCGTAGTACTTCTTGAAGAAGTCGCTGGCGTCGTCGACGGTCGCGCTCTCGAGGTCCTCGAAACCGCCGTACCCGTTGTGCGAGTTGGCGAAGCTGTCGAACAGCACCTGCGGCAGGTAGATCCACGGGAACCCGCCGTAGGGGCGGTTGAGCACGTTGACGCGGATCTCGTTCTTCACCACGTCGAGCTGGTTGGCGAGGTTCTCCTGCGTGATGCGCGGCGAGCGCATGCGGTCGGCTTCGAGGAACAACCCGCGTTCGAGCGCGTTCGACGGCAGCGACTCGAAGTAGTTGGTGTAGTCGACGTGCGTGCTGCCGTTGAAGGTGCCGCCCGAGGACTGCACGTAGCGGAAGTGCTCGAGCTTCTCGAGGTTCGCCGAGCCCTGGAACATCAGGTGCTCGAACAGGTGCGCAAACCCGGTCCGTCCCTCGGGCTCGGACCGCATCCCGACGTCGTAGAGCACCGCGATGCCGACGACCGGCGCGGTGCGGTCTGGTGCGAGCACGACGCGCAGTCCGTTGTCGAGCGTGTGGTGGGTGATGTCGAACGACGGTGCAGGGATCTTCGGCACGACCTTCACCCTAGCCAGCCGCCTGCAACCCTTCGCGTCCCACTTCGGCCAGCTTCGCCCAGAGCAGCGCAGCCGCTTCGGCGCCCTTGTAGAGCATCGGCACCGTCACCTTCTCGTTCGGCGCGTGGATCTGGTCGTCCGGGAGCGCGACGCCGAGGAACACCATCGGCGCGCCGATCTTGTGCTGCAGTGCAGCTTCCGGGCCAGCTGCCGCCTTCGCGGGTCGGCAGCACCGGACGTCCGTCGAAGGCCTCGCTCAACGCGGCGGTGAGCGCCTCGTAGGCCGGCGTGCCCAGCGGGACGATGCACGGCCGAACACCTTCGCCCTCCCATTCGACGTCGGCGACGATTCCGTCCGGCGTGAGTTCGTGCACGAGCCGGTCGACGCCGGCGATGATCTTGGCCGGGTCCTGGTTCGCGACCAGGCGGAACGACAGCTTGACGAAGGCGTCGCTCGGGACGATGGTCTTGCCGCCGTCGCCCTGGTAACCGCCGCCGATGCCGTTGACCTCGGCCGTCGGACGCGCGCCGAGCCGCTCGAGCGGTCGTGAAGCCGTGTTCGCCGAACAGCGCGCGCGACTTGGCGACCTTCAGGAACTCGCCATCATCGCTCGGCAGCTTCGCGAACAGCTCGCGCTCGTCCTCGGTCAGCTCGAGCACGTCGTCGTAGAAGCCCGGCACCTGCACGCGTCCGTGCTCGTCGTGGAAGCCCGCGACCAGCCGCGCAATCGCCGTCGCCGGGTTCGGGACGGCGCCGCCGAACGCGCCGGAGTGCAGGTCGAGGTCGGGGCCGTGGAAGCGGACGGTGCACCCGACCAGGCCACGCATTCCCGTCACGGTGCTCGGCACGTCCGGCGCGAGCACCCCGGTGTCGGTGATGACGACGACATCGGCGTCGAGGCGGTCGCGGCGCTCGTCGATGCAGCTCTTCGAAGTTCGGCGAGCCGGACTCCTCCTCACCCTCGATGAGCAGCTTGAGCGTGACCGCCGGCGTATCGCGTCCGGTCGCGGCCAGGTGCGCACGCAACCCGAGCAGGTGGAACAGCAGTTGTCCCTTGTCGTCGGACGCGCCACGGGCGCGCAGCACGTCGCCGTCGATGGTCGGGTCGAACGGGTCGGTGTGCCACAGCTCCAGCGGATCGACCGGCTGCACGTCGTGGTGGCCGTAGACCAGTACGACCGGTGCGTCGGCATCGGCGCTGCGCCACTCGGCGAACACCGTCGGCAGTCCGGCGGTCGGCCAGATCTCGACGGTCGGGAAGCCGAGCTCGGTCAGCGCGTCGGCCAACCATTCGCCGCTGCGCACGACGTCGTCGTGATGTTCGGGCTGGGCGCTGATGCCGGGGATCCGTAGCCAGGCGTCGAGATCGTCGAGCAGGTCCTGGCGATGGTCGTTGATGTAGTCGCGAACTGTGGTCACCCTCGCGACGATAGCCGCGGCGATAACCTCGTCGGCATGGACGCCGACGTCGTCATCGTGGGAGCCGGTCTGGCCGGGTCAGCAGCAGCGTGGGCACTCTCGCAGCGCGGACGATCGGTCGTGCTGCTCGAGCAGTTCGCGCCCGGTCACAGGTCCGGGTCGTCGCACGGTCAGCGCGCATCGTGCGGCGCGCGTACGGCGACGGCCTGTACACGCAGCTGACGGGCCGCGCGTTCGAGTTGTGGCGCGAGGTCGAAGCGCAATCCGGCGAGCAGATCCTGCGCATGTACGGCGGTCTCGACTTCGGTCCGCGGCGCGACGTCGACACCGTCGCCGAGCATCTGGCCGCTGCCGGCGTGCCGCATGAAGTGCTACCGGCCGACGAGGCCGAGCGGCGCTGGCCGGGCATGCGTTTCGAGGGCGACGTCGTGCATCACGACCAGGCCGGGACGATGGACGCCGCGCTGGCCGTGTCGACGATGGTGGGCGCTGTCGAATGCCGACGTGCGTTACGAGACGCCGGCGGTGTCGGTGTCTCGCCGTCCGGCGAGGTCGAGCTCGCCGACGGCAACACGATGCGTGCCGAGACCGTCGTCGTGTCGGCCGGCGCCTGGGTTGCGCCGCTGCTCTCGTCCTTCGTCGACCTGCCGCCGCTGAACGTCACGCAGCAGCAGATCTTCCACTTCCCGCGCCTCGACACCTCGGCAGCCGCCGTGGCCGTCGACGATCCATGAGCCCGCGACTTCGGCGGTGTACCACCTGGCCGGCGGCCGCGACGGCGGCGCGAGCGACGACCGCAAGATCGGCCAGCACGACGGCGGCGTCGACTGCACGGCCGACACCCGCACGGGCGAGGTGAACCCGCAGGCGCGCGAATGGGCCGTCGAGTACGTCAAGCGCTGGCTGCCCGGGCTGTCGCCGGAGCCGCGCGGAGAGGCGACCTGCCTCTACACCGAGACGCCGACCGAGGACTTCATCCTCGACCGGGTTGGGTCGGTGGTGGTGTGCTCGCCGTGCTCGGGGCACGGAGCCAAGTTCGCGCCGCTGATCGGCGAGCTGGTCGCCGACCTGGTGCAGGGTTCGGGCGAGATCCCGGATCGGTTCCGGCTGGCCGAGCACAAAAAGGGGCGGGTCGGTTCGGTCTCGCTGTGATAGTCATCGACCATGTCGTTCTTCGCGCCTGATCACCCGTACCCGCCGGATCGGTTTCACGGCGACAGCGGCGAGGTGAGCGCGCGACTACGTCCGTCCGATGCACCGCACGATCTCGAGAACCGGAACGGGATGTGCGACTACCTCGCCGTCGGCACTACGACCAACGGCGACTACGGCCTGTATCGCTGGACGATGGGACCCGAGCCCGCCGGCCCCGCTCCGCACTTCCACAAGTCGCTGTCGGAATCGTTTTTCGTGATCTCGGGACCGTGCGCCTCTATGACGGCGCGGAGTGGATCGACGCCACCGCCGGCGATTTCCTGTACGTCCCGGAGGGTGGAGTACACGGATTCCGGAATGAGTCCGGCGAGTGGGCGTCGATGTTGATCCTCTTCGCGCCGGGCGCCCCGCGCGAAAAATACTTCGAGGGTCTCGCCGAGGTCGGGCGCACCAAACAGCGTCCCAGCGAGGACGAGTGGGCTGAGTTCATGCGCGCCCACGACACCTACTGGGTCTGATCAGAACGCGTCCGGTCAGGCGTCGACCGAGATGTCGACCCGGTTGGCGTAGAACGCGACGTGGTCCTTGATCTGCGCGACGGCCGGGTAGGGCTGCTCGTAGGTCCAGATCACGTCAGCGAGTTCGCCGTCGCCGGTCGTCACCGTGTAGTACGAGGCGTCGCCCTTGTACGGGCAGTACGTCTGTGTCTCGGTCTTCGTCAGCACCGCGGGGTCTACGTCGGCGAGCGGGATGTACAGCGCGGCGGGATAGCTGGCTTCCTGCAGGGTCAATGCGTTCGTGCTGTCGGCGATCGTCTGCGAACCGGCGCGGACGGTGACGCGAGAGCCGGTCGGCGTGACGGTGATCGGGTGGTCGGGGCTGGGTTCAAGGTGTTCACGGGCCATACCCTGGTCAACCCGGCGACGGCTATGCCGCATTCCCCGAATTGAGCAGCTGACGAAGTCCGTCGGCGTCGAGCAGCGCTGCGGGCTCGACCGTCTCGTTCGTGCGGACGTAGTGGAACGCTGCGCGCACGCGATGCACTTCTGTGTCGGGCACGCCGCACAACCGGGCCCACGCAAGCCGATACGCCGCAAGCTGCACCGCTGCGGCATCGGCATCGGCTCCGTCGGACGGCGGCCGGTCTTCCAGTCGATGACCAGCCAACCTCGTTCGGCGTTGCCGAACACGGCGTCCATACGGCCGCGTACGACCCGGGCTCCCGGCACGGCCATCTCGAAGGGCACCTCGACCTCGGTCGGAGTCCGGTTGGCCCAGGTCGAGGCGAGGAACGCCTGGCGCAGTGCATCGAAGTCGGCGTCGCCCGCGGTCTCGTCGGCGGCGCCCGGCAACTCGTCCAGGTCGAGCAGCGTCTGGGCCTGCCAGCGCTGCTCGAGCCAGCGGTGGAACTCCGTCCCCCGTCGCGCCAACGGCGCCGGCCGGTGCGGGACCGGACGGCGGATCGCCCGCGCGAGGTTGTCGGGGTCGCGGTCGAGCTCGACGAGTTGTGACACGGACAGGTGGCGTGGCAGCTCGACCTCGACGATGTTGCCGCGGGCCAGCCGCGCGCGCTCGGCCAACAGGCGATCAACGTCTGCGCGCCATTGCTCGGCGCGCGGACCGAGCCCGATCGGCAGGACGTCGGCGGCCGCGTGGACCAGCGCGGCGCCGGCCTCGACGTCGGCGCGGCGGCCGGGACCGCGATCGCCCGGGTAGGGGCCGAGCGGGTCGAGCGGCCACATACTCGCGCGGGCCTGAGCCGTGATCGGATTGGTTTCGTCCGGCTCCGCCTCGGCCCACACGTCGGGCGCCTCCGCGTGCTCGAGGAGTTCGGTCAGGAACGGCGACACGCTGCGCGGGTTGGCGGTGGTGTCCCACAGGTAGCCAGAGGCGAACAGCGCGGACTTCGCCCTGGTCATCGCGACGTAGGCGAGCCGCCGCTCCTCGTCGGCGAACCGGTCGACGAGTTCGCCGTGATGACTGATCAGTCGATCGCGCACCTGCTTGCGGTCGACGGCGTCGGGAAGCTGCAACTGCGGCAGGTCGAGGTCGTCGCCGCGCAGCGGACCCGGCAGCTCTTGACGGGTGCGCGCCCAGTTGATCGCCTTCGCCTTGGCGGGGAACACGTCGCTGACCAGTCCGGGCACCGCGACAAGATCCCACTCGAGGCCCTTCGCGCCGTGGACCGTCAGCACCTGCACCCGCTCGGCGTCAACGACGATCTCGCCGGCTTCGAGGCCGTTCTCTTCGTCCTCGGCGGCTTCGAGGAACGCGAGGAAGGCAGTCAGCGTGGCCTCGTCGGCATCGGCGGCGAAGCCTGCGGCGACGTCGAGGAAGCGGTCGAGGTGGACTCGCCCGGTGGCGGTGCGCTGCGGGCGCGACGCGACTTCGATGTCGATGCCCATCGTGCGCTCGACGTCGGCGACCAGCTCCGCCAACGGCGCGGTCGTGCGCCGTCGCAACCGCCGCAGTTCCTCGGACAGCTGGACCAGCCGCCGGTAGCCGGCAGCCGAGTAAGCATCGGCGTCGCCGAGATCGTCGAGGGCCTCGATCAGGCTGAGCGCCTCGGCGCTCGCTGCCGGGACCTCGCCGGGATCGGCCGGCGGGCGGGCGAGCCATTGCGCCCGCGTTCGCAACGCGGCGAGGTCGCGCGGACCGATGCGCCAACGCGCGCCCGTGAGCAGTCGCGCGAGCGACGTGCCGGTGTCGTGGCGGACCAGCACGCGCAGGGTGGCGACGACGTCGACCACCTCGGCGGTGGTCAGCAGGCCGCCCAGTCCGACCACCTCGATCGGTAGGCCCTCGGCGAGCAACGCCTCGGCGAGCAGCGGGATCTGCGAGCGGCGACGGACCAGCACCGCGGCCGTTCGGGCGCCGACCGGGAGCGCGTCCCATGCAACATGCAGTTCGGAGGCGATCCAGCGGGCTTCGTCCTCGACCGTGTGCGTGCGCGCGACCCGCACGCGACCGGCGCCCGCCGCCGGTCCGGGTCGCAGTTCGACGGTGCTGCGGGCGAGCAGTCCAGTTCGCAGCGGCGCGGCAATGGTGTTGGCGCCGTCGAGGATCGCTGCGTCGTTGCGGAAGCTCGTCGCGAGCGGGAACACCTCGGCCGGCGTGGCGTCGGTGGCCGGGAACGTCACCGCGAACCGGCCGATGTTGCCGGCGCTGGCCCCGCGCCAGCCGTAGATCGACTGGAACGGGTCACCTACCGCGGTGACCGGATGGCCCTGGCCGAACAGGCCGCGCAAAGTCTCAACCTGAGCATGACCCGTGTCCTGGTACTCATCGAGCAGGACGGTGGCGTAGCGACCGCGTTCGACCGCCGCGACCTCGGGCAGCTGGGCGAGCTTGGCCGCCAGAGTCATCTGATCGGCGAAGTCGACCGCCGGCAGGGCGCGTTTGGCAGCGGCGAAAGCGCGCACGAGCGGCAGCAGTTCCTGGCGGTGTCGGGTCGAGTCGATGAACTGCCTGGTCTCGCCGGGATATTCGGCCCGGATGTTGTGGCCGAGAGGCAGTTGGTGGAACCAGTCGAGAGTGCGTGCACACCACGCTTCGACGTCGTCGACATCGATGAGGTGGTCGGCGAACTGCGCGCTCATCGCGAGCACGTACTGGGCAACCGACGACGGCGCGCCGATGTCGCGCGGCAGCCGGCCGGGGTAGCGCCGCGACACCTCGTCGGCCAACTGCCAGCCGATCGCCGGCGAGATGAGCCGGGCATCGGGTTCGGCGCCCAGCCGCAGAGCGTGCTCGCCGACGAGCCGGCCGGCGTAGGCGGCGTAGGTCAGCACCGTCGGTTCGCCGGCAAGCAGTTCGGCAAGGTGCTCACGCTCGTCCGGGCGCTCGCGTTCGACCACCGAGCGCCACTGCGCGAGGCGGCGCCGGATGCGCTTGCCGAGTTCGGCGGCCGCCTTCCGGGTGAAGGTCAGCCCGAGCACTTCGTCAGGACGGACCGCTCTGTTGGCCACCAGCCACACGACCCGCGCAGCCATCGTCTCGGTCTTGCCCGACCCCGCACCGGCGATGACGACCGCGGGCGCGAGCGGCGCTTCGATGACCGCAGCCTGTTCGTCGGTGGGCGCGTGCAGCCCGAGCAGAGCACTCAGTTCGCGCGCCGAGATCATGAGGTCACCTGCCTGCCTTCGGGAAACAGCGGGCAGCATTTGCGCAGGTCGCAATTGCCGCAGTAGCTGTTGGCCTGGGCGGTGAACTCGCTGCCGCGGTGCCGCGCCGCGACGTACGCGACCGCCGTGTCGATCCAGCCGGAGTCGTCCATATCGGTGAGTGGGCCCTGCTGCTGCTCGGGGTCACGGCCGCCGGCTGCGAGCTGGACGAGCCGTGCTCCGCCCGTCCGCTCGCCCTCGCCGAAGGCGCCTGACTCGACCGCGAGCTGGTAGGCGCCCAGCTGCGGGTTGGTCGGCAGGTCGTCGGCCTTCACCTTGGTCTTGCCGGTCTTGAGGTCGATCACGACCAATCGTCCTTCGGTGTCGCGCTCGAGGCGGTCGACGCGTCCGGCGATCTTCGCGTCGCCGACGACCGCCGAAAATCCCTGTTCGATCGCGACGAGGTCGAGCTCGCGCCGGCTGGAGGTCAGCCAGCCGAGCAGGGCGGACAGGATCGCGCTCGCCCGCTGACGCTCGTTGCTCGCATGCCAGTGCGGGCCGAAGTCGAGCGCGTGCCATTGCTCGTCGAGGCGGGCTTCCAGCTCTTCCTGGGTTGCGTCGGGAGGTGCGGACGCGGCGATCTCGTGCACGAGATTGCCGAGCGACTGCGAGATCGAGTCGCCGTCGCGCGCGCCGAGATCCTGCAGCAGCGTGCGCAACTCACAGCGCAGGAACGACTCGATGCGCGACGGACTCACCGGGACGGGACGGTCGGGATCGGCGACCGGACTGTCGTCGGACACCGGCGCGAGCCCCCACCACTCGTCGGGGTCGGCACCGCGCACGCGAGCCTGCGCGAGGCGCGACAGTTCGCCGGCCGCGGCCTCGCGATCGATCGGGTCGGCCGCGGGATCGCAGGCGACGACACGGAGCTCGGCGACCAACGCGCCGAGGTGGACCCCGCGACGCGGCACGGTGAGCGGGCGCTCGCCCTCGACCGGGTCGAGCTCGTCGAGGAAGCGCGAGGGTTGCTCCTCGTCGCCGGACACCGCGGTGACGACGAGCCGCTCGCGGGCTCGGGTGGCCGCGACGTAGAACAGCCGCCGCTCTTCGGCCAGCTGTGGTCCGGACAACGCGAAGGTCGTGTCGCGGCCGGCGACGACGTCGACCAGCTGCTCGGAGCCGAGCAGTGAACCGCGGCGCCGCAGATCAGGCCAGCTGCCTTCTTGGACGTGGGCGACACATA
This sequence comes from uncultured Actinomycetota bacterium, assembly GCA_963708645.1. Lineage (GTDB taxonomy): Bacteria > Actinomycetota > Actinomycetes > Mycobacteriales > Jatrophihabitantaceae > RYN-133. Next base: position 377,466 of record CAVPTA010000003.1, on the reverse strand, counting down.
CGAGATCCCATTCGAGACCCTTGGCGGCGTGCGCCGTCAGGATGGTGACCGCCTCGGTCTCGCGCGTGCCGGTGGCGAGCGCGTCGCCCGGGATCTGCTGGGCGGCGAGATGTTCGGTGAAACCGGCCAGCGTCGCGCGAGGCAACCGGTCGGCGTAGCGGGCGGCGGTGTCGAACAGCTCGACCACCGCGTCGAGGTCACGGTCGGCGCCAGCGCCGATCTGGCCGCCCGCGGTGCTGGCGGCCTGCCAGCGGCCGGACAGACCCGAGGCATCCCACACTGCCCAGAGCACGTCCTCCGGTCCGGCACTGTCGTCATCTCTCGCGCGTACCCCGGCCGCGATGACCGCGCTGACCCGCTCGACCGGGCCACGCACGTGGTCGGGCAGGACCGCGGCGCCGGCGGGGTCGAGCAATGCAGGCGCGAGTAACACGGGTTCGTCGGCGGTGACCAGCGCGCGCAGCGTGCGGCGCAGCCGGCGCAGATATACGACGTCGGCGCCGCCGATCGGGCCGAGCAGCAGGCGCTCGGCGAGGTCTTCGTCGAGCCGCGCCGGATCGAGCACGCAGTGCAGGATCTCGAGCAACATCCCGACGGCGGGTTGCTCGGCGAGCGGAAGATCCTCACCACGAACGGCGAGCGGCACGCCGGCGGTGATCAGCGCCCGGCGCAATGCGCCGAGCAGGGCATTGGTCGAGCGCACCAGCACGGCCATGCGCGACCACGGCAGCCCGTCGAGATGAGCCGCGCGCAGCACCCCGGCGATGTGCGCACCCTCTTCGCTGGCGGTGCGGAACAGGCCGACCTCGACGGCCCCGTCGGTCGGTGCCGCACTGCGCAGCCGGCGTTGCTCGGCCCGTCCAGGAAGGCGCGCCGCGACGCGCCGCGACGCCTCGAGCAGCACCTCACCGCTGCGGCGCGAGACGTCGAGCGCGACAACCGGGACGGGTGCACCGCGCCCGAACCGCTCGTCGACATCGCGGATCGCGGACTCGTCGGCCCCACGGAAGGCGTAGATCGACTGGTCGGGATCGCCGACCAGGATCAGCTCTTCTGCGCCGTCTGCGAGCACGGCCAGCAGCTCGGCCTGTGCCGGGTCGGTGTCCTGGTACTCGTCGACGAGGATGTGGCGCCGGCGCGCACGCTCAGCGGCAAGCAGCGCGCGGTCTTGGGCGAAGGCGCCGAGGGCCGAGCGGATCAGCTCGGCCGGGTCGTAGGCGCCGGGGCGAGCCAGCGACGTGACGTCGTGGTACTCGGCCAGAAACTTGCCGGCAGCGACCCAGTCGGGACGGCGCCGCTCGCGTCCGAGCCGGGCCAGCGCAGCGCCGTCGAGCCCACGCTCGACCGCGCGCATGAGCAGGTCACGAAGCTCGGCAGCAAAAGCGCGGGTACGTAACGCGGGCCGCAACTCGACCGGCCACGACGCCGGATCGCGCCCGGCGACGAGCTCACGGAGGATGACGTCCTGCTCGGGGCCCGACAGCAGCCGGGGCGCCGGAAGCGACTGGGCCAGGTTCGCCAACCGCAACACGCCGAAGGCGTACGAGTGCAAGGTGCGCGCGACCGGCTCGCGCACGGTGCGGCCGAGCCGGGCGGTGATGCGGTCGCGGAGCTCGCCTGCCGCGCGGCGGCTGAAGGTGAGCATCAGCAACTGGTCGACGGGCACGCCGGCTTCGACGCGCGCGACTGCGGTCTCGACCAGGGTCGTCGTCTTGCCCGTGCCCGGCCCGGCGAGCACGAGCAACGGGCCCCCGGCGTGGTCGACCACGCGCCGCTGGGCGGCGTCGAGCGCCGGCACGTCCACATCGGGACGGTCGTCGCGCACCAGCCGGTACCTGCTCACGGATTCATCTGAACACGGCCGCCCGACAGTTTCTGCGACCGGCACGCCACCGCGTGCTGTTGCCCCGGGCTGGTCCCGGACGCCCCGCGCTTGCGGTTGCCCCGGGACAACCTCGTAGCGTCGCCCGCATGGCAGCTCGGCCCGAGGCGCAGCACCTGAGCGTCGGCGCCTTCGCACGGCACGTCGGGCTCACCCCGAAGGCCCTTCGGCACTACGACCGAATCGGCCTGCTGCGCCCGGACGAGGTCGATGCCGACGGCTTCCGCTGGTACGCGCCGCACCAGTTCGAGCGGGCGAGCCGCATCGCGGCGCTACGAGCGGTCGACGTGCCGCTCGAGGACGTGCGCCTCGCCCTCGCCGACGACACGGCGCTCGCCGCGGTGCTGGCCACGCAGCGGCGCAGGCTCGACTCGCGGCTGACCCGCGTCCAACGACAACTGCATCACCTCACGCATCTGACCACCGACGGACTGGAGCACCCGATGCCTGACACCGACCTCGACGTCACCGACGAACGCCGCCTTGCAGCCGCGCTGTTCAACGCGACGTGGACGCTGATGGAGAAGGAGAACCGCACCCGTGCCGACGACGACGAGATGCTGCACATGGCGCACGCATCGCGACATCACTGGTCGCGCGCAGCCGGAGGAACGGCGGCCAACCTGGGACGTGGCGAATGGCAGTGCTCGCGCGTCTACGCGGTGCTCGGCCGCAGCGAACCCTGCCTGCATCACGCGCAACGCTGTCTCGACATCTGCCAGGAGAACGAGATCGGTGACTGGGATCTTGCCTTCGCCTACGAGGCGTTGGCTCGCGGGCATGCGGTCGCCGGCGACGCGGAGCAGGCTCGCGCGTTCACCGAGCAGGCCCTTGCCGCCGCCGAGGACATCACCGAGGACGAGGACCGCGAACTGGTCTTGAGCGACCTCGAGTCCATCCCGGGTCAGGCCCGCTTCTGGTGATCACCGTCGGAGTCGATCTCGCGGCCGAGCCGAAGCGCACTGCGATGGTGCGCATCGACTGGACGGACGAACGCGCCCTGGTCACCCACGCCATAGGCGACGTCGATGACGATCAGATCGTCGGGCTGACGCCGGACGCCGACAAGATCGGGATCGACTGCCCGCTCGGCTGGCCCGACGCATTCGTCGATTTCGTCGTCGCCCATCGCGACGGTGGCGTCCACACGCCCGCCGCCACGATCGGCCAGCGACGCCCGCTCGTGTACCGGGCGACCGACCTGTACTGCCGCGACAGGTATCGGCTCCGTCCGCTCAGTGTCTCCGCCGACCGGATCGCGCACGCAGCGCTGCGATGTGCGGCCCTGCTCCCCCGGCTCGGCGTCGACGATCGCAGCGGGGCGGGTCGTGTTGTCGAGGCCTATCCGGCCGGGTCACTGCAGCTGTGGGGCCTGCAGCACCGTCGGTACAAGGACGATCCCGCGCAGATCCGCCGCGCTCTCGCTACGCTCACCGATCGCGTCGGGCTCGAGTTCGCGACCGCGACTCGGGACGCGTGCGAGGCGTCCGACCACGTATTCGATGCGCTCGTTGTTGCGCTGACCGCCCGGGCGGCGGCGCAGCATCCGCCGGCGATCCCGATCGAGTTCGCTGACCAGGCACGCCGAGAGGGCTGGATCTCCCTGCCGGACCCAGCCCTCGAGGCGTTACGCGGTTCCCCCGCTATCCGTCGTCCGTAGGTCGGTCGCGGGGTCGGGTTGTGCTTCACCTCGCCCGCAAAGGTGGTGACGACTTCACCGGTCAGCCTGCCGATGCCGCGTGGCGCCCGCGAGGGTGTTAGCACCCCTAGACGGTCAGGTCCTCGAACAGTGTCAGCTGCACGCCGCCGGGAGCGTCGAGCCGCGAATTGAGCGAGTTCCACGGTGTCCGGGTTGGCTGCGCGAGCACGCTCGCGCCGCGCTCGGCGAGCACACGCGTGGCCCCGGTCGAGTCCGCGACCTGGAACGCCACTCGGAACTGCCCGGCAACCCGCGACCCGACCTCGATCGCATCGATGTGCTCGGCGTGCTGGCGATCGGTGAGTTCGAGCGTCGCCCGGCCGGCCTCGAGGATGATCACGCGTCCCTCGCCGTCGGAGATGTACTCGGCGGCCTCGGTGAGCCCGAGTGCGTCGCGGTAGAACGCGACTGCCGCGTCGTAGTCGTCGACGGTGACGACGAGCCGGAGCTCGCTGACGCCGAGCGGCGCGCTCATTCGGGCGTGACGTACGCGCCGCTGATACCGCCGTCGACCAGGAAGGTGGACGCCGTGATGAACGATGCGTCGTCGCTGGCGAGGAACGTGACGGCGCCGGCGATCTCGTCGGCCTCGCCGAAGCGTCCCATCGGGATGTGCACCATGCGCCGCTTCGCCCGCTCCGGGTCCTTGGCGAAAAGTTCCTGCAGCAACGGGGTGTTGATCGGCCCGGGACACAGCGCGTTGACGCGGATCCCCTCACGGGCGAACTGCACACCGAGCTCGCGCGACATCGCTAGCACGCCGCCCTTGCTGGCGGTGTATGAGATCTGCGATGTCGCCGATCCGAGCACGGCCACGAACGAGGCGGTGTTGATGATCGACCCGCCACCGCCGGCGCGCATGTGCTCGATCGCGTACTTGCAGCAGTAGTAGACCGAGGTGAGGTTGACGCGCTGGACGCGATCCCACGCCTCGATGCCCGTCGTGAGGATCGAATCGTCGTCCGCGGGCGAGATTCCCGCGTTGTTGAAGGCGATGTGCAGGCCGCCGTGGCGTTCGACCGCACCGGCGAACATCGCCTGGACCTGCGCTTCGTCAGTGACGTCGATCTGCACGAAGTCGCCACCGACCTCGTCGGCCGCGCTCTTGCCCGCGTCGGCATCGACATCGGCGCAGACGACAACTGCACCCTCCTTCGCGAAACGGCGCGCGGTGGCCAGACCGATCCCGCCACCTGCACCGGTGATGACCGCGACCTTGCCCTCAAGTCGACCGGACACGTCCTACTCCTTCGTCGTCGAGATGAACACGTTCTTGGTCTCGGTGAACGCGAGCGGCGCGTCGGGGCCGAGTTCGCGACCGAGACCGGACGATTTGAATCCGCCGAACGGCGTCGAGTACCGCACCGACGAGTGCGAGTTGACGCTCAGGTTCCCGCTCTCGATGCCTCGGCTCACGCGCAGCGCGCGTCCGACGTCGCGGGTCCAGATCGAACCCGACAGACCGAAGTCGCTGTCGTTGGCGATCCGGATCGCGTCCGCCTCGTCGTCGAACGGGACGACGGCCACGACAGGCCCGAAGATCTCTTCGTGCAGCACGCGGTCGCGCAGGGTCGGAAGGCGTGAGGACGGTCGGCGGGAACCAGAATCCCTTGCCCTGCGGCGCAGTGCCGCGGAAGGCGACGGGTGCGTCATCGGGGACGTATGCGCTCACGCGGGCATGTTGTTCGGCGCTGATCAGTGGACCCATCTCGGCTTTCTCGTCAGCAGGATCGGTGACGACGACGCCGCGCACCGCTGGTTCGAGCAGCTCGAGGAAACGGTCGTAAGCACTGCGTTCGACGAGGATCCGCGAACGTGCACAGCAATCCTGCCCGGCGTTGTCGAAGACCGCGTACGGCGCCGTGGCCGCGGCCCGCTCGAGGTCGCTGTCGGCGAACACGACGTTCGCGCTCTTGCCCCCGAGTTCGAGCGTGACGGGCTTGATGCGTGCGGCGCAGCCCGCCATCACCCGCCGACCGACCTCAGTCGATCCGGTGAACACGATCTTCGCGACGTCCGCATGGTCGACGAAGCGCTGACCTACGACGCTGCCCTTTCCGGGCAGCACCTGGAACACGTCCTTCGGCAGGCCGGCCTCGAGGGCGAGTTCGGCAATTCGTATCGCGGTCAGCGGCGTCAACTCGGCCGGCTTGAGCACGACGGTGTTCCCGGCGGCGAGTGCCGGCGCGAATCCCCACGACGCGATCGGCATCGGGAAGTTCCACGGCACGATGACGCCGACGACGCCGAGCGGTTCGTGGAAGGTGACGTTGATGCCGTCGGCGACGGGAATCTGTTGCCCGATCAGCCGTTCCGGTGCGGCCGCGTAGTAGGCGATCACGTCGCGGGCGTTGCCGGCCTCCCACCGCGCGTTGCCGATCGTGTGCCCTGAGTTGACGACTTCGAGTTCAGCCAGGTGTTCACGATCGGCGTCGACGGCGTCGGCGAACGCACGCAGCAGCCGGGCGCGGTCGGCCGGTGCGACGGCGCGCCAGGCCTCGAAGGCCTTACGAGAGCGGGCGATGGCCTCGTCGGTCTGGCGCTCGTCAAGCAGTTCGACCGACGTGACAACTTCCTCGGTCGCCGGGTTGATCACTTCGTGCAGCATCGTCGTCACATCCGCTCGAAGCCGCGGATCAGTTCCCAGTCGGTGACTGCGGCGTCGAAAGCGGCGAGTTCGACCCGCGCCGTGTTCGTGTAGTGGGCTACGACGTTCTCACCCATGGCATCCCGCGCGATCGTGCTCGATGCGAGGAGGTCGGCCGCCTCCCGCAGCGTCGTCGGGACGTGCGGCGCGTCGCTCTCGTAGGCGTTGCCCTCGAACGCGGCTTCGAGTTCCAGCTCGTTCTCGACACCGTGCAGTCCGGCGGCGATCATCGCGGCGACTGCGAGGTACGGATTCACGTCGCCGCCCGGCAGCCGGTTCTCGAACCGCAGGCTCTCGCCGTGGCCGACGACCCGCAACGAGCAGGTGCGGTTGTCGAAGCCCCAGGCCACGGCCGTGGGTGCGAACGAGCCGGGCTGGAACCGCTTGTACGAGTTGATGTTCGGCGCGAAGAAGTAGCTCAGTTCACGCAGCGCCGCCAACTGTCCGGCCAGGAAGTGCTCGAACAGCGGCGACACCCCGCCCGGTCGATCGCCGGCGAAGACGGGCGTTCCGTCCGCGTCGCGCAGCGACAGGTGCACGTGGCACGAGTTGCCCTCGCGTTCGTTGAACTTCGCCATGAACGTCAGTGCCGACCCCTGCTGGGCAGCGATCTCTTTCGCGCCGGTCTTGTAGATGACGTGGTTGTCGCAGGTCGTGAGGGCATCGGTGTACTTGAACGCGATTTCCTGCTGGCCGAGGTTGCATTCACCCTTGGCCGACTCGACCTGCATGCCCGCGTCGCGCATGCCCAGCCGGATCGCGCGGAGCACCGGCTCGACGCGGCTCGTCCCGAGGACCGAGTAGTCGATGTTGTACTGGTTGGCCGGTGTCAGACCGTGGTATCGCTTGTCCCAGGCCTGCTCGTAGGAGTCGGCGAACAGGATGAACTCGAGTTCGGTGCCGACGTACGCCGTCCAGCCGCGCTCGGAAAGCCGGTCGAGTTGCTTCTTGAGCACCTGCCGCGGCGACTCGCTCACCGGCTCGTGGTCGAGCCAGGTCGCGTCCGCGAGGAGCAGTACCGTTCCGGGCTGCCACGGGACCCGGCGCAGTGTCGCGAGATCCGGCACCATGACGAAGTCGCCGTAGCCGCGGTCCCACGACGAGATCGAGTAACCGCTGACGGTGTTCATCTCGACGTCGACGGCGAACAGGTAGTTGCAACCGTCCGTGCCGTGTTCGAGGACGTCGGCGAGGAAATACTCCGCGTCGAGACGCTTGCCCTGCAGCCGTCCCTGCAGATCGGTGATCGCGAGCACGACGGTGTCGATCGAGCCGTCAGAAACTGCGTCACGAAGCTCGGCGACGGTCATTGGGTCTGCAGGCATACCGTTCCCCTCTCATCCGAAGGTCTGACGACCATACCTTTCGGCAGCACTGACGTCATCGGCTCAAGAAGCCGCGCAGCAGGGCGGCCGTGCCGTCGACGTGTTCTTCCATCTCGACCCGAGCCACCTCGGCCTGGCCCCCGAGAATCGCCTCGATGATCCGCGCATGCTGGCGGTCGGAGTGCACGATGTTGGCCGGCAGCACGGGAATCGCGCGCAGCAGTTCGTCCAGGCGCAGCTGCACATCCGCCACGACGGCCGCGACCGACGCGCTCCCCGACAGCGCAGCGATCGCCATGTGCAACCGCGAGTCCGCGAGCCGCCGGGTGCGCGAGCCGCAATCGGTCGCCGCGTCGAGATAGCGCCGCAGGCTGGCCCGATCTGCCGCGGTCAGCGTGCGTCCGGCAGCGAGGGTTGCCGCTCCGGGCTCGACGACTCTGCGCAGCGCGAGGGCGTCCTCCATTCCCTGCGCGAGCGCGGCGCCGATCCTCTCGCGTGACCGCTCGCGATGCCGCGGCGCGACGACGAACGTGCCACCGCCACGCCCCCGCCGCGACTCGACAAGCTTCGCCTCGCGCAGCGCCTTGATCGCTTCGCGCAAGGTCACCCTGCTCACGCCGAAGGTCTCTGCGAGTTCACGCTCGGGCGGCAACCGGTCACCGTCGCCCAGGACACCGAGTCGGATACTTTGTGCCAGCCGCTCGACCGTGACTTCGAAGGCGTTGCGAATCGGAACCGGCGAGAAGACCGTGCGCGCCCACAGTGCCTCGACGTTGCTCGCCGACCGTCCGACCGACATCACGTCACCGCTGCTGAGCGGTAGGCGAGGCATGCTGCGACGAATGCCGCGAAGATCGGCTCGCCGGCGAACGCCTCGGGATGCCATTGCACGCCGATGACCCAACGCCGCTCGGCGAGTTCGACGCCTTCGATCACGCCGTCGTCGGCCCAGCCGGTGGCCGTGAGTCCGTCGCCGAGCCGGCCGACGCCCTGGTGGTGATAGGTCGCGACCTGCGTGTCGTCGCCGAGCACGGCGTGCAGCGTCGAGCCGGACGCCAATGCGACCCGGTGGCGACCATGCACGCCGACCGTCGGGCAGTGCAGCTCGGAGCCCACCTCGTCGGGCAGGTGCTGGCGCAACTCGCCGCCGAGCGCGACGTTGAGCACCTGCATTCCGCGGCACACGGCGAGCACGGGCAGATCACGGGCGATCGCTGCGCGTGCGAGCGCCAGTTCCCATTCGTCGCGGTTCGGACGTGGCTCGCCCGTCGCAGGGTCACGCGTCGCGCCGTAGCGCGCGGGATCCACGTCGGGGCCGCCGGCGATCAACAGCCCGTGCACCGCGTCGAGAGCGTGCTCGGCCGTGTCCGGGTCGCCGCTGGGCAACAGCAGAGCTACGCCGCCCGCCGTCCGCACCCCGGCGGCATAGGTCGCGGGAAGCAGGTCGGCGGGCTCGGACCACACGCCCCACGACGCATGCTCGCGATAGGTGGTGAGTCCGATCAGCGGCGGCTGGGTCAGCGTCGGCGACGCGGTCACGGCCGTAATGGTACGGCCGGCAGGCCTCATGTGTGCACCCGTTCAGCGCGCGGATCGAACAACGGCTCGCGATGGACGGTCCCGCCGATCCAGGTACCGAACAGATCGATCGACACCTCGCTGCCCGGCCCGAGTTCGACCGGCAGGTAGGCGAACGCGATCGAGGCGCCGAGCGTGTAACCGATGCCGCCCGAGGTCACCCGTCCGACGATCTCGGTGCCCGAGCGCACCGGCTCGCTGCCGAGCACCGACTGTGTCGGGTCGTCGAGCACGATCGCACGCAGTCGTCGGGTCGGCCCGTCCGTCTTGACCGCTGCAAGGGCGTCGCGTCCGACGAATCCGCCCGGTTTGTCGAGCTTGACGCAGAAGCCGAGCCCGGCTTCGTACGGATCGGTCTCGCCGGTGAGGTCGGTGCTCCACACCCGGTAGCCCTTCTCCAGCCGCATGCTGTCGATCGCGCGATATCCGGCGACCGTGAGTCCGTCCGGCTCGCCCGCGGCGACAAGGGTGGCCCACAGAGCGGCGCCGTACTCGGTCGACGCGTAGAGCTCCCAGCCGAGTTCTCCGACGAAGGTCACCCGCAACGCGCGCACCGGCACGTTCGAGACTGTCAGCTCCTGCGCGGTCATGAACCCGAACGCGTCGTTGCCGAGATCGGACGGCGTGAGGCGGGCGAGGATGTCTCGTGCACGCGGGCCCCATAAGGCGAAGCAGCACGTCGCGCCGGTGACGTCGGCGATGCGCACGGACGCGCCGAGTCGGCGTGCTTGCCGGCGCAGCCACGACTGGTCGTGCGATCCGAATGCAGTACCGGTGACGATCGAGAACACGTCCTCGGCGATCCGGGTCACCGTGAAGTCGCATTCGATGCCGCCACGGCTGTTCAGCGCCTGCGTGTAGGTGATGTCACCCACGCCCCGGGCGACGTGGTTGTCGCACACGAGGTCAAGGAACTGCGCGGCGTCGACACCGCTGACCTCGAGTTTGGCGAACGATGTCTCGTCGAACAGTCCCGCGCGTTCTCTTGTCGCCGCGTGCTCGGCCGCTATCGCCGCGGACCAACCGCGCGCTGCCCATCCGGTCGGCCGCTGCACGTCGGCGGCGCGTGCGGCGTTCGGCTCGTAGTAGTCGACCCGTTCCCAGCCGGCTTTCTCGCCGAACACCGCGCCGTGCCCGCGATGCCAGTCGTAAGCGGGCGAACGCCGCAGCTCGCGGGCCGACTCGCGCTGACGTCCGGGGAACGGAATGTCGTAGTACGTGCGGTAGTTCTCGAGCGTCCGCGCGAGTGTGTAGCTCGGTGACCGGTACTGACGACCGAACCGGTTCACGTCCATGTGCGACACGTCCAGTGACGGTTCGCCGGCGACGATCCATTCGGCCATGACCTTGCCGATGCCGCCCGCGCCGGCGATGCCGTGCGCGCAGAAGCCCGCGGCGACGAAGAAGCCGGCAACCTCGGTCTCGCCGAGGCAGAACTCGTTGTCGGGCGTGAACGCCTCCGGGCCGTTGATCATGCGGCGGATGCCGGTGTCGGCGAGCACGGGCACGCGGCGTTGCGCATTGGTCGCGATCTCCTCGAACCGCGGCCAGTCCTCGGCGAGCAGTTTCGCGTTGAAGTCGGCCGGGATCGCGTCGTAACGGTTCGGGCCGGCCGTCCACGGCGCGGGATCGCGTTCGTAGCCGCCCATCACGAGGCCGTCGACCTCCTGCCGGAAGTACACGAGCAGGTCCGGGTCACGCAGCGTCGGCAACGGAGCCGCGGTGCGCACGCCGATCGGCTCTGTGACCACGTACTGGTGCGACAACGGGACGAGCGGGACGCGCACGCCGGCGAGGCGAGCGATCTCGGCAGCGAACATGCCACCGCAGTCGACGACGATCTCGCACTCGATCGCACCCTGATCGGTCTGCACCGAACGCACACGCCCGTCGACGACGTCGATCCCCACCACTCGCGTGTGTTGACGAACGACGACGCCCTTGGAGCGCGCGTGATTCATGAGCGAGTAACACAGTTGGGACGGATCGAGGTAGCCGTCCGAGTCGAGGAAGCACGCACCGACAACGCCGTCGAGTTCGACGAGCGGGAAGCGCTCCGCGACCTCGGCCGGCGTGATCTCGTGCAGCGGCAGTCCGTAGGTGCGTGCCCAGCTGATCTGTCGACGGATCTCTTCGAGGCGTTCGGGTGACGAGGCGAGCTTGATCCCGCCGCTCTCGGTCCACCCGACCGGGAACTCACTCGTCTGCAGGCGTCGGTACAACTCGACCGAATACATGTTCATCCGCGTGAGTGTCGGATCGGCCCGCAGCTGCCCGACGAGCCCCGCGGAGTGGAACGTCGACCCGCTGGTCAACTCGTCCCGCTCGAGCACGACCACGTCCGATTCGCCCAGTTCGGCCAGGTGGAACGCGACGCTGGCACCGCCGACACCGCCACCGATCACGACGACGCGCGCGCCTGGCGGGAGCGAAGAACTCACGCTCCGATGATGCTGACGTAATCCGTCGTTCACAAGACGCCGGACCATGGAAAAGGTCTGAACACTAGACCGTTGGCTTCGAATCGCCCTACGATCCCGAACACCCGCATCGAGTGGGAGGTGTTGCATATGTCGGCGTCCGGTGTCGCTGCCGCACGTCCCGCCGCGGTGCTCGAACGATTGTCGTTCCTCGGCGGCGAGGCTTGCTGGTTCGAACCCCTCGACGGCGGGCTGACCAATCGCAACTATCACGTGCGCACGCGCTCGGGCCGCGAATTCGTCGCGCGGTTCGCCGGGGCGAAGAGCGAACTGCTGGCTATCGACCGGGACGCCGAGGCCTACAACAGCGCGATCGCCGCGACGCTCGGCCTCGGACCGCGGGTCGTCGAGTACTCCCCCGCCGAACACGTCCTCGTGGTCGACTGGATCGACGCGCAAACATGCACCGACGACGAACTCGACGACCCGGACGTCCTCACCCGCGTCGCCGCCGCGTGTCGCACCCTGCATTCGGGCCCGCGATTCATGGGCGACTTCGACATGTTCGACGTGCAGGCGAACTATTTGCAGATCGTGCAGCAGAACGGCTTCCGCCTGCCGCCGGACTATCTCGACTTCGTCGACATCGTCGAAGAGTTGAACACGGTGCTGCACGCATCGAGCCCGGGCACGGTCGCCTGCCACAACGATCTGCTCGCCGCCAACATCATGGTCGGCGCGCGCCAACTCTGGCTCATCGACTACGAATACTCGGGCAACAACGACGCCGTGCTTCGAACTCGGCAACATCTGGAGCGAGGCCGAGCTGCCCCTCGACCGCCTCGAGCATCTCGTGTCGAGCTACTACGGGCGTCCCGCGCCGGTCGAGGTCGCCCGCGCGCGGCTGTTCGCGACGATGGCGAAATACGGCTGGACGCTGTGGGCCGCGATCCAGGACGGCGTCAGCGAGGTCGACTTCGACTTCTGGGCGTGGGGCATGGCCAAGTACGACCGGGCGGTCGCGGAGTTCCGCAGCCCGGAGCTACGACGACTCATCGACACAATCAGCGAATCCGCGGGAAAGGGAGGCCCATCGTGGCCACAGTCGAGCTGAACGACGACGAAAAGCGCCTTGCCGAACTCGGGTACAAACAGGAGCTCAACAGATCCTGGTCGGGGTTCTCGAACTTCGCCATCTCGTTCTCGATCATCTCGATCCTGGCGGGATGCTTCACGACCTTCTTCGCGGGATGGAACAACGGCGGTCCGGCCGCGATCGCGTGGGGATGGCCGATCGTGTCGGCCTTCATCCTCGTCATCGGGCTGTGCATGTCGGAGCTGGTGTCGGCGTTCCCGACGTCGGGCGGCATCTACTGGTGGGCAAGCAAGCTCGGCGGTGTGAAGGCGGGCTACTACACGGGCTGGCTCAACCTGATCGGCCTGCTCGCGATCGACGCGTCCGTCGCATACGGCTGTGCGACCTTCTTCGACCTGACCCTCGACACGTACAGCAAGTCATGGGCCGCCGGCTACAGCCTCACGCGCGTCTTCCTCATCTTCTTGGTCGTGCTGGTGCTGGTCGCGTTGGTGAACATCTTCTCCAGCCACCTGCTCGCGATCCTGAACAACATCTCGGTGTGGTGGCACGTCGTTCGGCGCGACGATCGTCGTGCTCATCCTCGCGTTCGCGCCCAGCCACCACGCGAGCCTGTCGTCGGTCTTCACCCACACGGTGAACAACACCGGCTTCTTCGGCGGGCACACCAGCGGCTGCGGGCTTCGTCTTCGCTGTGCTGCCGCTCTCGGTGATCCTGACGCAGTACACGATCACCGGCTACGACGCATCAGCCCACCTGTCCGAAGAGACCAAGAGCGCGGCCAACTCCGCAGCGAAGGGCATCTGGCGCTCGATCTTCTATTCAGCCATCGGCGGATGGATCCTGCTGCTCGCCTTCCTGTTCGCCGTGCAGGACGAGAAGGGCGTCACGGCCGGCGGTGGCGGCGTGGCGTTGATCTTCAGCCAGGCGCTGACCGTCAACTGGGCAAGCCTCGTGCTGGGCATCGCGACGATCGGGCAGTTCTTCTGCACCACCGCCTGCATGACCAGCACGACGCGCATGCTGTTCGCGTTCAGCCGGGACGGCGCGGTGCCCGGCTCCCGCTACTGGTCGAAGCTCAATGACAAGCGGGTTCCCGTCCTCGGCGTGATCGCGTCAGCGGTCGTCGCAGTGATCCTCACCCTGCCGGCTCTCGTGACCGTCGACATCAACGGCGCACCCGTCCCGGTCGCCTTCAACGCCGTCGTCTCGATCGGCGTCGTCGGGTTGTACGTCGCGTTCGCGATCCCGATCTGGCTGCGCTGGAAGCAGGGCTCGAGCTTCAAACCGGGCGGATGGAACCTCGGGTCGAAGTACCGATGGATGTGCCTTGTCGCCGTCGGCGAGATCGCGGTGACGTCATTCATCGCGCTGCTACCCACCTGCGTCGCTCGGCGCGCCCTGGTATCCCGGGTTTGCCTGGAAGTACGTGAACTACACCGTGATCGTGGTGCCGGTCGCGCTTGATCCTGTTGTGGGTCTGGTGGCACGCCTCGGTGAAGAAGTGGTTCACCGGTCCGAAGACCACCGTCGAAGAGGTGATCCCTACGTCCTGACGCCTTGCGGCGGCGTTAGGTCCACATAAACTGGGCGGTATGAGCGCGCCCACCCCACCGGTGTGGCTCCTGGACATCGACGGCGTCGTCAACGCGCTCGCCCGCGGCCCGGTGGCCGGTTCGTGGCCGTCGGACCAGTGGGTGCAGCGCGTGGTCGCAGCCGACATCCCCGGTTCGGGACGGATGGTGTTGCCGATCTTCGTCGCGCAGCCCGTCCTCGACTTCATCGCGCGCGTGATCCGGACCGGTGCCGCCGAGGTGATCTGGCATTCGACCTGGCGCGAAGCCGCCGTCTCCGATCTCGCGCCGGTGCTCGGCCTGCCCGCGATACCGATCTCCATCGCTCCCGAATGGACGCACCGGCCCCAGCGCATCTGGTGGAAACTGCCGGCCGCACAGCGCGTCGTCCGGTCCGGGCGGCGACTGGTGTGGACCGACGACGACATCGCGGTCGTCCCGGATCAGGTCGCCGACGTCGCCGCGCATCCCGACACGTTGTTGATCAGCCCCGATCCCCAGGCCGGCCTGACTCCGGACAACCTGCGTTCGATCGCCGACTTCATCGGCATCGACAACGCGCCCGAGGCGACGCCACGACGATCGCTGCTCGGCCGGCTGCTGCGCAACTGATCTTGCCGAACTGATCTTGGGTAGAACGCCGCCATGCCGCGATTCGTTGCGCTCGTCGTCGTCGCGCTGACCTGCGCGGCGTGTACGAGCAGCGGCTCGGGCTCGTCGACAACGTCGGCGACGGCACATGTCTCATCGACGCCGCCCGCGCATTCCACCCGGTCACTGTCGAAACTGTCGTCCTCGCCGCCGGCACGGCAGCCGACCTCCCACTCGCGATCGAATCCACCGACGTCGTCCGCTGCGGCGAACGGAGCTGCCGGCGGCCAAGTCCCCGCGCACTTCGTGCCTGTCTCGGCGACGTTCGTTTCGACCGATGACGGCTGGGCGCTGGGCACGGCACCGTGCAGCCACAAGCCGTGCACCTCGATAGTGCGCACCCGCAACGGTGGCCGCACCTGGCACAAGCAGCGTGTGCGCGGACAGGTCAGCCACATCGAGACCGGCGGTGGGTACGTATTCGTCGCAACCGATACCTGTGTGCGCCCGAACCAGCACTGCCGGTCGCAGGTGCTGGCCTCACCTGTCGGACACGACGCGTGGCGTGCACTCACACCGATGGTCAATACCGATGTCGGCGTCTCGGCGCTTACGGTGTCCGATTCCGATTGGTTCGCCGCGTCCGCGCGAGGTGTGCTGCACGGCAACGGCATGTCCTACGAAAGTCGCCTCCCCAGTCCCTGCCCGGTCGCGGACGCCGACTACTCGAGCCCGAGAATTGCCGTCGCCGACGCCCAAGACCTCGACGCTGCGTGCGTGAGCGGCGGCGCCGCCGGCAGCGCCCAGTACGAGCTGTTCGGGTCGACCGACGGCGGCCGTGTCTGGCGTAAATCACGAACGTTCCGTGCGCCCAGCTACCTGGCCGGCATCGCCGACAACACACGAGGCGTACTGATCATGGCTTCGTCGAGTGGTGGCAGCAGCATTCTGCGCACCGCCGACGACGGACGCACCATCCGCAACGACCACGTCCGCACGCCCACGGGCGGGATCCCGTGGACCGACGTCGGGTTCACCACCCCGAGCCAGGCGCTGGCGGTACTCGCCGACTCAGGCCTGTACCTCAGTCACGACGCCGGAAAGACTTTCAGCCGCGTCCGGTTCTAACGCTTGCCGTCCCAGCGAAACGCCGCGAGCTCGACCCGGTCTCCGCGGAACCGCACGCCCTCGGCCAGCAGCCGTTGCCGCTGCTCGGTGTAGAGGTGCTCGGCCAACGAGCCGTCTGCGCGCAGCACGCGATGCCAGGGCACGCTGCCGTCGTCCATCGCCAGCACCCGGCCGACGGTGCGGGCCGAACGCAACCCGACGAACTCGGCGACATCGCCGTAGGTCATCACGCGGCCGGACGGAATCGACTCGATGCACGCGAGGACGCGGTGCGCGTACTCGGGCGCTTCAGTCATTATTGTGAGGCCATCAGTACGACGGCAGCGACGGATCGATCTGCTTCACCCACGCAGTGACGCCACCCTGGACGTGCACGGCGTCGCGGAAGCCGGCATTTTTCACGGCGGCAAGCGTCTCAGCCGAGCGCACGCCGGTCTTGCAGTACATGACGATCTGCTTGTCCTGCGGGAGATTCGACAAAGCATCGCCGCGCAGGATCTCGTCCTTCGGGATCAACGTTGCACCAGGAATCCTGACGATCTCCCACTCGGCCGGCTCGCGCACGTCGACGAGATGGATCGGCTTGTCGGAATCGATGAGGTCCTTCAGCTCGCTCGCGGTGATCGTCGAGCCGGCTGCTGCTTGCTGTGCCTCTTCGGACACCACGCCGCAGAACGCCTCGTAGTCGATCAGCTCGGTGATCTCGCGTGTGTTCGGGTCCTTGCGCACCTTGATCTCGTGCCAGCTCATCTCGAGCGCGTCGAAGACGAGCAGCCGGCCGACCAGCGGCTCACCGATACCGGTGATCAGCTTGATGGCCTCGTTGACCATGACCGAACCGATGGCTGCGCACAGCACGCCGAGCACGCCGCCCTCGGCGCACGACGGCACCATGCCGGGCGGCGGCGGGTCGGGGTAGAGATCGCGGTAGTTCGGTCCGTACTCGTTCCAGAAGACCGACACCTGCCCGTCGAAGCGATAGATCGATCCCCACACGTACGGCTTGTTCAACAGCACGCAGGCGTCGTTGACGAGGTAGCGAGTAGCGAAGTTGTCGGTGCCGTCGACGATCAGGTCGTACTGGCTGAAGATGTCGAGCACGTTGTCGTTGTCGAGACGCGTCTCGTGCACGTTGACCGTGATCAGCGGGTTGATCTCACGCACCGAGTCGCGTGCCGATTCGGCCTTCGAACGCCCGATGTCGCTCTGGCCGTGGATGATCTGACGCTGCAGATTGGACTCGTCCACGACGTCGAACTCGACGATGCCGAGCGTGCCGACACCCGCCGCTGCGAGATACATCAGCGCGGGCGAGCCGAGGCCACCGGCGCCCACACAGAGCACCTTCGCGTTCTTGAGACGCTTCTGGCCGGCCATCGCGACGTCGGGGATGATCAGGTGCCGGCTGTAGCGGCGTACTTCGTCGATCGTCAGCGAATCGGCAGGTTCAACGAGGGGCGGAAAGCTCACCATGCCAGCGTAACCGAGCAGCTCGCTGCGGCATTCCGGCTGTCGGAGGCGTGCGGGGCGGCTCAGTCGCCGATGTAGTACTCGTTGTTCTGATTGGTGTCGGGCTGTTCGGCGCCAGGCGCACCCTTTGCGCCAGGCGGGTACGGCCACTGGTTCGCACCACAGTTCTTGCCGGTGAACGCCGACTTCAGTCCGAAGGTCTGCTGCATCATCACCGGGGCCAGCCCGCCGGGCAGGCACTCGTGGGCGTGCTGGTGGCCCAGCGCGTGGCCGTCCTCGTGATTGATCATGTACTGGCGGTACGCGTGCAGATCGCCGACGTAGGGCGACGCGCCGCGCACCCACCGCGCATCGTTGAGCACGACACGGTTCACCTGCAGGGCCGCGGACGAGCTCGGCGTTGCGTAGCAGGACGTCTCGACGTGGATGTCGTAACCGCAGAACTGCCGCACAGTCATCGCCGATGTCAGCGTGATGTGGAAGTCGATCGTGCCGGACGACACCCGTTGCAACCGCACGCCGTGCCCACTCCAGCTGCGCGGATCGGCGAGCGTTGTGTCGACGAGTTTCGTGAACGCCGCCAGGTCGATGCCCTTGATGCCGTTCTCGACCTCGATGTCGTAGCGGAAGAGCGTGCCGGTCGTGCCGAGGATCTTCGTGTGCCCGGGCAGCACGCGGAACGTCCCATCGCCCGCCTTGGTGTACGGGCCGCCGCGGGGCAGCTCGCCCATGCGCAGCGCGCTGTTGTAGACCTTGCCGCTGCTCGTGTCGGACTTGAGCGGGATCGTCGGCGGCGCGACCGGGACGCTGGAGGTCGGCGGCTTCGTATTCGTCGTGTGGACGTTGCCCGTAGCCACCGTGTGAGCGGTGGGCGGCGCGTCGCGGACTGTGAGCAACGCGACAACCGTCAGCACGAGCAGCACCGGTAGCGCATACGCACGCCAGCCGTAGCGGCGGATGAATTCACGCACGACGTCGCCCATTGCCGGGCCGCTGCCTCCGCCGAAGGAGGCGACGCCGCGATGCGCGTGCTCGACATCGCTGTCGGTCGGATCGTGGTGCGGGGGACGTGGACGGGTGATCGTCCTGGTCGGTTGCGACCAATCGTCCTCGTGCGCCGCCACGTCGACAGGGTGCCACAGGCGACGACCTTGATCGTGCAAGCGCGCCCATCACGGGCCGTCGGCCTGCACCGCTGCGCGCGCGTCCTCGACGAGACCCAGCACGGCACGCGCTGTGATCGGTGGCTTTTCCATCATCGCGGTGTGACCGACATCGTCGAGCACGAGCAGCCGGGAATCGGGAATCGCCGCCGCGACGTACGGTGCGAGATCAGCGGCGACGAGTTTGTCCTCGGCGCCCCACAGCACCAACGTCGATGCGGTGATCGTGCGCATCTGCGCCCATCCCGCGCGGTTCTTCAGGAACTGCGAGCGCACGAGACCACGTGTCGAGCGCAACATCGCGCTGTCGGTCCACGGCGAATCGGCCCGTGCTCGCGCCTCACTGACGGCCTCGTCGTAACGCTGCTTCGGCAGCCGCGACGGGTCGGCGAAGCAGAGCGCGATCGTGCCCTTCACGCGCGTCTCGACAGGGACCTTGCCGAGCTTGCGCAGGGCGAGCATGCCGACCATCGGCACGATCATCAGCCCGAAGCGCCAGTCGGTCTTCAGGATGTGCGCGCGCACCCTGAGATCGGGAACGGCCGGCGACACAAGCGCGAGGGTGCGGACGAGATCGGGACGGGTTGCTGCCACTACCAGCGAGATCGCGCCGCCCATCGAGTTGCCGACAAGATGCACGGGCCCGCGACCGGACTGCTCGATGTAGGCGATGACCGTGCGCGCGTGCGCACCAAGTGAGTAGTCGTTGTTGCGCGCCGGCCCCGAGCGGCCGAACCCCGGCAGGTCGATCGCCTCGATGGCCAACTCGTCGCGCAGCAGCCCGGCAAGATCCGTCCAGTTGATCGATGCACCGCCCAGGCCGTGTACGAACAGGGCGGGTTCGGCATCGTCGCGGCCGGACGGCGTGGTGCGTACGAAGATCTCTTGGCCGCCGACCTCGACGGTGCGGCCGGGCCACGAAGTGATGCCGTCGAGTGAAGCGAGCGGCGAATCGGACAGCCGTGCTTTCGGTGCCTCGCGGCCAGGACCCTTGCGCAAACGCATCCGCCTGACGCTACGCGTCGCTGTCGTCACGCCGACTTCTTCGCCGCCTTCTTCTTAGCGGCCGCGGTCGTCGCGCCGGTCTTCTTCGCCGCCTTCTTTGCCGGAGCGCTCTTCTTGGCAGCGGCGCCCTTCTTCGCCGGCGCAGCCTTCTTCGCGGGCGCCTTCTTTGCAGCGCTCTTCTTCTGGGCGGCCTTGCTCGCGGACGCCTTCTTCGCCGGAACCCGCGCCGAGGTCGACGTCCCGCTGGCGGTCTTCGACGCGGCAGCCGACCGCCCGGCCTTCGCGGCCTCGACCGAGGCCCTCAAGGCCGACATCAGATCGACGACGTTGCCGGCACTGGGCTGCGGCTGTTCGGTCTCGACGATCTCGCGGCCCTCGACCTTCGCGTCGATGACCTGCTGGAGCGCCTCGCGATAGTCGTCGGTGTATTCGGACGGATCGAAGTCGCCGGACATGCTCGAGACGAGCGATTCGGCCATCTGCCGTTCCTGCGGGCGCAGGTCGACCTCGGAGTCGAGGAACCCGAACGCGGGCTCACGCACCTCGTCCGGCCAGATCATCGTCTCCATGACGATCACGCCGTCGCGCACCCGCAGCGTGGCCAGCTGCTCGCGGTTGCGGATCGCAACCTTGACCAAGCCGGCCTGCCCGCTCGCGTCGAGGGCGTCGCGAAGCAGCAGATACGGCTTGACTGCGGTCTTCTCCGGCTCGAGGTAGTAACTCTTGGCGAAGTAGATCGGATCGATCTGCTCGAGCGGCACGAACTGCAACACGTCGACGACGCGGGCAGTCGGCAGAGGCAGGTCGGCGAAGTCGTCGTCGGTGAGGATGACGGTGTCACCGCCGGGCAACTGGAAGCCTTTCGCGATGTCGGCGTAGGCCACCTCTTCGCCGTCGGCCTCGGCGACGCGCTTGTAGCGGATGCGCGAGCCGTCGGTGCGGCGCACCTGGTGGAAGCTGACGTCGCGCTCTTCGGTCGCGGTGTACAGCTTCACCCCGATGCTCACCAGCCCGAAGGAGATGCTGCCCTTCCAGATCGAGCGCATTCTTCCCGACTCCTCCTACGTTTGACTCTCAAGTGCAACCAGAGGGTTCTCTTACCCAAGAATGGACGGATGGAGTCCATGCTCGCTACTGCGGTACCGATATTGCCGCAGGGTGCCGACTGGACTTATGAGTTCAAGTGGGACGGCGTCCGTGCGCGCTGCGAGATCACCGACACGGCGGTGCGGCTCTACAGCCGGCGCGGCAACGAGATCACCACGGCCTATCCCGAGCTCGCCGACCTGGCCCGCGGCGACGCCGTCCTGGACGGCGAGATCGTCGCCTTCGTCGACGGGCGCCCGTCCTTCGAGGCGCTGCAGGAGCGCATGCACGTGCGCAACAGGGCCGAGGCACGCCGGCTCGCCGAGAAGACGCCGGTGACGCTCATGGCCTTCGATCTCCTGCGGGCCGACGGTGCCGACCTCGTCGATCTGCCGCTGCGCGAGCGCCGGGCCCGGTTGGAACAGTGGGCCGGCGAGCACGCCGTCACGGTCAGCCCGACCTTCGACGACGGCGCGGCGACCGAACAGGTCGCACGCGCCTCCGGGTTGGAGGGGGTGGTCGCGAAGCGGCTCACCTCGCGCTATCG
Organism: uncultured Actinomycetota bacterium; assembly: GCA_963708645.1. Taxonomy (GTDB): domain Bacteria; phylum Actinomycetota; class Actinomycetes; order Mycobacteriales; family Jatrophihabitantaceae; genus RYN-133. Next base: position 356,254 of record CAVPTA010000003.1, on the reverse strand, counting down.
GGCCGGACTGCGGACCAACGACTGGGTCAAGCTGCGCTTCCTGTCGACCGGCGACTTCGCCGTGGTCGGCTGGGAGGAGAGCCGTGAACATCCGGGCCACCTCAGCTCGCTGGTGCTCGCAACGGTGACGCCGGACGGCCCGCATTTCGCCGGTAAGGCGGGCAGCGGCCTGACCGGGCGTCTGGCCGCGTCCCTGCAGAAACGGCTCACCGCGCGTCCCGACTGCCCGTTGCCCGAGGTGCCGCCGACTTCGCCGGGCGGCCGGATGGTGCACTGGGTCGAGCCGGAACTCGTGGTGGAGGTCAAGTACACCCTGATCACCTCGGAGGGACGGCTGCGCCAGCCGGTGTTCCTGCGGGTGCGCGAGGACAAGACGGTCGAGGAGGCAACCGGCTGATGGCCAAGGACGAGAAGGTCACCGTCGAAGTCGACGGGCGAGCACTGCAGCTGACGAATCTGCACAAGGTGCTGTACCCGCAGGCCGGGTTCACCAAAGGTGCGGTCATCGACTACTACAGCCGGATCGCCCCCGTGCTGCTCCCCCACCTCGCCGACCGCGCCCTGACGATCAAGCGGTACCCGAACGGAGTGGACGAGAAGTTCTTCTTCGAGAAGAACGCCACGCGCGGCACGCCCGACTGGGTGCGCACCGTCACGCTGCCCGTCCCCGGCTCGACGATGAACCGCGACACCATCGACTTCGTCGTGGTCGAGGAACTGGCGACGCTGGTGTGGCTCGCCAACCTCGCCGCGCTCGAACTGCACGTGCCGCAGTGGCACATCCCCAAGCGCGCCCGGAAACCACGCACCGACCTGCTGGTCTTCGATCTCGATCCCGGTGCTCCCGCGACGATCGCCGAATGTTGCGAGGTCGCCGTCCTGCTGCGCGATCTGCTCGCCGACGACGGTGTCGAACTGTTCGCGAAGACGTCCGGGTCGAAGGGCATGCAGGTGAGCGCACCGATCGAGGTCGACGACCCCGGGTTGCCGTCCGACTACGCGCACAAGATCGCCAAGCGGCTCGAGGCCGAGCATCCGAAGCTGGTGGTCTCGCGGATGACCAAATCGCTGCGCAGCGGGAAGATCTTCGTCGACTGGAGCCAGAACAATCCGGCCAAGACCACGGTCGCGCCGTACTCGCTGCGCGCTCGCGACGAGCCGACCGTCTCGACCCCGCTGACGTGGGACGAGGTCGAACGTGGCGGGATGCTGCGGTTCACCTCGGACGAGGTGCTGGCCCGCGTCGAGGAGCACGGTGACCTGTTCGCCGGGACGCTCGACGCGACAGATCGCGCTCGCATTACCCCAAGCATGGCTACTGACGAGTAGAGTCCGAGCGACTTCGGACATTTCACCCCAGGAGCGACCGCTGATGTCACGCGCCGACACCGGCAACGCCGAACTGACCCGTGGCGGACGGCTGCCTCGCTCCGCCCGGCGCAAGCAGCTGCTCGCCGCCGCGCAGGAGGTTTTCGTCGCCAACGGCTATCACGCCGCCGCGATGGACGACATCGCCGAACGGGCCGGGGTGTCCAAGCCGGTGCTCTACCAGCACTTCCCCGGCAAGCTCGAGCTGTACCTCGCGCTGCTCGATACGCAGGCCGAGATGCTCGGCCGGGCCGTCCAGGAAGCCCTGGCCGCGACCGATGACAACCGCGAGCGCATCCACGGCGTCCTGTCGGCGTACTTCAGCTTCGTCGGCCGCGACGGCTCCGACGGTGCGTTCCGGTTGATCTTCGAGACCGACCTGGGCAACGAGCCCGCCGTCCGCGCCCGGGTCGAGGCCGTGTCCGAGCGCACGATGAAGGCAGTCGCCGAAACGGTCGCCGGTGACACCGGCCTCGACCGCGCGAGCGCCGAACTGCTCTCGACCGCCCTGACCGGCGCAGCCCAGGTCGCGGCGCGCTGGTGGCTCGACCGCGATCGTCCGATCAGCCAGGCGCAGGCGATCTTCCTGCTCGAGTCGCTGCTGTGGCGAGGCATCTCGAACTTCCCGCGCCTGGACGAACACCCGCACGCCTAGCGCAACGGAATCGTGCGGCCGCACCATCTAAGTCTTGTGGTCGACGATCAGTTCAGTGAATTCGTGCGCACGCACGGCGACACGCTGCTGCGCCTCGGCTATCTGTTGTGCGGCGACACCGCGCGAGCCGAGGACCTCGTTCAGGAAGCGCTCGTCAAGCTGATGCGGCGCTGGCGGGTGCAGCCGCCGGACCATCCGCTCGCGTACGCCCGCAAGTCCGTCGTGAACGAATACCTCGGCTGGAAGCGCCGGCTCAGTTCGCGCGAGCTGGTCGGCGACGAGCTCGTCGACGTCGTGTTGTCGGACGAGTCGCAGGCACAGGCCGATCGCGATCTGGTCTGGCGACTCTTGTCCGGGCTGTCACCGAGAGCGCGCGCAGTGCTCGTACTGCGCTACTACGCGCAACTGCCCGACCGCGAGATCGCCGAACACCTCGGCTGCGCCGAAGCCACCGTGCGCAGCGTCGCTGCACGCGCGTTCGCCAGCCTGCGCGAACATCCGCAACTCTCGATCCTGGAGGAAGCCTGATGGACGTCCTCGAAGCCCTGATCCGCGACACCCTGGCCGAACACGCAGATGACGCGCCGCCGGCCACCTACTTGCTCGAGACCGTCACGGGTCGCCGGCACCCGCGGACGCGTTGGCTGATGCTTGGCGCCGCAGCCGCGGTGGTCCTGCTGGTCATCGGTGTGGCTGTAGCAGCGGGGCGCGGTGAGCGAAGCGTGCCGGCCGGTTCCAGCAGCACGATGAGCACGGGACCCGACCTTGCTCGCCTCCCCGACAAGACGGTCGCGTACCACGGTGTGGTCATCGCCGTGCCGGGCGAACTGCCGGTGCTCACGAACGCGTGCGGCGAACCCGCATCGTTCGTGCTCGCCGACGATCCGAACACCTCCGTCAGCTGCGCTCGCCCCAACGTCACGGCGGCTAGGCAGGTCCTCACCGTGCTGCTGACCGATCAGGCAGCCGCCATTCCCGGCCCGTCGCAAGGTCGAGCGCAGCAATCGGTATCCGTGAGCGGCACAGACGTGATGGTGACGGTCACCGCGCCGAGCAACGCGACAGTCCGCCGCATCCTGGCGAGTGTGAAGGTCGCGCCTGACCCGAACGGTTGCCCGGCACGGCTGACGGCGCCGTCGCGGCGCTGGGTGGTGGGCCGGACCGGCATCCAGCTCGTCCGCTGCGTGTACGCGAGCGGCGGCTGGCTGCAGGCATCGTTCCGGTTGGGCTTCGCCGACCTCGTCGCCAGACGGATCGCAGCATTGCCGATGAACGTCAACGAGGGATCCTTGAACGGCTACGAGCACGATCTGCTGCGGTTCAGCTATCCCGACGGCACGACCCGCATCGTCTCGGTCGAGCTCGGCAGCCCGTCCCTGTTCGCGGCCGACAGGGGCGTCGTCCACGATGTCGGCAACCGCGTCGCGAACCTCATCCGCCGCCTCAGCAAGTGACGCGTTCGCTCTCGGCGCACCTCCTGCGACGGCTCGACCGACCACCCTCGGCTAGCGTGGTGGACACCGAAAGCTAAGCGCTAGGAGGCATTTGCGGTGGAGGTCAAGATCGGCGTGCTGCACACGCCACGCGAGATCGTGGTTGAGAGCACCCAGACCCCGGACGAGGTCGAGAGCCTTGTCGCCGCCGCGTTCAAGAGCGTCGACGGACAACTCGCGCTGACCGACGAGCGCGGGCGCCGGGTGATCGTCCCGGCCAACCTGGTTGCCTATGTCGAGATCGCGCAGGCCGATGGCCGCCGGGTCGGGTTCAGCAACTAGTCGCACGCTCGCTTCGCGCCGCGGCGTACGCGGCCGTGCTCAGCGGTGCCCCTTCGACGGGGTATGCACTCCTCGCGCGGCGTGACCCGCTTGAGGCGACCCGCGCTGCCGGACGACTGCTTGCCCCCAGCTCGCAACGGCCGTCGACAGTGCTGGCCGCGGCGGCAGTCGCGCACGGCGCGCTGTCACTCGGTTGGACGGCGGTGTTGCAGCGCCTGCCCGGCGGACTCGGTCGCGCGGCGGGGTACGGCCTGGCGATCGCCGCGCTCGACCTCGGGCTTGCCCACCTGGTGCGCGGCGAGCGATTCGGCCCGATCGCCGACCTGCCCCGTCTCCCCCAGGTCGCCGACCACGTCGCGTTCGCAGTGATCGCCGCCGGATCTCACAACCGGATCAGGAGCTCAGCTCGACAACCCGAGCGGCCGTCATCCGCTCCTCGTGGTGCTCCGTGATCCGCGAGATCAGCCCGGCTACCCCGGACAGGTCACCCGTCCCCTCCATGAGCAGCAACATCAGCGCGTCACGGTCGGCCAGCACGTGCTGGGTCTGGCTGATCGCCTCACCGACCAGCCGGCGCGCCCACAGTGCGAGCCGCCCGGCGACCGCGGGTTGCGCGGCGATCGCAGCCCGCACCTCGCGCACCGCGAACTCGGCGCGGCCGGCGTCGACCAGCACCTCGTGGATCAGATCGCGCGTCGACGCGTCGACGTACTCGGCGACCTCGCGGTAGAAGTCGGCAGCCATGCCGTCGCCGACGTAGGCCTTGACGACGCCCTCGAGCCAGGTCGTGGGCTCGGTCAGCGAGTGATAGGTCTCGAGCGCCGCGACGAACGGCTCCATCGCGCGGCCGGCGCGACGCCCGACTCGGTGAGCCGCTCGGCCAGGCGCGAGTAGTGGGTCATCTCGACCGCAGCCATCGCCGACATGTGCGCGCGCCCGTCCAGGGTCGGTGCCATCCGGGCGTCGTCGGCCAGCCGGTCGAAGGCCGACAACTCGGCATACGCGAGGGCGCCGAGCAGGTCGACGATCGCGGGCTCGACGGCTGGCTCGACGACGGGTCCGACAGGCGTATCTTGCGGCACGACGGCAGGGTATCGGCCGATGCTCGGTACGATGGGTACCACCATGTGAATTGCGCGTTGACCGGACTGCCCGGACGAGCCTCCCTCCGACAGGTCGCAGGCACCGTTTGAGCCGGCACCACTCGGTCAGCGCACCCGACGAGGATGTAGATGACCGACAACTCAACAGCACAGGATTCGCACCGAGCCCTCCACCGCAGCCATCCGACAGGAGCCGGCGCCGCTGGCGGCCCGCGCTCCGGTGCGCTCCGACAGCCCCGCCTTCAGCGACTTCGACGTCAATCCCGAGATCGTCGCCGCGCTCGCCGACGTGGGCATCGTCTCGACCTTCGCGATCCAGGAGCTCACGCTGCCGGTCGCGCTGGCCGGCAAGGACATCATCGGCCAGGCGCGCACCGGCACCGGCAAGACGCTGGGCTTCGGCGTCCCGCTGCTCAACCGCATCACCCTGCCCGGCGGCGACGCCGCTGCCCCGCAGGCGTTGGTGATCGCACCGACCCGCGAGCTCGCCGTGCAGGTTTCCGGCGACCTCGCGACCGCCGGCAAGAAGATCGGCGCCCGCGTGCTCACCATCTACGGCGGACGCGCCTACGAGCCGCAGATCGAGGCGCTGCGCAAGGGCATCGACGTCGTCGTCGGCACGCCCGGACGGCTGCTCGACCTCGCCGAGCAGGGCCATCTCGTGCTCGGCAACGTGCGCATCCTCGTGCTCGACGAGGCCGACGAGATGCTCGACCTCGGCTTCCTGCCCGACATCGAGAAGCTCATGAAGATGCTGCCCGCCACGCGGCAGACGATGCTCTTCTCGGCGACGATGCCCGGCCCGATCGTGGCGCTCGCCCGCACCTTCCTGAACCAGCCGATGCAGATCCGCGCCGAGTCCGACGTCGTGCATACGGCGACCAACCACGTCGACCAGTTCGCCTACCGCGCGCACGCGATGGACAAGGTCGAGTTGCTCGCCCGCGCGCTGCAGGCCCGCAACCGCGGCTTGACGCTGATCTTCGTCCGTACCAAGCGGTCCGCGGCGAAGGTCGCCGACGATCTGGCCGATCGCGGTTTCGCGGTGGCGGCGGTGCACGGCGACCTCGGTCAAGGCGCACGCGAGCAGGCGTTGCGCGCGTTCCGCGCGGGCAAGGTCGACGTCCTCGTCGCCACTGACGTCGCCGCGCGCGGCCTCGACGTCGAGGGCATCACCCACGTGATCAACTACCAGGCGCCCGAGGACGAGATGACCTACGTGCACCGCATCGGTCGCACAGCTCGCGCAGGCGCGTCCGGAACGGCGATCACGCTCGTCGACTGGGACGACCTCCCGAAGTGGAAGCTGATCTGCGACAAGCTCGACCTGCCCTTCCACGAGCCGGTCGAGACGTACTCGACCTCGCCGCACCTCGCGCTCGAACTCGACATCCCGTCCGACGCCACCGGGGTGCTGCCGCGCGCCGATCGCACCCGGGCCGGGCTCGATGCCGAACAGCTCGAGGATCTCGGCGGACGTGCCCCCCGCGCGACTCGCGACAAGCACGCACCCCGCAGCTCGCGGCGACCGTCCCCGCGCGGAACGTCCGCGCGCGGATCGTTCGCGCCAGCGCACACGCGGCGGGCAACCGGTCGACGGCAACGGACCGACGCCGACGCGACGCCGACCTCGCCGGCCGCGTCCGGCGACGCCCCGCGCAAGCGGCGCCGTCGCCGGCGTCCCAGCGGCGGTGGCGCGCACCGCCTCCGACTGAGCCCGCCTGCCAGCAGGCACAGCTCGATAGGTCAGGATGTGACCATGCCGGAGGACGACGACGCGCCGACGAAGGTCGTCGAGCCGTCGGCCCACCCGGAGCCGGACGACGCCGGCGACCCGCCGGCCTGCCGATCCGGTCGGCAGCGCTGCCGTCGCAGCCCACGCGCAGCGCATGCGTCCACTGCGGATCGTCTATGCGAGCGTGGTCACCGCCGTCGTCGTCGCCGCTCTGGTGATCGTGAAGATCGCCTACGACCACGGCGAGATCAGCCACGTGCACCTGCACACCATCGTGTCCGCGCCGGCCTCGATCTCGACCGCTCCCACGCCGAGCACCGCGTTGACCCAGGCGTGGACGAGTACCGACGCCACCGCGATCGGCTCGCCGCTGGTCGAGGGCACGGTCGTCACCTACGACGCCCATACGATGCGTGGACGCGATGCGCTGACCGGTAAGCAGACGTGGTCGTACACGCGCACCGACCGCACGATGTGCACCGCGATCGAGAGCCAGTCGGTCGCGATCGCGGTCTTCAAGCTGCACGGCAACTGCGACGAGCTCACCGCGCTCGACGCGACGACCGGCGTCCGGCGCTGGACGCGCACCCTCGACAAGGACAGCGCCGAGTTCAACGGACCCGCGTCCTACCAGGTCGACGGCGGCAACGTCATGTTCGTCTCGCACACCTCGATCTACGCGGTGTCGATCGGCGGCACCGCCGACCAGGGCAACGGCGGACTCGACTACTGGACCTTCCACCACGTCGGCTGCACCATCAACGGAGCCGTCCTGGGCACCGCGGGCGCGCTGATCAGCCAGACGTGCCACGGCGAGGACTGCAACGGGCACAAGTTCTGCGGCGACGGCACGCAGTTGCTGTTGCGCGACGGCACGACGGGCTACGACGACAAGTCGACCACCAACCCCGACATCGTGAAGTGGAACGACATCGGCACCGACCTGGTGCCGACCTCGGCCGGGCAGACCGTTACCGCGCGCGACCCCGATGGCGCGACCCTGCGCGGGTTCGACGTGAAGACCGGCAAGCAGAACACCCAACTCGCGCTCACCGGCGACAGCGGCTCGCAGGCCCCGTCCGGTTTCGTCAGCGGCACCGACGCGGACGCGATCTGGATCGGCACCCGGCTCTACGCACTGACCAGCGGCGACAGATCGTTCCGATGGCAGGTGCCGCGCGACCGTCGACGCCGACCGATCTCGGTACTCGCCGAACTGTTCAAGGCGCGCCTGGCGCTGACAACGACACGCACCGCGGTCGTCGGACTCGACCCGGCCACGGGCAAGGTGCTGACGCGCTACCGCATCCCGGTTCCCGGCTGCCGGCAGCATGATCTACCCGCTCGGGGCCGGGTTGCTCGTCGCCGGTCCGCACACGGTCGTGTACCGATGACGGCGCAGCTCACCTCCGCCGGCGAACGCACGCATCATCGAGACGTCCGGCGGCCCGATCAGCGTGCTCCGCTGCGGCCGCCGACGGCGTGCCGGCGCTGCTCGTGCCCGGCTACACGGGCAGCAAGGAAGACTTCGCGCCGCTCATCGACCCGCTCGCAGCAGCCGGGTTCGCGGCCGTCGCCATCGACCTCCCGGGCCAGTACGAATCGCCCGGGCCCGCCGACCCCGATGCGTACACGCCTGCGCAGCTCGCCGCGACCGTGCTCGAGGTCGCCGACGCGATCGGCGCGCGCGCCGCACCTGGTCGGGCACTCCTTCGGCGGGCTCGTCGCCCGCGCCGCGGTCATCGACCGACCCGACGCGTTCGGCTCGCTCGTCCTCATGTGCTCCGGGCCTGCCGGCATCGGCGGCGGCCGCCGCGCCATGATCGAGCAGCTCGAACCCGTGCTCGTGGCGTCCTGGGCCTCGCCGCTGTCTACGCGGCGAGCCTGGCCGCTGCACGCGCGCAAGCCGGCTACGTCGAGCCGGCGGCACCGCTCGCCGCGTTCCTCGAGCGACGCTTCCTGGCCGGCGTCCCGGCCATGCTGCAGGGCATGGGGCAGTCGTTGCGGCTCGAACCGGACCGCGTCGCCGAACTCGCCGCCGTCGACCTGCCGAAGCTCGTGCTCTACGGCGTCGAACGACGACGCGTGGCCCACCGACGTGCAGGACGACATGGCCCGCCGCCTGCACGCCGCCACGCGCGTGATCGCCGACGCCGGGCACTCGCCCGCAGTGGAGAACACGCCGGCGACCGCAGCGGCGCTGGTGCAGTTCTGGGCTGCGCTTGTGGAACCTAGGACCACTGCGGACGGCGCGCCGTAGGCCGGTCGATCAACTCCTCGTAGGCCGCAGGATCAGTCGTGCACATTGCGATCGGCGTCTGCTTGTTCGTGCCGTGATAGTCGGACGACCCGGTCGGCACCAGCCCGAGCTCGCGCGCCAGCCCGGCGGCCTGAGCGCGGTCGGTGGCGTCGTGGTCGGGATGGTCGACCTCGAGACCGATCAAGCCGGCCGCCGTCATCGTCGGCGACCACGTCCTCGCTCACCACCGGACCGCGCCGCCGGGCGAACGGGTGCGCGAACACCGGCACCCCGCCGGCCGCGCGCACGAGCCGGATCGCGGTGAAGACGTCGGTGTCGGCCTTCGGGACGTAGTACGGGCGGCGCGAGGAGAGCCAGTCACGAAAGGCAGTATCGACGTCGGGTACGACACCGGCGGCGACCAGCGCGCGGCCCAGATGCGGACGTCCGACCGGTCCGCCGGCAGCGATCGTCTCGACCTGCTCCCAGGTGATCGGCACGCCGTCCGCGGTCATGTTGTCGACCATCTCGCGCGCTCGGTGCAACCGGGTCTCGCGCAACCGCGCCCGCTCTGCGCGCAGACCCTCGTGGTCAGGATCGAACAGGTAGCCGAGCAGGTGCAGGCTGATCCGCCGTCCCTCGGCCGGTACGTGACGGCACGAGAACTCGGTGCCGGGCACGATCGGTCATCCCGGACGGGCGCGCTGCCAGCGCCTCGTCCCAGCCCGCGGTCGTGTCGTGGTCGGTGATCGCCAGCACCGTGACACCAGCCGCCGCCGCAACACCGACCAGCTCGGCCGGAGTATCGGTGCCGTCGGATGCGCTCGAGTGGGTGTGCAGGTCGATCATCGTTTGCGCAACGTCGGCCCGCTGATGTGCGGCAACGGGGCGGTGGCGTCCTCGGGCAGCCCGTTCGTGCCGACTTCGTCGGGGTCGGGACGCTGCTCGCTGAACACGAGGTGTCGCAGGTCGCGATAGAACGCGTGCGGGTGCCAGATCTTGACCATGCGCCGCACGTCGGGATGGTTGCCCGGCGCCTCGAGTTCGATGGTTGCGTAGTCGAGCAACTTGCCCGGCACCGTTTGCACGATGCGCATGCCGGAAACCCGGTCGACGCGCAGGAACGCCTCGCTGGTCGTCGTTTCGGGCACACCCTGCACGCGGATGATCCGCTTACGGGTCAGGATGATCTGTTCGGCGTTCCAGGTCTGCCAGCGGAACACCATCGTCACCGCGACCAACAAGATCACGACGATCCAGATGATCGGATCGGCCATCGCCCAGACGAGAAGCGCGAGCAGTCCGAGGCCAGGCCACTTGCCGGGCAGTCGGAACAGCACGATCGGATGATGGCGCGTGGTCGTTACGACCGGAAGCTCGGACCGCATCAAGGGCGGCATGGCGGCCTACCCCTCAGGAGGTGACCTTGTCGAGGAAGCGCCCGACGCCGTGCGCGAGGTTCACCACCGCGTGCCAACTGGCGTGGAAGATGTTGGCCGCCTGGTCGGGCGAAGTCATCGCATAGAACACGATGAAGACCAGTACGACGATGCCGATGGTGCTCTTGACCGTCACCGTCTGCACCTTCCATTGACCATCATTGGTGGGCGCGGCACACCCCCGCGGTGCGCCGCTCCCACGTTTTCATACCGCAGCAAGATGCGAACAGTGGGACGACGCGCCGGGCGTGTCACTGTTGTGTCGTGGCCGTATCCGATCCCGGGAGCGACGCCGTGCCGTGCGCAGGCGCGATCGTGTTCGACCGATCCGGCCGCTTGTTGCTCGTGCGACGCGGCAACGAGCCGTCGCGCGGGTTGTGGTGCGAGCCCAGCGGACGGTGCGAGCCGGGCGAGCAGGCCGAGCAGGCGTGCGTGCGCGAGACGCGCGAAGAGACCGGACTGGACGTGCGCGTCGTCCGGGCGGCCGGATCGGTCCGCATCGGCAACTACGTGATCGACGACTTCGTCTGTGAGGTCGTCGGCGGAAGCGCGGTCGCAGGCGACGACGCCGACGACCTGCGCTGGGTCACGCGGGCCGAGCTCGCGCGGCTGCCGCTCGTGCCTGATCTCGAAGCGATCCTCGCGTCGTGGGACTGCCTGCCGCGGGTCTGAGCCGGCCCGACTAGCGCTGCTTCGGAGCGGGCCGACCGGGCTGCTCGCCGCCGCGCGCGTCGATGTACTCCTTGGTCGGCACCATCACCTTGCGGCGGAAGATGCACACGACGGTGCCGTCCTGGTTGTAGCCGATGGTCTCGACGTGGACGACGCCACGGTCCGACTTCGACTTCGACGGCGTTTTGTCGAGCACGGTCGTCTCGCCGTAGATCGTGTCGCCGTGGAAGGTCGGTGCGACGTGGCGCAGCGATTCGACCTCGAGGTTGGCGATGGCCTTGCCGCTGACGTCCGGCACGGACATGCCGAGCAGTAGTGAGTAGATGTAGTTGCCGACGACGACGTTCTTGCCGAAGTCGGTGGTTTTTTCGGCGTAGTTGGCGTCCAGGTGCAACGGGTGATGATTCATCGTGAGCAGGCAGAACAGGTGGTCGTCGTACTCGGTGACCGTCTTGCCGGGCCAGTGTTTGTAGATGGCGCCGACTTCGAATTCCTCGTAGTACCGACCGAACTGCACGGTGCACATTCCCCTCGTCGTTGGTGACGTCGTTAGCTGAATCTGACCACGATCCTGCCTGCCGCAGGTTCGGCATGCCCGCGGGAGGGGCAGAATGTGGCCGATGCCAAGTGTGCCGCGCCCGCGCGCGCTCGTCCCTGGCCGGCTCGTGCCCGGCCGGCGTCAGCGTGGCCAGCTGGATGCGCCCGACGAGGTGCAGCGGTCGGCGATCGTCGACTGCGCGATCTATCGCGACGGCTGCCGCGACCCCGAGCCGGTCGACTGGCGCGCTGCGATCGACGAGGTCGACCGTACCGGTGACGGATTCGTGTGGATCGGTATGCACGAACCGAACTCCGAACAGTTCGCCGGCGTCGCCGAACGGTTCGGGCTGCACCCGCTTGCAGTCGAGGACGTCATCAGCGCGCACCAGCGACCCAAGCTCGAGTCGTATCACGACACGTTGTTCGTCGTCGTGAAGACGGTGCACTACGACGACTCGCTGCCCGGCGGTACCGCCGAGGTGGTCGAGACGGGCGAGGTGATGGTCTTCCTCGGTCACAACTTCGTGCTGACGGTGCGGCACGGCGAGCACGGCGGACTGCACGCCGTCCGCGAGCGCCTGGAGGGCGATGCCGATCTGCTCGCGCTCGGGCCGTCCGCTGTGCTCCATGCCGTGCTCGACTCGATCGTCGACTCGTACGTCGTCGTGTGCCGCGCGCTCCAAGAGGACGTCGACGAGACCGAGACCGCTGTGTTCACCGAGTCGAGCCGGATGGCCGACTCGAATGTGATCTACGTGCTCAAGCGGGAGGTGCTCGAACTGCGGCGCTCGACCGCGCCGTTGTCGCCCGTGCTGCGACATCTCACGCACACCCATCTGCCGCAGATCGAGCCGAAGGTGCGCGACTACTTCCGCGACGTCGACGACCACCTGAGCGAGGTCGTCGACCGCGTCAACGGCTTCGACGAGTTGCTGACCACGTTGGTGTCGGCAAATCTCGCCCGCGTATCAGTCGTCCAGAACGAGGACATGCGCAAGATCTCGGCATGGGTCGCGATCGCTGCCGTACCGACCATGCTCGCCGGCATCTACGGCATGAACTTCGACAACATGCCCGAGCTGCACTGGTCGTTCGGATATCCGCTGGTGATCGCCGTGATGATCACGGTCTGTGTGTCGCTCTACCGCGCGTTCAAACGCAACGGCTGGCTCTAGGTCAGATCGACCGCGCGCCGGGCGAGATCTTGCACGTCGGTGCCGTTGTCGTTCCAGCGCTCGCGTAACTCGTCGCTGCCGTGCACACGGCACCACGCGAGCTCGTTTTGCGTCGCCGGGACCAGCTGCAGGATCTCGACCTCTCCGATCGCATCGAGCGGCGATTCGACGACGAGCGCGCCCGTGCAGGCCGATCCGGCCGACAGCGGGCGGCCCATGTCGACCGTCATGCCCACCTTGTAGACCACACCCTCCACCGCCGGCGCCGCGGCGAGCACGGCGAGCTGACGCCAGACGTCGGCGAACGCGTCCTGCTCGTCGCGCAGGTGCAGCATCAGCTCGGCGCGTGGCCCGTCGGTGTTCATGATGTCGGCGTCCGCGCCGGTCATCGGATGGCGCGACATCCCGAGCGACACGTAGGCCCGCTCCCCCGGAATGGGCTCGAAGCGCAGGATCTCGATCGGGTCGACGCCGACGAACGACACCGACGCACGCAGCGGCGCGTGCGCGAAATGATCCGCCAACGCCGCGGCGACTGCGTCCAGGTCCACGAACCCACGTTAGCTTCGGGTCATCGGAACGACGCTGCCACCTGCGCCTCCACCTCGGCATAGGTCATGCCGGCCCGCGCGAGTAGTTGCCCGATGCCGTCGAGGGCATCCGACATCCCGCGCGCGTGCGCATCGAACTGGTCGTAGAGGGTGGTGAATTGTGCGGCCGCCGCACCGCTCCAATCGGCACCGAAGAGCGGGCCGAGCTGGCCGCGCAACTGCTGATGTTGCGCGCGCACGTCGCCAGAGACACGACCGACCGTCGCGCCCATCGATTCGAGTTGACCGGGCGTCACCCGGAATCCGGACATGGCTGGTTCCTTTCGTCGAGTTGGTGGGACGGTAGGTCGGGGACCACCGACGAGGGCGAAACATTCGCGTGACTGTGGACGAGCGGGTGCGAGGAAAACCCGTTGTCCACAGTGGTTCGCGCCCTTGCGCGAAACTGTCGGACCCCGCTCGAAGACTGCGCCGCCATGCGGACAGATCTCACTGTGCGAACCAGCGCTGGCACCGATGTCGACATTGCGGTCCTCGCTGCCGCCGGCGCGACGTGGGGCGAGATCGGCGCAGACGTCTGCGCGGCGGCCGGGGTGGTCGAACCGCTCTGGTCCGGGCGCCGCGCGCTCGGACCGACGACGGTGATCGGCCGGTCGCCCCTGCTCACCGGCGCGATCCTCACGACCCGACGTGCTGCGGCCGGGTCCGATGCGACGATGCGCCTCGAGGTCGTCGGCGGGCGCGATTGCGGCGCGGCCGTGGCTGTCGGTAACGAGGCAGTCACCATCGGACGTGCGCCCGATTGCGATCTTGTCCTCTCCGATCCACAGGTCTCGCGACATCATGCGCAACTGCGCATCACCGCGACTGCTGCGATCGCAGTTGATCTCGACTCGACCGATGGCCTGCACACGCCCGACGGGGTCGCGCACGAGGTACGACTCGCGCACGACGACGTCGTTCGCATCGGGTCCTCCTACCTCGCGGTCAGTGGCCTGCCCGGCGCCGCGCGACCGGCCGACGTGCTCTCTGTTCCAGACGTACCTACCCCGCCGCCGAGCTCGACACGCGTGCAGCTTGTCGCGACGCTCGCGCCCGCCGTCGTCGGTGGGGCGCTTGCGATGGTGACGGGCGCGTGGGAGTTTCTCGCCTTCGCCGTCCTCACGCCCGTAGCCACACTTGCCGGCACCCTCGGCGAACGGCGGCACACGCGACGCACCCATCGCCGCGAGCTCATGCGTTACCGACGCGAACGCGCCCGGTACGAGACCGACCTGCGCGAGGCGCTGCGGCGCGAGGCGGTGCAGCGGCGACGCGAGCACCCGCCGCCGTCCGCGCTTGCACGCAGGATCGGCGCAAATGATCACGTCCGCGTCGGCCTCGGCACGATGCCCTCGAGCATGCAGACAACCGGCGAAGTCTTCGACGTGCCGGTGACGGTCGATCTGGCCGCGGGGCCGATCGCGCTCGTCGGGTCAGCAGAAATCTGCCGTGACATCGCGCGTGCACTGGTCATTCAGGCCGCGGGCCAGGGTTTCGCAATCGCGACCGATCAGCATGACGAGTGGCGCTGGACCAGATGGCTGCCCACCCCCGCCGCCCACACGCTTTCGGTCGTTGCGGGTGGGTCGCCGCCTGAGGGCGGGGTTGCGCTCGTCCTCTTCGACGACGTCACCGCCGTCCCGCATGCGTGTGCGACCCGCGTCGTGGCGATCGGCGACGAAGGTGTCGTGCAAGTGCATCGACCGGACGGCAGTCGCAACGACGCCATCGCCGACCGCGTCACCGCCTGCCGGGCCGAGTGCATCGCCCGCTCGCTCGCCGCGCGCACCGGGCCGACGACCACAACCATCCCGAGCCGCGTTCACCTGCGCGAGCTGATCGGCGACGCCGCGCTGCGGTGGTCGGTCGCCGGCGATTCGCTGCGCACCACTATCGGCGTCGGCGCGGACGGGCCCGTGAGCATCGACCTCGACCGCGACGGCCCGCACGTCCTCGTCGCCGGCAGCACCGGCGCCGGAAAGTCCGAGCTCCTGCAATGCCTCGTCGCGGGCCTCGCGACCGAGCAACCGCCGTCGGCCGTCTCGTTCCTGCTGATCGACTACAAGGGTGGTGCTGCCTTCGGCGCGTGCGCAGACCTACCGCACACCGTCGGTCTGGTCACCGATCTGGACGAAGCGCTGACGCGGCGCGTGCTGACCGCCCTCGACAGCGAGCTCCGCCGACGCGAGCGGCTGTTCGCCGCCGGCGGCGCCACCGATCTGATGTCGTACCGCACGGCCCCGCATGCGCAACCCGTTGCGCGACTCGTGATCGTCGTCGACGAATTCGCGACCCTCGCCGACGAACTCGGCGACTTCGTCGCGAGCCTCGTGGCCATCGCGCGTCGCGGCCGCTCACTCGGCCTGCATCTCGTGCTTGCGACACAGCGGCCGTCGGGCGTCGTGTCACCGGAGATTCGCGCGAACACCGCGCTGCGAATCTGCCTGCGCGTCACCAGCGCGGCCGAATCGACGGACGTTGTCGACACCGTAGCGGCCGCGGCCATCGCCCCGACCACACCCGGCCGGGCCATCCTGCGTACCGGTTCGACCGTCCGCGAGTTCCAGACCGCCCTCGTCAGCGGCGCACCGCACAACGACAACGCGCCGCGCGTCGTCACCCTCGGACGGTGGCGCGAACTCCCGGAACCAGTGCACGCCGTACGTGAGAGCGATCTGCAGCGACTGGTCACCGCGGCACGCAGCGCGCACGACGGGTCGTCGCCACCGCATCGGCCCTGGCTCGAACCGCTGCCGAACCACCTGCCGATCGACTCGCTCGACCCAACCGACGAAGTGGTCATCGGCCGCGTCGACCTGCCGGCCGACCAGCGTCAACCGCCGTTGACGATCGACGTCGCCAACGGCACGACCGTGCTGATCAGCGGACGTCCCCGTTCGGGTCGCAGCACAGTGCTGCACACGATGGCGCACGCTGCGGCGAAACGACATCCACCGAGCGAGTTGCACATCTACGGCATCGACGCGGCAGGCACTGGCCTCGCGGCCCTGCGCGCTCTTCCGCACGTCGGCACGATCGCCACAGGGGTCGACGGATTCGACTTCGCCGCGCGCCTCGTTGAGCGCCTCCTCACGTCGACGCGCCGCTCGTTGATCCTGATCGACGGGTTGGACGAACTGCTCGCCGCGTCCGTCGACCATGACGGCGGCCGCACCGCAGACCGAGTGAGCGCATTGCTCCGCGCGGCCGGTCACCGACAATGGACGGTCGTCGTCGCGGGTGGCCGCGCCGCCCTCGCGCCGCGATTGACCGCGCTCGCCGCGAGCACCTACCTGCTGGCCCAGAACGACGCCGCTGAGTACGCGGCAGTCGGTGTCCCGACACATGCAGCGCCGTCCAACCCGCCGCCCGGCCGTGGTGTGCGTTCAGGCGACTGGGCGCACGTGCAGTTCGCAGTCGTCGATGAGCCGGCAGTTGTCGACGTCTCGCCGGCGCACGATGCCATCCGGATGCGCCCGCTGCCGGACTCGATCCCGTTGGCGCACCTGGCATCGCCGGTCGGCATCGTGCTCGGCGTGTGCGGCGACGACTGCGCACCCGCCACCGTCGATCTCGTCGCGACCGACTCGCGAGTGCTGGTCGCCGGGCCACCGCGATCTGGCTGCAGCACGGTGCTGCTCACCGTCCTCGAGCAGAGCGCGCAGTGCGCCGTGGTCGCGTCAGCACGGTCGCCACTGCTCGCGGCTGCACGCGAGAAGGGGCACGCGGTGGTCAGCACCGCCGCCGACCTTCCCGGCAGCGGCGTGCTGCTTGTCGACGACGTCCACCTCGTCACCGACACGGCCCTCGGTGATGCAATCGCGGCCTGGGTCAACGCCGGTGTCACCGGTCGCGCTGTGGTGGCCGCCGGTCGCGCGGATGTCGTCGCGCTCGGCTATCGCGGCCTCGTCGGTCGGCTCCGCGCGCAGTCGTGCGGCATCGTGCTCCGTCCGCGCGTGAGTGACGCGACGATCCTCGGCACCGACCTACCTCGGACCCGCGCGGTATTGCCGGCCGGACGAGGCTTCCTCGTGCCGGATCCCCGATGGGGACTGGGCGCGGAAGCGGTCGCGATCCAGGTGGCGGTGCCGTGATGCGTTCAGCCCATGTGCGGATAGGTGTGATCGGTCGGTGGCACGAACGTCTCCTTCACCGACCGCGGCGAGAGCCACCGCATCAGGTTCCACGCCGACCCGGCCTTGTCATTCGTCCCCGACGCGCGACCACCTCCGAACGGCTGCTGACCGACGACCGCACCGGTCGGCTTGTCGTTGACATAGAAGTTGCCGGCGGCGAAACGCAGCACAGTCTCGGCCTCGACGACGGCGGCGCGATCACGCGCGAACACGGCGCCGGTCAGGGCATACGGCGACACCGACTCGAGCTGCACCAACGTGTCGTGCCAGCCCGAGGCCGACGAGTCGTCGTAGACGTGCACGCCGAGTACCGGACCGAAGTACTCGCGCGTGAACAACTCGTCCGTCGGGTCAGCGCACTCTGCAACGGTCGGACGCACGAAGTAGCCGACGCTGTCGTCGCACTTTCCGCCCGCGAGCACGGTGATGCCGTCGGCCGCGGTGACCCGGTCGACCACCGAGCTGAGCCGGTCGAAGGCACGCCTGTCGATCACCGCGCCGCCGAAGTTCGAGAGGTCGGCGACGTCGCCATACGTGAGCGACTCGGTCGTCGCGGCGAGGGCGTCGCGTACGCCCGCATCCCACAGCGACTTCGGCACGTATGCGCGCGAGGCCGCCGAGCACTTCTGTCCCTGGTACTCGAACGCTCCGCGCACCAGACCGGTCACGAGCGAGTCGGGGTCGGCCGACGGATGCGCGACGACGAAGTCCTTGCCGCCGGTCTCGCCGACCAGGCGCGGGTAGGTCGCGTAGCCGTCGATCGCCGTGCCGACCGAGCGCCACAGGTGGTGGAACGTCGCCGTCGACCCCGTGAAGTGGATGCCCGCGAGCGCGGGGTGCGGCAGCGCCACCGAGCTGATCGCGGCGCCGTCGCCGGTAACCATGTTGATCACGCCCGGCGGCAGGCCGGCCGCCTCGAACAGCCGCATCGTGAGGTGCGCCGCGAGTTGTTGCGTCGGCGACGGCTTCCAGACGACGACGTTGCCGAGCAGGGCAGGCGTCGCGGGCAGGTTCCCGGCGATGGCGGTGAAGTTGAACGGCGTGATCGCGAGGACGAAACCTTCGAGCGGCCGGTACTCCATCCGGTTCCACACGCTCGGCGAGCTGGTCGGTTGTTGCTCGAGCAGCTGGCGCGCGAAGTGCACGTTGAAACGCAGGAAGTCGGCGAACTCGCACGCCGCGTCGATCTCGGCCTGTTGCACCGTCTTCGACTGCCCGAGCATCGTCGCCGCGTTGAGGCGATCGCGCCACGTCGTCGACAACAGGTCGGCGGCACGCAGGAACACCGCAGCGCGCTCGTCGAAGGGCAGGTCGCGCCACGCCGGTGCGGCGGTCAGGGCTGCGCCGACGGCGGCGTCGACGTCGGTCTCGGTGGCCTGCGCGGTCTGGCCGAGCACCAGCGCATGCCGGTGCGGCGCGACGACATCGAGCCGTGCTCCGGCGGCCATGCGTTGCGTCCCGCCGATCGTCATGGTGAGTTCGACCGGTGCGGCGGACAGGTCGTCGAGCGTGCGGGCGAGGGTCTCTCGCTCCGGCGTGCCCGGCGCGTAGGTGCGCACCGTTTCGTTGACCGGTGCCGGTGGGTGGGTGACAGCGTCGAAAGCGACCATTCCTCGATGGTGCCACGCTCGGCGGCGGCCGCTCAGAACGAGCCGAGCAGGTTCGCTATCTCCTGGGTCGCGTACCACGACAGCTCGAAACCCTCGGCATCGTCGACGCGCTCCTGCGCCGACTCGTCGCCGAGATCCGCAGCGATGATCGACTCGGCTGCCGCGCCGACCGAACTCTGCGCGTCCGCGTCGTCGACGTGCACCGACGCCACGTCGGCGAGCGCGACGCGCGTGACGACATGCACCACCCCACGGTCAAGGTCGTCGCGTACCTGCACTGCGGCATCGGGCACATCGGCTGCCAGCACGACGCGGCGCCGCACAGCGGAAGAGTCTGCATCGAGCAGTCGCAGCGAAGCCCGCGACGCTTCCAACAGCGCGGCGTACTCGAGCTCGTCGATGTCGTCGTCGACGTACCACTCGCGCAGCCCCGGCGTCACGGCGAACGCGGTCTGCGGCGCGGTGAGCGCGCGCGTCTCGAGCAAGGTGCTCAGGGTGGCAGAGGTTGCCGGCAGGTACACCCTCATGCACTGGCCGATCCGTCGCGCCGGCCCCAGCCGGTCGAGGACGCGAGCTCGCGCCGCAGCTGCACGGCTGCGCTCACTCGCGCCGATTCGAGCACCTCCGTGCGCCGCGCGGGATTCATCATGTTCGCGCCGATGAGCGCGAGGTCATCGGCGTCCGGCGTGACGACACAGACCCGCTTGCCCGTGCTGCGCAGCCGCACCGCATCGGCGAGCACGCGGCGCGTCACGAGCTTGCGCAGCCGCCGTTCGAGCCGGGCGACGGTCGCGGTCGGCGAATCGGGTTCGGTCGAGGCCATCGGGGCGAGCACGAACACCTCGTCGACGTCAGCACGCTGCAGAACGTCGACCGAGCAGATCGACACTGCGCCGCCGTCGACATACGGCACGCCGTCGATGACGGTCGGTGGGTACCACGCCGGAATCGAGCAGGACGCCTGCACGGCATCGCCCAGGCTCGCGGTACGGACGCGTCGCGGACGCCCGTCCGGTCCTGGTGTCAGGTCGTCGCGCCCGAACACGACACGATGCCCGGAGCGATGATCGGCTGCGACGATCCACGGCCGCGGCGCAGTCGGCCAGCGCTCCACATGGCCGGTGGCCAGGGCGACCCCGTCGATGAGGGCACGCACCGGTTCGAGCGAGCCGCGACCGGAGGGCAACAGGCCGGTCAGCGCGACGATCGGCGAGACCCGGCGTGGGTGTCGTAATGCGCCCCACGCGAGCCGGGGCGACGCCGGCCGCCAGCCCGGACGAGGCGGCGTCGCGTTGCCGACCCCGGCGCCGTAGTCGAAGTCGATCGCCGGGTCTTCCGGTGCGGGTATGCCCTGGTGATGCCGCGTGATGGCCTCGACGGACAGCCCACAGCCCAGTAGCGCCGCCGCGACCGAACCGGCAGACGTCCCGACCACGATGCGCGACGACCGTGGGTCGAAGCCCGCCTCGGCCTCGAGTGCTGCCAGTGCGCCGAGTGTCCAGGCGAAGCCGAGCACGCCGCCGCCGCCGAGCACGATTGCGCGCGACGGGCCGGACTGCAGCGAACCCGACGCGGACGAGCGCGTCATCGGGTGGGCTCGCGTCGTCGTCGGCGCCGGCCGCCGGGTTCGATGTCGGCCGGTCGCGTGGCCACGACCAATTCTGCCAGCGCCACCCCGATCGCGTCGGCGATCTCGGCGACATCCGGGACGGCGTCGCGGTCGGCGTTGATCCCGAAGTAGACCCCGCCGTCGTACGAGCTGAGACCGATCGCGATCGCATGGCCCTCGTTGAGCGGCATGATCGGGAACATCTCCTCCAGCTGCGCGCCCGCAGCGTAGAGCGGCTGTTGGGGTCCGGGGACGTTGGTGATCGAGACGTCGTACATGCGCCGGGTCAGGCTGTGCGCCGCGCGGGCGCTGAGCGAGGTGAGCGTCGGCGGTGCGAAGCCGCTCAGGCCGACCAGGGCGTCGGCGCCGACCGGCCCGGTGCTCTGGTGCGCGGCCATCGCGTACTGCACCCGCGACAGGCGCCGCGCCGGGTCGGGCTCGCCGACGGGCAGGTCGACGAGTAGAGCAGCCACCCCGCGCGACCGCGTCCAACCGCTGTCAGCACCCGCGAGACCGTTGACGCCGACGGGCACCAGCGCCCGCACTGTCGTCGCGGCACCCAGCGCTGCACCACGCGACTGCAACCACTGCCGCAACGCGGCCGTGAGGGCGGCCAGGATCACGTCGTGCACCGTTCCGCCACGCAACGCCCGCACCTGCCGGAAGTCGTCGAGGTCGGCGCGCGCAACAGCGATCCGGCGATGCTGCCCGAGGTTGGCCCGCAACGGTGACACGCGGGTCGTGCGCGCGGTGCGGGTGACAGCACCGGCCACGCCACCGGCCAACCCCGCCGCGGTCGAGGTCAACCAACTTGTGGTCGAGCGCGCCTCGCGCATCGAGAGCCGCACGGTGTCGACGAGCGCGGCGGGACGTCGCACCGCACCGCTCAACGCGTCCGAGACCAACTTGACGCGCGACGGTTCACGAGCCGGCATCCACACCGCCTCGACCGTGCGCCGCGGCTCGGGCGACTCGTCGAACAGCACCTCGGCAATGTCGATCGCGGTGCCGTCGGCCCCGACGTTGACCATCGACGGATGGGTCTTGGTGACGATCGCGACGCGACCGTCGGACAGGCCCTCGACGAGGTACATCTCCCAGAGCGGACGATCGCGGTCGAGCAGGCGCGACTGGATGCGGGCACAGAATTCGAGCAACTCGCGCTCGGTTCCCGGACGCGGCAGCGCCGAGCGGCGCACGTGATAGGTGATGTCGAAATCGGCGTCGTCGACCCACACCGGGTTGGCCAGA
Source organism: uncultured Actinomycetota bacterium (assembly GCA_963708645.1). Classification (GTDB taxonomy): domain Bacteria; phylum Actinomycetota; class Actinomycetes; order Mycobacteriales; family Jatrophihabitantaceae; genus RYN-133. The sequence continues at coordinate 334,354 of CAVPTA010000003.1, read as the reverse complement.
TTGCGTGGCACCGGCCGCATCTTCTGCCGGTAGCGGGGCGCGAGCGAGATGCGCTCCTCGATCAGGCGCACGAGCCGGTCATAGTCGAATCCGCCGCCGGGCGCAGTGAGAATCGCCAGCGCCCCGACGTGTTGCGGCGTGGTGGGTCCCTCGACGTAGAAGAACGCGACGTCGGCAGCACTGAGCCGATCGGACACGCTCACCTCCGGTGGGGACGACCTCTGATTCTCCCAGACCCACGCCGCGATCCCGGCACCGGCGCTGGCGCGTCGACCGGCATGAAGCGGGCCGCAAGTTCGGCGATCGCCTTGCGCAATGGGCTGGACGGGCGCGCCTCCCCCAACGAGCGCCCGGTCGCGAGCGCGACGTCGAGCGACTCACGGTCATAGGGCAGCAACCCCACCGGGGTGATCGCCGAGAACATCTCCAACGCGCCGACGAGCTCGGCGCGCGGATCACCCGGCACCACCCCGCGGCGGATCTTGTTCAACACCACCTGCGGAGCGCTGCCGACCTCGGCGTCGCGCAGCTCCGACAACCCGCGCACGAGCCGCTGCATGCCCACCGGATCGGCCGCGCCGACCACCAGCACCTCGTCCGCATCGTCCAGGATCGCCAGCGTCGCGCCGTTGCGCCGCGGCGCCAGCGAATCGAACGAGAGCTCCTCGTCGGTCTCGAGGCAGAACCCGCAGTCGACGACGGTCACGTCGGCCAACTGTCGCGCGGCTGCCAGCACCGCGGTGACTGCCGCCGTGCGCAACTCGGTCCAGCGCGCGGCCAACGGGATCCCGGTCAGCACCCGGAGTTCGGCGCTCAGCTGCCAGCACAGCCCGGCCAGCGTCGCGCCCGTCAGCTTCGTCCCTGCCGCCAGACGGCACGCCGCAGCCAGGCCGGGCGACTCGTCGAGCAGGCCGAGCTCGGCCGCGACCGTGCCGCCGTAGACGTCGGCGTCGACGAGCAGGCTCGACTGCCCGAGTCGGGCGAGTTCGTCGGCGAGCGTGATCGCCAGCGTCGTCCGTCCCGGCGCGCCGGTCGGCCCCCAGACGGCGACGACCCGCCCGTGTCGGCTGAATGTCGCGACGTCGACCTGCTCGCCGGAACCCGGCGGGATCGCCATCGATGTCGCGGGATCGGCGAACATCCGGCCGGTCTGCGGCTGGTGCTGATCGCGCGCCGCGACTGCGCCTGCTGCCTCGACCAGCACGCCCGCGACCACGCCGGTGTCGGCGTCGTCGGGTACCACGTAGTCGATGCCGAGCGCGTGCAGCCGCTCCTCGGTGTCGCCGTCGTCGCGGCGCACCACCGCGACCACCGCGACCTCGGCGGCGATCAATCGGTCGACGGCATCGGCGTCGAGGCGGCGCAGATCGGCGGCCACGAGAGCAACCCGGCCGAGGCCGGCAGCTGCAGCCGACAGCAGGTCGACGACGTCGACGCAGCGGCGCGCGACCTGCACGGTGGGGTTGATGTCGAGGGCCGACACCAGGCCGGCCTCCCAGGCAGCACCGCCACCGGCGATCAGGACGGGCAGCATCACGGCGTCGACGACGGCCCGCACGCGTGCAGCGAGGGCAGCGCGCCGGACGAACTGACTCTGCTGCCGGTGAGCACACCGGCGCGGATCGTCGCGTCCTGGATGGCGAGCGCCGCCACGACACGTTGCGCGAGCTGGGCGGGGACGCTGACAACGACGTCCTGTCCCGTGCCGGACGTCGAGAAGCCACCGCTGTCAGACGTGCGCACGTCCTGGACGGTGACGTCGGGCAGCAGCACGACGCTGGGACAGGTCGCACTCGACAGCCACACGACTATCCGCTGACCCCGCGACAGCGTCGGGGCGGCGTCGGCTGCGAACGGGACGCTGACCGTCGTGGCAGTGACCGTAGCGGCGAGCACCGCGGCCGGGACGAGCTCACCCTTGCGCAGTGACCGATTCAGTGTTTTGCCGACGGCCTGATCCGGATCGCTGAGATAGGCGGCGTCGCGGCGCACGTCGTCGGGCAGTTGCACATCGATCAGGCGCAGATCGCTCGCCTGCACCCGCGTACCGGCAGCAAGGTCACGGGTCACCGCGAGTTCCTTGTCGGTGTGCTCGGCACGTGACACGACGATCGCGCCGACGAGCACCGCGGCCAGGACGAGGACTATTCCGAGCACCAGGCGTAGGTCGAACCAGCGCGGTGTGCTGATCCGACGCGGCCGGGGCGACGGGTACTCCACATGTCACATAGTGCCCGAATCGGACATCCCCGGCGACCGGAGCTGTGGACAACCGACCTCCGTTTCGACCTGGATGACACACTGATCGATCGTGGCCACCGATCGGTTCCTCACCCTCGCCGACGTCGCCGACGTCCTCAACATCTCCGCCTCGCAGACCTACGCGCTGGTGCGCAACGGTGAGCTCGAGGCGATCAAGATCGGCGGGCGGGGCCAGTGGCGCGTCGAGCGCGACAAGCTCGAGGCCTACATCGCCCGCATGTACGACCAGACGCGCACCTTCGTCGCGGCGCACCCGTTCACCGACGACGAGCCGACCTAGGCTTCAACCCGCGCGCCGGCGAACGATCGCCACAGCGTCGAGCGGCACCAACACGACGTCGCGCACATCGCCGCGTCGGCGTGGCTCGCCCGGCGCATGGCGCGCAACTTCGACGAAGTCGGCACCGACCCGGTCCAGCGTGGCGTCGATCGTGACCGCGTCGAGCAGGTGCAACCGGACGGTCGAGCGATCGCGGGCGATGCCGCGCAAGGCACTGCGCAGCCCGAGCCGCTCGTGCACCGCGCCACTTCGGCCGGGGACCGCGGAGCTGCGACCCAGCCCGGACACCGATGCAACAGCGGCGAGAGCGAGCACGCTCTCGCGGCCGCCGCCCTCGTCCAGCAACAGCCAATCGGGACCGACCCGCTCGATGGTGCCGGCGAACGCTGCTCCGCCGAGGACCTGACCACGCACCGTCGACCCGAGTGCGGCCGCCAACCTGTCGCGCATTCCGAGCCCGCCGACCTCGATGCGGGTGCGTTCGGCGATCTCCGCGGCCCGCTCGGCCACATCGAGGGCAGCCGCTTGGGCCTCGAGATCGGCGAACAGCTCGTCCCAGCGCACAAGGTCGAACCTAACCGGGGACGAGCGTCAGGGCAGGTGCTCAGGGGAACAGGGCGCGCGCCGCCGCGCTGGCGCCCTCGACGCTCGACTCGCCGAAGACGGCCAGCTGCAGGATGTAACCGGGGACGATCGACATCACCAACCCTGCGATGGCCATCGGGTCGGCATCGGCCGGGAGCGCGCCGGCACCCTGGTGCTCGCGCACGATCTCGGCCAGATCGGTGCGCATCCGGGCGATCTCGCCGGCGATCCAGTCGGCCAGCTCGCGATTGCGCAACGCCTCGCCCCAGACGAGCACGGCGATCGCGCCGAGCCCCTGCTCGGCGTGCTTCTGGGCGACGATCTGCAACACCTCGGCCAGGGCGGCGCCGAGGCCGTCGTCGTGCGGACGCGCGGCGAGGGTGTGCACGACCTCCACGACTTCGGCGATGTTCTCCAGCGCGATCGCCCGGATCATGTCGGTCTTGCCCGGGAAGTAGCGATAGACCGCTCCCGCCGACAGCCCGCTCTCGGCGAACAGATCCTGCATGGACGTCTCGTGGAACCCGTCGCGGAGGAAACAGCGTTTGGCGGCGTCGAGGATCTGCTCGCGACGGGCGTCGCGGTGGGCCTGGCTGACCTTCGGCATGGGTCACACCCTACATAAAAAACGAATGTTCGTCTTGACTTTATGCGCGGGTCTTGCGAGGGTCCACAGGTAATAAAGAATGTTCGTTCTCTTTTGAGGAGGCTGCGATGGCGTCCGAACGCCTGTCCGCACATCCCCCATGGCGGCAGATATTGATCGTCGCCGTTGTTGTCCCTGTCGTGCTGACTCTGGCCGTGCTCGCATTCGCGTGGCCGGCCGCGCGCCTGCAGGCCCGTGATCTGCCGGTCGGGGTCGTCGCTTCACCCGGCAGCCAACGCCTGGTCGCCGAATTGTCGACGTCCGAGCCTGGGGCGTTCCATGTGAGCACCTACTCCGACGATGCCGCAGCGCGCGAAGCCATCCGGGCACGCACCACCTACGGCGCCTTCGAACTGGGCCCACACCAGCTGGTCGTCCTCGTAGCCGGCGCGGCCGGCCCGACAGTGGCACAGCTACTCGAGTCGATAGCCGTCCACGTCGGGCAGGTTGCATCGATGCCGGTGAGCACGGTCGACGTCGTCCCGCTCTCGTCCTCGGATCCGCGCGGTGTGGTGTTCAGTTCCGCGTTGCTCCCGCTGACCATCTGCAGCGTCCTCGTCGCAGCTGCGGTGGCTCTGTTGCTGCGGTTGCGCCCGGCCTGGCGCCAGAGCCTGGCCCTCGCAATCGTCAGCACCGCGGCTGCCACCGCGGCCTACCTCGTCGCGCAACCGGTGCTCGGCGCGCTCCCGCACAACGCCTGGGCGTCCTGGGCGAGCCTGATCCTGATGGTCTTCTCGATCAGCGCCTGCGTCGCGGGCCTCGTCGCGTTGGCCGGCCTCGCCGGCCTCGCGCTCGGTGGCGCGATCATGATCTTCCTCGGTAACCCGTTCTCCGGCGTGACGTCTGCTCCGGAGCTGCTGCCGAACGGCGTCCACCTACTGGGCCAGGCGCTGCCGCCCGGCGCGGGCGCGCAACTGCTGCGCAGCACCGCCTACTTCGGCGGTGACGGCGCAACAGGCCACGTCGTCGTGCTCGCCGCATGGTCGGTCGCCGGGATCGCGGCCGTCGTCGCCGGACACCGGATCCGGTCCGAACCCGCCCGAGCACACCAACTGGCCTGAGCACCCGAGGACTCACGATGCGCGCACGACGAATCGCGGCACTGACTGCCGGCGTCGCCCTGATCGGCACCGAAGCGGTGCTGCTGCGCCATCACCTCGCCGCCGCGTTCGCTGCGGTCGGCACCGCAGACATCGCCTGGGTGATCGTCGCCGTCATCGCCACCGCCGCCTCGATGAACGGCCTGGCCCGCGTCGAACGCCGCATGCTGCGCGCCGCCGGACGCGAACTGTCGTTCCCGCGGATGGTCGGTCTCGCCTACGTGGCGAACGCGATGAACGCGACGCTGCCCGCAGGCAGCGCCATCTCGGTCGGCTTCGTCGTCAAGCGGCTGCGCACGTGGGGCGCGACGCCCGCGGCCGCCGGGTTCACTGTGCTCGCGTCCGGCGTGCTGAGCTCGGTGACGTTCTTCGGCCTCGCGGCTGCTGCCGCACTGGTGGGCGGCGGCTCGGCGATCGGCTACGCCGGCGGACTGGCTGCGCTGGCAATCGTCGTGCTCGTCGCTGTGGTCCTCGCCCGGCTGAAGCCGGCGCTGGCTCGGTCGGCCGTGACGCGCGGGGAGCGTGCCCTCACGCGCGTCTCGGCGCGGGCCGCCGCGGCGGTGCACAGCGCGTTGTCCGGCTTGACGTCGATTCGCCCGCAGACCCGGGATTGGGCGGCCGGTGCGGGCTTCGCCGCGATGAACTGGGTCGCGGACCTGGGCTGTCTGATCGCCGCGTGCCACGCGGTGGGGCTGTCCGGCGCAGCGCCGGCGCTCGTGCTCACCGCCTACATCGCGGGTATGTCAGCCTCGAGCATCGCGTTCCTGCCCGGCGGGTTCGGCGTGGTCGAGGTCGCGATGATCGGGACGCTGCACGCGGGGCGGATCGACGTCGACGCCGCGACGGCGGCCGTCCTGATGTACCGGCTCGTCAGCTGCGTGCTGGTCGTGTGCGTCGGCTGGCTGGTCTGGTACCTGACCGTTGCGCGGTCGGCTGAGCAGGGCGCGGCGATCGACACACCCGGCGACGTGGCGGCGGCGGCGTAGGTGTCGCCGCCTCTAGCATTTGCCGCATGGACGTCCGCGTCATCAGCACCACCGAGCTCGGCGACCGCAGTTATGTGATCGCTGCGGGAGAATCTGCCGTCGTCGTCGATGCCCAACGAGACATCGACCGCGTGCTCGAGGTGGTCGACGAGCTCGGCGCACGAGTGCGGCTCGTCGTCGAGACGCACATCCACAATGACTACGTCACCGGCGGATTCGCCCTGGCGCAGCGCACCGGTGCCGACTACGGCGTCGCATCCGACGACGACGTCGAATTCGATCGGGTCGCCCTGCACGACGGCGACGTTCTCGAGGCCGGCACGCTGCGCGTCACCGTCCTGGCCACCCCGGGTCACACCGACCACCACCTCGCGTTCGCTGTGACCGACACTGCCGATCCGGACGCCGCGCCCGCGGTGTTCACCGGTGGGTCGTTGCTCTACGGAAGCGTCGGGCGCACCGACTTGATCGACCCGGCTCGCACCGACGAGTTGACCCGCGCGCAGTACCGTTCCGCGCGGCGACTCGCGAATGAGCTGCCTGCGCAGACGCTCGTCTATCCGACGCACGGGTTCGGCAGCTTCTGCTCCGCGGGCTCGGCGACCGGGGGCGACACGAGCACGATCGGAGCCGAGAGCGAACGCAACGACGCACTCACCACAGCGGACGAGCAGACCTTCGTCGACGCGCTGATCGCGAACCTGACCGCGTACCCCGCCTACTACGCGCACATGGCACCGCTGAACCGGCGTGGACCCTCGGAGCCGGATCTCACTGCCCCGCGCGCAGTAGACCCGGCCGAGCTCGCCGACAGACTTGCCGCCGGTGAGTGGGTCGTCGACCTGCGCAACCGGGTCGCCTACGCGGCCGACCACCTCGCCGCGACGGTGTCGGTCGAGCTGGGCGACAAGTTCAGCACCTACGTCGGCTGGCTCTCGCCGTGGGACGGGCCGCTGACACTGATCGGTGAGAGCCCCGAGCAGATCACCGAGGCACGGTTGCAGCTGGTGCGCATCGGCAGGGACGAGCTCGCCGGCGCGGCCACCGGCAGTCCTGATGAGCTTGCCGGTGTCGAGGTCCGGCGCAGCTATCCGCGGGTCGACTTCGAAGTGACAGCGCGCGACCTGGGCGACGGCGTGGTCGTCGACGTGCGCCGCGACGACGAGTACGCCGACGGCCACATCAGCGATGCGGTCCACATCCCACTCGACCAAGTGGTCAGCCGCGTCGGCGAGCTACCGCGCGGCCGGCTGTGGGTGCACTGCGCGAGCGGATTCCGCGCGTCGATCGCGGCGAGCCTGCTCGATCGGGCCGGCCGCGACGTCGTCCATGTCGATGACGACTTCGAGAACGCGGCGGCAGCCGGCCTGTCGATAGAGCGCGAGACGCCGGCGAATATCGGCTGACTGCGCCGCTCAGGCCGCGACGAGGACGAACTGTTCGAGGCGGGCGATCAGTTCGCGCGGGCGGAACGGCTTCGGCAGGAAGTCGTCGCAGCCGGCGGCGTAGCCCGCGGCGATGTCTTGGTCAGCAGCTTCGGCGCTGACCATCAGCACCGGCGCGCAGATCGACTCATCGGCCTTGATCTGTCGGCATACCTCGTGCCCGTGCATGCCGGGCATCCGGACGTCGAGGACATAGGCGAAAGGCGGGTCGGCCTTGGCCGCGGCGAGGGCGGGGATACCGCCGTCGACGGACACGCAGTGGTAGCCGGCCCGGGTGAGAACCGCGCAGATGAGCGCCCTGATGTCATCGTCGTCGTCGACGACGAGCACCGTGTTGCGGTGGTGGTTCACCGTGGTCTCCTTCACGAGCGCGGCGGGGGACGGCCCACCAGCGGGTGCCAGCGGACCCGCGCTCACATCATCGACACTAAAGCTCAGACTTCAAGCAACTCCCTTGATCTAGCCGAACTTTTACGCAAAACAAACATCCGAGAACTCGGGCGAACCCGGCGTCTCGGTAACAATGATCATCGTGAGCGACCATGCGGGGAGCCGAACCGCGCGGCGACCGTCCCGTCTGACGGTTCTTGTCAGCCGCTGCGCGACCAGCGAATTCGGCCACTGCCGCCGGTGACACGAGCCTGGGCGACTTCACCTTCGTCGAACACGTTCAGTAGCGTCCCCGCTCCGCCACCGGCGGTGTGGGTGGCCCACAGCGTGTGACCGTGCGGGCCGACGATCACGAGGTTTCCGTCGTGGAGCAGCTCGAGATCAGACCCGGCGTTGTGCGTTCCTGATCTCCACGCCACTCGCGAGCCGTAGGTCAGGACGAGGTTCCCGCTGTGCTCCATCGTCAGCGACACGTACCGATGGTTGATGTACTGCTTGGTGCGCAGTCGCTGTCCGGGTGCGAGTCGTTCACCGGTCAGCAGCATCGGCCGGGCGCTGCCTGCCGACCACACGGTCCGTCCGGACGCCGTGCGCACGACCATGTCGCCGCTGTTGAGCAACTCGAAATAGTTGTGGTGGCCGGTGCCGGCAGTGTGCGTGGACCACAGCGGGACACCGGCGCGGCAGTAATCGACCAGGTTGCCGCTGGTCTGCATCGCCAGAAAGCCGTGCCGGCAGCTGCGGTTGATGTCGGCCGGAGTGATGGACCGTGTTGACCATCCACCGCTGCCCGGCGTTGAGACGGCTCGTGGGTCCGTTCGCAGCCGAGGACGGCGCGGCGGCGATGGCGGTGCCAACGCACGCCGCGGCGCTCACTGCCAGGGCGGCTGCTGCGCGGAGGACTGTGCGTGTTCCGGCGTGGGGGGTTCGAGGCACGAGTGGATCTTCAGCTAACCCGGTCGCCAATACAAGCCCGAACGCCGAGAGCGCTGTGCTCGGCCGGCAATGCTCGTGCTCGTGCGACTCCGCGCCGACTGTTTCCACAGTGCTCAATTCCAGCTTGACCAGTCCCCAGTCAAGGTTGTCTGATGCAAACGTAAGCAAATGAAAGGTAACGCAGCATGCAGCGGACGACGGTTCGGCTCGGGGTCCTGACCCTCGCTGACGCGGAAACCGTCGTCGGGCTGCGTCCGAGTGCCAGGCTGGGTACCGATCTCACGGCACCGCACGCCTGGCTCGCCCGGGTCGGCGCCGATGTCGCCGTCACCGAACTGGCAGCGGCCGCACTGTGGTTGGCCGCCTGCTGGTTGGCAGTCGGGCTGGTGGCTTCGGGGGTTGCCGCCATGCCCGGCGCCGGCGGGCGAGCCGGTCGCAGGCTGGCCGCGGCGGTGCTGCCTCGGGCGGTGTATCGCCTGGTCGCGGGGGCGACCGGGCTCGGCATCGTCTTGTCGCCCGTTGCGGCCGGCGCGGTCCGGGCGCCGGCGCCGTCGGCGACCGCGACTCCCGCCTGGCCCACATCCGACCCCGTCGCTGCGCCGCGCTGGCCGACCGGCCCGCTGCAGCAGGCGCCGCACCACCCACAGCCGCATCACTCACAGCCGCACCACTCACCGCCGAAACAACCGAGCCCACAGCCGGCAAGTGCGAGTCAGGTCGTCGTCGCACCGGGTGAGTCCCTGTGGTCGATCGCCGCGGACCACCTGCATCGGCCGAGCCCGCAGCGCGTCGCTGCGGCCTGGCCACGCTGGTATGCCGCCAACCGCGCGGTGATCGGCACCGATCCGAACCACATCGTCGCGGGCGAGGTACTCAACCCGCCGACGCACCACATGAAGGAGGGCACCTCATGACCACGGCCGTCGCCGACCCTGCGCAGCTCGTCGCGCCTGCCACCGGCGCGCCAGCCGCGACCATCACTGTGCGACCGGCACCGGTGCGCGAACCACCCTTCGACGACGAGCTTGTCGACAGCCGGGCCACGATCGGTCGCTATGACCGGCCGCTGCCTTTCGCCTGTCATCGTCGGCGGCGGCCGCCGCTGCCGCAGCAGCCGCCCACCCCGCTACGCGCCGCGCTGCCCGATCCGGCTCACTGGGCACGGCGCCTGCTCGTCGGCATCATCGAAACCGCCGACGGACGGCGCTCGCTGAACCAGGTCGCCGCGTTGCTCAGCCCGGGTGTCGCGCACGGGTTACGAACCGAGTTCGAGCAGGCGAGCCAACTCGGCCGTCCGCATTGGACGCACCGCGCGGTCGTGCGCTCGGTACGGGTCAGCGAACCGGCCGATCAGGTCGCCGAACTGTGCGCGACCGTGCGCACGGGCGAGCGGGTACGAGCGATCGCCATGCGGCTCGAGGTGCGGCACAAGCGGTGGTGCTGCACCCGGCTCGTCCTGGGCTAGCCGACAGGTCAGCGCTTGCGCTTGTTCCCGCGACTTCCCCGGTTCGGGTTGCCGCGGGCCGGTCGGCGCGCGCCGCCGGCCTTCGGCTTCGACTCGGACGAGCTCTGCACCGACGGCGCGTCGCTGCCCAGTTCCGGCGAGGTGTAGATCAGACCCTTCTGCTGCTGCGACGTGTCGCGATCGAGGCCTTTGGCGCTCACATGCGGACGCGCGTGGTGATCGTTGGCGGTGTCGTGCTCCTCCTGCGCCGCGGCGAGCAGCCCCAGGTCGAGCTGCGGCGCACCGCCGTTCGCACTCGCAACCGCCTCGGGCGGCGCCGGCGCCGAATCGTCCTCGACCTCGACCTCGAGGTTGAACAGGAAACCGACCGACTCCTCCTTGATCGCGTCCATCATGGCCGCGAACATGTCGAAGCCTTCACGCTTGTACTCGACCAGCGGGTCGCGCTGCGCCATTGCGCGCAGCCCGATGCCCTCTTGCAGGTAGTCCATCTCGTAGAGGTGCTCGCGCCAGCGACGGTCGAGCACCGACAGCAGCACCCGACGCTCGAGCTCGCGCAGGACCTCGGCGCCGAGGTCTTCCTCGCGTGCGTCGTAAGCGGCCTGCGCGTCGGCCAGCAGCTCCTCGAGCAGGAACTCGCGGGTGAGGTCGGCGCGGTGACCACCGGCCTGGTCGATCGCTTCCTGGATCGACAACGACACCGGGTAGAGCGTCTTGAGCGCAGTCCAGAGCTGGTCGAGATCCCACTCCTCGGCGTAACCGTTGGCGGTCGCGCCGTCGACGTAGCCGCTGACGACGTCGTCGATCATCGAACGGATCTGCCCCGACAGGTCGGCCCCGTTGAGGACGGTGCGGCGCTCGTCGTAGATGACCGAGCGCTGCTTGTTCATGACCTCGTCGTACTTGAGGACGTTCTTGCGGATCTCGAAGTTCTGCTGCTCCATCTGCGTCTGCGCCGACTGGATCGCCTTCGACACCGGACGGGCCTCGATCGGGACGTCCTCAGGCAGGCGCAGGAAGTTCATCATCGCCGCGACCCGTTCACCGTTGAACCGCACCATCAGGTCGTCGCCGAGGGACAGATAGAAGCGCGACTCCCCCGGGTCGCCCTGGCGGCCCGACCGGCCACGCAGCTGGTTGTCGATGCGGCGCGACTCGTGCCGCTCGGTGCCGAGCACGTAGAGCCCACCGAGATCGACGACCTCGTCGTGCTCCTTCGACGTCTCGCCGCGTGCCTTGTCGAGCGCGTCGTCCCAGGCGGCTTCGTAATCCTCGGGCGTCTCGTCCGGGGTCAGGCCGCGCTCGCGCAGCGCGAGATCGGCGGAGAACTCGGGGTTGCCGCCGAGCATGATGTCGGTTCCGCGACCGGCCATGTTCGTCGCGATCGTCACGGCACCCTTGCGGCCGGCATTCGCGATGATCGCCGCCTCACGCGCGTGCTGCTTGGCGTTGAGCACCTCGTGCGGAATGCCCTTGCGCAGCAGCAACGAGGCCAGCCGCTCGGACTTCGCGACCGACGCGGTGCCGACCAGCACCGGCTGGCCGTTCTCATGCCGCTCGACGATGTCGTCGATGACTGCGGAGAACTTGGCGTCTTCGGTCTTGTAGATCAGGTCGGTCTCGTCGGCGCGGACCATCGGCTTGTTCGTCGGGATCGGGACGACGCCGAGCTTGTAGGTCTGGTGCAGCTCGTTGGCTTCGGTCTGGGCCGTACCGGTCATGCCTGCGAGCTTGTCGTAAAGACGGAAGTAGTTCTGCAGGGTGATCGTCGCCAGCGTCTGGTTCTCCTGCTGGATCTGCACACCCTCCTTGGCCTCGATGGCCTGGTGCATGCCCTCGTTGTAACGGCGCCCGTGCAGCACGCGGCCGGTGAACTCGTCGACGATCAGCACTTCACCGTTCTGGACGATGTAGTCGCGGTCGTTCTTGTAGAGCTCCTTGGCCTTGAGCGAGTTGTTCAAGTAGCCGACCAGCGGCGTGTTCGCCGCCTCGTACAGGTTGTCTATGCCGAGCTGGTCCTCGACGAACGCGACGCCCTCTTCGGTGACCGCGACGGTGCGCTTGCCCTCTTCGACCTCGTAGTGCACGTCGCGCTTCATCCGTGGCGAGATGCGGGCGAACTCGAGGTACCACCGCTGGTTCTCTTCGGCCGGTCCGCTGATGATCAGCGGGGTGCGCGCCTCGTCGATCAGGATCGAGTCGACCTCGTCGACGATGGCGAAGTTGTGGCCACGCTGCACGAGGTCATCGAGCGACCAGGCCATGTTGTCGCGCAGGTAGTCGAAGCCGAACTCGTTGTTGGTGCCGTAGGTGATGTCGCTGTTGTAGGACGCGCGGCGCTTGTCCGGCGGCAACTCGTTGAGGATCTTGCCGACACTGAGGCCGAGAAAACGGTGCACGCGGCCCATCCAGTCGGCGTCGCGGCCGGCCAGGTAGTCGTTGGTCGTCACCACGTGCACGCCCTCGCCGGCGAGCGCGTTGAGGTAGGCGGGCAGGGTCGAGACCAGCGTCTTGCCCTCGCCGGTCTTCATCTCGGCGATGTTGCCCAGGTGCATCGCGGCGCCGCCCATGAGCTGCACCTTGTAGTGGAACTGGCCCAGGGTGCGGCGCGCGGCCTCGCGCACGGTGGCGAACGCCTCCGGCAGCAGGTCGTCGAGCGTCTCGCCGTCGCCGTAGCGCTCTCTGAACGTGTCGGTCAGCGCGCGCAACTCCGCGTCGCTGAGCGCGACGTAGTCGTCCTCGAGCGTCTCGATGTGATCGGCAATATTGGCCAGACGCCGGACCATCTTGCCTTCGCCGGCGCGCAGGATCTTCGCAAGTACCACGGCAGCAATCCTACGGGCTAGCTTTCAGCAGCCCGCTCACGTCAGCCTGGTTCGGGCGATTGACCCCCGAGCCGGATCAGTCCGTAGTCGTACGCGTGGCGTCGGTAGACCACGCTCGCGCAGTCGCTGTCCTTGTCGTGGAACAGGTAGAAGTCGTGGCCGACAAGTTCCATCTTGAACAAGGCGTCGTCGACGGTCATCGGCACGTCGGGGTGCATCTTCTCGCGGACGATGCGCCCGGGACCGTCCTCGGGCACGTCGTCCTCGGCCGCAGCTGACCCCGTCGCGGTTGCTGCGAGCTGGGCAGCATTGCTCGCGAACGCGTGCATCGACGTCGGCGTGCGGCGGCCGTGGTGCACCCGGCGACGGTCGGCGGCCTGGCGCATCCGCCGTTCGAGGCGCTCGGCGGCCAGGTCGAGCGCCTTGTAGAAGTCCTCGGCGCAGGCCTCGCTGCGCACGACCGGCCCGCGGGTGCGGCACGTGATCTCGACGTGCTGGCAGCTGCCGTTCTGGCGCGGGTTGCGCTCGTGCTGCAGCTCGACGTCCGTCCGGATGATCTTGTGGTCGTAGCGTTCCAGCTTGGCCAGCTTCTCACCGACGTGTGTTCGGTAGTGATCCGGAATGACGACGTTGCGCCCGCGGACGACGATCTGCATCCGGCTGGCGATCAGGCCGGCGTCCGAGCCGTCCGGACTCGTGTCGAAACCCGCCGAATCGGCTGGCTCTGGGAATGCTTCAGGACCTATGGCCACGCGACCTCCACCCATATTGCGTGGAACGGCCGTGACGAGCTCGGCGGTCGGGCCACGCCTTCTCGTATCAGTCATTGTGACGTTAGACCCGCATGCCGGGACGTGCCAGGTGTAGCGGCAGTGGGAATGTCCAGAACCCGCTGTGGACGTCCGCTACGGGCGGGAAAGCGCCGTTGTGTGGCCGCAACGACCGCCGCACCCGGCACCGTCCAGCCGGCGGCACGCAGCGCGCGGGCGGCCTCGGTCAACGTGGCGCCCGAGGTCACGATGTCGTCGACGACCACTGCCGAGGCACCGGGCCAGGGCGGGGCCGCGGCCCGCAACGCCATGGCCAGGTTGGCCGCGCGGGCCTCGACATCGAGCCCGGCCGAGTCGCGCACAGCGCGCGCCAGCCGCAACGCGTTGCGCGCACGCCGCCCTCGGGGCAGCAACCGAGCGACGTGGTCGCCGTCACGGGCCCGCCGTGCGGCCGCGGCCGACGGGACGGGGACGAGGAACGCCTCCGGTTGATCGAGGCCCTCGACCGCCCCAGCGAGCAGCCTTCGCAACGGTGGTGCGAGATCGCGCCGGCCCCGCTCTTTGTAGGCAAGCAGTGCCGTGCGCAGCGCGCCGTCGTAGGCGGCAGCCGCACTCACCGGTAGACCGGAGACCTCGACCGCGGTCGGATGCGGTTCGGCGCACGTCGCGCACAACGCCGTGCCCCGTGCTCGGCAGCCCACGCAGTCTCGCGGCAGGACGAAGTCGAGCAGGTCGGCAGCGAACGTGAGCATCGGCCCATCGTGGGTTACCGCCATGGCGCCTGGTGTCGTTTCGCGCCGGCTGTGGATAACCCGCTATTCGAGGTAGACGGGGTTGGTCCCGAGCGACTCGCCGTTGAGCAGCGCGCTCCAGCTCGCGCCCTGCTGCTGATAGATCGAACCGCGTGAAGAAACGACAACCTCGGACCCGGAGGCCGCGGTCACGCTCGTGGGCGAGCCCGGCAGCTCGAAGTTGCCGCGCTGCGTCCAGTCCGAGCCATCGCACTGCACCTCGTAGACCTGGTCCTCGCCACCGATGATCGTGTCGCCACCGGTCGCGAACATCGTGAACTGGTCGTTCCAAGCGACGTCAGTGATGTTCACAGCCTGCGGGCTGATCGGTTGCAGGTTGTCGACGCTGACCTGGTTCCCGTTGCGCACGATCGTCCCCACGTAGACCTGCGAGCTGTCGCCGGTCTTCAGGACGAGCGCGACCCGACCGCCGTCCGGGCTGATCCGCACGGCGACCACTTGTCCCGTCGCCTTGCCTTGCGGGACGTTCAGCGGAACGCTCTGCACCGACTTGGGGCCGGTCACCCGCACGAGATTCGATCCGTTGCCGATCCAGACCTCCCGCCGACCGGGTGCCCAACTCGGTCGCGAGAGCTCACCGTGCACGGCTGTCTGGACGAGGGAGCCGGCGAGGTGGGGACTCGGGATGTCCAGGGTCTCGTCATTCGCTGGGCCGCGCACTCCGGCCACCTCGAGCGCGCCCGAGCTGGCTTGCGTCACGGCAACCGAGGTCAGCCCGTACGCGCCCAACCCGGCTTTGCCGGGTATCCGACGCCCTGAACCCTGATAGACCGCCCCGCTGTGCACGAAGAACAGCTGGTTGTTCGGAGTGACCGGCTGGTACCGGTCGGCGACCGCCGTGGCAGAGAAGACCGTCCCCCGCGCGCTCGGGATGCGCACGGGTTTCCCGCCGTCGGTGATCCGGATGCGGTCGACCTGGGGCACTTGTTTCAGCGTCGCACCGATCTGGCTGGCGAGCCGGTCGAGGCTGGCGCCGTCGAGCGCGCTCGCGCCAGGAATCTCGATCACGATCGGCTGGGACGGATCGGACGGGTCGGGCGGGACGGTGACCTTGACGTTGCTGGCACTGCCGGGCGGGAATGCGGTGTTCAGCTGGTCCGGGGGCTGGTCGGCGAGTTGCTGCTGCACCAGCCACGGCACGACGACCTGCGGGTCGGAGCGCTGGGTGTACCGCGGTGTCGGGACCAGATCCTGTTCGCTGGCATCGAAGAAGTAGACGGCGTACTGGGCAAAGGCCTGGAACTGAGCAGTAGTCACGAGCAAGGTGGCCGGGGGCGTGTTGATCCGCCACTCGCCATCGACCTTTGTCAGTCCGAACATCTGCCGGAGCTGGCCCCCGCCGGACCCGCTGCCGTTCCCGCGAAGAAATGGTTTGTACGTACCGGTTTCGTCGAGCGTGCCGGCCTCGAAGCCGCTGACTGTGATCGTCCCGGAATCCGGCGCGACGCCCGCCCTGTGCTTGCCGAACACGACGGTGCCGACGATGGGGCGGTCCAAGACTGTCGCGGTTTGATCCGACCAGCGGCCACGGCCCACTCGGGTCAAGTACGCCTTGGCTGTGGTGTGGTTGGGGTCGGTGTCTGCGTTGGCGGTGAGGAAGCCCTGCACGATGGAGCGTGGATCAGCGCCCGGGGTGGGGCCGCCGACACTGGTGTCGGCGGGTTGTACGTACACCGGTTGCACGACCTGTGGCGTCGAATTGTCGGGGATCGTCGTACAGCCGGCGAGCACCAACGCCGCCGCGACCGACGCGAGGTACATGCGACGCGCGCTCATGCGTCATCGTCCTCGTCGTCGGGGCGCAGTGGCAGCGGCGACGACAGCAAGGTGTGGCCGGCCCGGCGCGGCAAGGTCAGCCGGAACTGCGCTCCGTGGCCGCGCGCGCCCCAGGCCTGCAACCAGCCGTCGTGCAGCCGGGCGTCTTCGAGGCTGATCGACAGACCGAGCCCGGTGCCGCCGGTAAGGCGACTGCGCGACGGGTCGCCGCGCCAGAACCGGTTGAACACGAGGCCGGCCTCGCCCGGACGCAGCCCGACGCCATGGTCGCGCACGGTGACAGCGACGGAATCGTTGTCGTAGCCGACGGTGATGACGACGGGTCGCCCCTCGCCGTGGTCGAGCGCGTTGCCGACCAGGTTGCGCAGGATCCGCTCGACGCGGCGCGGGTCCATGTCGACGCTCACCGGCACGCGCGGCGCGTGCACGACCAGCTTGCTGCCGTGCCGCTCGGCGAGTACCCGGTTCGCGTCGACGGTCGACGAGATCACCACTCGGATGTCTGTCAGCTCTGATTCGAGGCTCGCCACGCCGGCGTCGTAACGCGAGATCTCGAGCAGGTCGGCGAGCAACGCTTCGAACCGATCGAGTTCGGTCTGCAGCAGTTCGGCCGACCGCGACAGTTCGGACGGGAACTGCCCGCGCGCCGAGTGCAACAGTTCAGACGCCATCCGGATGGTCGTCAGCGGCGTGCGTAGCTCGTGCGACACGTCGCTGGTGAAGCGCCGTTGCAGCCGGGAGAGATCCTCGAGGCGTCGGATCTGCCGTTGCAGGCTGCCGGCCATGTCGTTGAATGCGCGGCCCAACCGCGCAATGTCGTCACTGCCGCGCACCGAGATGCGCTGCGACAGGTCTCCTGCGGCGAGCCGTCCAGCCGTTTGTGCGGCGACTCGGACGGGCCGCACCACCTGCCGGGTCACGAGGGACGCAATCGCCACAACGAGCAGCACCAGGACCAGTCCCGCGAGCAGAACCGTGCGCTGCAGCAAGGTGATGGTTTGTTGTTCTGCGCTCAATGGAAAGAGGTAGTACACGCCGATCAGTCCGTTGCTTGCGCGCACGGGCGCGCCGACGATGAGGCCGGGCACTGAGGACGACCCGACAACAACTGGCGCGTACTGCACCGCTTGATTTCGCTCCTCGACGACGGTGCGCAGCGCGTCGGGAACGCCGAGCTTCTCACTCGAGGTTCTGGAATCGACCGACGAGACGACGGCGATCGTGTACAACCCGGCCCCGGTGCCACCGGCCGTCTGTGCCGTCAACAACGCCTCTCGCGCATTCACAAGGTCGTTGGGTTGGTGCACGTCGGCAGTCGAGAACACCTCGTTCGCAGACGCGAAGGCGAAGCCCACAGTCGCCTGTCGAATCGCGGCGTCACGCTTGGCGCGCAACACACCGTCGCCGACCTGATTGACGATGAAGACCCCGACGATCAGCACGACAACGCCGGTGACGACGAACGTTGTCGCGGCTACCCGCACCTGCAGCGAGTTCTGCCATCGCCCGTGCAACCATGCGCCGACCACGCGAGCGCGACGAGCGGTCTCGCGCGCGTACTGATCGAGGCGCTCGCGCAACTGGGCCTCGTTGTCGGGCGCGCTCGACGACCGCCCGGCGCCCGGCTCGCCGGCATCGGCAGGCTTCGACGCGTCGCGCGGCCGGGCAACGGTCACGGCGGGCCGGCTTTGTAACCCACCCCGCGGACGGTCAGCACCACCTCGGGCCGCTCCGGATCGCGCTCGACCTTCGAACGCAGCCGTTGGACGTGGACGTTGACCAAGCGGGTATCGGCGGCATGCCGATAGCCCCACACCTGCTCGAGCAACACCTCGCGCGTGAACACCTGGCGCGGCTTGCGCGCAAGGGCGACCAGCAGGTCGAACTCGAGCGGGGTCAGTGCGATCGCAGCGCCGCCACGCATCACCTGGTGCGCGGGCACATCGATACTGACGGGCGCGTCCGGCGGGCCGATGGTGAGTGTCTCGCTGACGACGTCCTCGTGCTGGCGCAGCCGCGCACGCATGCGGGCGACGAGTTCCTTCGGCTTGAACGGCTTGACCACGTAATCGTCGGCGCCGGACTCGAGTCCCAGCACCACGTCGACGGTGTCGCTCTTGGCGGTCAGCATGATGATCGGCGTCCCGCTCTCGGCGCGGATCGCGCGGCACACGTCGATCCCGGACAGCCCGGGCAACATCAAGTCGAGCAGCACCACATCGGGCTTCGTGTCGTGAAAGGCCTGCAGTGCGCGCGATCCGTCGTTGACGAAAGACGGATCGAATCCGTCTGTACGTAACACGATGCCGAGCATCTCGGCCAGGGCTGAGTCGTCGTCGACTACGAGCACTCGAGGCTTCACGCCACCATCGTGTCACCTCGACGCCGCAACGGCGATCAACCTAGGCGTTGACACAGCGGCGCCGAAGTGCCAGGACTTACATCATGTCGAACCCACGCCGGCCGGGCGTTGCGCTCGCCCTCCTCACCGTCCTCGTCACCGTCGTCACCACCGCAGCCGCGGCACCCGCGTCGGCGGCGACCTCGAACTACGTCGCACTCGGCGACTCGTACTCATCCGGAGTGGGCTCCGGCAGTTACATCTCATCCAGCGGCAACTGCCTACGCAGCACCAAGGCGTATTCGGCGCTGTGGGCAGCCGCGCACAGTCCCTCGTCCTACGCCTCGGTCGCCTGCTCAGGTGCGACGACAAGCGATGTGATCAACAACCAGGTCGGGACGTTGTCGGCTTCGACCTCGCTGGTCAGCATCACCATCGGCGGCAACGACGTGGGGTTCTCCACCGTGCTCGAGAACTGCGTCATCGACGGCACGAGCACCTGCGTCAGCGACATCAATGCCGCCGAAAGCAAGGCCCGGACCACGCTGCCCGGCCTGCTCGACAACGCGTACAACGCGATACGTGCCCACGCGCCGAACGCGCGCGTGGTCGTACTCGGCTATCCGCGCTTCTATGACCTCGGGGTCTGGTTCTGCCTCGGCCTCAGCAACACGTCGCGCTCGAAGATCAACGAGGGCGCCGACGTCCTCGACAGCGTGATCTCGGCAGCCGCTGCCCGGCACGGATTCTCTTTCGGGGACGTGCGATCGCGCTTCGCCGCCGGACACGAGATCTGCGACGGGGGTTCGTCGTGGCTGCACTCGGTCGACTGGACCGACATCGTGCAGAGCTACCACCCGACCGCGAGCGGCCAGTCCGGCGGCTATCTGCCGACGCTGACAGCGATCACGGGCTGACGAGAGCGGCCTTCGCCGCTGCCCCCGGCTAGCGCCAGGAACCTTGCCCGGACGCCGCGACGGTGCCAGTCTGAGCGCGTCGAGGGGGCGCGCATGGCCGACACCGGACAGTCCACACGCACGCGGCTCGCCGCTGTAGTGCTCACCGGGGTCGCCGTAGCCGCCGCCATCGCTGTCTACGCCAACGCGCATCACCCTGCGCTGCGGCCGCTGTTCCTGCTCGGGTTCAGCGGCATGCTGCAGATGAAGGCTTGGCTGGCGACGGTGGCCGTGGTGCTCGTCATCGTCCAAGTGCTCACTGCGTTCGCGCTGTGGGGCAAGCTGCCGGGCGTGCGCGGCTCGGCCGCCTGGCTGAGTCCCGTCCACCGGTGGAGCGGCTCGATCGCGTTCGCGGTGTCGATCCCCGTTGCCGTGCATTGCGTGTGGTCACTGGGCTTCGTCTCGACCACGCCGCGGGTGCTGTGGCACAGCATCTTCGGGTGCGCGTTCTACGGCGCGTACGCAGCGAAGATGGTCGGCTTGCGCGTGCGCGGCGCCCCGGGATGGCTGCTGCCGGTGCTCGGCGGACTCACGTTCACCGTCTTCGTGCTCATCTGGCTGACTTCGGCGTTGTGGTTCTTCGGCCGATCGGGGTTACCGCTGACGTGAGGGGCTGAAGATGAGCAACGAAATCACGCGCAGGTCGGCCGGACGCGGCGCGGTCATCGTCGGAGTCGGCGCGGTCGCCGGTGTCGTCGTCGCCCGCACGTCCAGCGCCGCCGACGAACCCGCCGGAACCACCGCCGCCAACGCTTACGGCGCTGCGTCCGACACCGGCCAGCACCTCGTCGCGCTCGCCGACATCCCCGTCGGCAGCGGCCACATCGTCAGCAACCCGCCCGTCGTCGTCGTACGCACCAGTGCCGATCACGTCGTCGGGTTCAGCGCGATCTGCACGCACCAGGGGTGCACGGTCACGTCCATCTCGGACGCGACGATCGACTGTCCGTGTCACGGCAGCAGATTCGCACTCACGACCGGGAAGGTGGTGGGCGGGCCGGCGCCGCGGCCCCTGCCGAGCGTCGCGGTCGAGGTGCGCAACGGGCAGGTGTACACGAAATGACCCGGCTGCCCACGATCATCTGGTTGCTCGCCGCCGGCTTCGCGATCGGCGTCCTGATCGCCCTCGCCTGACGCTTCTCCCCCGGTGCAGGCAGATATCGGGTGCGGAAATGCCTGCGCCGGGGAGGAAGCGGTCAGTAGCGGTAGTGCTCGGGCTTGTACGGACCCGCGACATCGACGCCGATGTACTCGGCCTGCTGCTTGCTCAGCGTCGTCAACTTGGCGCCGACCGCGTCGAGGTGCAGCCGCGCGACCTTCTCGTCGAGGTGCTTGGGCAGCGTCGTGACCGTCGGCTTGCCGTCGACGATGTAGGCGTCGGGGTTCTTGTGCACCTCGATCTGGGCGATCGTCTGGTTCGAGAACGACGCGCTCATGACGAAGCTCGGGTGACCCGTGGCGTTGCCGAGGTTCAGCAGCCGGCCCTCGGACAGGACGATGATCATGCGCCCGTCCGGGAAGATCCACTCGTGCACCTGCGGCTTGACCTCGACACGGCGGATTCCCGAGATCTTGGCCAGGCCGGCCATGTCGATCTCGTTGTCGAAGTGCCCGATGTTGCCCACGATCGCCTGGTGCTTCATCGCGGCCATGTGGTCGGCCATGATGATGTCCTTGTTGCCGGTCGCGGTGACGAAGATGTCGGCCTTGCCCACGACGTCCTCGAGCTGGACGACCTCGAGGCCGTCCATTGCCGCCTGCAGGGCGCAGATCGGGTCGACCTCGGTGACGACAACGCGCGCGCCCTGACCACGCAGTGACTCGACACAGCCCTTGCCGACGTCGCCGTAGCCGCACACGACCGCGAGCTTGCCCGCGATCATGACGTCGGTGCCGCGGTTGATGCCGTCGATGAGCGAGTGGCGGCAGCCGTACTTGTTGTCGAACTTGCTCTTGGTGACCGAGTCGTTGACGTTGATCGCCGGGAACAGCAGCGTGCCCGCGCGCTCGAACTCGTAGAGGCGGTGGACGCCGGTCGTCGTCTCTTCGGTGACGCCGATGATCGCCGCGCCCATCCGGGTGTACTTGCCGGGCTGCTCGGCGACCGAGCGCCGCAGCAGCTCGAGGATGACCTTGTACTCCTCGGAGTCGGTGTCCTCGGCCTGCGGCACGGCGCCGCCGGTCTCGTACTCGGTGCCCATGTGGATCAGCAGCGTGGCGTCACCGCCGTCGTCGACGATCGAGTCGGGGCCCGAGCCGTCGGGCCAGGTGAGCATCTGCTCGGTGCACCACCAGTACTCCTCGAGCGTCTCGCCCTTCCATGCGTAGACCGACACGCCGGCCGGGCTCTCGGGTGTGCCGTCCGGGCCGACGACGATCGCCGCCGCAGCGTGGTCCTGGGTGGAGAAGATGTTGCAGCTGACCCAGCGCACGTCGGCGCCGAGGGCCACGAGGGTCTCGATGAGGACGGCGGTCTGCACGGTCATGTGCAGCGAGCCCGCGACCTTCTTGCCCTTCAGCGGCTGGGACGGGCCGAATTCGCGGCGCAGGGCCATCAGGCCCGGCATCTCGTGCTCGGCGAGGGTGATCTCCTTGCGGCCGAACTCGGCAAGTGAGAGGTCCTTGACCTTGAAGTCGTGGACGCTGCCGGCGGAATCCGGGGTCAGGCTGATGCTCACGTGATCTCCTGAATCTGAGGGGACGGTGCTGGTGTCGGTGCTTCGGGTTTCTGCAGTGGTCAGTCGGCGGTAAAGGCCCGCCTCGGGAGGTGCGGCGGCGCGGTGCAGCGGGCCGAACCAATCGTCGACCGCACGCGCGAGCTCCGGGTCGGTGCGCATGCGGAGTTCGAAGGCGATCTCGGTGATACCGAGGTCATGGGCGTCGATCAACTCGCGGAGCTTGCGCAGCCGCTCGATCTGGCGCGGCCCGTAGTGCCGGTGCCCGCCGGGCGTCCGCAACGCCGCGACCAGCCCGGCCTGCTCCAGGTACCGGAGCATCCGCTGCGACCATCCCGTCGCCGCGGCCGCCTGCTGAATCGACAACGCCTCCATCAAGGCGAAAATCTACCACAGGCGTGTCAGATTTCAGTTCGCCAATCAGGCGGCAGACGACTCGTACTGATCGAAGTGGATCTTGTTCAGCGGCACGCGGTTGACGGTGAGGTTGGTGACCGTCGCCTCGATCATCGGGTTCGGCCCGGCGACGAGGACGTCGACACCGAGCGAGGCCCAGTCGCGCAGGATCGGCACCACCGACTCGACCCGCCCCCGGTAGCCGCCGAAGCTCGGGTCGTCCGAGACCACGCCGTGGGCCCGGGCCCGGCCGAACTGGCCGCGCGATTGGATCATCCGGTTCAGCGACTCGACCGGGTAGATGTCGTCGCGGGTGCGTCCGCCGACGAACACGTCGAGCTGGGTCGGGGGTTCGCGCCACGACAGCACCGACTCGACGACCGCGCTGATCGGCGCGGCGCCGGTGCCGGAGGCGATGCACAGCAGGCCGGAGGACACGGTGCCCGGTTCGACGACGAGATCGTTGCCGCGCGGCGGGCCGAGCCGTAGCCGGTCACCGACCTTGGTGGCGCGCACGAGCGCGGCCGAGACGCCGAGGCCACCGATGGCGCGGACGTGGATGTCGAAGGAGTTGTCCGGGCGCGGCGCGCTCGCGATCGACATCTGCCGCCACACCCGGCGCTGGCTCGGCACCTCGAGCGTGAGGTACTGGCCGGCCTTGTAGGGGTAGGGCTCATCGGGCTGGATTCGGATCACCGCGAAATCGCTCAGGATCTGCTGGTGGTCGACGACGCTCGCTCCCCACGACGCGGGCTCGTGCAGGTGTTTCATCGCGCCGTCCAACATCGTGGACGCCAGCCGGGTGTAGCTGCCGATGACCGCGGACTCATGCCGCTGTGTCCATCGGTCACCGGCGAGGGTCTTCCACGCGCTGGCCAACGCCGCGCCCGCGACCTCGTAGTGCCGGGGCTCGACGTCGAACTTGCGGTGGTCGGCACCGAGTTGTTGTAGGTGTGCCGACATCGCGTCCGGATCGTCGGTGACGACCCATTGGACGAGAGCTTTGCCGAATTCCTGACGCTGGGCGGTCATGCTCGACGGGAACATCGTCGGCGCCTCGCGCACGCGCACGAACAGCTCGGCGTAGAAGGTGCTCACGAGCTTGTCGGCCCGATCGCTCACCAGGGCCCACGCGTCGCGCAGCGCCGAGCGGTCGTAGTCGGTGTACTTCGTCAGCAGCGCCTTGTCGCTGTAGGGACGCTCGACAGGCGGCTGGGCGGTGTAGAACTCGGGCAGGTCGGGGTCACCGGTACGCCGCTCGGCGGATCCCACGATCAGTCCGCCGGCCACGGGGGGTGGCGGCGCGTCGGCAGGTGGAGTCGGCTCGACAACTGGCACGACGACCCTCGGCAGCGAGGTCGTCACGGCTTCGATGGGATCAGGGGCGGCCGGCGTCGAATCGGGTCGGTCGTTCCAGGTCACTGTTCGGGGTGACTTCGACCGTTCCGGCAGGCCGAGCCAGCGGCGCATGCCCATGCTGTGTCCTCCAACGTGGGTGCGGGCAAGTGCGGGAGCAATTGCCCATAAGAACGCATGACCCGCCCGCGGGCCATCCGGCGATGGTCGCACGGGTCAATCTGAGCCAGATTGGCTTCCTCAGAAAATAGTCCTGCATAGTTGGGTAAATCACCACAGAGCCGTCCCAGTTTGCAAGGAGCGGACCTTGACTGACCTTTTTCCCAATCCGGTGGGGAATTTCTCGCCCAGGAGCTTTACGGGTCACGTGAGCGCGCGGATCGGTTCTACCGCGACCAGATGCTCGATCGGCTGACCCCGCAAATGGTGGAGTTCCTCGGCGAGCAGACCGAGATGGTCGTCGCGAGCGTCGACACCGACGGCCGTCCCGACGCCTCGATCCGCTTCGGCGAGCCCGGCTTCGTCGCTGTCGTCGACGAGCGCACCGTGGCATGGCCCGAACTGCGCGGCAACGGCGTGATGACCACGGTCGGCAACCTGCTCAAGAACCCGCCGGCGCACCTGATGTTCCTCGACCGGATGACCCGCATCGGGCTGCACCTGCGCGGCTACACCAGAGTGCTCGAACTCGATGACGTCGCCGATGAGTACCCGCAACTCGCGACGCGGGAGTTTTCCGGACGCGGCCCCGAACGCTGGGTCGCAATGCACCTGTCGAACACCTACATCCACTGCCGCAAGCACTTCCCGACGACCGAGGGCACCGTGGAATGGGGTACCGACGACGCGCGTGCCAAGGGCGGCGACTACTTCGGCGCGAAGGACACCCCCTCGCCCTGGGCGCCCTGAATCCAGTCGGCTATTCGCCGGAGGCGATGAACACCTGACCCGCGCCGCCGAGCGTCACGGCCTGGTCGGGTCGGACGAACGCCGCGTTGCCCGGGCCCAAACTCACCGCGTCGACCGCGACATCGCCGCTCGTGGCGATGACGATGCGCGGCCCGGCCGGCGGCAACTCCACGTCACCGGCGAGATCGAGTGGCTGCAGGACGAAGTCGGGCACCGTCACGACATAGCGGCCCTCGCGCTCCGGCCAGATCGGGTCGGCCAGCTCGGTGAAGTCGGTGATCGCGAGCAGTTCGGGCACGTCGATGTGCTTGGCCGTCACGCCGCAGCGCAGCACGTTGTCGCTGCTCGCCATGACCTCGACGCCCATGCCGCGCAGGTAGCAGTGCACGTTGCCGGCCGCGAGATAGAACGCCTGCCCCGGCTCGAGCCGCACGTGATTGAGCAGCAGCGAGACGACCAGCCCGATGTCGTCCGGGAAGTGCTCGGCGATCAGGGACTGCGGACGCAGCGGCCCGTCCGGTGTCGCCCGGGAGCGCACCGCCGCGATCATCGGACCCGGGTCGGGGTGGGTCAGGACGGCAGTGAACGCCGCACGCAGCCCGTCCGGGCCGCGGAGCAGGTCGGCGACGAAATCGAGTTCGGGCAGCCCGAGTTCGGCCAGCAGCGCCAGCGTCCGGTCGACCGGACCGAACCCGCACAGCCCCTCGAACGGTGTCAGCGCGCACAGCAGTTCCGGCTTGTGGTTGCGGTCGACGTAGTTGCGTTCGCGAGCATCGATCGGGATGCCCGCAGCCTGTTCCCGGTCGTAGCCGGCCTCGGCCTGTGCGCGGGTCGGGTGGACCTGGATCGACAGCGCCCGCTCGGCCGCGAGGATCTTCACCAGGAACGGCAGCGCGGGCTCGCCGTTGTCGGCGAGCACGCGATCCAGCGTCGTACCGAGTGCCGGCGACGGGTCGCCGGCATGCGCGCCGAACCACAACTCCGCGGCCGGCCGGCCATCGGATGGCATCCCGACGAGGCGCTGGAGCAGCGATGTCGAGCCCCAGTCGTAGCGGCGCAGCACCCCGCCGATCTCGAATACTGCGGGCTCAGCCACTGCGGTCAAGATCCGGCTCGAGGTAGATCAACCGCGCGGACGGGACTGCGCTGCGCACCCGCGCCTCGGCGTCGTCGATCGCCTTCGCGACGTCCTTCAGTGGCGCGCCGGGCGCCAGCGCGATCTTCGCTGCGACCAGCACCTCCTCGGGTCCGAGGTGCATGGTGCGCAGGTGCACCACTCGCTCGACGCCGCCGCCGGTCAGCGCGTCCTCGATGGCTCGCACAGCGACCGGTGCGGCCGACTCCCCCAGCAGCAGGCTCTTGGTCTCGATCACGAGCAGCACAGCGACGCTGACGAGCAGCGCGCCGATGGCGCAGGTGCCGATGCCGTCCCACACGGGTTGGCCGGTCGCCTCGGCGAGGCCGATTCCGGCCAGCGCGAACGCGAGGCCGGTCAGCGCCGCGACGTCCTCGAGCAGCACCGCCGGCAACTCCGGCACCTTCGCGTGCCGGATGAATCCGAACCAGCTGTCCGTGCCCTTGTGCGGCAGCGATTCGTGAACGGCCGTGCGCAGCGAGAATGCCTCGAGCCCGATGGCGATCACGAGCACGATGATCGCGACGAGCGGGTTGTCGAGGTGGTGCGGATGGCGGATCTTCTCGACGCCCTCGTAGAGCGCGAACAACCCGCCGGCGCTGAACAGCATCAGCCCGACGAGGAACGCGTACACGAAGCGTTCGCGGCCGTAGCCGAACGGGTGGTCCTTGTCCGCGCGGCGACGCGAGGTGCGCGAGCCGATGAGCAGCAGCACCTGGTTGCCCGAGTCGACGAGCGAGTGCACCCCCTCGGCGAGCATCGAACTCGCACCCGTGATCGCGAACGCGATCATCTTGATCACCGCGATGCCGAGGTTGGCGCCGAGTGCGGCGATGATCGCCTTCGCGCCGTGCGACGTTTCGGCCATCAATGGTCCATCTCGGCGGGACCCGGCGTACCGGGGTCGAAGCCGAGCGCGAAGGCCAGATAGGCAGCGGTGAACTCACCGAACGCCGCCGCAGCGGCGAAGCGGGCAAGTGGCGCCGCGTCGGGGACGTCAACGCTCGAAACCTGCACGCCGAGCTCCTCGGCGAGCCGGCGCAGCGCGCCCGCGGCCCTGCGGGCTGCCACCTCGTCGAGCTGGATCTGCGCCCCGGTGCGCTCGCCGAGGGTGGTGTCGTCAGGCGATCCGTCGTCGCCGATCACCAATAACCTTGCGCGCTGGGGCGCTCCATCGTCGACCCGATCACGGAAGAAGTCGTCCTCGCTCGGCGCTGCCGCCGTCCCGCGCAGCAGCGCGCCGGCCCGGCCGGCGCCGTCGGGCAGGCTGACCGCGACGGCAGGCACACCCGCACCGATCTGCAACGCGTCCGCGGTCGAGCGGGCCGCGACGCTGGCGAGTGCACCGGCACCGACGATCAGCGGACGAGCATCGGCGAAATCGAGGGCCAGCGACTTGGCCGGGTTGGTGAACAGCTCGCCGGACGGCCGGCATGCCTCGGCGGTCTCGTCCAAGGCATCGGCGACCCGTGTGAGCAAGCCGGACGGGATCGTCTGCAGGCCGAGCGCGTCGAGGGCTTGCAGTAGCGGTGTGAGCACCGCCCAGCGTGATGCGTGCCGGTGCAGGTCAGGCGCCAAGTGGTGAACCGGTGCGCGCCCGGCCGCGGCGGCGACCGGCGAACCCGCCGGCGCGACTACGGCCATCGCCATGCCGCGGCGCGAGGCCTGCGCGGCAAGCTCCGCCAGGCGGGGGTGTCGACCGTCGACAGCGCCGATCAACAGCGCGTCGGACGCTCCGGCCCACCGCGGCAGTTCGACGCCGTGCCAGGCCAGCGCGGGCGTCGCCTCGCAGCTGAGCCGGGTGATCAGCCGCAGGGCGGCCGACGGCGGGGCGTCGGTGGCGACCAGCAGAGCACGCGGCAGCTCGCCCGAGAGGCGATCGACGCCGAACTCGCCGGCCATGTCGATGGCGCGGCGCACCTGTGCGCCGGCGGTGGCGAGGTGCCACAGCAGCCGGGTCGAATCGCGGCGCTCGAGCAGGGTGTCGTCGTCGAGCACGGCCTCGTCGAACATCTCGTCCCCGCCTCAGCCGTCGGCGCGCTCGCCGAACCCGTTCGGTCCGGCCGTCGCCTCGTCCATGAGCAGGACGGCTATGCCGTCGGTGATCGGGAACCGCGAGGCGCAGAACGTGCAGACCAGCTCGTCGGATTCCTCGCGCAGCGGTGCGTGATCGTCGCTGGGACAGGCCAGTAAGGCGAGCAGGTCGGAATCGAGCGCCACGTCGGCCTCCTCAGCCCCGGATCACCGCGAGCACGGCATCGCGCAGCTCGCCCATCGTCGTGTCGTCGGCGGCCTCGACGTTGAGCCGCAGCAGGGGTTCGGTGTTCGAGGCGCGCACGTTGAACCAGCTGCCGTCGGGCAGCTCGACGGTCAACCCGTCGAGCTCGTCGACCGAGCGGGCCTGCGCCTCGTACTGTGCGCGCACCGCTGCCACGGCCGCGGCCTGGTCGGCCACCGTCGAGTTGATCTCGCCGGACGCGACGTAGCGGGCGTACGGCTCGACGAGTTCGGCGAGGCGGCCGGACTGTTCGCCGAGCGCGGCGAGCACGTGCATCGCGGCGAGCATGCCGGTATCGGCGAACCAGAAATCACGGAAGTAGTAGTGCGCGGAATGCTCACCGCCGAACACGGCGCCCGTGCGTGCCATCTCGGCCTTGATGATCGAGTGGCCGACCTGGGTGCGGACGGGGGTGCCGCCGTGTTCTGCGATCACCTCCGGCACGGCTTTGGACGTGATGAGGTTGTGGATCACCGGGGCGTTGGGGGTGCGGGCAAGTTCGCGCACGGCGACCAGGCAGGTGATCGCCGACGGCGAGACGGCCGCGCCCGCGCCGTCGATGACGAAGCAGCGGTCGGCGTCGCCGTCGAAGGCGAGCCCGAGGTCGGCGCCCTCGACGACGACACGCTGCTGCAGGTCGACGAGGTTGGCGGGCTCGAGCGGATTGGCCTCGTGGTTCGGGAACGACCCGTCCAGGTCGAAGTACATGGGGACGATGTCCAGCGGCAGTGCCGGCAGTTCGGCATCACCCAGGACGGCCGGCACGGTATGTCCGGCCATGCCGTTGCCCGCATCGACGACAACCTTGAGCCGCCGGCCGCCGGACAGGTCGACGAGCCGGCGCAGGTAGCGGGCGTAGTCGGCGAGCAGGTCGCGCTGCTCGACCGTGCCGACCGGACCTTCGACATCGCCGGTCGGCATGCCTTCGGTCAGGTAGCGCTCGGCGTCGGCGCGGATCTGCGCCAAACCGGAATCGCGCCCGACCGCCACTGCGCCCGCCCGGCAGAACTTGATCCCGTTGTACTGGGCCGGATTGTGGCTGGCGGTGAACATCGCGCCGGCGAAGCCGAGGTGGCCGGAAGCGAAGTAGAGCATGTCGGTCGAGGCGAGCCCGATCTCGACGATCGACGCGCCCCTGCGCATCGCTCCGTCGGCGAACGCCCGGGCCAGGCCCGGCCCGGTCTCGCGCATGTCGTGCGCCGTCACGATCGTCGCCGGGCCGCCGTCACCGGCGACCAGATCGGCGAACGCGACACCGAGTGCCCGGGCGACGTCCTCGTTCAGCTGCTCAGGAACGATGCCGCGTACGTCGTAAGCCTTGACGACCCCGGACAAATCCATGCCCGCAGCGTACTGGCGCGGTCGTGATCAGCGGGCGGGCGGGACGACACGCAGATGCCCGCGCCGCGTGGTACCGAGGTCGATGTCCGGGGCGTGCTCGACGCGGGCCGCCTCGCGCACCGCGTCGGCGAGAGCCTCGAGATCGTCGCCGTGCGGGATCGGCGCCGGGAATTCGCCCACATGGCGCAGCACTTCCCAGCCGCGCGGCACCGTCAGCCGGACGGCGTGCTCCTCGCACAGGTCGTAGGAGTGTGGTTCGGCGTAGCTGGCCAGCGGGCCCACAACGGCAGTCAGGTCGGCGTAGGCGTAGGTCAGCGTCGCCACCGCTGAGCGGGCACAACCCGTCCGGGTGCAGCGGCGGACCACCCTCATCGCGAAACCCGTCGGCCGATCACGTTCGGACCATAGCGCCCGGTGCTGCCATCGGTTCGGATTCTCGGCAGTTGTCCGCGGCCCGTGTCGCCGTAGGCTTGCGCCCATGCGTGAGTCGCGACGGCACTCCCGGCGCCCGGGCACGGCGTCGCGCGGGCCCGTGCGCGACCGGCGCGGACGCGGCTTGCGCGGTTCGCTCGCCCAGGGCGCGATCCCGCGCCAGCGCACCCGGGGCCAACAGTTCGACGATCTCGTCCTCGATGCGGTCGAGGAGCTGGAAGGCCGCTGGTCGGCCGAACTCGCCGCCGTCGAGTTCGCGGTCGAGGACGTTCCCGCGCTCACGCCAGGTGCCAGTCTCGAGTTCGATCCCGAGGTCATCCTCGACCGGGGCGTGCCGCTCGGACGACTGCTGCGCGACGGCGTGCCCGGCACCTCGTCACCCACCATCGTGATCTACCGCCGGCCGGTCGAGGCCCGGGCACGCGACGGCGAGGACCGTGCCGACCTGGTCTTCATGGTCGTGGCCGAACTCGTCGCCGAACTCCTGGGCCGCGACGTCGACGAAATAGACCCGCAGTGAAGGGTCTGGGACGCGTCGCAGGTGCGCTGTTGGCCCTGTGCGCTTGTACGGCTGCGAGCCGTCCGGGTCATGCAGTCGATGCCGCTGCGGGGGTGCCGGTGCCGCGGATCGCGGGGTGCGCGCTGTTCCCTGCCGACAACCCGTGGCGCCAGGACATCAGCCATGCCCCGCTGAGCCCGCACTCGGCGGCGTGGGTGCGCAGTGTCGGTCGGTCGGTGCACCTGCACCCCGACTTCGGCTCGAACCGCACCTACGGCATCCCGCTGACGCAGGTCCCCGCCAATCAGCCCAAGGTGCACATCCAGTTCACCGCCTACGGCTCGCAGAGCGACCCAGGCCCCTACCCGATCCCGCGCTCGGCGCACATCGAGGCGGGCAGCGACCGGCACGTGCTCGTCGCCTCGCACAACTGTCACTTGTACGAGTTGTTCGACGCGCACCGCACGCGGCGCGGCTGGGCCGCGGCGTCCGGCGCCGTGTTCAACCTGCGCTCGGACCGCCTGCGTCCGGCCGGCTGGACCTCGGCAGATGCGGCAGGCCTGCCGATCAGTGCGGGTCTCGTCCGCCCGTCCGAGATCAAGTCCGGCCGCATCGACCACGCGCTGCGGTTCACCGTCGATCAGACCCAGCGCGGTTACATCCACCCCGCGACGCACGAGGCAGGGTCGACCAATTCGGTCAATGTGCCGCCGATGGGCGCCCGGTTCCGACTCAAGGCCTCGTTCTCCCTGCGCGGCTATCACGGTGCCGCCCGCACGATCCTGATCTGCCTCAAGCACTACGGCATGTTCGTCGCCGACAACGGCTCGAACTGGTTCATCAGCGGGGCCAACTGGCCCGGCTGGAACGACAACGACCTCGATCAACTCAAGCGAGTGCCCGGGTCAGCCTTCCAAGTGGTGCAGACCGGCCCGATCCACCACTGATCAGACTGCGCGCTTCTTCAACCGCCGGCGCTCGCGCTCGCTCAGACCGCCCCAGATCCCGAAGCGCTCGTCGTGGTCGAGGGCATACTCGAGGCACTCGGACTTGACCTCGCACCCCGTGCAGATCTTCTTCGCCTCGCGGGTGGAGCCACCCTTTTCAGGGAAGAACGCCTCCGGGTCGGTCTGCGCGCACAGCGCGCGCTCTGCCCAGCCGGACTCATCGGGAAGCCCGAACAAGTCGGTGAGTTCGGCCTCGTCGAGACTGTGGGACAGCTCCGTCATGGTGTCCTCCGGGAGGCGGGGCGGCTGTCGCTAGCGCCTAACGACATTGGAGAAATTACACGCGTGTCGTTCCGAGAAGTCAACCGGGCCTCTGATACAAACCTCGAGTTTTCGCGAAGTCGCAGGACAAACCGTGCTAGTCGGACGACGCTGCGGCGGTGATCGCGGTCAGCACCGCGGCCACGGACGGACGTGCCAGCGCCGAAGATCGCGCGACTGCCGTCAACCGTCGGCGCAACCGCGGTGCGCGCAGTTCGCGCACATCCACGTGCGCGGCGTCCTCGGCCACCGAGAGGCGCGGCAACACGGCGACGCCGTGCCCGGCCGCGACCGCGCGGACGAGCACGAGCATGTCGTCGCTGGTCCAGCGCACATCTGCCTCGAACCCGGCGGCGCGACAGGCCGAGCGCACCGCCAGCCCGCATGCTGCCTCGTCCGGCGGCATCACCCATCGCTGGTCGGCAAGATCGGCAAGCGCCGGCCGGCTCGGGCCGTCCCAATCGCGCGGCACGACCAGGACGAGCTGCTCGGCGCACAGCGGGTGTGCCACCACGAACTCGGGCAGGGCCAGCGGGACATAGTCGTACTCGTCGACAACAGCAAGTTCGACGTCGCCGGCGACCAGCAGACCCAGGCCGCGACCTGGCTCGGCAACCTCGACACTCGGACGGATCGCCGGCTGTACGCGCGCGAGCTCATCGACTGCTGCTGACACGAATGTCATCGCAGCGCTCGCCACGGCCGCAATGCCCACCGGCCCGCCGGCAGCACCGCCGATCCGATCGAGGTCGGCGCGCGCCGCCGACAACACGTCCAGCACCTCCCCCGCCCGGGCCGCGAGCGCATGCCCGGCACCGGTCAGGGTGACCCCGCGCGGCGACCGGTCGACCAGCGACGTGCCCACCTCGCGCTCGAGGACGGCCAGCTGCTGCGACACCGCGGACGGGGTGAGCCCGAGCTCGCGGGCGGCGCCGGCGATCGTCCCGCGGCGGCCCACCTCGCGCAGCAGCCGCAGCCTGCCGACGTCCAAGGGAGCCCCACTGGTCATAAGAAGAACTTACGGCATATACTCATCAGTCGTAAGTAACTGATGAGGAGTTCCGACATGCCGTCCACCCTGCCCGCCCACGAGGACCTGGTCCGCGAGACCCGCGAGATCCTGGCCCGCCTCGGCGTCGAGAACCTCAGCGACGCCGGCGATCTGATCGCCCGCTCGCCCATCACCGGCGGCGAACTCGCCCGCGTCCCGGCGCACACCACCGACGACGTGCAGGCAATCGTCGCCAGCGCGCAGGACGCCTTCCAGACCTGGCGCACCGTTCCCGGCCCCGTCCGCGGCCAGCTCGTGCGCGAGCTCGGTGAGCTGCTGCGCGAGCACAAGGCCGATCTCGGTGCGCTCGTCTCGATCGAGGCCGGCAAGATCCGCTCCGAGGGCCTCGGCGAGGTCCAGGAAATGATCGACATCTGCGATCTCGCGGTCGGTCTGTCGCGCCAGCTGTTCGGTCTGACGATCGCCTCCGAGCGTCCGGGCCACCGGATGATGGAGCAGTGGCACCCGCTCGGTGTCGTCGGCGTGATCAGCGCGTTCAACTTCCCGGTCGCGGTGTGGTCGTGGAACGCCGCGCTCGCCTTCGTGTGCGGCGACTCGGTCGTGTGGAAGCCGTCGGAGAAGACGCTGCTGACCGCACTGGCCTGCCAGTCGCTGGTCGCCGAGGCCGCACGGCGCGTCGGGGCGCCCGAGAACATCTCGCGCCTCGTGCTCGGTGCTGCCGAGGTCGGCGAGGCACTTGTCGACGACGCCCGCGTCGCACTTCTGTCGGCCACCGGCTCGACCCGCATGGGCAAAGCCGTCGCCCCCCGCGTCGCTGCGCGCTTCGGCAAGCTGCTGCTCGAACTCGGCGGCAACAACGCAGCGATCGTGACGCCGAGCGCCGACCTCGACCTCACGGTGCGCGGCATCGTGTTCTCTGCCGCCGGCACCGCGGGGCAGCGCTGCACCTCGCTGCGTCGCGTGATCGCGCACTCCTCGATCGCTGACGAATTGGTCGAGCGGATCAAGTCGGCCTACGAGACGCTTCCGATCGGGTCCCCGCTCGACGAGGGCACCCTCGTCGGCCCGCTGGTCGACAAGGCCGCTTACGAGGGATACGCGGGTGCGCTCGAGAAGGCGCAGGCCAACGGCGGCGAGCTCATCGCCGGCGGCGAGCGGGTGCTCACCGATGACGACACCGAGGCGTACTACGTGCAACCGGCGCTCGTCCGGATGCCGACGCAGAGCGAGATCGTGCGCGCCGAGACGTTCGCACCGATCCTCTACGTCATGACCTATGACGACTTCGACGAGGCCCTCGCCATGCACAACGAGGTGCCGCAGGGCCTGTCGTCGTCGATCTTCACGATGAACGTCCGCGAAGCGGAGCGGTTCACGTCGGCCGACGGATCCGACTGCGGGATCGCGAACGTCAACATCGGCCCGTCCGGCGCCGAGATCGGTGGCGCTTTCGGTGGCGAGAAGGAGACCGGTGGCGGTCGCGAGTCCGGTTCGGACGCCTGGAAGGCGTACATGCGCCGGGCAACCAACACGGTCAACTACTCGACCGAGCTCCCGCTGGCGCAGGGCGTCGAGTTCGGCTGAGCCACGCGTCACGGGAGGCTCTGAGAGGCCCCTGACATCGCTGTCGCGATCACAGCCATGGCAGTGTGTGATCGGTAGTGATCTCAGGGAGCCGAGCCACGAGGAGCTGACTTGCCGCGCTCACCGCGCCGCCCCCTCCTCACGGCGGTTCTCGCGATGGTGGGTGCGCTCTTGTGCCTGGTTGGGTGCAGCAGTTCGGCGAAGCCGACGGCGCTCCCTTCGCCCGTCGCGACTGGTGACCAGGCATCGCCGACCCACCCCAACATCGTCTTCGTCCTGACCGACGACCTGTCGTGGGATCTGGTCAAGTACATGCCGCACGTCGAGGCGTTGCAGCAGCAAGGCATGACCTTCACCAACTACACCGTGACCGACTCGTTGTGCTGCCCGTCGCGCGCGTCGATCTTCACCGGCAAGTTCCCCCACGACACGCACGTGCTCGGCAACACCCTCCCGACCGGCGGTTTCTACAAGTTCCGGGCCGAGGGCGACGACCGCAGCACGTTCGCAACGTCGCTGCTGAAGGCGGGCTACCGCACCGCCTTCATGGGCAAGTACCTCAACGACTACAACCCGGCCCGGTCGCGTCCTCCGTACCGTGAGGCCTTGTACGGCCCGTACGTGCCGCCGGGTTGGTCGACCTGGGACGGCGTCGGAGCAGGCGGGTACGCCGGGTACAACTACGGCGTTGCGCAAGGCAGAAAGGTCGTCTACTACGGCCATTCACCCGCCGACTTCATGAACACGGTGCTGCAGGCGAAGGCGACGGCGTTCGTGGCGAGCGCGACGCAACATCCCAATCCGTTCATGCTCGAGGTCGCGCCGTTCTCTCCCCACTCGCCGTACACACCCGCGCCGGCCGATGTCGGGTCGTTCGCCGGCATCCAGGAGCCGCGCGGCCCGAACTTCGACACGCTCCCCCATCCGGCGCCGGCGTGGATGAAGGCCCGGCACCCGCTCAGCGCTGCGGCAATGGCGAAGATCCAGAAGTGGTACGAGATGCGCGTCGAGGCCGTGCAGAGCGTCGACCGCATGATCGGCGCGATCGAGCATTCGGTACAGGCGGCCGGCCAGTCCGACAACACCGTCTTCGTGTTCAGCTCCGACAACGGCTATCACCTCGGCCAGTACACCCTCGAGTACGGCAAGCAGACGGCCTTCGACACCGACATCCGCGTGCCGTTGATCGTCGCCGGCCCCGGCATCCCACAAGACAGCCAAAGCACCGCAATGGCCCAGAACATCGACCTTCGGCCCACCTTCGACGACCTCGGCGGCGCTCAGACACCCAGCAACGTCGACGGGAGCAGCCTCGTCCCGCTGCTGCACCAGCACCCAACAGCCTTCCGGACGTATGCGCTGATCGAGCACGCGCACGACGATCCCAAATCGACCGACCCGGACACCCAGGACTACCTGAGCGGGACGCCGCCCACCTACAACGCGATCCGCACCAACTCGTTCATCTTCATCAGATACACGCAGACCGGCGAGATCGAGTTCTACAACATCGCCAAGGATCCATATGAATTGCACAACCTCGGGCGGTCGCTGTCGAAGCTGCGCACTGGTTATCTGAACCACATCATGAATCAGCTGATCGCTTGCCATGGAAGCACCGAGTGCTGGAACGCCGGCGTTCCGAACTCAGGATGATCGCGTCTGATAACGGCCTGACGGGGTCATCCACCTCTATGCATCGGTCGCGTACTTCTCATCATGTGCGTCCCCGTCGGAATCAGCGCCTGATCATCGCGCTCGTCTTGATCGCATTGTCGCTGTGCGCCTGCACGAGCTCACCGACGAAGGCGACCAAATACCCGCCGCTGCCCACCGGCAGCGGGTCGCCGATCGCACCGAGCGCGTCACATCCGAACATCGTGTTCGTCCTGACCGATGACCTGTCGTGGAACCTGATCAAGTACATGCCCCACGTCAAGGCGATGCAGCAGCAGGGCATGACGTTCAGCAACTACACGGTGACCGACTCGCTGTGCTGTCCCTCGCGAGCGTCGATCTTCAGCGGCAAGTTCCCGCACAGCACCCACGTGCTCGGCAACACCGCTCCGGACGGCGGCTTCGCCAAGTTCCACAACCTCGGCGAGGAGCGGAGCACCTTCGCCACCTCGCTCTACAAGGCCGGCTATCGCACCGGATTCATGGGCAAGTACCTCAACGAGTACCGGCCGAACCCGAAGCCGGGTACGCCGCAGTACCGCAAGGGCGCCTGGGTGCCGCCGGGCTGGACGACCTGGAACGCCGCGGGCAACGGCTATCCCGAGTACCAGTACGACATCACCAGCGGACACTCCTGGGCGCACTACGGCAGCCGGCCCAGCGACTACCTGACAACCGTCTTGCAGCAGCGGGCGCTTCGATTCATCCGGCAGAGCGCGAAGTCATCGCACCGGCCGTTCATGCTCGAGCTCGCGACGTTCGCGCCGCATTACCCCTACACGCCCGCGCCGCAGGACATCGGTACGTTCCCCGGCATCCGCGCCCCGCACACGCCTGCTTTCAACCACCTGCCACACCCGGTCCCACCCTGGCTGCGCGGATTGAAGACGATGTCGCCGACGGACCTGCGCTACATCCAGCACTGGTGGCAGCTTCGGGTCGAGTCGGTGCAGTCGGTCGACCGGATGATCGGTGCGCTCGAGCGCACCCTCGCGGTGACCGGCCAGTCGCGCAACACCGTGTTTGTCTTCAGCTCGGACAACGGCTATCACCTCGGCGAGTACCGGCTCCGTTCAGGTAAGGAAACCGCGTTCGACACCGACATCCGCGTGCCGCTCGTCGTCACCGGACCGGGAATCGCGCCGGACTCGGTGAATCCGGCGATGGCCGAGAACATCGACCTCCGCTCCACGTTCGCTCAGCTGGCCGGCGGCACGACCCCACCCGGCGTGGAAGGCCACAGCCTCGTCCCGCTGCTGCACGGCCAGAACGAGCCCTGGCGCCGCTACGCGCTCATCGAGCACCACTACGACCCGCACCAGGACGCGGATCCGGACAAGCAGGACGTCTTCAAGAGCCCGGTGCCGCCGACCTACAACGCGATCCGTGCGCGCGACTTCGTCTACGTGCGTTACGCCAACGGGTACCGCGAGTACTACAACACGCTCAAGGATCCGTACGAGCTGCACAATCTCGGGCCGTCGCTGCCCAAGGCGCGCGTCGCCGCCCTCGACAAGATCATGAACGCCCTGATCACGTGTCACAGCGGCACGCAGTGCTGGACGGCCGGGGTACCGAGCCTCGGCTGACGCTGACAGCAGGCGATGCCAGGATGACCACGTGGACGCCGTTGACCTCATCGACCGCCTCGAACTGCACGGCCTCGCGCTCGCCGATACCGCCGAGCGGGCCGGGCTGAGCTCGTCCGTCCCCACCTGCCCCGAGTGGGACGTCCGCGCACTGCTCGGGCACATCGGGATGGTGCACCGGTGGGCAACCGTCCATGTGCGCGAGGGTCGTGCCGCGTTCGGCGACGGCGCCGAACCCGACTTCAGCGCGCCGGACGACGACGTCGTCAACTGGTTTCGCGCGGGCCACCGCGATGTGGTCGCCGCGT
Organism: uncultured Actinomycetota bacterium; assembly: GCA_963708645.1. GTDB lineage: Bacteria > Actinomycetota > Actinomycetes > Mycobacteriales > Jatrophihabitantaceae > RYN-133. The sequence continues at coordinate 296,320 of CAVPTA010000003.1, read as the reverse complement.
TGCGCGCAGCGCCGGACGATCTCGATGCGATGACCTTCCTCGCCAACGCCGGGCCACCGCGATTGTTCTGGGCCCGCCGACAGGCGCACGAGACGACGATCCACGGCGCCGATGCCGCGGCGTCGATCGGTGAGGTGCCCGACGTCGATCGTGACTTCGCACTCGACGGCATCGGCGAACTGCTCGAGGGCTTCTACGCCCGCCCGCGCGGGCGGCTGCTCGCCGACCCTCCGCTTGCGTTACAGGTCGCGCCGACCGACGCTTCGACGACGTGGCGGGTCGACCTGGGGCCGGACGGGCGCACGATCACCCGCGACAGTGGCGGTCACGCGGATTGCCACCTGCGGGGAAGCAGCGCCGATCTGTATCTGTACCTGTGGAACCGTCGTCCGGCGGACGCGATCGAGATCGACGGCGACGAGAGGGCAGTCGACATCTGGCAGCGGCTCGCGCGGGTGCGCTGGAGCTAGCCCGGCCTACAGGTCGGCGAGTTTGCGGAAGTCCCAGCTGCTGATCTTGGCGGGCGTCACGCGCAACCACGCGTGCCGGCCGTCGAGGAACAACTCCTCGGTGCCGAAGTACTTCGCGGCGAACTCGGCCTCGATCGGTGCGAGTTCACCGTGCGCCACACCGGTGCGGGGTACCTCGGCGACCACCTCGACGGTGCCGGTGATCTCGACGCCGCGCAGTTCGAGGTAGTCATGACCGGCGTCGACGACGATGCCGATCCGCGGATCGCGTTGCAGGTCCGTCCAGCGCTGGCTGCGCGTGATCGAGTACAGCCAGAGCACCCCGTCGCGCCACAGGTACCACAGCGGTGTCGCGTGCGGCCCGTCCGTGCTGATGGTGGCGACCCGGCAGGTGCGCTCGGCGGTGAGGAACTCGTCGCGTTCGGCATCGCTCATCGCGATGCGGCGGCCACGACGCTGGGGACGGAGATCGTCGGTCACAACTGTGTGCCTACCAGACTGCGCCGGTCTAGGACGCGCCACGGCCCCGCAGCGACGGTGGTCGCTGCGGGGCCGTGAAAGCTGCTGTGGTGATCAGCGCTGCTCAGCGCTTGAAGGCGTCCTTGACCTTCTCGCCGGCGCCCTTGACGTCTGCCTTGGCCTGGTCCTTGCGGCCCTCGTTCTCGGTGCTCTTGTCACCGGTCGCCTTACCCAGGGCTTCCTTGGCCTTGCCGCCAACCTCTTCGATCTTGTTGCTGGCCTTGTCGGTACCGCTCACGGATATCGCGTCCTCTCACGTGTCGTCTACGACGTTTGTCACGTCGGACCCGAATTGAGTACCCATGAGTAGCTCGCGGCTAAACGGTTCACGCCTGTCTCGTGATCGATACCTCAACGTCCAGTCCGGTCGTTATCGGAGTGCCGGCGACGATGCCCTTGATCGGCGGGACATCGTTGTAGTCGCGGCCGGTGCCGACCTGCACGTGGCGCTCGGCGACCTCGGCGAGGTTCGTCGGGTCATTGCCGGCCCATTCGCCGAGCCACCACTCGACCCAGGCATGGCTCTCGGCGATCACTTCCTCGCCGATCTCGGGCTCGGCGCTGGGGTGCAGGTACCCCGACACGTACCGGGCCGGGATCCCGACGTGGCGCAGCGCGCCGACGACCAGGTGCGCATAGTCCTGACACACGCCACTGCGCGCGTCCCACGCGTCGGCGGCGGGCGTGTACACGCCGGTCGAACCCGGCAGGTAGGTCATGGTCTCGTGCACTGCCGCGGCGATGGCCTGCGCAGTGCCCGCGGGATCATTGTCGGCCGCGATCGAATCGGCCAGATCGGCCAGTTCGGTCGGCGGCGCGGTTGCCCGGGCTGTGGCCAGGAATTCGTCGAAACGGTCGGTGGTCTGCGCCGAACGCAATTCGTCCCACCCGGCCGGGTCGACCGAGACTGTTCGTCGCGTGCGATCGACCTCGACGAGGCTGGTGACCTCGACGACCAGCTCGCGGTGCGGCGAATGCGCCTCGAACACCCGAACCGAGGTGCCCCAGTAGTCGATGTAGCGGTAGTGCCAGCTCGACTGGTCGACGCGCAGCACCGACTCCATCGGGATCTGCCACGGCGAGGCCGCCGGCGTCTGTCGCACCTCGTTGAACGACGAGGTCACCGGTTGGTCGTAGGTGTAGGCGGACGTGTGGTTGATGCGGTAGCGCGAAGGCATCAGCTCGCCTTCCACTCTGTGACGACGCCGCGCGGGAAGTAGCGCCGGGCGATCGCGTCGCTGGCGACCGAGCAGGCGCTCTGCACGCGCTCCATGACGTGGTACACGTCCTCGAACAGTTCGGCCGTCGGGGCGAACTCCAGCTCCGACCGGATCATGCCGAGCACGCGATGCGCCTCGCCGCCGCGCGCACCGGTCGTCCCGCCGTGCAGCGATACCAACGTGTCCAAGCAGTACTCGGCACGCACGAGCGCGCGCATCACTGATCGTGGGAACAGCGGATCGAGCAGCAAGAACTCGACCGAGCGACGGTCGTCGACCACACCGTTCGCGCTGCGCAAGAACGCTTGGTAGGCACCGCAGCTCTGCAGCAGCGTGATCCACGACGGTCCGGCGTCGCCGGCGAGGGCGCGGGCAGCGACCAGGCGAGCGGTCATGTCGGCACGTTCGATCGACCGGCCGAGCACCAGGAAGTGGTAGGCCTCATCGCGCGACAGCGTCGCGTCCGCCGTGCCGTGGAACGCGGCCGCCCGTTCGCGCACCCAGGTGAAGAACGCATGCGGGTGCGCGCGGCGCTCGGTTCGCGACGCCTCGAGGAAGGTGACGTTGATGCTCTCCCAGAGTTCGGTCGAAACGACCTCGCGGCTGCGGCGCGCGTTCTCGCGTGCCGCGGCGAGTGCGCCGAGCACCGAACCCGGCGACGTGTCGTCCCATGCGAGCAGTTCGAGCAGTCCGGCGCTGTTGGTCTGCTCGCTGTCGACGTTGTCCTGACCCATGGCCGAGAGCAGGGACGAGCAGACGATGTCCTCGGGTGCCCACGGGTCGTCCAGAAGCAGGGCGAGGTGGACGTCGAGGATGCGGCTGGTGTCCTCGGCACGTTCGACGTAGCGCCCGATCCAGTAGAGCGATTCGGCCAGGCGGCTCAGCACGGTTCGTCCCGCTGTTGTTGCTGTTGTTGCTGTTGTTGGCGGATCTCGAGGTCGCGGAACTCGTCCGGGCGAGGCAGTGGGTGCGACCGTTCGGGTTCGACCGTGTGATTGACGCGGGGGGCGCGGCGTTCGCCCGCGAGCACCCAGGTGTCCTTCGAGCCGCCGCCCTGGCTGGAGTTGACCACGAGCGAGCCCTTGGGCAGGGCGACCCGGGTCAGGCCGCCGGGCAGCACCCACACGTCATTGCCGTCGTTGACAGCGAACGGGCGCAAGTCGACGTGGCGCGGGGCGATCGTGTCGCCGATCATCGTCGGGACGGTTGACAGCTGCACGACAGGTTGCGCGATCCAGCCGCGCGGATCGGCGAGCAGCCGGGTGCGCAGCACGTCGAGTTCGGGACGGGTGGCTTGCGGCCCGATCACCAGACCCTTGCCGCCCGCGCCGTCCACGGGTTTCACGACGAGCTCGTCGAGGCGGTCGAGCACTTCTTCGAGAGCGCCGGGCTCCTCGAGCCGCCAGGTGTCGACGTTGCGCAGCACCGGCTCCTCGGACAGGTAGTAACGCACGAGAGCGGGCAGGTAGGTGTAGATCAACTTGTCGTCGGCGACGCCGTTGCCGACCGCGTTGGCGATGGTCACGTTGCCGGCGCGAGCCGCCGTGAGCAGGCCCGGACAGCCGAGCGCTGACTCGGCGCGGAACTGCACCGGATCGAGGAACTCGTCGTCGACGCGCCGGTAGATAACATCGACGCGTCGTTCGCCGGAGGTGTCGCGCATGCGCACCACTCCCCCGGCACTGACCAGGTCGCGTCCTTCGACCAGTTCAACGCCCATGGCGCGTGCGAGCCAGGCGTGCTCGAAGTAGGCGCTGTTGTGCACGCCCGGCGTGAGCACGACAACGTTCGGATCGGTGACGCCGCTCGGTGCCGCGGCACGGAGCGCGGCGAGCAGGCGCTGCGGGTAGTGGCTGACCGGACGCAGCCGCACTTTGCTCAACACGTCCGCCCATTGCTGGCGCATGGCGCTGCGGTTCGCGAGCACGTAGCTGACGCCGGACGGGACCCGCACGTTGTCCTCGAGTACGCGGAATTCGCCCTGTTCGTCGCGGATCAGGTCGATGCCGCTCACGTGCACGCGCACACCGTTGGCCGGCTCGATGCCGTAGGCCTCACGATGGAAATGCTTCGACGTGCTGATGATCTTGTTGGGGAGGACGCCGTCGGCGACGGCGCGGCAGTGCCCGCTGTAGACATCGGACAGGAACGCCTCGAGCGCCTTGACGCGTTGCCGCACGCCGCGATCGATCGTCTGCCAGCTCGCGTCGTCGATGACCCGTGGCACGATGTCGAGCGGGAACGGACGCTCCTCGCCGCCGACGTCGAACGTGACGCCCTGGTTCAGATAAGCACGTGCGAGCGAGTCGACGCCGGCCCGCAGTTCTTGGCTGCCGCTCTTCTGGATCGACTCGTACAGAGCCTGGTAGCTCGGACGCGACGCACCCGCAGCGTCGATCATCTCGTCCCACGCCGCTCCAAGACGGTAGTCGTCGAACAAGTCGGCCATCCTCGGATCGTATGGCGGGAGTGTTTCGGCACTGTATAGGGCGGCAATGGAACAATCACGGTGTGGCGACAGCGCCCGACTGGGTCGAACTCAGCGGGTATCACCCCGACTACGCCAGCATGCGATTCAGTCTCGTGCGTGAGCCGTATGCGATCGCCCTTATCGACTCGAACAGCGACGGTCGTGAAATCGGGCTCGTCGGTGCGGGTCTCGTACCACCGCGACCTTCATGAAGCGCGGGTCGACGGCTCCGGCTGGTGGGTCTTCTTCCTCCCAGCCGGACCGGGCGCTGATGGGACGTTCCAAGCACCAGCGCGAGTCGGGTGAGCTGGCGCTGCGGATCAGCTGCGGTCCGACGCGGCGGACGCGCTCCTCGCCTCGAAGGCGGCCCGGACGTAGGTCCATTGTTCGAGCCGCTGGGCTTGTCGCACCGCGGGCGTGCGCTGTGCATTCGCAAGCGCGCGGCCGGAGTCGAGGCCCAGAGACCGAAGTGGCCAGGACGCTGCACGTCGAAGCTCATCAAGCATCGCCGATCCCCGATCGCTGCAAAGCCCGGTTCTGGTCTCGCAACCCTCCCAGGCGTTGCCTGACTTGTCTAGTTCATCGCTAGACAATGCTCTCAATGCCCTCTCAATGATGCGACCACCGCAGCGCGCAGGCGACTTCGTCCCGGGACCACTCCTTCTCATCGCTCGGGTCGTGGATGGCGGCCAGGAACCGCTCCCGACACGCCTGCGCCCGAGCTATCAGCGCATCGATCTCGGTCAAGCAGTCGAACTGTTGATCGCGCGTGCACGCCGCGGGATCCGTCCGCCACAACCGCTCGATCTTCCTCGCCACGAATCGAACGCTGGACCGACCGTCTGACAATTTTGGAAGAGAATCCGCTGCTGTGCACAGGCAATCGTGACGAGCTAGTCGTGCCGGTAGCCGACGCCGGGTACCCGGCCATCGGCAGAGGGCAATCGTTCACGGATCACGTGCGGAACCGGTCCAAGCGCAGCACCGATGCGATCGACCAACTCGTCAGTGACCGGCACCCGGACGTTGACCATGAGGACGTCGCGGCCGCTCCGTCGACCAATTTCGACGCCGCCGATCGGGGGCACCAACTGCGCATCCTGCAGACGAGAGATGCATCCCTGCAGGTCCATCGTCCAGTCGGCATCCACGCGGTGACGGTACGTCGACGCTCGTGGCCCCCTATTGCCCGAGTCGGCCGTCGATCCGCTCACGTAGAAGATCGACATGGCCGAGATGTCGCGAGTACTCCTCGATCATGCCGACCAGCACCTCGCGCAGCGAGATCAATCCACCGCCGCTGCCGTGCTGGTTCGATCCGTCGTCCGCAGTCATATCGAGGGACGGAGCGGCCGCGACGAACGCCACCGAGAAATCGACCTCGGCGCGCCACGTCGCCCAGGCTTCGGCGACGACCGCGGGGTCTGCGACCGCGCCATTGAAGTCACCGTCACGGTCGGCCTCGGACGTGAACAGTCTCGGTGCGTCCTCGCCTGCCATGAGCCGCCGAAAGGTGCCGCGCTCGACCTCGGCGAGATGACGCACCAGCCCGAGCAACGACATCGTCGACGGCTCGACCGCACGCCGCGCCATTGCCTCGGCATCGAGGTCAGCACACTTCAGCTCGAGCGTGAGGCGTTGACAACGCAGCGACTCGGTCAACGTCGCGCGCTCGTCGCCGAGGCGAGGACCATTCTCGCGCGGGTCGTCGTCGGACGGGCGCCCGTCCGCAGTGAACATGTCCGCGCGTCGCGGCATCGGCTACAAACCTGCCCGCGCAGCAACGAGCGCGATGCGCTCGTCGGGCTGCACCGCAGCGACGCGGAAGTAGCCGGCCGACACGTGTCCGTAGAACTCGCCGGGCGAGACGACGATGCCGACCTTCTCGGCGAGATCGCGCGCGGCAGCCCAAGCATCGTCGCCGGGCGCGGGAACCCACAGGTAGAACGCACCTCGCGGCAACGGTGCTTCGTAACCGACTCGCGCGAGCAGCCGCGCCAACACCGACAACCGCCGCTGGTAACGCTCGCGCTGCACCTCGACGTGCGCGTCGTCGCCGAGCGCGACGATCGCCGCGGCCTGCACCGGCCCAGGCGGCATGAGCCCGGCGTGCTTGCGCACCTCGCGCAAGTAGTGCACCAGTTCGGCATCACCTGCATAGCTGCCGATCCGCGCGCCGGCGAAGTTGTCGCGCTTGGACAAGCTGTGCACCGCCAGCACGCCCGCCGTGCCTGACGACAGGATGGTGCGTGGCGGCCCGTCCCAGGTGAACTCGGCGTAGCACTCGTCCGAGAGCACCGGCACGCCACGCTCGCGACCCCACTGCGCCGCGGCGTCGAGGTCGTGCAGTTCGCCGGACGGGTTCGCCGGTGAGTTCACCCAGATGCACAACGCACGCGCCGCATCGTCGTCGGAGATGTCGGCGAGGTCGGTGTACGCGACTGCGCGACATCCGGCGAGCGTCGCCCCCATCTCATAGGTGGGATAGCTGATCGCCGGGTACAGCACCGTGTCTCGATCAGGCGTGCGCAGTTTCAGGTACTGCGGCGTCGAGGCGACGAACTCCTTGCTCCCGACGACTGCGGCGACCTCGGTTGCCGGGTCGACGCTCGCACCGAGCCGACGATGGACCCACTCCGCGACGGCCTCGCGATAGGCAGCGGTCCCGATCGACGGCGGGTAGCCGCGTGCAGTGTCGCCGATCGACAAGGCCTCGAGCACCGCGCTCGGCGGTGGGTCGCACGGCGTCCCGATCGACAGGTCGACCGCGCCGCCGTCATGCTTGCCGGCGATCGCGCTGATCTCGTCGAGCCGGTCGTACGGATACGGCGGCGGGACGAACCCTTGTGACTTCATATCGCCTCCGCGATCAATTGAGCCAGATGAACCGAGTGCACGCGCGCCAATTGTTCGAGCTGGGTTCGACACGAAAAGCCGTCGGCGAGGACGACAGCGTCGTGCGGCGCACTTCGCACGGCCGGCAGCAGGGCCGTCTCTGCCACCGCGACTGACACGTCGTAGTGCCCGCGCTCGACCCCGAAGTTGCCCGCCAGCCCGCAACATCCGCCGACGGCCGACACATCCGCGCCCGCTGACCGCAACAACGCCTCGTCGGCCGTCCAGCCCATCACGGCGTGGTGGTGGCAGTGCGGCTGCGCGACGGCACGCACTTCACCGAGATCCGGCGGCTGCCAGCCAGGTGTGTCGCGAAGCAACTCCGCGAGCGTGCGGGTGGCCTTGGCGGCCGCCGCGGCGCGCGGATCATCGGCGAGCAACTCCGGCAGATCACCGCGCAGCACTGCAGTGCACGACGGTTCGAGACCGACGATCGGAATGCCTTGCGCAAGCGCAGGATCGAGGGCATCGAGCGTGTCACGCAGTCGCTTGCGGGCGCCATCCAGCTGGCCGGTCGAGATCCACGTCAGCCCACAGCACACCGGCTTCTCGGTGAGCTGCACGGCGTAGCCGGCGTGCTCGAGTACCCGTACGGCTGCGAGCCCGACCTCAGGACTGAAGTGATCGGTGAACGTGTCGACCCATAACAGCACCGGCGTGCCCGACGACGACGCAGTGAACCGCGAACGGAACGTGTGATGCGCAAACGTCGGAAGCTCACGCCGCGCGTCGATGCCGCCGAGCCGCTTCGCCAGCCGCGACACCGTCGGGCGGCGCAGGGTCGCGTTCGCCAGCCGCGGCATGCGCGCGGCAAGTCGCGCGAAGCGCGGCAACCAGCCGAGGCTGTAGTGCGACGGCGGACGGAGCCGACGCTTGTAGCGCTGATGGAGCACCTCGGCCTTGTAGGTCGCCATATCGACGCCGGCCGGGCAGTCGGACGAACAGCCCTTGCACGACAGGCACAGATCGAGCGCTTCGTGCACGGCCTTGTCGCGAACACCTTTCACCAGCGTGCCGTTCGCCAACTCCTGCAGCACCCGCGCACGTCCACGGGTCGAGTCCTTCTCGTCGCGCGTCGCCACGAAGGACGGGCACATCACCCCGCCCGATGCAGTCATGTCGGCACGGCATTTGCCGACACCGACACAGCGATGCACCGCCGTCGACAGATCGTGGTTGTCGTGCGCGAACGCGAACGTGACGTGCTTGAGCGGACGGGCGTTGGGCACGCGCAGGTCGGCCTCGACGAGATTCGGATCGACGAGCACGCCGGGGTTCAGCAGGTCCTTCGGATCGAACGCTTTCTTGATCCGGGCGAAGGTCTCGATCGCCCGCGGTGAGTACATGTGCGGCAGCAGCGCGCTGCGTGCACGGCCGTCGCCGTGTTCGCCCGACAGCGACCCGTGGTGGCGGCCGACGAGCGCGGCTGACGCGACGACGAAGCGCTCGAACGCACGCGCTCCGTCCTCGAACGGGAAGTCGATGCGCACGTGCACGCACCCGTCACCGAAGTGTCCGTAGATCAACCCGTCGAGCCGGTGCTCGCGCAGCAACGCCTCGAATTCGCGCAGGTACGCAGGCAGATGCTCGGGCGGGACGGCGGCGTCCTCCCACCCGGGCCAGGCCGGCGCGCCGGACGGTGTGCGTCCGCCGAGCCCGGCGCCGTCCTCGCGGATGCGCCACAGTGCGCGGGCAGCATCGCCCGTGACGACGGCCGAATCGACACAGGCCGCGTCGGCGATCAACTTCTCAGCGGCTCGGATCGCTTCGGCCTGCGTCGCGCCGGACGTCTCGACGAACAACCAGCCGTCGCCGCGTGGCAGGGCGGGCACGGCCGACGGCCCGCGCCGGTTGCGCACCACCGCTACCAGTCGCGCGTCCATCCCCTCGATCGCGACGGGTGAGTGTGGGAGCAGCGCGGGCACGGCCTCGGCCGCCGACGGCATGTCTGCGTAGCCGAGCACTGCCAACGCAACAGCAGGTGGCGACTCGACCAACGCGACGCTCGCGCGCGTGATCACGGCCAGCGTCCCCTCGGTACCGACGAGGAATTTCGCGAGATCGGCGCCGTTCTCGGGCAGCAGGTGTTCGAGCGAGTAACCCGACACCTGGCGCCGGAAACGTCCGAACTCGGTGCGGATCAGTGCGCGCTCGTGCTCGACGATGCTGTTCAGCTTCGTGCCGATCGAACCCGCTGCCGTCAGTCCGTCTCGTCCGAACGCGCGCGCTGTCAGCGTTGCGCCGTCGGCGGTGAGGGTGTCGAGCGTGACGACGTTGTCGGCGGTGCGGCCGTACCGCAGTGCTCGCGACCCGCAGGCGTTGTTGCCGATCGAGCCGCCGATCGTCGCGCGAGCGTGCGTGGAGGGGTCGGGTCCGAAACGCAACCCGTGCACACGTGCCGCACCGGTGATGTCGTCGAGCACCGCGCCGGGTTCGACTGTCGCGGTGCGAGTCTCCGGGTCGACCGACAGCACTTGGTTCAGGTGCCGCGAGAAGTCGATGACGATGCCGGGTCCGATGGAGTTGCCCGCTGTCGATGTGCCGGCGCCGCGGCTCGTGATCGGTACACCGCGCTCGCGAGCGACCGCCAACGTCGCGGCAACCTCGTCGACGTGTCGCGGGAACACCACGATGCGCGGGACCACCCGGTAGTTGCTCGCGTCCGTGGAGTATTCGGCGCGGCGGCGAATGGCGGTGTCGACGTCGGCAATGCCCGCGAAGCGCAGGGCGGACACCAGTTCGTCGCTCACGCGACTCATTGTCCCGTACTCCTGATCAGAGCCGCCCGGCCTCGATGATGCGGCCGAGGAATTGCCGCGTGCGCGGCTCACGCGGCGCGCCGAACACCTGGTCGGGCGACCCGTGCTCGAGCACCCGCCCGCCGTCGAGGAAGCAGACCTGGTCGGCGACCTCGCGGGCGAAGGTCATCTCATGCGTGGCGAGCAGCATCGTCATGCCCTCGCTCTTGAGCTCGCGGATGAGGGTGAGCACCTCGCCGACGAGTTCGGGGTCAAGAGCACTCGTGACCTCGTCGAACAGCATCAGCCGTGGTTTGGCAACCAGCGCCCGCGCTATGGCAACGCGCTGCTGCTGGCCGCCCGACAGTTCGTCCGGACGTGCCTTGGCCTTGTCGGCGAGCCCGACCCGCTCGAGCATCGCCATGGCCTCTGCTTCGGCCTGCGCGCGGCGGTGCTTGTGCACGCGACGCGGGCCGAGCGTCACGTTGTCGATCACGCGCAGATGAGGGAACAGGTTGTACGCCTGGAACACGATGCCGACCTGGGTGCGCACCTCGTTCGCATTCACGCGCGGGTCGGTGATGTCGCGCCCGTCGAGTTCGATCACGCCGTCGTCGACGACCTCGAGCAGGTTGATGCAACGGAGCAACGTCGACTTGCCCGATCCGGACGCGCCGATCAACGCGGTACAGGTGTGCTCGGCCGCGGTCAGGTTGAAGTTGTCGAGGACGACGTTGCTGCTGTAGGTCTTGCGCAGGCCGGTGATCTGCAGCATCAGATGATCCCGCCGCCGACACCGATCCAGCCCTGCCGTCGTGCGATCCAGTCGGTCAGGCGCGTCAGTGGCACGGTCAGCGCGACGAAGATCAGCCCGGCCATGACCACGTGGACGAACTTGAAGTCCTGGGACTTCTGGTTGTCGGCGGTCAGCACGACCTCGATGACCCCGAGGACCGACACGAGCGAGGTGTCCTTCTGCAGGCTGACGAAGTCGTTGAGCAGCGGCGGCAACACACGCCGTACCGCCTGGGGAAACACCACGTGCCGCAGCGTCTGCGCGTGCGTGAGCCCGAGTGATCGCGCGGCCGCCCGTTGCGACGGATGCACCGACTCGATGCCCGCGCGGAGAACCTCGGCGACGTAGGCGGTGTAGGTCAGCACCAGCGCGATGATGCAGAGCGTGAACGGGCTCGTCGGGGCGCCCTGCAGGTTGAGCGCCGGAATGCCGAAACCCACGAGGTACAGCACGATCAGCAGGGGGAGCCCGCGGAACACGTCGACGTAGATCGTCGCGAGGATGCGCACCGGCAGCCACACCGGCCCGCGCAAGGTGCGCACGACCGCGACGAGCGCGGCGAACATGAGGATGAACACCTCGGCGATCACCATGATCTGCAGGTTCAGCCACAACGCGCGCAGCAGGTCGGGCAGCCCCTTCCACCCCACGCTGAAGTCGAAGAAGTTGCTCTTCGTGCGGTCCCATCCTGAACTCGAGCCCACCACCACGACCACGAGCGTGATGAGCACAGCCGTGCTGACAAAGGCGATCAGCGCCGACCGGCGTGAGCGCGAACGACGGTAGGCGTCGCGCTCACGTTGCAGATCGGACGGCTGCCATCCGGTCGCCGTCATCGACGCGTCCCTACTTCAGCACCGGCGCACTGTCGGCGTTGGGCAGCCACTTGTTCTGCAGCTTCTGCAACGTCCCCTTCGCCTTGAGACTGTCGACCGCCTTCGATACGCACGACGTCAGCGGACTGCCGTGCGGCAGCACGAGGCCGAAATGCTCTGGTGGCCCGGGCACCGCAACCTTGCCCAGCACCTTGGCATCGGTGTCCTGCACGCCGGTCACGTAAAACGCGGTCGGGAGGTCGACGACCAATCCGTCGACCTGCTTGTTCTTCAGCGCCTGCACCGCCAGGTCGTTCGTCGGGAACTCGGCCGGCGTCGTGCCCGGCTTGATGACGTTGTTGATGACGTCGAGGCTCGTCGTGCCCTGCTGGGCTGCCAGCTTCGCACCCTTCAAGTCGGCAAGGCTGCTCGCGTTGGCGTACTTGCTGTCCTTCGGCACGACCACGACCTGGGCGACGTCGTAGTAACTGCTGGAAAAGTCGACCACCTTGGCCCGGGCCGCCGTCGCCGAGACCTCGTTGATGTCGAAGTCATAGTTGCCGGGCGCTCCGGCGACCACACTGTTGAACGACGCGGTGACCCACTTGACCTGGCTCGCGCTGTAACCCAGCTGCTTGCCGACGGCGAACGCGACTGCCGACTCGAAACCCTTGCCGTTGCTCGGCTTGTCGTCGACGAACCACGGGCCGTACGCGGGCGAGTCGGTCGCCACCGTGAGCGTGCCGGCGCTGTGTGTCTGCAGAGTGGCCGGCGTGCATTGGGGCGCGCTGCTCGACGTGGCGCCCGACCCGCTGCCGCCTCCGCCGGGCGGGATCGGCGGCGCGGATGAGCTGCCGCCTGAGCTGTTCGCCGCGCACGACGCGGTGATCAGAGCGACGCCGAGCAGACCTGCGGCAAGAACGCGTGACGACATGGCTTCCCCCGACGACAGTTGAATCTCGGCCGAAGTCTACTGAGCGAAGCAGGTAGGTATGGGTTCAGCATCGAGCAGGTGCGCAACGGCGGCGCGCGCCGCGACCGGACCGACCAGATTGCCGGTGCCGTTGTACCCGCCGATCGCCATCACACCGTCGTCGACGACGGTGCACAACGCGCGGCCGTCGGTACCGACAGTGAGCCCTACCGATGCCGCCCAGCGGTGCGTGATCGCGACGTCCTCACCGGCCATCCGTCCGGCGAGATCGGCCAGATAGCCCTGCACCTGAGCCGACGGTTCGGCGTCATAGGTCCATTCGTCGTCGACGAACAGATCACGCCCGCCGCCGCAGAAAACCCGGCCCGCGTCGTCCTGCTGTGCGTAGTCGTAACCCCACCGGCCGCCGACCGGGCAAGGCAGCCGCCCGGTGGGCACCGGTTCGGTCGCGACCATCTGCAGCCGCGCGGTGCGGACGCGATCGGCCAATGCAGGGACGATCAGATCGAGCCGCCCGTCGACCGCGACCAGGATCGTGTCGGCGCTGATCGTCGCGCGCTCGGTGCGCACCGCGCCGCGCTCTATCGACGTGACTCGCGTGTGCTCGTGCAACGAGGCGCGGCCGCGCAACTGCGACGCGAGCCCGATCGCACGCCGGGCCGGGTTCATCGCTGCGTCGTCGGGCAGGAACAAGCCGGTGCCGAGCGGTCCGTCGTAGCGTTCGACCGCGATCCCGTGCTCGTGCAGCGCGGCCTCGTGCCGCTTGCAGTCGGCGATCTCGGCCGCCCGGTCGACGGCCTCGGCCGCAGTCTGCGGATCGCCGGGCAGGCCCGCCAGGCGGATCGAACCGACGCGGTGGATGACGCCGGGCAGCTGGCTCGCGAGGCGGTCGAGTTCGAGCAGGGTGCGCCGGTAGAGCCAGAGCGCAGCGTCCTCACCCCAAGCTGCGATCGCCGAATGCAGGGACGCGTCCGGGCCACCGACCAGGAATCCGCCGTTGCGTCCGGCCGCACCGGCGCCAACGCGTCCGGCGTCGACGGCGACAACCGACAGACCCCGGTCTACGAAGGCGTCGACCGCAGCAAGGCCCGACCCGCCGAGGCCGATCACGCAGGCATCGGCGGTGACATCGGCATCGAGCGGCGCAAGGCCCGTCCACTCGACGACGTCAACGACGTCGTCCCAACCGACTGCCACCTACGGAAGCGCCAACTGCGACTTGCCCAGCACGATCACGCCACCGTCGGAGACGTGATAGCGCGAGCGATCGAGTTCGTAATCGACACCGATGTGCGCACCCTCGGGCACGACGACGTCCTTGTCGAGAATCGCGCGACGCACGACGGCACCGCGTCCGATCTGCACTCCTTCCATGAGCACCGATCCCTCGACGTAGGCGCCGGCGTGCAGCCGCACGTTCGGTGCGATGACGCTCTGCCGCACAGTCGCTCCGGACACGATCGTGCCTGCGCCGACGATGGATTCCTGCGCGATACCGCCCTCGACGAACTTGGCCGGAGGCAGATGTTCGTGGTGGGTGTAGATCGGCCACTGCTGGTTGTACAAGTTGAAGATCGGGTGGACGGCGACGAGATCCATGTGCGCGTCGTAGTACGCGTCGATCGTCCCGACGTCACGCCAGTAGCCCTTGTCACGCTCCTCGGCGCCGGGCACGTCGTTGTTCTTGAAGTCGTACACGTACGCAGAGTCCTGCTTGACCATCATCGGCATGATGTTGCCGCCCATGTCGTGCACCGAGTCCTCGTCCTCGGCGTCCTCGCGCAACGCTTCGAGCAGGGCCTGCGTAGTGAACACATAGTTGCCCATCGACGCGTACGCCTCGTCGGGACTGTCGGGCAGGCCGGGCGGGTCGGACGGCTTCTCGAGGAATCCGTTGACCTTGTAGTCAGGTGCTGAATCGATGACGCCGAACGCGGTCGCTTCCATGCGCGGCACGCGGATGCCGGCCACGGTTGCTCCTGCGCCCGATTGGATGTGCTGCGCGACCATCTGCCGCGGATCCATCCGGTAGACGTGGTCGGCGCCGAACACGACGATGTAGTCGGGCTTGTCGTCGTAGATCAGGTTGGACGACTGCAGGATCGCGTCCGCGCTGCCGGTGTACCACCGCGGCCCGAGTCGCTGTTGCGCCGGGACGGGTGTGATGTAGTCGCCCACCACGGTCGACATACGCCAGGTCTGGGTGATGTGCCGGTCGAGCGAGTGCGACTTGTACTGCGTCAACACGCAGATGCGCAGATACCCCGCGTTGACGAGATTCGACAGCACGAAATCGATCAAGCGGTAGTTGCCGCCGAACGGCACGGCGGGCTTGGCGCGGTCTGCGGTCAGGGGCCAGAGCCGCTTGCCCTCACCGCCTGCTAGGACGATGCCCAAAACCCGGGGCTCCCTGGCCATGGGCCAACCCTAACGCGCGCACCGATGGAGCGGTCTAGGGTCTGCGACATGCGTGTTGCGGTGCTGACCCGCGAGTACCCGCCCGAGGTGTACGGCGGCGCGGGAGTGCACGTCGAATTCCTGGTCCGCGAGCTGCGTCGCATCGTCGATGTCGACGTCCATGCCTTCGGATCGCCACGCGACGAGCCCGACGTCTACGCCTACGGTCCGCCGGCCGGCCTGGCCGAGGCAAACTTCGCGCTGCGCACCCTCGGGACCGATCTCGAGATGGCCGACGCGGTCTCGGCGGCCGACGTGCTGCACTCGCACACCTGGTACGCGAACATGGCCGGCGTTTGGGGCAGCGCGATGCACGGCACGCCGCATGTGCTCTCAGCGCACTCGCTCGAGCCCGCCCGTCCGTGGAAGGCCGAACAGCTCGGTGGCGGCTACCGGGTGTCGTCCTGGGCCGAGCGACAGGCCTATGAGACGGCCGACGCGATCGTCGCTGTCTCGTACGGCATGCGGGCCGACGTGCTCGGCGCCTATCCGTTCGTCGACCCGGCCAAGGTGCACGTGATCCACAACGGCATCGACACGCAGCTCTACGCGCCGGCACAGAGCGACGACGTGCTCGACCGCTTCGGCATCGACCGCTCACGTCCGTCGGTGATCTTCGTCGGACGGATCACGCGGCAGAAGGGTCTCGCGCACCTGCTGAACGCGGCCGCTGCGTTCGACCCCGAGATCCAGCTGATCCTGTGTGCCGGCGCGCCGGACACTGCCGAGATCGCCGCCGAGACCGAGCAGGCCGTAGCTGCACTGTCCGAGACGCGCACAGGCGTGATCTGGATCCGCGACATGCTGCCCCGTCCCGAGGTCACCCAGCTGCTGACCCACTCGACGGTGTTCGTGTGCCCGTCGGTCTACGAGCCGCTGGGCATCGTCAACCTCGAAGCAATGGCCTGCGAGACCGCGGTGGTCGCGTCGGCGATCGGTGGCATCCCCGAAGTTGTCGCGGACGGGCTGACCGGCATCCTCGTCCCCTATCTCGCAGTCCCTGCCGAGGAGTTCGAGGCCGGCCTGGCCGAGGCCGTGAACGCGTTGTGCGCCGACCCGGCCCGAGCAGCCGCAATGGGGCGCACCGGGCGCGAGCGCGCCGAACACGAGTTCGGCTGGGACGCCATCGCGCACCGTACTGTGGAGCTGTACGAGTCACTGGTCCAGCGAGGTTGACGTTGACGCTTCCCGGACGGGTCCGCCAGACCAGGCAGGCCTCCGCGATCGAGGGGCTGCTGCGCGAGGCGGACGGGTTCCGCACCGCGCAGGAGCTCCATGACGAGCTGCGCCATCGCGGCGACCGCGTCGGCCTGACCACGGTCTACCGCCACCTGAACCTGCTTGCCGAGAACAACCTTGCCGATGTCGTGCACCGCGAAGACGGCGAGACCCAGTTCCGGCTGTGCGGAGCGGCCATCGACGACGAGGCGCACCACCATCACCTGGTGTGCCGCGAGTGCGGCCGATCGGTCGAGGTCGAAGGACCCGAGGTCGAGGCCTGGGCCGAACGCGTCGCCGCCGCCGCCGGCTACACCGACATCAGCCACACGGTCGAGCTGTTCGGCCTGTGCGCCGAGCACTCGCCCGCCTGACTCGCGGCGACTGATCAGGCGATGAACGCGGCAGTCGCCGAGCCTGGTGCGACCTCGGTGAACCCCGCATCGTGGACGACCGCCGCGCCGCCGTCGAGGGCCGCGCGCCATTGCCGCGGCGACGCCGTCCGCACCGCCAGAGGGAACCCCGCGTCGCGCCAGGCCGTGCGCTTGCGCCGGGGCAGTGACCGCCAGCCCAGCTGAGCCGCGTGCCCGACCTGGGCCATCGCCTTACCTGCGCTCATCTCGACCTCGGGCGAGACCACGATCAAGGGCACCTGCGCCTCGGCCGGCGGCGGTGACTCCGGGTCTGCCAGCTCGGTCCCGCCGACCTGCAGCTTGGCGAGCTCGGGCGGCCACGCGTCGACCGGGACGGGCGGATAGACACGCACCTCGGCACTGCCGCGCAACACTGTCAGCCCCGGCAGGTCCGCCGCACGCCGCCACTCTGCGCCACGCGCGCGCCGCACGACCTTGCGGATGCGGCTGCCGTCCCACGCCCGGACCGCATCGACCCAATCAGGCTCGTCGGTGGTCACCATGCTCAACACGGCGAGCGCCGCGGCTTCGAGTGCATCGGTACGGGTGGGCGGCGAGTCGCGCTCGATCCGCACGACCAGCGGCAGTACCCACTCGTCGACAGCGCCTGGCTCGCTCATGCCAACCCGGCAACCCAATCGGCGAGCAGGCGGGCGCCGAAACCGGTCGCGCCCCGGGTGCGCACGCCGTCGTCCTTGTCGGAGCGCGCCGGGCCGGCGATGTCGACGTGCGCCCACGGCAGCCCGCGCGTGAAGTGCTTCAAGAACAATGCCGCGGTGATCGCGCCGGGGTTGCCGGGCGCGTTGTTCGCGTCGGCCACCTCGGAGTGCAGCTGACGCTCGTATTCGCCACTGAGCGGCATTCGCCAGACATGCTCGCCGCTCGTGCGTCCCGCGGCGATCAGTTGCTCGGCGAGCGCTTCCGAGGTCGAGAAGAACCCGGCGGTGCGCACGCCGAGAGCGACCTTCATCGCGCCGGTCAACGTGGCGACGTCGACCAGCACGCTCGGCTTGAGCCGCGCTGCCGCGTACGCCAGGGCGTCAGCGAGGACGATGCGTCCCTCGGCGTCGGTGTTCGCGATCTCGCTGGTGCGTCCGCCGAAGTGCCGCACGACGTCGCCGGGCCGATACGACGACGCGCCGAACGCGTTCTCGGCCGCCGGCACGAGCACGGTGACCCGCACCGGCACCATCGCCTCGGCGATCAACCGCAGCGCAGCGAGCACCGCCGCGCCGCCGCCCATGTCGGTCTTCATCGTCTTCATGCCGTCGCCGGGCTTGATGTTCAACCCGCCGGTGTCGAAGGTGATCCCCTTGCCGATGAGCACCACGTGCGGCGTACTGGCGGCACCGCGGGGGCGCCAGGTCGCCTCGATCAGCCGAGGCGGCGCGACAGATCCGCCGCCGACGGCGAGTACACCACCGAAGCCGCGCTCCGCGAGCCAGTCGGTGTCGTGTACCCGAACGGTGACGCCGAGCGGCGTCAGCACCTGCGCCGCCTGTTCCCCGAGCCACTCGGGCGTCTTCGTGTCGGACGGGGTGTTCGCGAGGTCACGAGCCCAGGCCGTGGCAGCGGCGCTGCGACGGCCCTGTTCGAAGGAGTCGGCGTCATCGACCTCGGCAAGTTCGACGACGCGCTTTGCAGGAGCGGGTGAGGTCGCGAGCGTGTAGCGGTAGCCGCCCAGGCTCAGGCCCTCGACGAACGCCCGCAGCCGAGCACCGGACAGACCCGGCCGGGTGAGCACCGTGCGCCCCGCCGGCAGGGCACGGGCCAACGATGCGGCAGCGTCACGCAGCGCGTCCGGTGACGCGGTCTCGACGACACCGTCGCTGACACTTCTCGCGCGGCCGGCAAGGCGGATCTCGATCATCGGCCGATTCTCCCTCCCGCACGCATGCGTTCGGCCCCGGACCTCTCGGGTCCGGGGCCGAACGTCGATCAGGTGTTAGTTCCCTACCGATTTCAGGGCGTCGCCCAGGGCGTCGGCCTCCTCGGCCGACATTTCGACCACGAGGCGTCCACCTCCTTCGAGCGGCACGCGCATCACGATTCCGCGCCCCTCCTTGGTGACCTCGAGCGGGCCGTCGCCCGTCCGCGGCTTCATGGCCGCCATGCGTACCTCCTAGGAAGGTGAGCCGAGCGCTCACGTGCGGTCGTTGCTTACACACATTCTCCCTGATCGACGGGCACACCCCAAACGCTGGGGTCGCGGTAACGTCGCACAGCGTGACCGATGAGCTGCTGATCGAGCGCGCCGAAGGCGTCGCGACCGTGACCCTCAACCGTCCCGAGAGCATGAATTCGCTGTCGGTATCGCTGAAAGAGGCGCTGCTCGACGAACTCACCCAAATCGCGGGCGACCCAGCTGTACGCGCGGTGGTATTGACCGGCAGCGGACGGGGATTCTGCGTCGGCCAGGACCTTCGCGAACACGTCGAACTCCTGCAGTCGGGAGACCCCGCGCCACTGTCGACGGTCGTTCAGCATTACAACCCGATCGTGCTGGCGCTCGCCACGATGCCCAAACCGGTGATCGCCGCGGTCAACGGCATGGCTGCCGGCGCCGGCGCCGGCCTCGCCTTCGCATGCGATCTGCGACTCGCGTCGAACAAGGCAGGATTCCTGATCGCCTTCGCCAACGTCGGGCTCACGCTCGACAGCGGCGTCTCATGGACGTTGCCGCGTCTGGTCGGTGGCGCGCGCGCCACTGCGCTGTGCCTGCTCGCCGAGCCCATCAACGCAGAGGCAGCCCTCGACATGGGGCTGGTGAGCGCCGTGGTCGAGCCCGATCGGCTGCTGCCGGCCACTCAGGAACTCGCAGCTCGGCTGGCCGCGGGGCCGACGGCTGCCTACGCCGCGATCCGCGAGTCACTGGCGTTCGCCGCCAACTCGACCCTCGTGCAGGCCCTCGAGCGCGAGGGACAGCTGCAGACCGAGATGGGCGCGACCGAAGACCACCGCAACGCCACGGCCGCGTTCGTCGCGAAGCAGAAGCCTGTGTTCACCGGGCACTGAACATGAGGTTCGACTATCGCCGACGTGCGCGCCAACAGGTCGAGACGTGATCGTCGACCATGCCGGTCGCCTGCATGAGCGCGTAGGCAGTCGTCGGCCCGACGAAGCGAAAGCCGCGCTTCTTCAGCGCCTTGGCCATCGCCGCCGATTCGGGTGAGGTCGACTGGACGTCGGACAGGGTCTTCGGCCGGACGTGCTCGGCCGGCGCGAACGACCAGAGCAACTCGTCGAGGCCCTCGGGGACGCTCTCGCGGATCGTTCGCGCATTGTTGATCGTCGCTTCGATCTTCGCGCGGTTGCGCACGATCCCCTGATCGGTGAGCAGCCGTTCGACGTCACGGTCATCGAATTCGGCGACGGTGTCGATTGTGAAATCGGCGAACGCCGAACGGAACGCAGGCCGTTTGCGCAAGATGATCAGCCAGGACAGCCCCGACTGGAACGCCTCGAGCGAGACCCGTTCGAACAGCTCCCGCTCACCATGCAGCGGCGTGCCCCACTCGTCGTCGTGATAGGCGACGTACTCCGGGGCCGAGTTCGCCCACGCGCAGCGCTCGCGGTCAGTCGCCATCTGCGGTGTCGTCCGGCGCGCGGTGCGAATACGGGGACGGATGCGGGTGCGGCGACGGATGAGCGACCGGCGGTATGGGCGGCACGGTCAGGCGCTCCTGGGTCTCGTCGTGCCCGCCGCGCAGCCGGGTGATCTCGGCGTCGCGGCGATCGAGCTCCTCGGCGAGGCGATCGAGCAGCCGGTCGGTCTCGGCGAATCGGTAACCACGAAGCGCAACGGGCAGTCGCGCTGTGGTGACGTCTGCCGACGACAGCGCTCGCGCCGGCGGTTCCCAGATCGGTTCGTCACGCAGCGCCGGCGCGATCTGCTCGCCGGAGGGAAGCACGTACGCGGCGAGCAGGAACAACGCGGCTGCGAGCACGATGGCCAGCAGCCCGAACCCCACCAACGTCAGCACCGGTCGATCGTGTCACGGGATACGGACGACGGCCCAGCCGGTGTGGTCAACTGGCCGGATGACCGACCCGGTGCTTGTCGATCGCCGAGGCCCGATCGCGATCCTGCGGCTCAATCGTCCTGAGAAGCGCAATGCGCTCGATACCCGAACGCTCGCCCTGCTCGACGAGCTGCTGAGCGAGCTCGCTGCCGATGACAGCGTGCGGGCGCTCGTGTTCTCGACCACGAAGATGACCGCGCTGTGCGCCGGCGCCGACATCGGCGAGGATCTCGACCATGCTGCGGGCGTAGCGCGGATGGCGGCGTTCACGCGGCTGTACAGCTGGCTCGACGACTTCCCTGTCCCGATCGTCGCGGTCGCTGTCGGCCACTGCGTCGGTGCGGGCGCCGAGATCGTCGCCGGCGCCGATCTGCGCGTCGGAGCGAACAACCTCAGGTTGGCGTGGGCAGGTGCGCGCCTGGGCGTCCCCGTCGGTCCCGCCCGGCTCGTCCCCTTGATCGGAGTGGCGGCAGCCAAGGATCTCGTACTCACCGGCCGCCCGATCGGGCTGGCCGAGGCCCGAGCTCTTGGCATCGTGCAGCGCACAGCCTTCGTCGACGACGCGGAAACGGTGGCGATCGGGGTGGCCGATCAACTCGCCAGCCAGCATCCGGACGGGATCCGCGTGCTCAAGCAGATGTTTCGCGACCTGGACGGCTCCGCTCGTCGGGTCGCCTACGAGAACGAGCTGCTGATGCGGTTCCAGGACGAGGGCGCGGGGATCCCGCGGGTGCGCTGAGCCGCTACTCCTGCGGCGCGTCGGCTCCGGTGCGCTGGAGGTAGATCACGACGGCGACGATCGTTGCGGCCAGCACGGCACTGGTCACGCCCGCACCGACGCCGAGGCCGCCGCCCGAGGTCGGCTTGCCCAGCCAGTCGGCCACGGACGCACCGAGCGGGCGGGTGAGCACATACGCCCACCAGAACGCGAGGATCGGGTCGAGACGACCGAAGCGGTGCCACAACGCGGGCACGGCGATCAAGGCCGCGAACAGTGCCGCGGACGCCCCGTACCCGAGCCCGAACGAGTGCGCTGTCAGGTCGCCTACCGCGGTGCCGAGCGCGAAGGTCGCGACAACGGCGGCCCAGTAGAACAGCTCGCGACGCAGCGTCACGATCGTGTGCACCGACAGCGTGCCCTCGACCCGATGCCAAGTCACGAAGACGCCGGCCAGCACGATCACGAACAGCACGGCCGAGATCGGATACGGCACACCGAAGCCAACGTGCAGCACGTCGGCGGCCATCGTGCCGAACACGCCGACCATCGAGACGGCGAACCAGTAGCGCGCGGCGCTGTAGCGCGGGGTGCGGAGCTGCACCACCAGCGCGACACAGAACGCGACGAAGCCGAGCAGCACTGCCGCCACCGGGCTCAGCGCGTGCACGAGGAAGTCTGAGGTCGACTCGCCCATCGCGGTCGTGAGCGCCTTGGTGATCCAGAAGATCGCGGCGACACGCGGCACCTTGCTCAACCCGAGTGCGCGGGCCTGCTTGCCGGTCGTGATCGTCGTCGGGCCGAAACGGGGCGAGGTCACAGTAGGAAACCGTGACACGTAGATCCTGAGGGTGCCGGATCGCGCTTAGGAAGCCTTCATCGCAAGCACGGCGAGCACCTCGTCCACGCTCGATGCGCGCACCAGCGCCGACAACGCATCGGGACGGACGAAGCCGCGGTCGACGAGATCGTCCAGCCACGTCCAGAGTGGTGCGAAGAAGCCGTCCGGATCGAGCACGATGACCGGCTTGGTGTGCATGCCGAGGGTGCGTGACGTCCACATCTCGAAGAGTTCTTCGAGCGTGCCAAGACCACCGGGTAACGCAAGGAAGGCGTCCGCGCGAGACTCCATGATCCGTTTCCGCTCGCGCATCGTGTCGACCACGATCAGCTCGTCGGCCTCGTCGTCGGCCACCTCTCGCGAGGTGAGGTGTTTCGGGATGACGCCCACCGTGTGCGCGCCGCCGGCGCGCGCAGCACGTGCGAGCGCGCCCATCATCGACACCCGACCCCCACCGGAGACCACGCCGTACCCCGCGCCCGCAAGGCCCGCGCCGACTTCGGTCGCAAGTGCGATGTGCTTCGGGTCGATCGCGTCGGAGGACGAGCAGTAGACGCAGACGGACCTCATTGCTGCATGGCGTCACGCTCTGCCGCCATTGAGGCGACTTCGGCAACCTCGTGCTCGTTGGCGCGCACGATCTGGGCCACGGCGTCATCGACATCGTCGGTCACGTGAATCAGGTCGAGGTCCGGGGCGGCGATCTTGCCGCCCGGCAGGACGGTCGTGCGCAGCCAGTCGAGCAGCCCGCCCCAGTACTGCGAGCCGAACAGTACGACGGGGAACCGCGTCACCTTGCGCGTCTGCACCAGCGTCAGCGCCTCGAAGGTCTCGTCGAGCGTGCCGAAGCCACCGGGCATGATCACGAATGCCTGCGCGTACTTCACGAACATGGTCTTGCGGGCGAAGAAGTAGCGGAAGTTGATCCCGATGTCGACCCACTCGTTGAGTCGCTGCTCGAACGGCAGCTCGATGCCGAGCCCGACCGAGACGCCGCCTGCCTCGCACGCGCCTCGATTGACTGCCTCCATCGCGCCCGGCCCGCCGCCGGTGATCACCGCGTAGCCGGCCTTGGCCAGGGCCGCTCCGAGCGCGATCCCCGAGGCGTACTCGGGCGAGTCGTGCGGCGTGCGTGCCGAGCCGAAGACCGAGACGGCCGCAGGTAGTTCGGCGAGCAGTCCGAAACCCTCGACGAATTCTGCAGTGATGCGCTGCACGCGCCACGGGTCGGTGTGCACCCAGTCGGACGGCCCGCGCGAGTCGAGCAGACGCTGGTCGGTGGTGCCGGCGCCGATCTGCCCACGGCGCAGCAGCACCGGACCGCGCTGATGTTCGCTGCGTGCGCGGTCTAGGTCGCTGCGCTCACCCGGGTTGTCACTCACAGGTCAACGCTAGCTGTCGAAAGGAACTCGACCAGGGCCGCCTCGGTTGCGGCGATGCGGTCGATGACGACGTGCTCCTCCGGCTTGTGGGCGAGGTTCGGATCGCCCGGTCCGAGGTTGACCGCCGGGATGCCGAGTTCGCCGAAGCGCGCGACATCGGTCCAGCCGAGCTTGGCCCGCGCCTGGCCGCCGACAGCCGCGACGATCGCCTTCGCCAGCGCACCGTCCAGCCCCGGACGGGCACCCGGCGCGGAATCGGTCAAGGTCACGTCGTAGTCGGGGAAGAGCGCGCGCACGTGCTCGAATGCCTCGGACTCGGAACGGTCGGGCGCGAAGCGGAAATTGACCGTGACGACGCACTCGTCCGGGATGACGTTGCCGGCCACTCCCCCGCGGACGAACACCGCGTTGAGTCCTTCGCGGTAGGTCAGCCCGTCGACCTCGACCTCGCGCGCCCGGTAGTCGACCAGGCGGGAGAGCACCGGCGCTGCCGCGTGGATCGCGTTGTCGCCCAGCCAGGAGCGCGCGCTGTGCGCGCGGGTTCCGGCCACGCGCACCTCAGCGCGCAGCGTCCCCTGGCAGCCGCCCTCGATCTGACCGTCGGTCGGTTCGAGCAACACCGCCAGATCGCCGGTCAGCAGCTCGGCACGAGTACGGGCCAGACGGCCCAGCCCGTTGCGGGCCGCCTCGACCTCTTCGCAGTCGTAACAGATGAAGGTCAGGTCGACGGTTGGGTCCAGCGCGCCCGTCCCGACCAGATGTGCGACCCGCAGCAGCACCGCGACACCCGACTTCATGTCCGACGTCCCGCAGCCGTACATCAGCGCGCCATCGACGCGGGACGGCACGTTGTCGGCGATCGGGACGGTGTCGAGGTGGCCGGCGAGCACGAGCCGCTGCGCTCGTCCCAGGTCGGTGCGGGCGATGACCACGTTGCCGTCGCGCTCGACAGCCAAGCGCGGGTAGGCGCGCAGCGCGGTCTCGACGAGGTCGGCAAGTTCGGCCTCGTCACCCGACACGGAGGCGACGTCGACGAGAGCGGCGGTGAGGGCAGCGGCGTCCGTACTCAGATCGAGCATGTTCCTGAGCCTAGGACGGTCGGCGCACCGGCCGATGACTACTGTCTGTGCCGTGGAAGCATCCGCATGGGGACACGGCCTGGCGACGGTGACCGTCGACGGTCGCACGCTGGACACCTGGTACCCGGCGCCCGCTCTCGGCTCGACGCCGGCCGGTGCCCGGCCGCCTGCCGAGCTGGCTGATCTCGGCGGCACCCACGGGTCGGCGACCGCGCGCGGCGTGCGCACCGAGGTCGTGCTCTGCGAGATCGACCTTGCCGCGGCGCCGGCGACGGCCGCCGACGCCTACCTGCGCCTGCACCTGCTCTCACACCGACTCGTCCGTCCGCGTGAGCTGAATCTCGACGGCGTCTTCGCCGTGCTGGCGAACGTCGTGTGGACGAACCACGGCCCGTGCGCCGTCGACGACTTCGAACGCACTCGCGCAGCGCTGCGCCGCATCGGCTCGGTGCAGGTGCTCGGCGTCGACAAGTTCCCTCGAATGGTCGACTACGTCCTGCCGAGCGGCGTGCGCATCGCCGACGCCGACCGCGTCCGGCTCGGCGCGCACCTCGCATCCGGGACAACCGTGATGCACGAAGGCTTCGTGAACTACAACGCCGGCACGCTCGGCTCGTCGATGGTCGAGGGACGCATTTCCGCCGGTGTCGTCGTCGACGACGGCTCGGACGTCGGCGGGGGCGCCTCGATCATGGGCACGCTCTCCGGTGGTGGCCGTGAACAGATCAGCGTCGGCAAGCGGTGCCTGATCGGCGCCAACGCCGGGATCGGGATCTCGCTCGGCGACGACTGCGTCGTCGAGGCCGGCGCGTACGTCACGGCCGGCGCGAAGCTCACCCTCCCGGACGGCACAACCGTCAAGGCGGCGACGCTGTCGGGTCAGCCAGGGCTGCTGTACCTGCGCAACAGCGTCACCGGTGCACTCGAAGTCCGTCCGCGGACGGGTAGCGGCATCGCGCTCAACGACGTGCTGCACGCCAACGCCTGAGTCGCTGTTCCCATGGCTGCTCGTAGTACGAAGGTGACCGTCGCGCTCGTCGCGGTGGCGGCCGTCGTGGTCGCCGCGACCATTGCCGGACGCGCGATCGTGAAGGCGTTCGAGACGCATTTCACCTCGACCAGTTGCACGATCGGCTCGTACGACTTGGATACCGACCAGGCCTCGGTGGCTGCACAGATGGTCGGCGCTGCGAAGAAGTTCCGGCCGGCGCTGCCCGACCACGCGAGCGTCCTCGCGTTGATGGCCGGGCTGCAGGAAAGCAAGCTCACGAACATCCCGCCCAACCAGGGCGACCGCGACTCGGTCGGCGTGCTCCAGCAACGGCCGTCCCAGGGGTGGGGTCACCACAGCGCGGCCGTGCTCACCGACGTGTCAGAGGCGACGCGAGAGTTCCTGGCGGCGCTGGTGAAGGTGCCACGCTGGCGCACCCGGCCCGCTGCCGACGCCATCCAGGCCGTGCAGATCTCGGCTGACGGCAGTGCCTACGCCCAACACCAGGACGAAGCCACGACGCTCGCGCGCGCCCTGCTGGGTCGCAAGCCGGCGGCCATCACCTGCACGTTCGGCAAACCGACAGTGGTCGCGAGCACCTCGAAGGTGATCGGCATGTTGCGCCACCAGCTGCCGGTGAACAGCCCGAGCGTGCAGGGCAAGTCCATCCGGGTGCCCGGCGCCGGCTGGCAGACCGTGGCGTGGTTCGTCGCCAACGCCGACCGGCTCGGTGTCGATTCGGTCGAGTACGGCGGCAAGCGCTGGTCACGTTCGGACGGCTGGCAATCGGCGCCGTCAGCGCGCACCGCGGTGGTCGCCACGATGGCGACCATCTGACACTGGGGCTCAGTGCCCTTCGTGCTCCTGGGCCGGCAAGGCCTTGATGAAGTCGGGGTCGTGGTCGGTCTTGCCCACCTTCGACGCGCCGCCCGGCGAACCGAGCTCGTCGAAGAAGTCGACGTTGGCCGCGGTGTAGTCGTTCCACTTCTCGGGCAGGTCGTCCTCGTAGAAGATCGCCTCGACCGGGCACACCGGCTCGCACGCACCGCAGTCGACGCACTCGTCGGGGTGGATGTAGAGCATCCGGGCGCCTTCGTAGATGCAGTCGACCGGACACTCCTCGATGCAGGCCTTGTCGAGCAGGTCCACACAAGGCTCGGCGATCACGTACGTCACTGCGGTCCTCCGGGGCGAAGAAGTGGCGGCCCCTAGTATGCCGAACGTGCTTGAGCCACGGTTTCTGGGTCGTCGCGTCACGGTGCGGCGGGTGCTCGGCCGCAGCGAGCAGGGCCGTCTGCTGTACGGCGACGTGGTGGGCGATCTGCTCGAACTCGACGACACGCTCGCGGTCATCGACACGCGGCACGGTCTGGTCGAAGTCCCGGTCGCAACGATCGTCATCGCGAAACCTGCGCCGCCGTCGACAGCCGACGAGCTCGCCCTCGAGGCGATCACCGCCGCCGGCTGGCGGGCCGAGCACACCGATCAGGTCGGCGGGTGGCTGCTGCGGGCCAGTGGCGGATTCACCGGACGCGGCAACTCGGTGCTGCCGCTGCGCGCGCCGGGCATCGCACTCGACGACGCGTTGGCACAGGCTCGGGAGTGGTACGAGCAGCAGGGTCTGCCGCTGCGGTTCCAGCTCCCGAGCGAGGCGCGCCGGCTGCTCGACGCCGAGTTGGGCGAGCGCGGCTGGCCGATCCAGTACGGCGCCCTGGTGATGGCCGCCCGCCTCGATCGGGTGCAGGCCGCGGCACGTCCCGAATTGAACATCCACCTCGACCCGACGCCGGACGACGCGTGGTTCAACCGCTACCGCGACGGAGCCGGCTCGAGCGAGGCGGCCCGAGGTCTCCTGACGCGCCACAACGACGTGGTCTTCGCCTCGATCCGCGACGGCGAGCGGTGCGTGGCGATCGGTCGGGGTGCGGTCGACAGCGGCTGGCTCGGGGTGACCGCCGTCGAGGTCGATCCCAACCGTCGTCGCGCCGGGCTCGCCGGCGCCGTCATGACCGCGCTCTGGCAGTGGGGCCGCGAACGTGGGGCGACGCAGAGCTACCTGCAGGTCGCCGACGACAACGAGGTCGCGATCGACATGTACACCGGGTTCGGTTACTGGGTGCACCACGACTACCGCTACCGCATCGACCCCGACTTCGTCACTGAGTAGTCACCCCACCAAATCGCCTGGAAAGCGTGGCGATTCCGCGAGGACCCCGACCGTCTAGGCTCTGCCCATGGCCAAGACGCCCCCGGAGAACAGCAAGCTGCTCGTCATCTCGTTCGAAGACGGGTTACGGGCGCAGGAATTCCTGCTCGCTGTCGCCCGGTTGCAGCACAACGACGAGATCCAGCTGCACGACGCTGTGCTGATCGCCCGCGACACGGACGGCAAATCGCACGTGCGCGAGACGACCGATGTCACTCCCGGTCAGGCCGGTGTCGGTGCGGGCGTCTGGGGGTTGCTACTGGGCACGCTGTTCGGCGGCCCGATCGGTGGTCTGGTCGTCGGTGCGGCATCTGCGGGCGGTGGCGCGTTGTTGGCCAAGCTCGTCGACACCGGCGTGAAGGACGAGACCGTCCAGCAACTGCGCAACACCGTCCCGCCCGGACGCGTGGGCGTCGCTCTGCTCGTCAGTCACGTCTCGGTGGCGGATCTGCAGCGTGAGCTGACCCGGTTCCCGCACGCCGAACTGGTCGAGACCGACCTTCCGGACGCTGCGGTCGCGGCGGTGCAGCACGCGCTCGAGGAAGCCAACCGCGAGCCCTTCACCGGTTAGGCGCTCACCGCTTCGGATTGCTGAGGACGATCACCGTCCCGAACCCGGCGACCGCACCACCGAACAGCAACCCGTAGTAGGCGTACTGCTGCCCGTAAACGCCCAGGACGAACAGGTCACCCTCGGGCTTGTTGTAGAGCGTCGGGACGAGAATCACCAACAGCCACAGCGCAATTGGCGCAATCGCACCGCGGACGCTGCCGAACGCCGCCTGCCCGATCCGCGGCAGAACCACGTTGCCGGCAACAGCGGCGACGATGGCTACGGGAATGATCACCTTCCCGATGTAGAACTGTGCGAGGAACATCAGCTCTAGCAGCGCTGCGACCGCCGCCGAAGCGCAGACCAACACCAACGCGACCCAGTCGGCCACGCCTCGTTCCCCGGCCACGGCGGGCTACCTCTCGATGCCGGCGAACAGGTCGGTCTCACGCCCGTCGGCGTCGCGGTCAGCACCCAACTCGCCGCGAACCAGGCGGTAGTACTCGACCGACATCAGCTCCATGCCGATGTTGTTCGACATTGCGAAGAAGGGGCCGTCCACGGCGATCTGCGTTGCGTGCGCGCGCATCGCGGCGTCCTTCTGTGCGGCGTACGTCGACCCGTCGATCGTCGTCGTTATCTCGTGGTCGGGGTTGCCCATCGGCAGGTCGTCGGCCGACTCGACCCCATCGAAGAACGTGGTGTCGCCGGCTGCACGCAGGGCATCGATGCCCTTCTGCAGAACGGACTTCGGGATCGCCGACCAGTAGATCTTCGCGATCGTCCAGGGCGCACCACCCTCGCCCGGTTCGGTGGCGCGATCAGCTGCGGCCATCGCCACGCGGTGCGCCATGATGTGGTCGGGGTGGCCGTACCCGCCGATCTCGTCATAGGTGACCAGCACGTGCGGGCGCACCTCGCGGATCACAGCGGCAGCCTGGTCGACCGCCTCGGCAAAGCGGCCCGCGTCCGACTCACAGGACCAGAAGGCGCGTGGGTCGTCGTTTCCGGGCGTACCCATCATGCCGCTGTCACGCCAGCGTCCCGCCCCGCCCAGGAACCGGTGGTCAGTGACGCCGAGCGCCGTCATGGCTGCGGCGAGTTCGCCGATGCGGTATCCGCCGAGCTGGTCGCCGCGCTCGGCGGCAAGACCTTCCCATTCGGGAACGAGCACCTCGCCGAGCTCGCCGAGCGTGCAGGTCAGCAGCGTGACGTGCGCGCCGTCGGCCGCGTAGCGCGCCATTGTCGCGCCGGTTCCGATGGTCTCGTCGTCAGGGTGGGCATGTACCAGCAGCAGCCGGTTGTCACTCGTCATTTCCTGCAAACACTACTGGGGGTGCCAGTTTCAGAGTGCTTCGCCGCCGACGACGACCTTGCCTTCCTCGTCGACCTCGGCGTCGCGGCCGAGCCGGGTGGGCTCGCGCCGGGCGTCAGTCGGCATGCATACCATCGGCTGCGACGCCTGCTCATCGGTCGGCACGCTCGTGGGCCACGGCGACAGCTGCGAGCGCAGCTCGCCGCCGGTCGAGTTGACGGCGAGGATGTCGGTACGAGCGCCGGCGAAGTGGCAGGCAGCCGTGTGGTTGTCGAACTTGGTCTCGAGCCGCGGTTCGACGTTGACGCACCACTCGCGCTGGGTGTTGTCGAGCTCGTTGGCGAACTTCGGGCAACGGGTGCGGAACCGGCAGCCGCTGGGCGGATTCACCGGGCTGGGCACATCGCCGGTGAGCAGGATGCGGGTGCGCTCGCGCTCCTTGACCGGATCGGGCAACGGGATCGCCGACATCAGCGCCTGGGTGTACGGATGTGCCGGACGGGCGAAAAGCTCATCCACATCAGCCGTTTCGACAACCTTGCCGAGGTACATCACCACGATGCGGTCGGCGATGTGCCGAATGACCGACAGGTCGTGCGAGATGAACATGTACGACAGGCCGAACTCGGACTGCAGATCTTCGAGCAGGTTGATCACGCCCGCCTGGATCGACACGTCGAGCGCCGAGACCGGTTCGTCCAGCACCAGGAGCTTGGGCTTGAGCGCGAGCGCGCGCGCGATACCGATGCGCTGGCGCTGGCCGCCGGAGAACTCGTGCGCGTACCGAGATCCGTGCTCGGGGTTCAGCCCGACCTGCGCGAGCAGGTCTTTGACCTGGTCCTTGCCGCCGCCGCGGTAGCGGCCGTGGATGCGCAGCGGCTCGGCGACGAGCTCGGCGACCGTCATCCGCGGGTCGAGCGACGCGAACGGATCCTGGAACACGATCTGCATGTCGCGACGCAGCGGACGCATCTGCTTGGTCGACAGCTTTGTCAGGTCGCGGCCCTGCCAGACGACCTCGCCCTCGGAGGCCTTGATCAGGTTGAGCACGAGACGGCCGGTCGTGGTCTTACCGCAACCGGATTCGCCCACAACACACAGCGTTTCGCGGTCATGGATGTCGAACGAGACGTCGCACACTGCGTGGACGTCACCGATCTTGCGCCGAAGGAGGCCGCTGGAGCGGATCGGGAAGTGCTTCGACAGACCCCGCACCGACAACACGGGATCGCCCTGGGATTTGGTGGCGACGGCGGTTTGACCGCCAGCGTGGCCGCCGGCATCGCGCCGTGGCTCGGACGACTCGGGATTGCCGCCAAGGTTGAGGCCGGACGGGGGCGTGCTCACTGCGCCTCCTCGGTCGGAATCGTGTCGGTATTCGGCTCGTCGCCGAACAGGTCGGCCGCGTCGGCGTCCTTCGTGCGGTCGCGGAAGTGGCAGGCCGCTGCGTGCTCGGTGCCGAACACCATCTCCAGCGGCGGCTCTTCGTGGTCGCAGATGTCTTCGGCGATGGGGCACCGCGGAGTGAACGGGCATCCCGGCGGCAGGTTCAGCAGCGAAGGCGGCGAGCCCTTGATGGGGGTGAGCCGTTCTTGCCGTTCCTGATCCATGCGCGGAAGCGAGCCGAGCAGGCCGAGGGTGTACGGCATCCGGGGGTGGTAGAAGACGTCCTCGGTGCTGCCGGTCTCGACGAGCTTGCCGGCGTACATGACGCTGATGCGTTCGGCGTGGCCGGCGATGACGCCGAGGTCGTGGGTGATCAGGATCAGCGCGGCGCCGCTCGCCTCACGTGCGGCCTCGAGCGCTTCGAGCACCTGCGCCTGCACCGTCACGTCAAGCGCCGTGGTCGGCTCGTCGGCGATGATCACGTCGGGGTTGTTCGCCATTGCGATGGCGATGACGACGCGTTGCCGCATGCCACCCGACAGTTCGTGCGGGTAGCTGTCGACGCGCTGTTCGGGGAACGGGATTCCGACGGTGCGCAGCAACTCGATCGCACGGTCGCGCGCCTCACGCTTCGACACGTCGTTGTGCGACAGCACGGCCTCGGAGATCTGGAACCCGATGGTGTAGACCGGATTCAGCGAGGTCAACGGGTCCTGGAAGATCATTGCGATGCGGTTGCCCCGCAACTTCGAGTAGTCGCCCTCGCCCAGGCCGAGTAACTCACGTCCGCGAAAGCGCACCGAACCGCTGATGCGCGCGTTGCGCGGAAGCAGTCCCATCACGGCGAGCGAGCTCACCGACTTGCCGGAACCCGACTCGCCGACGATGCCCATCGCCTCGCCGGCGCGCACGGTGTAACTCACTCCGCGCACCGCGTTCACAACGCCGTCGTCGGTCGGGAACGCGACAGTCAGGTTGTCGATGACGAGCAGCGCCTCCTCGTCCGGATCGCCGTCGGGCTGCTTACTGGGGTCGACCTCGAGGTCGATCGTCATCGTCTCTCTCTCGTCTGCCGGGGGTCCAGAGCGTCACGCAGACCGTCACCGATGAAGTTGACCGTGAGCGCGATCAAGATGATGAACAGCCCAGGGAAGTAGAACAACCACGGCCTGGTGTCGACCGCGCCCTTCTCGTTCGTGATCAGCAGACCCAACGACGTGTCGGGTGACTGGATGCCGAAGCCCACGAACGACAGTGCGGTTTCGAGCAGGATGCCCGCTGCCACCAGCAACGTCGCGTTGACGATCAGGACGGCAAGCGTGTTCGGCAGCAGATGCCGGAACATGATCCGCAGGTTTGATGCACCGAGTGCTCGGGACGCTTCGACGAACTCGCGTTCTCGCAGCGAGAGCACGACTCCGCGCACGACACGGGCGACGTACGGGGCGGAAACACCCGCCAGCACAAGGCCGATCAGCAGCAGCGTGCCGCTGCCGTTGCGGGCAAGCGCCGCGGCCAGAGCCAGCGCCGGGATGGTCAGGATGAGGTCGGCCAGACGCATCAGACCCGAGTCGACCCACCGGCCGAAGTAGCCGGCCACGATGCCCCAAACGGCGCCGGCGCCCGTTCCGATGAAGGCGATCATGAACGACACCTTCAGTGACTGCTGGGTGCCGCGCATGACGAGGGCGACCTCGTCGAAACCGGTTTCGTCAGTGCCGAACGGGTGTTTCGGGTTCGGCGG
This sequence comes from uncultured Actinomycetota bacterium, assembly GCA_963708645.1. Classification (GTDB taxonomy): domain Bacteria; phylum Actinomycetota; class Actinomycetes; order Mycobacteriales; family Jatrophihabitantaceae; genus RYN-133. Next base: position 263,138 of record CAVPTA010000003.1, on the reverse strand, counting down.
CTGGTCGATGTCGTTCGTGTAGTGCAGGTACGAGTACTTCCAGAAGATCGGACCGACGAATGCGAACAGCAGCAGCAGGATGAAGACGACGAGGCTGATCGTTGCGAGGCGGTGCTTGAGGAAGCGGCGGGCCGCCTGGTTCCACTGACTGCGTTCCTTGACGGTGAACTCGCGCTCGCGGCGAGTGCCCGCCTCTTGTTGTTCGGTACCGCTGGCGTTCTTCTCGTTGATCTCAAGCATGGCGGATCCTCGGGTCCAGAACGCCGTAGAGGATGTCGGCGACCAAGTTGAAGATGATCACGATCGCAGCTGTAACGAGCAGCCAGCCGAGCATCACGTTGAAGTCGATGTTCTGCAGGGCCTTGATGAACAGGTTGCCCATTCCGTGCCACTGGAAAACGAACTCGGTGACGATGGCGCCGCCGAGCAGCGCCGCTGCGTCCAGCGCCGTGACCGTCGTCAACGGGATCAGCGCCGTGCGCAGTGCGTGGCGCACCATCACCCGCCGCGGGCTCAGACCTTTTGCCCGAGCCAGCCGCACGTAGTCACTGTTCAACACTTCGAGCATCGATGCTCGCGTGAAGCGTGACCACGAGGCGTAGGACACCAGGCCGAGGGTGATGACCGGCAACAGCAGCTGGGCGAGCAAGTAGTGCGGACTCGTCCAGGAGTCCGGCTCGTACAAGGTCAGGAAGACCTGGCTGCCGACCTTGTCGTTGAACCACACACCGCCCTGCTTGAGCAGCAACGCAAGCCAGAACGTGGGCATCGACAAGAACACGAAGCTCAGGAGGGTGCTCGAGTAGTCGAGCACGCTGTACTGGCGCGTGGCGCTCAGCACGCCGGTGATGATGGCGAGGATCAGCGCGATCACGACAACGCAGAGCACTAGCCGCGTGGTGACCCACAACGCGCTGAACACGTCGCTACGGACGTTGTCGTGCCCTTGCACCGGCTGACCGAAGTTCCAGTGCAACACGATGTTGGAGATCCAGTGCCAGTACTGCGCCACCCAGGGCCGGTCGAGATAGAGGCGATGGGTCTCACTCTGGATCAAAGACTTGGGAGGGAGCGGATGGCGCCCCTTCAGATACTGCAACGGGTCGCCCGAGAGCTTGACGATGATGAATGTGAGGATCGTCGAAGCAACCATGACCGGTATGGAGATCAGCAATCTCCGGATCACGAATACCAACATGGGTGGTGTTGACCTCCGAATCCACTCGATCCCCAGGGAGCGGTTGCTCCCCGGGGACCGACGAGGTAGCCGGGTTTTGCCCAGCCTAGACCTTTCGGTTGGGGCAGATCAGGTGGCCTTGAAGCCCCAATCCTGGACGTTCACCGGCGGGCCGGAGCTCGTCGCGTTGTCGCGGATGTTCACGACGTTGTTGTACGCGGCGAGGAACGTCGGCTTCTGGTACAGCGGGAGCTCGTAGGCGTCCTTGGTGATCAGGACGTCAGCCTGGTTCATGAGCTTCTGCACCGTGGCCTGGTCCGTCGACTGGGCGGCCTTGTTGATCAGGGCCTCTGCCGCCGGGTCGTTGTTCGCGCCGTAGTCGGCACCACCCTTGAGTTCGTAGATCTGCTGTGCACCGGCGACGACGAACGGCGCGCCCACCCAGGCGAACACGATCATGTCGTAGTTGCCGTTACCGAGCTCGGACAGGTCCGAGGTCGTCTTCAGCGTGACCTTGATGCCCAGCTGCTGCAGCGTGTTCTGCACGACCTCGCACTCGGTCTGGCGGTTGGTGTTGCCCTCGGAGTAGGTGCAGCGGATCGCGACCGGCTTGCCGTCCTTGGTCTTGAGTGCGCTGCCCACGCCGGTGTAGCCGGCCTTCGTGAGCATGTCCTTGGCCGCGCTGATGTCACCGGAACCCTGCTTGGTCGCGGTCACGTTGTCCTGGTACCCGGGCTGGCCCGGCACGTAGATGTGGTTGTTCAGCGGCTGCGCGCCGTTGACGAACGTACCGATCGTGCGAGCGATGATCGCCTTGCGGTCGATCGCGGTGTAGATCGCCGTGCGCAGCACCTTGTCGGACAGGAACTGGTTCTTCTCGTTGAACTCGAAGTGCTCCCAGACCAGACCCTTACCCAGGTAGTACTGCACGCCCTGGATCTTCTTCACCTGGTCGACGAGGTCCTGGTTCGGCTGCGGGTAGATCGCGTTGACTTCCTTGTTCTGCAGCGCGGTCGGTTCCTGCGTCTGGTCGGTGATGATCTGGAAAGTGAGCTTGTCGAGGCTCGGCTTGGTCGTGCCGTACCACTTCGGGTTCGGCGTCTCGGTGATCGAGGTGTCCTTCTGGTAGTTCGAGATGAGGTACGGACCACCGGAGTAGTTCGGCACGTTCTTGTCGAACCACTGGAAGGACGTGTTGAGCCCGGTCGCGCCGGTGGTGCCACCGTGCTGCTGGGCGACGTGGGCCGGGAGCAGGGCACCGAACATGACCTGCCAGTCGGCGAACGGCTGCTTCATCACAACGGTGACCGTCTTACCGCCGTCAGAGCCGGTGATCGAGGCGATCTGGTTGTAGCCGGCCGCACTCGACGCGCCACACTTCGGGCACGTCGTGCCGTCGCTGACGTCCTTCAAATACTTGAAGTCGTCGAAGTTGATCGGCGATCCGTCGTTCCAGACGGCGGTCGGCTTGATCTTGTAGACCAGCGTCTGCGGGTTCGCCTTGGTCTGCTCGGCAGAGGTCATCAGGTTGGTGTTCAGGAAGGGCTTCAGGTCGGAGCCGCCCAGGAACACGCCGGGAAGGATCCCGTCCTCGACCTCGGCGACCTCGAACACGTTCGAGGGCGAGTAGATCTGGTTCCATCCTGGGATGGTCTTCTCGAGGACGTAGGTGAGGTTGCCACCCTGCTTGGTCTTGCCTGTGTTACACGTCGTCGGTGCTGTGGCGCAGTTGCTGAACGCGCCGCTGCCCTCGGTGCCGGCCGTCGCACCCGTGGTGCTGGTGCCCCCGCTGCTGCTCGTGGAGCAGGCGGTGAGTCCGAGCAGGACCGCAGCCGCTGCTGCGACCAGCGCTCTTCCCTTTGTGGACCTTCACTGGTGAGTGACCTCCTGTGATGCTGTCCGTCGACGATCTGCCGACGGGCCACTGTCGAACTCAAGTCGTTGTCGCTTGCTCGTGGCAAGAAGGCCCACTGATCGTTACCAAGAGTTGATAAGGGTGAGATTCGGGCGTGTCGCTACGTGCTCGAGCTTGTGGTGCCTGCCGCAACGCGCCGATCCCGGAGGAAGGGCAACGTGCTGCGCGTGTGCGACACCGTAGCCGTATCGATGTCGGCAGTCACGACCGACTCCCCGGCGGGGCATTGCGCGATGACCTTCGCCGAGCGGATCGATCAGCGCCGAATCGCCGACGTGGTCAAGGTTTTTGACGGCCCCGACGCGGTTCACGCCGACGACGTATGCCTGGTTCTCGATCGCGCGTGCACGCAGCAGCACCCGCCAATGTTCGCGCCGCGGCTCGGGCCAATTCGCGACGACAACATAGGCATCAGTGTGCTCGGCGAGGGCCCAGAACTCGTCCGAGAACCGCAGGTCATAACAGACGAAAACCGACATTCGGAACGAATCGACCTCCACGGTCAGGAAGTCGCGTCCGGCGGTGTAGTGCTTGTCCTCGCCGGCGAAGCCGAACGGGTGGATTTTCGCGTATCGCCGCACCGTGCCGTCCGGCGCCGCGACGATCGCGTTGTTGCGGTAATTGCCGTCGGCACCGCGCTGGGCGAGCGAGCCGATGAGATACGCATCGTGCTCACGCGCCTGTGCCACGAGGTACTGTTCGCTCGCGCCGCCCTCGTCCTCGGCGATGCGTTCAGGGTGCATCGAGAATCCGGTCGCGAACATCTCGGCGAGGACGATCAGCCGTGCGCCGTCGGCTGCTGCCCTCGCGATCATCGGACGCACATGCTCACGAGTTGCCGCTGCGTCCTCCCAGACGATGTCGTGCTGGACGAGGGCGACTTTCATGTCAGCCCTTCAGCCGGGTGAGCGCTTCGTGCAGGACGTCGGGACGTTTGCAGAACGCGAATCGTACGAGCTGATCGCCCGCGTCGGAGTCGTAGAACACGCTGCTCGGAATCGCGACCACGCCGACGCGCTCGGGTAGTTCGCGACAGAACCCCACGGCATCGCGACCGACGTCGACGGTGGCGAAGTAGGTCGCCTGCGGTCGGACCACGTCGAAGCCGAGTTGAGTCAGGCCGTCGCACAGGATGTCGCGTTGTAGTTCGAGTTGTGCGGCGATGCCGGGTGGCGCCGCGCCGAGCGCCTGCGCGACCGCCGGCTGGAACGGGGCGCCGTTGACGTAGGTGAGGAACTGTTTCACCGTGCGTACCGCGGCGAGCAGATCGGCGGAGGTGCGCAGACCCAGCCGATCTTCCATCCGGTGACGCTGAATGTCTTTCCTGCGCTGGAGATCGTGATCGTGCGTTCGCGCATGCCGGGCAGCGTCGCGATCGGGACGTGCGTGCGTCCGTCGAAGGTCAGGTGCTCGTAGACCTCGTCGCACGACGACGACGAGATCGTGCTCGCGAGCGAGCGTCGCGACGGTTTCGAGCTCGTCGGTCGTGAACACCTTGCCGGTCGGGTTGTGCGGCGTGTTGAGCAGAATCGCCTTGGTGCGAGGGGTGATCGCTGCGGCAAGCTCATCTCGGGTCGAAGCTCCACGCGTCGCCGTCACGGCGCAACGTGACGGTGCGCCGCGTCGCCCCGCCGAGCGCGATGCAGGCCGTGTACGAGTCGTAGTAGGGCTCGAAGACGACGACCTCGTCGCCGGGTCCGGCGAGCGCGAGCAGCGTGGCTGCGATCGCTTCGGTGGCACCCGCCGTGACGAGCACTTCGGTATCTGCGTCGTACGTCGAGTCCGTAGTAGCGCTGCTGGTGCGCGGCGATCGCAGCGCGCAGTTCAGGGACGCCCGGACCAGGTGGGTACTGGTTGTGGCCCGTTCGGATCGCGTCGATCGCGGCTTCGAGGAGCTCGCTCGGGCCGTCCGTATCGGGGAAGCCCTGGCCGAGATTGACGCTGCTCGTCCGCACCGCAAGCGCCGACATCTCGGCGAAGATCGTCGTGCCGAAACCACGCATCCGCTCGACCAGTTCCGCCACCCGCCGACCCTATCCCCGCCCGTCCCCGACCCGCTTTGCCCCGGCAATGTGAGCTCTCGAGCCGTACCCGCTCACATTCGCGGGGCGAAGCCGATGGACGCTGCTCGCTCTGCCCCGGCAATGTGAGCTGCCGGGCCGTACCAGCTCACGTTCGCGGGGCAAGGCGGTCGTCCACAGGATGGAGCGCGCGTCCACAGCGACCCTTCGCGGGAGGAAAAGTGTCGGCCGCTCCACCAGCCTCGCCGAATGGTGCGTCCCCTTCCATTGTCTTTGCCGGAGCAGTGCGGCGTGTTCACCACCGCACAGGCATACGCGTGCGGATGGTCACCAGGCGCGCTGCATCACGCCGTACGACGTGGGCGGCTGATCAGACTGGCACGCGGCATCTATGCCCCAGCCGAGCTCTGGGCGGGGACGGACATCGATGCTCGCGTGCGGCGCGCGACGATGCGCGGGATCGCAGCAACGCTCGCGGTTCGACCTTCGGTGGCGAGTCACAGGTCAGCCGCCCTCCTCGAGGGAATGCCTGTCTGGTCGACCTCGCATGACGCCTGCGTGACCGTGAAACCGCGATACACCGGCGACGCTGACTGTGCCCACCTGCACCGGGCGACCGTGTTGCCCGAGCATCTGGTCGCCGACGGCATGGTCACGCGCACCAACCCGGCGCGCACGGTGCTCGACACGGCTCGTGAGCACGGGATCGAGGACGCCGTCGTCATGGGCGACTTCGCCGTGCGCAACGGACTGACCGACGCCGACGAGCTAGCAGAGTGTGCCCGAGCCTGCGCCGGCTGGCCAGGAATCCGACGCGCCCGGGCGGCGATCAACCTGCTCGATCCGCGCTCGGAGTCGCCGTTGGAATCGGCGAGCAGAGTGCGCTTCACGTTCACGCGCATTCCGGCGCCGGACCTGCAGCCACGCATCCATGACCTCAACGGCCGCTTCCTGGGCCGCCTCGACTTCTATTGGGACGAGTTCGGCGTTGCCGGTGAGGCTGATGGCAAATTGAAGTACCTGATCGATCCGGCCGATCCTGCGGGCTCGGACGCGTTCTGGCTCGAGAAGGAGCGCCAGCAACTGCTGGAGGAGGCCGGCGTGTTCTTCGTCCGGTGGGGGCGTTCGGATCTGACGAACATGCCGCGCCTGGTTGATCGGGTCGAAGCCCAGTTCGCACGAGGGCAACGGCGCAGCGCTGCTGACCGTCGCTTCATCGTTCGCCCGACGCTCGCTCTGCCCCGCCAGTTTCAGTAAGCCGAGCGCGAGAGCTCACATTCGCGGGGCAAAGCGGCGCAGCGGGGTCAGGAGGTGCGCTTGGCGTGGGCGCGCGACTTGGCGCGGGCCTCGGCCGTGAGCAACACCTTGCGCAGCCGCACGGTCGCGGGGGTGACCTCGACGCACTCGTCGTCGCGGCAGAATTCGAGCGCCTGCTCCAACGAGAGCACCCGGTGCGGGATCAGCGGCACCAGCACGTCGCCGGAAGACTGGCGCATGTTGGTGAGCTTCTTCTCCTTGGTCGGGTTTACGTCCATGTCGTCCGAGCGCGAGTTCTCGCCGACGATCATGCCCTCGTACACGTCGGTACCCGGGCCGACGAACATGACGCCACGGTCCTGCAGGTTCGCCAGTGCGAATCCCGTTGTGGCGCCACGGCGATCGGCCACCAACGATCCGCTGGGACGGGTGCGGATCTCGCCGCTCCACGGCTCGTAGCCCTCGTGCACGTGGTGCAGCAGGCCGGTCCCCCGCGTCTCGGTCAAGAACTCGGTACGGAACCCGATCAGCCCACGCGCGGGCACCAGGTACTCCATCCGGATCCAGCCGGTGCCATGGTCGACCATCTGCTCCAGCCGGCCCTTGCGCAGCGCGAGCAGCTGAATCACCACGCCCTGGTAGTCGGACGGGATGTCGATCGTCATCCGCTCCATCGGCTCGTGCAGCGTGCCGTCGATCATCCGCGTCACGACCTGCGGCTTGCCGACCGTGATCTCGAAGCCTTCGCGGCGCATGATCTCGACGAGGATTGCCAGCTGCAGCTCGCCTCGTCCCTGCACCTCCCAGGTGTCGGGACGTTCGGTCGGGAGCAGCCGGATCGACACGTTGCCGACCAGCTCGGCCTCGAGCCGGTTCAGCACTTGGCGCGCGGTCAACTTCGATCCGGACGCACCCGCCAACGGCGAGGTGTTGATGCCGATGGTCATCGAGATCGACGGCTCGTCGATCGTGATCACCGGCAACGGACGCGGATCCTCGGGATCGGCGAGCGTCTCGCCGATCGTGATCCCCTCGATGCCTGCAATCGCGATGATGTCGCCCGGACCGGCTGATTCGGCGGGAAGGCGTTCGAGCGCGTGCGTCATCAACAGCTCGGTGATCTTCACGCGTTGCACTGATCCGTCGGCGCGACACCACGCAACCTGCTGGCCCTTGCGGATCGTCCCGTTGTGCACACGGCACAGCGCCAGCCGACCGAGGTACGGCGACGCGTCGAGGTTGGTCACGTGCGCCTGCAGCGGCGCTGCATCGTCATAGGACGGCGCGGGGATCGTCGACAGGATCGTCGAGAAGAACGCCTGCAGGTCTTCACCTGCCGGCATCGCGCCGTCGTCCGGACGCTCGAGCGATGCACGCCCGGCCTTCGCCGAGGCGTACACGATCGGGAAGTCGATCTGTTCCTCGGTCGCGTCGAGGTCGAGGAACAACTCGTACGTGTCGTCGACGACCTCGGCGATGCGCGAGTCGGGACGATCGACCTTGTTGATCACAAGGATCACCGGCAGCTTCGCCTCGAGCGCCTTGCGCAGCACGAAGCGCGTCTGCGGCAACGGCCCCTCGGACGCGTCGACCAGCAATACGACACCGTCGACCATCGACAGTCCGCGCTCGACCTCGCCACCGAAGTCGGCGTGACCGGGGGTGTCGATGATGTTGATCGTCACCTGGTCGCCCGACGGCGACTTGTAGTCGACCGCCGTGTTCTTGGCGAGGATCGTGATGCCTTTCTCACGCTCCAGGTCGTTGGAGTCCATGACCCGCTCGTTGACGTCACCCGTGTCGGCCTGGTGCGCGGTGAACGCACCCGACTGCCACAGCATCGCATCGACGAGCGTGGTCTTGCCGTGGTCGACGTGCGCAACGATGGCGACGTTGCGCAGGCTGTCACGACTGACGACAGTCACGGGAACACTCCTTGTAGGACAGGACGATTCTAGGAACGACGCCTCTAAGAACGGCGCCCGCGCGGACGGGCAGTCCGCGCGCGCTGCGGACGTCGCGGCGCGTGCTGTCGGGGCGGCGCGACGGCCACTCCGCTCGGCACTCGCGCACCCGTCGTACGAGCCACGTCCACATCGCCCACGGCGGCGTCACGCTGTTCGGCACGCACGCCTGCCTTGGTCAGCAGGCTGCGCGCGGCACGCTCCTCACCGGGGGTGACGAGCAGAACGACGGTGCCGCTCGCTCCGGCTCGCGCCGTACGGCCCGAGCGGTGCAGGTAGTCCTTGGGGTCGGCCGGCGGGTCGACATGCAGGACGAGCGACACATCGTCGACGTGAATACCGCGCGCGGCGACATCGGTGGCGACCAGCACGGGTGTCGACCCGTCCTTGAAGTCGTCGAGCGCACGCGTGCGCTGCGACTGGGTGCGTCCGCCGTGCAGCACACCGGCAGCAACACCGGCGCGCATGAGGTTGCGAGCGAGTCGGTCGGCGCCGTGCTTGGTACGGACGAAGCACAACGTGCGTCCCTCACGCGCAGCGATCGAAGCGACGAGATCGAACTTCTTGTCGAACGGGACGCGGAACAGGTGGTGGTCCATGGTGTCGACCGATGCCTGCGTCTGCGCAAGTGCGTGCGCGGCAGGGTCCTTCAAGTACATACGGACCAGCACCGCGACATCGCCGTCCAGCGTCGCGGAGAACAACAGCCGCTGCCCGGTCGACGGAGTCAGATCGAGCAACTGGCGAACGACCGGCAGGAAGCCGAGGTCGGCCATGTGGTCGGCCTCGTCGAGAACGGTGATCTCGATGGCGGACAGGTCGACCGACTTGCGGTCGAGCAGATCGATCAACCGGCCGGGCGTCGCGACGACGATGTCGACACCACGTTCGAGCGCGCGGATCTGCTTGACGATCGGCAATCCGCCGGCGACGAGACAGGTCGAGCGGCCGCGGGCGTTGGCGATCGGCGCGATCGAGTCCTGCACCTGCATCGCCAGCTCGCGGGTCGGGACGAGGATGACAGCGCGCGGACGACGCGGACGCGCCGGCTCACCGTCTTCAAGGCGCGCGATCAGCGGCAGTCCGAACGCCAGGGTCTTGCCCGCACCGGTTGCGGCGCGGCCGAGCAGGTCACGTCCGGCGAGGATGTCCGGGATCGTCGCAGCCTGGATCGGGAACGGCGCGAAGATGCCACGGTTGGCGAGCGCCTTGACCATTCCGCGCGGCAACCCCAGCTCGCGAAAGCGCGGTAGGTCCTGCGTCTCCGGGACGACCTGCACGGGCAGTTCGTCGAAGATGGAACGCTCGCGGACCGGGGTTGCCGGGCGGGACGGACGTTGGCTGTGACGGCGGTCGCCGTTGTTGGTGTGGGTGTTGCGAGGTGAGTTGTTGGTACGGCGCGGACGGCGCGCGGCAGTACCGCGCACAGGACTGGATGACACGAGATATTCCTTAGGGACAGCGGCACGTCCCGAGGATCACGTGAAGTGAGAGGTCCGAGCCCGACGCTGCGATCTGAGCGCGCGTCGCGAATTGCTTACGAACCCCAGTGTACCTGCCGTCAGGTACGCATCTGACCGATTCGGATGTTGTTGCCGGACGGGTCGCGGAAAGCACAGTCGAGACCGTAGGGCTGTTCCTCGGGCGGACCGGTGAACTCGACACCCCGCGCGGACATGTCTTCGTATGCCTTCTGCACGTCGTCGGTCTCAAGGAACACGGTGCCGGCGAAGCCCAGCGCGACGAGTTCGCGTACCCGGTCAGCGACCTCGTTCGGCATGACCGGCGGGCCGGGAATGGCCATCAGAACGACCGCGTGATGTTCCTCACCGGGCGGCGCGACGGTCACCCAACGGAAGTTGCCCATCTCGGGCACGGTGACGTCGGCGCGGATCTCCCACCCGACCTTGGTCGTGTAGAAGTCGACGGCGGCGTCTTGATCGAGTTGCCACAGCTGCGAGGTTGCAATGCGAGTTGTCATGGCGATGACGCTAGTAACGACGATGTCGCGCCGTCTTCTTCAAACGTGCTGTGTTGGCTGTGCGGCCCGTCCATAGAAACGCAGGATGCATTCGGGGACGCTTGCGTAGACGATCGCGGGTGGGAACGACGCGCGGTACTGCGTCGGTGTCTTGCCGAAGTGGCGTCGGAAGCTCGTCGTGAAGGATCCGACGCTCGCCAATCCGACGGCCATGCAGATGTCTGCGACGGAGCGGTCGGTCTTGCGCAGCATCGACGCCGCCCGCTCGAGGCGTCGTGTGAGCAGATAGCTGTGCGGCGATTCGCCGTACGCACGACGGAACTCGCGACTGAAGTGTGCGCGTGACAAGCCCGCAGCCCTGGCGAGGTCATCGACGTCGAGCTCGTCGACGTAGCGCGCGTCGGCCAGATCGCGAGCCCGCGCGAGATGCCGTGCCGTGGCTACACCCAAATCTCGGCTCCGGGTGTGGCGATCTCGACGGCGCCCTGGAACGCTTCGGCAGCTTCGTGCGCCTGCACCTCGCGCGAGGTCCACGGCGGGACATGGGTGACGATCAGCCGATCGACGCCGGCCTTGTTCGCGTGCTCGCCGGCCTGGCGTCCGGTCAAATGCAGGTCGGGGACGTATTCGTCGTCCGGCCCGAACGATGCCTCGCACAAGAACACGTCCGCGCCGTTGGCGAGGGTGACGAGCTCAGGGCTCTCACCGGTGTCGGCGGAGTAGACCAGCGAGCGGTCGCCGCAGGTGATGCGCACCGCCGAGGTCGGGATCGGATGATTGACCGTCGCGAACGAGACCGCGAACGGGCCGAGTTCGGCCGAGGCCGGGGTCGAAAAACCGAACAACTCGTGCAGGCCGAGCTTGCGCGCCAGCGGGTCGTACGCGGCACCGATGCGGTCACGGGTGCCGGCCGGGCCGATCAGCGGGATGCGCGACTCAGGGCCGGTCGCGCGATACCCGTCGCCGCCGTAGCGCAGCGCGACGACGTAGGCCGTCAGGTCGATGCAGTGGTCGGCGTGCAGATGCGAGATGACGATCGCGTCGACGTCGGTCGGCTTGACGTAGCGCTGCAACGCGCCGAATGCGCCCTGACCCAGGTCGAGCACGAGCCGGTAGTCGCCCTCTTCGATGAGGTAGCCGGACGCCGGCGAGTCCGGGCCCGGCAGGCTGCCGGAGCAGCCCAGGACGGTGACCTTCACCCAACACCTCCAAGGGCGGGTGTCACTGTCGACACCGCAGTCACGTCCGGACCGAGGAAACGGTGGCTCAGGCGGGCGAACCGTTCGGACGGACCGGTCGCGCGGAACACGTGGCCGCCGGCGGGTGCCGCGTCGTCATGGCGGAGCAGATCGCGGTCAGTCAGCACGCGGTACACCTCCTTCGCGGTCTCCTCGGCGCTCGACACCAGTGTCACCGAGTCGCCCATCACGACCGACAGCAGCCCGGTCAGGAGGGGGTAATGCGTGCAGCCGAGCACGAGCGTGTCGATGTCGGCTGCGCTCAGCGGCGCCAGATACGACTCGGCGAGTCCGAGCAGCTGCCGCCCACTGGTGACGCCGCGCTCGACGAACTCGGCGAAGCGCGGGCAGGCGGCGCTGGAGACGGTGATGCCGTGCTGTTCGGCGAACTCGCGGTCGTACTCGCCGCTGCTGATCGTCGCGATCGTGCCGATGACGCCGATGCGTCCGGTGCGGGTCGCCGCGGCAGCTCGGCGCACGGCGGGGCCGATCACGTCGATGACCGGGACGTCGTATCGTTCCCGGGCCTGCGGCAGGCACGCGGCACTCGCGCTGTTACACGCGATGACCAGCGCCTTGACTCCGGATTCGACGAGCTCGTCCATCAGCCCGAGCGCGTGCGCCCGCACCTCGGCGAGCGGCTTCGGGCCGTACGGGCTGTTCAGGGTGTCACCGACGTAGTGCAGCGTCTCGTGCGGCAACTGGTCGAGGACGGCTCGGGCGACCGTCAGGCCGCCCACGCCGGAATCGATCATGCCTATGGCGGCGGACCGGTCGGGGGCGGGCACCCGTTCAGCGTACGGGCGTGCGACCCCCGAGGCGGGCTTTCGCGCCCTTGCGCGGATGAAGGAACCACGCGACTGCCGCGCCTACAGCGGCCCCGCACACGTGCGATTGCCACGAGACGCGCGAATCGCCGCTCGGGAGCAGGCTGCTGAGCAGTGTGCCGAAGAACACCAGCAGCGTCACGGCCATCAAGATCCACTTGAGCCGGCGGGAGAAGACTGCCCGCGCCACGAGGTAGGCCAGCCACCCGAAGATCAGCCCGCTGGCGCCGACGATGACTTCCCCGGACGGCGCGACCAGCCAGGTCAGGAAATCGCCGAGGACCACGACACACGCCGTCACGAACAGGAACACGCGTGTGCCGGACAGCATCAGTGCCCAGCCGACGATGACGAACGGAAGCGTGTTCGAGAGCAGATGTCCCCAGCTCGCATGCAGGAACGGCTGGGTGACGATCCCCCACAGTCCGTCCACCTGGCGCGGCCTGACTCCGAACCTGTCCCAGCTGTAGTTGTGCGCCGCGTTGAAGTACTCGACGACGTAGAGGACGGCCGTGACGAGCCCGATCACAATGAGCGCGCCGGACCAGCTCGTCGGATCGAGCCTGGGTTCGGACGTGCCCGTCGGCTCGCGGTTTCGCCCGAACGGCAGCGCGAAGGGTTGCCGGGATGTCATTCGGGGTCCCCGCGAAAGTGCGCAGCGCTCTTTGCGGAGCGGTTTCGTGGGGTGAGATTCACGTATGTGAGCGTAGGGCGCGCCGCTGTGGCACCACCACGAAGACCATCAGCGCGGCGCTGGAAACCGCAGCGACGGCCTCGAACCATGCGCACACCGACTTCTCGTCGTACCAGAGCGGCTCGTACATGTTCGGGATCGGACCGATCGTGCCTACGTTCACATATCGATAGAGGAGCAACAGGGCCAGGCCGCCTGCTGACACGAGGAACGCCGCGAGCACCGTCCAGAAATTCACGCGGAACAACAGAGCCACCGCGACGATGATCGCCAGGACGGCTTCGACGTAGAAGAGCTGTTGCTGGGTGATCGACGTGGTGCTGTGCGAGTACAACGACGCGAGGTCGAAGTGCGTGTAGGCGTCGATGCCGAGACCGACAACGGCAACTGCGACCAAGGTCCACCGCAGTGCGAGTGATCTCATACAAGACGTTCGTGCCCGGCACCCGCTACGGATTCGCCGCCTGCACCGTGATCGTGTGCCAGCCGGTCGCCCCGGACGGAAACACCGGCTGCACGATCTCCGGTTGCACCAAACCTTTGTCGGACGTGGCGCGCACACGCAGGCGGTACGTGCCGGACGACGGCGGCGTCCACGCGAGCACCCACTGGCGCCAGGTGTCGGTCGAAGGAACGGTCGCGAGCCGCGCCGCCTGCCACGGGTCGTCGTTGACCTGCACCTCGACCTTCGAGACCCCTACGTGCTGGTCCCAAGCAACCCCGGCGATCGCGACCGGCTTGCCGACCGAGACCGTCTTGCCCGGTCGCGGGGTGTCGATGCGTGACTCCAGTCGAACCGCGGTCTCGAGTTGGCCGGACGTCCAGCCGCCATTCGGCCAGTAGGCCTCTTGCGCAACGAATGTCGTGGCGTTGATGTCGACGACCCACTTGCACGCCGACACGTACCCGTACAGGCCGGGCACGACGATCCGTGCAGGGAAACCGTGTTCCTGCGGCAACGGCTCGCCGTTCATGGCGACGGCGATGAGCGCGTCGCGTCCGTCCATCACGACCTGGGTCGGTGCGCCGATGGTCATGCCGTCGATCGAGGTCATGAACAGCTGGTCGCTGTCGCGATGGATGCCGGCCTCGCGCAACAGGTCAGCGAGCCGGGTGCCGAGCCAGCGCGCGTTGCTGATCAGCGGTCCGCCGACGACGTTCGAGACGCAGCACAGCGTGATCCAGCGCTCGATCATCGGCCGTTCGAGCAGCTCCTTGTACGTGAGGGTGATCGGCCGGTCGACCATGCCGTGGATTCGCAGCTGCCAATCCTGCGGCTGGATCTGCGGCACGCTCAGCGCAGTGTCGATGCGGTAGAAATCGCCGCTCGGCGTCGCCCAGGGCCGGCCGCTCTTGCCGAGGTCGACGCCGCGTGGCAGCGGTGGCGCGGTGACCTTCGGCAACGACAATGCCACCTTGCGCCGCGCGGCCGTGACGTCGAAGCGCGCGTGCTGCAGCGCCCGCCCGCCGAACCCGCTCAACGCTGCGACGCCGGCCGCCCCCGCCGTGCCGAGGAGGAAATTGCGACGCTGGGGACCGTCCGATTGGTCGTCGTCGACGGAGACTGTGCGCACGAGCGCAACGAGCACCGCGGCTGCCACGATCGCACCCGCAAGCGTGGGAATGACGTCGGTGCCCTGGCTGGCGTTCGCGTACAGCGCGCAGAAGACGCCGAACGCTGCGAACACGCCGATGCCGACCAGGCCGTACCAAAGCCTACGAAGCGCGAGGTCGCCGACCATCGCGCCGAACAACGCGAGCAGGACAAGGATCCCCAGCACCAGGAACAGCTTGTCGTTGGTGCCAACGCTGCCGATAGCAGGACGTTTCAGGCTCTCCGGTGTGAGCAGGATGACCGCGTTGCCGACCGCGATGACCGGAGCGGCCTCGGGCCGCACGAACGCCGCGACGAGTTCACCCACGCCGACAGCGACACCCGCCGACACGAGACCGATCATCGCGCCGGCGTAACGAGACCTCACACCCTCAATCTTCGCTGCAGGACGATCACAAGGTTCTTACCGATCTCGAACGCCTGGCCAGCCGTCGTCGCTGTCGCTCCTTGGGCTCCGAAGATCCGCCTACAGCAAAATCCTCAAAGCATCAAGCCCAGAGTTCGCCCTCGAGACGCTCAGCGGCTTGCTGGAGCGTGCCGGTGTAGGCGCCGGTGGACAGGTACTTCCAGCCACCGTCGCAGACGACGAACGCGACGTCGGCGCGTTCGGTCGCCTTGGTCGCGACGCGGTCGGCGATCGACAGCGCGGCGTGCAGGATGGCTCCGGTCGAGATGCCGGCAAAGATTCCTTCGTGCTCGATCAGGTCACGGGTGCGGCGCAGCGCGTCGTAGGAGGTCACCGAGAATCGCGACGTCAAGACACTGTCGTCGTAGAGCTCGGGCACGAAGCCCTCGTCGATGTTGCGCAGCCCGTACACGAGCTCGCCGTAGCGCGGCTCGGCGGCGATGATCGCGACGTCGGGCACCTTCTCGCGCAGGAAGCGCCCGGTGCCCATGAGCGTGCCGGTGGTGCCGAGTCCCGCGACGAAGTGCGTGATCGTCGGCAGGTCGCGCAGCAGCTCCGGCCCGGTGCCTTCGTAGTGCGCCAACGCGTTGGCCGGGTTGCCGTACTGGTAGAGCATCACCCAGTCGGGATACTGCTCGGCCAGCTGCTTGGCGGTGGCAACAGCCTGGTTCGACCCGCCGGCCGCAGGTGAGGAGATGATGCGCGCGCCGAACATCTCGAGCAGCTGGCGCCGCTCGATGGACGTGTTCTCCGGCATGACGCACACCAGCCCGTAGCCGCGCAGCTTCGCGACCATCGCGAGCGAGATGCCGGTGTTGCCGGACGTCGGTTCGAGGATCGTACAGCCGGGCGTCAGCCGTCCGTCCGCCTCGGCCTCGCGCACCATCGCCAGAGCGGCGCGATCCTTGATCGAGCCGGTCGGGTTGCGGTCTTCGAGCTTGGCCCAGAGCCGGACGGGGTGCTCGCCGTCCCAGCGTGGTGAGAGTCGCGGGAGACCGACGAGCGGGGTGTCCCCCGTCGCCTCCAGCAGCGACTCGTACCTGGTCATCCCCCGCTATTCCCGATTGCCGCTGCCGCCGGCCACTGCCGGCAGGATCGTGACGCTGTCGCCGTCCTTCACCGTGGTGTCGAGCGAACCGGTGAACCGCACGTCCTCGTCATTGACGTAGACGTTGACGAACCGGTGCAGCCCACCTTCGTCGGTGATCAGGCGGCCCTTGAGACCGGCGAAGTTCGTGTCCAGGTCGTCGATGAGGGCCGACAGGGTGTCGCCCTTCGCCTCGACGGTCTTCTCGCCGCCGGTGTACGAACGCAGGATGGTCGGGATCTTGACCTCGATGGCCATGGTGAAACAGCTCCTTGGATTAACGCTTACGGAAAACAACACGCGGGGACGCGGAAGTATTCAGCGACAGTCGTAACGCAGGTCGGCACGCCGGTGGCCGAGCAGCACCCGCTCGATCGTGATCTGTCGCAACGCCTTACGCATGGGCCGCCACCACCTCGACCGGCTCCTCGGTGACCGCACCGTCGACGATGCGGTACGACCGGAACTCGTCGTCGTCAGATCGGGTCGACACGAGCACGTAGTGCGCGTTCGGCTCGGACGCGTACGAGATGTCGGTGCGCGACGGATAGGCCTCGGTCGCCGTGTGCGAGTGATAGACCACGACGGGTTCCTCGTCGTTGGCGTCCATCTCTTTGTAGAGCTGCAACAGGTCGGCGGAGTCGAACTCGTAGAACGTGGGCGACCGGGCGGCATTGAGCATCGGGACGAAGCGCAGCGGACGATCGGAGCCGGCCGGGCCGGCGACCACGCCGCACGCCTCGTCCGGGTGGTCGCGGCGGGCGTGGGCGACGATCGCATCGCGCGTCGCCTGGTCGATCCGCAGCATGGCCCCGAGTTTACTGGGGCGCCGCATCACCCGAGCAGGGTCGTGACGAGCATGTCCTGCAGGGCGGTCAGCCAGACGTAGCGGGCGCGCAGATGCACCTCGGGATCGTCGGGATCGAGGCGGCCTTCGTCGTCCTCGCTGATGTCGAGCCGGGTGCCGATGGCCAGGCGCATGTCGTTGAGAACGCGGATCCAGCGGTCGGCGGCGCCGGTGGACAGGTTGAGGTCCGCGCGGACCAGCGACCGTGCGTCGCCCAGCTCGACCCGACATTGTTCGACGCGCGAGGTGCGCTCCTGGCGCAGGCCCGCCTCGGTGAGCTCGCGGTATGCGGCGCTCGCGTCCGCGTCGTCGTAGGCCGCGGGATACAGACGCTCGCGCACCGGATCGGATGGTTCGAGCGCGTCGGGCGCGAGGAAGTCCTGCAACTCGCCCAGCACCTGGTCGAGGACGTGCACTTCGGCGAGGCCGAGCCGGACGCGGACCGACTCGCCGTGGCGGGTCACCTTCACGTCAGTCGTTCTTCTGCAGCGTGGCCCACAGCCCGTAACCGTGCAGGGTGTTCACGTCCAGTTCCATGCGTTCGCGTGTGCCGTGCGAGACGATCGCCTTGCCGCGCCGGTGCACGTCGAGCATCAGCATCTCTGCCTTGGATTTGTCGTAGCCGAAGACCGTCATGAACACGTGCGTGACGTAGGTCATCAGATTGATCGGGTCGTTCCAGACGATCGTGATCCACGGTTCGTCCGGTGAGACCACCGAGTCGGTGAACTCTTCGACCTCGGCGGTGCGTTCGGGTGCGAGCGTCCCGGCCATCGGCCCATCGTGACACGATTCCCAGATGCCCGCCGCGCCTAGCACAGCGCTTCTCACCGACCGTTACGAACTCACGATGCTCGGCTCCGCCCTGCGCGACGGTTCGGCGGAACGGCACTGCGTGTTCGAGGTGTTCGCGCGACGCCTGCCGAACGGACGGCGCTACGGCGTTGTCGGCGGGACTGCGCGCGTGCTCGAGGCAATTCGCGACTTCACCTTCGACGACGAGACGGTGCGCTTCCTACGCGACGGCGGCGTCATCGACGACGTCACGGCTGATTACCTGGCCGCGTACCGGTTCGGCGGCGACGTCGTCGGCTACGCCGAAGGTGAGCTGTACTTCCCGTCCTCGCCCGTCCTCACTGTGGCGGCGAGCTTCGCCGAGGCGGTCGTGCTCGAAACCGTCGTCCTGTCGATCCTCAACCACGACACCGCTGTCGCGTCGGCTGCGGCCCGCATGGTCTCGGCCGCCGGCGCCCGTCCGATCATCGAGATGGGATCGCGCCGCACGCACGAGCAGGCCGCAGTGGCCGCGGCGCGCGCGGCGTACCTCGCCGGCTTCGCGTCGACGTCGAACCTCGCCGCTGCACAGCGGTACGGCGTGCCCACAGCGGGAACGGCCGCGCACGCCTTCACGTTGCTGCACGACGACGAGCGCGCCGCGTTCGCCGCACAACTGGAAACGATGGGGCCGTCTACGACGTTGCTCGTCGACACCTACGACATCACGCGCGGGATCGAACTCGCCATCGAGGCCGCCGGGCCGAAGCTGGGTGCGATCCGCATCGACTCCGGCGATCTCGCGGTCATGGCGCGGCACTCGCGTGAACAGCTCGACAACCTCGGGGCGACCGGAACACACATCGTCGTCAGCGGCGATCTCGACGAGTTCGCCATCGCCGCGCTCGCTGCCGCACCCGTCGACGCGTACGGGGTCGGGACGTCGGTGGTGACCGGGTCGGGCGAGCCGACCGCGAACATGGTTTACAAGCTTGTCGAGGTTGATGGCCGTCCGGTCGCGAAGCGTTCGGAGAACAAGCAGAGCCGTGGCGGACGCAAAACCGCGCTGCGGGCGTACAAACCGAGCGGGACGGCCGTGGAAGAGATCATCGTGAGCGGCAACAAACATCCCGACGAGGGTGAGCGAACGTTGCAGATCCCGTTGATCACCGCGGGCGAGCAGGTCAACGAGCTGCCGACCCTCGACCAGTCGCGCGAGCGGTTGCGCGCGGCCACGGTCACCCTGCCCTGGGACGGCCTCAAGCTCTCGCGCGGCGAACCCGCCATCCCCACCCGCTTCGCCTGATCGGTACGGTGGTCGGGTGCGCGCCGTCATCGTCGTCGACGTCCAGAACGACTTCTGCGAGGGCGGCTCGCTGGCAGTAGCGGGCGGGACGGACGTCGCACGTGCCATCTCGACCCACCTGGCCGCGGGCCGGTACGACCACGCGGTGGCCACGCGCGATCACCACATCGATCCGGGTGCGCACTTCTCGGCGCAGCCCGACTTCGTCGACACCTGGCCGCGGCACTGCGTCGTCGGCACCTGCGGGGTCGAGTTGCATCCCGACCTCGACATGACGCACGTCGAAGCCGTCTTCGACAAGGGCGAGCATGCGGCTGCGTACTCCGGCTTCGAAGGCCGTCGCGAGGGCGTGTCGTTGGGCGACTGGCTGCGTGATCACGACGTTGCCGATGTCGAGATCGTCGGTATCGCCACCGACCACTGCGTGCGAGCCACCGCACTGGACGCTGCTGCGGCAGGATTCGCGACCACCGTGCGGCTCGATCTCACCGCCGGCGTAGCGCGTGCGACCGTCGACGCCGCGCTGGTGCAGCTGGCGGCCGCCGGGGTCAGCCTGGTCGGCGAGCCGGTCGTGGTGAGCTAGCCCGCAGCGACAGGCCGGATTACGGTCGGACACATGACGCACGGTCAGTACCCCGACGACGGCCAACCGACCACGCGCTTCGGCGACCCCTACCGCGCCGAGCAGCAACCGTACGGCCAACAACCCCAGTACGGTCAGCCCCAGTACAGCCAGCCGCAGTATCCGCAACAACAGCCGTACGGGCAGCAGCAGGGCGGTCGGTACTCCGCGGCCGCCAACGCCTACGGGGCGCCGATCGGCAGTGGCGCGCAGTTCGGCGTCGTCGGCGTCACCCTCGCCGGCATCGGGTTCATCCTCTTGATCATCTCGTTGACGGCGGTGACCTGGTTCAAGCTCACCGGTTCGTCGACCGGCTTCAGCTTCAGCGATGTCGGCAACACCCTCGACGCGAACCCCGGCGCAGCTGGACTGGCGAGTGCGTATTTCTCATGGCTGGCCTGGACGCTGGCCATTGTGGGACTTCTCGTCGCGGTCGGGGCGAACCTGCCCTCGCCGGCGTCCGGTCCGCTGCGCGCGCTCGGCGCGGTCATCGCGGCAGCGGCGATCGCCTTCAGCTTCCTCGCGATCCGGCTCACCGACGGCGAGGCCTACAGCGACGCCATCTCGCACGCCAACGTCGGTTTCTACCTGGCGGTGGGCGGTTTCCTGCTGGTGGGGATCGGCGCGCTCGTCGGCCCGAAACGGGCGTAATCGGGCAGGCCTGCCCGGATCGAGAAAACTTCATCGAGCCATCGCCGCGACGAAGCTGTGAGAAAGCTGTCTCGTCCTATACCGTCGCGCTCATGACGCAGCCGTACGGGTCCGGATCCCAGCAGCCGCCAGAGGGTCAGCCCTACAACCCCCAGTCGAACCCGCCTTCATACAGCCAGTCGCAGAGCGGCAGCCCTGCGCAGCAGAGCCCACAGGGCCGTACAACCCGCAGCAGCAGGGCCAGCCCTACGGGCAGCAGAACTACCCGCCGCAACAGAACTACTCGAACACCCCGGCCGCCCCCACGACCGCGACGACCAAGGGGCGTCCGAACGTCGCCGGCCTCGTGCTCGCCGCTATCGCAGCCGTGCTCGGCATCCTGGCGCTGTTCGTGTTCGGTTGGTACCGCAAGGACTACGGCAGCGTCAGCGGCGGGCGCAGCGCGAGCAGCAACTCGAAGTTCAGCGACGTGCACGACGCCGTCAGCAAGTTGCAGCAGCTTCGTCGACTCCAACCCGACAGCCGGCAAGCTGATCCACCTCGGCATCGCGCCGATCTACTTCTCGTGGCTCGGTTACCTGCTCATCGTCGCCGCGGTCGTGCTCGCGATCATCGCCGCGCTGCCGACCGGCGGCGCCGTCATGCTGTTCAAGGTGCTGACCGCGATCGTTGCCGCTGGCAGGCATCGGCCTCACGCTGTGGGCGATCGATCTCTTCTCCCTTGACGCCGCGGCGCAGTCGCAGGTTTCCGGCAACACCCCCAAGGGGTACGGCGACTGGATCAAGCACACGAGCTTCGGCGCGTGGGCTATGGGCGCGGCGTTCCTGCTGTGCCTGATCGCGGCGCTCATCCCGCCCAAGCGGGTCGCAGTCGTGCAGAACTACGGCCAGCCGAGCCGTTACTGAGCTGACCCGCTCGCGGCGATCTCGTCAGGGGTGAGCCCGAGCACCAACAGCACGTTGTCGCCGTACGGCAGTTCGCCGTGCGGCGACACTGCTTTTTGCGATGCCGACTCTGTGATCCAGCTTTCCCACGTCGCGCAACCGCAATGCCGAGCCCGGCGCGTTCGAGCAGCTCGACGTCGTCGCCGCAGCCGACGGCGACGGTCTGGGCCAGCGCCACCCCGAGCTTGTCGGCTCCGCGCTGGAGCGCGTCGGCCTTGCCCGGGCCGTCGAGCACAGGTCCGCGCAGCGCCCCGCTGAGCCGGCCGTCGACAACCTCGAGATCGTTCGCGGCCACGAAGTCGAGCTCGGCTGCGCACACCGCGCCGCCCACTCCGACGCCCGTGCTCACTGCGCCGACGTGGTAGCCCAGCCGTCGCAGCGCGGTGACGAATGCGGCGGCGCTGTCACCGAGCCGCGTCGCCCTACGTGCTTGGTCGACCAGTTCCGCGGGAGTGTCGGCGAGCACGCCGGCCTGCGCGCGCGGCACGTCGGCGCCCGCGATCTCTCCCACCGCGGCGCGTTCGGCGATGGCACGCATCTGATCAAGTGCTCCTGCCCGACGGGCGATCTCCGTGACGACCTGATCTCGGATCGATGTCACGTCGAGGTCGAGCACGATGAGCCGCTTCGCACGGCGGCGCAGGGCAGCAGGCTCGACGGCGAGGTCGAGGCCGGCTTCACGCGCGGCCTCGACAAGGGCGCGGCGCAGCGCGGCGTCGTCGCGAGCCGTCACGAGGAGTTCCAGCGCAGACATCGGTTCGGTCCCCAACTGCGTGACCGTTTCGATGTTGCCGCCGGCGTCGGCGATGCTCTGCGCGATATGCCCGATCGCGCCCGGCCGCAGCGCGGCGCCGAGGATCATCACATGGCTGCGGGTGCCACGCACGCGCGCCGGCGCATCGTCGTCGGCGATCGTCATCTCGCAGTCCATGCCGAGCGCACCGGCAGCCCGCGTCACCGAATTGCGCAACGAGGTGATGTCACCGCGGACCTCGATGAGCACCGTGAGGAGGAGCCGGTCGCGGACAAGCACCTGCTCGACGTCGCGCACGTCGACGTCATGTGCTGCCAGCGCGGCGAAGAACGACGCGGTGACACCCGGCCGATCGCGACCGGTCACGGTCGCGAGCACGGTCGTCGGACGAATCACGGACGCGATCCCACCAGAACTACGCCGCCCTCGAGCGGCGTCCGGCTGCCTCAGTCGCCGGGATCTGTGTCGCGGTTGCCCTCGCGCGGACCTGCGGAGGACACTCCGGCGCCGACGAGTTCCTCGGCACGAGTGCGGTGCCGGCGGCCGGCGTGGGCTTCTTCCTCGAGCTGCTTGAGCAGGTGCGGGTAGTGGTGCTCGAAGGCCGGCCGCTCGGAACGGATGCGCGGGATCGACAAGAAGTTGTGCCGCGGCGGAGGCGTCGTCGTCGCCCACTCGAGCGAGTTGCCGTGTCCCCACGGATCGTCGGCAGTGGCGATCTCGCCGAAGCGGTAGCTGCGGTACACGTTGTAGAGGAACGGCAGCATCGAAGCACCGAGGATGAACGCGCCGATGCTCGAGAACGTGTTCAGCGTCGTGAACCCGTCACTGGGCAGATAGTCGACGTAGCGGCGCGGCATGCCTTCGGCGCCGAGCCAGTGCTGCACGAGGAACGTCGCGTGAAAGCCGATGAACGTCAGCCAGAAGTGCACCTTGCCCAGCTTCTCGTCCAGATAGCGTCCGGTGAACTTCGGGAACCAGAAGTAGATGCCGGAGTACACGGCGAAAACGATCGTGCCGAACAGCACGTAGTGGAAGTGCGCGACCACGAAGTAGCTGTCGGAGACGTGGAAGTCGATCGGCGGGCTGGCGAGCAGCACACCGGTCAGGCCGCCGAAGAGGAACGTGACCATGAACCCGATCGCGAAGACCATGGCCGTTTCGAAGGTGATCGCCCCTCGCCACATCGACCCGATCCAGTTGAAGAACTTGATACCGGTCGGGACGGCGATGAGGAACGTCATGAACGAGAAGAACGGCAGCAGCACCGCACCGGTGGTGAACATGTGGTGGGCCCACACGGCGAGTGACAGCGCCGCGATCGACAGCGTCGCGAAGACCATGCCCTTGTAGCCGAACAGCGGCTTGCGACTGAAGACCGGGATGACTTCGGTGATGATGCCGAAGAACGGCAACGCGATGATGTAGACCTCGGGATGCCCGAAGAACCAGAACAGGTGCTGCCAGAGGATGGCGCCGTTGTTCTGTACGTCGAACACCTGCGCGCCCATGTGCCGATCGATCCACAGCACCAGCAGCGCCGCGGTCAGGATCGGGAACGCGAGCAGCACGAGCAGGCTCGTGACCAGGATGTTCCAGGTGAAGATCGGCATCCGGAACATCGTCATGCCAGGTGCGCGCAACGTGATCACGGTCGTGACCATGTTGACGCCACCGAGGATCGTGCCGAGCCCGGCGACCGCCAGGCCCATGATCCACAGGTCGGTGCCGGCGCCTGGCGCGTTCACCTCGCTGGTCAGCGGCGTGTAGAACGTCCAGCCTGCGTCTGCGGCGCCGCCCGGGGTCAGGAAGCCACCGACGGCCATCAGGGCGCCGAACAGGTAGAGCCAGTACGAGAACGCATTCAGGCGCGGGAACGCGACGTCAGGTGAGCCGATCTGCAACGGCAGCACGAGGTTGGCGAACGCGAACACGATCGGCGTCGCGAAGAACAGCAACATGATCGTGCCGTGCATGGTGACGAGCTGGTTGTACTGCTCCGGCGACAGGAACTGCATGCCGGGACGGGCCAGTTCGGCGCGCATGAGCAGTGCCATGATGCCGCCGAGGGCGAAGAACGCGATCGACGTGACGAGGTACATCCGGCCGATCATCTTGTGATCGGTCGTGCGCAGCATCCGCCCGAGCAGGGCGCCCTTCTGGAACTCCGTCACCGGGAACGGGCGCGAGACGATCGGCTCGGGACCTGAGCCCTCGGGGCCCGGTGCCTCGGCCGCCGGCCGCTCTGCGGTTGTCGTCACTACCTGCAACCTCGCTGTTCCGGACGGGTCCATTCCAGCAGCTCGTGATCTGCGTTGATCTGGTCGAGCTCCTGAGGCAAACAATAGTCGCCCCTCGGCGGGTCCGACGCCCGGCCCCTCGGGTAACCGGAGACAATTGTTGTGCTTAATCGGGCGAGGCATTTCGCCGGAATGCACCCGCGTGTCAAAATCGTGTCAAGTCTCGACAACGAGGTTGGGGCCACTGTCGGAAGCAGTGAGAGGAAGACACCGTGGCAGGACGACGCCGGCGCGCCCGCCATCAGGGTGCCCCCGCGTTCCGTCCCAGCGCACCGGCCGGCGCGGGGCGCGCGCCCTCGCGGGCCCAGGCCGTCGCGTTGCTGTGCAGCCTCGTCCTCGTTGCGAGCGGCATTGCCCTTGCGTCCTACCTCGTGAAGCCCGCCACGGCCCGCTCGTTCGATCTGTTCTACGGGTCGATGTACATCAACGACAACACCTCGCCCGTCGCGGTCGACCTGGCCAGCGGCAAGCCGACGGTGCGGCTCACCAACGCGTTCACCGCGGTCGGCGCGAAGACCGGTGACAACATCGACGTCTACCCGCTCGGTGGCGGCAACACGCTGTTGCTCAACCCCAACACGGGCGAGTTCAACATGGTCGACAGCACCGGCTTCGTCGTGAAGTCGACCGACGGCGGTGTACCACTTCCTCGGGCGCACTCGACATCGACGACGTCGATGGCGGTTGCGTCAGGTTCGTCGGCCTACGTCGTGCGCCGCAATGCAGCGAGCACCTCGGTGTACCTGGTGAGCACGGCCACCGTTTCGGCTGCAGTCGGTTCGCCCTCGGGGGCGAAGGCGCGTGCGTACGCGACGGTGAACAGCGCGTTGGCGAATGACGTCGTGCCAGCCGCCGGGGCCAACAACAGCTTGTGGCTGCTCACCGACACCGGTTCCGGTCAGCAGGCGATCACCGAACTCACCGTGCCCAGCGGCAGCAACGCCGGCGTGACGCTGACGTCGTCGCGCCACGGTTCGGTCACCGGTCCGGCCGCCGTCGGCAGTGCCACCACCAACATGGACGGCACCGGCGCCGACGTGCCCGCCGTCGCCAGCGCGGGTTCGATCGCCGTCTTCCGGAGCGGCAAGCGTGTCGAGGTGCCGGTCTCGGTGGGTCCCGGAGTCGACCGGATCCTGCCGGCCACCAACGCGCACGGCATCCTCGTGTTCCTCTACCACGCGGCCGACGGGTGGAGCCAGGTCAGCCTGCCCGCCGCAACAGGCACATCGCCTCGCATCAGCAAGCTGTCCGGCATCCCGTCCGATGCCCAACTCGCCGTCCCCGCGCGGAGCAACGGGCGTACGTACACGATGGACACCACCAGCGACGGCGCGCTGTGGCAGGTCGACTCGACGGGGACGGCAGGCCCCGTACCCGATGCCGGCAGCTACCCGCTCAAGCACAGCGAGCAACCTCAGTTCGGCGACGGGCAGGTGCTTGCCGACGGCACGCGAGTCATTTTCAACGCCCGCGCCAACCTGCGCGCCGAGGTCGTGTTCAGCGACGGTTCGCACGCACCTCGCGCGATCAACAAGCATGCCGCCGCGCAGGTCGATCCGTCGGGCGCGACCGCGCTCGCCGATGCCCACTCGACAGGAAAGACAAAAGGCAAGAACAACAAGCACCCGAAGACGATCAAGCATCCGACACAGACGATCAACGACAAGATCAACTGCAAGGAAGTCAAGCAGGTTCCCCGCGTCCCGACGTTGATCGCCGGCGATCGTGCCGCACGGTCGATCTCGCTGACGTGGGTGTACACGCGCCTCGACCCGTCCGACTGCTATCCGTCCTCGTTCGTCGTCGACGTCAAGGTGCTCAGTTCGAACGCGCCGTCACCGCAGCGCGGCTCCGTCACCGTCTATGCGCAGAACGGCGTCACGCTGACCGGGCTGTTCCCTGCGACCGAATACCAGCTCACGGTGACGGCCTACATCAATCCCGACGAGCACACCTCGTCCGCGCCGATCGAAGTCACCACCGGACCGGAAGGCCCGGCCGCACCGACCAACGTGCAGGCAACGACCGACTCGTCGGGCAACTGGACGGTGTCGTGGAACTCGTGCGGCGGGATTGCGCAAGGTTGCGTGCCGAGTACGAGCTGGAACCTGATCCCGAGCTTCTGCGACGGACGCGGGCTGTCGAACGTGCCGGAGAAAGTGACCATCGCCGGCGACCCGACGCAGCACTCCTTCACGCACGTCTACGAAGGTTCGGACGCATTGCTCGGCCGCGGCATGTGCTTCGCAGTGCAAGGTGTCGGCCCTGACGGCACGATCGGGACGACCAGCAGCACCTCGGCACCGGCCTACAGCTGGACGACACCGGACGCAGCAGGCCTGACGCTCACCGCCTCGCAGCCTGCAAGCACCGATTTCGGTGGCTCGACCACGACCACCGTCGACCTCGATCTCGGCGCCGATCCCGTCCGGACGGTCGGCGGAGTCGGCGCGGCGATCACGCTGAGTCTGTCCGGCCCGGGCGCGCCACAGTCGAAGACCATCATCTGGGACGGCCGGCTCGACCGCGTCGCGGCGACGTTCAGCGGCATCCGCGCAGGGGCGCAGTACACCGCCAGCGCGAGCGTCGCCGCACCGCGGCATTCGTCCGCCGTTGCGACCAAGGGACCCGTCACAGTCACGACGCGCGCGAACTGGCCGTCGATCAACGCGTCGGCATCGTGTCCGACCAACGGCGGCACGGTCACGCTCGACTGCACTCTGGTCGTGCAACTGTCCGGACCGTCGAGCGCCGGTGCCAACGGTGAGCGGTTCGACCTGACCGACAGCAACGTGCTTTGCGGCGGAGGGAACAGCGGCTTCTCGCTGACGAAGTTCGGCTTCGACCCGGCGCACGATCAGATCACGCAGCACGTCGACCTGCTGCAGTTCAACGGCTCGTGCACCGTCGACATCCATCTCGCCGAATCGGGCCCCACCGGCTCCGACCCGGAGGTCTTCGGCGGCACCACGTCGCCCCTGGTCTCGACCTCCGTCGATCTCGGTCACGCGTCGACGCTCAATGCCGGACAAGGTGACTTCAACACGTCGTGGGACGGGCACGACGGCTCGAGCGTGCTTGTCAGCTACACGGGTGGGCACAGTGACGGCGACATCGGGCAGATCACGCAGAACTGGCAAGAGACCATCTACGCCCCGGACGGCACGCAGTGCGGATCGTCGACCCAGATTCCGACGCACGCCGGCATCTTCGTCGACGTGAACTCCGCCAGCTGCGTGAACAACTTCGGCAACGTGCCGGGCTGGCGGGTCACGGTCAGCTACGACGACCGCGGAACGTCGAACCCGCACAACTTCCCGTACACGCTCAGCGGCGATCCGCCCGGCTACATACCGTGCACGGTGTCGAGCGACAACTTCGGTGCGGCATGGTCGGGCACCGGCGATCAGCCCTCGGTCGACGTGACGTTCACCAGCGGCGGCAACTCCGATCTTCGCGGCTGCTCGAACTGGCAATACACCATCGACAACACGACGCAACAAGGCTGCGGCTCCGGCAAGCCTGACGGCGACAACCCCAACAGCGGCAACAATGTGACGACGGTGGCCGTCAATTGCGACACCACCATCAGCACGCTGTGGCACGTCCAGATCGACTACTCCGGCCCCGAGGGTCAACGCACCCCGCTGAGCGTCCAGATCGGCGGAACACCGCCGACGCCGACACCCTCACCGTCGACCAGTACCGATCCCTCGACAAGTCCCTCGACCAGTCCCGATCCGTCGACCTCGACCTCGCCCTGACAATGGAGCGCCGATGACCAGCACCAAGTCCGAAGCGATCACGCAGGTTGCCCGCGGCGTCGAACGCCTGGCCACGAACATCGGCTACGTGATCCAGGGCAAGCCCGAAGTGATCCACAACGCGATCGTGTGCCTGCTCGCCGAGGGACACCTACTTCTCGAGGACGTGCCGGGCACCGGCAAGACGTCCTTGGCCCGGGCGTTGGCGACCTCGTTGTCGATCTCGTGGAACCGCATCCAGTTCACCCCCGACCTGCTGCCCTCCGACGTGACCGGCGTATCGATCTACAACCAGAGCCGCAACGACTTCGAGTTCAAGCACGGCCCGATCTTCGCCAACATCGTGGTTGCTGACGAGATCAACCGCGCGTCGCCGAAGACACAGTCGGCCCTGCTCGAGGTGATGGAGGAGGGGACGCTGAGCAACGACGCGATCGTGTACCCGATGCCGCGTCCGTTCATGGTCATCGCGACGCAGAACCCGATCGACATGGAGGGCACCTACGTCCTGCCCGAGGCGCAGCTCGACCGGTTCCTGATGAAGCTCACGGTCGGCTACCCGAGCGCCGAGGCCGAGGCAGCGGTGTTGCGCACGCAGAAGATGGGCCCGACCGTCGACCAGTTGCTGCCGGTGCTCACGGCGAACGACATCATGACGATGGTCGACGCGGTGCATCACGTCGAGGTTGCGCCGGCCCTCGAGCACTACATCGTGTCGGTGGCTGCCGCGACGCGCACGATGAACGAGCTGCGACTGGGTGTGTCACCACGCGGCAGCCTGGCCTTGTTGCGTGCTGCCCGCGCGTTCGCCGCATCGACCGGCCGCGCGTA
This sequence comes from uncultured Actinomycetota bacterium, assembly GCA_963708645.1. GTDB lineage: Bacteria > Actinomycetota > Actinomycetes > Mycobacteriales > Jatrophihabitantaceae > RYN-133. The sequence goes on along the minus strand of CAVPTA010000003.1, from coordinate 234,165 downwards.
CGTCATCCCCGAGGACGTCAAGCAGATGGCACCCGTGGTGCTCGCGCACCGCGTGATCCTGCAGCCCGACGCGGAGTTGCAGGGCCGCACGGGTGCCGAGTTGATCGCGCGCGCGATGCAGACCGTGCCCGTCCCACGCGGGCCTGAGTGAGCCACGCGTGACCAAGGCGGGGGTGGCGGCCCTGATCGGCGGCGTGCTCGCGCTGACGCTCGGGATCTGGCTGCAGTGGACGGCGTTCGACCTGGTCGGCATCGGCCTGCTCGCACTCGTCATCCTTGCGGTGGCCGTTGTGATCCGCCCGTCCCCGCTGTCGATCGACCGTGCCATCCAGCCGGCACGAGTGCCGAAGGGATCGCCGGCAATCGCCGTGCTGACCTTCGCCAACCGCGGCCGCCGCACGGTCGGGGTCACGATCGCGAACCAACCGTTCGGCGGCGCAATGGTGCGCACCGTGATCCCACGCCTGCGCCGCGGCGAACGCGGGTTGCGCACCTATCGTCTGCCGACGCGCGAGCGCGGCATCTTCGACGTCGGCCCGGTGGAGGTCACTCGGCGCGACTCGTTCGAACTGGTCCGCTCCACCCGCCGCTACGGCGACATCGAACGCATCTGGGTGTACCCGCGAGTGCTCGACCTCCGCCCGCTGCCGACCGGCAACATGCGCCACCTCGAGGGTCCCTCGTCCGACACGTCCCCGCAGGGCAACATCACCTTTCATCGGCTGCGCGACTACGTGGCGGGCGACGATCTGCGCCTGGTGCACTGGCGTTCGTCCGCGCGCACCGGCAAGCTCGTCGTCAAGCACAACGTCGACACGTCACAGCCGTACAGCACCGTGCTTCTCGATCAGCGGCCCGGGCGATACACCGCGGAGTCCTTCGAGTCGGCCGTCGACATCGCGGCGTCCGTGCTTGTGATCAGTTCGGCGAACAAGGCGCCGGTCGAGTTGCGACTCACTGACGGCACTGTCATCGGCGGCCCGCGGCTGCGCGAGGTGACGCCGCTGCTCGACCATCTGACCGGGCTGCAGCCCGACGACGCGGGTTCGCTGCGCGGGCAGTTGCTCGCGCTGCGACGCGCCCGGGGCGGAACCTCGCTCGTCGTGGTCACCGGCGTGCTCGATCGTGACGACCTGCCCTACGTCGCGGCGTTGCGCCGTCGCTTCGAACGACTGGTCGTCGTGTCGATCGACGACGAGCGCGAACATCCGGCACCGGTGCGCTTCCCCGGCGTGCGTGTGATCGTCGCCCGTGACGCCGACGAAGTCGGTGCCGCGTGGAACGTCCAGGCCCTGACCATCTTGAGCTCGCTGTGAGCCTGCCGGTCGTGGCTGCGGTGCGGCGGGGCATCCGCGCCGTGGTGCCGTATCTGTTCGTCCCGCTGTGCCTGGTCGCAAGTGTGTTGGCGACCGTGCCGTGGCTGCGGTCGTTCCCGAGTTCGGTTGCAGCGGTGCCGATGTACGGGGCCGCAGTGGTCAGTGTGCTGGTGCCACTCGTCGTCGTGCGCATCCGCCCGGCCTGGCTGTGGTTGAGCGCGCTCATCGACCTCGTCGCCTTCGTCGCCTACGCGCTGCTGGTCGTGGTGCAATCTCCCACCGGCTTCGGCGACCTCTGGCACGGTCTGTTCCAGGGACCGTCGCAGATCCTCACCTATGCGCTGCCGCTGGTCAGCCCGCGCACGCTGATGGTGGCGCCGGTCGCGCTCATCTGGCTCGCGGGAGCGCTCGCCGGCGAGTGCGCAGCACGTCGTTGGTACACCCTGCTCCCCTACCTCGGCTTCCTCGTCGCGTTCGGGCTTGCGTACGCGGCGACCCAGCGCGCGTCCGGATCGCCGCTGACAGCCACTCCGGCGCGCGAGTCGATGCTGGCAGCCGGTCTGCTCGTCACGCTGCTGCTGATGCGGGTCGCCCAGGCGTGGGTCCGGCAGGACGAGACCGCTGAGAGCACGCAGCCCGATGGCGTCCTGCCGTTGCGCGGATTCGTCGTCGGCATCGTGCTCGCCGTCGTCATCGCGGTGCTCGCCGGTTTCGCTGTGCAGTCGAGCGCATTCCCGAAGCGGGCGACGACGCCACAACGGCGGCCGAGTGTCGATCAGTCCGGTCCGCTCGCCCCGCTGTCGTTCATTGCCGGGCTGCGTCCGCAGACACCGAAGACGGCCGCGCAGCCCGTCTTCACAGTCACGACCGACAACACCACGCCGGGCTACTTCGCCATCGCCAACGTCGACTTCTATGACGGTGCGGGCTGGTCGTTCCACCGCACGTTCCGGCCGTCCGGTGGTGTGCTTCCCGCCGACACCGACCCCGCGCTGACGCCGCGGCGTGAACTCACCCAGCAGTACCAGATCGCGGCCGGACCGCTGACGAACGCGCCATGGATGCCGTTCGTGTACCGCGCACAGAAGGTCACCGGGCAGGCAGTCGACATCGACCCGGCCAGCGGCATGATCGTGCCGCTCGGCAAGCTCAACGCCGGCTCGCACCTACACGGTGCGGTCGGGGACGACGACGACAACCTTCGACAGGCTGCGGGCCGCGATCGATTCGCCCGACACAGCCACGCCGACGATCGACACCGAACTACCAGGTTCGCTTCGTACCGCCCTCGATCAGGTCGTGCGCGCCCTCTCACAAGAGACCGCACACCCCGTCAACGCCGGCGCTGCCGTTCCTGCAGGCGTTGCAGCGCGACCTGCGCGCGAACTACACGCTCTCGAGCGCGGCGCGCGGTGTGGCTGCCGCGACGGTGTCGCCGGCGCCGACACCGACGACCTCTGCCCCGAAGTCGGCAACAAGACGAATCCCAGGACGAGCCCCACGTCCACACCGTCGACCAGCTCGAGCGGCGCCGGGCACGGCTACGCCGGCGCGACCGGCTTCGCCGACGTCCTCGCCTCGATCCTCGGTCCGAATCGGCACGGCACGCCCGAGCAGTTCGCGACGTTGCTGGCACTGATCGCTCGCGATCTCGGCGTCCCCGCGCGAGTCGTCACCGGCTTCCGGGTGCGGCCGTCGCACGGGGCGGCCGACCTTGCACCCGGCAGTTACAACGTGACGACCGCAGACGCCTGGACGTGGACCGAAGTGCCGCTGAACGGCGTGGGGTGGGTCGTGCTCGACGGTTCGCCGATTCGTTACGCGGCCGACACCACTCAGACCGAGTCCGGCGCGACGCCGCCGCCGACCAGTTCGGCACCGCCGAGCCAGAACGCGCTCGTGACCGCCGGCAAGACCGGCGGCGGCCACGCGGTCGCGCCGCAGGAGCAAGATCCCGCAAGCGATCAAGACGGCAACTCATGCGCTGTTGATCGCGCTCATCATTGCGATCGGCGTGCTGCTCATCGTGGTGCTTGTCGTGCTGCTGACGCGCAAGCGGATTCGGTCGGGCAGGCGCAGACGCTTGCCCGATCCACGGCTGCGGGTCATCGGGGCCTGGCAGGAGAATCTCGACATGCTCGCAGAGGCGGGCCTGCCCGATCTGACGGCGCTGACCAGCACCGAGATCGCCACCGTGACGGGCGAGCAGTTCGGTGCCGGGCCGGCGGGTGACACTGCGGCGCTCGGCGCGGCCGCGAATGCCGCGGCCTACCGCCCGTCCGGAGCCGTGGCAGTAGCCGAGGCCGACACCGCCTGGCAGCAGCACAGCGCTGTGCGCAGGCAGGTGTACCGGCAACTCGGCCTCCGCGGTCGACTCACCGCCGGACTGCGCTATCAGCGCCACGGCCGCGTGGTCGATCCGGTCAGTCCGCAGTCATGGGACAGTGCCGAGCGTGCCGAGCGCAGCTCGGAGTCGCCGCGCCGCCGTCGCGGCTACGAAGGTCGCCGTCGCCACTGACGGGGGCCACCTCGGGTCGATGCGATGATCACTCAATGAGGACATTTCGCAGCCGGGTCATGTCCGTGATCGTGCCCGCCGTCGCAGGTGCGCTCGCGCTGAGCGCGTGCAGCAGTTCGTCGACGGGCGGCACCCCGCAGCCTGCCCGAAGCGGCACGAGCTCGTCAGTCGGCTCCCCCGCCCCATCGAGCTCGGGATCGAGCGCGAGCACGGTTCCGGTGGGTCAGCAGGAGTTCTTGAGCGCTGCGGATGTCACCCGCGCCGGGTTCGCGACGCGGCTGTCTGTCGTCAAGCAGAGCAAGACGTCCTCGGCATCGGCGCAGCGCAAGGTGTTCGATTGCCTGGCTCTGACCACCGTGCTGCGACCGGTGCCGGGCACCAGCGTGGCGGCGAAGGGTGCCCGAGTATTTGCCGACGCGCGCAACGCGCACGTCATCGTGCAGGTCGTGCTGCATTTCGCGTCGCCCTCCCAGGCACAGCGCTACGGCGGAGTAGTCGTCCGGCGACTCGCGGCGTGCCCACATCCGAAACTGCTGCTGGTCGGCACCGGGCCGGAGGCGTCGAACGGCTCGAGCGAACGCGTGACGACAGCGTGCGATCGGTCGGCCGGTTACACCGCCGTGGCAACACGACAGTTGCGCAACAAGTCCAACTCAGTAGTCGTCTCGACGCTGCTCGTCGCCGCCGGCCCCGTCTTCTCGCTGGTGCTTCTGTTCGGCCCGCTGGCCATCAACAATCCGGCCATGCGCTCGAAGGTCGCCGACGCGCTGTGTGCGCGAGTGCGCGGCTGAGCCTCAGCGGGGGCCACTGACGCGGCGGCTGCGTGCCACGAACCAGGCGACCAGCGCTGCGATGACCAGCACGAGCGCCGCCACTGCGATCCACGTGCCTGCACTGCTCCCGCTCGAGTCCGCGGTCGGTGCTGCGGCGGTGGACGGGTTGTGCGGAGGCAGCGATGGCGGCGACGACGTCGACGACCCGGACGGCGCCGACGACCCGGACGAACCATCGGGGGGCGGGGCGAGCGAGCCCAGCGGATTCTGCGAGACGGACGCAACATGCGCGGTCAGCGCCTTTGCGACGTTCGGGATGCCGTAACCGTAGTGGTCGTTGGGTGTCGCCCCGCCCGCCGGCTTCGCAGTCTTGATCAGCCGATTGATCACGTTGGCGGCGTCCATCGTCGGATACTTCGCGCGAATCAGCGCGACCATGCCGGCGATGATCGGCGCCGCAAGCGATACACCGGTGGCGAGCGCGTGCGGGCCGAGCGGATCATCGACCCGGTTCGCGACCGGGATACCGACACTCGGCGTGGTCGCGAACGGCCCCGCCAGCGCAACGCCGTGGCCGAAGTCCGAGTTCGGGTCGACCCGCAGGTTCCGATCGACGCCCGCGACGGCGATGACACCGGGAAGCTGTGCGGGCATGCCGACGAAGTTGATTCCCTCGTCACCGGTGACAGAGACCAGCACCACGTCCTTCGATTCGGCGTAGCGCACAGCCGAGGTCAGCGCCGCCGAGTCGCTGCCTGCATTGAGCGACAGGTTGATCACCTTCGCGCCGGCGTCGGTCGCCCATCGGATCGCTCGGGCGATCGGCGCTGTGCCGATTGAGATCCCGGTGGCGACGGACGCCGTCAGTAGCGAGCACCTCGGTGCCGACCCGATGACACCCGAGGTCGGTCCCGTACCGCGTCCGGCGAGCACCGAGGCGACCTCGGTACCGTGGCTCGTGCCCGCCGTGGACGCCACCGCGGCCTGGCCGTTGGCCGAACCCTGCCCGCTGAAGTCGCGGCCCCCGACGACCGCGTTGCGCAACTCGGGCGTACGCCCGTCCACACCGTTGTCGATCACCGCGACCTTCACACCTGCACCTCGGGTCAACTTCCACGCCTGCTGGATCCCGAGCGGACCGAGGTACCACTGCGCCGAACGGACGGTGTCGGCCCGCGCCGGGGCCGCACCCAGCGTCGTCGCTGCGACGCACAGCAGTAGGCAAGCGAAAGCGCGCAGCGTGCGGCGGGGACTCATCGCGCCGAGCCTGCCACAGCGCCGGCGTCGTCCTGCTGCCCGCAGGTGGGCGGCGTCAGCCGAAGCCCAGCGCGGACACCGCGGCCGCCGCACCGGCGCCGACCTCGTTCAGCGTCTTCTGCATCTGCGCACGCTCGTGCGCGATCGAGCCGCCGCCGTAGGCGACGTCGCCGGCACCGGAGTCACCGGCGGCCTGCAGCTCGGACGACTTCTCCTGATCCACGTTCACGTAGGCCGAGTACGTCTGCGCGATCGCGCTGAGGTGATCGCCGAGGGCCCCGTAGATGACCATGAACGCCGACTTCATGCTGTTGGAGGAGTTCAGGGCCGCCGTCGTGGTGTCTTGCAGCGCCTGCGACACGCCGGTGATCTCGCTGTCGGCTATGCACGCGCTCTCGTAGGGGTTGGACTGTGCCAGCACCTTTTGCATGGTCTGCTTGAACTGCGTGCGCACGTCGGAGACTTTGTAGAAGTAGTCGTGCAGCACCTGCAGGTCGACCTGCAACTGCTGGCCGTTTCCGGCGGCCGCGGCGGCCGCCAGGTCGGCCTGCACGCCGCTGACGACCGCGCTGCCGACAGAGACGATCGAGGACGCGGCGTCGGATATCGCTTCGTACATGGTCAGTTCCTCCTTCTCGCTACTCGCCGATCACCGGCGGCGCAGCGGTGATCCCGTCGCCCCACACGTCCTCGGTTTCGACGAGGTAGTCGGGAACCGGAGCCTCTTCGTCGTCGTCGCGACGGCGCGAACCCGCACCGCCGCCGGGATATCCGCCGAACCGGCCCGCCTCGCCGGCCACCGGTTCACCCCCGAAACCTTCGGGCGCAGCGCCGCGGAGCGTGCCGCCGCGGGGCGCACCGAGTTCTTCCTCGGGCAGCCCGCTCATCCGGGCGTTACCGCGCACTCCGCCGGGCCCGCTCTCGCCGTCGAGCAGCCCGCCCGTCGGGCGTCCGCGCAGACCGGCCTCACCCTCGCCGTCGGCGAGTCCGGACGCCGAGCGTCCGCGCAGACCAGCCTGGCCCTCGCCCTCGGCGAGGGCACCCGGACCCCGCGAAGTGAGCGCGCCGCGCCCGCCGAGCAGGCCGGCACCGCCGAGCAGGCCGGCGCCGCCGAGCACGCCACCGGCCGCGCCGATACCACCGGTCGTTCCGCCGCCGGGACCTTCCCCACTGACGGTCGGGGTCGGGGGCACCGAGGTGGTCGGGCCGCCGGGGTCACCCTGCGGCGTGGTCGTGCCCTGCGTCGGGGTCGTGGTCGGGATGGTCGGGGTCGGCGAACCGCCGGGTGGCGTCGAGGTCTCGGTCGGGTTCTTGGTGCCGGAGTTCTGGTTGCCGTTGCCCTTGACACCGTTGTTGACGATCTCGGAATCGGGCCCGCTCATCTGCGGGCCGGCGACGAGGGTGGAGTAACCGCCCCCCGGGCCGCCACCACTCGGCGCGACGTTGTAGTTACCTGCGACATTGCCGCCGCGTCCCCCACTACCGGGGACGGGCGGTATCGACGACGGCGGAGAGGTGCTCGAATTGGAGCCCTGCGGCCACGAGATGCCGCGCATCGTGGACGACTGCGCGCGGCCCTCGGCGTCCATCTGGTTGACAGTGCGAGCCGCCTGCTTCTGGTTGCGGTCGTACTGGGCCTGGTGCTGCGCCGCTGCGACGCCGACGCCGACCGGGCCGGCCCACCAGCCGGAGCTGACCGCGTGGCTCATCGAGGTGTCGACGTTCGGGATGGCCTCGACCTGGCTCTTCTTCGTCCGTGTGCTGTCGTCGTAGTGCGTCGTATAGGTGCTCGCCTGCTTCGACCCACGCTGCATCTGCATCATCGATTGACGCGTCGAGGTCGCGCTGTCCGAGGCCGCTTGCGCGGCGGCGCCCTGCCAGCCGGAACCCAGCGCCTTGACCTGGGTCATGAAGCTGGCAGCCGCCTCCTGGCACGCGGCGTCGCCGGCGTTGAAGCACGCGACAGCGTTGGTCAGCGAGTCCAGCTTGCTTGTCGAAGCGGCCTGCTTGAGATCCGGCAATGTCCAGTTCGTGTAACTGGTGTCGGCGTTCTGCATCTCTGAATCCCTCTCGCGCGCACTGTCGCTGCGCGCTCAATCTCAGTGATATGCGTACGTATGGCTAATTTCCGGTCAAAACGCAGCCTTCTGGTCCGATCCTAGGCCACATCCTGGTCATCATTCTCCCCAGAAACTTCACACACTTCTCATACGGGCCCAGCCCTCTCTATCCGGCGGGAGACTCGAAAACGCTCGCCACCGCGTCGACCGAGCTGCGGAACAGCGCATCGGTGCTGCCGGGGGTGAGCAGGACCATCTGCTCGCCGTGGCGCGCCCCACGTTCGACCTGCAGCAGGGCACCCTCGCTGAACTCGCGCCAGTTGCTCGACCGCGTCGAATGGCGCACAACGGGGTCATCACCGTCGTCACCTGCATAACCGGTCGTGCGCGGGCTGTCGTAACCCACAGCACCCAGCGTGCCGGACGCGGTCGGTCCGGGCTCGCCGCGTTGACGGAACGCGATCAGGTCTTCGGAGAACCCCGCGTGGGCGAGATGGGCGCGCAGTGTGCGCGGCGAGACACCTGTCGTGGCGATCCGGTCGATTTCTTCGAGCGCGCTGACCTTCACCTCGCACGGCTCGAAACGCATCGGGCGCAATGCGGGCAACGCGCCCACGACTCCGGCGGCCAGTTCGGTGTCGGCGATCCGGCGCACGGCGACCTTGTCCGCATCGAGCAGGACGAGCACCGAGGCGTCGCCCTGGCCGGCGATCGCGAGGTAGCGCGTCTCGACCCCCGTCGGGTCGATCCGCACCGCGTACACCGACAACCTCGGACGGGTGAATGCCGATCGGGCGCCGGCCAGCACCGCCGAGTCGGCCAGGTCGCGCTCGGTCAGGATGCGCTCGATCTCGTCGCGGCCGGGCGCAGGCCCGTAACCGACCGCGCCGGTGTTCAGCGGGAACGGCAACCGCACGTCGACCAGGCGCGTCCAGGCGACGAACTCTCGGTTGCCGAGAGTCACCCAGTCGATCGTCAGGCCGGTCATCACGTGTACTCCGTTCCGTCTCGCGGCTAGAACTTCAGGTCCGCGTCGATCTGCTGTTGCGATTCGTGCCCGTCCTGCGACTGCCCTTGCACTGCCTTGATCGTGTCGTCACCCAGGCCGAGCGCGGTGACGATGCCGGCGTTCTTGATCGCGCCCTCGATGCCCTTGTCGAAAGCCTTGCTCGCCGACGTGCGGCTCGCCTGCGCGAACACCTCCGACGCCGAGCGCAGTGAGCCCTCGGCTGCACGCACCGTCGACGCCTCGTCGGACACCAGTTGCGCCAGCCGGCTGAACTCGCCCTCGACCTGACGCACCATGCCGGCGACCCGCTCGAGCATCGACGAGGCCTCGCCGACAGCTTCGGCACCCTTGCCGCACGCGACCGCGGCCTCACCCGCGACGGCCGCCTGTCCGGCAGCCTCGCTCGCACCGAAGGTGAAGAACGCCGACGCGGCTGCGGCCGCCTCGGTCAGGATCGCGTACTCGACCCACGACGCGATGATGCCCTTGATGATCCCCTGCGCACCGTCCATCAACGTCGCGCTGACGCGCAGCACGTCGGCGACATGATCGGCCTGGCCGGCGACACTGGCGACGCCGCGCTCGAAGTTCGAGATCTTGGCACGGAACGCGTCGCTCGCCGCACCGGACCACGAGCTCTGCGTGCCCGCTGCATCCGCGCCGACGGCAGGTCCGAGGTTGCGCAGGCTCTCGGCCACGCCCGTCCACTGCTCAGCTTTACTGGCGAGCCCGTCCGGGTCGCCGGTGACCAGGTCGAGTGCCTGCTTCAGTGGCGCGATCAGATCGAGCAGGAAGCTGAGCCCTGCCTCGATCAGCGCCTCGAGCGGGTCGCTCATGATCGATCCGGAGTGCCCGCCGGCGAAGCTGGTGACGTCATGGACGAGGCTGCCGATGTCCCAGACGTCCTTACCGGCCGCCAGGACATTGCCGTCCTGGACGTCTTTGACCAAGCTTGTGCCGGATTCGACCCCCTTCGCGCTGACGGCGAGCCCATCGCCCGAGGTCATGTGTCGAGCCCGTCGTGAACGGCCGAGAACAATTGGCCGCCGGCCTGATCGGCCTCGTCGTAGTCGCGGGCCGTGGCCTGCAGCGCGGACCGGGCGTCGGCGAGGAACGACGACACCTGCGCGATGCTGCGGTCGGCGCTGTCGCGGGCCGAGGTGTAGCCGGCGTAGAGACCCAGGCCGAGACCGAGAGCGCCCCAGGCCTTGGTGTCGACGTCGGCGCCCTTGGCCTTCGTGCCGATCTGTTCAGCCGTGTCGCCCCGGCCGCCCAGCCTCGCGGCCGCCGAGCGCAGGGCCGCGGTGGTCACTTCGAACTGGCTCTGGCTCATCTGCCGTCGTCTTCCGGCAGGAACCGGACGTCAGGCGCGCGGTCGTCGGCCGCAGGGGTGAGCGGTTCCGTAGAGGGCTCGTCGAGGGACGGCAGCCGTCCCTGCGCGATCGCGCCGACGTCGACGCGACGACCGGTCAGCGGCGCCACCTCGGCGCTGGTGCGCTCGGCCACCTGGGCGAGCCCGATCCGGATCGCCTCGAGGATCGTGCTGGCCAAGGTCTGCGGCGTCTGGGCCATCGCCTGCGCCGTCAGTTTGAGGTCGACGATGGCCCCGCCAGCAGCCAGTTCCACGGTCACCGAGCGATCGGCGGACGTCGCGCTGACCCGCAGCTTTTCGAGCACCGCCCTGATCTCGTGATACTGCGCGACCTGTGCACGGCTGCGTTCGCGCGCCGCTGCGAGCGGTGCCGCCACATCGCGGGCTGTCACGCTGGTGCTCCTGTCGTCGAAATCGTGCGCCGAGCGCTGAGTGGGCTGTATGACGTCAGCGCAGCCAGGTGTCCGGATACTCATCGTCGTCCGCAGTCTCATCGGCAGTGTCGTGCGCCATCGGGTTCGCGGGGCGCCCGGCCGCCGCAGCAGCGCCTCCGGCCACGGCATCGGGTGCGCGCAATTCCCATTCGTCTTCGGGATCGAAGCGCGCGTCGTGCTCGGAGCGTTCGGCCCGTGCAGCGCGGTCGGGATCGCGCTCGGCCCGGGCCGCAGCCGCCTGCTCGGCGATGAACCGCTGCACTTGCCGCGCCATCGACTCGCTCGAAAGTTTCGTGCGCCGATCGACTGCGTCCAGCGTGTTGAACACCTGGTCGCGGGCCGACCGGGCGTCGTTCACCAGTCCGTCCATGAAAACCGACAGCTGCGGCGCCGATTGCGCATCGCCGCTCAGCGCGCCCGTCATCACTGCTCCCCGATGACAGGACCCATGCGCTGCCACTCCTCGAGCTCGTCCTCGCCGACGACGTCGCCGCGTTGTGCGTAGCGGCGCGCGGACTCCTGCTCCTGGCCGCCGCCGGCTCCGCCGCGCGCTCCGCCACCGATCGGAAGTGCGCCGACGCCGCCACCCTGGGCACCACTGCCCGACGGCTGGCCTGGCGCAGCGCCGGCCACCGGGGACGCGCCGGCGGCACCGGACGCGCTCATGGCGTTGTCGGTCGCGTTGTCGGTCGCATTGTCGGCACCGACATGCGTGCCGTCCTGCAAGTGACTGCCGGCGTGCGCCGCGGGCGCGCTGACACCGCTCGGCACACCGCCACCGGTCGAGACACCGCCACCGCTTGACACACCGCCACCGCCACCGGGCAACGAGCCGAGGCCGCCGGCGCCACCGCCGATACCGCCACCGGCACCCACACCGCCGCCTGCGCCGAGGTCGGCGGCAGGGCTGGTGCTGCCCAGCGATCCGGCACCGAGCGCGTCGTGCACCTTTTCTTCGGTCACAACAGGGTTCCCGTGCTCGTCGAAGTGCACGCGGTAGGTGTGCCGGGTGCCGTTGGTGTCGGTGTTGGACAGCGTGAAGACACCCTTCTTGCCGGCCTCGCGGCTGATAGTCACGCCCGGGTCCGGGCCGAGGCTCACGGAGCCGTCCGGGTTCGTGTGGATGTCGTGCTTCGGGTCGATCCGGCCCGGGATTCCGGACGTTCCGGTGCCACCTCCGGCAAGGCCGCCGGGAATGCCGCCAGTGATGCCGCCCGGGATGCCGCCAGAACCGCTGCCGGGAGCGCCGCCGCCGGTCAGTCCGGTCGGCACCGTCGGCAGGCTCGGAGTGCCGGTCGGAGCGCCGGTCGGCGCGCCGCCGCCGGGTGCTCCGCCCGCACCGGTTGGCAGGTTCGGGATGTTCGGTGTCGCCTGCGGTGTGGTCGCGCCGGCGCTCGCCGGGACTGTCGGTGAGCTCGTCGGCACGTGCGGCACGGTGAAGCTCGGCGAGCCGCCGCCGGGAGCGCCGCCTCCTCCTGGCGCACCGCCACCGGGACCACCGCCACCGGGAACACCACCGGGCACCTGGCCCCCACCACCCGGCTGCTGTGCGGAGGAAGTGTTCGTCGTGCCGGTGCCGACCTTGGCCATGCCGGTGTACGGATCGCGCACCTGCGACACCTGCGAGGTGAACTCTTTGAAACCTTGCTGGATGCGCTGCTTGGTCTGCGCGTTGATCGTCTTGAGCGCCTGCTCGCGCGTCTCGAACTGCGGGACGAGGATCTCGTTGCACCACTGGGTCGCCAGGCGCGGTGCGTACTTGTCGGCGACCTCGCCGCTCAATCCGAAATCGATCAAGAACTGGTCGAAGGCGGACGTCTCGCCCGACAGCAGCTTGAACGCGATCAGATTCAGTTGCTCGTCACCCTCGCCCATGGCGACCTTGACCAGCGATGAGGCCATGACGCCGTCGATACCTGTGGGCAGTTCCGCGGCGTAGAGCTCGCTGACCGCCTGGGCCTTTGCCAGCACCAACTGCTGCAGCCCGTGCACGAGCGCGCCGATGTCGTTGCTGATGACCGAGAGATCGGTGGTGACCGTGTTCGTAGCCTTGAAGAACACGGTCATCTTCGCCTCGAAGTTCGAGGCGGCGGCGCCCTGCCACGTCGGCACCAACGCGTTGTAGGAGTTGTTCAGCGTCTGGTCACTTGTGGTGAGTTGCCGGCCGATGTCGGCGAGCAGCTTCGCGTCCGAGCTGTAGTCGGCGAAGCTCAGGCCGTACTCGGCCTGATAGGCCTGCTTGGCCGCGTCGTAGGTGAGCCCGCCACCCTTCCACGCGTTGTAGGCCGGCGCGAAGAAGCGGAAGAAGGCCAGGCCCGGCTCGCCCTGGGCGAGCACCTGGTCGGCGGTGCCGACGGCCTCGCTGTCGCCGGCGTTGATGGCGTTCGCGTACTGCCCGAGGCGCTGCTTTCCGGTGTTCTGCGCGTCGTTCGCGGCCTTGAGTTTGGCCGGCTCCTCGACGCCGAACTTGATCCGATCACCGTCGTTGTGCGAGATGTCGCCGTCGAGGACCGCCTTCAGGTCTTTGCCGTGGGCGACCTGCTGGTTCTGGTTGTAGTCGTCCTCGTTGAGGTTGTGGTAATGGTCGGTGTAGTCGTTCGACTTCGGTGCGTCCTTCGGATGGGCGAGCCCGGCCACCTTCTGCGCGGTGTTGCCGTAGAGCGGTCCCCCATTGCTTGCCGGACCAGTCACCGTCGAGTCGATGCGCGTCGAGTCCTCGTGCAGCGCAGTGGTCGGGTCGGGCTGCGTCGTGCCCGGCGCCGAAGTCGTCGGCGCCGCCGCCGAGGTTGTCGGGGCAGCGCTGCCTGTGGGCAGTGTCGACGGGGTTGCGGACGGGGTCGCGCCGGCGACGTAGGTCTGCGCCGCGCTGGGGTCCACTGCAGGATCGACTGCGGGATCGACGGCGGGATCGACTGCGGGATCGACTGCGGGATTGATCGCGGTGGTCTCGTCGACCTGGTCCTCGGGCCGGAAGTCGCGCGGGCCGCTCATCAGGCGTTCCCGCCCGCCGAGGTCAATCCGGCCGACCCGGAGCCGTCGGCGCCCTCGTAGTTGCGCTGATTTGCAGTCAGACCGCTCGACACCGTCAGGCACGTCTCGCCGAACGAGCGCACCATGGCATTGAGCGGACCGGTTATCGCCTGGTGATACGCATCGCCTTCGGCCGAGTAGTCGCGTCCGGTCGTCTGCGCCGTGCCTTTGATCGTTTCCAGGCGCTGGGCCTGCTGCAAGACGGGGTCGGCCTGCGACTGGAATGCCGAGGCCGTGCTGGCAAGGGCTTGGGTCTGTGCCCCGAAACTGCCGCTCATGGGTCCTCCAACCGACGTGCGTTTCGCCTGGACGAAACGCGAGAGTCGCGAGCCCCGAACCGTCGCTGCCACCCCCGGCGGGCACGTCGCCCGACGGGACGGGGTGAAAGTGGAAAACGGACGCGCGCCCAGCCCGCTGACCTGCAACAGGCTGGGCGCGAGTGTCCCCAGTACCGATGGGCCGGACCAGCGTGCCGGTCGACCCGGTCGTGCCTGGTCACCCCACGAAATCGTCGGGAAAGCGTGGCGATTCCGCGAGGACCCGACTAGCCGAAGCGGCTGGCGTTCTGCGACTCCGTCGTCTGGAAGCCTTCGTTGGCCGAGCCGAGTGCGCGGCCGATGGCCGACAGGACCTCGTTGAGGTCGTTGGCAGCCTGGTCCCACTGTGCCTGCTTGGCGTTGTAGTTGGTGGCCGCCTGGCCTTCCCACGTCGACACCATCGGCGCGAGGTAGGACTTGAGGTCCTGCAGCGAGTTGTTGATGCTCGCGACCGTCGACTGTGCGTGCTCTTGCGTCGCCTGCACCTGGGCAAACGTGACCTTGATCTGATCGCTCACGGCGAATCCTTCTCCCATGATCAAAAGTTCGAAATTGTGTACAGCGGTTCAGCCTGTCGTCGTGCGACTCTGTGTTCGTCGCTGTGCGACAACGACCGAACTCGTCAGACGTTGAGCCCGCTGCCGGCCGACTTGACGGCGTCCTGAGCGGCCTGGTCCTGTGCGGCGTAGGTCTGGCCCGAGGTGCGGATCTGCTCGGAGATGTCGGTCAGCGCCTGCGACAGCTTCTGGGCGTCTTCGTTGTAACGCACCATCAATGCCTGGAACGTGGACGCGGCCTGACCGGTCCAGTGCGCCTGGACGGCTTCGACCTGGCTCTGCAGGCTCGACAGCTGCGAACGGACCTCGTTGTTGACGTCGTCGACCTTGGTCGCAGCCTGCTGCATCTGCGCGGTCTGGGTAGTGAACGCACCAGTCACTTTGCGCTCCTTTTCATCAAGAATTTCGTTGAATGATTGACTATTTGGTGATCGCGATGAATTTGTCGCGATCTTGCTTTCTTCTCATACCCGGTGGCATTCGTGGCGAAACTCATGCCGTGAATGCCACAATTCGGATGCTTCCGCAAACACGGATCGAATGCAAGCGGAAGGCGATGATGTGGAAAAGCTCCGTGCAGGACGCTCGGAAGAGCGCGCTCAGACCTCGGCGATCTGGATCAGCTGCTGCCCGTAGCGCCGCCCGACGAGCACCCCGCGCCCGGGCGGCATAGCTGCCGGGCGGGTCGTGCCGAGCAGCACGCCCTCGTCGCGGCTGCCTGATCCGATCACGCCCGGCGACCCCAGTTCGCGGATGCGCTGGATGATCGGTTCGAACAGCGCGCGAGCGGCACCGCCGGTGCGTCGGCACACCACCAGATGCAGGCCGACGTCCTTGGCCTGCGGCAGGAACTCGGCAAGACCGGCGATCGGGTTGCCCGACGGCGAAGCGACCATGTCGTAGTCGTCGACCAGCACGAAGATCTCCGGACCGCTCCACCAACTGCGATCGCGCAACTGGTCGGGCGTGACCTCCGGACCGGGCAGACGGCCTTGCAGGACCGGACGCAGGTCATCGATGAACGCCTGCAGCGCGGGGCCGCCGGGCGCGTAGCCGGCGAGGTAGTCCTGCGGGACGTAGCCGAGCATCGTGCGGCGGTAGTCGACCATCAGGATCCGCGCCTCGGCCGACCTGTAGCGCGCCATGATGCCGCGCGCGACAACCTTCAGGAAGGTTGTCTTTCCCGACTCGGCGTCGGCGAAGTAGATGAAGTGCGGATCGGCATCGAAGTCGAGATGTACCGGCGCCAGCGCGTCCTCGTTGAGACCGATCGGGATCGCGCGGCTGCCGTCCGGGACGGGCAGGTCAGCGAGCACGTCGGAGTAACGCACCGACGCGGGCAGCATGCGCACTCGTGGCGCGGGCGTGCCGTCCCACGCCGTGCGCACCTTCTCGACGAGGTCGGCGTAGGCGACCGCGAGGTCGCCGGGCTCGGACGAGCCGTCGATGCGCGGCAGAGCGGCCAGGAAGTGCAGTCGCTGCTGGGTGAGCCCCCGGCCCGGACGCGACCCGGGCACCGCAGCAGCAACGCGCCGGTCGATCTCGGATTCGGACGGGTCACCGAGGCGCAGTTCGATGCGGGTACCGAGGGTGTCCTTGAGCGCCGCGCGGATCTCGCCCCAGCGGTTGGCGCCGACGATGACGTGCACGCCGAGTGAGAGGCCCTGCCCGGCAATGCCGGTGACGCGCTGCTCGAGATCTTCGAACTCGGCCCTGAAGTTGCCCCAGCCGTCGACGAAGAGGAACACGTCGCCGAACGCGTCATCGTCGTGGTGCCCGGCCCGCTTGAGCTGGCGGTAGGCGGACATGGCCTCGATGCCGTTGGCACGAAAGCGTTCCTCGCGCTCGGCGAGGACGGTGCTCACCTCGGCGACCATGCGCCGGACGAGATCGGGATTGGCGCGGCTGGCGATGCCGCCCACGTGCGGCAAGCCGGCCGTGGTCGCCAGCGATCCGCCGCCGAGGTCGATGCCGTAGATCTGCACCTCACGCGGGGTGTGGGTCAGCGCGAGGGAGGTGATGATGTCGCGCAGGACGGTGCTCTTGCCGCTCTGCGGGCCACCTACGACCGCGCCGTGCCCGGCGGCGCCGGAGAAGTCGAGCAGCAGCTGGTCGCGTCGCTGCTCGTAGGGCCGGTCGACGATGCCGATCGGCACGATGAGCCGGCCGTTGCCGCCCCACCCGTCCGGCCCGAGGCCACGTCCGGCGATGGTCGTGAGCGGCGGCAGCATGCTGTCGATCGACGGCGACTCGGACAGCGGCGGCAGCCAGACCTCGTGCGCCGGGACGCCACGACCCTGCAGCTTCTCGACCACGACATCGAGTACGGACTTCTCGAGGCCCTGTGTCGCCGGGGCCGGGATCGGTTCGGGCGCGGCGATCTCGTCGTCGGCCGAGGGCTCGGGCGCGTCGATGGGGTCGGACAGGAACGGCAGCGGCCGCCGCGCGAACATCGCGCCCGCACCCGACACGACCGTGTCGCGGCGATAGGCACCGGACACGTAGGCGGCCTTGAACCGC
Organism: uncultured Actinomycetota bacterium; assembly: GCA_963708645.1. Taxonomy (GTDB): domain Bacteria; phylum Actinomycetota; class Actinomycetes; order Mycobacteriales; family Jatrophihabitantaceae; genus RYN-133. The sequence goes on along the minus strand of CAVPTA010000003.1, from coordinate 217,002 downwards.
ACCAACGTCGCTACGTCGAACTTCAGATAGCCCGAGCCGGGGATCGACGGCAACTCGTAGGCATCAGCGACACCGAGCACCGCGCGCGACTCAGCGGCCGAGAAAGTCTTCAGCCCGATGCGGTACGACAGATGGCTGTCGAGCCCGCGCAACTTCCCCTCCTCGAGGCGCTGCGACGCGAGCAGCAGGTGCATCGACAGCGAGCGGCCGAGCCGCCCGATCGCGACGAACAGCTCGGCGAACTCAGGCTTCTGCGTCAGCATCTCGGTGAACTCGTCGCACACGATCAGCAGTGACGGCAGCGGATCCAGCGGCGCACCCGCCTCGCGGGCACGCTCGTACTCGCGCACGTTCGCGTAGTTGCCCGCAGTTCTGAGCAGCTCCTGGCGGCGGTTCATCTCGCCCGCGAGCGCGTCGTGCATGCGGTCGACGAGGGTCAGGTCGTCCTGCAGGTTCGTGATCACCGCGGCGGTGTGCGGCAGGTCGTTCAGGCCGAGGAAGGTCGCGCCGCCTTTGAAGTCGACCAGGATGAGGTTCAGCGCGCTCGGCGAATGCGTCATCGCCATGCCGAGGACGAGCGTGCGCAACAGTTCCGACTTGCCCGAACCGGTCGCGCCGATCACCAGGCCGTGCGGGCCCATTCCCTCGAGCGCGGCCTCCTTGATGTCGAGCTCGACCGGCTCGCCGTTCTCGCCGACCCCGATCGGGATGCGCAACCGGTCACGGATCGTGCGCGGGCGCCACAACTGGTCGGCCGACACGTTCTCCGGATCGCCGACGCCGAGCATGTCGACCAGCTCGGCCGAGGTCAGCAGCGGCTGGTCGTCGGAGGTCTCTGCGGCACCGACGCGCCACGGCGCCATCCGGCGTGCCGTCGCATCGGCTTCGGTCAGGCTGAGCGCGTCGGCGCGTCCGAGCACCTCGACGCCGCTGCGTCCGACCGCGCCGACCCTGCCGTCCTCGACGACCAACCGGAGCCCGCGGCGCGCTGCCAACCGCCCGATCGAACCGGACAGATCGATGATCGTGACGCCGACCAGGCCGTCCTCGAGCAGCACGCGCTCCTCGAGGCTCACCGCGCCGCCGTCGATCACGATCACGATGTGCGGCTGGTCCGGTGGAGGCGTCGCGTCACGGGTGAAGCGGGCGCGCGGAGCCATCTCGGGGCTGAGCCACTCCTCCAGCTCGGCGAGCGAACCGGCGACGAGGCGGCGCGATCCCACGGCGTCGCTCTCGCGCGGGTCCTGCGCGTGCGGGAGCCACTTCACCCAGTCCCATTCGGTGCGGCTGGGGCCGGACGTGACGACCCCGATGATCAGGTTGTCCGGGCCGTGAAAGGTCGTCAGCGACACGAGCATCGCGCGGATGAGGTCACGCGCCTGATCGCGTGTGCCCCGCAGGTCGATCGCGGGAAAGGTCCGAAGCCGTACGGCGACCGGCAGGTCGTCGACCAACGTGTGCGCGCGCACCAGCCTGCGCAGCGCCACCGCTCCGATCGGGTCGAGGCTCTCGATCAGTCCGGTCTGCGGTGGACGCAACTGCCGTGCCAGCCGCTGCGGACCCACGCCGACTCTCACAGTGCTGAAGTCGCGATCGCTCGGGCGACGCTCCCACATGCGCCGTCCGCCCGGAATCGACCACAGCGAGCGCGGATCGGGATGCGACCACAACAGGCTGACCCGCTGGTTCTGGCGGGTGCGTTCGATGTCGCGACGCACCTGTTCGATGTAACGCAGGTAGTCCTTGCGATCGGTGTCGATCTGCGTCTTGCGGCCGGTGCGCCGTCCGCCGAGGCCGCCGCCCATCATCCCGACCGTCGACAGCAGGATCAGTCCGCCCATCGCCATGGACGCAGTGCTCAGGCCGCCGATGAAGATGAACCCGACCGAGCCGAGGATCATCACGCCGGGCAGCAGCGCACCGAGGATGTTGCCGGGAAGCAATCGCGGGATCTCGGGAGGCGGCTCGAGCTGCAGCTCGCCGGAGGGCATCGCCGGCACGGCCAAGCGCGGCCTGCGCCGGAACGTCCGTGTCGCCAAGTCAGCGGTCCCTCTCGGTGCGGCATGAGCGTGCACGATCATGACACGCTGCCGCGCGCCATATAGTAGGCCGACCGTAGCCGTGCGACTGGGAGCTTGGGCCAAGGGTGAGCCAGGGAGTGACTCCGTGACCTCGATCGAGTCGCGGTCGTACTGCCGCGTTGTGGTGATCGCGCCGTCGACCCGCGTCGACCTCGCGCTCCCGGCAGACGTCCCGATCATCGACCTGCTCCCGATGCTGTTGCAGTACACCGGCGAGGCACGCGAGGACGGCGGCGGGACGCACGGCGGCTGGAAGCTGGTCCGGGTCGGCCACGGCGACCGCTCCGAGATGGAGGGCGGGCGAACACTGCGCTCGCTCGACGTCGCCGACGGTGAGGTGCTGCGGCTGACCGGTCGCGAGGACCGCACGATCGTCCCCGTCTTCGACGACATCGTCGATGCGATCGCCACGACGCGTCGCGACCGCATCAACGCGCGCAGCATCAACCCGGGCGTCGGCGCCGCGGTGTTCGTCGCCGCGATGGTCGCGGCAGCGTTCACGCTGTTCCTCCGCGGCCGCACCTACGTAGACGCCTACATCGCGGGCGCCGTCGCGCTGGCGCTGCTCGGGCTCGGGACGGCCGCGATGAAGGGCGTCGGCGAGCGCATCGTCGCGAGTGCGACGGCAGCATCCGGCGTGCTGTTCGCCTTCGTGTGCGGGCTCAACGCCGTCCCAGGCGACTACGGGCGCTGGGGCGTGCTGCTCGGCGCCACGCTCGGGCTCGTGTATTCGCTGGCCGCCGCGCTCGCGCTCGGCACCGGCACCATGGTGTTCGCGTCCTCGGCGATCATGTCGTTCTTCGCCGCCGGAAGCGCGCTCGTCGGCGGGCTGACCCACGTCTCGGTGAGCCGCATCGTCGCCGGCACCATCGCTGTCGCGCTCGCCGCGCTGTCTGTGCTGCCGCGGCTGTCGGTCCGCTTGGCACGCCTGCCGCTGGCCACCGTGCCGACGACGAGCGAAGAGCTCAGCGAGACCGATGACATCGGCGACATCAACGACGTGTCCGCGCGTGCCCGCGTCGCCGGTGAGTACCTGACCGGCACCCAGATCGGGTGCGCGGTGACGATCGCGTTCAGTGGCGTGGTGCTGCTGGCCGATCGGCCGTCCAAGCTCGCGGTTGCGTTGGCTGCGACTGCGCTGGTAGCGATGGCGTTGCGAGCGCGATCGGTCGCGGGTCTTGGCGCGCGAATCGCGTTGGTCGGATCGGCGGCGGCCTGTGGCTTCGTCGCCGCGATCGACGCAGCGCTGACGCGTCGTGCCGGCAGCGGACTCGTGCTGCTCTCGGTCGAACTCGGTGTCGGCGCGCTGACGTTGATCCTGTCCACCGCGCGCACCCGGCGGCGACCGTCGCCACAGACGCTGCGACTGATCGACTTCTTCGAGGCTGCGGTTGTGGTCGCGGTGCTACCGCTGGCGGTGGGTGTGATGGGCCTGTACAGCCTGTTGCGGCAACTCTGATCGCCGTGGCTATGCGCGCGCGCTGCCGCACGGTCGCGGCCACCGCGCTCGTCGTCGCCATCGCAGCGCTCGCCGTTCCCGCCTCGGGCTGCCCCGACGCACCGCCGCCCGCCTGCCAGCGCGAACAGCCCGGCGGCGGGTCTTCGCCCACACCGCCGGTGCACTACGTGCCGACGACCAAGTGCGTGCAGGACTCGAACATCCCGCGCACGCTCAAGAACGGCGTCTCGTGGGCGCAGAAGCAGTTGAACTACACCGCGCTGTGGTCGCTCGGCCGCCGCGGCGCAGGGCAACGGATCGCGGTGATCGACACCGGCATCAATCCCGAGCCGACCGCGTTCGGCGCCCGCCTGCAGCCCGGAGCCGACCTCGTCCGATCCGGCGGTGACGGGCTGTCCGACTGCGACGGGCACGGCACTGTTGTCGCCGGCATCATCGCTGCCGCACCTGACCACAGCACCGGCTTCACCGGCGTTGCTCCGGGAGCAACCATCGAGTCGATCCGCCAGAGCAGCCTCGACTTCGGCATCCGCAACGCCAAGCAGAACGCCGGCGCCAACGTCGCCGGGACGACGACGAGCCTTGCCGACGCGATCACGTTCGCGGCCAAGTCCGGCGCTCGCATCATCAACATCTCCGAGGCGAGTTGCCGCCCGGGCAATGCGCCGCCCGACGCCGGGACGCTCGCCGTCGAGCGTGCCGTGCACTACGCGATCACGGTAAAGGACGTCGTTGTCGTCGCCGCCGCCGGCAACGTCGACAGCTCGACCGACTGCAAGACGCAAAACGTCCCCGGCGAGAACCCGCAGACCATCCCCGTACCGGCCTCGATCCCCGGCGTGCTGTCCGTCGGCGCCGTCGACCAGGCCGGCGCCCCCGCCGCGTTCTCGCTGGCCGGCAAATGGGTCGGTGTAGCGGCACCGGGCATCGACATCATCTCGACGAACCCGCTGCCCGACAGCACCGGCCAGATCAACCGGTTCATCACCAGCTCCGGAGTGTCACCCGTCCAGGGCACGAGTTTCGCGACGCACCGTACGTCACCGGCCTGGTCGCGCTCGTCCGCAACCGCTTCCCGGATCTCGACGCGGCGCAGGTCGTGAAGCGGATCGAGCGCACGGCCACCCATCCCGCCGCCAACGGCGGACGCAACGACTTCGTCGGCTACGGCACGATCGACCCCGAGGCCGCGCTCACCGCCGTGCTTCCCGGCGAGACGCCGCCGGCACCGGCGCAGCGCTACGGCCCGCAGACCCTGCCTGCCGCGCAGCCACACCCGACCCCGAACACGACGCCCGGCTGGTGTCGTTGCTCGGCACGCTCGGCCTCGTGGTCGCGGTCGTCGTCGGCGCCATCGTCACGATCACGCGGCGCCGCCGCACAGACCGACTTGTTGCCACGCGGCCGGCGCGCTCAGCCGGACGAGCTGGCGCCGGGACTGACCGTGGACGTCGGTAGCGACTTCGCCGAGACGCCCGTCTGCGGGTAGAAGTGCACCGCCTGGTCAGGATCGAGGGCGGGTCCCTTCGGCAACAGGCTGAGCAGCGGCGGCGCGCTGAAGGCGAGATCGTGGGCCGTGTAACCCAGGTAGAGCAGTGCGAGCCCGTTCACGACCGGATACGCCACGCCCTCGTCGGTGATCACGTACAGCGCCGACGCACCGGTGGTCTGTTTCGCCGTCGCTGCCGACAGCACCGCGCCCTTGCCCGGCGGGACGTACACCGAGTCGACCACCAGCGGCCCCGGTTGGGTCACGGTCACCGGCTTCGCGCCGGTCGGGCAGCGGCACATCGTCGAGCGCGTAGACCTTGATCGGCTGCTCCGCCGTGCCGGAGCGGAACACGCAGGCGACGTGGTCCTGCGGGTAGCCGATGATCTGCGGACGCACGCTCGGATAGCTCGGACAGATCGATCTGGTTCGCGGCCTTCGCGCGCGGTGCGTTGCGCAGCAGCCGCGGCTCGACGAGCGGCAACTGTCCCGTGCCGGCCGAACTGGTCACGGACCAGGTCACCGACCAGCGGCGTCACCGGCTGGACGCCGTCGGCCAGGGCGACGTAGATGGCGCGTGACTGGTCGGCACGCTGCAGTCCGAACACCTCGCCGACCTGCACGCCGAGGGTCCGCGCGTAAGCCGGGGTCGTGCCGGCCTGGGCGATCGTCGGCGCGACCGATGTCGGCGCCCTGCGGGATCACATTCAGCAGCGCGGCGCTGATCGGTCGCGGGGTCTCGTTGGCGGGCAGCCCGAACGCGAGGCGGATCGTGTTGTTGCTGATGTCGATCTTCGAGCGCCCGCCCGTCCAGAGCAGGTAGGTGGTCGTGCCGCCGTCGGCGCTGACCAGCATGCCGCGCGTCCCGAGCTCGCCGGTGACCGGATGCGCATCGCCGAGAATCGCGGTGGTTTTGACGGTCGGCGCGCTGCCCGGGGGCAAGGACGAGTCGGTGCTGATGCGATCGCACACCGTCCAGTGCGGGTCGACGAGCGAGCCGGACTTGGGCAGCACGTTCGGCGCGCCCGGGATACCCAGCAGCGGGCCGCGCGGTTGCTTTGCCACTGCGTCGTCGTTGACCGAGGCAACGCTCGGCGCTTTGTCGCCGCTCTGCCCGCGCCCGGCCGCGAGCATGGCCGAAGCGAAGTTCATCGCCGGATACAACGTGCCGTTGCGGGCGACGAAACTACCGCCGGTGTCGGTGTCGACGACGACTTGTGCGCTACCGATCGACGGCTCGGGGCGGACGAAGCCGTACACGGCGAAGCCACCGAGAATCAGCGCCGAGAGCACGATCGAGATGATCAGCGCGATATTGAGGCGACGCCGCACCGGATCGCCGCGCAACAGGGCGTCCCCGGACGAGACCGCCGACTCGAGCCGACGCACCCCGAAGCGGTAGGCCTGGGCCTGCCACTTGGTGGGCGACTCGCCGGGCATCGGCGGGCTCCGATCTCGATGTCGATCACGGCGATGGTCCTACATATAGCATTCCGTGCCGAAGCTATCCGGACGACGACGGGGTGAAGCGATCATGTCGACGACCGCACCCGACCGCGTCGACAGGTCCCCCGACGAAAGCGCGCCCGGTCCGGCGGGCGGTCGGCGGCGGCGCGGGTCCGGCGAGCCGGCCGCGTTCGGCCGGGTCCGTCCGCCGCAGTCGCCATCGAGTCGGTCTGGGGCTGCTCGGCATTCCGGTGACAACGCTCGTCGCGATCGAGTTGATCGCGTTGTGTGCGTTGCTGGTCGCGGAGAAGAAGGTGCTCGTTGCCGCAATCGCCGTTGCGATCGGCGTGCTCATCATCGTTGCGGCATTGCTACGCCGCCGCAGCATCCGCATCGGCACATGGGTGGTGCTGCGCATCGCGTACCTGTTCCGCCAGCGCGAGACGCTCGTCGCGGCGGCCGGGTACGCGGGCGAGCGCCGTCGCGAGGAAACGGTGACGCCCGGCGAGCTGGCGCCGGCAGGACGTGCCGAGCTCGACAACATCGAGGCGCCGCCGGAACTCGAGGCGTTCTACCCGGGCATGACGATGTGGGAGGGCCGCACGCACGACGGCGACCGGATGGGCATCGTGCAGTGGTCCGGGACGTGTGCGGCGACGTTGCGCATCGGACCGCCCGGGCGGCATCGTGCGCACCCGGAACACGACCGACAACATGCCGGTGGCAGCGATCATGGCTTCGCTCGAGGGTCAGGATCTCGGTCTCGACGCAGTGCAGGTGTTGACACAGACGATCGTCGGCGAGCAGGACGCGCAACTGTCGCCGCTGATCGCCGCGGCAGCTGCCGAACTCAGTGGGTCGCGCGCGCGGGTACGCAATCGCAGCGCGTACGTCACGGTGCGGCTGGATCCGGCCAGCGCTGCAGCTGCGATCGCCGCGCGCGGCGGCGGCAACACGGGAATCGCACGCGTGCTGTCGGCGGCGCTGAGCCGCATTCGTGCAGCGTGCGGCGAGCACGGCATCGACGCGCGCGTGCTCGACTCCGTCGAGGCGGCCCGGGCGATCGCCGACAGCTTCTATCACCAGGCCACGCCCTACGACCCGATCATCCGGTGGGCCGAGTCGGTGCGCTACGTCGCCTCGACGCGGATGGCGCACCGCAGTTTCGTGGTGACCGACGTGCGTCGTCCCGCGCTGGCCGACCTGCCGATCGGGAACGTGTTCGCGTATGCCCTCGGCGTGCAGGGCCGACCGCTGCCGTCCGGCGGCTGGTCGACGCGGACGATCGTGCGGCTGACGTGCCGCTCGACCGACGCTGTCACGAGCGCGGCTCGCGACTTGCGCACTACGGCGCGGCGCGCCGGCGTGATACTGCAGCCGCTGGACGCCGTGCAGCATCTCGGGCTGCGCGCCACCGTCCCCATCGGTGGGATCTGATGCCGGGCAACGAACTGTCCGCCGCCGGCAACGAGGTGCTGCCCAGCTTGTTGGCGCACACCCCGCAGCTGAGCTACCTGGCCGCCAACGTCTTCGCCGGCGGGATGCCGTTCGGCACCACCGCGACGCGCGGCGACATCATGATCGAGCTGATCCGGCCGGTGCCGACGCGGGTAGCGCTGCTGTGTGAGGACCCGTGGCTCGCGCGGCTGATCACCATCCGCATAGCGGGCCTGGGCGCGAACGTGGTCATTGCGACCGACCGTGCGACTGCGTGGGAGTACTTCGTCAACGTGATCGGCGGGCAACGGCCGGTCGCCACGGTGCGCACCGACCACGCCAGCGCGCTGCCCGCGCCCAGCGTCGGCGCACCGCTGGTGGTCATCGAGGACACCCGCGACGTCCCGCCCGAGACGTACGCACCGCGCATGGCGTGGCAGAGCACCATCCACGTCCGCGCCGGCGTGAACGAGCGCTCCCGCGCCCTGCTGGACAGCTCACACGTCGTGCTGGTGTGCCGACTCGGCACCGAAGCCGCGACCGCCGTGTCGACTGCCCTCGGCCTCGGCGACAGCGGCCCCGAGACCGTCGCCGCCCTCGACGACCACGACGTGCTGGTCATCGCCGACCGCCGCGCTCACCGCGCCACCGTCCAGCCCACCCCGGCCGAACGCCGGATGCTTTGAAGTAGACCGGCGGTCGGCGTCCGCCGACTTTGCACCGGGCAATGTCGCAGTCCGCCGACTTTGCACCCGGCATTGTCGCTGTGCATCGCCGATCAGCGGCCAATACCGACATTGGCGGATGCAAAGTCGCCGGCCGCGAGCAGGGCGCCGACGACTCCGCCCGAGCGAAGCGAGCGGCGGACGAGACGGTGCACCGCCGGCGGACAGAGACAGCGAGCGGCCCAGACCAGATCGAACCTCGGCGGATCAAGCAGAAGGACGGTAGAAGCCCTCGAACGCGTCGCCGGCGTTGGTGGTGCGCAACGGCACGATGTGCACGACGTCGCCGGTGTGCGGCGCCTCGATCATCTTGCCGTTGCCGATGTACATCGCCACGTGCCCGTTCCACACGGCCAGGTCTCCCGGCGCCAGGTTGCTTTCGGCCACCCGCTGCCCGATGTTCTGGGCCGCGGCGTCGTGCGGCAGGTTGATGCCTTCCTTGCCGTACGCCCACTGCGTGAGCCCGCTGCAGTCGAAGCCCTTGCCCGCGCTCTCGCCGCCCCACACGTAGGGCACGCCGAGTTGCGTCAGCGCTTCACGCACCGCTCCGGCGGCCCTCGCGTTCGGCGCCTCAACGGTGCCGAGCCCGCTCGGCAGATCGATCTTCACGCCCGTCCCGAACTTGACCGGCGGCGCCGTGCCGACGTTCGGGTTCGCCGACGCCACCGGCGCGCCCCCGGACGATCCCCCGGACGTCGCGCCGCCTCCGCCCGCCGACGCCGGAGTCGTGGTTGCGAAATTGCGTGTGCCGTTGCGGTCGGCCTCTTCGATCGCCGACTGCACCGCGTCGATCGAACGCGACACGTCGCGCAGGAGCTCCTCGGCCCGCAGGAACTCTTTCTGCAGATGCTCACCCATCGCGCTGATCGCGGAACTCAGCGCGGACGCTCCCGCGTTCTGCCCGAACATCGCGCCGCTGGTGGGCAGGTCGAGTCCGTCGGCGAGCGCGCCGACCCGGCCGGCCTCGGAACCGGCGGTGCTGCGGAAGTGGTCGAGTTGGGTCAGGTTGTACTTGATCGTCGATGTCATGGCGTCTCCCCCGTTGTCGGCCTAGTACCCGACATACGAGCCGCCGCTGTGCACCGCGGCCACTCCTGGGACGTTGTCGAGCGTGCCGTAGCGCGACAGCGCGTACCGCACGCCGGCCACGATGTTGTCGACCGGATTCCAGATGTCCGTGTGCCCGGGCAGGGAATAGGAGTTGAAGGTCGAGTCGATCGTCTGCATCAGGCCCTTGGACGGATGCCCGGCTGCCGCATTGGCGTCCCAGTCGTTCTCGGAGTGCGGATTGCCCGACGACTCGTGCTGGATGATCAGATTGATGTCATCGGCGTTGATCTTGCTCGCCGGCACGCCGGACTTGATGAGCACCTGGCGGGCCTGCTCGATCCATTGAGCCAGGCTGCCCGATGGCGGTGCAGTCGGTGGCCCTGCGCTGGCCGCGCCACTGCTCGTCGGGTACGACCCACCGCCGGACGGCGCACCACCGGAGTTCGCACCACCGGACGACGCACCGCTGTACGACTGCGGGGTCGTCCCCGGGTCGAGGCCGTGCGGAATCGGGTTCCACTGGATCGGCCTGCCCTTGGCCGGCAGGTACGTGCCGGAGTTCGCTGCGGTCATGCCGACGAATCCGCCGCCCGCCATGCAGGCGTGCACGGTCGACGCGGTCTGCTCGAGCTGGTTGGCCAACTGGTCGACGACCGGCTTCGCCTCGGCGCATCCCTCGCTGATCGCTTGTTGCACCGCGGCGGTGTACGCGCCCGGATCCTGTTCGTTGTGCTGGAGCGGCGCGAGTTGTTGTGCGCGGTCGAGAATGCGGCTCGCGATCGCAGTGAGCTGATGCTTGGCGCTGTCGACCGCGCTGGACGCCTGCTCGACGGCGGCCACAGCCTTGCCCATCGCGGCGTGCACCGCGCCCGCGGCCGCGCCGAAATGGTGCATGTATCCGGTGAAGGAGTCCGCCGCCGGGCCGTGCCAGGCGTCGCCGACTTCCCCCGCCGTTCTGCTGATAGTGCGTGCGCTGTCCTCCGCCTTTCCGGCGGCGGTGCTGAGTGTGTTTGCTAGGTCGCTGATCGCTCCCGGATCGCCGTTGACTTGCGTCCACAACGCGGCGAACTCGCCGCCTCCGGGCAGAGCGGCGACAGCATCGGCCAAAGACACGGCTGCCTCTCCGTCCCTCGAAGAAGAAATCGCAACTGAATAAAGGTCATCACAATGGGTCGTTCTCGGTGAGATCGTGCGTCAGATGGAACAAGTGGTACGCATCCGATCAAACCGCAGATCTCACCCGTTCGCGAGTCGTTGGGCCCTGATCCGGTACGCATCCAACAGGGCGTGGACGTGGCGCAGCTCGCTCATCGCGCGCCGCGTACCGGGCAGCTCGACGGGACCGCCGCTCGTCAGCGCGACGAGCTGACCGGGGCCGGCCGCCCCGTCGTCGTGGTGATCGCCCAGGGGGTCGACGTGGGCTTCGAAGCCGAGCACGTCCGACCAGGCGATGGTCGTGCGCCGCAACCAGGTGCGCAGCCGCAGCTCGCGCGCGTCGACCGTCACAGCCGACGCGCCCGATCGGATCGTGATCTTGCGGCGCAGCGACATCGGGTCGAGCGACAGATCGGGGCTGAACTGCGGTGACGCTGCGGGCGGCGGCTGCCGAACGGCCCAGATCGGGACGGCGTCGGGGGCGCTGCCAGGCGGTGTCTCTGCGAGCGGGACCGGCTGGTCGAGATGGGCCGGGCGGCGCGCCGGGAAATAGTCGTCGTCGATGTCGACCGGCACCCGGCGCGGACGCGGCGCCGGCGGATCGGGCTCGTCGGCGTTCTCGGCCGCGGGCTCCGGAGGTCTCGCGGGCTCCGGAGGTCTGGCGCGGGCTCCGGAGGGGCCGCGGGCTCCGGATGGGCCGCGGCGGACATCGGCACGGGTGGCACGAAGGTGCCCCAGTCCGGCGGTCGGTATTGCGTCGGCTCGACCCCGACGGGCGGGGCCGACCACCACCCGTCAACGGGCGGCGGCGGCACCGGTCGGCGCGGACCTTCCGCCGGCGGCGCCGTCCAGCCGCCCGCATCGTCGATCGCTGCGGGCGGTTCGGCGGGCGGCTCGGCCGACAGCTCGGTCGGCGGCTCGGCCTGCGGCTCGGCAACGCCGGCCAGCTGCGCCCGCAGACGCTCCAGTTCCTCGGGATGCAGCGGTTGCGACGGTGCCAGCGTCGAGGGCACTCCGCGCGTGACATCGTCCGGCATCCGGGTCACCGTCGCGCCGGTCCGACCGCCGAGCGGTCCGGGATCGCGGATGAGGAACTGGGTGCGGTGCCAGCCCTGCGCGATCTCGACGTCTGCCAGCTCGGCGGCGAACTCCGCGGCGGTCGGCGGCCGCTCGTCCATCTGCTTCGACATCGCGCGGATCAGCAGGTCCGACAGCGCGAGCGGGACGTCCGCGCCCGACAGCGGACGAACCGGGTCGCGCAGGATGCGCAGGATCACCGACGCCGGCGACTCGCCCTCGAAGGCGCGGAAGGCCGACTTGCCCGCGATCAGCTGATACAGCGAGGACGCGAGTTCGTAGACGTCCGTGGCCGCTGACGTCCCGCCGCCTTCGAGCAGTTCCGGTGCGGCGTGCAGGGTGGTGAAGTCGAACAGTCCGGCGGTGGTCTGCGTCGCCGACTGCAGCATTGCCACCCCGAAGTCGGCGAGCGCCGGCTCACCGAAATCGGTGACCAGGATGTTCTGCGGCTTCACGTCGCGGTGCAGGATCCCGCCGCGGTGTGCGGTCTCGAGCGCGCCGGCGATCTTGACACCGATCGCCACCGCCTCGGCCACCGGCACGCCCGGCACCGCCGTGGATGCGGTCGTACACCGCCCCCGTGCACAGCTCGAGCACGAGGACGGGCCGTCCGTCCGGGGTCCGGAAGGTGCGGTACAGCGTGACGATGTTCGGGTGCGAGCTCAGCGCACCCAGCGCGATTGACTCGCGCTCGAACGACTCGATCGCACGCGGCGATGCGTCGCGGACGTTGAGCAGTTTCAGCGCAACCAGCCGGTGCGTCGCGATCTCGCGCGCACGAAACACGGTGGCCAGGCTGCCGACGCCGATTTCGGAGACATCGGTGAAGCCGGGGAACAACTCGTGCCCGCGTTCACCGCGGGCACCGATGCGCAGTCGCGCCACGTGCATCCTCCGCGGGGGCGTTCGACTCGCTGGCTGCGCGAGCGTATCAACGCGCGCAGCACCGCACTCCCTGCCAGAGTGTTGGTCATGCCGAAGCTGTCGCGCAGGTCTGCCCCGTCCAGCGCCCATGCCTTGGCGGCGCTGCTCGCCGGCGCCGGGGTGTCACACTTCGCGATCCCGAAGATCTACGACGCGATGATTCCGCCGCAACTTCCCGGCTCGCCACGTACCTGGACCTACGGCGCTGGGGTTGCCGAGCTGAGTGTCGCGACAGCGCTCGCGCTCCCGTCGACCCGGCGTCTCGGCGGTCTCGCCGCGGCCGGGCTGTTCGTCGGTGTGTTGCCCGGCAACATCCAGATGGCGCTAGACGCCCGCCGCGGGACGAGCCGCGCGATGCAGGTCGGCACGTTGCTGCGGTTACCGATGCAAGTGCCGCTGATCATCGCCGCATGGCGGGTGTACCGACGCGCGTCCCGCGGCTGACGCAATCAGTTCTCGGTGCCGATCACGGCACCGACCGGCAGCTCTGCTTCGCGCTCGACTCGATCGAGTTCGTCCGTTTCGGGCTGCGCAATCGCGCCCTCGTCCGCGTCGCGCAGCGCGCGGTGGACGGTTGAGAGCAGCACCGCCGCGACCAGCACCGTCCCGGCGCCGATCACGAACGGGACGTGCGGATTGAACGCCTCGACGAGCTTGCCCGCGGCGTAGGGCGCGAGGCCACCGCCGATGAACCGGACGAATCCGTAGGTCGCCGACGCGACCGGCCGCTCGACCGGCGCGATGCTCATGACCGCTGTCGTGACGAGCGTGTTGTTCACGCCGATGAACGCGCCGGCCACGATCACCGCCACGATCACCGTCGTCTTCGAGTCGGGCCAGATGCCGATCACGGCGAGGTCGGCCGCCATCAGCACGAAGTTCCCGTAGAGCGTCCGCGCGGTGCCGAACCGTCCCTTCAGCCAGGGAGCGCCCCAGACGGCGAACACGGCGACGAGCACGCCCCAGGCGCAGAACACGAGGCCGAGTTGCTGCGGTGAGATCGGCTGCATGAGGAACGGCGAGTAGCCGAGCAGGGTGAAAAAGCCCCAGTTGTAGAGCAGGCCGACGCCGCTGGTCGTCGCCAGGGCGCGGTGCTTGAGCGCCTTGATCGGTTCGCTGAGTTTCTCGCGGTGTCCACTCGGCGGTGTCTTCGGCAGCAGGATGATCGTGGCGATCATCGCGATCGCCATCAGCACCGAGACTCCGTAGAACGGGCCGCGCCAGCTGATCGAACCGAGCTCGCCGCCGAGCAGCGGCCCGAGTGCGATGCCGACGCCGAGCGCGGTCTCGTACAGGATGATCGCGCCTGCGAAGCCGCCGCTGGCCGAGCTCACGATCACGGCGAGCGAGGTCGCGATGAACAGCGCGTTGCCCAGACCCCAGCCTGCTCGGAAGCCGACAATGCCGCCGATGCTGTCGGACGAACCGGCCAAGGCGGCGAACACGACGATCAACACCAGCCCGGCGATCAGCGTGCGTTTCGCACCGATGCGGCTCGAGACCCAGCCGGTGACCAGCATGGCGACTGCAGTGACGACGAGGTAGCTCGTGAACAACAACTCGACCTGGCTCGGGCTGGCGTGCAGCTTCGAACTGAGCGAGGCGAGGATCGGGTCGACGAGGCCGATGCCCATGAACGAGATGACGCAGGCGAAGGCGACTGCCCAGACCGCCTTCGGCTGCTTGAACGGGGATTGGACAGCGCGGTGTGAGCTCACTTGGCGACGCCTTCTTTGGTTCGGGTGATCAATCGATGGACAGCGGGGACTGCGGCGAGCAGCGCGGCACGGTCGGCTGCGTCGAGGTCGCGCAGTTCGCGTTCGAGCACGAGGGCGCGAGCGGCATGACGTTGGGTCAACAGCGCCCGGCCGGCTTCGGTGATCCGGACGAGCGCCGCTCGCCCGTCCGTCGGGTCGGGAACGCGCTCGGCCTGCCCCGCGGCTTCGAGCCGGTTGACGAGGCTGGTCATGCCGGGCTGGCTGATGGCCTCGCGCTCGGCGAGATCGCTGATGCGCAGCGGCCCGTTGACGGCGAGCGCGTCCAGAGTCGTGATGGTGCTGGAGCTGACCGCGGTCGGCACCTTGCGGCGCAACCACATGGTCAGCCGATCGATCGCGTCCGCGAACTCGGCGGTGTCAGCCGTCCGTCCCATAACCGAAGTATATAACTGTCTTATATAAAGGACCAATGTGATCTGTCGCAATGCTTCCGGGGCATGATGCGAGGGTGACCGTGCCAGCGCATGACGAGCTCGACTCGTCCGTGCGCGTGGCCCTCGGCGAGCTGACGGGTCGGGCCGCCCGGGTCGGCGCGAGCCTCGAGGGCGACGCCCGTCTACTGCAGCTGTTCGACGCGATGGCCGGCAGTCGGCTGCTCGACATCCAGGCCCGGCGCATGCGCGAGAAGGGCCAGGGTTTCTACACGATCGGCTCGGCAGGCCACGAGTCGAATGCACTGGTTGCCGACGCATTGCGCCCGACCGATCCCGCGTTGCTCCACTACCGCTCCGGCGGGTTCTTCCTGTTCCGCGCGTTGCAGGCCGGACGGCCGCTGCGCGACATCCTGCGCGCGGTGCTGCTCGGCAATGTCGCGGCGGTCGCCGATCCCGCTTCGGGCGGGCGGCACAAGGTGTGGGGCGACGACGCGCTCGCAGTGATCCCGCAGACCTCGACGATCGCCTCGCAGCTGCCTCGCGCGGTCGGGGTGGCGTTCGCGATCGGACGCGCGCGCCGGCTCGCGGTCGAAACGCGGTGGGGCGACAACGCGGTGGCGATCTGCAGCTTCGGCGACGCGTCGCTGAACCACTCGACTGCTGCCGGTGCCCTGAACACGATCGGTTACTGCGTCACGCAGGGTCTACCGATGCCGCTCGTACTCGTCTGCGAGGACAACGGGCTCGGCATCTCGGTGTCCACCCCGACGGGATGGATCGCCAATGCAGCGCGGCGTCCTGGCATCACCTACCTGCAGGCCGAGGGTGACGATCCGATCGGGGTCAGCGAGGCGGCCGCCGAAGCGGTGCGAATCGCGCGTGGCGACCAGCGTCCGGCGTTGTTGCATCTGCGCACCGTCCGCTTCCTCGGCCACGCCGGGACCGACGTCGAGTCCGGCTACCGCACACCGGCTGCAATCGCAGCCGACCGCGCACGTGACCCGCTGCTGGCACTGGCCCGCCTGATGTCCGGCACCGATCTCGTTGCCCGTTACGACGACATCGCCGCCGAGGTGGCCGCGTTGGCCGACGAGGTCGATGCCGAACCGAAGCTGCACACCGGCGCTCAGGTGATCGCGCCGCTCGCGCCGCTGCCGCCCGCCGTATCGGGTCGAGCCGGCGCGGTCGTACCACGCCAGACCCTCGCGCAGTGCATCAACGCGACGTTGTCCGACGCACTCGCCGCGCGTCCGGAGCTACTCGTGTTCGGCGAGGACGTCGGCCGCAAGGGCGGTGTCTACGGACTGACCCGCGGCCTACAGCAACGCTTCGGTGCACCACGCGTGTTCGACACCCTGCTCGACGAACAGTCGATCCTCGGCCTCGCCCTCGGTTTCGGGGTCAGTGGGTTGCTGCCGGTGCCGGAGATCCAGTACCTCGCGTATCTGCACAACGCCGAGGACCAGTTGCGCGGCGAGGCGGCGAGCCTGCGCTTCTTCTCCAATGGCGCGTTCACCAACCCGATGGTGCTGCGCATCGCGGGCCTCGGTTACCAGAAGGGGTTCGGCGGCCACTTCCACAACGACAACGCGGTCGGCGTGCTGCGCGACATCCCCGGCCTCGTCGTTGCTGTGCCCTCGCGTCCCGAAGATGCCGCACCGATGCTCAATGCCTGCCTGGCGGCAGCGGACGCAACCGGACAGGTGAGCGTGTATCTCGAACCCATCGCGCTCTATCACGAGCGCGATCTGTACGAGTCCGGCGACCGCGCTTGGCTTGGCGACTATGCAGCCGGTGCGACGACGTCGATCGGTGCGGCGCGCGTGCACGGCGACGGCACCGACCTGACGATCGTCACCTTCGGCAACGGTGTGCGAATGAGCCTGCGCGCGGCGAATCGCCTTGCAGAAACCGGGATTCATGCCCGGGTGGTCGATCTGCGCTGGATTGCTCCGCTTCCCGTCCGTGACCTGTTGCGCGAAGCGACCGTCACCGGACGGGTGCTCGTTGCGGATGAGACCCGCCACTCCGGCGGTGTGGGCGAGGGCGTGATCACGGCACTGGTCGAGAACGGTTTCACCGGTCAGATCCGTCGTGTGTCGAGCCGCGACAGCTTCGTCCCGCTCGGCGACGCCGCCAACCTCGTCCTGCTCGACGAGAACTCGATCGAGACCGCTGCTCGTCTTCTTGCATAGCGGCGCAACCTCGCCGGGCTGTCGAACGTGTCTTGGTTGAGGGGAGCCGGTGACCGACTTCGACGAGTTCTACCTCGGCTGCCGGGATCGGGTCGTGCTGCATGTGGCTGCACTCACCGGTGATCCCGCCGAGGCGCTCGACCGCGTGCAGGAGGCGTTCGTCAAAGGATGGACACGATGGGATCGCATCAGCGGTTACGACGACCCGGAAGCGTGGGTTCGGCGAGTTGCGTACAACCACGCGGTGAGCGGCTGGCGCCGATCGGCTACAGCGTCGACGAGACTCGCCGAGACAGCTTTCGAGCTCCGTCCGGGACGGCGAAGTCGTGGCTCCCTGGTCGCGCGGATCGCGGACTCGAGCCCGTCGGGAAACTGGCCGCCGACGCGCGGTGGCCGCCGCACACCGGAGGCCGTCGATGAGCACGGATGATCCTCTGGACGATGCGCTGCACACCCTGGATCGACCCGCTGTGAAGGTGCCGTGGCGCGAGCCGGACGAGATCCGCCGCATCGCCAAGCGGCGCACGATCACCCGGCGCAGCGCACTCGGCGTCGCCGGGCTCGCCGTCGCCGGCGGAGTCGTCGATGCGTTGTGGCCCAGCGGCGGTGCCGGCACGCACGACGTCCGGCACCGCCTCGCGTCCGGCCTCCTCGAGAACGATCGCGTGGGCAGCGCCGTCGAACTCGTCGCCGATGTGAAACCACTACCGACGACGGCCAACGACATCACCCCGATCGCGACTGCCGAACGGCAGTTCGCGATCGACATCCTGCGCGCCGTGCCGGCGAGCGCCAAGAACGTCGTGCTCTCACCGTCCAGCCTCGCGACGGCGCTGGCGATGCTGCAGCTCGGCGCGGCGGGTACAACGCGCGACGAGATCGCGCACGTGCTGCACACCGATCACCTGTCGTCACAGCAGCAGGCGCTCGGCTGGGCGGCGTTGACGAAGTCACTCGCCGACACCGGCGTCGTCGAATCGGCGAACAGCCTGTGGCAGCAGCATGGTCTGCAACTGACGAACACCTTCATGTCGCAGCTGGCCCGTTACTTCGAGGCAGGCGTGTGGCAGGTCGACTTCGCAGAACACATGGGCGATGCGACCGCTGCGATCAACCAGTGGTGCTCGGACAACACGCACGGCAGGATCACAAAACTCTTCGACCAACTCGACCCGGCAACAGTGCTGGTGCTCGCCAACGCCGAGTACTTCAAAGCATCGTGGAAATTCCAGTTCGACCCCAAGATGACCCAGCCCGGACCGTTCCATCGCGACGACGGGTCGACCTCGACCGTCCCGTTCATGCATATGTCGGGCCGTGCGGCCTTCACGGTGACGCCGGACTTCTATGGCGCACAGCTCCCCTATGCCGGCGATCGGTTTGTCGCGCAGTTCATCGCGTCACCATCGGGCTCGCTGACTGACCTCGTCGCCCGGTTGACGCCGAACGACTTCGAGATCATCGCCAAGGGGACGGTCAACCCCGAAACCAGTCTCGTCGTGCCGAGGTTCACCACGGCGACGTTCACCGATCTCGTGCCGGCGTTGACCCAGCTCGGTATGCGCACTGCCTTCGAGAGTAGCGCCGACTTTTCCGCGCTGAGCCCGGCCGGGCTCTCGGTGTCGCAGGTGGTGCAGCGCGACTACCTCAAGGTCGACGAGGTCGGCACGGAGGCCGCGGCTGTGACGGGCGGAGCGATGACGCAATATGCGCTCGCGCCGAGCCCCGTATTCGACAAACCATTCCTGTTCCTCGTCCGCGACACCCATACCGCAGTCGTCCTGTTCGCGGGTCAGATCGTCGACCCGTCCGACACTGCGTCGTAGGGTCGGGTGCGTGACGGCGACCCGCATCGACGCAGACGTCCTGATCCCCGGTCGGGGCGACCCGATCACGGATGCCAGCGTGGTGTTCGACGGCCCGACGTTGGATTACGTCGGGCCGTCGGCCTCCGCGCCGGACATCGCGACGGCGCACCACGTCGCCGCGGTCATGCCCGGCATGTGGGACTGCCACGGGCACTTCTTCGGCGTGCGCACCGCGGCGATGTCGGACACGTACACCGATCCGGTCGCGTTGCGCGCCGCCCGGGCGGCCAAGGACGCCGAGGTCGCGTTGCAGGCCGGCTTCACCAGCGTCCGCGAGGCGGGCGGCCTGGGCGTGCACCTGGCGCGTGGCATCGCCGACGGCACGCTGACCGGTCCGTCCATCTACTCTCCCGGCGCCATCCTGTCGACGACCGGCGGCC
Organism: uncultured Actinomycetota bacterium; assembly: GCA_963708645.1. Taxonomy (GTDB): domain Bacteria; phylum Actinomycetota; class Actinomycetes; order Mycobacteriales; family Jatrophihabitantaceae; genus RYN-133. The sequence goes on along the minus strand of CAVPTA010000003.1, from coordinate 197,564 downwards.
ACGGCGACCTGCACAACATCCCGCTCGAATGGGCGCACAGCATCGCCGAGACGCGCCTGTGCGACGGGCCGGACGAGTGCATCCGCGCTGTGCGCGAACAGCTGCGCCTCGGCGCGAAGGTGATCAAGATCTGCGCGTCGGGCGGCGTGCTGTCAGAGCTGGACGACCCGATCCACCAGCAATTCAATGCCGACGAGTTGCGCGCGATCGTCGAGACCGCCGCGATGTCGCAGCGCTCGGTGATGGCGCACTGCCACGGCAAGCCCGGGATCATGGCGGCGATCGAAGCCGGCGTGCGCAGCATCGAACACGGCACGTACCTCGACGACGAGGCCTGCGCGGCGATGAAGGAGACCGGGACGATCCTGGTACCCACGCGTTACATCGTCGCCCGGCTCGCCAAGGCCGGACGCTCGTCCGGCATGTCGGCCGAGAACGCGCGCAAGCTCTACGAGATCGCCGACATCCATCTCGACGCGATCGGCCGCGCGCACGCGGCCGGGGTTCGCATCGCCGCAGGGACGGACATCTTCGAGTCCGGTCGCGACAACGTGATCGGGTGGGGCCAGAACGGCGGCGAACTGCCCTTGCTCGTCGAGGCGGGCCTGTCAGCACTGGAGGCGATCGAGGCCGCCACCGCCACTGCGCCCGACACTCTCGGCGAGCTCGCGCCGCAGGCCGGTCAGCTGATCGAAGGCTGGGACGCCGATGTCATCACCATCGACTCCGACCCGATCGTCGACATCGCCGCACTCGCCGACCCTGATCGCATCACCGGCGTATGGCGCCGCGGCGTCCCAGCCAAGCTCCCGACGGACGTCAAGCCGTAGCGAGGAAGTCCGAGATCAATCCGGTGACCGCTTCGGGTTGCTCGACGGTGCTGCTGTGCCCGCAGTTCGGGACGATCTCGAGGCGTGCGCCCGGGATGCGATCGGCGATGCGCCGCGCCTTCGGCGTCGGAGTCGGTTTGTCGTCGGCACCGACGATCACCAACGTGGGCACGGTGATTCGCCCGAGGTCGTCGTAGACCGGCTTGCGCAACGCAACGCCGCGCACCGCCCGCGCGATGCCGCGGCGATTGCAGCGCGCCAGGCGCGAACGGAACTCGGCGATCACCGGTGCTGCGCTCGGATCGTGGCGAAAGGTCGGCCCGAACATGAGCGGCAGCACGATCGGGATGAGCGGCCGCATGCCGGTCAGCGGATAGATCGCGCCCAGCGCCAGATCCTGCACCGCCGAGAACCGCGGCTCAGGGTCCGCGCTCGTGTCCAACAGCGTCAACGACCGCAGCAGGTCGGCATGCTTGATCGCGAGCCGTTGCCCGACGAAGCCGCCCATCGACAGTCCGACGTAGTGCACGGGCCCGGCGTCCAGGGATTTGATCAGTGCGACGGCATCGCCGGCGAGCGTGTCCATGTCGTAACCGGTGCGCGCAGGCGGTGAGTCACCCTGACCGCGCCAGTCGATCGTGACGCAGCGATATCGGTGGCGAAGCGCATCGACCTGCGGGTGGAACATCCACCCGCTGAACAGCAGCCCGTGCCCGAACACGATCGTCGGCGCGTCCGGACGATCCGGCGGGGCTCCGGTGTCGGTGTAGGCGACCGATGCGTCACCGACGGCGAGCGTCGGCATCAGCGGGTGGCGCCGAGCGAGCGCCAGTAGTCGTTGAGCTGCCCCTGCACCTTGACGAACCAGACGAACGGTCCGAACAGCGGGAGCAGGATCCAGAAGCCTGTGAGGCCGCTGACCCGGCTCGGTCGCCCGGCGCGCTGCAGCATCTGGTTGATCTCGTACGGCAGCAGGAAGTACGTCACCGGGCTGACGACGAAATAGATCACGAAGCCGAGTCCGCCGCCGACGCCGGTCCCGGTGTGACGCTTCAACTCGGCGTGGGTCTTCCACGTCCACACGTAGGTGTAGATGCCGAGCGTGACGATCGCCAACAGGATCGACACGCCGATGCCGCGCACGATCCCCGGCGATCCGGACGGCACCGGGAACTGCTGGCCGTACGGGACGGGCGGGGGCCCGGGCGGTTGGGACGGCGGCATGAACTGCCCGCGGTCGGTCATGTGCGGCGCCCGACTCGCACCTGCAGCGGGCCGGCGCTGAGCGAGACCGATCCCCCGTCCCGTGCCAACCGCGGCCGCCGCCAAGCACTCGGTGCGAGGAACAACCGGGTCTCGATAACGGGCGATGTCGCCGGCTCGGGTACGGCCGGCGTCGCCTTCGGTGCCGGCACCGGCTGCGACTGCTCCTCGGTCAGATCGTGCAACAGGTCAGCGGTCAGATCCTCCGAGCGCGCGCTCATTTCAGGCCTTTCTGCTCGTACTTGCTGGTGACTTCTTTCGACAGGGCGCGATAGGCCTGGGCGACGGTGCTCTTGGGCGCCGACAACACAACCGGACGCTTGGCCAGGGTCGCGCTCGGCACCCTTCGTGAGAACGGGATGCGCGTCTCGAACACGGGCAGATTCGTCGCCGACAGCGCGTCGGAAACCTCACGCGCAGCCGCGCCTTGCTTGTCCCAGTTGGAGCACGCAACGCCGAGCAGGTGCGCGCTGGTGTTTTCGTACTTGCGGTGGTTCGCGAGAAATGTCGACAGCCGGACGGCGCCGAGCGCGCTGCCGGGATCGGACGTGAACACCGTGAGCACGGCCTCGGCAGCGGCGATGGCAGCCAGCGTCAGATTGCCGTTGTCGCCGTGCGTGTCGATGACGATCGTGTCGTAGTCACCGAACACCGGACGCAGCGTGCGCCGCAGGCTCGTCGCGAGTGCGCCGTTCTGCGCGAGTGTGATGCCGACCGCCTCGAGGGACGGGTGGGCGGGCAGCACGTCGACGCCGGGCACCACGTCTCGGCGGATGACCGAGCGCACGTTCGCGTCGGGGTCGGCGAGCACGGCGGCGAGCGAGTCGTCCGGGCCGGCGACGACGCCGAAGGCGCGGCCGAGGCTGTCCTGCGGGTCGGCGTCGACCGCGAGCGTGCGACCGCTCTCGCCGAACACGGTCGCGAGGTTCACGGCGGTCGAGGTCTTGCCGACGCCACCCTTGCTGCTACAGACGGCCAGCCGCATGCGCTACACCGTCTCACGGCCCGCGCGGCACCGACATCCGGGTAGCCGGCGGGTGCGCCGGAACTACCCGGATGTCGACAGGAACGCCGTGATCAATGCCGCCGTCTCGTCCGGGAACTCGATCGTCGGGTTGTGGCCGCTCTCAGGCAGGATCTCGACCCGCGCACCGGCTCGGGCGTATCGCTGCGCTGAGCGCGCGCCGTAGAAGTGGTCACGTCCGCCGAGAATCACCAGGGTGGGCTTGCCCGACACGCGCACCTGGGCGTCGAGCGGACGCCGCGCCATCCGATCACGCCGATCGACCAGCACGACACGGAACATCGCGGGGTCGAGGGCGCGGAAGTCAGCCAGCGCCTGTGCTGCCAGTTCCTGTCCCTCCGGGTGCCGTCGCGCCGCTGCCCGCGCCACGAGTCGACCGACCGGCTGCGCAATCCGGTGCACCGTCGCGCTGATCGCCGGCACCGTCATGATCACGCGTCCGCGCGGCAGCGTCGCATCGGTGTAGTCAGGCGACTGCGCGACGATGATCAACCGCCCGACGCGCGACGAGTGCTCAGCGAGTTCGACGGCGACATCGGCACCGAACGAATGCCCGAGCACGATTGCATCTTCGATGTCGAGGCGCGCCAACACTCCGTCGACCATCACCGCCTGCGCCGGTGCGTCCGCAGCGTGGCCGCCGGTTGCGCCGTGCCCGAGCAGGTCGACGCGGACGAGGCGGTACGTGTCTGCGAGCCGGTCGACCAGCCGATCGAACCACTTCAGCGATCCGCTGAACCCGTGCAGCATCACCAGCGTCGGCGCGTCCGGAGGTCCGTCGACGCGCACGTTGGCGGTCTCGGCGACGGGTCGCGAGTCGGTGCTGCGCATTCTCGCCACGATACCGACGGATGACTTCAAGCTGACTTGAAGTTGTTTACTGACGTCATGGCCGACCTCACCGCTGCCCAGCTCGACTACCTCGCCTCCCAGCGCCTCGGACGGATCGCGACTGCCGGTGCCGACCGCCGGCCGCACGTCGTCCCGACGTCCTTTCGGTACAACGCCGAGCTCGGGACGATCGACATCGGCGGCCATCACGTCGCGACGACGAAGAAGTACCGCGACGTGCAGGCCAACGGCTGGGCCGCGCTCGTCGTCGACGACCTCGTCTCGACCGATCCCTGGACGCCACGCATGCTCGAGATCCGCGGACGCGCCGAAGCGATTGCGAACGGCGGCGAGCACCTCGGGCCGGGATTCGGCAGCGGATTCATCCGGCTGCATCCCCAGAAGGTGAACAGCTTCGGTATCGAGTGATCCCATCCCTAGCCCGCGCGCAATTCGCGTTCGAGCGGCGTCGGGAACGACGGCGTGACGCTCGCGCCCTCAAGGCGTGGCTGCAGCTGCTCGACCTGATCGGCGACGGCCCGCTCGGCGGCCTTGCCGCAATCGACGAGCAGCCGCGTCTCGACGGATCCGTCCGCACGGACGGCCCAGCCGCCGATGACGCCTCCGTCCCACCAGATCGTGGGCCCGATGTTGCCGTTGGTGTCGTAGAGCGGTTTCGAGTCGGGGGGCAGGAACCAGTCGCGCTGCTTCCAGCCCATCGGCGTCGAGTCGAGCGCGGGTAGCAGCGCAGCGGACGGTGGCGCCGCGTCGAGGACCTCGGCGTCGTCAGCCAGCACGACACCGCAGCCGACATCGACGGTCTCCAGTGCCGCTAGCGCAGTGCGGGTCTTGCCGAGCGTCCAGCCCGTCCACCACTGCACGTCCGTGGGCGTCGCGGGCCCGAACCGTCGGAGGTAGTGCTCGACCAGCTGCACGTTCGCGTCCGGGACCTCGGCGATCCCCCGCGGCCACCACCGGGTCGCAGCCTCCCAGACGTGGTGCCGCGAGGTCCATGCGCCGACGGGAGCCGCACGCACCAATCGCCCTTCGGCGGCCATGATCACGAGTACCTGCGAGGTGATGTTGCGCCGCACGTCCCACGACTTGTCAGTCGTGGGCAGCAGCGCGGTGCGCAGCCGCGGCTCGTCGGCCGAGAGCTCCGCTGCCTGTGCGGCTCCTCGGGCCGCAATGCTCAGCTCGACGCCACGTTCGACGTCCTCGAGCCAGGCCGCGAGGTCGCCATCGATCACCGGATCGGTCGGTAACCGCGCCAGCTGCGACAACAACGTTGTCCGCATTTTCGCCGCGACTCCGAGCGCCGCGCCGTGGTGCACGACCGGCACGAGATCGCCCGGCACGACGAACATCGTGCGCCGCATCGCCATCATCCGCACCAGCACGCGGGCGTCGTAGAGCGCGGCGGCCACGTCGTTCAGCGAGGCCGCGCCACAGCGAGCGAGCAGCGACAGGTAGATGGTCGCGGGATCGGTCGCGTGCACCGCGAGCAGGGCGTCGGCGGCCGACGCGACGTCCGGCGCGCTGCCGTCGAGGTGGTGGCGCGCGACCAGCCGGGCCCGCCGGTGACGGTCGGTCAAAGTCGTCACTCTGGTCTCGATTCGCCACATCGGCCCCGAGAATCTTTAATACGAAGCATCTGGACGAAGCGGGGAGCGGCCATGACTGACTACGACTCCGAACAGGACGTCATCGCAGAGCTGGTGAACGAGTTTCCGACGGTTCCGGCTCGCATCATCACCAACATCCTGCACGCGTACCTCGAGACGAATTCCGACCTCGAACACGCGGCTCGAGCCGCTCGTGTCCGAATCGACGACGCGCTGCACCACGGGTAGCGAGTCGGCCGATCATGCTCCGCCGTGCCAGGCGGGCAGCACGTCGGCAAGCAGGCGCTCGACCTGCTCACTGTCATCGGCCACGTTGACACCGAGCGGGTTGAGCACGATCAGCTCGGCGCCGGCCGCCTCGACCTCACGCAACCCGGCGACCACGTCGTCAGCCGTGCCCGCGACGGCTACGTCTTCTATGCCGGGCATCGAGCCGTACATGCGGTGCAGCCCGGCGTTGACGTGGTCGCGGGCGCGCTGTACGTCGTTGTCGACGGCGAGGTAGACCCGTTTCGCGATCGGGAAGCTCGCTGCGTCACGCCCGCGATCGGCGAGTTGTTTGCGCACGAGTTGCACGTGCCCCGCGAACTTGGCGGTGGTGGACGAGCCGGCGCCGAGGAAGGCGTCGCCGTGCTCGACGGCGCGGGCGATCGAGGTGGGCGCACTCGCGCCGAACCAGATCGGCGGATGCGGTCGCTGGACGGGCTTGGGCGCGATCGCGACGTCGTCGACGTCGCGGAAGCGCCCGTGGAAGGTGATCGACTCTTCGTCGGACCAGGCCGCCTTCATCAGCTGCAGCCCTTCGGTGAAGTAGCTGACGAAGGTGTCGCGGTCGATGCCGAATGCGGCGAAGTTCCGGAAGCCGCCGCCGGCCGAGATGCCGACCTCGAGCCGGCCGTGACACAGCCGGTCGACCGCGGTGATCGCGCCCGCGAGGTGTAGCGGGTCGTGTTGCGAACTCACCAGCACGCCGACGCCGAGGCGCAGCCGTTCAGTGCAAGCGGACGCGTAGGCGAGCAGGGGCAGCGGCGCGATCATCGGTGTCGGGCCGAGGGTCTGCTCGATCGTCCACGCCGATTCGAACCCCGCTTCTTCGGCGCGGGCCAGGTACGACCGCAAACCCGCAGCGTCGAAACCGGATGTGTCGAGCTGAGGAATCGAGACGGCGAAACGCATGGCTCGCAACGCTACTCAGGCCGCACGCCTGTTCAGGCACACGCTCAGGCACTCAGCGCGATGCTGCGCGTGAGAACCCGCGGCCCGACCGCACGCACGTAGACGCTCGCCCACGTGCGCCACGGGCGCCACGCTTCGGCCAGTTGCTCGAACTGCTCCGGGGTGGCCGGGCCGCCGAGCCCGTAGAGGTCGCCGAGCAGGTGCTGCGCCTTCGGCTCGTGCACCGGGGCGACATCGGTGAAACCCACCGCGCGGATCACGATCAGCGACGCGTACACCGGCCCGATGCCCTTGATCTGCTGCACATCGGCGAGTGCCTCGTCGGGGCCGAGGCCGAACAGTCGAGCCGCCTCGAGGCGTCCTTCTGCTGCAGCCCGTGCGACCCCGTGCAGCCGAACGAGGCGCTGGGTGTCGATGCCCGGGAACGCCCCGAGCTTCAGCACCGCACCCGGCGTCGGGAACGCGGCGAGCTGGGTGCCGGCCAGCTCGAAGCGGCGACCGATCGCCGTTGACAGCGCTGCGCGCACACGGCTTGCCTGCCGGTGCGGACGGCGCGCTGACAGCACCGACCAGGCGGCGGCCTCGTAGGGCGAGTAGAACAACGGTGGCCGCAACCCGGGGGCGGCCAGTTGCAACCGACGCAGGACGGGGTCGCGGCGTCCGACCTCGACGAAGTCGCGTGCGTCGTGGTCGAGCGAGAGCACCCGCGCGACCTGCGTCCGGATCGCGTCGATCGAGCCGGCGCCGTGCACTTCGCCGAGCACGGCCTCGCCCTGCTGGCGTACGACGACCCCGACCTGATGGCCGAACCCGCCGTCGAGAGTGAACGCCAGCCGCATCGCGCCGTCGAACTCTGCCGCGCCGGTGGCCTCCCGCTGCCCGAACCCGAACAGCGCCGACTCACGCAGCGAGAACTCACCCTGGGCCGTGATCGTGAACGAGCGCATCATGGCCGCACTATCGCGCGCGGGTCCGACAACGCGTCGGCATCGCCCGATAGGTCAGGAGCCGACGGCGTCGTCGATCGGGTCGTAACGCATCTCGCGACCGGTGCCGGTGCGCGGAGTGGGGCGACGCGGTTCGCGCACACCCGCTCCTCCACCGCGACGTCGGATCCACAGCGTGACAGCCGCACCGGCCGCGACGCACGCACCGGACTCCGGACTTTGATCGGTAACTGTGCCGGTCAGCTCCATCAACGGCGGGCCGTCCAATTCGGAGCCGACGGCCACGAGCCCGACTGCGGCCAATGTTCGGTGCGCGTCTTCCACGCTCGCTCCGACAACGTTCGGTACCCGGACGTCGGCCGTGCGACGCCGTTCGTGTGCTTCGGCGACGAGTTCGTCTGCGGCGGCGTCAGTCGTCGCCTCACGCGGCGTCGGCGTTTCGTCGAGGTCGCGCCAGCGTTCCCACGCCGACTGCCGCGTCACCCCGAGCCGGGTCGCGATCTCGGCCCATGACATGCCGTGTCGACGCGCGGTACGCACGGCGACCAATTCGGCCTGGTCGAGCAGGCGTCGCACGAGCCCGACGTCGGCCAGCGCGTCGAGCGCGCTGTTGCCGTCGCTGTCAGCGGGCGCGGCGTGATGCCAGCCGGTCAGCCGCGTCCACGCGCGACGGCCGTCCTGCCACGGGCTGTGCCCCTTGCTCACGCCGTCAGGTTACCCTGACACCCCAAGAACCGGTCAGGACGCCAGCGCGGCGCGGATCTCCGCGGGCAGCGCGTCGACGGACGCCTGCTGCTGAGCTGCGTACAACGCGTACGGATCGCGCACCGACGCGCCGATCACGTCGGCCAGCCAGCCGGCGTCACGGCGCGTACCGGCGACCGCGTCATCTCGCGCGCCGTCATCGGTCAGGTTCGACTGGAAGATCCCGGCCGCCGACCGCGGCAGGAAGTCCTCGTACACGATGGGCGTCGGGGCGAGGACGCCGTCGAAGACCTGCTCGGAGATCGTGCCGGTGCGCGCGATGCGACGCCCCGTCGGGGCGAGGGTGAAGTACGCGAGGCCGTGACGCAGCAGCCCGAGCTCGGTCGGCGGCAACTCCTGGGCCCACTCGGCAGCGCTGCGGCCGACGAGCGCGTCGTAGCGGTCGCGACCGGCCTCGGTCAGCGCGACGCCACGGGCCTCGACCTCACCGAAACGGACCCGCAGCGAGCCGTCGACGACCTCGCCCGAGGCTGCACGGAACCGGCGCGGCTCGGCGAGTGCTCGGAACGAGGTCTGGCGCAGCAACACGTCCGGGCCGTCCCAGCGCGGCGGGCCCTGGATGGTGTCGATCATCGTGATCGCGCGCTCGGTCATGCGGCGGTACAGCTCGTCGATGTCGAGGACGCGCGGGGTCAAGTGGTTGATGTGCGTGGACGTCACGCCGCCGATGTCGGCAGCGACGGCCGACACCTGCTCGAGCTCGCGATACCAGCTGGCATCGACCGGCTCCGACGAGAGCGTGAATGCCTCAACGGCGAGCTTCAGAAAACGCGCCGCGTCCTCGTCCGGCAGCTCGCCCGCGCTCGCGGCGCGCTCGGCGAGCGCGAGCAGCTCCGGCGAGAACAGCGTGCGCCGCGCGAGAAACGCGTCGAGTCGCTGCTGCAGTTCGGCGGTGAAGAAGCGTCGGTCGTCGGTGACGAGCAACGACGTGAACATGCGGAACGGGTTGCGTGCCAGCTCGTTCGCCGCGATCGGACGAAATGCCGTCGACACCACCGGGACGGACGACTTCGCCGCGTCGCGCAAGTCATAGAAACCGACCGGATGCATGCCCAGTGCGGCGAAGATCGTCGCGACCTGACGCAGCTCGGTCGGCGTGCCGACGCGGATCGCACCGTGCCTTTCTGCGGTGACCCGTGAGATCGATCCGAGCCGCTCGGCGGATTCTCCTTCGAGCGCCGCAACGAGCGTGTTCACCTCGGACGCGACGTCGACCAGCGTCGTGTACGCCGGCACCTCGCGTCCGTAGACAACGGCCATCTGCACCGCGAACGCGGCGCGCAGCTCCCAGGGCCTCATTTCAGATCGAGGCGAGCACCCGGTCGAGAGCCGCGATGCCCCGGTCGATCTCTTCGATCGAGATCGTCAATGCGGGACGGACGCGCAGGCTCGTCGTGCCGGCGCCGAGCATCATCACGTGCTCGTCCTCGCGCAGCTTGGTGACGATCGTGTCGCGCACCTCGCCGGACGGCAGGGTGATCGCGCACATGAGTCCCATGCCGCGCACGTCGGAAACGATGTCGTGCTTCTCGGCCACCGCGGTCAACTCGTGCAGCAGGTGCGCACCGAGGAACCGTGCACGCTCGATGAGCGCGTCGGCCTCGATGATCTCGAGGATGCGGCGCGCACGGACCATGTCGGTGAGGTTGCCGCCCCAGGTCGAGTTGATGCGCGATCCGACCACGAACACGTTGTCGGCGACCTCGTCGACGCGGCCGCCGGCCATCACGCCGCACACCTGCGCCTTCTTGCCGAAAGCGACGACATCGGGCTGCACGCCCATCTGCTGGTAGGCCCACGCGGTGCCGGTCATGCCGACGCCGGTCTGCACCTCGTCCATCACGAACAGCGCGTCGAACTCGCGGCACATCGCCTGCATCGCCTGCAGGAACTCGGGGCGGAAGTGGTTGTCGCCGCCCTCGCCCTGGATCGGCTCCATGACGAAGCAGGCAATGTCATGCGGGTTCTGCTCGAAAGCGGTGCGCGCGGCGTCGAGCGCCGCACGCTCGGCCGCTTCGACATCGGCGTTGCCGTTGATCGAGGGCGAGGGGATGCGCGGCCAGTCGAACTTCGGGAACCGGGCGACCTTGTTGGGGTCGGTGTTGGTCAGCGACATCGTGTAGCCGGTGCGACCGTGAAACGCCTTCTGCAGGTGCAGCACCTTCGTGCCGAGATTCGCGTCGATGCCGTGCGACTCGTTCCAGCGCGACTTCCAGTCGAAGGCGATCTTCAGCGCGTTCTCGACGGCGAGCGCGCCACCGTCGATGAAGAACAGGTGCGGCAGCGCCGGGTCGCCGAGCACGCGCGCGAACGTCTCGACGAAGCGCGCCATCGGCACCGTGTAGATGTCTGAGTTGCTCGGCTTGTTGACGGCGACGCGGCCGAGCTCGGCAAGTGCATCGTCGGACGTGAGCGCGGGGTGGTTCATGCCGAGCGCGGACGAGGCGAAGAAGGTGAACAGGTCGAGGTATTCGACTCCGTCACGGGCGTCGACCAGGGTCGAGCCCTGGGACTTGTCGAGGTCGAGGACCATCTCGTAGCCGTCGGCGAGCATGTGCCGCGCGATCGCGGCATGTACCTCGGACGGGGCGATGGTCGTGTGCTGGTCAGTCTGGTCGCTGAGTGCGCGCGTCATCGTCATGACCCCAGTTTACCGTAATTGTTACGGGCGTTGTCACCGTCTACCGGAAGATTTCCGTCACCCCGGGACATCGGCCGGTGGCCGCGCTCGACGTTCGAACAAGGTCTGCAACACGACCGTCGTGCGGGTGGTCACGTCGGCGCGACGGCGGATCTCGCGGATCAGCGCCTCGAGCTCCTTCGGCGTCGCGACCCGTACGAACAGCACGAAGCTGTCGTCGCCGGCCACCGAGTGGCACGACTCGACCTCTGTCAGATCACCGATGCGATCAGGCAGGTCGTATTCGTGCTCGGGATCGCGCGGCGTCAGCGCGATGATCGCGGCCAGCGGCAGACCGAGCGCCTCGGGATCGATATCGGCCGAATAGCCGGTTATGACGCCGTCGCTCTCGAGTCGACGTACTCGTGCCTGCACCGCCGACACCGACAGCCCGGACGCGGCCGCGAGACTCTTGAGCGTGGCGCGGCCATCGGCGACCAGCAGCGAGGCTAGCTGTCGATCAGTGGAATCGGACAACTGCGAAGTCATGGCGGGACCCTAGCCGCCTGCGCCGACTCGTGATCAATCTGCGGTAACTTCGGCCTCGTTCACCGACTCGGGGGAATCCGGTGCATCGACGTCACAGCTTGGCAATCATGCTCGCGCTCGTGCTCGCTGCCTGCAGCACGTCCTCACCCGGGCACGGAACGGGAGCCGGTGAACCGTCGACGCCGGCCGGCTCGGTGTCGTTCGGTTCATCGCCGGTCACGACGACGTCGTCGTCGTCCAGCACTCCCGCAACGTCGTCGTCCGCGCCCCGGCCGGCGAGAAGCACCACCACAACGCCCGCACCTCCGCGGAGCAGTTCATCATCAGCGTCTACCGGCGCCAGCACCTACACCGGACGCGGCAACCCGAACACCTGGTGCGGTTCGTCGCAGATTGCGGTCACCGCCGTCGAACCGGCAGGAGGCGGCGCCGCCGGACACACCGGGGTCGTGCTACGCCTGCTCAACAACTCGCACAACCCGTGCATCCTGTACGGCTATCCCGGGGTCGACGGAACCAACCGCAGCGGCCACTCGATCGCGCACGCCGGCCGCACTCTTGACGGCTACCTCGGCGGGTGCCGCTGCACGAGCCCGCGCGGCGTGCTGGTCAAGCCCGGGCAGGTCGCCTCGGCGCTGGTCGAGGGCGACATCGGCGGCGGCAGCAACTGCGACCGCTTCAGCGGCCTGCTCGTGATCCCGCCGAACACGTACAACCCGACCCCGCTTCAGCTGGTGCCGCACAGCTGCGACTTCCAAGTACACCCGGTCGTTCCCGGCACCAACGGCGAGGGCTAGCGCGATTCGCACACGCGTTCTGATTGTGGCGTATCGTTGCCGTCATGACCACCGCGTTCCAGGCCTCCCTGTTGGACGCCGTTGCCGAGCCCGTCGTCGGCGCGCTGCGACCGGCCCGCACAGTGCTGTGCGACGGCGCGTGGGTCGACGTCCAACGTGGCTGGGTGGGCGGCGCTGACGTCCTGTTCGAGCGGCTGCGCGACAGCGTGCCGTGGCGCGGCGAGCGTCGCCAGATGTACGACCGCGTCGTGGACGTCCCGCGCCTGCTCGCGTTCTACGACGAGACGATGGCGCTGCCCGACCCGGTGCTCGTCGAGCTCAAGCGCACTCTCGACAGCCACTACCGCGCCGAGCTCGGCGAGCCGTTCGCCACCGCCGGGCTGTGCCTCTACCGCGACGGCCGCGACAGCGTTGCCTGGCACGGCGATCGCATCGGGCGCAGCTCGACCCACGACACGATGGTCGCGATCATCGTGCTCGGCGAGCCGCGCGCGCTGCTATTGCGTCCGCTCAGCGGTGGCGCGACGCTGCGCCACGATCTCGGCCACGGCGACCTGCTCGTGATGGGGGGCAGCTGTCAGCGCACCTGGGAGCACGCCGTGCCGAAGTCCGCGCGGCACACCGGGCCGCGCATCAGCATCCAATTCCGCCCCTTCGATGTGCGGTAGCGCCGGTCAGGTCCGGTGCATCGGGATTTTCAGCACTGACGCAGCCGTCGGCGTCAGACTGCCCTGCACGAGCACCGAGAACACCACGACGATCACGACGATGCCGTACCAGCGCTGAGCGTCCGCGATCCCCGAGGCGAGCATCAGCTCGCCGAGCAGCAGTGGCACGGCGCCCTTCAGCCCGGCGAACACCACGAAGGCGATCTCGTTCGTGCGCAGGCGCGCCGCCCGTAGGAACGGCGCAACCGCCAGCGGACGGACCACGAACGCGACAACGACCGCCAGCACAAGACCGGGCACGAGCACGTTCGCACGGCGCAGCACATCGAGCTCGACGGTCAGCCCGAGCACGACGAACGCGACGATCTCGGCGAGGCTCGCCAGCACCGAGTGGAAGCTGGCGATCGCCTCCTTGTGCGGTGCGCCCTCGTCGCCGATCACAATGCCGGCAAGGAACACCGCGAGGAATCCCGAGCCGTGCGCAACGGTCGCGACCGCGAACAGGATTCCCGCGCACGCCATCGTCCGCAGCGAGTAGAGACCCTCGCCAGGTAGCCGTACCCGCTGCATGAACCACAACAGCAACTGCCCACCGACGTAACCGACGGCCGCGCCGACGACCATCTGCAACACGAACGAGACCGCGACCGAGCCCACCGCGTGTGCAGACAAGGCGCCGGCTGCGATCAGGCTCGACATCAGCGCAATACCGACGGGATCGTTCGCACCGGACTCACCTTCGAGCACAGTGCCGCTGCGGCCCGCGATCTCGCGCGGACCCAGCACAGAGAACACGACCGCGGGATCGGTCGGCGCTATCGCTGTTGCGATGAGCAGCGCGATGTACCAGCTCAACCCGAACGCGACGTGCAGCAGCAGCGCACCGCCGGCGGCCGTGAGGAACGTGCCGACGACCCCGACGACGGCGATCGGCGCGGCAGCGGCGCGGAACCGGCGCACGCCGATGTGCATCCCGCCGTCGAACAGGATGAAGATCAACGCGACGGTCAGGATCTGCTCGACCAGATGCGGGCTGGGCGCATGCCACGACGGGACGATCTTGACTGCGATGGCAGCCGCGACCAGCACGATGAGTGGCAGCGGGACGCGCACCTTCTCGGCCAGCCGGTTCGACAGCACTGCGACCAGCGCGACCACCGAGCACAGCAGCACGATCAGCGCGAAGTGGCGGGCGTCGTTCACGGGCTCGGGGCCTCCACGAGGAGCGGGCGTTCGGCAGCAGCCATCACGGTGCCGACCAGACTTCCCGGCGCGCCCTGTTCTGCGACCAGCCTAGGGCAAGATCTACCCATGGCCTCCCCCGGCGACGATCAGGCGCACCGTCGTCGACGGCGCCGGCGCGCGCCCGGACCCGAGGCGAGCATCGCCGCGGCGCCGAAGCCCGGACCGGAACGCTCGCCCGGCGCAGCATCCACTCCAGCGTCGACCGCACCGCCGACCCCACCGCCGACCCCACCGCCGACTGCACCGCCGACCCCACCGCCGACCGCGCCGCCCGACCCGCGATCACGCCGTGGACGGCAGTCCCAGTCCAGTCGCGATTCTGGCGAGCGGGGCCTGCGTGACCTGGTCGGCGCCGGGCATTCGCAACTGGGTGTCAGCGGCGCGCTCCGCGGGCGTGACGTCGACCGTCCCACCGACGACGACCTCGCCGACGCCGAAGCGAACCTCGTGATCGTGCGCCGGCACTGGACCCCGCCGCCCGACAACGCCAAGAAGCCGTCTTAAATCACGACGGCCGCGCGGGACGAGTCCCGCACGGCCGCCGGTGAAGCGGTTCGAACTAGCTGATCTTGAGCGCGCCGGTCGGCGTACACACGGTGTAGGCGCCCGTGAACTGCAGGACGTCACCGTCGTTGATCGTGCCGGCGCACAGGCCCTGGGTGTTGGAGGCCTTGAGCTTGTGTCCGGTGCTCGCGACTGGCTTGACCGTGAGCTTGTGGGTCGTGTTGCTGTACGTGCCGTCGGTCGCGCCAGTGACCGTGAACGTGCAGCCGAGCGGGCTGACCGTGACGTTCGCCTTGACGTTGGTGATCGACACCTTGGTCACGCCGTTGACCGGACGGGCCACAGCGTTGAGCTTCCAGACGCTGCCCTTGGGCTGCACGGTCTGCAGAGTGGTGCCCTGCGGGCCCTTGCACGTCACAAAGGTGGTCTTGGTGATCGTGGCCGCGCCGGCACCGGCGATTTTCGGGCCGAGCTTGATCGAGCCCGCAGCGGTGGACGAGACACACGTCGTGTTGATGTGGGTCGAGACGTCGTTGAAGTGGATCGCCGGCTTGGCGCTCGTGCCGGTCGCCTTGCCGAGGTAGCTGCTCGAGCCGGTGGTCTTCGACCCCGCCGTGATCTTGAAGGTGGGTGCCGCGGCGAATGCTGCCGTGGCCACCAGGCCGACTGCGGCCCCCGCAGCGATGCCGACCAGTGCGGTCTTACGCAGGTTCAGTTTGCTCATGTGCGCGCTCAGATCCTCTCCGATGGATTGGGAAGGGTGGCATCAAGCGCACGTCCGCACGCGATACCGGCCCGAGCGAGCACGCTAACCCCATCACCTTGGAATTCCGCAGTGCCCCACCAATTTAGGTGCGGGCTTGGGCACGAGGTACGGATCTGTATTGCGGGGTTGGTACGGCTGTCCCAAAACGCGAGCCCCGAAGTGTCGACGGTGTTGAGCGTGTTGCTGGCGAATTCCAGAACGCTAGCCTGTGCCGCATGGTCTCGCGCCGGTCGATCGCAGCGGTCGCGGCACTCACGCTGACCGTCCTGGCCACCTTCGGCTCCGCCGGTGCAGCACCCGCACCCCACATCAAGCAGGCGCCGCACCCCGGCATCCGGGGGATCAAAGGCGGGTCGGACGCCGGAGTCCTGGTCGACGGCACAGCGACCGTGCGCAAGGCGAAACAGCTCGTCATCCTGCCGCGCACCGTCCTGCGCACCTACGCCAACGAGACATCGCACATCACGAACAAAGTCTTGTTCAGCCTCTCTCCGGTCTGGGCAGTCACCCATGTGGGCAAACATCCGCAATTCGGCGTCTTCCCCGTCGCGCACAGCACCGTGCTCGGATTCGGAGCCATTCCCATCACGGCGGATCTGCATCTGACCCAGCTCGAGCGCAACGGGCTGATCGTCCCGCTCATCGTGGCCTCCCGGACCGGCACCGACTTCCCGTTCCGCGAGTACCCGACCCACATCACGGGACTGGCAAACGTGCGTATCTCCAACGTGTTCGTCGATCAGGTACCGCTGAACGTCGGACCTGACTGCCACACGGTCGTGCCGCTGCGACTCAACCTCGCCGGCGATCCGAAGACCTACAACCTGTTCTCCGGCGGAGTGCTCAGAGGCGTGGCGAATATTCCCGACTTCACCGGGTGTGGCACCGGCGGCGACGACCTCGACCCGTTGCTGAACGGCACGATCTCGGGGCCCGGCAACAAGCTGGTGCAGTACCAGGGCAATCTCGCTTCGTGGGACCCGACCAAGCCCCATGACTGCAACGGCTGCCGTCCGCCCACGCACTAGCGGCGATTAGGCGCGAGCTAGCCGGCGTCGCGTTCCCACTGCGGCAGTGCCCAGCGCAGAGCGAGCAACAGCTCGACGCGCGCATCGCGGTCGTCGAGGTCGGCCCCGAACATCGTCTGCAGCCGGCCGATCCGATAATGGATCGTCTGTCGGTGGGCCTGCATGGTCTGTGCGAGGTCGGCCTGGCTGCCGCCGTATTCGAGCCACGCTGACAGCAACCGCGCGAACTTGAGGCGGCGCTGCAGCGGTAGCGCGGCCAGCGGATCGAGTCGGCGCGCAACGAGGACGTCGCCGACCGACGGCTCGGCATGCAGCAGCAGGCTCGGCGTGATGTCGTCGCACACCGTCAGCCGGGTTGCCGGTAGCGCACCGTCGTCGCGAAGGCGTGCAGCCAGGCGCGCCCAGCGCAACGATCGCGGCGCGTCGGTCAGCGCAACGGTGCACCCCACGACGCCACGTGCGCCGATGCGTTCGAGTGCGGCGGTGAGCGCTTCGACGTCGAGAGGGGCGTGCAGAACGGCGATCGGCTTGTTCTGGTCGTGGTCGACCAGCGCATCGGAGCCGAGGACACCGAGGGTGCGCGGGTCGAGCACTCCGTCGAGTTCGACGACGACGACGCGCTCGGGCACCGTCCAGCCGACACGAGCGGCGAGATCGGCGACTGCACCCGAGGCCATCGAGGGCTGGCCGAGGATCAGACGCGCGAGGCGTGTGCGCACACGCGCGTGAGCGTCGACGTCGTTGTCGGCATCGGCAAAACCTTCGCCTGCCAGATGGGCCAAGCGGTCGGCGAAGCTGAAGAGCAGATCGCCGAGCCGGCCGACAACGTCGCTGGGCAGCGGGTCGCGCTCGGTAGCGGCGACCAGGCGCCGCCAGGCCACGAGCGAGCCCAACCGGAAGGCAGCGAGCAGCGCCTCGAGCGAACGTCCCTCGCTCGCCTCGATCCGGCCGCGGCTACGGAAGAACTCCTCGGCCTCGGCGGTCAGCTCGCCAGTGCGAAAGATCTGCGTGACGAACGTGAGCACGGCCTTCTCGGTGCTCTCGCGCAACATCCGTACGTGTTCGGCGTCGGCGGCCCAGTGATAGTCGGGGATCTCGGTCTGGATCCGGCGGCTGATCTCGCGGGCGATCTGCGGCAGCTCGGCCGGCAGCACGGTCTCGATCCAGCGGCGGGGCAGCCGAAGGTCGGCGAGCGGCGCTCCCGGCGGCGAGGACAGGGTGGCGACCGGCGCCGCGAGCGTTGCCGGTCGACTCGTCGCATGCCGCCGACCGGGCGGGCCGAGGTTCGCTTTCGAGATCATGTTCAACGTCCTCGCGTGTCACCCACCTGAGGTCACGAAGGTAGCGCACCGCACGGACGCCCCGTAGTTCGAATTGCACGGTTTTGCACCCGACGTCCGGATCGAATTTTGACGCCGGTCCAAACATCACCCGGATCGGTGTCGCTGGACGACCGAATCGACTGCGGCTGCGCTTGTTCGCGGGCCGCCGTTTCTCTAGGGTTCCGCTCCGGTGGAGCTGCAGTGACCTCGGCATGTGAACTTCGCGCCTTCGCGCTCTGGATGCCCGCTGCCCTGGTGACCGAACCCCGAGCTATCGCTGCCGGCGCGGCGGCACCGCGGTGACGCTCAGCGAACTCCTCGACCCCGATCCCCCCGCCGATCCGCCGAGCCGCGTTCCGGCCACGGTCGAGTACGTCCGTCCCGGGTTTCCTGACCCGGACCCTGACCCACGTGGGCAAGTTGTTCGCGCTGGGCCTGGAGGTCGTGCGGCTGACCTTCCGCCGCCCGTTCCAGGTGCGCGAACTGATCGAACAGTTCTGGTTCGTCGCCAGCGTCTCGGTGCTGCCGGCCGCCCTGGTGGCCATCCCGTTCGGCGCGGTCATCGCGCTGCAGCTCGGATCGCTGACCGTCCAGATCGGCGCGCAGTCGTTCACCGGTGCCGCGAGCGTGCTCGCCGTCATCCAGCAGGCCAGCCCGATCGTCACGGCCCTGATGATTTCCGGCGCCGCCGGGTCGGCGATCTGTGCCGATCTCGGGGCGCGCACGATCCGTGACGAGATCGACGCGATGGCCGTGCTCGGTATCTCGCCGATCCAGCGCCTGGTCGTGCCGCGAGTGCTGGCGGCGATGCTCGTCGCGGTGCTGCTCAACGGCATGGTCTCGGTGGTCGGCGTCGTCGGCGGCTACGGATTCAACGTGCTGTTGCAGGGCGGCACGCCTGGCGCCTACCTCGCCAGCTTCGCCGCGCTCGCGCAACCGTCCGATCTGTGGGTCGGCGAGATCAAGGCGCTGATCTTCGGCTTCGTCGCAGGCGTCGTGGCGGCCTACCGCGGGCTGCACCCGGCGCCCGGGCCCGAAGGGCGTCGGTGACGCCGTCAACCAGTCAGTCGTGATCACCTTCGTCCTCACGTTCATGATCAACCTCGTCGTGTCGACCATCTACTTGCAGCTCTTCCCGGCCAAGGGCGTCTGAGATGGCCACCACCGAGCGGTTCAACCGCGCAGTGACCCGTCGGGCCGAGTCGGTCGCCGATCTCGGCAAGCAGCTGATCTTCCACGCCAACGCCCTGCGTGAGATTCCGAAGGCGATCACGCGGTATCGCCGCGAGGTCGTGCGGCTGCTGTCCGAGGTCAGTTTCGGTTCAGGAGCGCTCGCTGTCGTCGGCGGGACGATCGGCGTGATGGTCGCGCTGAGCCTGTTCACGGGCAGCGTCGTGGGATTGCAGGGCTACGCCGCACTCGACCAGCTCGGCACGTCGGCGCTGACCGGTTTCATCTCGGCCTACTTCAACACCCGTGAGATCGCGCCGCTCGTCGGCAGTCTCGCACTCGCGGCAACGGTCGGGTCCGGCTTCACCGCGCAGCTCGGCGCGATGCGGATCAACGAAGAGATCGACGCTCTCGAGGTGATGGGCGTGCGCAGCATTCCCTACCTCGTGACGTGCCGCGTGATCGCCGGGTTGGTCGCGGTGATCCCGCTCTACGCGATCGGGCTGCTCACCTCGTACCTCGGTTCGCGGCTCGTGGTCGTGTACGTCTACGGCCAGAGCGCCGGCACCTACGACCACTATTTCGCGCTGTTCCTACCACCGGTGGACGTGTTCTTGTCGTTCCTGAAGGTGATCGGGTTCGCGATAGTGATCATCTTGATCCACTGCTACTACGGCTACACCGCCACCGGCGGTCCGGCCGGCGTGGGCCGCGCAGTCGGCCGCGCTGTGCGACTGTCGATCGTCGCGATCAACGTTCTCGACTTCTTCCTGTCGCTCGCGATCTGGGGCACCACGACGACGGTCCGGATCGCAGGATGACGTCTCACCACGAAGACGCTCCGCAAAGAGCGCTCCGCGTTTCCGCAGGGGCCCCGACATGAGGCAGCACTTCGTCCGCGATTTCGTCGTTGGCCTCGCATACCTCGTCCTCATCGCGGCGCTGATCGCGCTGTCGATCATGATCTACAACAAGGACTTCTCCTCCACGCTGGACGTGAGCCTGCGCGCGCCGGACGCGGGCACCCAACTCTCGACCGGTGCCGACGTCGAAGTGCGCGGCGTGGTGATCGGCTCGGTCAACTCGATCACCTCGACGGGCAACGGCGCGAACATCACCCTCGCGCTCGACCCGACCCAGGGCGGACGGCTCCCGGCCAACGTCACCGCGCAACTGCTGCCCAAGACCCTGTTCGGTCAGCGCTACGTCAACATCATGCTTCCCGCGAACCCGAGCACCGACCATCTGCACGACGGCGCGGTCATCACTGCGAACGGCTCGGCCACCGGCACCGAGCTGCAGGATGTCTTCGCCAACCTGTTGCGAGTGCTGCAGGCCGTGCGTCCCGCACAGCTCGCGCAGACCCTCGGCGCCTTCGCCGCCGCGCTGCGCAACGAGGGCACCACGATCGGCGAGACGATCGACGAACTCGCGCGCTACCTGCACAAGTTCGCGCCCGAAGTGCCGCGCATGGCCGACGACATCAGTCGATTCGCCTCTGTCGCGCATACCTATGCCGACGCGGCTCCCGACCTGTTGCAGTCGTTGCGCAACTTCACAGTCACGAACCAGACGCTGGTCGCCGAGCGCAGCCAGTTCGTCAACCTGCTGCGCTCGGTCACCGACGCGTCCAACCGCTTCGCCGGATTCACCGAGACCAACTCGTCGAACCTCATCACGCTCTCGCGCGACAGTGCACCGACACTGCAGGTGCTGGCCAAGTACTCGAGCGAGTTCCCGTGCCTGAGCCGCACGCTCGTCGACTTCATCCCGGTGATGGACCGTGCCCTCGGCGCGGGGACGAATCGAGCCCGGACTGCACGTCACGTTGCAGATCGTGCCCGCGCGCCAGCCCTACGTGTCCGGTCCGACGTTGTCGGCGTCGGGACCACCCCGCTGCCCGCAGGTCTCGGTCGCCGCCGCGAACAGTCCGGCCGTCGGCGCCGCACTGTCGCGTGGTGCAGGCATCGGGACCGAGAACTCGCCGCAAGAGAATCAGGTCATCGCCGAGCTGGTCGCTCCGAGCGTCGGTGAACAACCGAGCCAGTTCCCGAAGTGGGGCAGCCTGCTGTTGGGTCCGGCGTTGCGTGGCGCGCGGGTGAGTCTCAAATGAGCCGCTCGCTGCGCGGCCTGACCGCGCCCATTGTCAAGAGCGTCATCTTCATAGTGGTCACCGTGATCGCGACGAGCACCCTGCTTGCGACGATCACGAACCAGTCCGGCACCGGTTCGCAAAGCACCTATCACGCCATGTTCACCGACGTGACCGGCATGAACACCGGCGATGACGTGCGCATGGCCGGCGTGCGCATCGGCACGGTCACCGACATCGCCGTCGCGAACCGGCGCGATGCCGAGGTGACCTTCGAGATCTCGTCCAATGTGCGGCTCGCCGACACCGTGCACGCGACGATCCTGTTCCGCAACCTGGTCGGGCAGCGCTACATCGAACTCGATCAGGGTGCCGGCTCACCCGATCAGTCGTGGCCGTCGTCTCGCTCGCTCGGCCTTGACCGCACGACGCCGGCACTCGATCTGACCGCACTGTTCAACGGGTTCCAGCCGCTGTTCTCGGCGCTCGATCCGAAGCAGATCAACGCGCTGTCGTACGAGATCATCCAGATCTTCCAAGGACAGGGCGGCACGGTGGGTGATCTTGTCGCCCACACGGCGTCGCTCACCAACGCGCTGGCCGATCGTGACCACGTCATCGGCGCGGTGATCGACAACCTCACGCGCGTGCTCAAGACGGTGAACGCTCGGCGCAGCGGCCTGTCGACGATCGTCGTCACGTTGCAACAGTTGGTCAGCGGGCTCGCCCAGGACCGTGGTGCGCTCGGGTCGGCGGTGACAAGCCTGGCCGGTCTCACGACGAGCGTGGCAGGGCTGCTGCAGGCAGGCCGACCGGCATTGCAGCGCTCGATCATCTCCCTCGGGCACCTTTCGCAGAATCTCGCCGACAACGGTCCGACCCTCGAGCACGTGCTGCAGACGTTGCCGACCAAGCTGAACCGCGTCGGACGCCTCGCGTCCTATGGCTCGTGGGTGAACAGTCTACCTGTGCTCGATCACCGGACGGATCCCCGTCCCCGCCGGTTACTACGGCGGCGTCGGTGTGCAACCGGTCGAAGCGAGGTGCCAGAACTGATGGCATTTCGCTCGTTCAACGAACGCAACCCGGTCGTGATCGCCGTGGTCGGCCTGATCGCGACCGTCGCGGTCGTGCTCGCCGCGTTCTACTGGAAGCAACTGCCGTTCGTCAACTCCTCGACCGGCTACCACGCCGACTTCACCGAGGCGGCCGGGCTGCGCAGTGGCGACGACGTCCGCGTCGCAGGCGTGAGCGTCGGCAAGGTCTCCGACATCTCCCTCGAGGGCACGCACGTCCGCGTCGACTTCGACGTCGACAGCACGTGGATCGGCGACGCCAGCACGGCCGCGATCAAGATCAAGACGTTGCTCGGCCAGAAGTATCTTGCGATCGACCCGCTCGGCGACAAGTCGCTCGACCCCAACACGGCGATCCCGCTGGACCGGACGTCCTCGCCGTATGACGTCACCACCGCCCTCGAGGGCTTGGGCGGCACGTTCGGCCAGATCGACAGCGCGCAACTGGCTCGCAGCTTCACCGCAATGGCCGATGCGTTCCGCAACACGCCGTCCGTGGTGCGCGCGAGTCTCAACGGGCTCTCGCGCCTGTCGCAGACGATTGCGTCACGCGACAACGCGCTCGGGCTGCTCGTGCAGAACACCCGGCGCATCACCGCCGTGCTGTCGCAGAACAACCCGCATATCGATGCCCTGGTGCGTGACGGCAATCTGCTGCTGCGCGAACTCGAGGGACGAAGTGCGGCTATCACCACCCTCCTGACCGGGACGCAGAAACTCAGCGCGCAGTTGATCGGGCTCGTCCACGACAACAACGCCTCGCTCAGTCCTGCACTCGCACAGCTCTCGCGCGTGACCGACATCCTGCAGCGCAACCAAGGCAATCTCGACAACGCACTGCGGCTGATCGGGCCGTACTACAAGCTGCTCAACGACGCCGTCGGCAACGGCCCGTGGCTCGACGTCTACCTGTGCGGGCTGTTCGCCGCCAACGGTGACCCGCAACTGAATTCGACGGCACAGCGCAACTGCGCGCCGCAGGCGGGCGGGTGATGGCCGTGGCCCGGACGAACAAGGCCGTGGCGCTCGCCGTCGTCGGCGCGCTCCTCGTGGTCGCCGCGATGGGCGGTGCGTTCTGGTGGTACGTCAGCGGGCGTGGCGACCAGACCCATTTCAAGGCGATGTTCACCGAGTCCGTCGGCGTGTATCCCGGCTCCGACGTCCGCATTCTCGGCGTCCCCGTCGGCACCGTCGACGACGTCATCCCGCGGGGCACCGAGGTCGAGGTCGACATGCACCTGGACCACGGCGTGTCGGTCACGGCCGACACCCGCGCCGTGATCATCTCGCCGAGCCTGGTCAGCGACCGGTACGTGCAGCTGACCGGTGTCTACAGCTCCGGCCCGAAGCTCGCCGACGGCGCGGTGATCCCGCTTGGCCCGCACGGCCACGTCGGTGGAGATCGACGAGCTCACCAACAGCGTCATCCAGTTCACCAAGGCGTTGGGCCCCAACGGTGCGAACCGCAACGGCGCGCTCGCCGACCTGCTCAACGTCGGCGCCGCCAACCTGCGCGGCAACGGCGCGGCGCTGCACCGCACCCTGCAGCGCCTCGGCGCCGCCTCGGGCACCCTGGCCAATCACCGCGGTGACCTGTTCAAGACCATCAGCAACCTCGCGACGTTCACCAGCACGCTGGCCGCGGACAACAACAGCGTGCGTGGTCTGAACACCTCGCTCGCCGCCGTCTCGGGCGTGCTCGCGCGCGACCGCCAGTCGTTCACGCTGGCACTGCACGATCTGAGTCAGGCGTTGGCGACCGTGCGCCAGTTCATCCTCAATCACCGTGCGGAGCTCACCGCCAACGTCCGCAAGCTCGCGGTGATCACGCAAGTACTGCAGACCGAACGCGCATCAATTGCCGAAGCCGTCCACGCGGCCCCGCTCGCGGTGAGCAACCTGATCAACGCCTATGACCCGACGCATCGCACGCTGACCGGACGCGGTGACCTCAACGAGCTCGAGCTGTGGAAGCACGTCAGCGGAGGCACCCGATGAAGCGCGGGTTGCTGACCGCGGTCGCGATCGCCGTCACGACCACGGCCGCGTGCACCGGCGGCGTGTCCGACCTCAACCTGCCCGGTGGCGCCGACCTGGGCAGCCATCCGTACCATGTCAGCGCGCAGTTCCGGAACGCGCTCGACCTGGTGCGGCAGTCGTCGGTCAAGGTCGACAACGTCGCGGTGGGTCAGGTCAGCGCGATCTCGCTCGGTGGCGGCGGGAAGTACGCCGTCGTCACGCTCGAGATCAACGGTGACGTGCACCTGCCTGCCAACACCACCGCGACCATCGAGCAGACGAGCCTGCTCGGTGAGAAGTACGTCGCGCTCACGCGGCCCGCCGACCCGACCGGGGCGTTGGCCAACGGCGCGACGATCTCGCTCGCCTCGACTTCGCAAGCGGTGCAGATCGAGCAGGTCCTCGGTGCGCTGTCGCTGTTGCTCAACGGCGGCGGCATCGGCCAGCTGCACACCATCGTCGTCGAGCTCAATCACGCGACCGGAGGGCGCGGCGCCGAGATCCACAGCCTGCTGTCCGACGCCGACCGGGTCATCGCAGCGATCGACGCGCACCGCGCCGGCATCATCGCCGCGCTGCAACAGGTCAACCGGCTCGCCACCACGTTGCAGGCGAACAACGAGAACCTCTCTGTCGCGCTGCGCGACCTGCCGGGCGGGCTGAAGGTGCTGGCCGGCCAGCGTCACCAGCTTGTCCGCATGATCAACGCGCTCGGCCGGCTCGGCCGCACGGCCACGACAACCGTGCGCGCCAGCAAGCGCAGCTTCGTTGCCGACCTGCGCTCCCTCGACCCGATCCTGCGCAACCTCGTCCAGGCGGGATCGGCGCTGCCGAAGTCGTTGCAGGTGCTACTCACCTACCCGTTCCCGGACTCGGTGCTCAACGCGATTCGCGGCGACTATCTGAACACGTTCGTCACGACGAACCTGAACACTCCGGGCGGCCAGGTCGTTCGCATCCAGAAGGACCCGACCCTGCTTCCGGCGCGGGGAGGGCACTGATGCTCACCCATCGCGTACGTATCCAGGTGATCACGTTCATCGTGGCCGGCCTGCTTGCAGTCAGCTACATCGCGGTGCGGTACGTCGGGCTGCTGCGAGTCTTCAACGTCGGCGTGTACGGGGTGCGGGTCGAACTCGCGGCCGCCGGCGGCCTGTTCCCCAACGCTGAAGTCGACTACCGCGGCGTGCCGGTCGGCCGCGTCACGAGCGTCGGGCTGACGGCAACGGGCGTGGAGGCGCAGCTGCAGCTCAATTCGTCTGCAGCGTCGATCCCGCAGGGTGTGCGCGCGGTGGTCACCGACCGCTCGATCATCGGCGAGCAGTATCTCGATCTGCGCCCGACCACCGCTGCCGGCCCGTACCTGCACGACGGCTCGGTGATCGCGCGGAGCCAGACCGCGATCCCGCCGACGACCAACTCGCTGTTGTCGAGCTCGGATGCACTGCTGAAATCGCTGCCGATCGGGTCGCTGCAAACCGTCGTCACGGAGTCCGGCAAGGCGTTCACCGGGTCTGCGCAGAACTTGCGCACCCTCATCCAGGTCAGCAAGACGTTCTTCCGCGCGGCGGACCAGAACTTCCCGGCAACGTCGATACTGATCAACTCGTCCGCGACCGTGCTGCGCACGCAGCAGCGGGTCTCATCGAGCATCAAGTCGTTCAGCAACAGCCTGAATCTCCTGTCCAGTCAGCTTGCTGCGTCGAACGGCGACTTCCGTGCGCTGCTGAACACCACCCCGTCCGCCGCGCAGGCGGCGTCACAACTGATCCGCGACATCGGCACGCCGCTGGGCGTGCTGGTCGCGAATCTGACCACGAGCGCGCAGGTGTTCGTGGCCAACGTCAACGGGGTGCGGCAGTTGCTCGTCCAACTCCCCCAGGCGGTCGACATCGGTTCGACGGTGGTCGGCCCTGAAGGCGCGAAGGTCGGGCTGACGCTGACGTTCTTCAACCCTCTGCCGTGTACGCAGGGTTATGCGGGCACCGCGCGCCGCGGCGGCCTCGACACGTCGCCGGGCGCACCGCTCAACACCTCTGCGGGCTGCACCGCCACATCGGGGACCAGCGATCTGCACGGGTCACAACACGTACTCTTCCCGGCAGGAGCAACCTCCTCGACGGGCACCGACGCCCGGGCGGTGCATTCGCTTGCACAGCTGATGGGGTCGTGATTCCGCCACCGCTGCCGACACCGACGGGAACCATGACCGACGATCGCGAGAGCGCCGATCCCGCTGGCGCCGAGCCGACCCCGGCCGAACGCGCTGCCGCCGACGCAGCCAAGGCTGCAAAGAAGGCCCGCAAAGCCCAGCAGAAGGCCGACCGCCTCGCGGCGGAGGCGGCCCGGCTCGCCCCCGTCGACGAGCCCGAGGCGATAACCGCCCCGGCAATGACCGCGCCGGTATCGCCCCGCTCGCGGGTGCCGGTGATGAGTGCCATCGGCCTGCTCGTGGCCTGCGTCGCGTTCCTCGTCGTCGGCATCGTCGTGCACGTGCGTGACAGTGGGCCGGCTCCGGTTCCGGCGAGCACCGTGCGCGATGCGGCCTTGCTGGCTGCGCGCCAGGACATCGTGGTGCTCAACTCGCTCGACTACCGCAACCTGGATCAGGGGCTCGGCCGATGGCTGGCCGCATCGACCGGGACGTTGCACTCGTCGTTCGAGCACATCACCGACGCCGATCGCAAGCGCATCACTGACGCCAAGTCCGTCACGACTGCCCGGATCGTCGAGGCGGCGGTCGTCTCGCTGGACGCAGCCAACGGCAGTGCGACCGTCATCGCGAGTGTCGAGCTCACCGTCACGCCTCCCTCCGGCAAGGCGGTCATCAAGCGCGAGCGTCAACAGGCAGACGTCGCTCGCGTGGGCGGCGTGTGGAAGATCAGCGCGCTGCAGCAGGTCGGGGTGACGGTGCAATGAGGCGTGGCTGGACGTCCGTCCCCGTGCTCGCGATGGCAGCGCTCGCGGTCGTATGCGCGGCTGTGGCGACGGTGCTGCTGGCCACCGCCGGCCGAGCCGACTCGACTGCCCCCGACACGAACACGGCCGTTGTCGACCGGACGCGAACGGCGCAGGTCATCGGCCAGGTCGACACCGACCTGGAGCACGTCCTGACCTTCGACTATCGCAACCCGGACGCGACGCGTACCGCGGCGCATCAGGCGCTGGTCGGCGAGGCGCTGCAGCAGTACAACGTGCTGTTCACCGCGCTGCAGAGCAAGGCGAGCGCGCAGAAGCTCGTCCTCACCGCGAAGGTGGTCACGGCAGGCGTGACGATCCTCGACAACCAGCGCGCTCAGCTGCTGGTATTCCTCGATCAGACCTCGACCCGCACATCCGACGGTGCCACGTCCTCGTCGGCTGCGCAGATCCGGATCACCGCCGTCGAGCAGGGCTCTGTCTGGCGGATCAGCAAGCTCGAAACCCTCTAGCTGGTTTCGTGGCCGGCGATCGCGCCGGTCTGCTCGTACTCGGTGAGCATCGCGATGCGACGTGCGTGCCGCTCAGCCTGCGAGAACGGGGTCGCGAGGAAGATCTCGACGAAGCGGATCGCGTCGCTGTCGGGATGGTCGCGGGCGCCGAGGCTGATGACGTTCGCGTCGTTGTGCTCGCGTGCCAGCTGCGCGGTCTCGTCGTTCCAGACGAGCGCTGCGCGGACGCCCTTGACCTTGTTCGCCGCGATCTGCTCGCCGTTGCCCGAGCCCCCGATCACGATGCCGAGGCTGCCGGCGTCGGCGACCGTCCGGGCGGCTGCCGTGATGCAGGGCGGCGGATAGTCGTCCTGGTCGTCGTAGGTGTGTGCCCCGCAATCGACCGCCTCGTGGCCGAGGTCGCCGAGGTGGGCGACGAGCTTGGCCTTGAGCTCGAATCCGGCGTGGTCGCTGCCGAGATAGACGCGCATCGCCCCATCATGGCAGTCCGTACCCCGGGGTGGACCATGGACGTATGACCGCACCGCCCACGCCGACGACAATGATCACGGCGTGGACGTGGCAGCCGTTCGCGATCGTCGCTGCGGTGCTGTTGACGACGTGGTACTTGCGCCGCGCCCGGGAGCTGCGGTCCGGTCAGGTCACGGTGTTCGTGGTCGGGATTCTCGCGCTCGTCTGGGCGACGTGCGGGTTCGCCGGCGTCTACATCGACGACCTGTTCTGGGTGTGGACGGCGCAGCAGCTCGGGCTGCTGTTGATCGTGCCCTATTTGCTTCTCGCCGGCGGGCCGCTGCAGTTGGCCGGGCGTCCGGTGCAGCGATTCCTGTCGACGCGATTCGTGCGGACGATCGGCAACCCGTTGATCGGTCCCGCGCTGGTGCCGTTGCTGTCGGTGGTGCTGTTCTTCGGGCCGCTGCCGCGGTGGGCGATCGACGTTCCCGTGTTCGGCTGGATCGAACAGCTCGTGCTCGTCGCGATCGGCTCGCTGATCGTGCTCCCACTCGTGGGTGCGGGGACGCCGCGCACGTCGCTCGCCGTCGGCCTGTCTCTGGCGATCGGGTCGTTCGAGCTCGTGCTGGACGCCGTGCCGGGAATCGCGTTGCGGTTTCATCGAACTCTGACGACGTCCTACTTCGATGCCCGCGTGAACCACTCCTGGAGTCCGTCGCCGCTGCACGACCAGCAGCTCGCGGGTGCCGTGTTGTGGTGTGTCTCCGAACTGCTCGACCTGCCGTTCCTCGTGCTCGTCTTCAGGCAGTGGATCCGCGCCGACGCCAAAGACGCCGCCGAGATCGACGCCGTGCTCGAGGCCGAGCGCGCTGCGCGCGGCGAGGAGTCCGACGACGAGTCGCGGGATACGCCGTGGTGGTTGTCCGATCCGGCTATGCAGGAGCGCCTGCGCCGCCAGCGCTGAACGCCCAATCGCCGCTGTCGGTCCGCGTCAGCGGATGCGTTGCGATTGCCGCTTCGGTCGGGATCGGGCCGTAGATGTGCGGAAACTCCTCCCCCGCGCCGTACGAGTCCTCGATCCGCAGTTCCGCCGGCACCGCATCGGACTCGATCTCGACCACCATCAGTTCCGGTTCGTCGCGATAGATCGCATTGGCCACGCGCGCCACCTGCTCGGCGAAAGAGAAGTGCACAAATCCGTCCGCGTCAAAGGCCGCTGGTAGGTAGGAACCGTGGCCTGAGGCCTCGGCCCAAGCGGAAGGCGAGGCGATATGAAAAATCTGCACAGCGCATTCTTGCTCGCCAGCGCCAAACGACCACAGCCAGATGACCCGGCTGGGACAGCGAGAAAACGCAACGCAGGACGAGTAGTCAGTCTTGGTCCACGAAAGTCGACCGAGTAACCCCGGCTTTTGACCACGAACGCTTCCGGCGGCCCGGCTACGGATCGGCGGCAGGAGAGTCGTCGATCGGCTTGCCGTAGCGCCGCCCGGTCGGCGAGGTCCACCAGGTCGTGCCGTTCGAGTCGCGCGTAGACCTGTCCAGCCGGCGTCGTGTTTGCAGTGGTGATGGCGTAGACACAACGGTTCAAGGTTGGCGATGACGGTGTTTCGGCCGTTGTAGGGGTCGATGTGGTCGCATTCGCAGCGGACCGCGCGGCGGTTGCAGCCGGGGAACCGGCAGGTCGGGTGCTGGGCGGTGACCCAACGCCACTGCGCTGCGGAGGGGTAGCGGCGTTCGGGGTGAGCATCGATGCCGCACTCGGGGATCACCCGACCCGACGGCGTCGACCAGCACGCGGTCGATGCGGGTCGTCGGGTCGGCCAGGATCTCGCGGACCTGGCTCGCGGGGATCGGGCCGTAACCGGCCAGTTCACCCGGCAGATCGCTCGATCCCGTCGGCGGTGTCCTCACGGACCAGCACCTGGACCCGTATCCCGCGGGCCGGTGTGCCCGCGAGGGTGCGGCCCAGGACGAGGTCGCGCAGGGTGTCGGCACGTTTCTGGTCCATGCTGCGGTCGTCGTCGACCTTCTTCGCCATTGCGGTCAGCCGCGCGTACATCGCTTCGCCGTCGGCAGCGGTGTGGGTCGACCAGATGACCGGCCATCCCGTCCGGCAAGCGGCGTGCAGTGCACCAGCCGCTCGGCCGTGGCCTCGACGTGGCGCTCTTCTTCCTTACGGGTGTCCAACCGCGCGATCACGCGCCGCAATGACACCCGGAACCGGGTCACCGTCTGTTCCGCTGCCCGCTCGAGCACCCGCTCCTCGACCTGCGGCGATCACCGCCGGATCCAGCTGAGAGGTCAGGCTCGGCACGCGACGCGCACATGCGCATCACTGATCCGACCCGCCTCATGCAGCGCGAACAGCCGCGGCAACCTCTCGACCAGGTGCGTGGCCTGCATCAGCCGCGTCTTCGCATAATCCGGCGACCACCGCAACGCACACGCGACGTCCTCGCGCGCCCACTCCTTGTCGTCGGACGGGTCGTGAATCGCGGCCAAGAACCGCTCACGACGCGCCTGAACCCGCGCCTCGAGCTTGGTCAGTTCCTCCAGGCAGTCGAACCGCTGATCACGCGACAACCCCGCAGGATCCGTCCGCAACAACTGCTCGATCTTCCTCGCCACGAATCGAACGCTGGACCGACCCTCTGACAATTTTGGACGAGAATTCGCGGTTGTGCAGAGAGAATCTTCGATTGTTAGGTTCGAACCATGCCAGTCCGACCACCAGGCGATGTAGTGCGCGCGCACTTCGATGCGTTCAGCGGCCGAGACCTTCCGGCGATGCTCGCCACGATGGCTCCGGACGCGACTTTTGCCAGCGGAACGACGCTGGTCGCTCCCGAGGAGTTCGAAGAATTCTTCGGCTGGGCGATGCGAGAAATCGACCCAACCGTGACGATCACCAACCTCGTGGTGGACGGCCCGAGCGTCGCCTGCGAGTTCGTCGAGTCCGTGACGATCGACGGCGAACGGCGCGACCTCAACCGGGCTGCGTTCTACACGATTCGTGACGACGTGATCTGCACCGCGAAGGTGTACGACGAGCGCGCCTAGGCTGTCCACGTGAGCTGGCGCGAGATCGGCGACAACATCTTCGTGCGACGCCACGAGAGTTACGATCTCAACATCGGCCTCATCGTCGGCACCGACGCCTGCTTGGTCATCGACACCCGCGAGTCGCTGAGCACCGGCCGCGACCTCGCCGACGCGGTACGAACCATCACCCCGACGCCGTGGACGGTCGTGAACACCCACGCGCACTTCGACCACGTCTTCGGCAACGCGGCGTTCGTGCCGTGCGACATCTGGGCGCTCGACCGCTGTCGTGACACGGTCGTCGAACGTGCCGACGAGCAACTCGAAAGACACGGCGACGGTGAGACACGGATCGTCGCGCCGAATCGCACGTTCCCACCGCCTGCACAGCACCTCGACATCAGTGGACGCGCGGTCGACCTGCGCTTCCTCGGCCGCGGCCACACCGACAACGACATCGTCATCACGGTCGACGACGTGCTGTTCGCCGGCGATCTCGTCGAGGAAGGTGGCCCACCCCTGTTCGGTGACGCCTACCCCGCCGAGTGGCCTGCCACCGTTGCAGCGATAGAAACTCTCATCCGCGGACCGGTCGTCCCCGGCCACGGCGACGTTGTCGACGCCGCGTTCGTAGCAGCGCAGAAGGAACTCTTGCAGAGCGTCGCCCACCTCGACCGCGACGCAGCAGGTGAAGCCGCTACGACTTGGCCGCCGATCGCTCGTTGACCGCCGGGATGACCCGCTCGCCGTAGGTCGCAAGCGTCGCGTCCTTCGCGTCGTGCTGCAGGTACAACGCGAACTGGTCGACGCCGAGTTCTCGCAGTTCGAGCAGGCGCTCGATCTGACGCTCGACCGGGCCGAGCACGCAGAATCGGTCGATGACCTCGTCGGGGACGAAATCGGTGTGCGTGTTCGCAGCCTTGCCGTGCGTGTTGTAGTCATAGCCCTCGCGCGCCGCGATGTAGTCGCTGAGCGCCTTGGGGACAGCCGCACCGTGCCCATCTTCACGCCCGGCGCCATACCGCTCGACGATGTCGGCCACGTGATTGCCGACCATTCCCCCGAACCAGCGCGTCTGCGATCGCGCATGCTCCATGCCCTCGTCCGTCCCGTCGGTCACGTAGGCCGGTGCCGCAACGCAGATCGTCACCTCGGCCGGATCGCGTCCGGCATCGGCCGCCGCCTTCCGCACAGCAGCGATCGACCACGCCGTGATGTCCGGATCGGCCAGTTGCATGACGAAGCCGTCCGCGACCTCGCCGGTGAGAGCGAGCGCCTTCGGCCCGTACGCCGCCATCCAGATCGGCAACCGTGACGACCTGCCCCACGGGAAGCGCAACGCGCTGCCGTTGTATTCGACAGTCTCGCCGTTGGCCAACCCTCGGATCACTGCGATCGACTCACGCAACGTCGCGAGTGTGACCGGACGGCCGTTGGTCACGCGCACCGCCGAGTCCCCGCGACCGATCCCGCAGATGGTGCGGTTGCCGAACATGTCGTTGAGCGTGGCGAACAGCGATGCGGTCACCGTCCAGTCGCGCGTCGCCGGATTCGTCACCATCGGCCCGACGACAACGCGATGCGTGGCCGACAGGATCTGGCTGTAGACGACGTACGGCTCCTGCCACAGCAGGTGCGAGTCGAACGTCCACACATGGCTGAAGCCGTACTGCTCAGCACGCACGGCCAGATCGACGACCCGCCACGCGGGCGGGTCGTTCTGCAGGACGACGCCGAAGTCCATCACACGAGATTCTGCGATAGATCGCGCTTGACGAACTGGCCCTGGCTCTTGCGGCCGATGTACTCGCCCTTGTTGACGATCATCGTGCCGCGCGAGAACACCGTGTCGACGTGACCGTCGATCTCGTAGCCCTCCCAGGCCGAGTAATCCATGTTCATGTGGTGCGACTTGCCCAGCCCGATGGACGTGTGTCCGTTCGGGTCGTAGATGACCACATCGGCGTCAGCACCGGGCGCCAGCACACCCTTGCGGCCGTACATGCCGAACATCCGCGCGGGCGTCGTGCAGCACACGTCGACCCACTTCTCGAGCGAGATCCGGCCGTCGACAACGCCTTGGTAGAGCAGGTCCATGCGATGCTCGACCGAGCCGATGCCGTTCGGGATCTTCGAGAAGTCGCCGATGCCCATCTCTTTCTGATCCTTCATGCAGAACGGGCAGTGGTCGGTCGACACGGTGGTCACATCACCGGTGCGGATGTACTTCCACAACTCGTCCTGATGACCTTCGGCGCGCGAGCGCAGCGGTGTCGAGCAGACCCATTTCGCGCCCTCGAAGCCTTCGGCGCCGAGGTTCTCCTCGAGCGAGAGGTACAGGTACTGCGGGCACGTCTCGCCGAACACGTTCTGGCCCGCGTTCCTCGCCTCTGCGATCCGCGCGAGAGCCTGCTTCGCCGACACGTGGACGACGTAGAGCGGCGCACCGGTCAGGTCGGCCAGCATGATCGCCCGGTGCGTCGCCTCCTGCTCGGCCTGCCACGGACGCGTCACACCGTGGTAGTACGGCGCGGTCTCGCCGCGGGCAAGTGCCTGCTGAACGAGCACATCGATCGCCGAACCGTTCTCGGCGTGCATCATGATC
Organism: uncultured Actinomycetota bacterium; assembly: GCA_963708645.1. Taxonomy (GTDB): domain Bacteria; phylum Actinomycetota; class Actinomycetes; order Mycobacteriales; family Jatrophihabitantaceae; genus RYN-133. The sequence continues at coordinate 163,716 of CAVPTA010000003.1, read as the reverse complement.
AGCCCGCCGTTGCCGGCCGCCGCCTGCATCGCCTGCAGGATCTGACCGTCGCTCGACAGGAACACGCCCGGATAGGCCATGAACAGCTTGAAGCTGCTCACGCCCTCACCGATGAGTTCGTCCATCGCCTTGAGCGACTCGTCGTTGACCTCGCCGACGATCTGGTGGAAGCCGTAGTCGATCGCGCAGTTGCCGCCGGCCTTCTCGTGCCACAAGGCGAGTTGGTCCTGCACGCGCTGGCCGTGCGCCTGCACCACGAAGTCGACGATCGTCGTCGTGCCGCCCCAGGCCGCCGCACGCGTCCCGGTCTCGAAGGTGTCGCTGGCGAACGTGCCACCGAACGGCATCTCCATGTGCGTGTGCCCGTCGACCCCGCCGGGGATGACGTACTTACCGGTCGCGTCGATCGCGATGTCGACGTGGTCCTCGATGTCGATGCCGAGCACGTCGGTGTCAGGAGCCAGCAGCGCTGCGATCTGCTCGCCGTCGATGAGCACGTCCTGCTTGGACGAGCCGGTCGAACTGACGACGGTGCCGCCCTGGATGAGGATCTTCGGCATGGTCGAATCCCCTTACGGCGCCGTGGTCTTCTCGTACGACTCCGGGCGGCGATCTCGATAGAACTGCCAGTCGTTGCGGGTTTTCATCAGCTCGTCCAGATCCAGATCACGGATGACGATCTCTTCCTTGTCCTGGGACGCCACGTCGCCGACGAAGTTCCCGCGCGGATCGACGAAGTATGACGAGCCGTAGAAGTGCGGTGCGTCCGGCCCGAACTCGTCGGTCTCCTGCCCGATGCGGTTGTTCGCAGCGATGAAGTACTGGTTGGCAGCTGCCGCCGCCGGCTGCTCGATCTCCCACAGCCGGTTCGACAGGCCGGGCTTGGTCGCTGAGGGGTTGAACACGATCTGCGCGTTGTTGAGACCGAGTTCGCGCCACCCCTCGGGGAAGTGGCGGTCGTAACAGATGTACACACCGACGCGTCCGACCGCGGTGTCGAACACCGGGTAGCCGGAGTTGCCCGGCCGGAAGTAGAACTTCTCCCAGAACTGCGGCAGGTTCGGGATGTGGTGCTTGCGGTAGCTGCCGAGCAACGTGCCGTCGGCATCGATCACTGCGGCAGTGTTGTAGTACTCGCCCTCGTTCGCGACCTCATAGATCGGCAAGACGATGACCAGGTGCAGTTCCTTGGCCAGCTTCTGGAACCGCTCGACGGTCGGTCCCGGGATCGGCTCGACGTACTCGTAGTACTTCTGGTCCTGGATCGCACCGAAGTACGGGCCGTAGAACAACTCCTGGAATCCGATGACCTGCGCACCGTCCGCGGCCGCCCGGCGAGCGAGCTCCTCATGCTTGGCGATCATGGATTCCTTGTCGCCCGTCCACTCGGCCTGAGTGATGGCGGCACGTACGACTGTCATCTGCAATTCTCCCCACGACGACGATTCGCCTCAGGTGACCAACCGTAGGACCTTCGTTTCGGCGCCGTAAAGGTGTCGGCGCCACGAGCAAGCGAATGATCGATGAGCGGGCTATGAACGGCGCAGCACGACGACCGTGCGATCGTCGTCGGCGACGCGGTGCTCGTGCAGCGCGAACACCGAGGTTGCCGTCACCGAGGCCCCCAACCCGCTGACGTCGTCGATGAGTCGGTGCACGCTCTCGGACAGGTCTTCGTCGCGGCGCTCGATCAGGCCGTCGGAGTAGAGGACGAGTCCCTCGCCCTCGGCCAGGGTGAGCTGGGCCGACCCGTAGCTCGCCGCAGGGACGCCGATCGGCGGGGACGGCGACAGCGACGCCGTCGTCACCGTCCCGTCCGACCCGAGCCGCAGCGGGACGGGGTGCCCGGCGAGCACCATGTCGACGTCGCCGCTGGCCGGGTCGACACAGCCGACCGTCAGCGTCGCGAATGCTGCCGGCAGCAACGTGGTCGTGAAGTCGTTGAGCCGGTCGACTGCGCCGACGGTGGAGACGCCGTCGATCAGGTAGGCGCGAAGCGCGTTGCGCAGCTGCGCCATCGTTCCGGCAGCGCTGATGCCGTGGCCGGCGACATCGCCGAGCACGACGACGATCCGGCCGTCACGCAGCGCGAACGTGTCGTACCAGTCGCCACCGATCCGTCCGCCCGCCGCCGGTTCGTAGTGCGCGGACAGTTCCCATCCGCTCACGGTCAGGACGTCCGGCAGCAAGCTGCGCTGAAGCGTCTCGGCAAGGCGGACCTCGCGCTCGGAACGCGAATAGAGCGTCTCGACGATGGTCTGGCGCAGCGCGGCCGCGTCGGCACGCTCGGTCTCGAGCCACGGCGCGGAACGGCGTTCGACGGTCTCGCGCCAGCGGTCGAACGACTTGCGCGGGCTCAGCCGCACCGAGTCGCCCTCGCGCACCGCGATGGCTTTGTTCGTCGGATCGCCGCCCCAGTCGACGGTTCGCTGCAGCTCACCGCGCAGCCAGATGAGGTAGTGGTTGTCAGGAAGCAACAGCGCCAGCAGGCCGCTGACGAGCTCCGGCGCGATGTCAGTGCCGATCGATTCACTGACGCAGTCGGTCGCGAACACGCCGACATCCTGCGAACCAAGCCAAGCGACCAGCTCGTCGACGACCCCGGGCTCCGGCACAGCACCGCGAGTCACCCGCTCGCCGTCCACATTCATGACGATCCCGTCGGCAGGGACGAGATCGAAGACATCAGGAGCTCCGAGCAGCGCCGAGCGCAGCGGCTCGGACTGGTTCTGCATCGCCGCGGCGATCTTGGCCAGGATCGCCTGGCCGGCCAGCCTGGCGCGCAGCTCCTCGTCCTCGACCCGATCGACCAGCCGCAACGACAGGGTCGAGCCGAGGAATTCGGCGGCGGCGCGCACACCGTAGGGCGGCAGATGCGGACCCGAGTAGTGGTGGCAGGCGATCAGACCCCAGAGCCGACCGTTCCGCATCAGTGAGATCGACATCGACGCGCCGACACCCATGTTCGTCAGGTACTCGACATGGATCGGCGACACGCTGCGCAACGTCGAGTGGGTCAGATCGATCGGCCGGCCCGTCGCCGGGTTCTCCTGCGGGACGAGCGGGGACGGTGTGTACCCGATGTCGTCGATGATCCGGATCCAGTTCTTCTCGTACAACGCGCGAGCCTGGGCCGGGATGTCGCTCGCCGGGTAGTGGAGGCCGAGGAAGGAGTTGAGATCATCGCGCTTGGCCTCGGCGACGACCTCGCCGTTGTACTCGGCGTCGTAGCGGTAGACCATCACCCGGTCGAACGCGGTCAGCTCGCGCACGGCGCGGGCCGTGATGTCGTAGAGCTCGGTGAGCGTGGACGCGCGGTTGAGCTCCGCGACCGAGCCACGCACGGCCAGGTAGGTGTTGGGGAACGAGAACGGACGCGGGCCACTCGCCAGTTCCAGTTCGACCAGCAGTTGCCCGGCCGACTCGCGATGCAGGATCACGTCGAACGCGACCTGGCGGGTGCCTACCGCGATCATCATCTCGAGCGGATTGCGCTCGCGGAGATCGCCGAAACCGGCTGTGGCTCGCGCGATCACAGCGGCTTGCTCGCTGCCGACGAGCTCGGAGATGCTGCGGCCGAGCAGGTCCTGCGGTGCCCGCTCGAACATGTCCGCGACGTTGGCCGACACCTGCGCGATGGTCAGGTCGGGTTCTTGAGCGACGACGAGGACGCCCCGCGGTTGGATGCTGCCCGGGATGTGGATCGGTTCGCGGGCGCAGTTGTCGAGATCGATCGGCGCGCCGACCTCGACGAACTCGGCGTCGGTCATGTTGTCGGGGTCCCCGCGTCAACATGCAGCGTTCTTTGCGGAACGTTTTCGTGCGGCGTTCTCACGCAGCGTCCTCTGCCGAGAGCGGGGCCAACCATTGCTCGAGCGAGTCGAAGGTGTGCGCGGCGGCCGCAACCACCTGATCGGCTCGCAGGTCGTCGTCGCCGACCCAGGCACTCAGATACGCGAGGTAGTCGCGCCACATCGGTCCCGGCCCCTCGAGATAGGGCGTGAACGTCCGCAGCCGCAGCGCAGCGCCTTCGGGCAGCGCGCGCAGCGTGCGGTCGATGACAGCGCCGCCGAGCGTCGACCCCTCGGACACATAGAGCCACCCGAGTACCTCCGAGGTGTCCGGGATGATGAACACGCTCTGCGCCTCGGGAAGCTCGTTGAGGTCGCGCACGGTCAGGCCGAGTCGCAGCAGGTCGTTGCGCAGCACCTCGCGCCGGCGTCGCCGCGTCCAGCGCAGTTGCTCGGCCGGGACGGGAGCGCGTTCGGCCCACTCGTCGATCTCGCGCTCGGTGCCCTGCCAGAACCCGGCAAAGCGCGACAGCACCTCGCTCAGGCGCGCGGCAGACAGCTGCGGGTCAAGCAGACCCAGCATCGCTTCGACACGCTCGTGCGTGCCGGCCGTTCGAAGTTTCAATCTCTGTGCAACCGGGCTTCGCACAGACCCCCCTCGCCGATCCCCCGTCACCCTGACGAGCAACCAGCATGCAGCGAGCGGCACGAATTAGTCGAATTGGGGCGACTCCGTGCGTGTGCGCTTGAGCTCGAAGAAGTACGGATAGGACGCGAGCAGGCGCGACCCGTCCCACACCCGCAGCGCATCTTCGCCGCGCGGGATCCGGGTGAGGACCGGGCCGAAGAACGCGACGCCGTCGATGTGCAGGGTGGGCGTCCCGACTTCGTAACCGACCGGGTCCATGCCCGCGTGGTGCGACTTGCGGAGCAGGTCGTTGTAGTCGGTGCTGTCAGCAGCGTCGGCGAGTTCGACAGGCAGACCGGCTTCGGTCAGGGCCTCTTCGTAGAGCGCGCGGTCGAAGTCGCGTCCGTCGTTGTGCCGGCGCGTGCCGAGGGCGGTGTAGAGGTCACGCAGCGCCGCGGTGCCGTGCGCCTGCTCGGCCGCGATGCAGATGCGGACGGGGCCCCAGCCGCGTCCGAGCATCTCGCGGTAGTTGTCGGGCAGGCCTTCCTTGTCCTCGTTGAGGACCGAAAGCGACATGACGCGGAAGGAGAGGTCCATCGGCCGCTGCTTCTCGACCTCGAGGATCCAGCGCGAGGTGACCCAGGCGAACGGACACAGCGGATCGAAGTAGAAATCGACGGTCGGACGCTCGGCAGGCGTGTTACTGGTCATGTCAACAACGTACGCCCACTCCAGGCGTCATGCGCTCAGAGCCTGGAGGGCCTGGTCGGCGTGCTTGTCCATGTTGGTCTCGCTGCTGATCTGGGCGACCAGCCGCCGGTCGCGGCCGATGGCGAAGGTCTGCCGCTTGACCGGCGCCCCGAGCTTGGTGCCGATCGCGCCGCGCCGCACGCCGAAGATGTCCGCGACCGTGCCGTCGGTATCGCTGAGCAGCGGATAGTCGAAGCCGTGCTTGTCGGCGAACTGCTTCTGCTTGTCGACCGGGTCCATGCTGATCCCGAGGCGCTGCACCCCAGCGGCTTGGTACTCGGCCGCGAGGTCGCGGAAGTGGCAGGCCTCCTTGGTGCAGCCGGTGGTCATCGCGGCCGGATAGAAGAACAGGACGACCGGCCCGTCGGCCAGCACCGTCGACAGACGCCGCGGCGTCCCATTCTGGTCGGAGAGCTCGAAATCAGGAATCTCATCGCCGGTCTTCATGCCTTCACCGTAACCACGAGCCAAACGTGTCGGCTCGGCGTGACAGACTTCATCGCATTCCCGGCGATCCCGGATCCGATCATCGACCAAGTGACGAACAACGTCAGGACGTGAGCATTGTCAGCCAGCGACATCCCGAACCTCACCCGCGCCGACGCCCAGATGCGCGCCGATTTGCTGCAGGTGGAGTCCTACGAGGTCACCCTCGACCTGACCGACGGGGGCGGGAAGCCGTCCGAGCGCACGTTCCGTTCGACCTCGACCGTCCGCTTCACCACGGTGCGTCCCGGCGAGTCGACCTACATCGACCTGATCGCCGATCGCGTCTACTCGGCGCGGCTCAACGGCACCGACGTCGACGTCTCGAACTACCGCAGCGCTGACGGCATCGCGCTCACCGATCTCGCTGACGACAACGTCCTCGTCGTCGAGGCCGATCTGCTCTACACGAACACCGGCGAAGGGCTGCACCGCTTCGTCGACCCGCTCGACGGCGAGGCGTACCTGTACTCGCAGTTCGAGACGGCCGACGCCAAGCGCATGTACGCCTGCTTCGATCAGCCCGACCTGAAGGCGACCTTCACCTTCCACGTCACCGTTGCGGACGAGTGGGTCGCGGCGTCGAACGGTGCCCTCCTCGAAGAAGAGCAGCTGCGCGCCGGCAAGGTGCTGCACTTCGCGACCACCGAGCGGATGAGCCCCTACATCACGGCGCTGGTCGCCGGGCCGTACCACGTCGAACGCGATCATCACGACGGCATCGATCTTGGCCTGTGGTGCCGCAAATCCCTTGCGTCGACGATGGATTCCGACGAGCTGTTCGAGATCACCAAGCAGGGCTTCGACTGGTATCACGCCAACTTCGGCGTGCGCTACGCGTTCGGCAAGTACGACCAGCTCTTCGTGCCCGAGTTCAACGCAGGCGCGATGGAGAACGCCGGCTGTGTCACCTTCCACGAGGACTACCTGTTCCGGTCGAAGGTCACCGACGCCCGCTACGAGCGCCGCGCGGCGACGATCCTGCACGAGATGGCGCACATGTGGTTCGGCGACCTCGTCACCATGCGCTGGTGGGACGACCTATGGCTCAACGAGTCGTTCGCCGACTACGCCTGCACGCTGTGCCAGACCCAGGCGACGCGGTGGACCTCGGCGTGGACGACCTTCGCCAACGTCGAGAAGACCTGGGCGTACCGGCAGGACCAGCTTCCGTCCACGCACCCGATCGCGACCGACGCGCCCGACGTCCAGACGGCCGAGCTGAACTTCGACGGCATCACCTACGCCAAGGGCGCCAGCGTCCTGAAGCAACTCGGCGCCTACGTCGGCGTCGACGCATTCCTCGCCGGGTTGCGCGACTACTTCCAGCAGCACGCATTCGGCAACACCACGCTGGCCGACCTGCTCTCCGCGCTGGAGAACTCTTCGGGCCGCGATCTCGGTGAGTGGAGCAAGCTCTGGCTCGAGACGGCCGGCATCAACACGATCCGTCCCGAGTTCGAGGTCGACGCCGAGGGCCGCTACACCTCCTTCGAGCTCGTCCAGACCGCGCCCGACGACGTCGCCCGGTCGAACGTGCTGCGCCCACACCGACTCGCCATCGGCCGCTACGAGGAGCGTGGCGACAAGCTCGACCGCGTCGACCGCGTCGAGGTCGACCTGGTGGGCGCCCGCACCCCGGTGCCCGAGCTCGTCGGCGTGCCGCAGCCGCCATTGCTGCTGATCAACGACGACGACCTGACCTACTGCAAGATGCGCCTCGACGAGAAGAGCCTGGCGACGCTGCGCGACGGCGGGATCGAGCGCTTGGTCGACTCGCTGCCGCGGGCAGTGACCTGGAGCGGTACGTGGGACATGTTGCGCGACGGCGAACTCGCCACGCGTGACTACGTCGCCATGGTGATCGCGGGCGCACACCTCGAGACCGACATCGGCGTGATGCAGTCGCTGCTGCGCCAGGCCCGCCGTGCCATCGAGATCTACGCCGACCCGCAGTGGAGCCCGACCGGTTACCGGCTGCTCGCCGACGCCTCGCTCGAGCGGCTGCGCAGCGCGCAGCCCGGATCCGACCAGCAGCTGGCCTGGGCGCACTCGCTGCTGGCCGCAGCGTGCACCGACGAGCACCTCGACGTCGCGAGCGGTCTGCTCGACGGCTCGGTCACGATCGACGGCCTTGCCGTCGACGCCGACCTGCGCTGGGCGCTGGTCGAGACACTGTCGGCACACGGCCGCATCTCGCCCGAGGCCATCGGCGTCGAGCTCGAACGTGACCCGTCCGCGGCCGGCCAGCGCCATGCCGCGACGGCGCGGGCGCTCGTCCCCACCGCACAGGCCAAGGCCGAGACCTGGGACCGCATCGTCGGCGACGACACGCTGCCCAACGCGATGCAGCGGGCCCTCCTGAACGGTTTCGCGCACCACACCCAGGGCGAGCTCCTCGCGCCGTACGTCCAGCGGTACTTCGACGACATCGGGTCGGTCTGGGACCAGCGCTCGAGCGAGGTCGCCCAGGTCATCGCGGTGCTGCTGTTCCCGACCTGGGGCGTGGCGATCGACGCCGACACTGTGTCAGCCGCCGACGCGTTCCTGGCCGGCCCCGAGGTGCCGTCGGCATTGCGCCGGCTCATCCTCGAGGGGCGTTCGGACGTGGTCCGCGCGATGCGGGCGCGGACGGTCGACGGCGAGGCCTAGGACGGGCGTCGGCACGTTTTGTCGGTGTTTGTTACCGGTGCGTAACCACCGTTGCCGGGTCTCGTTGTAGCGGGTAACCAGACCCGCTGCAAGGAGGATCCATGCCGGTCGAGGGTGGTCCTGAAGACTTGGCTCCGTACCGGCCTCGGCATGCCCGCAGCCGTGACGCACAGCGCGGCACACGCGCCGCGCACACGATCGGCGGGGCCGATGTCGACGCGGTCAAGGCGCCCGGGATCGCGGCGATGTTCCGCCGCAACCCCGAGCGGGCGCGCCGTACCGCGATCGCGGCCGGTGCGGTCGCCGTGTGCGTGCTGGTCGCCTCCAGCGTTGCCAGTGCGGCCACCCGGACGGGCTCGCACGACGCCCGGTCGGTCGCCAAGTCCGTCGGGCTGGGCGGGCGCGCGGTCCCGAAGGCTCCCGAGACGTCCGCCGCTGCCCGGCCCGGATCGATCTCGTCCGCGCGGATCGTCTCGGCCAAGCAGTTGGCACCGGCGACGAAGGCCGTCATCAGCGGACTGGCCGGCAACGGCATCCCCAACGTCGCGCTGAACGCCTATCGGGTGGCGGCCGACCGCATGGCCCACGTCCAGCCCTCGTGCGGCATCGACTGGGCGCTGCTCGCCGGCATCGGCCGCGAGGAGTCCGACCACGGCCGCTTCGGCGGTGCCCGGCTCAACCCCGACGGCACGTCGACACCTCGCATCATCGGCCCGGCGCTGAACGGCGTCGGCAACCAGTACATCGCCGCCCCGGCCAACGGGTTCGCGCTGGACGGCGACTCGAAGTACACCCACGCGTTGGGCCCGATGCAGTTCATCCCGCAGACCTGGGCCGGGTACGGCGCCGACGCGAACGGCGACGGCAAGGCCGACATCTTCAACATCAACGATGCCGCCCTCGGCGCAGCGCGCTATCTGTGCGCCAACGGCGGCAACCTGCGCACCGCGGCCGGCCAGGAGCGCGCGATCCTCGCCTACAACCACAGCGACCAGTACCTCGCGCAGGTGCTCGCCCTGTCCGACGCCTACCGGCTGGGCATCCCGGTCAAGGGCATCCCGGTCGGCAACATCACCGGGGCGCTCCCGCCGATCACCGCGACCGGGCCCTACGCCGTCAACCCCGGCCCGCCGACCGCGGCGGGCAGTTCTGACACGACCAAGGCCGGCGGGTCGTCCAAGAAGCCCGGGTCCGGGACGCCGTCCGGCTCGGGCGGTGGCAGCGGGACCAAGGGCGGGACCGGCGGCGGATCTGGCGGCGGTTCTGGTGGCGGGTCGGGTCATACACCGAGTCCGACGCCGACTCCCACGCCGAAGCCCACGCCGAAGCCCACGCCCAAACCCACGCCGACACCGGACCCGACGGGTGGCTCAGGTAGCGGGCTCCCGCTGCCGACCAAGCTGCCGACCAAACTCCCGACCAAACTCCCGACCGGAACCAACTCGGCGACGCCCAAGCCGACGTCGACGTGCGTTCTTGGAGTCGGCGGAATCTGCGTCGTCCACTAAGCGTCCCCCCACCCCCGGACGAGATCCCTGGCCGACCCCCCGTCGGTCAGGGATCTCTTCGGTCAGGCGTGGCCGGCGGAGTCGGCGAGCATCCGTAGACCGTTGACGATGCCGCCGGTCAGGTCGCCGTTGCTGAACGATGCGCGCATGGTGAGCGCGGCGAGCGCGCACGCGCGGTTCGGGAGCCGTTGCGCGGACTCCTCACCGGTGACGATGTGCAGCACGCGCTGTCCGGGCGACACCGCGACCAGGACTGAGGACGGGGTGAGCCGCTCGAACAATTGCTCGGCGTGGCCGCGGGTCGGCGCTTCGAGCGCGCCGACGTAGAGCGAGAACGTCAATCCGCACTCGCGGCTCGACAGTGTCAGCGCCTCGTCGAGGCGGGCGAGCTGTCGCGAGGTGAACGGGCTGTCTGCGCTTGCCGACCCGGCCGGCCCGTGCTGCAAGAAGTTCTCGGTGCGCGTGCCGTGCGCTTCCACCTCACCACTCACCGTTCGCACCTCCTACTGCGCTGGCCGTCGCTTCGGGGCCGGCTTCGATCGCCACCCGGTCGCTGATGACGTCCTCGATCGCCTGCGGATGGGGCAGGTACCACGCCGGCGGATAAGTCCACGCCTTGCCCGGGCGGTACCGGGTCGGCTGATGCACCGCGGCCCGTCCGTAGACCGCGGCGGTGACTGCAGCCACGACCGCGAGCGGGATGCCGACGAACACCAGCACCGTCTCGACGACTGTCATGGGTAGAAGTTAGCGAATCAGTGCTGAGCGTGATCAGTCGGCAGGCGGGTGCGCAGCGTAGGTCACGTCCAGATGTCGGGACGGCGGGCGTGCCACGGCAGCGCCGCCTCGACCTGAGCGGCGAGCGAGAGCAGCGCCGCGTCGCCGCCGGGACGCCCGACGAGCATCATCCCGATCGGCAGGCCCTCCTCGCTCCAGTACAGCGGGAGCGAGATCGCAGGCTGGCCGGTCATGTTGTACATCGCGGTGTACGGGGTGAACTGCTTCTGCCGCTCGAAGTCGGCCGAGGGGTCGCTGTGGCCATCCGAGCCGTCGGTGAACCATCCGACCGGACGCGGCAGCATCGCTACCGAGGGAGTCAGGACCGCGTCGAGGTGCGCGCTCGCGGCGATGCCCGTGCGGGCTGCGACGTTGAGCTCGGCCATGGCGTTGGCGAAGTCGGGGCCACTGACCGCCCGGCCGCGTTCGCGCAGATGCCGGGTCAGCGCACGGAGCTCGTTCTCGCGGTGCGGCGGGATCGGCACCGTCGCGGCCGAGACCGACCAGATCGTTTCGAACGCGGGGACCGCCTCGGCCGGGAGCGGCGGCGCAACGTCCTCGACGTCGTGGCCGAGGCCGGCGAGCAGGGCACTTGCCTGCTCCCAGGCGGCGCGAACCTGCGGATCGAGCTCGGCCTGGATCGGCGAGTCGGTGTAGCGGCCGATGCGCAGCCGGCCTGGTTCGCGATCGCACCAGCCCAAGAAGGTCTCGCCGCGCGGCAGCGGCGCCAGCGGATCGGGGTCACCGGGTTGCGGCACGGCGACCGCGTCCAGGAAAGCCGCCGCGTCGCGCACCGTCCGCGCCAGCGGACCGAGCACCGACAGCCGCGTCGAGTCGAGATCGAGCGGACCGCGCGAGACCCGTCCACGACTGGTCTTGAGACCGACCAGCCCGCACACGCTCGCCGGGATGCGGATGGACCCGCCGCCGTCGCTGCCCTGCGCGATCGGAACGAGTCCGCCCGCGACGGCCGCGGCCGCGCCCCCACTCGACCCGCCGGCCAGCCGGTCGAGATCCCACGGGGTTCGCGCGGGCGCACCGATGTCGGTCTCGGTGTAGCAGGGCAGGCCGAACTCGGGCGTGGCGGTCTTGCCGAGGCTGATCGTGCCGGCGGCCCGAAGCAGGGTGACGACGTGGTCGTCGTTCTCGGGGACGAAGCCGGCCATCAATCGCGACCCGAACTGTGTCGGGACGCCACGCACCATGTTGAGGTCCTTGATCGCCGTGGGCACACCGTGCAGCGGCGGCAGCTCATCGCCGGCGAGCACCGCTGCCTCGGCGGCGCGCGCTGCCTCGCGGGCCGCGTCCGCAGTGACGGTCACGAACGCGCCGAGTCGGCCGTCGACGGCGTCGATGCGCGCCAGGGCGTGGTCGACGAGTTCGACGGGCGAGACCTGCTTCGCACGCACCGCGGCGGCGGCCTCGAGTGCGGTGAGATCGTGCAATTGCGCCATGGCCGCGACCGTATCGTCCCGGGTGATCGCCTCAGACTGCGGACGCGACCTCGGTGGTCCAGCCGCCCCATGTGGAGTCAGAGGGGTCGAGATAGCGCTGCCACGACGGGTCGCGTCTGGTCCACCCCATGACGACAGCCACCGTTGCCGGTGGCTGTACGGGGGGAACCGCGAGGTGCCAGCCGAGCTCGGAGAGCAGCCGGTCACCCTTGCGATGGTTGCACCGAGCGCAGGCGGCGACGACGTTCGTCCATATGTGCTCTCCGCCACGCGAGCGCGGTCTTACGTGATCGATCGTGTCGGCGCGGACACCGCAGTAGACGCACCGATGCGCATCGCGGTCGAGCACCGCACGACGCGTCATAGGCACTTCGCGGCGGTACGGCACGCGGACGTAGCGCGAGAGCCGCACCACTGAGGGCACGGGCACACATGCCGTGGCGGAGTGCATCACGGCCGCGCTCTGCTCGACGACGATGGCCTTCTCGGCGAGCACGAGGACGACGGCACGGCGCAAGGTGACGACGCACAACGGCTCGTACGTCGCGTTCAGCACAAGGCTGCCCGAGTTGCCGGCCACCGCGTTCACCTCCGATGCGGGTATCAGTCAACCCGACGCAAGCGATGTGTGCACGCTCATTCGACGCTGAGATTGCCACGGTTTCCGGGTCGGCTCGTGGCATGGTGGGCCGCGATGAGTTACGCCGCAGCCAATCACCTGTCCGGATTGCCCAAATTCATCGAAGACCACAAAGTCGCGCTGATCGAGATCCCGATTCGGATCGTGATCATCATCGTGGTCGCGTTGGTGGTGCGATCCCTGATGCGTCGCGCCGTCGATCGCCTGGTCAGGCCGGTCCGGGGCGGGGTGCCGCGCATCCTTCGTCCGTTCAAGGAGCGGATCGAGGCCAGCTCGTTCATCGAGTCGACCGGGCTGATGTCCGAGCGCCGCGCGCAGCGCGCCGAGACCATCGGGTCGGTCATCAAATCGGTGATCTCGATCATCATCCTGGTCATCGCCCTGATGACGATCCTGTCCGAGCTGCGCATCGATCTCGCTCCGTTCATCGCGGGCACGTCGATCGTCGGTGTCGCGCTCGGGTTCGGTGCACAGAACATCGTCAAGGACTTCCTGTCCGGCGTCTTCATGATGCTCGAGGACCAGTACGGCGTCGGCGACACGATCGACTTCGAAAAGGCGAGCGGCACCGTCGAGGCTGTCGGGCTGCGCACCACGCGGCTGCGCGATGTCAACGGCACGGTCTGGTACGTGCGCAACGGCGAGGTCGTGCGTGTCGGCAACAAGAGCCAGGGCTTCGCGCAGGTCGTTCTCGACGTCCCGATCGACGCCTGGGCCGATGTCGCGACGGCATCGCAGGCGATCCTCGACGAGGCCGAGCAGATGCGCACCGAGGACGAGTGGAGCGGCGTGTTCCTCGGCGATCCGGACATGCAGGGTGTCGAGTCGATGACGCGCGAGGAGACGGTGATCCGGCTGGTCGCGCGCACACGTCCCGGCGAGCAGTTCCGAGTCGCGCGCGAGATGCGGCGACGTATTCGCGAACGCCTCGACCGCATGGACGTGGGCACGCACGAACCGACCGCGAGCACTCCCCCGGCCAACGAGCCGCCCGTGGAGGACGCGTCCGCGAGCGAGTGAGTTACTTGATCGCGCGGACCGCCTCCAGCACCGCGCGATGCAATGTCGGGAAGACATAGTGCATCGACTCGAGCGTTGTGATCGGCACCTTGGCGTGCACGGCGAGCGTTAGCACGGCGACGAGCTCGCCGCCGTACGGTGACACGACCGTTGCACCGACGAGGGTGTCGGTGTCTGCGTCGGCGACGATCTTGACGAACCCGTCGTTCCCGGGGCCGTGGATCCAGCCGCGGGTGTTACTCGCGATCTGTGCGACACCTGTACGCACCGACAGGCCTGCGTCGCGTGCCTGTTGCTCGGTCATGCCGACCCGGCCGACCTCGGGGTCGGTGAAGGTGGCCCACGCGAGCGCCTCGTAACCGCCGAACGGCTCGGGTTCGCCGAGCAGATGTGCTGTGAGCACGCGTGACTGCCACACCGCGACGTGCGTGAACGCGCCGCGGCCGGTGATGTCGCCGAGCGCGTACAACCCGTCGACGGCCGCGTCCCCGTTGAGCACCTGCATGTGGTCGTCGACGGGCAGCGTCCGCGCGGACTCGTCGAGGCCGAGGCGCTCGAGACCGATGTCGAGGTTGGGCGTTCGTCCGGCCGCGACGAGCACCACGGACGCGGTCAAGACACAGCCGTCGTCCAGGGTCACCTCGACGCCCTCGCCGCCGGCAGCCGCGCGGGTCAGCTTCGCGCCGGTGCGCACCGTCATGCCTTCGCGCTCGAACACTTCGGCGACCACTCGGGCGGCATCCGGCTCTTCGTGCATGAGCAGGCGAGGCGCGCTCTCGAGGATCGTGACCCGTGTCCCGAAGCGCGCGAACGCCTGGGCGAGTTCGCAACCGATCGCGCCCCCACCGCACACGATCAACGAGTCCGGCGCACGTTCGGCTTGCACTGCCTCGCGGTTCGTCCAGAGCAATTCGCCGCGAGGCAGGTCGGCGAGTCCGTCGATCGGTGGGATCGCGGGTGCTGTTCCTGTCGCCACGACGACGTGCTCACCCGTGTAGGTCACGTCGTCGACCTCGACGAGGACGTGCTGATCGGCATCGCGCCCGACGAGCCGTGCCGTGCCGCGAACGAAGGTTGCCCCAGCACCTTCGAGCCGTTCGACCGCCACCCGGTCGTCCCAGTTGTCGGTGGCCTCGGCGCGGATCCGGTGGGCGACCGGCGCGAAGTCGGCGCTCACCTCGGCGCTGCCGGCCATGCCGTCCACGCGACGTCCCTCGGCGAGCAGTTCTGCGCCGCGCACCATCATCTTGGACGGGATGCAGCCGTAGTACGGACACTCGCCACCGACCAGTCGCTGGTCGATGCCGAGCACCGACTTCCCGGCGCCGGCGAGCGCCTCGGCGAGATCCTCTCCGCCCGGTCCGAGGCCGATCACGATCACATCGAAGGTACGGGCAGCCGTCATGTGTTCGACGGTATCGGCACAATGGGCCCGTGCGACCGGACAGCGTGTACGAGGCGATCGGCGGCGAAGAGACCTTTCGCCGGCTCGTCGACACGTTCTATGCGGGCGTCGCGCAGGATCCCGTGCTGCGGGCCCTGTATCCGGAGGAGGATCTCGGACCGGCGGCCGATCGACTGCGGATGTTCTTGATCCAGTACTGGGGCGGCCCGACGACCTACAGCGAGCAGCGCGGCCACCCGAGGCTGCGCATGCGGCACGCGCCGTTCGCGGTCACCGTCGCCGCGCGCGACGCGTGGCTGGCGCACATGCGCGTCGCACTCGACTCGCTCGAGCTCGACCCGCAGTACGAGCACGCCTTGTGGGACTACCTCACGCGTGCCGCCGATTCGCTGCGCAACGTGCCGGGCTGAATCGCGGTTCCGGCTCTATCCCGGTTTCCGGATCCGGGCCGCGATGCGGCAGACTTCGCCATATGTCTCAAAGCGCTTTCGGTGCCGCTCCGTGGTGGGCGTCTGCCGTGTTCTACCAGGTCTACCCGCGCAGCTTCGCCGACGGGAACGGCGACGGCGACGGTGACCTGATCGGCCTGAGGGAGCGGCTCGACCACCTGGTCGAGCTCTGCGTGGACGCGATCTGGATCTCGCCGTTCTTCACCTCGCCCATGGCCGACAACGGCTACGACGTGAGCGATCCCTGCGATGTCGACCCGATGTTCGGCACACTCGCCGACTTCGACGCGCTGCTCGAAGCGGCGCACGCGCGCAGCATCAAGGTGACCATCGACTCCGTCCCGAATCACTTCTCCGACCAGCACGTCTGGTTCCAGCAGGCGCTGGCCGCTGCACCGGGCTCACCGGAGCGGGCGCGGTTCATCTTCCGTCCCGGTAAGGGCGAAGACGGTGAGTTGCCGCCGAACAACTGGCCGTCGGCGTTCGGCGGACCGGCATGGACGCGCGTCGCAGACGGCGAGTGGTACCTGCACCTGTTCGCGCCCGAGCAGCCCGATCTCGACTGGACCAATCCCGAGGTGCCGGCCGAGTTCGAGCGCATCTGGCGGTTCTGGCTCGACCGCGGCGTCGACGGATTCCGCATCGACGTTGCGCACGGCATGGCCAAGCCGGACGGCCTGCCGGACATGGATCTCGCCACGCTCGCTGCGCACGAGGAGCACGAGACGCATGTGCCGGTGCGCGACGACATCCGCTGGGACCGCGAGGACGTCCACGACGTGCACCGCCTGCTGCGGCGCGTGCTGAACTCCTACCCCGGCGACCGGATGGCGGTCGGCGAGGTCTGGGTCGCCGACGACGAGCGCCTTGCGCGGTACGTGCGTCACGACGAACTCAACCTTGCGTTCAACTTCGAACTCGTCCTCGCCAAGTGGGGCGCCGAGTCGTTCCGCAAGGCAATCGACTCGTCGTACCAGGCGATGTCGGCAGTGGGCGCGCCGTGCACATGGGTGCTCGGCAACCACGACGTCGACCGTCCGGCGACGCGCTACGGCGGCGCCACCACCGGGGTGGCGCGCGCACGAGCCGCTGCGTTGGTGCAGCTGTCGCTGCCCGGCGCGGTCTACGTCTACAACGGCGAGGAACTCGGGCTGACCAACGTCGAACTGCCCGACGAGGCGCTGCTCGACCCGACATGGGAGCGCAGCGGGCACACCGACCGCGGCCGCGACGGCGAACGCGTCCCGCTGCCGTGGTCCGGCGACGCGGCACCGTACGGCTTCACGACTGCATCGTCGACATGGTTGCCGATGCCCGACGACTGGGCCGGCGTGACGGTCGAGGCCGAGCAGGACGATGCCGAGTCGACGCTCGCCCAGTTCCGCTCGATGCTTGCGCTGCGACGCGAGTTTCTCGCCGATGCGCGCGAGGTCGAGTGGCTCGACGCGCCGGTCGGCGTGCTGTCGTACCGCTGCGGCGACGTGACCGTCGTCCTCAACTCCGGAGCGGAGCCCGCCGCGCTACCGACCGGTGAGGTGCTGGTCGCATCCGGCCCGCTCGGCGCGGACGGCACCCTGCCGGTGGACACCGCCGTCTGGATCAGCTGACCCACGGACGAGGGACGTGGGGTCAGCGGACGGTGAGGGTGGCGCCGGGCCGTTCGGCGTAGACCGAGCCGTACGCGGCGGCCACGCGCACCCAGCGGCCGGCGACGTCGATCGCGGCGTGCGAGTCGCGGGGCAGGAAACCGAGCCGGGTCAGCGCGCTCAGGGTCCGCAGCGTGATCTCGACCGTGTGTCCGGCGCCGGTGACGGTCAGCACGACCGAGTCGAGCAGGGCGTCCGCCACCGCTTCGCGCGGTTGTGCTCCCGGGACACCCTCGCGGTCAGCAGCCTGTTTCAGCGTGAGCGCGCCGCTGCGCACGAGCGGGCGGATGTCAGCGTCGGGGACGCGGTCGACGCGTTGCCAGCCCGAGCGCGGCGGCGACCCGCCGCGCCACAGCGCGTCGCGCGAGTGCGGCGGCTCGTCCGTGGTGCCGTCGAGCCACGCGAGCACGTCGCTGCCTCGCAGGGTCACGTCGACGTCGCCGCCGTGGCCGTCGGCCTCGACCTTCCGCGCCGCCAGCACGCCGAAGGGCAGCCGCACGAGCAATGACACGTGCGGACCGTCGCGGCGTACGCGTACGAGTGCTGCGGGATCGAGATCGACCGCCCGCCGCACCAGGGGAGCCAGCTCGACGATGTCCTCGCGCGACAGTGCGGCGCTCGAGGTCACGAGTCGCTGAATCCGGCGAGGATCTCTCGCTCTTCGGTGGTCAGCCGGCGCGGCCGGTCGGTGGTGAAGTCGAAGGTCACGCAGGTGGTCGACGCGCGCGCGGTCAGCACCCGTCCGGACGGGAGGACATCGAAGATCTCGTATCGCACGGTGAACCGCGCACCGCCGATCTTCTCGATCCAGACTTCGACCTGGAGCGGTTCGGGGTGGTAGACGATCGGCCGTAGGTACTCGATCTCGTGGCGCGAGATGACCGTTCCGGCGTTGAAGCCCTCGTTGCGGTGGAAGAACATCGCCACGCGCGCCTGTTCGAGGTAGGCGAGGTAGGCGGTGTTGTTCACGTGCCGGTACGCGTCCATGTCCGACCAGCGCATGTGCACCTCGTGCACGAACCTGCTCACGATTGCACCTCCCAGTCTGCGGCGAACCGGTCGAGCACGTCGCCGATCGTCTCACCCATTCCCGGCCCGCTGGAATGACCGGCTCCGTTGATCGGGTGGAACTCGGCCTCCGGCCAGGCCTGAGACATGCGGTAGGCCGTGACCAGCGGCGAGGTGAGGTCGAGCCGGCCGTGGATCAGCGCGCCGCGGATTCCGTGCAACCGACCGGCATTACGCAACAGCTCGCCGTCGGGCAGGAAGCCGTGCTGTGAGAAGTAGTGCGCACACAACCGGGCGAACGCCATGCGGGCGACCGGGTCATCCCATTTGCTGCCTGCCTTGCGGCCGGCGTCGAGTGCGACGACGGCGTCCTCCCACTCGCACCACTCGATGGCGGCGGCATCGCGGGCGGGCAGGTCATCGCCTTGCAGCAGTGCGTTGTAGGCGATCGCCAGCTCGGTGCCGGTCGCATCCGGGCCGAGTCCGACGAACCCGCGGTAGCGATCCCACTCAGCCGGGAAGTACGTGCCGAGGCCGCCGTAGAGCCAGTCGATCTCGGCGCGGGTCGTGTTCGTGACCGCGACATGGACGAGCTCGGTCACGCGGTGCGGGAAACGTTCGGCGTAGGCGAACGCCAGCGTGCTGCCCCACGAACCGCCCCACACGAGCCAGCGTTCGACGCCGAGAAGTTCGCGGAGCGCTTCGATGTCGCCGAGCAGGTGCTCGGTGGTGTTGGCGGTCAGATCGGTGCCGGGTTCGGCGGCGTGCGGCAGGCTGCGGCCGCAGTTGCGCTGGTCGAAGAGCACGACGCGGTAACGATCCGGGTCGAACATGCGCCGATGGTTCGGCGAGCAGCCACCGCCCGGCCCACCGTGCAGGAAGACCGCCGGCTTGCCGTCAGGACGTCCGCACACCTCCCAATAGACGCGGTTGCCGTCGCCGACCTCGAGCAGCCCACTGTCGTAGGGGTCGATGGGCGGGTAAACGGGCATCGGTGCCGGATCAGTCCCGCGTCAGCTTGCGATGCGTCACGGCGTGCGGACGGGCCGCCTCGGCGCCGAGCCGTTCGATCTTGTTCTTCTCGTAGGACTCGAAGTTGCCCTCGAACCAGAACCACTTCGCCGAGTTCGCGTCGTCGCCCTCCCAGGCGAGGATGTGCGTGGCGATGCGGTCGAGGAACCACCGGTCGTGGCTGGTGATCACGGCGCAGCCCGGGAAGTTCAGCAGCGCGTTCTCGAGCGAGCCGAGCGTTTCGACGTCGAGGTCGTTGGTCGGTTCGTCGAGCAGCAGGACGTTGCCGCCCTCCTTGAGCGTCAGTGCCAGGTTCAGCCGGTTGCGCTCGCCGCCCGACAACACGCCGGCCGGCTTCTGCTGATCAGGTCCCTTGAAGCCGAACGCCGACACGTACGCCCGCGAGGGCATCTCGACCTGCCCGACGTTGATGTAGTCGAGGCCGTCGGACACGACCTGGAACACCGTCTTCGTCGGGTCGAGGCCGCCCCGGCTCTGGTCGACGTAGCTGAGCTTGACCGTCTCGCCCAGACGCAGCTCGCCGGCGTCGGGTTTCTCCTGACCGACGATCATCTTGAACAGCGTCGTCTTGCCGACACCGTTGGGGCCGATGACGCCGACGATGCCGCCGCGGGGCAACGTGAAGGAGACGTCCTTCATCAGCAGCTCGCCGTCGAAGCCCTTGTCGAGGTGGCTGGCTTCGACCACGACGGTGCCCAGCCGTGGGCCCGGCGGGATCTGGATCTCTTCGAAGTCGAGCTTGCGGGTCTTCTCGGCCTCGGCCGCCATCTCTTCGTAGCGCTGCAGGCGGGCCTTGCTCTTGGCCTGACGTCCACGGGCGTTCTGCCGCACCCAGTCGAGTTCCTCGCGCAGGCGACGCTCGAGCTTCTGGTCCTTCTTGCCCTGGACCGTGAGCCGCTCTGCCTTCTTCTCGAGGTAGGTCGAGTAATTGCCCTCGTAGGGGTAGGCATGGCCGCGGTCGAGCTCGAGGATCCACTCGGCCACGTTGTCGAGGAAGTACCGGTCGTGGGTCACGGCGAGCACGGCGCCGGGATAGCGCGCCAGGTGCTGCTCGAGCCACTGCACGCTCTCGGCGTCCAGGTGGTTCGTCGGCTCGTCCAGCAGCAGCAGGTCGGGCTGTTCGAGCAGCAACTTGCACAGCGCGACACGGCGCCGCTCGCCGCCGGACAGGTGCGTGACCGGCTCGTCGCCGGGCGGGCAGCGCAGTGCGTCCATCGCCTGTTCGATGCGGCTGTCGAGCTCCCAGCCCTCGGCGTGCTCGATCTTCTCCATCAACTCGCCCTGCTCGGCGAGCAGCTTGTCGAAGTCGGCGTCGGGCTCGCCCATCTCGGCCGAGACCTCTTCGAAGCGCGCGAGCGTGGCGCGAAGATCGGCGACAGCGTCCTCGACGTTGCCCCGCACCGTCTTGGTCTCATCGAGCGGTGGCTCCTGCTGGAGCAGTCCGACGGTGGCGCCCGGCGACAGAGTCGCGTCGCCGTTCGAGGCCTGGTCGAGCCCCGCCATGATCTTGAGCACGCTCGACTTGCCGGCCCCGTTCGGGCCGACGACGCCGATCTTCGCGCCGGGCAGGAATGACAACGTGACGTCGTCGAGAATCACCTTGTCGCCGTGCGCCTTGCGCACCTTGTACATCGTGTAGATGAACTGAGCCACTATCCGTCCTCGGTCTGGTACTGCGTGCAGGCGTGTGCGCGCACGACGAAACCGCCCGCGCGCGAGCTACCACCCAGTGTCCCAGCCGCCCGTTAGTCGCGAAGGCGAGCCCCCGGTCAGCTCGCCGGCACGAGTTCGCGTACCTCTCCGGTTGCGGTGTCGACCTCGACCTCACCGTCAAGCTCGGTCTCGCCCTCGATGTAGTGCTCGGTCTCGTCAGCGGGCATGCCGTCGTCACCTACCGGCACCTCGGCGGCCAGCGGCCGATAGATCCGTTCGAACTGGGCGGTGCCGCGCGAGAGGTCGTGACCGATCGCGATGGCCTCGAGCTCATAGGCGGTGTGCAGCTTCTCCTCCCGCTCGTACTCGCGCTGGCAGTAGCGCCCCTGCACGACGATCGGCTGGCCCTTGCGCAACGATTCGGCGACGTTCTCGCCCATTGCGCGCCAGCAGGTCACCGTCACGAAGAGCGTGGCGCCGTCGACCCAGGCATTCGTCTCGCGGTCGAAACGCCGCGGCGTGGATGCGACGCGGAAGCTGGCCACGAAATGGCCGCCCCTGGTGCGCCGCAGCTTCGGGTTGTCGACCACGTTGCCCGCGATCGTCATCAGTACGTCGTTCATCGATGCTCCCTCGATCCGTTCCGGTCCGTCCGGTAGCACCAGGCAACGGCATCGAAGGGACGAGCGGAGAACGAAACAGTGACCTGTGGACGGCCGAGAGCCGTTGTGGACGCACACGTGCGAACTGTCGCAGCGATCTGCTATCGCGCAGATCCTGCCGCAGCGCCGAGCGCGGTCGCCATCGTCCCCAGCACCGCCAGGTACGGGCCGATCGCGTAGTCGCGCACGACGTGGAACACGTCGGTCTTGGACTGGTAGGCGAACACGATCAGCGCCACGATCGGTGCAATCGAGGCGACCACGCCGAACATCGCCGCAACGATGCGGAACGGATGAGCGCCGCGCCACCGTATGCATGCTGCGAGCCCGAGACCGAGGGTGAGCCCGGCGATCAGCCAGGCACCCCAACTGAAGTACATGAACGCGAATCCGCGCCACGACCGGGGCGCGAAATCGGAGAAGCGCATCGCGACCCGCTGGCCGGACACGGTGCCCGTCCACCAGGTCGCGCTGATGATCGAGACGAGCTGGGTGACAACTCCGACGACCACTGCAACGGTGCCGATGATCGCGATCGGCCGCCGCGCCGTGCGCTGCTGCGCGGACGCCGGATCGGCGAACGAAACGCGCGGCATCATCTGGGTGGACTCTGCACCCGATGCGATCGCCATGGCCCTCCCCTGACACTCGCTGTGCAGGGAAGCCTCTGCCGCGCGGGGGAAGCGTGTCAAGGCGGCCCGGAACACGGTTGCGCAACCGTTAGGTGGCGCGCAGATGAGAGCATGTGAGCGTCTTCGGGCCACACCGGCCCCCGTAGCTCAGTGGATAGAGCAACCGCCTTCTAAGCGGTCGGTCGCAGGTTCGAACCCTGCCGGGGGCACACCCCGTCCACAGCTGCGCGTGACCCGACCGTGATCACGTCCGCGGAACCGGACCGTCGCCTGCCCGCGAAGTCACCTTCGTCGAGAAAGTCCTGAAGTCGGTTCGCCATCACTGTCGGCGGTCGGCGCGAGCAGTGAGGTGGCAGGTGGAAGAACGCATCGACGAACGTCGGTTCCGCGAACTCATGGTGGAGTCGGATGACTTGCAATCGGACGCGATGAGGAGTTCCCGCGAGGGACTGAACTCCTACGTGGACGCAGCACGCGAATCCCGTTACGAACACCGGCGTGAGCTCGGCATCGGTGGCGCCATTGTCGGTGCCGGCGCACTGGGCGCAGCCGCACTGGCTTTCGCCGGGCCGGCATTCGCCGCGAGTTCCAAGGACGTGATGGCGCTGCAGACCGCGGCCAGCATCGAAGTGCTCGCGGTCGCGACCTACGCGAAGGCGCTGACGCTGCCATTCATCGGCGGCAGCAGCGCCAACGGCGTGGTCAAGGCCTTCGCGCAGAAGACCATGGCCCAGCACGAGGATCACCTCAAGGGCTTCAACGCCGCGGTGATGAAGCTCGGTGGCAAGCAACAGACCAAGCCCAACCCCAAGTACGCGCCGATCGTGACGAAGGCCGTCCCGACGCTCACGAGCCCCGACAAGGTCGTCGCGCTGGCGATCACGCTCGAGGACGTAGCCGCACAGACCTACGTCGCCGACGTCGGCCTGGTCAGCACCCCCGAGTTGCGGCAGATGTTCTCGGGAGTGGCCGGTGTGGAGGCTCAGCACAAGGCGATCCTGCTGGCCGTCCAGGCCCTCTTGAAGGGGAACCTGGCCAGTCAGATCAAGCTGCCGCCGGACGCAGCGAAATTGCCGGCCGCGGCCGGAAGCGTCGGATTCCCGGACTCCGACTACCCGACCAAGATGGCCTCGCCGGTGTCCGAAGGAGCGGTCAAGTGACCAAGAAAAAGGACCAGAACGAGATCGCGATCTCGGAGAACGAGCTCAACGCGATGACTGCCGAGCTCGACATGCTCCACAACGAAACCTTCCCCGGCGTGCAGAAGACGTTCGCCGACGTGCGGGCCAACCTGGCGCACCTGCGTACGAGTTCGGGACGCGACGCCGGTCGGCGCTCGTTCCTGCTCGGACTCGGTGGCGTGGCGCTGGTCGGTGGGGTTGCCGCCTGCAGTAGCTCAGGCGGTAGCAGCACTTCGTCCTCGCCTGCGCAGCAGAGCACGACGCCGGCGGCGCCGAAGTCCTCGAGCGGTGGCAGTCAGTACACCGGTGACCTGCAGATCGTCGCGCTTGCGGCCGCACTGGAGAACCTCGCAGTCGCGGCGTACCAAGGCGCGATCAAGATGGCCGGTGCAGGCAAGCTCGGCAAGGTGCCACCGGCGATTGCGACGTTCGCAACGACCGCGATGAAGCAGCACCAGGATCACGCGGCAGGGTGGAACTCGGTGCTCACGAAGAGCAACGTGAAGCCCGTCACCACGCCGGCGCTGACGATCACCAAGACCGAGGTCGCCAAGCTCGGCCAGGCCAAGAACGTCGTCGACGTTGCGAAGCTCGCGCTCACGCTCGAAGACGCTGCTGCGGCCACGTACCAGTTCGCCGTCGGAGCTGTTCATGACCCGGCGGGCATCGTGCAGGCAGCGACCATTCAGCCGGTCGAGGCCATGCACGCGGCGATCCTGAACTTCGTGCTGGGCCAGTACCCGGTGCCGATGTCCGACATCGGCACCAGCGGCGCGATCTCGGCGTCGATGTTCACCGGGTGATCATGATCAAACGCGCACTTGCTGTCGTCGCCGCCGTGGGCCTGCTCGCAGGCTGCGGCGGCAGCAAGCCCGGCTCCGGGACGAACACGCAATCGAGTTCGGCCAAGAGCGGCGCGGCGCCGACCGTCGTGGTCAAGAACTTCAGCTTCACGCCGGGCAATTTGACGGTGCAGAAGGGCACGAAGGTGACCTGGAATTTCCGGGACAACACCCAGCACAACGTGACCGCGAACGACAACAAGTTCAAGTCCAAGGACATCCAGACGGGCTCGTACTCGTACACGTTCAACACGGCGGGCAAATACAGCTATTACTGCTCGATCCACCAGTACATGAAGGGCACCATCACGGTGCAGTGAGATCGTCGTCGCGCGACGCCTTGTCGGCGCGCTCTGCGGCTTCTCGCATCTCGAACACGTCGCTCGCGAGATCACCGATCTCGCGGGCGACGTCGCGTATTGCGCCGGTGACGATCGAGGCGATCCGTCCGACGTGAGCTGCGGTCGTCTCGGTCAACACCTGGATGGTGTCCTTCGTGATCTCGGCACGGCCGAGCCCACGTGTCCCCTGCCCCATCACGATGTCCTCCTGAGCTGTCCTCCTGAGCTGGTCAGGCCGCGGCAGCATCCGCATCCGGGACGATACGCACCGCGGGCTCGGCGGACCTGCCGCGGCCGAACGGCAACGCGAGCCGAGCGATCTTGCCGTAGACCGAGCCGAGCTGCTTCGACAGGCGACCGGTGTTGTACGGCAGCCCGTACTTCTCGCAGAGCGCCTTCACCTCGGGTGCGATCTCCGGATAGCGCCGCGCAGGCAGATCCGGGAACAGGTGGTGCTCGATCTGGTGCGACAGGTTGCCCGACATGATGTGGAACAGCTTGCCGCCGCTGATGTTCGCCGAACCGAGCATCTGCCGCACGTACCAGCGTCCACGCGATCTCGTTCTCGGTCTCTTCCTCGGTGAACGTGGCAACACCGGACGGGAAGTGGCCGCAGAAGATGATCGAGTACGCCCAGATGTTGCGGACGAGGTTCGCGCTCGCGTTCGCCGACAATGTCGACAGGAACTGCGGACCGGTCAGCGCCGGGAACAGCACGTAGTCCTTGAGTGTCTGCTTGCCGATCTTGCGCCAGATGCCGTCGAGCAGTTCCTTGTTCTCGGACATCTTCCGCTGGCCGGTGACGAGGTTCTCGGCCTCGAGATCGTGCACCGCCACGCCGTACTGGAACAGCGTCATCAGCAAGAACGCCCACACCGGGTTACCCAGGTAGTACGGATTCCACTTCTGGCCCTCGTCCATGCGCAGGATGCCGTAACCGATGTCGCGGTCCTTGTCGAGGATGTTCGTGAACGTGTGATGCATGTAGTTGTGCGAGTGGCGCCACTGGTCGGACGGGCAGGCGGTGTCCCACTCGAACATCTTCGAGTTCAGCGCGGGGTCACGCATCCAGTCGTACTGGCCGTGCATGACGTTGTGGCCGATCTCCATGTTGTCGAGGATCTTCGACAAGCTCAGCATCGCTGTCCCAGCGAGCCAGAACGGCGGCAGCAGGCTCGCAAACAGCGCGGTCCGGCCACCTGCCTCGAGACCGCGCTGGACCTTGAGCACGCGGTAGATGTAGTCGCGGTCCTCGCTACCGAGGTCAGCGATGATGCGCGCGCGGATGGCGTCGAGTTCGCGGCCTAGCTCGTCGACCTGCGACTCGGTCAGGGTGATGGTCATGATTCCCTCTCAGACGTTGAGTTCGACGTCGCCGACGGGGACGTTGATGCACAGCTGGATCTCTGTGTCGGGATCGCTGTCGGTATCGCCGGTTCGGATGTTGCGTGTGCAACCCGAGGTCTTCACCTGGGTGCACGAGAAGCAGATGCCCATGCGACAGCCGTACTCGGGGCTCAGCCCGGCCGCCTCGGCCTGTTCGAGCAACGTGGCGCCGCGAGTTGTCGATCTCGGCGTTGCTGGCGGCGAAGCGCACGGTGCCGGTCGCGTCGCCGGCGACGGCTGCGATCTCCGGCGTGAACTCCTCGACGTGCAATCGCTCGAGCAACCCGGCCTGCTTGTAGTGCTCACGGACGGCGCGCATCAGTCCGGGCGGCCCGCACACGAAAGTGTCGGCGTCCACGTGCCACGGTGCGGCCGAGTGCAGATGGTCGGCGCCGAAGAAGCCGGACAGGTCGCCGTCGTCGTTCGCGGTGTAGGCGAGGACGAGGCGCACGTTGTCGTGCTCGGCAGCGATGCGCTCGAGTTCGGCGCGGTGCGGGACGTGCGCCGCATCGTCTGCATAGTGCAGGAACACGACCTCGCCGCGATGACCCTCGTCGCACAGCGTGCGAAGCATCGACAGGACGGGCGTGATGCCGCTACCCCCGCTGACGAGCAACGTCCGTGCGGGACGGGTGTCCGGCAGCATGAACGTGCCGTCGGCCTGTCCGAGATCCAGCACGAGGCCAGGACGCGCATTCGCATGCAGCCACCGCGAGAACAACCCGTCGGGGTGCGCCTTGACGGTGAGCTCGAACCGCCCGTCCGACCGCAACTGCGAACAGCTCGGCGAGTAGCACCTCGTGCGGCGCACGCCGTCGATCACGGCCGTGACCTGGACGAATTGGCCGGCGCGGAATCCACGCCACTGCCGTGTCGGTTTGAGCGTGAGCGCGAGAGTGTCGGGCGTCGTACGGACTACCTGCGTCACCTCGGCCCGCAATTCGCGGACGGTGAGCATCGGATTGATCAGTTCGAGGTACCGGTCGACGCCGTGCGGCGTCGCGAGAGCCTCGAGCAGTTTCAGCGGTGACCGCGCAAAGGTGGTCATGGCGTCCTCAATCTCGGTGAACAGTTGTACACCAACTAGTCTTCGGAGGTCGACCCGACGTGTCAACACGTATGTCTGTGACGCCGAGTACGTCGTGACGAGCGTCGCTGCGAGGCGCCACAGGGTGAACGGGCGTACCGTTTCGGGCATGGCGGACGGGCGCACCCGGGCTGAGCGCAAGGAGGCGACCCGCCAACGCCTGCTCGATGTCACGCTGTCGCTGATCACCAGCCGAAGCCTGGACAGCATCAGCCTGCGCGAGGTCGCACGGGAAGCAGGCATCGTTCCTACGGCCTTCTACCGCCACTTCGACTCGATGGACCAACTCGGAGTCGAACTGGTCGACGAGTGCATGCGGCCACTGCGCCAGATGATCCGCGACGCCCGGCGCGGCGTGGCCAGCCACGGCGACATCATCGCCGGGACGATCGACGTGCTCAGCCATCAGGTGCGCGATCATCCTGATCAATTCCGGTTCCTGGTCCGCGAGCGCTATGGCGGCATCCGGCAGGTACGACGCGCGATCGACACCGAACTGACGCTGTTCACGAGCGAGCTGGCCGTCGACCTGGCCCGCCTGACAGCGGGCTACGACTGGAGTTCTGACGATCTCGAAATGACAGCCGACCTGATGGTCGCCGCGATGCTCAAGGCGATCATGGACCTGCTCGAGCTCGATCCGCGGCCGGCCAGCCGCCGCGTCAAGGAAGCAGCGGTGCTCGAGCGCGGGACGCGACAGCTGCGTCTGATCGCGCTCGGCATGAGTGAATGGCGCAGCAAGTAGCGATCTTCACGCCAGCGGTAGCCCGGCGGCAGTTTCATCGACGATGCCGGCCAACGTGAGGTCTTTGTCGGTCACGCCACCCGCGCTGTGCGTCGACAGGGTGACATCGACCCAGCGCCACCGGATCGACAGATCAGGATGGTGGTCGAGTTCCTCGCATCGCGGTGCGATGCGATTGACGAACTCGACCGCCGTCGGGAAGTCGGCGAACTCGATCGATCGCGAGAGTTGCTCGGTGGTGCCCGCCCAATCGGCGTGCAGCGCCTCGAGTCCGGCATCGACTGCGCTCTGATCCAGTACCTGCGCGCTCATCGGTCCACCGTAACGACGACCGTGGACGCGGGACAGCGCCGGCAGGGAGCCGGCAGGGAGATAGCCTTCAGCGCATGGCAGAACGGTTGGTGTGGGTCGACTGTGAGATGACCGGGCTTGATCTGGCGCGTGACGCGCTGATCGAGGTCGCCGCTGTCGTGACCGACGCCGAACTCGTTCCGGTCGACGACGGGCTCGATGTCGTCATCAAGGTCGCCGACGACGTGCTCGACACGATGATCCCGTTCGTTCACCAGATGCATGAGTCCTCGGGGCTCACCGAGGCCGTCCGCGCCTCGACCATCACCCTCGGAGACGCCGAGACCATGGTGCTCGACTACGTGCGCGCTCACGTCCCGGAGGCGCGGACGGCTCCGCTGTGCGGCAACTCGATCGCCACCGACCGCGGATTTCTCGCTCGCGACATGCCACGGCTGGACGAGCACCTGCACTACCGGATGATCGACGTGTCGTCGATCAAGGAACTGTCCAAGCGGTGGTACCCCCGCGTCTACCAGTCGCAGCCGCCCAAGGGCCTCGCCCATCGCGCGCTCGCCGACATCCGCGAGAGCATCCGCGAGCTCGCCTACTACCGGCAGACGCTGTTCGTCGAACCGCCCGGACCCACCCAGGAACAGGCTCAGGCAGCTGCCCACGCCGTTATCGACGCCGGGCAGCGACGGGTAGACTGACGCGGCTGCGCCCCGGTGGAACGATCTCGCCCGAGCGCGGCGATGGTGGGTGTAGCTCAGCAGGTAGAGCACCTGGTTGTGGTCCAGGATGTCGCGGGTTCGAGCCCCGTCACTCACCCGGGTGAAGGTATGCGCACCTGGTCGTGGTGCTCTGCACCATGTCGCGGTTCGACCCCCGTCACTCACGCGATAGACCTTTGGAGGGGTGCTGATGGTTGAGGTATCCAGTATTTCAGCGGCCGCGGCCGTCCAAATGGTTGCAGAGCTTGCTTCTGAACTGGTCGACACGCCGTCGTTGCAGGAGGTGCTCGAACGCGCCCTCGGCCTCGCGGTCGAGATCGTGCCGGGCTGCGAAGAGGCCGGCATCTCGCTGCTGCACAACCGGATCATCGACACGCCCGCGAGCTTCGGCGAGATCGCCGCGCGCTGCGACAAGTTGCAGGAGCAGCTGGGCGAGGGGCCGTGCATCACGGCGTTGCTCGAGGCCGACATCATCCGCATCGACGACGTCACCACCGACACCCGGTGGCCCGAGTTCGCCGAGGCCGCCTCCGCCGAGGGTGTGCGCAGCATGTTGGCCTGCCGCCTCGCGACCCAGCGCGACAAGCTCGGTGCGCTGAACATGTACGCCACGACCCCGAACGCGTTCACCGCCGAATCCGAGGCGATGGCTGTCGGCTACGCGGCGCACGTGAGCCTGGCCTTGTCGGCGCTCGACCGCGAATCGAACCTGCGGCGCGCGCTCGAGAGCCGCGAGGTCATCGGTCAGGCGATGGGCATCTTGATAGAGCGGCACCGGATCACGGCCAGCCAGGCCTTCGACGTGATGGTGCACGCGTCGCAACGCAGCAACGTCAAGCTGCGCGTGATCGCCGACGAACTCGTACGGACGGGTTCGCTGCCGTCGGCGTGATTCTCAGCTGACTTCCGCCGGTCGGGCGGGCAGCAACAACAACGGGCTTGCCGGCGCGGCGATCCGGAGCGCGTCTTCGAGCGGCCCGTCGACGCCGGTCAGGATCAACGTGCCGCGCGCCGCGAGCAGCTGCTCGTGCGCGCGGGCGATCACGACCATTGCCGCGTCGCCCAGCGAGCGCACGCCACCCAGGTGCAGTCGCAGGAAGCGCCGCCCGGTGCGGACGTGCCCCTCGATCACCTCGCCGAGGACGGCCGCGCCGTCGTCGTCGAGATCACCGCTGATGGTGAGGTTGGCTCGAGTGGTGTCGCAGCTGGACGTGCGGACATCGAAACCACTGGTCGGACTGCTTGAGCCTGCCTCTACAGACAGAGTCACAATCGCTCCGCTCGTGGCGGTCGCCTGCGCGTCGGCCCCCTGCGGGTTCAGTCGCCGTCGTGCCGGCTCTCGCCGTTGTCCGGGGGTGGTACCCGCCGGTGTCGGCAGTCTAACCGTGGCATCGAACAAATTGCCACTACGGACATTTCGCCCCAGTCGGACTCGCTATTCGGGCACCGTTCCCGTCAGCACGACGTCCTCGGCGATGTCACGCAGCTTTCGATGGCCACGCTGGCTGGCCTCGCGCAACAATTCGAAGGCCGCGGCGTCGGTGATGCGGCGATGCGCCATCAGGATGCCGATGGCCGTCCCGATGCGACGGTTGCTCGCGAGCGCGCCCTGCAGGTTGGCGGTGGCCGCGTCAGCGGTGCGCCGTTCGACCTCGTGTGCAGTCACGCGAACCGTCAGGTCCACCGCGTTGACCAGCACTCCGGCGGTGGTCGAGTCGGTGTCGTACAGAGGCGCCAACGACATCGTCCAGAACGTGATCGGCACGCCGTCGACCGGCAGCACCACGTCATCGACCGTGTGCGGCTGGCCGGTCTTCATCACGCGGGACGCATGCGGCGCGAACACGTCCCACCGCTCGGGCCAGCACTGCGCGGCGGGCAACCCCACTGCGGGTTTGTCGCCGCCGAGAGAGTCGATCACTGCGTCGTTGTGCAGTTGGACGAACTGCTCGCCCCACCAGACGAGCATCGGGGCGGCCGAGCGCACGATCGTGTGCGCGGCGCGGCGCAGATCGGGATGCCAGTTCTGCGGCGGGCCGAGTGCGGTCTGGGCCCAATCAACAGCGCGCAGCGCAGCACAGGTCTGCCCTGGCGCATCGAACAACGAGTCCGAGCGAGCGGCGTCCTTGGCGGGATCGGCATCGCGGCGGGACATGGTCGTCTCCGTCACGTCAGTCCGTGCAGCGCTGGTCTTCAACACCGACAACGGTCTCAGCGCGAGATAGTAATCACATGCAGTGACGATGCGATCACAGCGCGTGCAAATGCTGCGCGAGCAGGGTGCCGAGAAACCCGATCAGCGCTCGCTCGTCGGTGTCGAGACCGGGTGCACGAGGCGGGCGCCGGGCGGCCATCGTCTGCGAGAACGTCCCGTCGAGATAGGCCGAAACGACGTGCGGGTGCACGTAGTGCGCACGGGCGACCGCACGGGTGTTGTTCAGAAACTCTGATGCCGCATCGACGGCGTTGAGCACGCGCTGCTCGCGCGTGCCTTCGTCATCGGACGGCGGGAGGTGCTTGCGCAGCGACGAGAACGCGACGCGCGTGCCGTGCCAGGTGCGGAAGTCCTTCGCGGTCACCCGTGCGCCGGCAAGTTCGCCGAGGCGGTGATTGAGTTCGTCGGCGCCGATCGGCGATCCGTTGACGGTGAACAGCCGACGACCGCGTTGCTCGAGCAGGGCGGCGACGACACGTGCGACCGCCCGGTCATGGAGCGTGACCTGCGCCTGCTTTCCCGACTTCGCCGGGAAGTCGAACAGCACCGAGCCGCCGACGACCTGGACATGCTTCTTGGTCAGCGTCGACAGCCCGTAGCTCGCGTTCTCTTCCGCGTACTCCTCGCTGCCCACGCGCAGCCCGCACACGTCGACGATCCGCAACATCGCCGCGAGCACCTGATCACGGTCGAGGGTGCGACGCCGAAGCTGTGTGGCCACGTCGGCGCGGATCTTCGGCAACCGCGGGCCGAGGTCAACGAGGCGGTAGAAGTTGAGCAGGTCGCGAAATGACCGCCAGTCGTCGTGATAGCGGTACTGCCGCCGGCCACGTTCGTCCTGGCCGATGGCCAGCAGGTGCCCGTCGTCGAACGCGCAGATCCACACCTCGGACCATGCGGGCGGAATAGCGAGAGCGTTGATGCGCACCCGCACCTGTGCCGCGACGGTCTTGCCGTTGGCATCGACGTAGCTGAATCCCTTGCCGCGGCGGGTGCGGCGGATGCCCGGCTCGTCCGGACTCACGTATCGCAACCCGGCCGCCGTGGCGCATCGTTCGGCGTCCTCGTACAGCTCGACGATCTGATCGACGGTGATCCGCCGTCGGCGGCGCGGCGGCGACGCGGCGGCGGGTTCGGACATGACTTTCAGTTACCCGCGCGCGGGCGATCTTTCACTAGGCGTGCAGATCGCGCGAAGGTCGCCGCCGGCGCACCTCGGACGGAAGCACGTACCACGAGCCGATCAGCACGAGGCCGAGGACAGCGGCGAACACGACGCCGAGCGTCAGGTTGACCACGACACTCACCACGAACAGCACGGCGCTCAGGACGGCGATCGCGAGGAAGATGAGACCGGTTGCAGCAAGATGCGCGGTGACGTCGACGAGTTCCTGCTTTTGGTGCCGGCGGAACAACATCCGGTGCACTGCCACCGGCGCGATGAGCATGATCGCCGCGAGAGCCGCCGCGACCAGCGTCACGAGATAGATCCCGCGCTGATAGGACGAGATCTCGGTGAACCGGGTCTGGAAGGCGATGCCGAGCAGGAACGCGAAAAGGATCTGCACGCCGGTCTGGGCCACGCGCAGCTCTTGCAACAGTTCGCCGTAGTTGCGGTCGAGCCGCTCGGCTTCGGACTCGTCACTGCGGCTGTAGTCGTCGCCCACGGTGTGTCCTCACTGCTCGGCGGAATGCTCCTGTTCGGAGAGGATGCGACCGTAGCGCGCCTGGACCCGGTCCTGGATGCGCGGATCGCTACGAGACACCGGTTGGATGAAGACCTCGCTGAGCTCGGGGAACCGGCCGCGCAGGTCGCCGTCGATGCGCATGCACGCCTGCTCGATGTCGCCCGAGCTCACTTCGTCGGCGAAGTCGGCGCGGACACACAGCAGGACAGTGCCCGCGCCGACGACCATTGAGAGGACGTCAACGACGTCGAGGATCTCGTCCTCGTCCTCGAGGAAGGCTTCGATCTCGCGCAACAGTGGCAGGCCCGCTTGCTTGCCGATGAGAAGATCGCCGGTCGACCGGGCGAGCACGAAGGCGACAAGCAGCAACAGTGCGCCGATGCACAGCGAGGCGATGCCGTCGTACACGCTCGAGCCGGTGAGCTGATGCAACGCCACGCCCAAGGCCGCGATGACGATGCCGATGAGGGCCGCGGAATCCTCCATCGCGACGCTGTTGACGGTGGGATCTTCGGGATCGCGGATGAGCGCGCGAAGGGTCTTACGCGAGCGCTGCGCCTGCGAGCGTGCACGCCGGATCGCCTGCAGGAACGACGTCCCTTCGAGGACGGCCGCGATCGCGAGCACCGGGTAGTTGATCCAGAGGTTGTCAGTTGGTTCGGACGCGCCACCGATGATCGTATGCAGGCCCTCGTAGATCGAGAATGCCGCGCCGGACACGAAGATCGCACCCGCAGCGAGCAGCGACCAGAAGTAGCGCTCCTTGCCGTAGCCGAACGGGTGGACTCGATCGGCAGGACGGTCGGAGCGCCGCAACGCGACGATCAACAGGATCTCGGTCGTGGAATCGCCGACCGAATGCGCCGCCTCCGACAGCAGCGCTGACGACCCGCTGATCAGGCCGGCGACCAGCTTGAGCACCCCGACCGCGACGTTCGCGGCGAGCGCGAGCAGGACCGTGAAAGTGCCCTCGTCGTGGTCGGCGTCAGCACCGTCCGCGGCGGCGTCCGGCTCGTCGCTCATACGGCTGACCCTTCCCCACAGCGCACCCTGAGTACCGCCCCGGCACCCCGAAATCAGGCCAGTTGCACCGTGCTAATGTTGCTGTCCGGCCCGCCTGAGGTGGGCCGGACGCATGACCGGCGCCGCTAGCTCAACTGGCAGAGCAGCTGACTCTTAATCAGCGGGTTCGGGGTTCGAGTCCCTGGCGGCGCACCAATCGGAAACGATCTTGGGTGCAGCCCACAGCGAACGTGCGATAGCCGCGCCAGTTGCGTGGGTACCTCACCGACGACGGTTGAGACGTAGCCGTTCGGCGTAAGGAAAATCCACTGTGTCCACCGATGCAATCGTCCTGCTCAAGCAGGATCACAAAGAAATCCGCAAGCTGTTTCGCGACTTCGAGTCTGCCGGCGAGGACGCGGCCGTCCGCAAGGGCGAACTCGTCGCTCGCATGATCGAGCTGCTGACCGTGCACACCTACCTCGAGAACGAGGTGATGTACCCGGAGGTCAGGAAGCTGCTCCCGGATCTGGAAGACGACATCCTCGAGTCATACGAGGAGCACCACGTCGCCGACGTGCTGTGCTCCGAGCTCTATGCAATGTCGTCCGACGCCGAACGGTTCGACGCCAAGACGACCGTGCTCATCGAAAACGTGCGGCATCACATCGAAGAGGAAGAGACCGAGTGGTTCCCCAAGGTCCGTGAGGGACTGGGTCGCAAGCAACTGTCCGAACTCGGCGAGCGACTGATCGAGGTCCGGGCCAAGGCGCCCACCTCACCCGCGCAGCCTTCGGCGCTAAAGAAGACCATCGACGCCGTCATCAAGTAGATCCGTGTTTCGGCAAAACCGGAACCGGGCACCGGAACGTCACGAACTCTCCAATGGACGCCGCACGCGGCGGCGCGGAGAGGAACGGCATGAAGGCTCCAAGCAAGACCCGTCGACGCTTGATCAGCGTCGCTGCACTCACGGCACTCGCGCTCGGCGGCGGTCTCACGGCGGCGATCGCGGCGGACACCAGCGGTCCGTCGAGCAACGCGCGCGCCGCCGGCCGCGGCATTCCCGAGTACGGCATGACCGGCGCGTTCTACAAGGGCACCCGGGTCGGTTTCACCTACACCAAGGGGTTCTTCTGCGACACCGCGGTGCACTCGTTCGCATCGTCGAAGTGCGAGGCTGGGGCGGCACACAAGAACGCGCCGTCCAAGCATTTCGACCCGCTCTACATCACGGTGCCGCTCGGCTTCTCACAGCCGATGAACATGGTCGACTGCCCGAGCGGGCTCGTCTGCGTCGATCACCCCGGGACGATCGACCTGACCCGCCTCGAGCCGGCGCTCAAGCCGCTCTACCCGAGTCTGACCGACAAGCAGCTGTACGCGGCGCTGAAGAACTACCCGGTGCCGGAGCACGACCACTTCATCAACGATCTGAACAACCGCAAGCCCGAGTGGTGGGATGTTGTGATCGTCGGCGTTACGAGCCGCGCGACCTACAACAAGATCCGCTCGCACGAGTCCAGCGGCTACGTCCAGTACCTGATGAAGCACAAGAACAAGAACGTCGTCGGACCCATCCCGACGAACATGTTCCTGTACTTCGGCGCTCAGTGAGTTAGCGGCATTCTCGAGCGGGGCGGGCGACAGCTCGTCCCGCTCGAGCGTGTCAGCTCGGCACGTTCAGCCGGGCCCACACCGTCTTTCCCGGAGCATCCGTCGAACGGCACCACGCCCCAGTCGCTGGCCAGGTGGTTGACGATGGTCAAGCCGCGACCAGAGGTCGCCGAATTTTCCGGAGCCACGATCGTCCCCGGCGGCACGTCGCGCCCGTGATCGAGCACCGAGATGTCGACCGACAGCGGATCGGTGCGCATCCGCAACACGATGTCCGGCTCACCGTGCTGCACAGCGTTGGATACCAGTTCGGAGACGATCAGAGTCAGGTCGTCGAGCACTTCCTCGTTGCTCTCGGGCCACCGCTCGCGCACGAAGGCGCGTGCCTTCCCGGGCGCCTCGACGTTCGCCGCGAGCGGCAACTCGATCTCGGAAGACGTCGACTCGGCCTGCTCAGAGCACGTCGCTTCGGTGTCCATTGTGTGGGTATGCCCTGGTTGTCGTCATCGATCACTCCGAGCCCGCGTTGAAAGTTGCGTATTGCGCTTCATAGGGTGTCCCCAAACACAAGATCGAAGCCGGGAACCAGGAGTCCGAGACGGTGGTACCGCACGAGGACGCGCCGCTCACGGCGACTGACACATCGTCGCGCGACATCGTCGCCGCCGCCGCGATCGGCATCGTCGCCGTCGACGAGGATGCGCACATCCTGAGCGCTAACGCCGCGGCTTTGGCGATGCTGCGCTCCGACGAGTCGGAGCTGCTCGGGCGAAGCGTGCACGAAGCGCTCAACCACGACCGTCCGGTCGCCGAGTGCGAACTCGAGAATGCCGTGCGGGCGGGCCGAGCGAGCCATCACCAAGAAGACACCTTCCGCACCGCCCGTGGAGATCTGCTGCCTGTGTGGTGGGCGGTCAATCCACTGCGCGACGGCGACGACGGCCCGATCGTGGGCGCGGTCCTCGTGTTCAGCGATACGACCTCCCAGCGCGCCCGGGCCGTTGCAGACGCCGAGGAACGCGCCGCGGGGCGCGCGAAACTGGCCGTCGCGCAACGGAACATCGCCGATCTCGAATGGGCCGAGTCGGTCTCGCAAGCATTGGCCTCGACCCTCGACGAACACGAGGCGGTGCAGCGGCTCGCGCGGCTGGCGGTGAGCCGGCTCGCCGACATCGCGTTGGGTGACCTTGTGATCAACGACACCGTCCTGCAGCGCAGCGGCCACGCGGTCGCGGAGGGCATCGACGTCGATCTCGGCGCTGTCCTCGCTCGCGAAGACGTGGCGGCTCCGTTCGAACCGAGATCTGCCTCGTACCGCGTCGTCACATCGACTGACATCGTCGAAGTCAGCGGTGAGCGCCTCAACGATCCGAATCTGTTGAGTTCCCAGACCCGAGCGATGCTGAGCGCCGTCGGGGCCGTTGCGCTGCTGGCGGTGCCGCTGATCGCGCGGGGGCATGTGGTGGGCGCGCTCGGTCTGATCCGCGTCGCGGGCAGTCCGCCGTTCACCGACATCGACAAGCTCACCGCGTCCGATGTGTGTCTGCGGGCTGCGCTCGCCGTCGACAACGCACGCCTCTACCGGGCGCAGGCCGACATCTCGACGCGGTTGCAGCGTGCGCTGCTTCCCGTCGTTCCCAAGAACACCAAGGTCGATGTAGCAGTGCGGTACCTCCCCGCGCGCGATCGCTTCGACGTCGGCGGCGACTGGTACGACGTGTTCCGCCTCCCCGACGATCACATTGCACTCGTCGTCGGGGACGTCGCCGGCCACGATCTCGCGGCCGGCACCGCAATGTCCGCACTCCGCAACTTGCTCCGCGGTGTCAGCGTCGTCACCGGCGCACCACCCGCTGAGGTCTTGAAATCGGTCGACGACAACCTCGAGCCGCTGGCCATCGACGGAACGGCAACGGTGCTCATGGCGGTGGTCCACCCGCGCGAGGACGGCTCGTGGGTGCTGCGCTGGAGCAATGCCGGACACATGCCGATGGTGCTGCTGACCGAGTCCGGCGAAGCAGAGATGCTGAGCGAGATCCACGGACCACTGCTCGGGACCGGTCGTCACCTGGCCCGCACCGACTCACACCGGATCGTGCCCGCCGGCTCAACCCTCGTGCTCTATACCGATGGTCTCGTCGAGACGCGCGAAGAAACGATCGACGCCGGCCTGACGCGGTTGCGCCGCAGCGCGATCTCGCTGACCGCGCGCCTCGACGATCCCGAGTCCATCGCCGACGAGTTGCTCGCACGCAACCATGCAAGCGTCGAGGACGACACCGCGATGCTCATCTGCCACCTTCCCCGCGTCGCGAGCGATTGAGGTCTGACCGAGCGGCGAACGTTTGCTGAGAAGTCTCTAGGCTGAGCACATGAGCGATGGCCCCGACATCACCGCGTTGATCATGGACGACCACGAGTGGTTTCGTCGCCAGTTCGCCCGCCTCGACGATGCGGACGGTCCGGCCGAGCTCGCCGAGATCTGGGACGGCCTCGCCACGCGGCTCGAGACCCACGCGCAGGCCGAGGAGACGATCTTCTACCCAGCGTTGCTGCGACGCGGCGACGACGCCGATGACGAGACAGACGACGCCATCCGCGATCACAACAAGATCCGCGATGCGATCGCCGAGGCCGCAAACCACGACGTCGGCAGCGACGCGTGGTTCGCGGCCGTCGGCGACGCCCGCACCGAGAATACCGAGCACCTCGGCGAGGAAGAGGACGAGGGACTGCCCGACTTCCGTAAGAACGCGAGCCACGACCTTCGCGCGGAACTGGGCCGGCGCTGGCTGGAGTTCTACGAACAGCATCCACACGGACGCGGCATCGACACCGCCGACGTGGATCCCGACGAGTACGTGCAGGAGCACTCGTAACGTGCGGCGACTCGCACGCGCGCGCCGGCGTGCAAGCGCCATCGATCGCCGCCTGTTGCATCGGGTGACCTCGAACGAAAGCCCGGCCGCGGACGCGACGTTGCGGACGATCTCGCTGGCTGCAAATCACTCGAAGTTGTGGGTCGCGTCCGCCGCGATTCTCGGGGTCAGTGGCGGCAGCCGTGGCCGCCGGGCCGCGCTACGGGGTCTGCTCGGGATCGCGATCACGTCATCGGTCGTGAACGGACCCCTCAAGCTGCTGTTGCGCCGCGAACGGCCGACCAGTCGTATGTTGGGCCGCTCGAACCTCGTGGTCATGCCGTCGTCCTTCTCCTTCCCGTCCGGGCACGCGGCGTCAGCCTTCGCGTTCGCGACCGGCGTCGCGCGCGAGTGGCCCGCGGCCGGCGTCCCCATGGCGGCGGCCGCCGGGGCGGTCGCGTACTCGCGCGTGCACAACGGCGTCCACTACCCGAGCGACGTGATCGCCGGCGCGGGCCTCGGCATCGGTGCTGCGGCGATCGCCGGCGCGGCGCTTCGCAGCGACCCGGGCATCAAGCTGCCGCCGGCAGAGCGACGCACTTTGCCGAAGCAGGCATGGGTGCTCGGCAGCCCGGGCGCCGGCTCGGCCGGGCTCTACGAGGACGCGAAGCGCGCGCTGATCGAGGTCGGCATCGAGATCGTCCGTGAGCTCGAGGTGCGCCAGAAGGGCGAACTCGCCGAACTCGTCGCGCTGCCGATGGCACAGCGTCCCCTCGTGATCGCCGCGGGCGGTGACGGCACCGTCGGTGCCGCCGCGGACGAGCTCGCCGGCACCGGTTCGATCCTCGCGATTTTGCCCCTCGGGACATCGAACGACGTCGCGCGGTCCTTGGGAATCTCGCCGGATCCGGTGGCGGCGGCGCGGATGCTCAGCGCCGGCGTCGTACGTGCGATCGACGCCGGTCAGGTCGTCGTCGAGGGCGAGCGCGCGCGCAACTTCGTCCACGCCGCGACGGTCGGGTTCAACGTGCACTTCGCGCAGCTGGCAACGCGGTCGTCGCTTCGGCGTCGCTTCGGACGGTTCACCTACGCCGTCGCCGGCGTGCGTGCGATGCGCGAGAGCCGCCCGTTCGAGTGCGAACTGCACTACGACGGAAAGACCGAGAAGGTCGAACTGATGCAGTTGTCGATCATCAACGCGCCGGTGTTCGGTGGCGCGCTGGACATGCGCGTGCCCGGCGCACGGCTCGACGACCGCAGCTTGATCGTGATCGCAGTCGAGCAGGGCTCGCCGGTGCGGCTCGTCCTCGGCGCGCTGATCACGATTATCGGACGTCGCCGCGAGGGTTTCGGCGTCCGGGCGTTACGCACGAAAGAGCTGCGCGTGCACGTCGAACGCCCCCTCGACGTCGCCCTCGACGGTGAGGTGGTCGCCACCCTCCCCGCCGACTTCGAGGTTGCAGCCGAGGCGCTGCACGTCGTCACCCCGCACCTCGACGGAGATCGGGCATGAGCGACGACGACGGCGACGTCGCGCCGAGGCGACGCCGCCGCGTCCCGTGGTGGGTGTGGGCGATCAGCGTCTTCGTCGTGGTCGCCGTCGTCGTCGGCGCGATCGTGTGGGTGAACCTGAGCAACGCCGACGCGAAGTACGGCCCGATCCGGGCGGGGACGTTCGGTGGCGAGTACTCGCACGCACACCTGGCCGATGGACCGCCCGGCACGACCTACATCACCGGCCCCGCCGGCACCGAGGTCGTCCGGATGTACTCGTTGGCCAACGACGGTTCGCACAGCGTCAAGATCACGTCGATCTCGGCGTCTGCTCCGGTGAGCCGCATCCGATGGTCACCGTGGCATCTGCTTCCCGCCGGCTCGTCCTACGGACGCGAGGTGCCCGCGCGCAATTTGCCGGCGACCATTCCACCGAACGACGAGATCCGGCTCCTCGTGACGATCCGCAAGCCTGCGAGCTGCGACGGTGACAACGGATTCGCGCCCATGGTGACCGTGCACTGGGACACGCCGCTGCAAAGCCATGCGACGGTCGTCGACTTTGCCCAGACCGCCGAGGACCAGTTCTACCTCTGCAAGCCCGGGACGGTTCAGTAGCCGCAATGCGCGAGCGCCTGCCGCAGCAGCGTCCCCTGCCCACCGGCCATCTCGGCCTGCACGGTCGCGTCGGCCGCCTCGGCCGGCGCGAACCACGTCACTTCGAGCGCGTCCTGCTGCGGCTCGCAGTCACCCTCGATCGGGACGACGTAGGCGAGCGACACCGCATGTTGGCGCGGATCGTGGAAGGCCGTCACGCCGGGAGTCGGGAAGTACTCGGCCACCGTGAACGGCTGCGGCGAGGCAGGCAGCTTGGGCAGGGCGAGCGGCCCGAGGTCCTTCTCGATGTGGCGCAGCAGCGCTGTGCGGATTCGCTCGTGATAGAGCACCCGGCCGGACACGAGGGCCCGGCTGATCTGGCCCTGGGTCACGCGCAGCAAGACGCCGAACGCCGAGACCGCGCCGGCCTCGTCGCACCGGACGGGGACGATATCGACGTAGACGATCGGCAACCGTTCGCGGGCCGATTCCAGCTCGTCCTTGGACAGCCAACTCGTACCCGACTGCGATTCGATCTGCGTCATACCTCTTTCTAGCGGGCGGGCGGCGGCGCCCACCACGCACCCGCCGTCCAGCGATTGTGAATTTTCTGTTAGCCCGATAGATTGTCGAAGTCCACGGCGGGGGTCGAGGAGGTCTCTGCCATGACTTGGCTCCCCACCGGGTACGTCTGGCTCATGCTCGGTATCGACGCCGTTGCCGTGGTCGTCATCTGGGCCGTCGGCACCCTCACCCGACGCACTCGCGCGGCCTCGCCCGTGTCGGCCCTCAAGCGCCTGCGCGGCTGGCACGTCGTCGACCACTTCGCCGCCGATGCCGCCGACGTCGACCACGTGGTGATCGCGCCGGCCGCGGTGCTCGCGATCGTCACCGAGCAGCACACGGGCGACCACGAGCCGGCGCGCGACCTGCACGCCGCCGAGCGGGCCGCAGCACAGGTGCGCGAGTTCCTTCGGATGCGCAGCGCCGGTGACGCCGTCGTCGTTCCCGTCGTGTGGGTGAGCGGCGCGGACGCACCGGACCTCGCCGGTGGCCATCGGCTCGTCGCGGGCGTCCACGTCGTCAACGGCGACGACCCCGCCGCGTGGCTGCACGTGTTCCGCGATGCCCGCCTCGCCGGCGCCGATCGGCTGCGGCTGTGCCGCGAACTCGACACGTCGATGGCGAGCGTGCCCACCGTGCGCGCCCTGCGTCCGGCCCGCCCCGTCCCGCCGGCGGCTGCCGACGCCGCCTGAGGCGCGTCAGTCGATCCGGTCGACACCACTCAGGTCGACACCACTCAGGTCGACACCACTCAGGTCGACGACCAGATCGGCGTCGGCCTCGGTCGGTGCGACGAGTTCGGCGTTGTTCTGATCGCTGCGCTGCACCCACCGGGCCGCTTCGGCCGGCGACTTGCCGAACTGGACGTGGCGGGCGACCAGTCGAGCCAGTCGGAGCGGCTCGTCGACGTGGGCGAACCACACCTCGGCGAAGTGCCGTCGCACTTCCTGCCACTCCGGCAGCAGCAGGTAGTTGCCCTCGCTGATCACGACGCGTGTCGACTGCGGCACCGCAATTGCCTGGGCGATCGGCTGCTCGAGCACGCGCTCGAACCCCGGCGCCCAGACCGCCTCGTCTGCGGCTATGCGAGCGAGCAGGGCGGCATAGCCGTCGACATCGAACGTGTCGGGAGCGCCTTTGCGGTCGGCGCGGCCCAGCCGCGCGAGTTCGGCGTCGGCGAGGTGGAAGCCGTCCATCGGGACGTGCGCTACTGCCGGAAATCCGCCGAGCAGGTCCGTGAGCACCTGCGCCAAGGACGTCTTCCCGCTGCCGGGCGCACCTGCGATCCCGATCAGCACTCGGCGGTCGGTGTTCGCCGACAGCGCAACCACACGTGCCACCAGGTCATCGACAATGCCCATCTTTTCGACGCCCATCGTTTCGACCATAGGGTGGAGTGGTGAAGCCCACCGACATCGCACACCTGATCTCGCTCGGCAGCCCGACCGTCTCACCCGACGGTCGTAGCGCCGTCGTGGCAGCGGCGCGTCCTGATCTGGACGAGAACGACTACCGCTCGCAGCTCTGGCTCGTCGACCTCACCGGTGCAGACGAGCCCCGCCAGTTGACCCACGGCGAGAGCGACGGCGGCCCGCGCTATTCGCCCGACGGCAGGTGGCTCGCGTTCGTGCGCAAGACCGACGACAAGCCGCAGTTGCACGTGCTCGCTACCGGTGGTGGCGACGCGCGCAAGCTCACCGATCTGCCCGGCGGCGCCGGCGAGGCACGGTGGTCGCCGGACTCGTCGACGATTGCGTTCACCGCGCGGGTTCCGGAGGAGGGCCGCTACG
Source organism: uncultured Actinomycetota bacterium (assembly GCA_963708645.1). Lineage (GTDB taxonomy): Bacteria > Actinomycetota > Actinomycetes > Mycobacteriales > Jatrophihabitantaceae > RYN-133. Next base: position 121,091 of record CAVPTA010000003.1, on the reverse strand, counting down.
GCCAGGACGACAAGATCACGCCGGACAAAGAGGCACCCCGGCGCATCACCGGCCTGCAGTACCGCCTCGACGGCGTGGGCTTCCTGATCGACCGCCGGCGCCACGTGTTCGTCGTCGACGTCACCGGTGGCAACGCGCCGAAGCAGCTGACGTCCGGCGACTGGGACGACACCGATGTGGCGTGGAGCCCGGACGGCGCGTGGCTCACGTTCGTGTCGCGGCGGCATGCGCGGCGCGAGCACGACCTCAACGCCGACGTCTTCGTGATGCGCCCGGACGGCAGCGATCTGCGTCAGGTGACCGACTCGACGTTGTGGGCGGGCGCACCCGAGTTCACCGATTCCGGCGACACGATCGTGTTCGTGGGCGGCGACCCCGGTCCGGACGGCAAGACATGGGTCGGCACGCAGACGGGCCTGTACTCGGTGCCGGTCGTGCCGGGCGGGCGGGCCACGCGCCTGACCGATCCCGAGCGCTACAACCTGGTCGAAGGCAGCGGGGTGATCGTCGGCGGCGACAGCGTCCTCGTGCTCAATGAGAACCGTGGCGCGGTCGACCTGGTCGCCGTAGCGCTGGACGGCTCGGGGCCGACGACCGTCTCGGCCGGGCACCGCATGATCGACGGGTTCGATCGTGTCGGCGACACGATTGTCGTGTCGTACAAGGACGAGCAGTCCAGTGGCGAGCTCGGTGCTGTTCGCGACGGAGACGTACACCGGCTCACTGACTTTGCCGAGCAACTACGTGAGAACGCGGCGGCGCGCCCGATCATCGAGCTCACGCCCTCCGCGCCGGACGGGCAGCAACTGCACGGCTTCCTGGTGCTTCCCGACGGCGACGGCCCGCATCCGGTGCTGTTGATGATCCACGGCGGGCCGTTCGCACAATACGGCTGGTCGGTCTTCGACGAGGCGCAGGTCTACGCCGGCGCGGGCTACGCGGTTGTCTACACGAACCCGCGCGGCTCCTCCGGGTACGGCGCCGCCTACGGGCAGTACATCCGTCACGACGTCGGCGACCGCTCGATGGGTGACCTGATGGCGATGCTCGACGATGCGCTCGCTCGTCCCGAACTCGACGAGTCGCGCCTCGGCGTCCTCGGCGGATCGCATGGCGGCTTCATGACATCGTGGATCGTCGGGCACACCGACCGCTTCGCCGCCGCCGTCAGCGAGCGCGCAGTCAACGCGATCGACAGCTTCGCCGGTTCGAGCGACATCGGCTGGGGATTCGGCGACGACCTCTACGGACCCGATCCCGCCGAGCAGCATCGCCAGAGTCCGCTGACCTACGCCGACAAGATCACGACGCCACTACTGATCATTCATTCCGAACACGACTGGCGCTGCCCGATCGAACAGGCGCAACGTCTCTACGTGGCACTGCGCAACCGTGATGCCGAGGTCGAGATGTTGATCTTCCCCGGCGAGGGGCATGAGCTGTCGCGTTCCGGCCTGCCGAGCCATCGCGTCGCGCGCTTCGACGCGATCCTCGAGTGGTTCGACAAGTACCTGAAGCCGTAACCCCGATTTGCGCAGGTTCCCTGTCCAGCTGAGGATCGGGAAATGCGTCTACTGCTCGCTGCGTCCGCCGCTGCCCTGTCGGTCATCGCCGTTGCGCTGCCGGCAGGTGCATCGGGATTCAATTCGACGCGCGAGGCCAAGAACTTCGCGATCACGCAGGAACGGCAGGCTGAGTACGACACACCTGCCTACCAGCAGCGGCTCGCCACGATCGGCGCGCAGAACCTCGCGGCAGCGACCAAGGCGCAGGCCGACGATCCGGCGCGCAACTTCTCGAACAACTTGTGCTGGTCGATGCAGAACGGTTGCGCCGGAGACATCCGCCTCTACAACTGGGGGCCGAAGCATTACGGGATCGTGCGCAAGGTGCTGTTCACGGCTCGTGACGGGGCGACGTTGTCGGGACACGTCTGGGCGACGCGACGCGGGCCGGCCCACCGCCCCGGCGTGGTGATCACCGACGGTTCGGTGCAGGCGGACGAGGCGATGTATTGGTACGCCGCGCAGACGCTGGCGAAAGAGGGCTACGTCGTGCTGACCTTCGACCCGCAGGGGCAGGGCCAGAGCGACACCTTCGGCACCGGCGCGGACCGGATGGAGGGCGTACCTGCGCAGAGCGACGGCCGTCCGTTCTACGACGGCACCGAGGACGCGTTGAACTTCTTCCTGTCGACCCCGGCCCGCCACTATCGTCCGGTGCCCAGTTGCTCGACCGGATCGAGTCACGCGCCGAAGCAGTTCCGCCGCGTGAAGCGCGGACTGGACGCCGCGTACAACCCGCTGTGGAAGCTGCTCAACCCGTCCGAGATCGGACTCGCCGGCCACTCTTACGGTGCCGCCGGGGTCTCCTACATCGGCCAGTGGGACCACCGCGTGAAGGCGATCGTCGCCTGGGACAACCTCGGCGGCCCGGGCCCGTCCGACGGATCCGTGCCCGGCATGAAGGGCGGGAAGAGCCTCGGCGAGCAAGGCTGCCCGGCCGATCCGGCCGCGCGCCGCACCGTCCGGATCCACACGCCGGCGCTCGGCATCTCTGCCGACTACGGCCTGCCGCCGACGCCGAACGCATCGCAGCCCGATCCGAAGGCGAAGTCGGTGTGGTCGTTGCGTTACAGCAAGGCGGGCGTCGACACCGGCGAGATCATCATCCGGGGCGGCTCGCATCTCGACTTCAGCTACATCCCGAACCAGGCCTTCGGCGCCTCGTTGCGTGGCCCGGACATGAGCAACTGGTACACCGTCGCGTGGTTCGACAAGTACCTCAAACACCAGCGCTCGGCCGACCGCCTGCTGCTCACCTCGCGCTGGCGCCACGACCGCATCTCGCAACGCGTCGACCCGCGCCACGACCCGAACGCCTTCAGCTTCTACTACCCGTCACGGCTGGACATCCACAAGTTCGGCGGAGCTCATGTCGTGTGTTCGAACCTGCGGCGTGGTTGTGCTGCGTTGTACCAGCAGGACGGTGTGCGCGGTCCGTTCCGGTACGTGCGAATCGATCAGACCCCCGACTGATCCAACGCGGCCGTGGCACGATTGTCGGTATGCACTTCGGCGCCGCTAGTCGTCCCGTACAGCGGCGTCACCACTGCCGATGAGCATCGAGTTCCTGCCCGGCCCCGAGCCGGACGGCGTCGACGAACAACTCGACGAACCCGAGCCGCGGCCTCAGCGGTGGCTTTGGCTCGTGGTCGCACTCGTCGTCGTCGGTGCGGCGGTGTGGGTCGTGACGAGGCCGTCGTCGGATCCCCGGCGACCGCAAGCCGCCGCATCGACCTCGTCGACGGCGACCCGAACGCCGCGCGCTGATCCCGCCTGCCGCGGGGTTCCCGATTGTGCGGTGACCTCGACCGTCCCCGCCGACATCGATCGACTCGCGCGCACGTATCTGCCCGACGGCGTCCAGGTGCACGTCCACTCCGTGATCGCGGTCAACTCGCTCACGCACGGTGATCTGCTGGTGCGCCGCGACATCTTCGCCACAGTCGATTCGATCTCGGTGCTCATTCGCGTTCAGCGCGGCGGCCCCGCGACGCGTGTGATCACTCCCGATCCGCCCGGCTTCGGTTCGCTGCTGCTGCACCGCGTCAACGCGGGTTTCATCGTCCGGCTGCAATACCTCGCACCCGACACCGTGCCGCCGATGGTCGAGCAGCTCCGGGCCCTGATGACCGACCCCCGGCTCGTAGGATCGGTCTGAGACACGACGTGAGGATGCGGTCTCATGGCGGGAGTGTCAGGTGGTCGCCGGCGCAAGGCTGTTGCGGCGGGTAGCTGGCTGGTGCTGTGCGCCGTCGCCCTGGTTGGTGCGGTGACCTCGGGCCGAGCAACCGTTTCGTGGACGGCGTCGCCGGGCGGCTCGTCGCTGCGCGAGCTGCAGTTCAATCTGTGCGACAGCGGGATCGCCGGGTGCTACACCGGCCGATCGGTACGCACGGCTGCCACCGTCATCCAGCGCGAGCGTCCGGACGTGGTGACGCTCAACGAGGTCTGTCGCAAGGACGTGGCGACGCTCGCCCGCGCGCTGTCATCCGCGCGCGGCAACCAGCCGGTCGCTGCCGCGTTCAAAGCCGCGCGCGACCGGCCGACCGGCGGCCCGTTCCATTGTGTGAACGGTCAGCCGTACGGCATCGGCGTGCTGGCGCTGCTGCACTCGACCAACACCGACTACCGCACGTTCGCGGGGGTCTACCCGCAGCAAGACCTGGCCGATCCCGAGGAACGGGTCTGGGTGTGCATCGATCTGCCCACCGGCCTACTTACCTGCACGACGCACACCGCAAGCACGAGCCGGACGGTCGCGCTCGCGCAGTGCCGCTATTTCCTGAACACCGTCGTGCCGAAGGTGCGCAGCCGCGCCGGCGACGTGCCCGTCACGCTGGGCGCGGATCTCAACCTGCGCGCCCACGGCAACCCGTCGCCGCAGGCCTGCCTGCCTGGTGGCTATCAACGCGCCGACGACGGCTTGTTGCAGGACGTCATCGCCAGTCACGACATCGCGGTCCGGTCGCGCGCCATCATCGACATGCACGGTGCCACCGATCACCCAGGGTTGCTCGTCGCGCTCACTGTTCGGTCTCGCGCTGCGGTTTCTCGAAGGTGACACTGATGTCCTCGAAGCCCTTGAACCGCTGCGATTTCGCCATTCCCGTGTAAGCACGGCGGTCGGCGGTGGTGAGTTCGACGTCGTCGGTGAACGGGGTCAGCAGCGAGCGCGGATAGAGCTTCAATTCGCGAACAGCGTTGTACTCGACGGCGAGGACGACGATCAGCGCTTCGAGGTAGATCCAGGCGACCAGGCCGAGCACGAACGCGAACACCGCATTCGTGGCCGTCGCATGCTTCACGACAGAGCCGATGTAGGTGGTGCCGACGTACTGCAGCAACTGCCAGGCGACGGCGGCCACGATCGCACCACGCACGATGCACCGCCACGGCAGCGGACGCGCAGTGGCGACGCGGAACCCGAGCGTGAACACACCGACGTTGACGAGCAACGAGGCGAGCATCAGCAGCACCTTCAGCCCGGCGTCGACCCCTGCACCGAACGCCGCGGTGGTCGTGCTCAACGCCGACAGCACAGTGGTGCCGATGATCGCCAGGCCGACGACGAGCAGCAGGAGAAGACTGCGCAGCCTGCTGCGCAGCGGATTCGGGCGGCTGTTGCGCGGCACGCGCCAGATCGTGTTCATCGCGTTCTGCGCAGCCTGCGCGACACCGAGGCCGCCGTACACGGTGCCGAGGATGCCGACGATCAGTCCGAGCCCACTGCCGGAGATGCCGCGCGGGTCGGTGAGTTGGTCACCGACCACCGGGAACTGCCCCAGTGCCGAGTTCAGCACCTGCTGCGTCAGGGTCGGATCGCCCTGCAGCACGAAGTTGAGGATCGTCGAGCCGAGCAGTAGCAACGGAAACAGCGACACGATCCCGTAGTAGGTGATGATCGCCGCCAGATAGGTGCCCTGGTCGTCGATGAACTTGTAGAGCACGGCGATCGGAAAGCCGGCACGCCGATGCGTGCGCTGGTACCGGTCGAGCCGCTCGACGAAGGTCACCGTGACCTCCTCGGGGCCGGGGTGCACCAATCGTAAGCAGGGACTCAGAAGGTCTTGTGCAGGACGAGCGGATAGACCGGTCCGGCACCTGCCTCGCGTAGCAACACCGCAGCCACCGTGAGCGTGAAGCTGCTGCGCACGGTGTCGTCGAGCAGCAACACCGGCCCGGTCGGCACCCGCCCGGCAACCGACAACCTGTTGAGCGCGAGACGTGCTGAATCGACATTCGTTGCGGCGTCTGCCTGCCAACCCGGGCCGTCGGCCTGCAGCGGTGTCGCGACCTGCATGCGGCCCAAGGTTGCGACGCGTTCTGCCAGATCGGCGAGCAATCCGTCGTGCCGGCGCGACGGCACCCACGTGATCCACGTCGGCCGCCCGGCGGGCCAGCCCCACTTCGACAAGACGCCGACGGTGCCGTCGAACAGCTCGGCAGAGACCGGCTGATCTTCTTGCAGCGCGGCCGAAACTGTATCGAGCCAGGCAGGATCCTCGGCCAGCGCAAGCGCGCGCCCCGGTTCGGCACGAGCGGTCTCGGCGATCTTGCCGCGGCGCGGTGCGCCGGCCGGCCACATCTTGCGCGGCTCGATGACGACGGTTTGTGTACGCAGGTGCACGAGGGCGCCTCGCACCGTGTCGGGCGACGGCTCGCGAAGCGGCAACTGTCCGGTGCACACCGCGCACCGGCCGCAGTCGGACTCGGTCGGGTCATCGAGTTCGGCACGCAGTTGCCGCATCAAGCACGATTCGCTGCGCTCGTAGCGCAACATGGCGCGCTGTTCACGGCGCCGGGCTGCTGCGATCGCCTCATGGCGCGCGGCGTCGTAGGGCCACTCGCGCCCGGTCGACACCCACCCGCCGTCGACGCGCTCGACCGCGCCGTCGACGTCGAGCACTTTGAGCAAGGTCTCGAGTCGGGTGCGGCGCAGACCGGAATCGGCTTCGAGCCGGGGTAACGACACCGGCCCGTCGGCGAGGATCGCCAGCACTCGTCGCACGCGATCCTCGGTCGGGAACGCAGTCGAGTCGAAGAATGCCCAGATCTTCTCGTCGGCGCTGGTGGGCAACAGCACCGCATGCGCCTCGTCGAGGGCGCGTCCGGCACGTCCGACCTGTTGGTAGTAGGAGATCGGCGACGGCGGCGCACCGAGATTCACAACGAAGCCGAGCGTCGGATGGTCGAGGCCCATCCCCAGGCTCGACGTCGCAACCACCGCCCGCAGTTCGTGGGCTAGCAGTCGTTTCTCGATGAGTGCGCGTTCGTCGGGCGGGGTCGCCGACGAGTACGCCGCCACCTCGTTCCCGCGCGCGGCGAGGAAGCCCGCGAGCCGCGTGGTCTCGGCGACGGTCAGCGTGTAGATCAGCCCCGAACCCGGCAGGCCCGCCTCGAGCGCATCGGCGATCCAGGCGTACGCCGTCGGCAGATCAGGCGTCGGGACGACCGACAGCGCCAGGCTCTCGCGGTCGAGTGAGCCGCGCAGCGTGATCGTGTCGGTGCCCAGTTGCGCCGCCACATCAGCGGTGACGCGGTCGTTCGCCGTCGCAGTCGTGGCAAGCACGGGCGTGCCGTCAGGCAGCCCGGCGAGCACGTCACGGATGCGCCGATAGTCAGGACGGAAGTCAGAACCCCAGTCGGACACACAATGCGCCTCGTCGACGACGAGCAACCCGATGCGCGGTGCGAGGTTCGGCAGCACCCGCGACCGGAAACCGGCCGAGTTCAACCGCTCCGGCGAGATCAGCAGGACGTCGACCTCGTCTGCGGCGATGCGCGTCTCGATCTCTGACCAGTCGTCGATGTTCGCGCTGTTGAGCGTCACTGCCCGCAGCCCTGATCGCGTCGCCGCCGCGACCTGATCACGCATCAACGCGAGCAACGGCGAGATCACGAGCGCCGGACCGGACCCGGCTGCCCGGCGCAGACCCGCAGCGATCCAGTACACCGCTGACTTGCCCCACCCGGTGCGCTGGATGACCACGACCTTGCGACGTTGCTCGACCAGCGCCTCGATCGCCGTCCACTGGTCGTCGCGCAGCGCGGCCGACGGCCCGGCGAGACGGGTCAGGTGTTGCTGGGCGGCTGCGCGCAGATCGGACACGCTGCCTATCGTGCCGTGCGGGTCGGACGAAGCCGCGCCGTCCACAGGACCAATCCGAGCAGAGGCAATGCGGCCCCGAACCAGCACATGCCCGCCCAGCCGTACGTCGAGTCCAGCACACCGGCGATCGCAGACGAGATCGCGCCACCCACGAACACCGTCGTCATGTACACAGTGTTGATACGGGCACGTGCTTCACTGCGCAGGGAGTAGATCTCCTGCTGGCTCATCACCTGGTGGCACTGCACGGCCAGATCGAGCAGCACGCCGGCCAGCGCGAGCACGACGATGCTCGAGTGGCCGACTGCGGCCAGCGCCAATGCAATTGCTGCGAGCGCGATCGCCGCCCCGCTGGCCGACCGGCCGTGTCCGCGATCGGCGAGCCGTCCACCGAGGGGTGCCGCTGCGGCTCCGGCGGCACCGACCAGCGCGAACACGCCGATCTCGGCCTGCGTCAGGTGATGCTCGCCGACCAGCTCGTACGCGATGCCCGTCCAGTACACGGTGAACGCACCGAACATGGCGGCCTGACTGAGTGCGCGCCAGCGCAGCACGGGCAGTTCGCGCGGCAGGCGCAGCGTCGTGACCAGCAGCTCGCGGTAACCGTCCACATGGTGCGGTCGGTACTCGGGAAGCATCCGCCGCAGCACGACGACGAGCACGACCATCAGCACCGCCGACACGAGATAGATCGCGCGCCACCCGAACCAGTTCGCAACGAAGCTGGACGCCGAGCGCGCGAGCAGGATCCCGAGCAGCAGCCCGCTCATCACCTGGCCGACGATCTTGCCGCGCGACTCGTCCGGCGCCATGTGCGCCGCGAGCGGCACGACGATCTGCGCCACGACCGAGGTCAGTCCCACCAGCACGGAGATCGCGAGAAACACGGCGAAGACCGGCGAGACCGCAGTCAGCAGCAACGCGAGCGCGGTCGCGAACAACACCCGCGTGATCAGGCGGCGGTTCTCGAACAGGTCGCCGAGCGGCAGGACGAGCAACAGCCCGACCGCGTAGCCGATCTGCGTCAGCGTGATCACGATCGACGCGGCGCCCTGGCTGACGCCGAAACCCTTCGCGATCAGATCCAGCAACGGCTGCGCGTAGTACAGGTTCGCGACGGCAAGGCCGGACGTCACGGCGAGGACGACCGTCACCACGCCCAACTGGGGCGGAGTGGTTCTCTCGGTGGTGGCGGCCATATCTATACGGTACGTCTACTATTTTCCGACGCCAGCCAACAGCTGTGTGACAAGCGTCCCGCCGAGGTCGGCCGGCAGATCGGCGTGGCCGAAGATGAGGCGGTAGTAGAGCGGCCCGTAGAGCTGGTCCATCAGCGCTTCCGGGTCGAGGTCGGCACGTAGTTGCCCGCCGGCGATCCCGCGTCGGATCACCTCGGCGGCAACGGCGCGGCGTGGCGCGAGCCAGCGTTCGCGCACGGCACGTGCGAGATCGGGATCGCCGAGCACCTCAGCAGCGACCGCACGCATGATCGGCCCCACATCGGTGTCGCGGAAAAGGCGGATGAGCTCGTCCAGTTGGTATTGCAGGGCCGCCGCGGTATCGAGACCTTCCGGGATCGCGATCGAGCCCTGCATGCGGTGCATCAGCCCGTCGAGGGCGACTGCACCGCGCGAGGGCCACCACTTGTAGATGGTCGCCTTGCTGACCCCGGCGCGCGCAGCAATCGCCTCGATGCTCGCCGCGGCCAGGCCGCCGCTGAGCATCAGGTCACCCGCCGCCTCGACGATCGCGCGGCGCGACTGCTCACTGCGAGGACGTCCGGCACCCATTTCGGGCCACCTCCAATTAACGAACGCAGCGTACCGTTTTTGTCATGACGAAGACATGGTTCATCACCGGTGCGTCCAAGGGCTTCGGCCGCGAGTGGACGATCGCCGCGCTCGAGCGGGGTGACCGCGTCGCCGCAACGGCACGTGACCCGCACACCCTCGACGACCTCGCCGCCCAGTTCGGCGACCTGCTGCTTGCGCAGCAACTCGACGTCACCGATCGCAGCGCCGCATTCGAGACCGTCCAGGCTGCGCACGAGCACTTCGGCCGGCTCGACGTGATCGTGAACAACGCGGGCTACGGACAGTTCGGCATGGTCGAAGAGCTCAGCGAGGCCGACGCCCGCGATCAGATCGAAACGAACTTGTTCGGCGCGCTCTGGGTGACCCAGGCTGCGTTGCCGCTGCTGCGCGCCCAGGGCAGCGGACACATCCTGCAGGTGTCGTCGATCGGCGGTATCAGCGCGTTCCCGAACGTCGGCATGTACCACGCATCCAAGTGGGGGCTCGAGGGCATCAGCCAGGCCCTCGCGCAGGAGGTCGCCGAGTTCGGCATCAAGGTCACGCTGATCGAGCCGACGGGCTATTCGACCGACTGGGGCGGCCCGTCCGCGCGGCACGCCACCGCGAACCCGGTGTACGACGGTGTGCGCGAGGCGGCAGCATCCGCCCGGTCGAAGCGGATGACGACGCCGGGCGACCCGGCCGCCACGCGCGAAGCTGTGCTCAAGGTGGTCGATGCCGAGAACCCACCGCTGCGGATCTTCTTCGGCAAGGGCGTACTGGATGTCGCCAAGGCCGACTACGCAAGCCGCATCGCAACCTGGGACGAGTGGGAGCCCGTCTCGATCGAGGCGCACGGCCAGGCCTGACACCGGCCGCGGGCGGCGACGAAAAAGTTTGTTCAAAAAAGTTGTCGTCGCCCGCGACCCCCAGGGCTCATACCGGTGACCGCCTGATGCATCCGGCATCGGCACACCGGAAAGAGAGCCCGTCATGTTCGCTTCGAAGCTCACCACCCGCACCGTCCGCACCGCCGTCGTCGCCCTGATCGCCGGCATCGTCTCGGTGATCGCGGCAATGCTCGGCGCCGCACCGGCATCGGCAACGACGCCGACCGTCACCGTCCGCGCCGCCGGGATCAACCACCCGTACGGGTGCCCACAGACCACCACCTTCAACGCACGGGTCCTGTCCAACGGCCCCGCCGACGTTCGCTACCACTGGAAGCGCAGCGACGGCTCGGTCGGCCCGACTCGTGCGCTGCACTTCCGCGGCGCGGGCCGGCACAGCTCCACCGTCCACGACATCTGGCAGATCTCGGACAACTACAGCGGCTGGGAGCGGCTCGTCGTGACGAGTCCGAACAGTGTCGAGACGCGCGAGATGTTCTTCGACACCGAGTGCGCGACCGGACTGGACGCGGGCTGGGCCACCGCCACCGACTCGAGCGCACTGTGCGGCGACGTGTACACCGATCTGGGCGGTCAGATCTTCTTCTGGGGCACCCCGCCGACCGGTATCCGCTACTACTGGACCGTCGATGGGACGCGCGTCGGTGACACCACGGTGACCGACCCCTCCGTCCTGGCCAGCGGCGGTATCTCGCCGACCTTCCACTACGCATTCATCGCGAGCTCGGGCACGACGGGCCACAGCGTCCATCTGCACGCCGAGACCACTGACGGCACGCTGCTGTCGGACTCGCCGGTCGCGTTCTTCGACACCACCTGCGCCTGAGCGCGCTACCACCGTTCGTCGCCCGGGCGCAGCACGCGTCCGGGCGACGACATTGCTGTCGAAACGGTGCCCCGATGACCACTGCCGAAGAGTCTGGTGATGACGTATGGTCCGATTCGTGGACGATCGCGCCCTCGTGGCGGCGATCCGGGAGGGCAATTCCGTCGGGCTCGCCGGCGCGTACGACACCTATGGCGACGCGCTGTTCTCGTTCTGCCTGTCGATGCTGCACGACCGCTCGAGTGCCGAGGACGCGGTTCAGGACACGTTCGTCGTGCTCGTGCACCGCGTCGGGCAGCTACGCGACCCGTCCCGGCTGCGGCCGTGGCTCTACGCCGTCGCACGCTCGCAATGCCTGCGCCAGATTCGTTCGTCCCGTCGCGTCGTGCCGCTCGAGGCGTGGGACGAGACGATGAGCGCCGAGACGCCCGACTTCGACTCGGCCCCGCACAGCGCGCACTTGCAGGCGCTCGTCTGGCAGGCAATGGGAGGCCTGAACACCGGCGAACGCGCGGCCCTCGAACTGTCGCTACGACACGGACTCGATGGCGACGACCTGGCAGCCGCGCTCGACGTGACCCGCAGCAACGCGAACAAGCTGCTCGAGCGCGGACGGGCCGAACTCGAGCGCAGCCTGGCCGCGCTGCTCGTCGCGCGCGACCCGTCCCGATGCAGTGAGCTGGCAGAGATCGTGGCCGGCTGGGACGGCGTGATGACGCCCTTGATGCGCAAGCGGATCGCACGCCACATCGATCACTGTCCCGAGTGCGGCGAGCAGAAGAAACGTCGAGTCAGCGCCGCCGCGTTGTTCTCGGTCATCCCGTTGCTGGCGGCGTCGGCGCAGCTGCGCTCGCGTGTTGTCGCCGGGTTCCGCCTCGTGTCCGACGACAGCGCCGATGGGCGCGCGCGACCGCGCCGCCGTCGAGAGCATCGCCGGCTACGACGCGGCCGGCTTCCCGAGCACGCGTCCGCGGCGCCGTCGGGTGCGCGGCGTCGCCGCGGCGGCAGTCGCAGCACTATCTGGCCGGCGGCGTCGTGCTGCATGCGGCTGCCTCGCCCGACTCGCGTCCGACCGCGGCACTCGCAACCACGCACACCTCGAGCAGCGCGATCGTCACAACGGCGGCCTCGATCGGCACACGTACTGCGACGCACGCGCACCCCGCGCGATCCGCCCCGCATTCGAGCGCGCACCCCTCGACCACGACTGCGCACCCGACGTCGGCAACGACGAGCAGCGTCGCCGTGTCATCCGTGTCATCCGTGGCTTCGCCGACACCGACACCGACGCCGACACATCCGCGCACCACTTCGCCGCACCATCCGGCACCGCACCCGACCCGGCCGTCGACAGTGCCGCCGAGCAGGTCGCGCACGCCGACCACGCCGGCACCCGACACCAGCCCGACCAAGCCGAAACAGGCCGCGGTCACCGCCACGGTGAATCCAACGAAGTACTCCGCTACCAATGGCGGCTCGGGCCTGCTCACCCTGACCGTCACGGGCGCGGACGTGCGCTGGAGCGCGAGCGCACCCGACGGCGTGACCTTCTCCCCCGCGTCCGGCACCATCCCGGCCGGCGCGACCGGTCACACGAAGGTGATCGTGCCGCCCGCCGCGTCGGGGACGGTCGCCACGATCACGATCACCTGGGCGACGGGCAGCACGACCACGACGATCACCTGGTCCTAGGTGTGCTGGTGAGGCCCGTCACGACTGGTTGCACAATCTAAGACGACCGGTCATATTGTCTGCATGCCCCGTGCGAGCGTGCGTCCCCAATTGGTCGAAGCGGCCCTGGAGCAATTCCATTCCCGGGGCTTCCACAACTGCTCGGTCGACGACATCACCAGAGCGGCCGGCGTGCCGAAGGGCTCGTTCTACAACCACTTCGCGAGCAAGGACGCCCTCGCCGTCGAGGCCCTGCAGCAGTATCAGCAGCGTTCCGTGTGGCGCACGACCGACGACGCCGAGTTGCCGCCGCTGATCAGACTGCGGCGCCGATTCGAGGCGATGCGTGCTGTGCTCGCCGATCGCGGCTACACGCGCGGCTGCCTCATCGGGAACATGGGCACCGAACTCGCCGACCTGAACCCGGCCGTCAGCGCCGAGGTGCAGGCGAGCCTCGATTACCGCAGCGCGGCAACGACCGAATTGTTGCGCGCTGCGCAGGAACGCGGCGAGCTCACCACCTCCCTCGACCCGGAGGTGCTCGGCCCCTTCCTCACCAACGCCTGGGAGGGCGTCGTCACCCGCACCAAGGTCTGCAAGACCGCACAGGCGATGGACGAATTCTTCGCCGTGCTCGACGGATTGTCCGCAACGACTTCGGAAGTGACCTCGTGAAGCTGTCCCGCACCACCACGTTCTGGCTCGTCGTAGCCGCCTACCTGACGTTGATGATCTCGGCGAGCACGCCGTCACCGCTCTACGTCGTGTACCAGGCCGAGTGGCATTTCCCGACCTCGACATTGACGATCGTGTTCGGCGTGTACGCGCTCGCGCTGCTCGCCTCGCTGTTGACCGTGGGCGGCCTGTCCGACTTCATCGGACGCCGGCCGGTGCTCATCGGCGCACTTGCGCTGCTGACCGCTGCAATGGTCGTGTTCGCCAACGCCGACGGCGTCGCCTGGCTGTATGTCGCACGCGTGATGCAGGGCCTCGCCGCCGGTGCCGCGATCGGCACGCTCAGCGCATCGATCGTCGCCCTCGCGCCGGCAGGCAAGGAACGTCTCGCCGGGCTGCTGAACGCGCTCATCCCAAGCATCGGGCTGGGTTCTCGGCGCGCTGATCGCGGGCGCCTTTGCCGAGTACGCACCTGCGCCGACCGTGTTCGTGTTCGTCGTCGTGGCCGCCGCGCTCGCAGTGCTCGTGATCATGTTCGCGTTCGCCCACGAGTCTGACGAGCTGCGCGACGGCGCGTGGGCATCGCTCGTCCCGCGGCTGCGGGTGGCGCAGCCGGTGCGCGCCGCGTTCGTCCGCGCCACGCCGTCGCTGTTTGCGCCGTGGGCGCAGATGGGGCTCACCTTGTCGTTGTTGGTCTCGCTTGCCGCGGTGCAGTTCGGCATCACGAACCGGTTCGAGTCGGGTCTGATCGTCGTCGTCGTTTGTCTGGCAGCAGCGGTATCCGGATTCGCGCTGCGCAACGTGACGCCGGGACGTACGAACAACCTCGGCGCGATCGGGCTGATCGCCGGCGTGATCGTCACGCTGTACGGCTTGCACATCGACGAGCTCTCGGTGTTCGTGCTCGGATCGGCGGTCGGCGGCCTCGGTCTCGGCGGCTCGATGAGCGGTTCGATTCGCACGCTGTCGGCCCTGCCCCAGCCTGCCGAGCGCGGCGAGTTCTTCGCCGCGGTCTACACGGTCGGCTACGTGGCGTTCTCGGTGCCCGCAGTCGCGGCCGGTTTCGCCGCCGTCCACTACGGCCTGCGCGACACCACTTACGTCTACGGTGCCGGGGTGATCGTGCTCGCGCTTGCCGTGCTGGCGCTGTCCGAACGGCGTCCCTCGTCCGCGCCGGTCGCGTCGGAGGCACCCGAACTCGTAGCTGCCTGCCGCGACTGACGATCCTTGGGCATCATCGCGAGGGCAACGACGACCAAGACCGCGACGACGGCGACCGCTAGATAGACGTTGTGGATCGCGTCGCTGAGCGGCTCGGTCTTGAATGAGTGGTTCTCGATCGCCCCGAACACCGCGACGCCGACGGCACTACCCGTCGACCGGAAGAACATGTTGGTGCCAGTAACGACACCGCGCTCCTGCCAGCCGACGCTGGTCTGGGCAGCGATCAGGGACGGTGTCGCGGACAGGCCCATGCCGAGACCGATGACGAAGCACATGGCGCCGACCTCGACGACGCTCGAGGACGGTCCGAGCAGTAGCAACAGCGCGCAGCCGACGACCACGAGGCTTGCACCGGCGAGGCTGCACACCCGGAAGCCGACCCGCAGGTAGATCTTGCCTGCCTGCGAAGCAGCGATCGGCCAGCCCATCGTGAGCGTCGCCAGCGCGAAGCCCGCGACCACCGGGCCGGTGCCGAGCACGACTTGCACGTAGGTCGGTATGTACGAGCTCAGGCCGAGCACGACTGCGCCGATGCCGCACGACGCGAGGCTGCTGGTGATGAGCAGCCGTCGTCGGAACACCCACACCGGCAGGATGGGATCGGTGGCGCGGCGCTCGATGAACGCGAAGGCGATGAGCAGCACCGCGCCGAGCCCGAGGATGAGCACGCTCGGCACCGAGCCCCACGCCCAGGCCTGACCGCCCTCGAGTACGCCGAGGATCAGCAACGTCAGCCCCGACGTCAATGTCACAGCACCCGGATAGTCGATCGTCGGGCGTGAGCGGGTGACCTTCTCGTGGAAACGACGTTGGATCATCAGGCCCGCAGCGATCGACAGCGGGATGTTGACGAAGAAGATCCACCGCCAGCTGACGTACTCGCTGAACACGCCGCCCAGCGTCGGTCCGACGACCGAACTGATGCCCCACACGCTGGCGAGGTAGCCCTGCACCTTGGCCCGCTCTTCGAGGGAGTACACATCGCCGACGATCGTGACCGCCATCGGGAAGACCGCACCGGCGCCGAGTCCCTGCACCGCGCGGAACGCGATGAGCACGACCATGTTCCAGGCGATGCCGCACATGATCGAGCCGGCAAGGAACAGCCCGATGCCGAGCAGCATGATCGGCTTGCGCCCGAACAGGTCGGCGAGCTTGCCGTAGATCGGCGTCGTGACCGCCTGGGCGAGCAGGTAGATCGAGAACAGCCACGGAAACTGGGTGAAGCCGCCGATGTCCTTGACGATCGATGGCACCGCAGTCGCGATGATGGTCGAGTCGATCGCGACCAGGCCCGTCGAGAGCATGAGCGCGAGCAGGAGTGGACCGCGTTCGGACCGGAGCCCGACGTTGTTGGTAGTCAGCTGTTGCCGTCCGGATGCTGTGGGGACGTTGCCATGTCAAGTTTACTGATGAGGTGCCGACTCAGTCTGCCGTTGTCGTCGTAGGCAGTCTCAACCTCGATCTGATGGTCAGCGTCGACGCGCTACCCGGGCGCGGTGAAACGGTGGTCGGGACGTCCGTCCAGCTGTCACCCGGTGGCAAGGGTGCGAACCAGGCTGCGGCCGCCGCTGCCCTGTCGTCGTCGGTGGCAATGATCGGACGGGTCGGCGACGACTCGTCCGGTGCCGTTCTCGTCGACGACCTGCGCTCACGCGGAGTGGACGTGTCGGGTGTGGCGACGTCGGTCGAGCCGACCGGCACCGCGACGGTGGTCGTGGAGCGCGGCAGTGGCGAGAACCTGATCGTCGTCGCGTCGGGTGCGAACGGCGCGCTGGTCGCCGCCGACGTCACCGTCGATGCGGTGGCGTCGGCCCAGGTCGTGCTCGTGCAGCTCGAGATCCCGCCGGCGAGCGTCGCCGCGGCTGTGTCGCACGCCGGGGGTCTGATCGTGCTGAATCCTGCGCCGCCGATGGAGTTGCCCGAAGAGCTGCTCTCGCGCGTCGACGTGCTCGTTCCCAATCAATGGGAACTCGCCCGCATGGCAGGCCGCTCCCCCGCGGACGACTCGCCAGCTGCGCTGGCCGAGCTGGTTCGCGCGGTGACCTCTCACGACGTGGTCGTGACGTTGGGTGCACGAGGCGCGCTGGTCGTGGCGTCGTCCGGCGATGTTTCGCTCGTCGCGCCACCTGACGTCGAAGTGGTCGACACGACGGGCGCTGGTGACTGCTTCTGCGGCGCACTGTGCGTGGCGCTCGCGCGCGGTGAGGCGTTGCTGGACGCGGCCCGATACGCGGTCGTCGCCGGCGCGTTGTCGACGTCCGGCCTCGGCGCACGTGGCAGGTTGCCGTCGGATGCGGACGTCCGCGCTGTGCTCGATTCGTAGGCTGGCGCGATGAGGGTGAGCAGCGCCGATTACCACACTGCGGGCGAGCCGTTCCGGATCGTGACCGACGGCGTCGGCGAGATAGCGGGCGACACCGTGCCTGCGCGCCGCGTGACCGCGTCGCAGTCGCCGGACATTGATCGCGTGCGTCAGTTGTTGGTGCAGGAGCCGCGCGGGCATGCCGACATGTACGGCTGTTTCGTGGTGCCACCGGACTCTGCGGGAGCGGATTTCGGCGTGCTGTTCTGGCACAAGGACGGCTATTCGACCGCCTGCGGACACGGCACGATCGCGCTCGGCGCGTGGGCGATCGATTCCGGTGTGGTCGCCGCTGCCGCCGACGGCGTCACCGACGTGACGATCGACGTGCCGTCCGGACGGGTCGTTGCCCGAGTGCAGCGCGCCGGCGGCGTCACTCGTGAGATCACGTTCCGCAACGTCGCGTCATACGTCGTCGCGCGCGACGTCCCGTTGACGACATCGCGCGGGTCGATCACCGTCGACCTGTCGTGGGGCGGTGCGCTGTATGCGTCGGTGCCCGCCTCGCGGGTGGGGTTGTCGGTGTCGCGCGAGTCGTATCGCGAGTTGATCGACATCGGCCGCGAGATCAAGTGGGCACTCAACGACACCGAGCTCGCCAGGCATCCACACGACGATCGGTTGTCGGGTGTGTACGGGACGATCCTGTTCGACGAGTTGCCGCACAACGAAGACGGACCGGTGCAGCGCAACGTAACGATCTACGCCGACGGCGCAGTCGATCGTTCTCCGTGCGGGTCAGGAACCGCCGCGCGCGTTGCGTTGCTGCACGACGACGGAAGCCTTGCTCCGAGTCGCGCACTCACGCATCACTCGTTGATCGACACGACATTCGTCGCTTCGGTGGCCGAGGTCGTTACCGTCGACGGACATGCCGCCGTGATCCCGGAGGTATCTGGAATGGCGTACCGCACGGGTGAGCACGTGTTCACGCTCGACGACGACGATCCAGTCGGGACGGGGTTCGTGCTGCGGTAGGCGCGGTCGTCAGCAGACTTCGATGGCGTCGTCGCCGCCGCCGCCCTCGATCTCAAGGAAGGTGCGGTGCGTGTGCAGCAGCGATTCCCAGTCCACCCAGTGATCAGCGGCGTACTGCTCTTCATCGTTCGGGAACTGACTGCAGTTGTTCGGATGGGTCGTGATCAGCAACCGGATGGTTCCGTGCGCGGGGATGACCGCCGGAAACGCTCGCCAGGGTGCGTGCACGCCGTCCACGGACCCGCCAGGCACAGCGCGGAACACCGACCATTCGAACCTGCTGGCTATCGCATCGGTTCGATCGATGTAACGCGAACCGAATGAGATCCGCGGTTGTCGAGCGAGGCAATCAGCTGCCCGGTCGCATTCGGGGCGCGCGACAGGCGAAACCGCGAACCGTCTTTGGTCGAGACGAAGCCTCGCTGGTGGTACATCCCGAAGAACTCGCCGCTCTCGATCGGGCCGTACTGATTGTCGAGGTGGCGAAGCGTTGCGCCCGTCGCGATGGCCCCGGTGATCAGTACGAGAGCCACCGCCGAGAACACGATCCACAGCCGCCGCCGGCGCGAGCCCCGAGCGCCGAACACGACCCGCGCTTGCGCGCCGGCCGGGGACGACGCCACACCGTCGAAGACTCCGGTGGGCGATCATCGATCAGGCGTTCCTCAGGCACGCCGACAGAACCGCATGCGTCAGATGCGCCCACCACCGCTGTTGATGTTGGGTTGCCGCGCTTGTGGGCAGGGGACACTGAGCTCATGGCCGACCAACACGAGGCAACCGAGGCAGAGCTCGCCTGGTCGTTGGCATGGTCTAACACGAACGGCGGCGGCTTGCGCGGCAGGTTGATCGCGCGGAATGCGTCTGCACGCCCGGTGCGGCTCAGCGGCAAGCCCGGACTCGTGCCACTTGATCACGACGGTGTGCCACTCGGCGCAGCCACCCTCGTCACCGCCGAGACGAGGATCCCCGGGTATGCGTTGATCGAGCCCGGCGCGACGGCCTCGGCGCCCGTCAGCTGGGCCGGCTGGGACGGCGCCGAGCCGTCAGGCCAAGTCGTGGTCCGCTGGCGCGGCGGCGAGGCCGTCATCACCCCGGAAGGTCCGCGACGACCACGCAGGAAAGAGCCGCCGACGATGCTCTCGTCGTCTTGGTTCGAGGCCGACTGAGCAAGCGCCAGCCGCTGGCGGTGTAACGCAACTCGGCTCGCGCGATTCGCTGCGTTGCCTCGGTTAAGGCGGTGCACCTGGACTCAGCGGCACGGCCAACGCGGGTCCGCGAGCCGTCAGTGCGATTCTGACGTTGTCTGAGCGGGCGCGAGCGTCGGTTGCTGACCGTGAGCACGTCGGGTGGCGTCCCTTCGGTTCGCGGCTTGCGGCGGTACGCGCGGCTCACCGACAGTACGTATGGCTACGTCCCCGCATGATGCAGGCGATATTGCGTGATGAGTTGAAATGATGCGCGGTACTCGACAATAGAATTCATTGAAATAGTTGGAGATTCTCACGCAGAAACTGTCAGACCTTGGTCGTAGGTTCGGGTTGTGGCGAGGAAGATCGAGCGGTTATTGCGCGTGGATCCCGCGACGTGCACGCGCGATCAACGGTTCGACTGCCTGGAGGAACTGACCAGACTCGAGGCGCGGGTTCAGGCGCGTCGGGAGTGGTTCTTGGCCGCCATCCACGACCCGTCCGACGACAAGGAGTGGGCGCGCGAGGACGTCGCGTGTGCGTTGCGGTGGTCGCCGGATTATGCGAAGACGCGGCTGATGCAGGCCACGCACCTGGTGGAGAGGTTGCCGCGGCTGTTCGCGCTGCATGAGGCGGGTCGGATCAGTGATGCGCATGTACGCGTCGCGTCGGAGCTGACCTCTCAGCTGGATCCGGTGGTGATCGCCGAGGTCGAGGAGCGGGTGCTCGAGCGGGCAGCGGAACAGACGGTGACCCGGTTCCGGGCGTCGTTGCGGCGCGTGATCGCGCGGTTCGATACCCGTAAGGAAGAAGAGCGCCACGTCGAGGCCACGGCCGAGCGGCTGGTGCACTGCACGCCCTTGCCGGACGGGATGACCGGCATCTGGTCCACCCACACCGCTGCCGACGGCGAAGCGATGTTCGCGCGGCTGACCGCAATGGCGAAGAAGGTCGACGACGACCGCAGCATGGACCAGAAACGTGCTGACACCCTGCGCGACCTCGTCCTGGGCCGCACCCTCGCGGGAACGCCGGCCCGCGGGATACGGGTCCAGGTCCTGGTCCGTGAGGACACCGCCACCGGCTCGAGCGATCTGCCGGGTGAACTGGCCGGTTACGGCCCGATCCCCGCGAGCCAGGTCCGCGAGATCCTGACCGACCCGACGACCCGCATCGACCGCGTGCTGGTCGACGCCTCGGGTCGGGTGATCCCCGAGTGCGGCATCGATGCTCACCCCGAACGCCGCTACCCCTCCGCAGCGCAGTGGCGTTGGATCACCGCCCAGCACCCGACGTGCCGGTTCCCCGGCTGCAACCGCCGTGCGGTCCGCTGCGAATGCGACCACATCGACCCCTACAACGGCCGAAACACCGTCATCGCCAACCTTGAACCGTTGTGTCTACGCCATCACCACTGCAAACACGACGCCGGCTGGACAGTGTGGCGCGACTCGAACGGGACGACCTGGTGGATCTCACCGACCGGGCGGCGCTACGGCAAGCCGATCGACGACTCTCCTGCCGCCGATCCGTAGCCGGGCCGGCTGTCGCGTTCGTGGCTAAATGCCGAGGTAACTCGGTCGACTTTCGTGGACCAAGACTGGCTGCTCGTCCTGCGCTCGTGTTGTGCACGTTCCAGCCCGGTCATCCTGCTGTGGTCATCTTTCGCTGGGTCCCGGGCTTTAATTACCTTTTGGGCCGCATAGACGTCAGCCCAACCGCAACCCATGCTCGGCCAGCGCACCGTCCAGAATCCGCAATGCCTTCGGGCCCATCCCGTGCAGCTTCGCCAGCTCAGCGCGCGGAACACCAGCGAGCTGACGCAACGTCGTGTAGCCGGCCGAGTTCAGTGCGCGCGTTGCGGGCGCGCCGATCTTCGGCAACGCATCCAGTGTCATGTCAGCCCGATCGCACGCCGCAGCTCGGCGATGCCCTCTACCTCGACGGGCACGGACGGACGCACGAACCTGTCCGGGGTCAGCACCAAGCGCTGGTTGATCGCAAGCTCGCCGGGACGCCGCTGCCGACGTTCCGTGCCGTTGTCGACGTAGCCGACCTTGCGACTCACGCCGAGAGACTCGAGGTTGTCGCTGAACGCGCCCGACGTCACCTCGACGGCATCGAGATGATCGAACATCAGCACGCAGATCACCTTGCGCATCGCCGTCCCGATACCGCGGCCCTGGAAGCTCTGCCCGAGCCACGAGCCGGTTTCCGCCGACCGCACAACCAGATAGTCCCGTGCGCTCACTCCCTGGACGCCGACCAACTCGCCGTCGACGCGCACAGCGAGATCGAGCAGCCATCGATTCGGTGAGAACGCCGCGCGGGCGTTCCAGTAGTACGCCGCAGTGTTCGCCGGCAGCCGATCGCGGGGCGCGTCGGTCCATGGCTCCATGAACGGCATCCGAGCTGGGTCGTGAATGCCGTCGAGGACGAGACCGACCAGTCCAGGGATGTCGAGGTCGGTCACCGCGCGCAGCTCGAGCGGTCCGCACCGCAGCCGCAGCGCGAACGGGCCCCACAAGTCACGTGGATGTGTCATCAGGATCCATGATCAGGCGAACGTCCAGTGAGTATCAACCAATCGTGCTCAGCACGAACGCCATGGCGCGCGCCTCGTCACGCCACCGTTCGTACCGGCCGCTCGCACCGCCGTGTCCACTGCCCATCTCGCAGCGGAACACGAGCAGCGCATCATTGGTGCGCGTCGCGCGGAGCCGCGCGACCCACTTCGCCGGTTCGTGATAGCTCACCCGCGGGTCGTTCAATCCCGCGGTCACGTACAGCGCCGGATAGTCGGCGGGCACGGTGTTCTCGTACGGCGAGTAGCTGCGCATGTAACTTGCCCACGGCTCGTCGCGCGGGTCGCCCCACTCTTCCCATTCGGTGACGGTCAGCGGCAGGGTCGTGTCGTTCATGGTGTTCACGACGTCGACGAACGGCACCTCGGCCAGCGCCGCGGCGAACAGATCCGGACGGATCGTGACGCACGCGCCGACGAGCAGGCCACCGGCCGACCGGCCCCGCAATGCGAGCCGTTCACGCGAAGCCCAACCGAGCGACACCACGTGCGAAGCACACGCGATCGTGTCGGTGAACGTGTTGCGCTTGTTGAGCAGCTTGCCGTCGAGGTACCAACGCCGGCCGAGCTCACCGCCACCGCGGGGATGCACGAGCGCCCACACCACACCACGGTCGAGCAGCGACAACCGCGCGGCCGCGAAGCTCGGCTCGATCGAGTACTCGTAGCTGCCGTAGCCGTACACCAGGCACGGGTGCGAGCCGTCGGGCTCCAGATCCGCTCGACGCACGATGTCGACGGGAACCTTCGTGCCGTCGTCCGCAGTCGCCCACTCACGAGTCGCGGTGTACCGGCTGAGGTCGGCGTTCGGGACGGCCAGTCGCTTGCGCATCACCCGCGCACCGCTGCGCACATCCTCGTCGTACACCGTGGTCGGCACCGTGAACGACTCGAACGCAAACCGCACGAACGGCACGTCGTACTCGGGGTTTGCGCCGACGCGCACATCGTGCGGTTCACTGCCGAGGTCGATGGTGCGAATTTCGCCGTCGCGGAACAAAATTCGCAGTCGTGGCTGCGCATCGGCCCATTCGTGAATCACGAGATGCGCAGCGAACGGTTCCGCAGAGGTGATCCGACGCCCCGGGACATGCGCGACGAGTTCGGTCCAATCCCCCGGTGCGTCGAGCGGCGCGGCCATCACGCGGAAGTCTTCTGCGTCGAGATTGGTGACGACGACGAACCGGTCGCCCCAGTGGTCGATCGCGTATTCGACGTCATCGACACGAGGCCGCACGAGGATCGGATCTGCTGTCGGATCGCCCGCGGGCAACAGTCGCGCCTCGGCGCTGGTGTTGCTGCCGCAACCGATCACGATCCACTCGCGGCTACGCGTCAGCGCGACACCAACGAAGAAGTGCTCGTCGAGATCTTCGTAGACGAGGACGTCGTCGTCCTGCGCGGTACCGAGCCGGTGCCGCCAGACCTGATACGGGCGCGTCTGTTCGTCGGGCCTGACATAGAACAGGTAGGCGTTGTCGGCCGACCACGCGACTCCGGCCCAGCTGGTGTCGACGAGCGACGTCGTCGAGTTCGCCGCCGCTGGACAGGTCACGAACACGCAGCGTGAACCGTTCGCTGCCGTCGGTGTCGCTGCTCCACGCCGCGAGATTGCCGTCGGCGCTGATCTCCAGCGCGCCGAGGGTGAAGAAGTCGTGTCCCTCCGCCTCGACGTTCTCGTCCAGCACGACAGTGTCGCCGGCGCTTTCGGCGCTGCGTCCGCGGCAGTGGATCGCGTAGTCGCTGCCCGCCACGGTGCGGTGCAGGTACCACCAGCCGCCGTCATGCACCGGCGCAGATTCATCGGTCTCCTGCACGCGCGAGCGGATCTCGTCGTACAACTCATCGACCAGCGCGGTCCGTCCGGAAACCCACGTGTCGTAGTAGGCGTTCTCACGGTCGAGATAGGTGATCGTCTCGGGATCGTCGCGATCCCTGAGCCAGGCCCACGGATCCTGCTCGTCGCCGAACGGGCGATGCCAGACGTGCGGGATCTGAGGGGCGACCGGCTCACTCACCCACCGACCCTACCGAGCGGTGCGAAAAGTGTTAATGCGGACGAGTCTGCTATTGGTTGACCATGGCCCGGCTCATCTATTCCGCGATCACCTCCTTCGACGGGTACACCGTCGACGCCGACGGCAGCTTCGACTGGGCAGCGCCGGACGAACAGGTGCACGCATTCGTCAACGACCTCGAGCGGCAGGTCGGCACCTACCTCTACGGACGCCGCATGTACGAGACGATGAAGGTCTGGCAGACGATTCACGACGACCCGGATCCTGCTGCCGTGACCGACGACTACGCGCAGATCTGGCAGGCAGCCGACAAGATCGTCTACTCGACCTCGCTCGATGCCGTCGAGACACCGCGCACCAGGCTCGAACGCGCCTTCGACGCCGCCGCTGTCCTGGAGCTCAAGGACGCGGCCGATCGCGACATCACCGTCGGCGGCCCGACCCTTGCGGCGCACGCTGTGCGCGCCGGACTCGTCGACGAAGTCCAGCAGTTCTTGACGCCGGTTGCCGTCGGCGGCGGCACCCGCTTCCTGCCTGCGGGCACGCGACTCGGCCTCGAGCTTGCCGACGAGCGCCGGTTCGACAACGGCGTCGTGTTCCTCCAGTACCGCGTTACCGAACAGCCTGCTCCGTAGTTCGGGGCGCTGTCGCGAGAGGATGACGACATGGGATCGCTGTTCTCCGCCGTCACCTCGCTCGTCCCGACCGGGGCGGGACGCTTCGATGCCGACGTCGACGCAGACTGGACGATCGCCGGCAAGCCGAACGGCGGGTACCTGCTCGCAATGCTCGGCCGCGCCGCCGTGCTGGTTGGGCCGCACCCGCACGTGATCGCTGCGAGCGCCACGTACCTGCACTCGCCCGATTCCGGCCCCGTGCAGATCGACGTAGAGGTGTTGCGCGCGGGACGGTCGGCCAGCCAGCTCCGGGTACGCATGGCTCAGGACGACGTGATGTGCATCGACGCGCTGATCATCACGAGCGAACTCGTTGCCGAGACCGAACCCTTCTGGAGCGGTGTCGCGATGCCCGAGGTCGCCGACCCCGAGCGGTGCCTGCGCGTACCGGGCACCTCGCCGACCGGCCTGCCGGTCCCCCTCATGGATCAGATCGAACTGCGCATCGACCCCGCCGACACCGGTTTCGCGCGCGGCGAGCCGAGCGGGCGCGGTGAGCTGAAGGGCTGGTTGGGCCTGCCGGGCGACGAGCCCTTCGACCCGATCTCGTTGTTGTTCGCCGTCGACGCGTTCCCGCCCGCGACATTCGAAGTCGCCGCCAGCGGGTGGGTGCCGACCCTGCAGCTGAGCGCCTACGTCCGGGCTCTGCCGGCTGCCGGGCCGATGCGGATTCTGCACAAAGCTGTGCTGATCGAGGCCCAGAAGGTCGACGAAGTGTGTTCCGTGTGGGATGCGCGGGGACGGCTGGTCGCACAGAGCACCCAGCTGGCGGGGATCCGCTTAGGGTGAGGTTGGGAATCGACACGAACGGGGCATAGAGACGTCATGGCTGAACTGAACCCCCCTAGTACTCGCATCCTGTCCCGAACCCGAGGGGCTGCGAGTGGCGTACTGCTGGTGTTGTTGGGCGCCTGGGGCGCCCTCGCCCCGTTCGTCGGCCCGACCTTCACCTTCGCGTTCACCCCGGACAAGGCCTGGCACTGGACGGCCGCGCGCGGCTGGTACGAGGTCGCGCCCGGGGCGGCCGTGTTCGTCGGCGGCCTGCTGCTGCTCATCGCCCGCAGCCGAGCGATCACCGTGCTCGGTGCCTGGTTCGCGATCCTCGGCGGCACGTGGTTCATCGTCGGTCCGGCTATCTCGAGCGAGGTGACGCTGGGCTCGCTCGGACAGCCGATCGGGTCGAGTTCCGCGCAGCGCATCGCCGAAGTCCTGAGCTTCTTCTACGGTCTCGGCGCGGTCATCCTCTATCTGTCCGCGTCCGCCTTCGGCCGGCTGTCGGTTGTCACCGTCCGCGACCTGCGCGCTTGCCGAGCGTCGCGAAGCCGACCGCGTCGCGGCCGATGCCGACGACCGCGACCACCTCGATCATCTGCGCTACGACCAGGAGACGTTCCCGCCCGAGCACGAGCCGATCCGCGACGAACGCGCCGCGGGCACGGATACCCAGGTGTTCGACCAGCACTCGGACGCCGAGGCCGGCGAGGCACGTCCCGGCTATCAGTCGGCGCTCGGCTACGGCCAGAACGAACAGCCCTCGCAGTACAGCGCGCCCAGCTACGGTCGCCACGACGCGAATGTCCGCGGCACGACCACCAGTACGACCGAGACGCAGGGCATGCCGGCCACTCGCGCCGCCACCGACGCCGACGGCGAACCGATGCCCGACTCGTCGGCCACGCAGCGCAACGACTCGACTCAGGAGCAGCCGCGCTAGCGGCCCGAGCTAGGGTGCCGACATGAATATCGGCATCGAGTCCGGCACTGATGAGAGCGGGCGCTGCGTCCTTCGGGTGTCCGGGGCAATCGACGTCCAGAGCCGCGAATCGCTACTGACAGCCGGTCGCGCCGCGCTGAAGACCGACGCCCCGACCCTGGTGCTCGATCTGGCCGACGTGTCGTTCCTCGACTCGACCGGCATCGGCGCCATCGTCGAGCTCAGCCATGACGCCGAGGACGCAGAGCTCGGCTTTGCGCTGCGCGACCCGTCGCCCCGCGTCGTGCGCATCCTGATGATGACCGGGCTCGGTGACACGTGGCCGACCGAGTACACCGCGGACGACGCCGAAGCCTGAGCGACTACGACGCAAGCTCGCGGAAGCGGCTCGCGTGGAACACCAGCGGTGCGATGGCCGGATCGAGCGCAAGATCGTGCACGTTGAGCACGACGATGTCGTGATCGCCTGCGGGCACCTCCTGCGCGAGGCTGGTCTCCAGCCACGCGCTCACCCCGTCGAGCACGACGGCGCCCTCGTCGGTGCGACGCCAGCTGCAGGGTGTGGAACCGGGTCTCGTTCGGGCCGGCGAGCTGTCGCGCGGCGTGCGCCTGGTGCACACCGAGCACGCTGACGCCCAGTCGTCCTGCCGTGCGCAGGGCCGGCCAGGTCGTGGACGAATGCGCGACGCACACCGACACCATCGGCGGATCGAGGGACACCGAGGTGAACGAGTTCGCCGCGATCCCCGTCGGCGTCCCGTTCACCTCGGCTGCCAACGCGGTGACTCCCGTCGGGAAGGCACCGAACACCTGCCGGAGCGCGGCGGTGTCGCCGAGGGCGACCGAGCGCGTCATCGCAGCCGTCCGGACGTCGCGGCGACCTGCCGTTCGGCCCGCGCCGCCCAAGCCTCCAACGCGGCCGGGTCGTCGTAGTTCGAATCGACCAGGAACAGCCCCTGCGTCGGGCAGGTGGCGCCGATCTCGACGAGCACCGGCTTGAGGCTCGTCTCAACCGCGAGCAGGTGACGCAGATCGCCGCCGAGCATGAGCGGGACGGCGGTTACGCCGTCCAACTCACCGGCACCGAACCGGTCGAGGAACAGTTTCAGCAACCCGGTGAAGGTGCCCTTGTACGTCGGCGTGGCGACCACGACGAGGTCTGACGACGCGACCGTCGCCTTCGCGGCCGCCACGTCCGGGTCGGACCGGTCGAGCAGGCGAGCGCCGAGCTCGGCGAGATCGATGCGCTCGTCGGGAGCCTTGCCGGTCAACCGTTCGGCGACCAGCTCGGCGGCATGGAAGGTGCGGGACTGCGGTTTCGGGTTCCCGACCACGATCGTGACCGTCAACGGATCTCCTTTGTCTATTTCTTCGATAGACAATAGCGGTTCAGGCGGATGGGGTACACAGGAGGTGTGACGATCGATCTCCGCACGCGACTCGGTGAGCTCGTCTTCGAGCGCGTCGCAGGGACGGACGGGCCGCGCCGCCGCGAGCGGATCCGAGACGCGGCCGGCGAGCGCTGGTTCGCCGATGACCGGCCGATCCGCCTCGTCCACGGTGACTCGGCGATGTTCGTCGGCGGATTGCGCGCGCTGTTGCTGCAGTCGCTGCACCCACTCGCGATGGCCGGCGTGGCAGCACATTCGGGCTACCGCGGCGACCCGTGGGGGCGGTTGCAGCGCACCAGCTACTTCCTCGCGGTCACCACCTTCGGTGTCGAACCCGACGCGCTGGACGCGATCGAACGGGTGCGTCGCGTGCACGAACGGGTCCGCGGCACCGCACCGGACGGGCGACCCTATTCGGCCGGCGACCCGCACCTGCTGCGGTGGGTGCACGTCGCCGAGGTCGACAGCTTTCTTGCCACCTTCCAGCGTTACGGATCGCGCCCGCTCGACGCCGACGAACGCGACGCCTACATCGCCGACACCGCGAAGGTTGCGCGGGCGCTCGGCGTCCTCGACCCGCCACAGACCGAGGCCGAGCTCGCCGAAGCGCTGACCGCCTATCGGCCCGAGCTGCGCGGCACCCGCGAAGCACGTGCTGCCGCCCGGTTCGTACTGCTGCGCCCGCCGCTACCAACTGTCGTGCGGCCCGCATACGCGGCGCTGGCGAGCGCAGCGGTCGCGTCCCTGCCGGCCTGGGCCCGGTGGCCGCTGCGGCTGCCGTACCTGCCGCTGACCGAGGCAGCTGTGGTACGCCCGGCCGGTGCGGCGATCGTGCGCACACTGCGCTGGGCGATGGCGCCCACCGGCTAGTACCGACGTACTAGTTCCACTGGTCGATCGACCCATCGAGAACCGACCGCGCGACTCATTCGGACGTCGTTCGGACACGATTGACTACCAAGAGTGAACCTCGGCCGCCCCCGAGGTTCTGGCCGAACCAGAACAATCCGGTTCGGCGTGCCCCGGAACCCGGCATCTCCCTCGCTGGGCTCCGGGGCACCTTCGTGACCATTCGGACACGTTGACTGCTCAGGTCCTGGCCGTCCCGGCCGATGCGAAGGACGAACCCGTTCGTCGTATTTCGTGGAGGCTCTCGCGCCATGCTCGGCCCGCTCCGTTTCGCCCTGTCTCAGCGGGGCAGCGACGAGCCGGCCGACACGCCGACCGACCACGTCATCACATCGCTGAGCGCCTTTCTCGACGGGCTCGTCGATTTCGGCGGCATCATGCTCGTGCGCAGCATCGAATCCGGCCGATTCCTGATGGTCAACCCGGCCTTCGAAGAGCTGGTCGGCCGGCCGGCGGCCGAGATCATCGGCAAGACGGTCGCCGACGTCTACATCGCCGAGGACGCCGCCACGATTCTCGACCGCGACGACACGGTGCTGGCGGGTCAGATCGGCCCGCAGTTCGTGAGCCTGCACGACAGCACGGGTGCAGAGCGCCGGTTCATCGCCCACAAGTTCCCGCTGTGCGACTCGAACGGTAAGCCGTTTGCGCTCGGCAGCATGGCCATGGACATCACCGAGATCTGGCATGAGGCCGAGCAGAGCCATGCCGCCCGCTTCGACACCGAGACCCGCTTCCGGGCCGTGTTCGACCACGCGCCGATCGGTCAGATCTTCTCCGATGTGGGCGGCAACGTGACGTCGGTGAACGGTCCTATGGCCGCGATGCTCGGCTACGAACCCGACGAGATGATCGGCCGCCCTGCCAGCAACTTCACCTCACCGGCAGAGCTCGCCCGAATTGTCGACGCCACCACCGAACTGCTCGCCAACGAGGCTCCGAGCGCGAGCGCGGTGCGGCGGTTCCGCCACAAGCAGGGCCACGAGGTCCCCGTCCAGGTCACCAGCTCGCTGCTGCGCGACAGGAACGGCGCGCCGCGCTGGTGGGTGTCGCTGGTCGTCGACATCACCAACGAGGAGCAGGCCCGCGCCGAACTCGAACGAGCCCACGAGGCCGCTCTCCTCTCGGCCGACCGGCTCCAGCTGTTGCACTCGATCGCAACCGCCGCCAACGAGGCGACCACGCTCGGCACGCTCGCGCCGCAGGTCCTCTCGACCGTGTGCTCGCACTTCGGCTGGCGTGGTGGCGCGGTGTTGCGATGGGACGGCGACTTGTTGCCGCTCGTCGTTTCGGCCCACGGCGACGTCGCCGACCTGACTACCCTCATCCCGCCGCCGGGCGGCGCCGAGATCACCCTCGTCGGCGCCCGGACCGTACTCGTCCCGGTGCCCGGACCGGACACCTTGGCATTGCTGTTCGTCTCGGCCACGAACGCACCGGATGACAACCAGCGCGAGGTGCTCAGCCTCGTCGCGAGCGAGACCGCGCGCGTGATCGAGCGCGAGTCGAGCGCTCGGCGCCTGCGCGAGAGCGAGGAGCGGTTCCGCTCGGTGTTCGACTCGTCGCCGCTGGCCATGGCGCTCACGGTCGGCGAGAGCGGGACGTTCGGCGCGGTCAACGCCGCGCTGTGCGAGCTGTTCGGCCGCAGCGCCGACGAGCTGAGCAAGCTCAGCGCGCGCGATATCTGCCACCCCGACGACGTGCACCTCACCGAGCCGGCCGGTGCCGCTGCGATGGCTGCACCCGACGGACGGCACCGGTTCGAGATGCGGTTCCTGCATTCGTCCGGCGAGGTCATCACAACGATGGTCTCGCTGGCCTACATGCAGTCATCGGACGGGAGGGGTCAGCTCCTTGCGCAGATGGAAGACATCACCGCACGCCGCACCGTCGAGGAAGTGCTCCGCCGCCAGGCTGAACAGGACGGCCTGACCGGTCTCGCGAACCGCACCCTGCTCGGGCGGATCCTGTGCGAGATGGGCTCGGCGGCGACGCCGTGCGCGATCCTGTTCATCGACCTGGACGGCTTCAAGCTGATCAACGACACTCGCGGCCACGACGTCGGCGACGAGGTGTTGCTCGAGGTGGCGTCGCGGCTGCGCGCGGCGGTGCGTCCGTCGGATGTCGTCGCGCGCTTCGGCGGCGACGAATTCGTCGTCGTCTGCGCGGGCGGCCCGCCCGGCGACGAATTCGGCACGGCTCGTCGCGTCGGTGAACGCATCGAGCAGCTGCTCCGCTACCCGATCAAGACCGAGGACGGGCCGGCGACAGTCACCGCGTCGATCGGCATCGCGAGCGGCATCATCGACCCGCACGCGCCGCAGGAACTGCTGCAGCGCGCAGACGCGGCGATGTATCAGGCGAAACGTCTCGGTAAGGACAGACGCGAGATCTACGACGACCATCTGCATGCCCGCGCGATCGAGCATCAACGCACCGAGGCATCGCTGCGCACGGCGCTGGCCGACAACCGGTTCGTGGTGCACTACCAGCCGATCGTCGATCTCGCCGACTCCTCGATCGTCGGCTTCGAGGCGTTGGTGCGACTCGTCGACGAGCACGGCCGCCTCGTCGGGCCAGACAAGTTCATCACCGTCGCAGAGCAGAGCGGGCTGATCGTTCCCATGGGCGCATGGGTGTTGCGCGAAGCGTGCCGCACCATTGCGTGGCTGCGGACACAGACCGGGCGTCCGTTCACCATCTCGGTCAACATCGCCGCGCGCCAGGCCGCCCGATCAGATCTCGCCGCGACGGTGCGCGCTGCTCTCGAGGCCTCGGGCCTGCCGGAGGACGCGTTGACTCTCGAGCTGACCGAGTCGGCGCTGCTCGAGGCAGACGAGGCGACGATCGCTCAACTGGTCGACCTGCGTGACAGCGGCGTGGTGATCGGCCTTGACGACTTCGGCACCGGCTACTCGTCGCTCACCTACCTGCGCCGATTCCCGGTATCGCACCTGAAGGTGGATCGCTCGTTCGTGTCCGGGATGGAGTTCGAGCCCGACGACCAGGCGATCGTGCGTGCCGTTACGGGTCTGGCGTCCGAACTCGGACTGAAGCTGGATCGCCGAGGGCGTCGAGACCGTCGCGCAGCGCGACCTGCTCGCGAAGATGGGCACGGGCCTGGCGCAGGGATACCTGTTCAGCCGTCCCGTCCCCGAGCACGATCTGTTGCCGTTGGTTGCGCCGTTCGACCGCACCGCCTGAACAACCTGCTGACGCAACAAGGCCCGGGCGTGTGCCCGGGCCTCATCACGTGTCGTTCGAGACGCGTCAGTTCTCGAGAGCTTCTTGCTCCTTCTCGAGTGCGTCGGCCTTCTTCTCGTGGGCCTTCGCCTCGGCGCGTGCCTTGGTCTCGTCGGTCTCGGCCTCACCCTTGGTCTGCTGGGCTTCGCCTTCGGCCTCGAGTTCCTCGTTGTTGGTCAGGTCGCCGACCTTGTCTTTCGCTGCGCCCTTGATCTGCTCGCCGATGCCCATCAGTGCACCGCCTCCTTGGTCTTCTGGGCGGACTTCTGCGCGGACTCCGCGCCGGCGGCCTTGGCCTGGTGGCTGCGTGCCTCGACTTCGGCCTTGATCGCCTTGAGCCGTTCGGTGCCCTTGTCCTGCTGCACCTGGCCGGCCTTGGTGAGCCGGTCGTTGCTCGCGATCGTGCCGGCGATTTCCTTGCCGAGTCCGACCACCTTGTCGAGAAGGCCGGCCGCGTTCTTGGGGTCTACGCGCGGTACTTGCAGCTGCATCCTGTGTCTCCTTCCAGCTCTGTTGTGCCTAAAGAAGACGTACCCACTCACACCAGGCAACTTGCGCCCGATGTGAGTGGCGCCACGACATTGATCAGCTGGCGGTGCCGACGTAGTACGCGGTCTTCACACCGCGCACGACGATGGCGTTGGGCGTGTTGTTCTCGGGGTTGTTCACGACGTGCACCCGCCACGGATCGACGGTGCGGTTGATGCCGTCACCGGAGCCGCCGTAGATGCCGTTGTGCCGGCAGCCATAGGTCCCGTACCAGTTCGGGTGACCGACGATCTGCGGCCACGCGCCGCCGTCACGGACGAGGCAGTAGTTGCCGCTGTAGAGCGCGAGTGACTGCGGTGACGGGTGGTGCGGTGCCGTCACCGGGGTGAAGGCGCCCTGATAGCGAATGCGGACGAGGTGCTTGCGCATCGGATCGCGCAAGCAGAGCACGGTGTGGTTCGACGACTTCCAGCACGCCACAGTGCCGGTGGACGAGAAGCCGCACCATTCGATGTTGGGGTCGACCGCGCCGGACGAGTTGCCGGAACAGATGAAGTCCGGGATGGACTCGTGGCTGACGGTATAGCCGGCGACCGGCGTCCCGTTCGAGTGGACGGGCCGGACGACGATCTGCTGCGTGTGCGGCGCTGCCGCACCGGACGGGCCGACGCCGGTGACAAGGGCTGCGAAGATCGCCGCGAGGGCGAACACGGCGATTTCCAGGGTGCGGCGCATCGGTGCTTCCGTTCGACGAAGTGGCTGGTTGCGGGTACAGAGCGCCAACACGCCGTCTCTGATACACCGACCGATCAGGTGGTCGGTGTATCAGCGATGACGATCTCGTCGCGCCAGGAGTGCGTCGGTGCCCAGCCGAAGAGCTGTTTCGCCCGGTCGTTCGCGAGCAGGGTCTGGTAGGTCTCGAGCTCGCCGCGCACCTCGACGTCGGGAAAGACCTCGCGCAGCAGGTCGACCGACGGACGGTCCATGACGGTGTCGTCGTTGGCGATGATCGCGACGTCGACGCCGGTCGTAGCCGCCTCGAGCGCACACCGGAATGCCGACGCCGCATCGCGTGCGTCGATGTAGCCCCACAGATTCCACTTGCGCGACGTCGCGTCTGGCCAGTAACTCGGGAACGCCTGGTAGTCGTCCGGATCAAGGACGTTCGAGAGCCGCAGGGCGACGAACGGGATACCCGACCACGCCGACACCTGTTCTGCCATCGCTTCGGCGACGACCTTCGACAGCGAGTAGGTCGATGTGGGGAACGGATAGTGCGCCTCGTCGACAGGTGCGTACTTCGGTGGGACGTCGAACGGCAGGCCGAGGGTCGTCTCGCTCGACGCCCACACGACCCGGTCGACCTTGCGATCGGCTGCAGCGAGGAAGACGTTGGTGTTCATCGCGTTGTTGACATTGATCGTGTGCGCCGCGGTGAACAACTCGGGTGCGGGGATGTTCGCGAGGTGCGCCACCGCGTCGACCGCAGTCATGATGTCGAGTGTCTGTCCGTAGTCGGTGAGGTCGGCGCGGGTGAATTCGGCGGGGCAATCGGGTCGCTTCGGCGCGATGTCGGTCGCCAGGACGTCGTATCCGGCGTCGACCAGATCGCGCACGACCCACTTGCCTGCCTTGCCTGATGCTCCGGTGACGAGAATGCGCATCAGTCGATCATTCACCCGTTAGCAGGAGTCGCTTCGAGCACCGTCCACGACTGCGGCGGGAGCGTGAGTCGGGCGACGGCGCCCTCGACTGCAGTATCGAGCGGGACGGGCGCCGGCGCATCGGCGATCGTGCGCGCGCTCATGGCCGTCCAGCGGTGCGCCGAGCGCAGCTCGACCGGCGTGGAAACGTCCCCGCGGTTGGTGAGGAACACCGCTGTCGCGCCGGTGTGCGGATGGTGCGTCGCGGCGGCGGCGAGCTCGGGGACGTCGCCGTACTTGGCGGTATCGAGCTCGCCGCAGTCGACGCGTGTCACCAGGCTGTGCGTTCCGCGCGCGAGCCGGATCGTCTCGGCGATCGGATGGAAGATCGTCTGCCGCCATGCATCGCCACCGGGACTGGTCATGATCGGCGCGATCACGTTGACCAACTGCGCAAGACAAGCGACGCGCACCCGGTCACTGTGGTTGACGAGGCTGGCAAGCAGGTCGCCGACGACAACAGCGTCCAGCGGGTCGTAGACGTCCTCGATGCGGGGGCCGGAGACATCGATGTCGAAGGCATGCGGTCCGGGGAAGCGTGACTGGTACCAGACGTTCCATTCGTCGAAGGCGATGTTGATGCGCTTACGACTGCGCTTGCGCGCCGCGACCGCATCGACTGTCGCGACGACGTCGTCGATGAAGCGGTCCATCGCTGCGCCCGACGCGAGGAAGCTGCGCCGGTCGCCGTCGCCCGGGTCGTAGTAGGCATGCATCGACACGAAGTCGACGGCGTCGAAGCTGCGCTCGAGCACGGTCGATTCCCAGTACCCGAAGGTGTCCATGCCGTGACCTGAGCTGCCGCAGGCGACCAGTTCGATCAAGGGGTCGACCAGGCGCATCGCGTTCGCCGCCTGCAGCGCGAGCGTGCCGTATTCGTCCGCGCTCATGTGCCCGGTCTGCCAGGGCCCGTCCATTTCGTTGCCGAGGCACCACAATTTGACGCCGTACGGCTCGGCGGCGCCGTTGGCGCGGCGAAGGTCGGCGTAGTACGTGCCACTCGCGACGTTGCAGTATTCGACGAGTTGTGCGGCATCGAGGATGCCGGCGGTGCCGAGGTTGACCGCGAGCATCGGCTCGATCCCCAGGCGGGCTGCCCACTGCAGGAACTCGTCGGTGCCGACCTGGTTCGTCTCGATCGAGCGCCAGGCTAGATCGAGGCGGCGCGGCCGCTCGTGTTTCGGGCCGATGCCGTCGCGCCAGTCGTAACCGGACACGAAGTTGCCACCCGGGTAGCGCACGGTCGTGATGCCGAGTTCGCGGACGAGGTCGGCGACGTCACCACGAAAGCCGCCGGCGTCGGCCGACGGGTGGTCGGGTTCGAAGATGCCGGTGTAGACGCAGCGGCCCATGTGCTCGACGAACGAGCCGAACAGCCGGTCGTCGATCGCCCCGCGGTCGTGGTCGGGGTCGATCGAGACGACGCTCTGTTTCGTCATTGCAAACCCTTCGTCGTGATCACAACCGTCCGGCGAGGCGGTCACGCAGGCCGGTGGCCCGCGCGGCACGTCGGTTGATGCAGGCGCGGACAGCCTCGGCCGAGCCGATCAACCGCACCACCGACGACGCCCGCGTGATCGCGGTGTAGAACGTCTGCCGCGTCGCCAACGGCGACGCGGCGAGCGGCAGCAGCACGGTCACCTCGCCGAACTGGCTGCCCTGCGCGCGATGGACCGTCATCGCGTGCAACGGTGACATGTCGCCGAGCCGGACGAGCGGCAACGTCATCGGGACGCCGCCACGTCGAAAGGCCGCCACCAGATCGTCATCACGCGCGACGACGACGCCGGTGTCGCCGTTGAACAGGCCGTTCTCGTAGTCGTTGGCCGTGACCAGCAACGGTTGCCCGGCATAGCGTCCGTCCAGGCGCGGTGCGAGCGTCGGGTCGTCGGCGAGCAGCCTGCGTTCGATGTTGTCGCTCCAGTGGCGCACGCCGCGCGGGCCCAGCCGATGTGCGCACAGCAGGCGGTGCGCGTCGAGCGCGTCGAGCGCTGCCTCGACATCACCGACGCGTGCCGACTCGATCACCGCGCGCTCATGCACGGCAAGGCCACGGATCGCTTCGAGAGCAGCACCCGACAGCGGCTCGTCGTCGGGGGTGTCGTGGAAGACGAGGCCGTCGGGCTCGGCGGCGAGCAGTTCCAGCGCGTCGTCGGCGCGGCCGTCGCGCACGCATTGCGCAAGCGTGGCGATCACGCCGCCTGCGTCGAACCGATACACCGTGCGCAGGGTCGCGACCGCGCCGTGCAGCGCGGTCGTGTCGTCGTCGGCCTCGACGAGGTCACCGAGCACCGCCCCGGCCTCGACGGACGCGAGCTGGTCGGGGTCGCCGACAAGCACGAGCCGGGTCGACGGGGCGAGCGCTTCGAGCAGGCGCGCCATCAGCGTCACCGACACCATCGAGCTCTCGTCGACGATCACGACGTCGTAGGGCAGGCGGTTGTCGCGGTTGTGCCGGAAGCGGCTCGACACAGCCGGTACCCGTCCGAGCAATCGGTGCAGTGTCGACGCCGACAGCGCGGCGAGCGCGGTGCGATCGGCGGCTGTGAGCGGGTCGCCCGCAGCATGGATCGCCTCTTCGAGTCGTGCTGCCGCCTTGCCGGTCGGCGCCGCGAGCGCGATTCGCAACTGCGGCCGCTGCCGTCGCAGCACGGTTATCAGCCGCGCGATCGTCGTGGTCTTGCCGGTGCCCGGTCCGCCGGCGATCACGCCCACCCGCGATTGCGCCGCCACCTCGATGGCGTGCCGTTGATCATCCGGTGCGGTGCCGAACAACTCGTCCAGATCGGCGGCGAGCGCAGCCGTGTCGAGATCGCCCGGACGGTCGGCGCCGCGGCGGGCGAGGTCGGCGGCGACCTCGGCCTCCTGCGTCCAGTACCGGTCGAGCCACAGCCGCGATCCGACCAGATGCACCGCCCGTCCGCCGGGGCGATCTTCGACCATCGGGCTCCGCGCACACGCTTCGACCCATTCGGTGACCGGCGGCCAGTCGAGTTCGACGACGGGTGCGTCCTCGGCCTCGGGTGTGACGGTGTCGGCGACGTCGGCCAGGTCGAGCACGACCGAGCCGTGCCGCGTGCCGCGCACCAGAAGCGCGACGGCAAGCAGCACGCGGTCGTCGGACTCGCCGGTGAGCGCGCCGAGGCGCGACGCGACGTGGACGTCGGCGACGTCGAGCACGCCCACCTCGCTGAAGTGCCGCAGTGCGCCCGTGGCGCGCAACGCGATCACGTCGGTCATCGGGCACCGCTCGCGAGCAGATCGGAGGTGTCGACGACGAGGTCGGCCGGCGGTTGCCACCCGAACACGCCAGGCACCGCGCCGTCGCCGAACCGCACGTCCGGGCCGCACATGCCGCGCAGGAACAGGTACAGCGCGCCGCCGAGATGCCGCGCCGGGTCGTAGTCGGCCAGGCGCCAGCGCAGGAACCGGTGCAGCGCGACCTCGTAGAGCAGCGCCTGCAGCGGGTAGTGCGCCTGCAGCATCGCGTCGGCCAGCGCGGCGGGGCGGTAGTCCCAGGCGGTGAGCGGCACGTCGGGTGTGCCGAGCCGGTTGGTCTTGTAGTCGATGACGACGTAACGCTCGCCGACGCGGACGACGGCGTCGATGCTGCCGGTCAGGTAGCCGACCAGCGCGGCGTCGCCGAGCACCGGATCGGCGAGCAGCTCGGCATAGGGCGCGAGCGGATCGTCGCCGGGCAGGTGTGTGCGCAGCAACGGCGCGAGATCACGCAACCGGGAACGTCCGTTCGGCCGGTCGCCGCCGCGCAACGGGAGTTCGAACTCGAGCTCGGCGAGCCGGTCACGCGTGTCGATGCCGTCGAGCGTGTTGTCGCCGAGCAGGGCGAGCGGCGTGCGCAGCGCGGGTGACAGCGCTGCGGTGAGCTCGTCGGGGTCGAGGTCGGCGGGTCCGAAGCGCGCGAGTTGTTGGCGTGCCTGCTCGCGCAGCCCCGCGTTCGCCGCTTGCCGGGTCGAAACCCTTCGAGCACGGCGTGCACGAGCGTGCCGAACGCGGCGCCGCCCGGCAGCGCCGCCATCGGCGACGCGACGTCGGCCAGCTCGCTCGCCGTCGCGGTCGGTGCCGGCGTATCGGGTTCGTCGTCGGTGTCGGCCACCTCGGGCTCGCTGCCGATGACCGGCGCCGAGTCATGCGCCGACGCGGTCAGCGCTGAGTAGGACGTGCGCCGCCAGGCGGTATCGACCGTGCGGGCGAGCACCGCAGCGTCGAGTTCGGTCGACGTCGTTGTGCTGCGGCGCCAGCGTGCGTCGCCGGTGTCGGATACTGCGGTGACGGCGAGGCAGCCGCCGCGCGCCAGCGTCGACACCGTGCGCAGCGCGCTCGCGTCGCTCGGCAGGCGCACGCCGTCGGGGATGCCTGCCGCCGGATCGTCGGTGAACAGCAGTCGGTGCAGCGGCGCGTGCTCGGTGGTGTTGCTCGCCGCCCACCACACGGTGACCTGTGCCTGCGCGCGGGTCATCGCGACGTAGAGCAGCCGCAGGTCTTCGCCGAACTCTTCGACGTTGTTCTGTCGCTGGTCGGCGCCGAAGCTCGGTGCGTTGGATCCGCCGACGTTGCGCACGCGTCGCCCGTCCGGCGTCGTGGAACAGCGGCACCTTCGCCGAATCGACGTGCCGGTCCCAGCCGAACGGCACGTGCACGATCGGGAACTCGAGTCCCTTGCTGGCGTGGACGGTGACGACCTGCACCGCGGCGGCGTCGGAGTCGAGCCGGCGGCTGCGCTCGACCGACTGATCGGTCGCAGCATCGCGCACCCTGTTGCGCAGCCACTCGAGCGCGGCGGTCAGGCCGAACTGCTCGCTCATCGCTGCGGCGTGCACCGCCTCGCCGACGTGGCGCAGGTCGGTGAGCAGTCGCTCGCCCTCGATCTGCGCGAGCAGCCGGGACGCCAGCCGTTCGTCGCGGCTGACCGTCTCGAACAATGCTGCGATGCCACGTTCGGCGTGGACGCGGGCCCAGCCGCGAAGCCGCAGGCCGAGCGAGTCGACGTCGTTGTGTTCGAGCGCCGCGGCGTCCCAGCCGACGAACGGTGAGACGGCAAGGCGGCGCACGCGCGTGGTGCGATGCGGTTGTTCGAGTGCCTCCAGCAGCACGATCCAGTCGGCGGCCGCTTGCGTGGCGAACACGCTCGACGCGGTGCGCAGCACGGACGGCACGCCGGCGGCCAGCAACGCCCTGTGCACGAGACCGGCTTGCAGGTTGGTGCGGACGATCACGGCGATGTCGCCAGGGCGGACGGGTCGCGCCGGCGAGCGATCGCGCGGACTCAGCAGCGGTGCCTCGTCGAGCACAGCAACGATCTGGCGCACGACATCGCGGGTGGTCCGCTCACGCACCGGACCGACGGCCAAACCGCCGGCATCGCGGGGCAACAATCGGACGGACACCGGCGCGGCCTCGGTCTCGAGCGACCGTCCGCTGTGCGCCGCGGACACCGGACGGACCACGATGCGCGGATCGCCGAGCGCGGCGCCGCGGAACACCGCGTCGAGGCCGTCGAGCAGCGCGGGGTCGCTGCGCCAGTTCTGCGCAAGCGTCGCGCGTTGCTCGGCCAGTTCGGCCGCCTGCAGGTATGCCTGCACGTCGGCGCCGCGGAAGGCGTAGATCGCCTGCTTCGGGTCGCCGATCAGCACGAGCGTCGCCGCGTCGTGGAACGCGAGCCGCAGCACCTCCCACTGCACCGGGTCGGTGTCCTGGAACTCGTCGACGAGCACGACCCGGTAGCGGCTGCGCAGCCGGGCCGCGGCGGAGGGCCCGGTGACCGGATCGGCGAGCGTGTCGCGCAGCCGGGTCAGCAGGTCGTCGAAGCTGATGACGCGTCGGGCCGCGCTTGCGGCGCTCGACCTCGGCCCGGACGGCGCGGGCGAACCGCACCCGAACCGCTGCCGGGCTCTGATCGTCGGCGGCGGTCTCTGGGACGAGGATCGCCTGGCTGTCAGCGACGGCGATGCGGGCGAGCCGCCGCGCCTCGTCGAGCGTCATCGTGGGCGGCGTCGCGGAGTCGAGCCCCCACTTGCGGAGGTAGAGGTCGTCGACGACCTCGTCGACGAGGTCGTCGAGGTTCTCGACGAGCGTCGCCCGGTGTCGAGGTCGCCGGCCGTGCCGAGCCCGACGAGCATCTGCTGGCAGAACTGGTGCGTCGTCACGACGGTCGCCGCGTCGAACGACGCGAGCGCGGTCACCAGCCGCGCACGGCGCGCCGCGACCTCGGTGTCGTCGACATCGGCGAGATGCCGCAGCACGGCGTCGTCGCCGGTACGCGCAGCCGCGGCATCGGCCAGCCCGTCGCGGGCCGTGACGAGCCGCTCGCGAACCCGGTCGCGCAGCTCCTGGGTCGCGGCTCGTCCGAACGTGACGACGAGCAACTCGTCGAGGCGCGCACTGCCCTCGGCGACGTAGCGCGCCACCAGCGCGGCGATGGTGAACGTCTTGCCGGTGCCGGCGCTCGCCTCGAGCACGGTCGTGCCAGTCGGCAGCGGCCCGAACAGGTCGAAGTCGTTCACTGCGTCATTCATTGCAGAGCCTCGGCGATCACGAGCATGTCCCAGACCGAGCGCGCCAGAGATCCGAACCGACTGGTCTCGTCGGGCATCGCGTCGGGGCCGCTGCTCGGTTGCGCACCAACGTCTCGAACGGCGCGGACGGCCCGAACGTGAGCACGTGTTCGGGCTCGTCGCGTTCGGGATTGAACCGGTCGGATTCCCAGGTGTGTTCGGCCCGCGACAGCGCGTTCGCCGGGCTCATGCGGCGCCGGCTCGCGGCATAGCGGTAGCGAGGTCTCGAGCGCCAGGGGCAACGGTTCGCGCAGCCCTGCGTCACGGATCCGGACGAGCAGTTCGAGCACTCCGCGGGCGACCTCGGGTGCGACGCCCCGCAGGTCGGATCGCGAGTTCCGGTCGTTCGGGCGTCCGACGGTTACCGCACGAAGATCGCGGTTGCCGGTCGAGGCGACGAGGGCGAGCAGGCGCACCCATGAGGTGAGCCGGTGTTTTGCCGCCAGCCGTGAGTAGACGACCGACAGCACCACATCTGCGCGTACGCCTGGCACCGTGCCGGCAAGCACCCGTCCGTCGTTCAACGGCACGCTCACGTCGACCGATCGTGCTTCGACGTGTCGTTCGTCGGCGCACCAGGCAAGCAGTTCGTCGACCTGGGCGCCGATCGTGCGGATGGTCTCTCGGCCGAGCTGGCCGGGCGGCAGGAAGCCCCGCAGGTATTCGAGATGGGCTGCGGTATGCACAGGGACGCCGGCCAGGCAGGCGCGCAGCACCCGGTCGCCGATCGCCCACCGTTGCAGCCCGTCGAGTTCGACCGGCAGCGCGTCGTCGGGATCTTCTTCGCTGCTGCTGATCGCGATGCCGAGCCGCTGCCGCAGGAACCCGCGCGCCGGGTGCTGCAGGAAGCGGGTCAGGTCGTCGAGCGAGATCGTGTCGGCCGGCTGTGGCGGCGCGAGTGCGGACGCAACGAGTGGCGCGACCGGTACGCGTTCGCCGACAGCAGCTCGCGCGCCGGCCAGGCCGGACGGGTCGAACGAGAACGGCTGCGGCGTGCCGAGCGCGGCGCGACGGAAGTTGCGGGCGTCGAACGGCTGCAGCGGGTGGTGCACGACGATGCGGTCACGCGCCTTCTCGCCATCGGCGCCGACTTCGGACGCATCGACCGCGTCGAGCAGTTCGCCGAGCGGCACGCAGGGCGGGACGGGCGCGCCGGTGCGCGGGTCGGCGCCGGTGTAGGCGATGACGAGGTGTTCCTCGGCCGCGCAGATCGCGTCGAGGAACAGCTGCCGGTCTTCGCTGCGCACGTCGCGTTCGCCTGTGCGCGGCGCACGGGCGAGCACGTCGTCACCGTCGGCGATGCCTTGGCGCGGGAACGCGCCGTCGTCCATGCCGACGAGGCACACGACGCGGTGCGGCACCGACCGCATCGGCACGAGGGTGCAGACGGTGAGCGTGCCGGTGCGAAAGCTTGCGCGGCTGGGGC
The DNA here is from genome assembly GCA_963708645.1 of uncultured Actinomycetota bacterium. Lineage (GTDB taxonomy): Bacteria > Actinomycetota > Actinomycetes > Mycobacteriales > Jatrophihabitantaceae > RYN-133. The sequence goes on along the minus strand of CAVPTA010000003.1, from coordinate 79,058 downwards.
GGCCGGCAAGCAGCGATTGCAGCAGCGCGGTGATGTCGGCGAGGCCGAGCGACACTGCTTGGTCGACGGCGCTCTCGGCGAGTTCGTCCAGCTCGCGGCGCAGCTGGATTGCTTGCCACGGCTGGTCGCCCTCGCCGAGCGCGAGGACGAGCTCGTCGAGCAGCGTCGTCCACTTACGCACGTCGTGGTGTTGCGCGAGTTGGTCGACCGCGTGCTCGGTGCGGTCGACGAATTCGGCGAACCGTCCGACCAGTTCGATGTCACCGCTGTCGACGTCGTCGAGCGGCACTGCCTGATCGACCCACGCCTGGTCGTCCTGCATCGCGACGCCGAGCAACAGCCGGTCGAGGGCGGCGCGCCAGGTGCCCTGACCGATCGCGCGCAGCCCGTAGGCGTCGCGATGCGGGGCGTCGAGTCCCCAGCGCGCGCCGGCGGCAACCGTCCAGATCCGCAGCCGCTCGATGTCGTCGTCGTCGAAGCCGAACCGGCGGCGGACGGGGCTCGTGCCTGCCAGGTCGAGCAGTTGCGTCGCGGTCACTCGACCGGCGGCGAGTTCGAGCAGGTTGCCGAGCAGGCCGAGCAGCGGGTTCGTCTGGTGCAGCGCGCGGTCGGCCAGGCGCACCCGCAAACCTGCGGCCGGATGGGCGCCGGGTTCCTCGGTCATCCCGAACGATGCGGCGACCAGAGGAGCGAACTGCTCGACGTCGGGGCACATGATCACGATGTCGCGCGGCTCGAGGGTCGGGTCGGCCGCGAGCAGGCCGAGGATCGCCTCGCGCACGACTTCGACTTGACGGGCGGCGCCGTGCGCGGCGTGTACCTGCAGGCTGCGATCGTCGGCCGCGATCGTCGTGCGCTCGATGGGTACCTCATCGCCGGCGAGTTGGCGTTGCAACCTGCCGAGCACCGTGTCGGGACGTGGCGGGATCGGGTGATGGGTGCTCTCGTGCGGGATCTGTTCGAGCAACTGCTGCAGTTCGTACACGTCGCGCGACATGCTGGCGAGCAGCGGATGGTGCACGGGCACGCTCTGCTCACGTCGTGCACCGGGGCGACGTCCGGCAGCGGCCTGCCAGAGGGCAGGTGATGCGTGGTGCATCCACAGATGGATGTCGCGGTGCTCGGACAGGGCTTGCAGGATGCGCACCCGCGCAGGTGAGATGCGCGTGGCACCGAAGATCGAGAAGGCGGGGCCGTCACTGACCTTCGCGCACGCGCTCTCGAGCAGTTCGGCCGGCGACGGTGAGCCGATCTCGTCGCGCAACTCACGCCACAACTGGGCCTGCCAGCGCAGGTCGTCGGGCAGCGGCGTCCCGTCGCCCTGCTCGTCACGGCCGGAGGCCCAGGCGTCGATCAAGCCAGGCCGCGATCGTCCGTACCGGTCGAACAGCCCGGCCAGCTTCGCCGCGACGGCGAAGCGGCGTCCCTCGTGTGCGGTCGTCGCGCGGTTGAGGCCGAGGTGTGCCGCGAGCACGCCGCACCACGGCTCGGTCGGCGCGCACCGGTCGATCGCCTGCAACAGCGGCCACACCGCCCGTTCGGGCGACCACCGCTCGACCGCTTCGGCGTAGTCGTCGTCGGCCTCCGCGACGGTCTCGTCGAGCAGCCGGGTATAGGACGGGAAGATCACGTTGGCGCACACGCCGTCGCTGTCGCGCGCGCCGAGCACGTGGCTCAACTGCTGCGCGAGCCAGCGCTCCACCCCCCTGCTCGGCACCGCGACCGTCTCGGCCTGGAACGGATCGCCGGTCGGCGTGCGCAGCACCGCACCGAGCGCCGCGACGAGCGCGTCAGCGCGCTCGGAGCGATGGATGTGCAGCACGGGTTGATCGTATGAGTCGCGCACGACAGTTGGGTGAAACCGCAGATGCGGTCAGTCGCGCGGCTTGCACCGGCACGGTGCGGCAGCACTTGGACACCTGTCGGCGGGGTGCGCCAGTCTGTGCGCCATGAGCGGAGTACGGGTTCTGGTCGGTACACGCAAGGGAGCGTTCGTCCTCACCTCCGACGAGCGACGCGCCGATTGGCAGATCGACGGGCCGCATTTCCCGGGCTGGGAGGTCTACCACGTGGCGGGCTCGCCCGCCGATCCCGACCGCATCTACGCATCGCAGTCGAGCGGGTGGTTCGGCCAGGTCATCCAGCGCTCCGACGACGCTGGCAAGACCTGGGAACCTGTCGGCAACGACTTCAGCTATGCGGGCGTTCCGGGCGAGCACCAGTGGTACGACGGGACGCTGCGACCGTGGGAGTTCACCCGCGTCTGGCACCTCGAGCCGTCACCCACCGATGCCGACACCGTCTACGCGGGCGTTCAGGACGCGGCCTTGTTCAAGACGACCGACGGCGGCGCCTCGTGGAGCGAGGTGCGCGGGCTGCGCGAGCACGGGTCAGGTCCCGACTGGCAGCCCGGGGCGGGTGGCATGTGTCTGCACACGATCCTGCTCGACCCGACCGACGAGCAGCGCATCATCGTGGCGATCTCGGCCGCCGGCGTGTTCCGCACCGACGACGGCGGCGCGACGTGGGAGCCGACGAACAAGGGGCTGCTCTCCGACGGCATTCCGTCGCCTGCCGCGAGTGTGGGGCACTGCGTGCACAACCTGGCGATGCACCCGTCCAACCCGAAGCGGCTGTTCATGCAGAAGCACTGGGACGTCATGCGCAGTGACGACGGCGGAGACAGCTGGACCGAGATCAGCGGCAACCTGCCCAGCGACTTCGGCTTCCCGATCGCCGTGCACGCCCACGAGCCCGACACGATCTACGTCGTGCCGATCACCAGCGACTCGCACCACTTCCCGCCCGATGGCAAGTTGCGGGTCTATCGCAGTCGCACCGCCGGGGACGAGTGGGAGGCGCTGACCAACGGGTTGCCGCAGGAGCACTGCTACCACGACGTCCTGCGCGATGCGATGGCAATCGACACGCTGCCCGAGTGCGGCATCTACTTCGGGACGACCGGTGGTCAGGTCTACGCGTCCGCCGACTCGGGCGACACGTGGATGGCCGCTGCCAGCGACCTGCCCGCCGTGCTCTCGGTCGAGGTGCAGACGCTGACATGATCCGCGTCGCCCTTCCCGCGCACCTGCGCCAACTGGCGCGGTGCGACAAGGAGGTAACCGTCGACGCCGAGCCGACCCAACGTGGTGTCATCGACGCCCTGGAGGCGGCGTACCCAGGCCTGCGCGGCACGCTGCGCGACCCCAACACCGGCCTGCGTCGCCCGTTCGTCCGCTTCTACGCCCTCGAACTGGATCTCTCGCACGAGGACCCCGACTCGCCACTGCCGGCGCAGGTCGCCGCCGGCGACGAGCCGTTCCTGGTGATCGGAGCGATGGCCGGCGGCTGAGCCGCTACTTGCTGATGCCCCCGCTGAGCCCGCTGACCAGCTGACGCCGCCCCACGATGTACAGCACGAGGATCGGCAGCACCGTGAGCAGCACCGACGCCAGGACGGCGGGGACGTTGACGGCGTACTGGCCCTGGAAGCTCCACAGCGCGAGCGGCAGGGTGCGCTTGTCCGGGCTCTGCGTGAGCACCAGCGGCAGCAGGAAGTTGTTCCAGATCAGCACACCCTGGTAGATGGTCACGGTCACCAGTGCGGGACGCGTCAGCGGGAACGCGAGTCGCCAGAGCAGCTGCCATTCGGTCGCCCCGTCGACGCGCATCGACTCGAACAGCTCGCGCGGCACGTCTCGGATGAAGTTCGTCAGCACCAGCACCGACAGCGGGATCGCGAACGCGATCGACGGCAGCACCATCGCGAGCAGCGAGTCGTAAAGACCCAGCTTGATGATCTCGAGGTAGATCGGAATGATCACCGCCTGCAGCGGGATCGCGAGCCCGGTCAGGAAGAACCAGTTCGTGCTGCGGATGAACCAGCGCCGTCCGTCGCGGATGATCGCGTAGGCCGCCATGAACGACACGAGGACGGCCGGGACCACCGCGCAGAGCGTGACGATCGTGCTGTTCACGAAGTAATGCGTGAACCCCGAGTCGAGGACGAGCCGGAAGTTGTCGAGCGTCGGCTTGCTCGGTCGGCACCATCGCATTGGACGAGAAGTAGTTCGTCTGCGACTTCAGACTGGTGATGATGATCCAGTAGATCGGCGCGATGATGATGATCAGCCAGATCCACGAGGCGAGCCCACCGAGCCAGTTCAGGTGCAGCAGCCGCTTGCCGACCGACCGATGCGGACCGCGTGCAGGCACCTCTTTGCGCGCAGGAGCCTCGATGGTTGCTGTCGCCACTACGCGCCTTCCAACTGACTGGCGGTCGCGTCACGTCCACCGAGTCGGCGCAACAACAGTGCAATCGCAAGCCCGACGAACACGAGGATCACCGCGATCGCGCTGGCCTGGCCCATCTGGTTGCCCACGAAGCCCTGCTTGTACATGTCGAGAGCCAGCACGTCGGTCGCGTCGGCCGGCCCGCCGTAGGTGAGCACGAAGATCAGGTCGAAGAACGTCAGCGAACCGACGACCATCAATGTGGACGAGGTGATGATCGTGTACTTCAACTGCGGCAGGGTGATCGAGAAGAACTGCCGCACGCGCCCGGCGCCGTCGAGCTTCGCCGCCTCGTACATGCTCGTCGGGATCTGCCGCACCGCGCCTTGGTAGATCAGCGAGTGGAACGGGATGAACTGCCACGACACGATGAAGATGACGATCGCGACCGCGAGTTTCGGATTGCCGAGCCAGTTCTGCGTCAACAAGCTCCAGTGCAACCCTGGGCCCAACCCGAAGTTCGGGTCGAGCAGCGCCTTCCACGTGATCGCGATCGCCGCGGCACTCAGCAACAGCGGGATGAAGTAGAAGACGGACAGCACCGCGCGATAGCGCTGCCGTCCGGCGGTGAAGACCCCGATGAGAATGCTCATCGGCGTCTGGAACGCCCACGACAACGCCATGATCAGAAACGTCACCCAGAGCGAGTGGACGAGCTCGGGGTTGTTCAGTACCGCTTTCCAGCTGGTCAGCCCGGTGACGTGGATGGTGCCCAGCCCGTCCCAACTGGTGAAGCTGAGTAGGACGACGCCGATCAGCGGGACGAGCGCGAACAGGAAGAAGATCGCGAACGCCGGCAGCACCAGCCAGCTCAGCGAACGTTGGCGTCGGCCGCGCGGAGGTGCGGCCGACGCCGGCGCGGTCCGCTCACGGGGCCGCGCTACCGCTGTCATTTGCCGATGATCCCGTTCATGGTGTCGGCGTACTGCTGCGGCGTGATCGTCAGTGCGAACAGCTTGCCGATCGTGTCCAGCAGCGTAGTCGCGGCGGTCGGGCTCATCGCCTGGTCCCACGACTGCGCGAAGACCTTCGCGCCACTCGAGACGTCGTAGACGAACTTCAGGAAGTCGGCGTCGGCGGACTGGGCCAGCTGGCTCGACGCGCTCTTCACGATCGGGACGCCGCCGGTGTCGATCCACCCCTTGGCCTCGGCGCTGGTGAGCACACCGTTCTTGAAGAAGTCCTTCGCGGTGTTCTTCGCGTCCTCGGAGGCGTCCGCGGAGATCGAGAGATATTGGCCGGGGTTACCGACCGTGTCGGACGGATCGCCCTTGCCGCCATTGAACGCCGGGAAGTTCATCCAGCCGAGGTTTCCGCCGGTGACGAAGTCGCCACCGTCGGCCTTCATGCTCGCGTAGGTCCACGAGCCGTGCAGCATCATCGCGGCCTTGCCCGTGTAGAGCAGCGCCTGGTCGGCGTTCGAGTCCGCGGTGATCGACTGGAATCCGTTGATGAAACCGCCCGCCCTGATCAGCTTCTGCATCTCGGTCAATGCCTTGATCGAGTCGGGGTTCGACCACGCGTTCTTCTCGCCGTTGAAGACAGCACCGAACACGTCCGGCCCGCCGATGCGGTCGAACAAGAACTCGAGCCACATCATGTTCGTCCAGAGCGACTGCCCGCCGAGCGAGATCGGCGCGACGTTCTTCGCCTTGAACTTCGGGATCAGGTTCAGGATGTCGTCCCACGACTTGGGCGGCTCGGCGCCGGCGTCGTCGAACACCTTCTTGTTCCAGAACAGGATGATCGGCTGCACCGTCTCGCACGGCATCGCGTAGATCTTGTTGTCGACCGTCGCGGCGCCGAACGACGACGCGAACAACCGGTTCTTCACGTCCGGGTTCTGACCGAACCAGCTCGTGAGGTCCTCGACCTTGTTGTCCTGGACGTAGCTGCGCAGACCGCCGCCGCCCCAGCCCCAGATGATGGTCGGCGCCTTGCCGGCCCCGATCGCCGTCTTGATCTTCGTCTTGTACGCATCGTTCTGGAACTCGGTGTAGCTGATCTGCCCCGTCTTGCTCGAGGCGTTGAACGCCTTGACCGCGTCCTCGCGGATCTTCTGCTGCGGCTGGCCGGACAGGAACCAGTAGGTCGCACTGCCTCCGCCGCCGCTCTTCGCGCCGCCACCGCCTGCGCCGGCCTGCGACGGGCCGGACGAACTGCAAGCAGCGAGTGCAGCCGCGACCGGCACACCCAGCCCGAGCAACTCGAGGAACCGACGACGCGACAGGCTGTTCGGCGGTGGCATCTTGTTCGTTTCCACGCTGAGCTCCACTCGGGATGGCGCGACACCGGGCCGCGCGCTGAGCCGACCGATAGTTATCGAAATTGGACCGTAGGATTTCGATCACACAAAGTCAAGGTGTTGCCTTCGTCGCGAGATTGGGCCACAGTGACGCATATTCTGCGTCTCGAACCCACGTTCGGAGCTTCGAAACATTTCGAAAGCCGTCCTCGACAGCGGAAGGACATACATGCCCAAGGCGGACGATACTGCGGCCATCTGGCGTGACCCGTCGCAGCCCGCGAGCGTGCGGGTCGACGCGTTGCTCGGCGCCATGACGCTCGAGGAGAAGATCGCACAGCTGGGCAGCCGGTGGACGCAGGCGAACCTCGCACACCATGACACCGACGAGGTCGACACCTCGCTGAATGTCGCGCCGATGCAGGACGTGTTCAGCGCCGGCGAGTCACTGACGCTGAAAGAGGCGAGCCAGCACGGGCTCGGACATCTGACGCGCATGTACGGCAGCGTGCCGGTCAGCGCCGTCGAGGGCGCGGCGGAGCTCGTGCGGCAGCAGCACACGGTGCTCGAGAACGACCGCTTCGGCATCCCGGCACTCGTGCACGAGGAGTGCCTCACCGGTCTTACGAGCTACGGCGCGACCGTGTACCCGACCTCCCTCGCCTGGGGTGCGACCTTCGATCCCGATCTGATCGAACAGATGGCTGCGACCATCGGACGCGACATGGTCGCCCTCGGCGTGCACCAAGGCCTGTCCCCCGTGCTCGACGTCGTGCGCGACTACCGGTGGGGACGCGTCGAAGAGACGATCGGCGAGGACCCCTACCTCGTGTCGATGGTCGGCGCCGCCTACGTGCGCGGGCTGCAAAGCACCGGCGTCATCGCCACGCTCAAACACTTCGCGGGCTACTCGGCATCGCGAGCGGCGCGCAACCACGGCCCGGTGTCGATGGGACGGCGCGAACTGGCCGATGTGATCCTGCCGCCGTTCGAGGCGGCGATCCGCGCCGGCGCGCGGCTCGGTGATGAACTCCTATGCCGACATCGACGGTGTTCCCGTCGGTGCCGACCCGGTGCTGCTCACCGATGTGCTGCGCGGGCAGTGGGGCTTCACAGGCACGGTGGTGTCCGACTACTGGGCCGTGCCGTTCCTCGCGACGATGCATCGCGTGGCGGGCGACGCCGGAGACGCAGGCGCTCTCGCGCTCGCCGCCGGCATCGACGTCGAGCTGCCCGACACGATCGGCTACGGCGACGAGCTTGTCGCTCGCGTGCAGCGCGGGGACGTCGACGAGGCGCTTGTCGACCGCGCCGCTCGCCGGCTCCTGACGCAGAAGGTCGAGCTCGGTCTGCTCGATCCCGACTGGACGCCTGAGGTCTCGGTGCGCGACGCGGCCGCCACAGACCTCGACTCCGCGAGCAACCGCGCACTTGCCCGCGAGCTCGCCGAGCGGTCGATCGTGCTGCTCGACGCGGGCTCGGCGCTGCCCCTGCGCGGTGAGGATCGCCCGTCGCTGCAGCGAATTGCGGTCGTCGGTCCGTGTGCCGACGACAGCCAGACCTTCCTCGGCTGCTACTCGTTCCCCAACCACGTCGCTGTGCGCCACCCCGGGACGGGGCTCGGTATCGAAATCACGTCGGCAGTTGAAGCGCTGCGCGCCGAGCTCTCCGACGTCGACGTCAGCTACGCGCGCGGATGCGCGGTGTCCGGCGACGACCGATCGGGGTTCGCCGCCGCGGTCGACGCTGCCCGCGACGCCGATGTGTGCATCGCGTTGGTCGGCGACCGGGCCGGTCTGTTCGGCAGCGGCACCTCCGGCGAAGGGTGCGATGTCGATGACCTGCAGCTGCCGGGCGTGCAGGCAGAACTGGTCGCGCAGTTGCTCGACACCGGGACGCCCGTCGTCGTCGTGGTCGTGTCCGGCCGTCCGTACGCGCTCGGCGAGATCGCACCGCGCGCGGCCGGTCTCGTCCAGGCGTTCTTCCCCGGCGAAGAGGGCGGACGTGCGATCGCCGGCGTGCTTTCCGGACGGGTGCAGCCGAGCGGCAAGCTGCCGGTGCAGATCCCGCGGACGCCGGGAGCACAGCCTTCGACCTACCTGCAGCCTCCGCTCGGGCGGCTCGAGAGCCGGGGCATCAGCACGGTCGACACGACCCCGCTGTTCGCGTTCGGGCACGGCAGCTCGTACACCACGTTCGAGATCGGCGACCTGCAATCGAGCAGCGACAGTGTTGCGACCGACGGCGAGATCGAGGTGTCGGTGCGCGTACGCAACACCGGGACGCGCGATGGCGCCGAGGTTGTTCAGCTCTACCTGCACGATGTCGTCGCGCAGGTCGCGCGGCCGGTGCAGCAGTTGCTCGGATTCGCCCGGGTCGAGCTGGCCGCCGGCGACTCGCGCGAGGTCGTATTTCGCGTGCACGCCGACAGATTCGCCTACACGAATGGGTCGTTCCAACGCGTGGTCGAGCCGGGTGATGTGCAACTATGGCTGGGCACTTCCGCGGCCAATGTGCCGTGCCGAACGACGATCCGTATCACCGGACAGATCCGGATCGTCGGCTCCGACCGGCAGTTGGTGACGCCGGTGCACATCCGTCCGTAGTCGCGTCGGTCATGGCAGGAGGACGTCGTGTCGAATACGGCCGAACGCGCCACGCTGGCGACGATCGCCGAAGCGGCCGGCGTGTCCGTGGCGACCGTGTCGAAGGTGGTCAACGGCCGTCCTGACGTCGCACCGGCAACACGCGCGCGGGTCGAACGCGTCCTGGCCGACCACGCCTACGAGCCGCGTCGTGGCGACAAGCCGCGCGCCGCCGCGATAGCGCTGCTGTTCCACGGCCCGCTCACCGACGTACTCGCTCGAGATCCTCGAAGGCGTCCTCGCTGCAGCGGGCGAGGTCGGCGTCGAGGTGACGGTCGCGCGCACCGACATCGCGTCCGAACGCTCGGCCCAGCTGGTTCGCGACCGTTCGGTCAGCGACTGGCAGGCCGTCATCGCCGTCACCACCGCGGTAAGCGAACTCTCGTCGCTGTTGCGCGCACACGTCCCGACCGTGGTGATCGACCCGATCGGCGCGCCCGGGGTCGAGATCATCAGTGTCGGCTCGACGAACTTCGCCGGTGGCCTCGCCGCAACGCAACACCTGCTCGATCTCGGACATCGCCGCATCGCCTACGTCGGTGGCACCACCGGCGCCGCATGCAACCAGGCTCGGCTGCAGGGCTATCGCGGCGCGATGGAGGCAGCGGGGGAACGAATTCCGCGCGGGTACGTGCAGCCGGGCACCTTCATGTATCAGGACGGGCTGGTGGCCGGCGCAGCGCTGCTCGACCTGCCGCTGCCGCCCACGGCCGTCTTCGCAGCCAACGACGAGATGGCGCTCGGGGTGATCGAGGCGGCCCGCACCCGCGGGTTGCGCGTACCTCAGGACCTCAGCGTTGTCGGCTTCGACGACACCGAGGTCGCTCGGGTCGCCGCGCCGCAGCTGACGACGATCGCCCAGCCGCTGCGACGGATGGGCAGCGTCGCGCTGCGAACGGCGCTGCGCCTCGGCGCGGGCGACCACGTCGACTCGCATCATGTCGAGCTCGCGACCGAGTTGGTCGTGCGCGACTCGACGGCGCCGCCGCCGATGGAATTGTCCAGCGGATCGGGACGACGCCGTACAAAGTCCGCGTAATGCTTTACGCGGGTCGTCGGTTCCTGTAGGACGGGGCGAGTCGATAGTCCCGATCGGGAGGATCCGAATGCCTGCACGAGCTCTCGTCCGCATTCTTGCGCTGGCGGGCACGGCCCTCATGACACTCACGACCACGGTCGCGGTCGAGACGCCGGCCGGAGCCGCATCGTCGTCGCCGCTGCACTGGCGCGCCTGCGACCACGGCTACTTCTGCGCGAAGCTGAAAGTACCGCTCGACTACCGCGACCCGAACGGCCCGACGATCTCGATCGCGATGGTCAAGCAGCCCGCGACCGATCCGGCGCATCGCATCGGGTCGATCTTCCTCAACCCAGGCGGCCCGGGCGGTTCGGGCATCGACTTCGTCGTCGGCGCAGGCAGGGAACTGTTCACCCCGCAGGTACGCGCAGATTTCGACCTGATCGGCTTCGACCCGCGCGGCATCCTCGCCAGCACCCAGCTGCGCTGCTTCCAGACGATGAACCAAGCCGGGTCCCATTACCCGCCGTTCCCGTATCCCGACAACGCCAAGCGGCGCCAGCAACAATTCGCGAGCGACCGGTACATCGAAGACGCGTGTGCGCATCGCGGCAATCCGATCCTCGACCACATGGCTACCGCCGACGCAGCGCGCGATCTCGACCGCATGCGCGCGGCAGTCGGCGACAAGCAGTTGACCTATTACGGCGTCTCGTACGGCAGCTACCTCGGCGACACGTACGCGAACCTGTTCCCCGGACACGTCCGCGCGGTCACCATCGACGGCGTGCTGAACCCCGTGGCGTGGTCGGGACGCGGAGCGAACCACTCCGTACCGTTCTCGACGCGACTGCACAGCGCTGTCGGCGCACGCAAGACGCTGCGCGAGTTCCTGCGCCTGTGCAACGCCGGCGGCAAGCATTGCGCGCTCGCTCCGCACGCGGGCGACAAGTACTGGCAGCTGTACCACCGGCTGCAGAAGCACCCGATCGACATGGGCGGCTCGTCAACTCCCTACGACCAGAGCTTCCTGATCTCCGACACCCTCGGTGCCATGTACGACTCGTCCAGCTGGCCGAGCTTTGCGACCTACGTGAAGCAGTTGCGCACGACCACGTCGATGTCGAGCGCGCTCGCCCGCGAACGTGCTCCGTTCCGCCGCGCGTACGCATACCAGAATTTCATCGAAGGCTTCCCCGGTGTCGCGTGCTCCGACGCGATCGACCCGCACAACGAAGCAGCGTGGACGCGCGCCTCGGCCAACTCGGCCAAGCACGACGGCGTGTTCGGCCCGACGTGGACGTGGGCGTCGAGCGTGTGCGCCCACTGGCCGGGCCACGACAGCAACCGCTTCCTCGGCCCGTTCAACCACCACACCGCGAATCCGGTGCTCGTGGTCGGCAACCTGTCCGACCCCGCGACGCCGTATCAGGGCGCCCAGACCGCCGCGCGGCTGCTGCCCAACTCGCGCCTGCTGACCGTGCACGGCTGGGGGCACACGTCCCTGTTCCTCTCGCGATGCGCAACGAACAAGATCTCGCACTACCTGCTGACCTCGCAGGTGCCCGCGAAGGGGACGGTCTGCAACCAGGACGTCGTGCCGTTCCGGCACGCGCAGCCGAACATCGCAGCGCGCCCGCACACTGCACAGTCAGGCGGCATCCGCTTCCCGCTCTGGTAGGCGCCTCAGGCGTACGTGTGCAGGGCGACCTGGTCGATGACCAGCACACTGTCGGCGTCGGATTCCTTTGCCAGCGCGGACTTCCGCACGACGGGCACCACGGTGACGGTCACCGATTTCGCACCGGACGCGACGAGGGTCTGCACTGCGTCGGTCACGGTGACGATGCGCGTCGCGGGCTGCAACTGGTGCGGGTGGTTGCGGTCGAACGCGTTCACCGGGCCGACGACCTCGCAGTGCCCCGATTCGCCGAAACAGCCACCGTGCCCGAACACGGCGAACCGGGTGACGTAGCCGGCGGCCGCGTCGGTCGGCGTCGTGGTGTCGGCACTCGGATTGTTGAAGAAGATCAGCGCTCGGTAACTCGATCCGGAGTGGTCGAGTCCGTAGAAGGTCAGATCAGCGCGCGCCAGTCCGTCCATGACCGAGGCCGGCGGCAGCTCGAGCTCGAACGTGATCTTCATGACGAGATCACCGTCCGTGACGAGAAGGTCGCGTAGTCATAGCCGAGCGCGGTCACGTCCAGGGTGTTCGCCACGGTGATGTTGAACGGGTCGAGCGCGTCGTTCACCAGGCTGTGCGGCACCACCGCAGTCGGATGCCGCAACTGCCACAGCCGCCAGATGCGATCGATCATCGCGTGATGCGCGAAGAACAACGGGTCGAAGGCTGCGAACGGGATCTCGGCCATCGTCCCGCCGCACCAGACGTGGACGTCGTCGTGGACCTGTTCGAGTTGCTGCTGGAAGTCGAGGAAGTCGCCGAGCTTGAGCAGCTTGTCGATGTCGTGCGATGTCGGTAGCGCGGACGCGACATCGTGATTGCGCGACGTCTTGCGCGGCCCGCCGACGCCGCTGCTGCGTCCCTGCTTGGTCGCGAGCGGATCGATCGGGCCGCCTGCCGCAAGCGGATTGACCGCACTGCCGACCTTCGCGACGGCGTAGGACGGCGGCACGCCGTGTTGGTGCGAGCCGGCCGATGTCCAGTCCCACCACGGCAATGTCACGGTCGGCTCGTACCGCTTCAGGCTGAGCTCGAAGAAGTACAAGTACGCACGGTGCCACGGCAGGAACAGCTCGGTGTGGTGCTGGCACGAATACGGCAGTGGCAGCCCGTGAATCCCGGCCCAGCGGTTGAAGCCACGGTCGTCGCTCTGCGCCTCGGACGCCCGATACGCGCGCCGCAGCACCTGCAACTGCTGCGGTCGCAGCAGCTCCACGCTCTTGCGATACGACAGCGGTGTCGTCGTCTGCGGCTGGGCAGGAGCAATCGCTAGGGTCATCGCTCGTCCTCCCGACGCCTCGACAATAGGCGCGTTCGGACCGGCGCAGGAAGCCCTACTTCAGCGGCGCACCCACGGCAGCGAGCACGAACCACGCACCGCCCGGGGTCAGCGGGATGACCTTGCCGTTCGCCTTGAAGATCGTCCCGTCGTTGACCGACTTGCGGCTCCAGGTGCCGTTGATGCGCTTGCCGTCGCGGAACACCACGGCCTTGCCCGTCCCGATCGTCTTGGTGAACTTCGCCGGGTTGCCGAGCACGTCACGGTCCTTGGTGTAGGTCGTGACCTTGCAGAACTCCACCACGACATTCGGAGTGTCGATGACGCTGTGGTTGGCGGTGTACTGGATCGCGCCGTCGATGATGCGCATGTACCGGTGCGTCTTCGCGTTCCATTTGAACGTCACGGGAGTACCACCGACCATCGTCTGCACGAATGTGCCCGGCTTCGTCTTGCCGGCGGGCGGCTTCGTCGACCACTGCAGGCCGATGCTCTTCGCGCGCGGTCCCTTGACCATCTTCGCGACCTTCTTCAGGTTTACGACGAGGTTCTCGGGAGCGTTGCGATTCGGGTCACGGGTGAACTCGGGGCCACCACGGTCGCCGATGACCTTCTTCAGCGGTGAGTCCTTCAGGGGCGCGAACCCGGCCTTCGAACCACCGGACGCGACGAAGATGATGTGCCCCAACTGCAGGGCGAGTTCGGGATCGCTCGGACGCACGCTGCGCACCGGCTCGACCGAGGTCGGCAGGTGCGTGTTGAAGATCGCCATCAGCCGGGTGAGCCCGCCCTCGACCTGCTCGACGTAGACGATGTCGGCGAGGTTGGTGCCGACCTGCGGACGTCCCAGCGCGGTGTCCTCGATCTTGACCGCGATCACCGGATTCTTGGACGGCTTCAAGCCGGTCAGCGGATTCACCGCAGGAGCCGTCGGTCGCCCGGACTTGGACGAGTGCGGGGACGACGGTGGCGACGAGCTCGGCGACCCGCCACTGCTACCGGTGCAGCCGGCGAGCGCGCCAAGGCCGGTGAGCGCAATTCCACAGATTGCGCGCCGGAACGTGATCATTGACGTCTCCTCTCGGGCTCCCGCTTTGTATACCGTGCCGGTCGGGCTTCCAGATGTTGCGCCCCCGCCGTGTCGGGCGGGTGATTCCACAGCTGGCATGAATCGCGCCGGCGTGCGGCGTGACGCAACTCGCCGCGTCGACCGGTTGATCACGAATCTGGCGATTCGGCTCGTTACCGTGGGCTGGTGATTCCCCGCCGCCTTGCTGTCTACGCCGGCATTGCTGTGCTCTTCGCGGCTGCGGCGTGCACGTCGAGCCAGGCGGGTCATCCGGTCGCGGTGCCCAAGCCGTCGACCTCGCCCGTGTCGTCGACCTCGCCCGTGCCGTCGTCGAGCAGCACGTCGGCCTCGCCCGTCCCGCCGAAACACAAGAAACACAAGAAGCACCCTCATCCGACGCGGACGCCGACGTCGGTGGTGGTGACTCCGCCACCGACTCCGCCGCCGACCGCTCTCCGCCCGCCGCGCGAACCATCCGGTCGTCGTGATCGACCCGGGGCACAGCGTGAGCGTGAGCGGCACCGATCCCTCGACCGGGCTCGACACCGCCGACTACGAGAACGAACCCGAGATGCGCGACGTGTGGGACATCGCGTTGCTGGTGCGGCGCAAGCTCGTCGCCGACGGCTATCGCGTGTACCTCACCAAGCCGACAGTCGACACCCCGACGAACCTCGGCGTGCGCGCCTATCTCGCGAATCGCGTGCACGCCGACATCGCGCTGAGCATTCACGATCAGGCCGGGTCGAACGGCGGCATTCCGTTCGACGGCGGCAACAGCAACGTCTACTACCAGTCGGTCGGCGATTACCGCGAGAACCCGCAGGGCAGGAAGATCTACTTCACCGACTCGCACATCGCGGCGGTCAGCAAGCGCTACGGCGAGATCTTCCAGCGCACCCGTTCGAGCCGCTCAGGGGCGTTCGGTCAACCTGCTCGGCAACACCGGTTACGACCTCGGCGGTCGCGGTCTGCAGAGCGGCAACATCTGGATCGTGCAGCTGCTCTCGCACGTCCCGTGGATCTACAACGAGGCCGGCGGCAACAGCGCGGGCATGTCCGGACTCGACGCGAGCGACAAGCAGATCTATGCCAACGGGCTGATCAACGGCGTCGAGCAGTGCGTGCCGATCCGCCGCTAGCCCGGGTTCTGCTGCAACCAGGTCTCGGCGCGTCGGCGCGATGCGCGTGACAGCCACGCGTCCTGCACGAGTTCGGCCAGTTCCTGCTTGGTGATGCGGTCAAGGTGCGCGCCGCGGATCAGCACGGACGGGTGGTTGTCGAACCGTGGCGTCGTGAAGAACGGCGTCGACTCGTCCTGGATCAGCGCGAGCTTGTCGGCTTCGGAGCCGACCCACAACATGATCACGTCGGCCCACTTCTCGCCTGTCTGTGGATCGGACGCGTCGCGTTGTGGCGTGCGGAAGAAGACGAACGACTTGCCGCCGACCTGATAGACGGCGTTGCCCTTCGGGCCGTGGACGACGGTGACGTGCGGCATCGCCTGAGCGAGCTCGTGCACGTCGTCGACAGTGGCCATGCCGTCGACGCTAGCGCTGCTCGCGGACGACCTCGCGGGCTGCCTTGTCGTCGCGAAGCCCTTCGTAGCGGGGATGGCGCAGCATGCCGTCGCGCGTCCACTCGGTGAACCCGAACTGTCCGACGAGTTCGGGTTCGACGAAGTGCATCGACCCGTCACGCGGCACTTTCAGTCGGCCGCGAGTGAACGGAGTCGTCCCACGTTCCTTGGGTTTCATTCGTTCGTACAGATTGCGCAGCGTCTTGTCGTCGAAGCCGGTACCGACCTTGCCGGCATAGACGAAGTCGTCGCCGTCGTAGTAGCCGACGAGCAGCGCGCCGAATGCCGCGCGGCTGCCCTTGGGGTCGGTGTAGCCGCCGATCACGAGTTCCTGGTTGTGCACGCACTTGAACTTCAGCCAGTCACGTGAGCGGCCGGGACGGTACGGCGCGTCCGCCCGCTTTGCGATCACGCCCTCGTCGCCACGTGCGCACGCCTTGCGGTACTCGTCCTCGCCGGCTTCGTTGCGATGTGCCGTGAATCGCAGCGGGCCGTCGAAGTGCACGTGCGCGCGCAACAGTTGCTTGCGTTCGCGCAGTGGCAGTTCGCGCACGTCGTGGCCGTCGAGGTAGAGCACGTCGAACACGTAGTAGAAGACCTTCGTGCCGTGCTGCTGTAGTTCCTCGAAGCTGCTGTGCTTGCCGCGGAAGGCCACCACCTCGCCGTCCAGCACCGCGCTGGTCGTGAGTTGTTCTTTGATTGCGGCCGCGACGTCGGGAAAGCGGCTGTCCAGCGGCAGATCGTTGCGCGACCGCAGCGCGACCTTGCCCTTGGCGTCGCGGAACGCGAGACAGCGGATGCCGTCCCACTTCTTCTCGAAGACCCACTCCTTGTCGGAGAACCGCTCCTCCGTGAGCGTGGCCAGCATCGGTTCGGGGACGGTTGGCATCGGCGCTCGTGGCGCGTTGTCGAGCGAGTGTGCGGGCACTGGCCTGTCCCTCCGCAGTGAATGTCAGCGCTACTTGTCCACCATTATCGTGGGCTCGTTGTCGTCCGGACGGCATGTCCAATCACAGCGCCGGGCAAGTAGCAGCGCCGCCGGCGGTAGGAAGCGAGCCCATGTCGTCCCGCACGACAACGAGAATCTATCTGTGGAATAGAGCGATTGTCGGTTCGACAGGGTCAGAAATTGTCAGACCCTGTGGTTAGCGTGCGGAGCACGAGACAGAGTCCTGGTGCCAGTTATGACGTCGATCCGTGGACGCTCGATCTCGACGATCGGTTCGCCGGGTTGCTCGACGCGCGGCGCGAGATCGCCCGCCTGCAGGCACGCGAGGCGCGGTTCATTGCTGCGATCGCTGACGACCCGCGCATCGATTCGCCGGCTCCGGTGGTCGAGAAGCAGTACGTGCGCGACGAGCTGCGTGCCGCGCTGGGCGAGTCGGCGGTCAGCGTGACCAACCGGATCGAATCCGCGCGCACCTTGGTACATCGATTACCGGGCACGCTCGACGCGGTCGAGGCGGGCGTCTTGACGATGCGCCACGCTGGATTGCTCAGCGACGGCGTCTGCGGGTTACCCGACGCGGACGCGACTGTGGTCGAACAGCGCTGCATCGACTTCGCCGAAGGACGCGACCTGTCCGCGTTCGCGCGCAAGATCCGCCGCGAAGTCGTTGCCCTCGACAGCCGATCTGCTGAGGAGAAGCTGGCCGACAACCTGGCCAAGCTGCTCAAACAACGCCGGGTCTGGTCGTACCCCGACCCCAGTTGTGCCGCGATGGCCGGGCTCGGTGCGATGCTGCCCGCCGAAGGAGCACAAGCATTGATGATGGCCCTCGACGTCGCCGCAGACCGCAAAGAACCCGACGAGACGCGCAGCAAGGACCAACGCCGCGCCGACGCCCTCGTGCAACTCGGCATCGACGCCCTCAACCGGTTCGAAACCTGCTCCGGCTGCCGCGGACACCGCACCGCGCCCGGCAGCATTGTCTTCCCGGACGACAACGACACCGCAGGATCAGACCTACCGCGGCCGACGGGTCTGCGGCCCTCGATCCAAGTATCGGTCGCGCTCTCGACCCTGACCGGACAGGACAATGAGCCCGCCGAACTCGACGGCCACGGACCCATCCCCGCAGCACCCTGGCCGGCCGCCTGGCGCCAACGACCCACTCGGGCAAACTCATCGACTACGGCCGCACCACCTACAAACCGCCAGCAGCCTTACGCGACTTCATTGTCGCCCGCGACCGCACCTGCCGATACCCCTCCTGCAACCGACCAGCCTGCCGCTGCGAGATCGACCACATCGTCTCCTGGGAACACGGCGGCCTTACCAACGAACCCGGCCTACAAGCCCTGTGCTGCACACCACCACTTCAAACACGACAACAACTGGACAATCCAACGCCAACCCGACGGCACCACCATCTGGACCAACCCCAGCCGGCACAACCTTCGTCGTCGACCCGGCTACCTACCCCATCGACCGAACCACCGATTGTCGTGCGGGACGACAATCGAGCCGGCTGATCCGAACGCGGATGCGGCGTAGCGACTACACACGTTCCGGCAGACTAAGGCTCCGACGGCTACCGGTTGACCGCCGCATCCAGCAACGCAGCGGCACGAAGCACAGTCGCGTCCGCCCAGCGCGCACCCATCACCTGTGCAGCGACGGGCAGTCCGTCGGCGCCAGCGCCGATCGGGACGGACGCTGCGGGCAGGCCGGCGAGGTTCGCGGGCGGCATGGACGCGCACCAGATGTCGTAGCCGTCCGGGACGGGTTCGCCGGCGATGGTGTCTGGACGCAGCGCGCCGACCGGGAACGCGGTAGTCGGCATGTTCGGCATCAGCAACACATCGACGTCGTTGAAGACTTCCGCCCAGCGGCGCGCGTAGTCCATCCGCGCGTCCTGCGCGTCCAGATAGTCGCGTGCCGAGATGCCCTTGCCGGACAGGGTGATCTCGGCGGCGTCGTCGCCGACGAGGTCGCGGTGCGCCTCGACGATCGGCCCCTCTGATGCGTAGCCCTCGGGCAGCGCGATCGCCTCCCACATCGACAGGCAATCGTCGCGCGGCACGTCCGTCTCGACCAGGTGCACGCCCGCGGCACCGACCGCTGACAACGCCGCCGCAAACACGTCGCGCACGTCGGAGTCGACCGGCGCGAAGTCGGTGCAATAGCCGACGCGCAGCCCGTCCCAGCTCGGCTCGGTCACCGCGGAACGGTCTCCAGAGCCACCGGGGAAGCTGAGCCAGTCAGCCGCATCCGGCCCGGCCATCACGTCGAGCGCCAACGCGAGGTCACGCACCGACGCGGCGATCGGGCCGGTCACCGACAGCGTCGGCCAGCCGCGGAACCCCGGCAGTTTCGGGACGACACCGAAGCTCGGTTTCAGGCCGTACACGCCGCAGAACGCCGCCGGAATGCGAATCGACCCGCCACCGTCCGTGCCGACAGCCAGCGGCACGATCTCGGCCGCCACCGACGCGGCCGCTCCCCCACTCGACCCACCGGTCGTACGCGTGGGGTCGCGCGGGTTGGTCGTCACGCCGAACAGGTCGTTCTCGGTGACACCGCGATAGCAGAACTCGGGATTGTTCGTCTTGCCGATCACGATCGCGCCGGCGTCGATCAACCGAGAGACGCACACCGCCGATTCAGTCGGGACGAAGTCAGCCAGCGCACGCGACCCGTTCGTGGCCGGCAGCCCGGCGAGCCACACGTGGTCCTTCACCGAGATGGGGACGCCCGCAAGCGGGCCGGTACGAACGCCTGCGTCCACCTCGGCCGCCTGCGCCAACGCAGCCTCACCCGTCAAAAGCGTGAATGCGTTGTTCACATCCGCCGAGGCACGCTCGATCGCAGCGCGGACGACGGAGACCGCTGTCGTGGCACCGGAGCGAATCCGCTCGGCGCACTCCCACGCGTCCGTCAGGGTTCCTGATGAAGATGGGCAGCCTTCTCGAGCTCCGCCTGTTCTTCCTTGGCGACACGAGTCTCCGCCGCGACGTCGATGCTGCGGCTGAAGATCCAGTAGAGGATGCCCGCGACGGGCAGCCCGACGAAGAACGAGATGTCGACACCGTTCATGTCCTTGGCGATGAACCCCTCGAACAACGTCCCCGCGGCGCTCGACACGTTGAAGAACGGCACCATCGCGGCGAAGCCGATCACGTAGGCGACGACACCGCGCACGCCCCACCGTCCATACATGCCGTCAGGCTTGAAGATCTCCGCGATCGCGTAATGACCGCGTCGCACGACGTAGTAGTCGACGAGGTTGACGGCCGTCCACGGCACGAACAAGTACAGGATCAGCAGCAGGAAGTTGTTGAAGTTGCCGAGGAAGTTCGACGACGCGGCGAGCGCGCCGAGTACCGACAGTGCAGCAGTGATCGCGATCGTGATGATGCGCACGCTCACCGTTGGCTGGATGCGTTTGAACGAGTCGATCGCGCTGATGAACGTGAGCGATCCGCCGTACATGTTCAGGGCCATCACCGAAACCAGACCCAGCGCCGCGATGATCAGCACGATGGTGCCGAAGCCGCTGAAGACCTTGTCGCCGGTGGCCTTCAGTTCGGGGATTGCGGTGCCGGAGAAGCCCTTGCCCGCCCACGCTGCGAGCACGGTGCCGATCGCCATCATCCATGCGCCACCGAGCGCCGATCCCCAGTACGTCCAGTAGAACGTCTTGCGGACGGTGACGTCCGGCGGCAGGTAGCGCGAATAGTCGGAGACGTAGATGGCCCAGCTGATCTGGTACCCCGCGACGACACCGAACTGTGCGAAGAACGGTGTCGCATGGAAGTTGCCGAGATCGAAGGTGCCGGCCGGATAGTCGAGGAAGAACAGCGACACCGTCAGGACGCCGAACACGATCAGCATCGCCACGATCAGCCAGCGCTCGGCCTTGTGAATGACGTCGTAGCCGACGAGCGCGATGACGAACGCCACGATCGTGACGATCACGACCCAGAACTTCGTCGCGCCGCCGACGGTGATGTTCAGCGAGTCGCCGGCGAGGACGCTGTTGAACACGTTGAAGCCGGCGTACTGCACGTAGGCGAACAGCCAGACCAGCAGCGCACCGATGTAGCCGAACTGAGGACGCGACTGGATCATCTGCGGCAGCCCGAGTTGCGGGCCCTGCGCCGAGTGGAACGCCATGAACAGCGTGCCGACGAGCACGCCGAGCACGATCGAGATCAGCGACCACCACAGTGAGCCGCCCTCGGCGATGCTGATCAGCCCGACCGCGAGCGTCGCGATCTGCGCGTTGGACATGAACCACAGCGGGCCGAGGTGCCACAACTTGCCGTGGCGCTCGTCGAGCGGGACGTAGTCGATCGAGCGGACCTCGAGCCCGCTGATGCGGCTCTTCTCCTGGGCGGATGTCATGTCACGAGTCTGTCGTGTTCGGCGCCGGTTCAGAAGACCGAAATCAACTCGTATGCAACATGGGCCGCGGCGATGCCGGTGATCTCGGCGTGGTCGTAGGCCGGCGCGACCTCGACGACGTCCGCCGAGACGACGTTCATGCCGTCGAGTCCTCGCAGGATGGCCAGCAACTCCCGCGAGGTCATGCCGCCGGCTTCCGGCGTGCCCGTGCCCGGAGCATGGGACGGGTCGAGGACGTCGATGTCGACGCTCACGTACACCGGACGGTCGCCGAGCCGGTCCTTCATCCGCTCGACCGCTCGCGGCACACCGAGCTCGTCCAGCTCGGAACTGTGGATCGTCGCGAACCCGAGATCGGCCGACTCGGGCAGGTCGTGCGCGCCGTACAGCGGACCGCGGATGCCGATGTGCAGGCAGTGCTCCCGGTCGAGCAGTCCCTCTTCGGACGCGCGTCGGAACGGGGTGCCGTGGGTGTACGGCTCGCCGAAGTAGGTGTCCCACGTGTCGAGGTGCGCGTCGAAGTGCAGCACTGCGATCGGCCCGTGCAGCGCATGCATCGCGCGCAGGATCGGCAGCACGATCGTGTGATCACCGCCGAGCACCATCAGCTTCGCATCGCGGCTCAACGACCGCGCGGCTGACTCGATCGAGGCGATCGCCTCCTGGATACTGAACGGGTTCGCAGCGATGTCGCCCGCGTCCACCACCTGCTTGTCCGCGAACGGCGAGACGCCGAGCTCGGGGTTGTACGGACGGAGCAGCCGCGACGACTGCCGGATGTGGCTCGGCCCGAACCGAGCGCCTGGCCGATAGCTCACGCCCGAGTCGAACGGCACCCCCACCACGGCGACGTCCATTCGCGAGGCGTCCTCGCGCCGCGGCAACCGCGCGAACGTCGACAGCCCTGCATAGCGCGGCACCTGTGCCGCGTCGACCGGCCCGACCGGCGGTTGTTCGGTCACCGCCCGAGTATCACACCGTCCTCTCCGCTATCGATCATTACGGTGAAAGCATGTGTCGCCTATTCGGTCTCCACGCCGGGGAACGGCCCGCCGCAGCGACGTTCTGGCTGCTGGACGCGCCCGACAGCCTTGCTGCGCAAAGCCATCGCAATCCTGACGGCGCCGGCATCGGCACGTTCGACGACGAACGACCGTGCGGTGATCGACAAGCAGCCGATGGCGGCATGGGACGACGCCGATTTCGCGTCGGGCGCGCGTGACCTGCGTTCACGGACGTTCGTCGCGCACGTGCGCTACGCGAGTACGGGCGCGCACACGATCGAGAACACGCACCCGTTCGAGCAGGACGGCCGGCTGTTCGCGCACAACGGCGCGTTCGAAGGGCTGACCGATCTCGACCAGCGGTTGCGCGAACTCGGCGTCACCGAACTCGTGCACGGCGAGACCGACAGCGAGCGGATGTTCGCCCTGATCACAGCCGAGACCCGCAACACCGGTGACCTGCAGCAGGGCATCGCTTCGGCGATCGGCTGGATCGCCGACAACCTGCCCGTGTACGCGCTCAACTTCGTCCTCACCACACCGACCGACCTGTGGGCGTTCCGCTATCCCGAGACGAACGAACTGCACCTGCTGCGCACGAATGAAGACGATGCCGAACAGTTCGAACACCGCACCGACCGCATCCACGCCCGGTCGGACGAGCTCGCCGGACAACCATGCGTGACGATCGCGAGCGAGGTCATGGACGACGAATCGGCCTGGAAACCGATCGACCCCGGCACACTCGTCCACGTCGACCAGGATCTGAACATCACCACGACGTCGATTCGCACCACACCACCCGCGCGAGCGCTCACCCGCTCCGATCTCGGCTGAATCGGTCTGTGGAAAACCGCAATCGGCACGTCCGCCGGGCCGAGACTCATCCGCATGACGCTCAAACCACCACACGAGACCTTCGTTCGCACCGACGCCGAGCTCATCGAACTGTGGCGTGACCTGATGGGCTCCGGCGGGTTCGACCAGCGCAGCCTATGGGTGATCTTCCTGTGGCCCACCGGCGAGATGTGCCGGGCCGTCATGCCGATCGACGACATCCCCGCCGAGCCGGACGAGCGGCTGCTCGACGGCCTGCGCCAGATCGTCGGCGGCCTGATCGCCGACGACGTCGGCTCGGCCGCCTTCCTGCTGTCACGCCCGGCTCGGACGAGATGAGCTCGGCCGACCGCCACTGGGCAGGCGAGCTGCGCCGCACCCTCGGACCCGAGCTGTGCGCGTGGCCGATCCACCTCGCAACCCGCGGCAGCGTGCGCGTCTTCGCGCCGGACGATCTGCTTGCTGCCTGAACGGCGAGGTGGCCGATCGACGATTGCCGAGTTCGGCAAGCAACTCCACACTGTGCAGCGTGACCGCCCCACAGCGCGCGCCCGGCGTGCGGCTGGCCGAGCTGATCGCGTCGCTGTCGCTGGCCACCGACCTCGGCCTGGGACTGCCCGAGGAACACGTGCTGCGCCAGACCGTCGTCGCGAGCCGCATCGCCCGGCTGGCGGGCCTGGATGAGCGCGCGCAGGCAAGCACGTTCTACGTCTCGCTGATGGCGTGGGTGGGCTGCGTGGCCGACTCGCACGAGCTCGCGCACTGGTTCGGCGACGATCGGCAGCTCCGCGCAGACAGTTACGCCGTCGACAAGATCGGCATGCCGATGATGCGGCTGATGTTCGGCCACGTCGGGTCCGGCAGCAGTCCGCTGCGGCGGCTGACGCTGTTCGGCCAGTTCCTCGCGGGCGGGTTTCGCGATGCCGTCGACGGCATGGTGAGCCATTGCCAGACCACCGGCAACATCGCCGATCGGCTCGGCCTCGATGCCGACGTGCGAAGCGCGCTCGGCCAGGCGTTCGAGCGCTGGGACGGCAAGGGCGTCCCCGGGACGGCTTCAGGCCGGCAGATCGAGCAGACGATGCGTGTCGTGCAGATCGCCGACGACGCCGAGGTCTTTCATCGGACGGGCGGGACGACGGCCGTTGCCGAGCTGCTCCGTGCGCGCCGCGGCACCGAGTTCGATCCCGAGCTCGTCGACCTGTGTCTTGCGCACCTCGACGACGTGTTCGCCGACCTCGACGCGATCGAGGCGTGGAGTGTCGTGATCGACGGTTGCGCACCGCTCGACCGCGCGATCCCCGACAGCGAACTCGACGCCGTGCTCGACACTGTTGCTGACTATGCCGACCTGAAATCACCCTGGTACTTAGGACATTCCCGCGCCGTCGCCACACTCGTCCGCGATGCGGCGACGACCGCCGGCTGCAGCCCCGCGGATGTCTCGACGGTCGCGCGGGCGGCGCGCGTGCACCGCCTCGGCGCCACCGGAGTGTCGACCACGATCTGGAACAAGCCGACCTGGACGGCCGCCGAACGCGAACGCGTGCGCACCGTGCCATACCTGACCGAGCGTGTGCTGAGCCGCGAACCGCAGCTTGCCGCCATCGGCGCGCTCGCCGCGATGGCGCACGAACGCATGGACGGCTCGGGCTACCCTCGCTCGCTCGCAGGCGGCGCGATCCCCGAACTGGCGCGCCTGCTCGCCGCGGCGGACGACTACCAGACACTGGCCGAAGACCGTCCCGGACGGGCGGCACTCACCGGCTCGGAACGCGAAGCCGCGTTGCGTAAGGAAGCGACCGAAGGCCGGCTCGACGCCGGCGCAGTCCAAGCCGTCCTCGCCGCGGCCGGGCATCGAGTGCGCCGCCGCGCTCCCCTGGTCGCCGGGCTGACCGCTCGCGAAGTCGAAGTGCTGCGGCTACTCGTCCGCGGCAACTCGAACAAGCAGATCGCAGCGGGCCTGTCGATCACGCCGCGCACCGTGGGCACGCACGTCGAGCACATCTTCACCAAGGCCGGGGTCTCGACCCGCGGCGCGGCCGCGATGTTCGCGCTGCGCCACGGCCTGGTCGACGCGCAAACATCGGCAGAACACCCGATGTGAGGTACCGGCCGTCCTCCGTAGAACAGATCCATGACCTCAACAGCTGCACTGCCCGGCGCCAACGCGACGGCACTACCCGCAGCCGCCCGCCTGCTCGACGCGCTAACCCGGCGTGACTTCGCCGCACTGGCCCAATCGCTCTCTCCGAGCGTCGCCTTCCGCGCACTCGTCCCACCCGGGCCGTTCGCGCTGGCCGGGCCCGACGCCGTAACTGCCAAGTTCGCGAAGTGGTTCGGCGGCCCCGACTCGCTCGAGGTGCTCGACGCCTCGATCGGGCCGATCGGCTCGAAAACGGCGCTGCGCTGGCGAGTGCGGATGTGCACCGCCGACGGTGCAGCCCGGGTCGTCGAGCAACACCTGTTCGCCACCGGAGCAGAACAGCTGGACGCGATCGATCTGCTCTGCTCCGGATTCCACGCCGAAGGGAACTCACGATGAAAGCCGCCATCAGCCTGGTCACCGGGCTCGAAGATCCGGAAAAGGTCACCGTCGCGCTGCTGGTCGCGGTCGGCGCGGCCGAAGCGGGACGCGAGACGCTGACGTTTCTGACCAAGGAAGCCGTCCGCCTCGTCCTGCCCGGCCACGCCATCGGCATCGCCTGCGACGGCTGCCCGCCGATTGCCGACCTCATGAAGCGGTACGAGGCCGCCGGTGGACGCTTTTTGGTCTGCCCGATCTGCTTCAACTCGCGCGCCCTCGAGGCGACGCAGTTGCACGCCAACGCCGAGCTAGGCGGCACCGTCCAGCTGTGGGAGTGGATCGGCGACGGCGCCACGACGTTCAGTTATTGATCGTGGCTCGTGAGTGACGTTTAGGCGAACCGGTCGTGTCGGGCTGGTCGCAACCCGCGAACGTAGGCCATGCTTCTGATCTACGAGGCAGGTCACGGGGGTGCGGCAATGCCAAAAGCGGACGGACCGGACGACAATCCGGTCAGCCCGGATCGTTTCTGGCGGGCGCGCGCCGTCAGCCGGCGTGACGCACTGCTGGGCATCGGCGGGCTCGCCGCCGGGCTGGCACTCACGTCGTGCACGGGGTCGGGTCCCACCAACTCGTCCTCTGCGCCCGCATCCGGTCCGACAGCCGGGACGACCGGCAGTGCGGGCCCGTCGGGAACCCCGAAGCGCGGCGGCAAGCTCAGCGTGGCGGTCGAGGGCAACGGGCTCAAAGACATCATGGACGCCCAGAACGACCTGGCGAAGATCGACCAGGCCCGTGCGGTCACCGGGTGGGAGCCGCTGCTCGAGTTCGACCGTGACTTCAAGCTGTCGACGACCGGACTTGCCGAATCGGTCGAGGCCGACGGACGGCTCGGTTACATCATCAAGCTGCGTCAGGGCGTCGAGTTCCACAACGGAAAGACGCTGACCGCTGACGACGCCGTCTACTCGCTGCAACGACTGACCGATCCGAAGCTCGCCCTCGACGGCGGAACGGGCCTGCTGTCAGTCGACCGCAGCAACATCAAGAAGGTCGACAAGTACACCGTGCGGCTCGGCCTCACTCGTCCCGACGTGACCATCCCGTTCGGCCTGGCGTCCTACACCGCGACGATGGTGCCCGAGGGTTACAAGAACACCGGCACGTCGTGGCAGCAGGGCCAGGTCGGTACCGGCCCGTTCCGGCTCACGTCCTTCAATCCGGGCCAGCGTTCCGAGCACGAACGATTCTCGAACTACCGCTTGTCAGGCAAGCCGTACCTCGACAACGTGACGATTCTCGACATCGACGATTCCAGCGCCCGAATGAACGCGCTGATCGCCGGGCAGGTGCAGGCGATCGCCGACGTGCCGTACACGCAGACCAACGTCATCACCCAGCAGCCCTCGCTCGTGCTGTTCAACAACGAGGGCGGCGGCTGGTTGACGCTGTGCATGCGCATCGACCAGGAGCCGTTCACCGACGTGCGGGTGCGCCAGGCGTTCCGGCTGATCGTCGACCGCAACCAGATGCTGCAGAACGCGCTGGGCGGATTCGGGCGCATAGCGAACGATCTGTACGCCCCGTTCGACCCTGCCTACCTTCAGGTGCCACAGCGCACGCAGGATCTCGACCAGGCCAAGTCGCTGCTCAGCGCCGCCGGTCACTCGAATCTCACGATCGACCTGCAGACCAGCGAGGTCGCCGCCGGACTCAACGCGATGTGTCAGGTCTTCGCCCAGCAGGCCAAGGGCGCCGGCGTCACGGTCAACGTCAAGGTCATGGACTCGACGACGTTCAACAACGGCTTCCAGAAGTGGACGTTCTCGCCCGACTTCTGGGGAACGCGCAACTACCTTCCGCAGGTCGCCCAGGGCT
Source organism: uncultured Actinomycetota bacterium (assembly GCA_963708645.1). Classification (GTDB taxonomy): domain Bacteria; phylum Actinomycetota; class Actinomycetes; order Mycobacteriales; family Jatrophihabitantaceae; genus RYN-133. The sequence goes on along the minus strand of CAVPTA010000003.1, from coordinate 51,650 downwards.
CGCTGCACGGCGCGCCGTACAACGAGACCTACTGGCCACCGAAGGGATCGAACTTCGCCTCGCTCTATCAGCAGGCGCTCGCCGAACAGGATTCCGGCAAGCAGACCGATATCATCCACGAGATGATGCGCGAGGAATTCGATACCGGTGCCTACATCATCCCGTTCTTCGACAATCTCGTCGACGCGTACTCGAACAAGGTCGGTGGCTTCCAGAAGAACCGCGGGACGCTGAATCTCGACTATTACGGACGGCACTTCGCAGACGTGTACCTCGTCTGAGTACGGGCGTGGCGAAGCACAGTCTCAGCCTTCGGCTGGCGCGGCGGTTACGGCCGCGAGGTCTCGCGGGACTCGTCGTCGTGCGCGTGATCCTCGCGCTGCTCACGCTCGTCGTCGTCTCGATCATCGTGTTCGCATCGACGCAGTTGCTGCCGGGCAACGCGGCGCAGGCCAAGCTCGGCAAGCAGGCGACGAAGGCCTCGCTCAGCGCTCTGGAGAAACAACTCGGGCTCAACACCTCGCCGTGGCACCAGTATCTGCATTTCATCGGCGGGTTGTTGCGCGGCGATCCCGGCAACTCGCTGACGTCCGGACAGCCGATCATGAACGATCTGACGCCGCGGCTGGGCAACTCCGCCTTCCTGGTGCTCGTTGCAGCGGCAATATCGATCCCGCTGTCACTGTTGATCGGCTCACTGGCGGCGGTGCGGCGCGACGGCATCCTGGACGAGGTGTCGTCGTTCCTGCAACGCGTGCTCGCGTCCATCCCCGAGTTCGTCATCGGCCTGGCACTGATCGCCCTGTTCGCAACGAGCGTGTTCCATCTCTTTCCGGCGGTGTCGATCATCGCGCCCGGCTCGCCGCCGTGGTCGAACCTGGACGCGATCTGGCTGCCGGCGCTGACGCTGGTGCTCGTCGTTACACCGAACATCGCGTTGATCATGCGCGCCGCGATGATCGAAGTGCTCGAGTCCGACTACATCGAGGCGGCGCGACTGACCGGCGTGCCCGAACGACAGATCGTGGTGCGGCACGCGTTGCCCAATGCCCTGGCGCCGGCCTTCCAGGTCATCGCACTGAACCTCGCGTATCTCGCCGGTGGCGTGATCGTCGTCGAGTCGGTGTTCTCGTTCACCGGCATCGGCGTTGCGATGCGGGACGCCGTGCTCAATCGCGACTTCCCCACCGCGCAGGTCGTCACGATGATCATTGCCGCGGTGTACGTCGTCACGAACCTTGCCGCCGACATCGGGACGATCCTCGTGACCCCCCGACTGCGCACCAGGCTGGCGTGATGATCCGATGACGACCGAACTCGCGGACAACATCGCACGGGAGGCACCCACGCCTGTCGTGCGCTCCCGCGGCGTGCTGCGGCGTTCGCTGCGGCTGTGGCGTACGCGCATCGGTCTGGCCATCACGATCGTGTTGGTGCTCGTGGCGATCCTCGGACCGTTCTTCGCGCCACACGATCCCAGCGCGCTGCTCGGCAAGCCGTACCAGGTGCCGTCGCCCGGCCTCCCACTGGGCGCCGATTACCTCGGCCAGGACGTGCTCTCGCGCTTCCTCGACGGCGGTCGCTCGATCCTTTTCGTGGCTGCGCTGTCGACCGCGCTTGGTGTCGGCGGCGGGCTGCTCATCGGGCTGTGGGCGGCGCTGTCGAAGGGGTGGGTCGACAACACCCTGCTGCGGCTGACCGACATTCTGCTTGCGTTCCCGCAGATTCTGCTCGCGCTCATTGTCATCGCGACTGTCGGGACGAAGACGTGGCTGATCGTGTTGACGGTTGCGCTGACCACCTTGCCCCGCACCGTCCGGGTGATCCGCGGCGCTGCATCGGGCGTGGTCGAGCGCGAATTCGTCGACGCTGCGCGCGCCAACGGCGAGGGACAGCTGCGCCTGGCGCTCGTCGAGGTGTTGCCGAACGTCATCGGCGCTCTGGGTGTCGAGGCGACCTTCCGGCTCACCTATGCGGTGCAGTTGATCGCCGCACTCGCGTTCCTCGGCTTCGCGCCCGACCAGAATGCGCCGAACTGGGGAACGATGGTGTCGCAGAATGCCAGTGCGTTGACGTTGCAGCCCAATGCGCCGCTCGTCCCGGCAATTGCCATCGCCCTGCTCACCGTCGGCGTCGGCCTGGTCGGCGACGGCATCTCTCGCGCCGCGGCAGGCATCGACCGGGGTGCATCGTGACCGAGACCCTCGACAGGCCGGCCGTCCGCGTCAACGGTCTGCGCATCGAAGTTGCCGCCACGCATCACGACATCGTCGACGACGTTTCTTTCGAGATCGGCCGCGGCCAGGTGCTCGCCCTCGTCGGCGAATCGGGGTCGGGCAAGACGACCGCCGCGCTCGCGCTGCTCGCCCATGAACGACGCGGCGTCCACATCGCCGGCGGGCGCGCGCTTGTCGCCGACGCGGACATGTTCGCGCTCGACAAGCGCGGGCGCCGCGATGCGCGCGGCAAGTTGGTTTCGTACGTGCCGCAGGATCCGGGCGCCGCCCTCAACCCGGCCCGTCGCATCGGCACGCACCTGATGGAAGCACTCTCGGTGCATGACTGGGGTGGCAGCGACGAGCTGCGCCGCAAGCGCATCTCGGAGATGTTGCGTGAGGTCTCGTTGCCCGACGACGCGGAGTTTCTGCGCCGCTACCCGCACCAACTGTCGGGCGGCCAGCAGCAACGGGTCAGCATCGCGATGGCATTTGCGTGCCAGCCGGCGGTCGTCGTGTTGGACGAGCCGACGACGGGGCTCGACGTCACGACACAGGCGCATGTGCTCGCGACCGTCCGGCGAATCACGTCACTGGAGGGCGCCGCGTCGCTGTACGTGTCGCACGACCTGTCGGTCGTCAGCAGCCTCGCCGACCGTGTCGCGGTGATGTATGCGGGACGGATCGTCGAACAGGGCAGCGCGGCCGAGATCTTCGCGGCGCCCGCGCATCCGTATACGCGCCAGCTGATTGCAGCGGTGCCGCGCATCGACGTGACCCGTAGCCTGACCGCGATCCCGGGACGCGCACCGTCGCCGGGATCGCGTCCGCCGGGGTGTCCGTTCGCGCCACGGTGCACATTGCGCATCGCCGAGTGCACCGAACGACTGCCCGAGCCGGTGTCCGTTGGTCCCGGCCACACCGCGCGCTGCATCCGCGTCGCCGAATCGCGCGCGACGCTGGCCACCACGGCGCCCGCCCCGGTGATGGCGGCTGCCGATCATCCCGAGGGCATCGTGCGCGTCGCCGGTCTGACCGCGCGCTACGCCGACGTCGAGGTCGTGCACGACGTGACGCTCGCCATCGCGCGGCGCGAATGTCTAGCGCTCGTCGGCGAATCAGGCAGCGGCAAGACGACGGTGTCACGCTGCATCGTCGGCCTTCACGACACGTGGGACGGCGCGATCAGTCTCGGCGGCCTCGATCTCGCGCACTCGGCCCGCAAGCGCAGCGGCGCGATGAAGCGCGACATCCAGTACGTCTTCCAGAACCCGTACGGCTCATTGAATCCGCGCCGCACAGTGGGTCAATCGGTCGAACGTCCGCTCGCCCTGCTCGGCGTGAGCCGAAACCTCGTCCGCCGACAGGTGGCCGGCCTGCTGGAGCGCGTCTCGCTGCCGGCCAACTACGCAGCCAAGTACCCCGATGAACTGTCCGGCGGCGAGCGCCAGCGTGTTGCCATCGCCCGAGCGCTGATCTGCCGTCCGAAGGTGCTGCTGTGCGACGAGGTGACGAGCGCGCTCGACGTGTCGGTGCAGGCGGCCATCCTGACGCTGCTGCGCGAACTTCAGGAAGACCTGGGCCTGAGCATCCTGTTCATCACGCACAACCTGCCGCTCGTCCGCTCGATCGCCCAGCGCGTGGCCGTCATGCAGGACGGCCGCATCGTCGAGGCCGGACCGGTCGAGCAGGTACTCGAGCGTCCGGAGCACGAGTACACAAAGCGATTGCTCGCTGACGCCCCACGCCTCACCGATGCCGAGGTGCGCGACCAGCCCCGTCCCGCGGACTGAGGTTCAGCCAGTCGCGCGGTGCCTGCCCCGGCTCGAGTGGGCCGGTTCGGGATACACGAGCGAGACGTCGATGTAGTCCCACTTGTCGACCCACCGGTCGGGGTTGGCAGCGTGCAGTTCGCGCAGGGTGCGTTGCGCTTCGTCGTAGGTGCGGACGAGCCGCGCGACCCTGGGGTCGGCGAGTCTTGTGAGCATCGGGCACCGGCGCTTGCCGCAGCTGCACCGCTTGCCGCGCGGATGATGCTGGTGGGCGACCTCGGACAGCACCTCGACGAGCAGCTCGCGGCTGGCGTACGCCGCCTGCATCTTGACGCGGTAGTGATCACGTTCGCCCTGCGCAAGTAACGCCTCGTCCTGGGCGTCGAACAGGGCCCTCTGGTACATCGCGGCATGCTCGGTTTCACGCGCGGCGAGGTCAACGATGGTGTCGCCGTCGTGCTCTCGGCAGCGCATGCACACCGCCAGCGCCGCATGCTCGTCGCCGTACTGGACGGTCTCGTGCAGGCTGCAGCACGGGCACCGCAGGCGGGTCGCAACGCGCAAGTGACGCCCCCTAACGACCGCGAGAGACGGTCTCACCCCTGGGACGAATCCTCACACGAGGTGCCTTTCGAGGAAGCCAACAGCGCAGCGTGTCGGCGAGCGAACTTGGTTGCCGAGCGTGGCGTGTCCCGCGCGCAGGTGTCCGGTACAGACGAAATCAGCCCGGCCTCCCTCAACGGGAGACCGGGCTGATCACTGTAGCTGCGGTTTTTAGGCCTTTGCCGCGTTCTTCTTGCGGGTGGCCGCGGCCTTGACTGCGGCGGCATGGCGGGCGTCGGCGGCCTTCTTCCGCGTGGCGGCGGCCTTCTTTGCTGCGGCCTTGCGGGTCGCGGCTGCTTCGTCGGCGGCGGCCTTGCGAGTTGCGGCGGCCTCCTTGGCGGCGGCGCTCCGAGCGGCGCTCTTGTAGGCGGCGGCGCGGTGCGTCGGCGTGGTGCTCACTGCAGCTTCGGCCGCAGGGGTCTCGCGCACCGTGGTGCGATGCGTCGGCACCTTGCTTGCCGGCGTCGCGCGTACCGGCGTCGATGTCGCCGCGCGCGCTTCGCGCTTTGCCTGCGCCGAGACACGCGCCCGGACTTTCTGGGCCACCGCGGTGACGCCGTTGGCGACGCTCTCCACACGGCCGTCGGCGCGCCGGATCACGCGCACCAGCGCCGGGTCGTGGCGCAGGTCGGTCGCCACCTGCTCGCCGCGAACAGCGAGCTTTGCGTACGCGTCCTTGGCCTGGCCCAGCGTTGCCGCCGGGGTGATCTTCCGGACGGAGGTCGCGACATCGACGGTGCGGCCGACCAAGCTTCCCGCCGTCGATGCGATCGCCTGCTGCACCGTGGTGACGCGCTCGGTGGCTGCGTTGACGCGGGCCTTGGTCGTTTCGACGAGCTTCGCGGGCAGCTCTTCGCGCTGCCTGGTGACAGTCGCCGCGATCGCGTCGCCAGCACCGAGCGTGGCGTAGGCCTGCCGGCTCAGGGTCGTGACTGCGGTGCGGGACAGGCCCCGCGTCTCCGCGGGCAGCGCCCGGACGGTCCCGGACACGAGGCCCGCGGCGGACTTGCTTTGCTCCAGCGTGGCGCCCGCTGAACTGCGCGCTTTTTCTGCGATCGACATACATCTCTCCTGGCTTGTGGTGTGCCGCGTACGCCGTGCGCTGAACCAGGATTTCGAACCCGGCAGCGCGGCTACGTCGGTCGCAACATGTGTTGTACGACGACGAAAGCTGGCACTACCTCCACCCTCACACGGGCATGCTTGCTATTGCAAGCGGGGGGCTAGCGCAGTGAGTGGACCCACATAAACTGCAGCGCGGTGCAGGTTGCAGGGCTCTGAGCACTTCGATCGGCCACCCCTCACCCGAGCGACAGCGCGGACGCCACCGCCGCGAGGGCCTCCACATGCTCATCGACCGTCGCGAAGCCGGCCTTCATCGTGTTGATCGAGACATGGGACCCGCCGACCTCGCGCCACCGCTCGATTCCTGCGGCCACCTCGTCCGCGCCTCGGTGCCAGCTGACCCGGCCTTCCATGCCCAGCGTCGCGGGATCGCGACCCGCGTCCGCCGCCGCCGTCTCGACGATAGCCCGCGCCTCGTCCAGCTCCGCGCCTGGCTGGACCTGCGGGAACCAGCCGTCGCCGAGCCGGCCGGCGCGGCGGTAGGCAGCCGGTGACTGCGCGCCGAACCAGATCGGTATCGGCCGCTGCACCGGTGCCGGTGCGATGCCCGCGCCGACCACCTGCTCGCCGTCGACGGTGTCGGTGACGGTGGTTTCGGTCCACAGCCTGCGCAGCAGTTCGACCTGCTCGCCGCTGCGCCGTCCGCGCTTGGTGAAGTCCTGGCCCAAGCCGTCGTACTCGACGCGGTTCCAGCCGACACCGATGCCGAGACGGAAGCGCCCGCCGGTCAGCAGGTCGACCTCGGCCGCCTGCTTGGCGACGAGCGCCGTCTGGCGCTGCGGCAGGATGATCACTCCGGTCACCAGCTCGAGCGAGGTGATGCCGGCGAGGAACCCGAACAACACGAACGGCTCGTGAAAGGTCGTGTTGACGTCGTACGGCCCGTGCCACGGCGCGTGCACGGCCGGGTCGGCGCCGAGGACGTGGTCGTAGACCAGCAGGTGGCGGTAGCCGAGCTGCTCGACACCTTGTGCGTACGCGCGGACGGCGCCGGGATCGCCGCCGAGTTCGGTTTGCGGGAAGATCACGCCGATCTGCATGTCCTCGACGCTACAGAGCGCGCCATACCTGCCGATGATCCATTTATGACCTTCCGGCGGGCCGCTGAACCGGTTGTGGTTCAGCGTGCGCCGCTCGCGGCGCTGCTTGCCGGGCTGTTCCGTCCGTTGGCCGCCAGTGGTCGCCGCATCGGGTACTGGCGCAGGCACGTTCTCATCGGAGTGTCGATCACCGAGGTGGCCGCACTCACCGCCGGGATCTACACGCTGCTCAGCCACACAGGCGTCGCCCATCACCGTGCGGTGATGCTCGTGCTCGTGGGTCTGACGCTCGTGGGCACGCCGTTTGTGATGGCGCTGCCGCTGGAAGCCATGCTCAGCCATTCGCGCGGTGCCCTGTTCTTCTATGCCTGGAGCATCGTCGACATGGTCGTGATCACGGTCGCGGCCCGGATCGACGGCGGTGGCGCAAGCCCGCTGACGACGCTGCTGTTCCTCACGCTCGCGTACATGGCGCTGGCCTATCCTCCGAGCGGCGTTGTGGTCGTCGGTGCCGTGATGACCCTCGACTACCTGTTTGTCATCTGCCCGCCGCACATCACCCTGTCCGCGACGGTCGTTGCCGTCGTCATGGCTTGCTTCAGCGCGATCTGCGCGCTGGCCTCGGCGAACTCGTGGGAAGCGCATGACGCACAACAGCTGCTGCTGCGCACCGAGCAACTCGTCGCGGCGACCGACCCGCTGACCGGCGTCCTGAATCGGCGTGCGTTCTTCGATCGGCTGCGCACGACGCTCGCCGGCCGCGAAGGCGATGACGTCATGGTCTGCCTCATCGATCTCGACGGGTTCAAGGCGGTCAACGACACCTCGGGCCATGCAGCCGGCGACGCCGTTCTGGTCGCCGTGGCGCAGGCCCTTGGCACTGCCCTGCGTGAGACCGACACCGTGGCCCGCCTCGGCGGCGACGAGTTCGCCGTCCTCGCCGCGAGCACTCCCGCCGCACCGAACACGTCCAACGTCGCAGAGCGGCTTCGCGAAGCGGTCACCGCTATCGACCGCGGCGTGACCGCCAGCATCGGCGCGGTCGTCCCGACCCCCGGCGAGGCCCTCGAGGACGTATTGCACCGCGCCGACATGGCGATGTATCAGGCCAAGAGCGGCGGCGGCAACGGCGTCTGCTTCAACGCGGCGGGGCCGCCGTTCACTGCCTCACCGGCTGCATGAGCCTCGCTCGACGATTGACGCCTCACCGGGCGGGAGCCGCCCAGCCGAGGTGGCCCTCGACGTCGAAGCGGCGCGACGCCGCCCGTCCTGGCTCGGTGGTCTGGACGCCGTCGCCTTCGACGGCGATCCGGTAGAGCGGCCCGTGCCGGCCGATGTCATCGATGGCGCGATCGAAGTCGGCCCGCCGGTCAACCGGCACGTGCATGCGGGTCGCGCAGTGGAACACGATGCGCGGTTCGCCCTCGGGGATGCGTGCCGACCATGCCGGGCACATGTCGATTGCGTCGCCGGCCATGATCTCGACCGGCACCCGGGCGGCGAGGTCGCGCGCATCGCGCAGCAACGCTGCTTTCTCGCGGTCCTCCGGCCAGACCAGCGCCTCGAGCCAGCGTCGGTCGGCCTCGGTGGACGCGTCGAGCGGGTTGAGGTCCATTCCGGTCGTGGAGGCGAGAACGGGGATGGCGTCGAGATCTGGCGGTGGCTGCGCGCTGCGCCACTCGGTCTTCAGGTGAACCGACGACTCGAGATCGCCGCTCTGGCTGCCGCCGAGTTCGTATGCGTAGTGCGCGTGGCGCAGCAGCAGACCGGCGCTGGCGCCGATCTCGAGCAGGTGTGCCGGCCGGTCTCCCAGCTGCGGTGCGATCGCGGCAAGGCCGAGTCGCAGCCCGACCGCGCGCCGCACCTGGTTGGTCTGCACCAGGCGGGTGGAGACGATGTCGATGATGGCGCCCTCGTTGTGGCGGGCGAAGTCGAGCAGGTGCGCACCAGCGCCGTCCGGGGCGAGTGCGGCCGCACCGCGCAGTGACGGGTAGTACTCGGCCAGCGGGTGCTCCGCGCCGGCGAGCAGCAGCGCATGCACCGCCCCGAAGAAGGCGAAGGTGGGAACCTGCCCGTCACGCGTGTGCGCGGCCAAGCTCACCAGATACGGATCGCCGGCCACCTCAGCCGAGAGGTGCCGATACAGCGGCGAGCTCCAGAACTCTTCCGGCTCGGTGAATGCCGCGCGCACTTCATCGGACCGTTGCACCTCACCAGTGTCGCCGACGACGGTCGCGCGCTGCTGGACGAAGCCGCGCTGCTGAGCGGCCGGTCGTCTCGATCGCCGTGCTATCGATCGATTCGCCGTGGGAAGGACTCCCTGCATGACAGATCGGGTCAGCGCCGCGGTCACGGTCAGCTGTGCGCCGGAGCTGCTCTACCAGTTGGTCACCGACTTGCCGCGGATGCGCGAGTGGAGCCCCGAGAGCACCGGTGGCCGCTGGTTGACCGGCGCCGGGGCGGTGCGCGGCGCCCGCTTCTTGGGACGCAACAGCGCCGGGCGCCGCCGTTGGACGACGCTGACCACGGTCACGACTGCAGAGGCTCCGCGCCGCTTCGCATTCCGCGTCACGGCGCCCGTGGTCCCGATCGCCGAATGGGAATACCTCATCGAACCTGTCGAGGGTGGCTCTCGCGTGGAAGAGACCTGGGTCGATCTACGGCCGGCCCCGATCAAGGTGATCAGCGCGTTCCGCACCGGAATCGCCGACCGCGGCACTTTCACCAAGCACAGCATCGAGCAGACCCTCGCCCGGCTCAAAGACGCCGCTGAGGCCGCAGCCAGCGCGGGTGCGCCTCGAGTGGTATGAAGCCGAGCGGTCAGGCTTGCTTGAGATCCTTCAGGATCCGCTGGCTCGCCAACCGGCCCGGCGAGCCGATGACGCAGCCGCCCGGGTGCGTACCCGACCCGCACTGGTAGTAGCCCTCGAGTGGCGTTCGGTACTGGCTCCAGCCGGGCGCGGGGCGGAAGAAGTACATCTGCGGGGCGAGAAACTCGCCGGCGAAGATGTTGCCCTCGGTGAGCCCGGTCAGCGCCTCGATGTCCTTGGGAGTCACGACCTCGCGGTGCACGACGAGGTCGCCGAAGCCCGGGAAGTGCGACTCGAGCGCGGCCTGCGCCTTGTCGCCGAACCGTTCGCGTTCGGCGTCCCAATCGCTGTCGCGCAGCTCGTACGGCGCGTACTGGACGAAGCACGACATCACGTGCTTGCCGGGCGGAGCCATGTCGGGGTCGACCACCGACTGGATCGCCGCGTCGATGTAGGGCCGCTCGGAATACCAGCCGTACTTGGCCGCGTCGAACGCCCGCTCGACGTACTCGATCGTCGGTCCGATGTTGATGAATCCGCCGTAGTGGTCGACGGTGTCCGGCAGCGCCGGGAACACGGGCAGACCGTCAAGGGCGAAGTTCACCTTCGCCGAGACTCCGCGGTAGCGGATGCGCTCGACGTTCTCGACGAGATCGGCAGGCAGCGTGCGCGGATCGACGAGGTCTAGGAAGGTGTGCCGGGCATCGAGTGCCGAGACGACGATCGGCGCCCGGAACTCGGTGCCGTCCTCGAGCGCCACTCCGACCGCCTGGTCGTCGCGGGTCAGCACGGATGCGACAGGTGAACCGACGCGGATCTCGGCGCCGAAACTCTCCGCCGCCCGCGCCACCACCTGGGTGAACCCGCCGTTGCCGCCCTTGTGGAATGCCCAGGAACCCAGATGACCGTCGTGCTCGCCCATCTTGTGGAACAACAACACGAGGCCGGACCCCGGTGACATCGGACCCACCTTCGAACCGATCACGCTCGACGACGCGTGGAAACCCTTCACCGCGTCGTTCTCGAAGTAGTCGTCGAGCCAGTCGGCGGCGCTGCCGGTCAGCAGGCGCACGACGTCGTGCATCACCTTGCGCTCAATGCCGCCGAGGTGGTTGAGCAGCCAGGCGACATCGGCCTGGTCTGCCGGGTCCTTGCCGAAGATGTTCGGCGGCGGGTTGTCGAACAGCGGCTGCACGGCCTGGACGACCTGATCGAGGTCGTGGTGGTACCGGTCGTAGGCGTCGGCGTCGTGCGGCGAGTGTCGCCGGATCTCTTGGATGTTCTGACCGTGGTCGTCGCCCAGCAGCAGGTAGCCGCCGTCCCCGGTGGGGTGGAACGACGACGGCATCATCAGCGGCAGGAACCCGTGCTGGACGAGGTCGAGCTCGTGGATGATCTCCGGCCGCAACAGGCTCAGCGCGTACGAGAAGGTCGTGAAGTGAAATCCCGGCACGAGCTCTTCGGTGATCGCGGCACCGCCGACGAACGGACGTTGCTCGAGCACCAGGGTGCGTAGCCCCGCCTTGGCGAGGTACCCGGCGTTCACCAGACCGTTGTGGCCGCCGCCGATCACGATCGCGTCGTACTGGTGCTTGTCGGACTGCGTCATTGCTGTCACTCCGCGGATGTCTTCCTCGATGGGTTGAACAGGGGCAGCTTCGCGGTGCGCGCGCGCACCGTGGTGTTGCGGTGCGCGACGGCGAGTTCCATGCGCACCTCGGTGCCGACAGCAGCGTTGTCGGGACGCACCCGAGCGACGCCGATGTGGCGCTGCAGCACCGGCGAATACATGAAGCTGGTGACGTAGCCGCATTGGCTGCCGTCCTCGCCGTAGAGCACCGACTCGTACGGCGAGGGGTGCTCCGACTTCTCGGGCAGCAGGCCGGCGTCGCGGTGCAGCCGATCCCAGTCGGCCCAATCGACCACGATGCCGACCGTCGTCCAGCGCGACGTGCCGTCGATGAGCTCGCGGCGGATCGCCTGCCGTCCCATGAACGCACGGTCGTCCTGCAGCAGCTGCGACTTCGGCAGCATCCACCCGACGCCGAGTTCCTTCGGAGTTACCCGATCGGCGTCGGTGAAGGCCGTGCGGCTGTTGTGCCACTCGACGTCGATGAGCGGCAGGCCGGCCTCGATGCGCAGCATCATCAACGCTTCCTCGCCGAACGGTCGCATGCTGTGCGGCGCGCCGGCCTCGAGCACCGCGTCGAGCACGTCGACCGCGTGCTCGGACTCGACTGTGATCTCGAACCCGAGGTCGCCGGTGTAGCCCGTGCGCGACACCGTCACCGGCGCGGACGCAACCTTCGCCTGCACGTGATCGAAGAACGCGAGCGAGGCCACCTCGGGCATCAGCGACGACAGCACGGCTCGCGATCGCGGCCCCTGCACCGCGAGGATGCCGTAGTCGTCCGAGACGTCCTCGAGCTGCACCCGCATCGACCGGCCGAGGTCGCTGAACCAGCCGAGATTGGGACGGGCGGCGGTCAGCAGGAAGTCGTCGTCGGAGTGGCGGAAGACGACCCCGTCCTCCATCACGAAGCCGCGGTCGTCGCACCACACGGTGTACTGCGCCTGTCCCGGGCGGCAGCGGCGGATGTCGCGCAGCAGCGCGCCGGCCAGCAAGCGCTCGGCATCAGGACCGGTGATGCGGTACTTGAACAGCGGGGACGTGTCGAAGATCCCGACCGCATTGCGGACGGCGAAATACTCGTGCTTCGGCGCGGAGGTGTAGCGCAGGGGCGACAGGAAACCCTGCCAATGCGTGTAGAGCTCCTGCGTGTTCAGCTCGCGCAACCGTGGGTGGAACGGCGTCGTGCGAATCATCGCCTCACCGTAGCCGTCGTCACGGCGCAGGGAAGCGGACCACCACCCGGTGACCGTCGAGGACGCCGCGCAACGTCGCCGTTGCCCCGACTTGCCGGGTTGCCCAGGCGCCGTGCAGCCGCCCCGTGTGGCCGGGCGCGCTGACGCGGACGTTGACCGAGAGCCGGTTGGCATACCGTCGCCAGGTCGCCGTCCCGCTCACCGCGAGGTCGGACGTGAGCCGGACGCCGTGCAGGTGGAAGACGGTGGTGCGGTCGCCGGTGTAGCTCCAGTGGCCGCCGCGCAGCCCGACGTCGTGACCCGAGTAGTTGTTCCACCATGTGTCGAGCAGATCGGCCACGGTTGCGGCTGCGGCCGGAGCGATGCGGCGCTCGATCAGAGTGCCGCTCCCCCGTCCGGCGGTGACGTTGCGCAGGTGTCGCGGGAACAGGCCCATCGCGCGCACCGGCGGCACCCTCGACGCGCAGCGGTGCTGCGGCCAGTCGGTCTGGTGTTTGCACGAAGCGGCGCAGGATGCCGACAGCGCAGTGGTCGGTGTCGCCGTCGGCGGTCACGTGGAAGCTGTTGGCGATCAGGATCTGGCGGGCGTGCGGGAACTGCCGGGCCACGATCGCTCCCTCGGTGGGAGTGGTGATCGAGTCGAGCTCACCGCTGAGCACGAGCGTCGGCACCGACGGATAGCCGAGCGGCGGACGCGGGGGCCGGGCCGGGTTGTCGGCCGGCGCCGGGCGCCAGCGCGTACACCAGTCGAGCTCCTCCCAGTCCGAGCGGGCGTATTCGCGGACGGTGAACGGCCCGTACGTGTGCGGCCACCGTTGGGTGCGGCGAGTGAGCGCGGCGCGGTACTGCCGCATGCGGACGTTCGGTGGTGCGCTCATGTCGTACAGCTGCGGGTAGTCGTGGCAGCTGACCGCCGCGTCGAGACCTTCGCTGTAGTCGCGCACCGGCCCGGCGTTGGTGCTGCCGCCGGTCGCCTGCGCGACGAGACGCAGTAGCGGAGCGCGGTCGCCGCGCAGCCCGGACCGCAGCGCCGCGGTGAACTCGCGGTAGAAGTAGGGGCCGTAGGTCGCGTCGAAGGCGACCGCCGCCAGGTTCGGCGCGTTCACGGTCACGTGCATCCGGCGGCCGTCGGCGTCGTGCGAGACACCCCGCCAGGGATGGCGGCGCACCTCGCGGAGCACCTGGTGGATGACCGCCCCGAACTTCGATCCCGCCCGCCGACAGGCCGGTGACCGTTGGCAGACCTTCGTGAACGAAGTCCGCATCGCCGGCCCCTGCGTGGGGTACCAGGCGGTCTCGCCGTAGGTCGGATACGCGCTGTCGAGCACGATGCTGCGCAGCAGATCAGGATGGCGGCCGGCGAACACCTGGGCGAAGAACGTGCCGTACGAGTCGCCGTACAGGTCGACGCGCTTAAGCCCGAGCGCCGTGATCACGGCAGCGAGATCGTCGGCCGACTGCGGCGTCGTGTAGTCGTCACGCCGCGACCCGAGCCTCGACGAACAGCGCCGCGCCGCGACGGAATAGGCGATCGTCAGGTTCTGCAGCGCCGGGCAGTCGATCGGCTCCGACATCCCCGTGCCGCGCTGATCGACAAGCAGCAGATTGCGCCGGGCCAGCAGCGGCCCGTACATCGCGGCGTACGACGAACCGCTGGACGTGGTCGCATAGCCGGGACCGCCCTCATGCGGGACGAGCGTGCCGACCGCAGATTGTCGGTGATCAGTGGCGGGTCGGAAGGCGAACCCGATGCGAATGGTGCCGGCACTCGGATGCCCCTGCACCCAAGGCCGATCGATGTGCCCGCACTCGGCGCCCTGGACCACAGCGCACGGGTGTAGCCGGACCGACCCGACCGTGCTGGATCGCCCCGGCGTCGACAGCACAGCACTGCCATGGTGAGCGTTCGGCCGCGGACGGTTCGGCGTCGCCATGGCGGTCGCGGGAACGATCAGCGCGGCCGAGAGCAGACCTGCAGCCACAAGTCGGGTGCGCATGCGCACAGCATGGCGCTTCGTCCGACCGACGGGAACAGTTGCCCAAGTGCCGTAAGTGTTCGAACGGTCGTCCGCGCACGTCGGCTATCGCACAAAGATCATCGCCGACTTACGGTCATATCCGGTCGCAACTCGGCGTTGATCGAGGTTCCGCGCAGATCGCCGAGCGTGTGCGTCGATACCGCTTGATCGAAGTATGGATCAGGCAAATCGGCAAGGTGATCATGCGGGTGCGTGCTCGATATCGACGAAGCAAGCGGCCGGAGTGCTTGATCAATTATCCCGGCGGGCCGCGACCGTGACGCAAAAGCGCCAATCAGGCGGGGAAGTCAAGCTCTTCTGGCCCGTCGCTCTTCATCGAGTTTGCTCCGCCATCGGTGTTGGCTGCCCCGCGCCGCGCCGCGGAATCTGCAGGCGAGGCATCTCTCGCTCGTGTGGCTGCTGGGCCCACCGCAGCAGCTGCGCGACATTGACGTCGTAAGGAGCTGATTCGACGTGCGCGACCAGCCCATCCGCCGCCCGCCCGAGCAGCCGCTCCGCGCCGACCACATTGCCGCGCAGGCCGTGCGTGCAGCCGACGGCGAGCTGCGCGAGCGCCTTCCACAGGCTTGCAGTGGGAGCATCGCGCGCGGCCTTCCAGGCATCCTCGAACACCTCATGGGCGTGGAAGGGCCGGCCGACATCAAACAGCTCCTGGGCGTCATGCAGGGTCTGCTGCGGCGTGCGAGCAACCCCCTCCGGCTGCCGGGGAACGCCAGCCGCGCCATGCGGGAGCGGGCGGCCAAGGCCGTCGCGAGGTCGGGCGCTCCGGGGACGCCCCGATGCGTCACGATCGCGATCCATCACTCCAGTCTGCCGCGAGCCACGCCGATCGCTCGCGGCGGCGGCGACGAGGGCCGATCCGTCCAAGGGGGCGATGGCACTGGCCGACTCGTGGTCAGGTGAGCATCGTGGCGATGAGTTCGCGGCGGCTACGGACGCCGATCTTGTCGAACACCGCCTTGAGGTGATCCTGAACGGTGTGCTCTGAAATATGCAGCGTGGCGGAGATGACGGCCGTCGAGGTTCCGCGCAACACCAGGTTGGCCACGTCGCCCTCGCGGGGACTCAGGCCGTGCGCCGAGAGCCGCAGCGGCAGGGTGCTGGTTGCGTTGGCTTGCTCGATGACAACGGTGATGCCCAGCCCGCCGGGCGGTCCGTTGAGGCGGGACGCGTGAACGGACAGCCATTCTCCGCCGCGCGTGTGCACCCGTGTGATCGGCATGGACCCAGCCGGCGCGGTTCCATCTTCGATCGCGCGCAGTGTCGCCGCGGCGGCGTAGATGCACACCGGCAGCGGGAGCCTGCCCGCCGGCTGCATCTGCGCGAGGTACTCCGACGCCTGAGCGGTCACTGCCACGAGGCTCAAGTCGTCGGCGAGCACGACAACGCCGGGTTCGTAGCCTGGTCCGGCCGTGCCCGGGCCCTGCAGGAGCAGGGCTTGACGAAGCGCGTGCCCCAGATGCGGCGCCGCGCTGGCGATGAGCATCAGTTCCGACTCGGTGAACCCGCTGGATTGATCCATCCGATGCAGACACAGATACCCCCAGCACTGGGTACCGGTAAGCAGTGCGACGCGCAGTTCGTCGCCGAGCCCAAGCGGCCGCATGATCTCGCGGTAACGCGGGCTCGCGAGGCGGTCTCCGGAAGTGACGGAATCCAAGGAGGCGACATGACTCGACGAGGCGACCAGCGCGCTGAACTTGTTGACATCCTCGGCGCCGAATTCGTTGTCCAGAAACATCGGGGTCGCGCTCGCCAGGGGCTCCTCAGCAAACCCGCCGGTGAACAACAAGCTCTGCGGGTCGGCGGTGGCGAAGAACGCGGCGTCGGCAGGCACCAGCCGGCGCACGGAGCGGAGCAATCTGCGCTGCAGGTCGGGCGCGTCCAGGCCGCCATGGCAATGCCGGATGAGATCCTGCAGTGCTCTGAGAGCTGGTGGGCTGTACGCCACACTCTCAGTATCAGCCGATCGAGGTGATTCGCCGAATCCCAACTTGTTGGGATGGTGGAGTCATCCGGGCGGTTCGATGCTCGGTGCATGACCAACAACAAGCAACTCGTCGACACGTTCATCCAGGAGTTGTTCACCAAGGCAAACCTCGATGCCGTGGACCGGTATCTCGATCCGAAGTTCGTCAACCACGACGCGCCGTTTCCTGGCGCGCCGGACGGGCCGGAAGGGATGCGTCTGGCCGCGGCATCGTTCCGTCAGGCACTGCCGGACTGGCGCAGCGACGTCGAGCAGTTGATCGGTGAAGGCGACGTCGTTGTCGAGCGCTTCACCGCCAGCGGCACGCACACAGGTGGTCCGCTCATGGGTGTGCCGGCGACTGGAAAGTCGATCACCGTGGCCGGAATCAACATCTTCAGAGTCAACGGCGACCGGATCGTCGAACGCTGGGGGCGTCTCGACGAGGTCGGACTGCTTCGCCAGCTCGGGCTCATCACCGGCTGACCGACCGACCCACGACCCCGCATTTCGGCCAGAGCAAGAGTGCAAACAAACTGACTGATCTGCGCGACTCGTCCGCGGACGGCATGCTCGACAACGATCGATCTACGCGCCGACGACCGAGGGACAACATGCTCGAGATCGATGGCTCGGAGGGCTGGTGGAGTCAGCCGATGAGTGCGTCCCCGTCGCCGTGGCAAGCGCTCGCCGCTCAGTAGATTCCAGGGATGATCCGCCAGCGCACGCGAGCGCGGTATTCGTCCCAGAGCGCCCCGTACTTGGCGGCGCAGCGGCGGTCGTCGTCGATCTGGCGCGGCACGAGCAGGGCGATGTAGTAGAGGGGGTACAGCCACGGCACGGGGTCGCCGGGCGCGCCGAGGGCGAGTGTGATCCCGACGGCCATGAGGATCTCGCCGAGGTAGTTGATGTGGCGGGCGGCGCCCCAGAAGCCGCCGCAAAGCAGCGTGCGTTCACCGTCACTGATCGCGTCCGGCTCGAAGAGGCCGAGGGCGCGGGCCGTGGGATCGCGTTTGAAGATGTATTTCTGCATGTTCGCCCCGCGCGCGAGTGTCCAGCCGGCGGCGAATACCACGCCGGCGAGGACGAGCAGCCAGGCCGGCGCATGCGGGTCGGGCTTGTCAGCGCGCGCCCAGAGGCCCACGCAGTAGAAGTACGGGTAGAAGGCCAGACAGCCCCAGCTGAGTTTGAAGCCCACGCGCTCGGCGAACAGGTCGTAGGTGTAGAGGTGGACGCGTTCAAAGGTGAGGTAGTCGACGACGAAGTAGGTCAGCAACCCCGCCGAGAGCGCGACGGCAGCGCTTAGGTGGCCGATCGCGCGCTCTTGGTGGGCGGCGAACGACAGAACGTTGAGCTCCAGCAGCACCGCGCCCGCCAGGTAGAGCCACATCTTCGCGTCGACCCTGCCGCCGCGCCAGCGCAGGTTCTCGCGGCGCCCGAGGTACAGGTCGGCGAGCAACGGCCTGCCGGTCGTCGGGGCGGGCAGGACGAGGGCTGCGGTGAACAGCAGTCCCACGACGCCTGCGCCGGCGAGCTCAGCCCAGCGGTGACGCCACAGCTCGTCGGCCGGCGCCGCGTGCACGGCAACGAGCACGACAGCGATCCCGACCGCGACCACGAGGACCAGGAGACCGTTGAGTCGGTAGCGCAGCGGTCGGCCGCGATCGTCGCGCACGTAGCCGTCGACCCAGCGGGCAGGGAGGGCGACGTGAAGGGCGAGGACGGCGCCGAAGGCGATCCACGGCAGGAAGAACCCGAGGATCACGGCGTGTCGAAACCCTTGGTCGCGCGACCCATGATCGCGGTGGCGGTGGCGCGCGGCAGCAGACGGCGCATGACGAACGTGGCGAGCTTGTTCATACCTCCCGGGGTCACCAGCGCCGTCCGGCCCAGCCCTGCGAGCGCGGCCCCAACGACCTGCTCGGGATCGAGGGTGCCCGGCGCATCGCGCCCGACGGTCGCGGCGTAGCCGGGTGTGCGCACCGCCCCGGCCACACATGCCAGGACGTCGACGCCGGTGGGACGCAGTTCGGCATGCAGGCTCTCGGCCAGCGAGGTGGCAAAAGCCTTGCTGGCGGCGTAGGCGGCAAGGCCCGGGGCGCCCTGGTTGCCGGCCAGAGAAGACATCAGGACGAGCGTGCCACGGCGGCGCTCGATCATCGCCGGGACGAGCTGGTAGATGAGGGCCAGCGGGCCGCGAACGTTGACATCGACCAGGCGCTGGGCGTGCTGCGGCGGATGGTCCAGCAGGAAGCCGGTGAAGGAGAAGGCCGCGTTGTAGACGGCGGTCCCTATCTCGAGCCCGCTGGCGGCCGCGGCGAGTCGCTCCGTGAAGCCGGGCTCGGCGAGATCGGCGGCCAGCGTGCGCACTTCGACGTCATACTTGGCGGCCACGCGCTGTGCCATCTGTTCCAGCGGCTCGCACCGGCGAGCGACGGCCAGGACGTGCAGGCCGCGCCGAGCGAGCGCCTCGACCCAGGCGGCACCAAGGCCCTCAGAGGCCCCACCGACGACAGCCCACGGCCCTACTGGCAGGTGAGCACGGAACGCGGCCATATACGGGCACACCCTATCCAGAGCGTCCCGCCTGCACAGAGCATCCCGCGGGCGCAGCACCACGGTGCACCAGATCCATCTGAGCGAGCCGACTGCCTACTACCCGCTCGCACCTTGCATTCGATCGAGACGCCGCGCAAAGGTCGTCAGCCGAGACCGTCCAGGAAGGCGGACACCAACGTGCCGATCGCACCGAGGTCGTAACCGCCTTCTTGCACCACGACCGTCGGCAACGCGAGCTCGCGGAGGATCTCGCCCGCGCGGCCATAACCGTCGGCCGTGACCTCGAGCGGGCTCTCGGGGTCGACGGCTGCGGCGTCGACGCCGAGCGAGATGACCAGTGCGTCGGCCCCGTTGGCCCACTTAGCCAGGTCGCGCACGCCGTCGAGCCAGCGACCGTCGCTGGTTCCCTCGGGCAGCGAGATGTTGCGGGTTGCGCCACTCCCCTCGCCCGCACCGGTCTCATGCGCGTGCCCGAAGAAGTGGGGGAACCAGCCGGCGGCGGGATCGACGTGCAATGAGCCGTAGCGCACGTCGGGGCGCTCCCAGAAGATCGCCTGGGTGCCGTTGCCGTGGTGCGCGTCGAGATCGATCACCGCGACCGACTGATGACCGGCTGCACGCAGCGCCTCGGCCGCGACCGCCGCGTTGTTGAGGTAGCACGAGCCCCCGTAGCCCGCGGCAGTTGCGTGATGGCCCGGCGGCCGGCACAGCGCGTACGCAGCTACCGCCCCCGGCGGCCACCAGCATCAACCGCGGTCAGGGCGCAGTCGACAGCAGCTCTCGCGGCCTCCCACGTCCCCGGACCGACCAGGGTCATCGTGTCGTAGCAGAACTGGCCGGCCCGACCGTGCGTTGCAGCAGCGTCCGTCACCGGCATGTTCTGCGTCATGGCGGGTGTCGGGAACACGTACGGGACGACGCGGTCCTGGCCGACCAGATCGTCGTACGGCCCGGCGACCCACTCGGCGTAGATGGTTCGCAGGTGCTCGACGAAGGCCTGGTCGTGCACGCGCAACAGCACGGAGTCGTCATGCGGCACCGCCTCGACGAGCTCGTGGCCACTCAACGCAGCGAGGATCCGGTCGACACGCTCAGGCACCTCGGTGCCATCGGTCGCGACGCCCACCCAGATCTCGCGCATCGGAAGGTGACGTCGCGTCTCGGGAGACCACACGACGGGCATCGGCATGGACGGAGCATGGCATCCCCAATGCCTGGTTGGATGCTGGCATGCCACGCGCTCGCGACCTCGGCATCGTCATCGGTTCGCTGCCGACCGGCCCGACCAACTCCGTGCTCGACGTGCCCGGCGTCGGGCTCGGCCATGCGACTCTGCACCGCGACGAACCGCCCCCGCCGGACGGCCGCGGCATCGCCCGCACCGGCGTAACCGTCCTGATGCTCGCCGACGACGCGTTCTCGCGGCCGCTGCCCGCCGGCGGAGCCGTGCTCAACGGTGCCGGCGAGTGCACCGGCTTCATCACCGCCGCCGAATGGGGATCGGCCGAGACGCCGGTCTATCTCACCTCGACGCTTCAGCTCGGCCGCGTCTACGACTCTGCGTGCCGCATCGAGCTGGACGTCAATCCGTCCTGCGCAACCGACTTCATCATTCCGGTGGTCGCGGAGTGCGACGACTCCTTCCTCAACGACGCCCGGCGGATGCAGGTCGAGCACGACGACGTCGTCGCCGCCTGGCGTGCTGCGATGGACTCGCGCGGCTCAGCGACTCCCCCGGACGAGGGCGCGGTCGGCTCGGGCACCGGCATGTCGTGCCTCGGTTTTAAGGGCGGCATCGGGACGGCATCGCGCGTCGTCGACGGCCACACGGTCGCCGTGCTGCTGATGACCAACTTCGGGCAGCCCGAGGAGCTGATCGTCGGCGGTGTGCCGGTCGGGAGTCGACTGGCCGCAAATCGCGGGCCGCAGAAGCCCGCCGGCTCATGCATCGGGATCGTCGTCACCGACGCGGCTGTCGACGGCGCATCGTGCGCGCGGCTCGCGCGCCGCGTCGGGCTGGGGCTGGCCAGGGCCGGCTCGGTCGCCCATCACGGCAGCGGCGAGATCTTCATGGCCTTCGGCACGGGGATGCGCCTTGATCGCGACGGCAAGCCGGACGGCACCCCGGTCGTGACCGGACGCGCGCTCGACCCGCTACTTCACCGCCGTCGTCGAGGCGTCGGAGGAGGCCGTGCTCAACTCGATGTTCACCGCCCCGACGGTGGTCGGCCGGGACGGCAACACGAGCGAGTCCGCGAACAACGACGACGTCCTCGGACTGTTGCGGTGAGGGTCAGCGAGCTGCGGATCCCGGTCCGCGACGGCAGCTGGCTCGCCGCGACGCTGTACCTGCCGGACGAGTCGAGCGGGCCGCAGCCCTGTCTGGTCGAGGCACTCCCCTACCGCAAGGACGACCTCACCTCGTCCTACGCCGACAGCTACCGCTCGCTGTGCGAGAACCACGGCTACGCCGTCTGCCGCATCGACGTGCGTGGAACCGGCTCGTCACCCGGCGACGCGCTCGACGAGTACCAGGAGGCCGAACAGCGCGACCTGCCCGACGCGTTCACCTGGCTTTCTGACCAAAGCTGGTGCGACGGTCAGATCGGCATGTGGGGCACGTCGTACTCCGGCTTCAACTCCCTGCAGATCGCGTGCGAGCGACCGCCACAGCTGAAGGCGATCTGCGCGATCTACGCCACCGACGACAGATGGACCGACGACGTGCACTGGCGTGGCGGCGCGCTGCGGCTCGTCGATCTCGTCGACTACAACCACTACATGACGCCGATGTGCGTGCTGCCTCCCGTGCCGGCGGTGTGGGGCGACGACTGGCGCGACGAGTGGGTGCGCCGGCTCGAGACCAACGAGCCGTGGGTGCTGACCTGGCTGCGCGAGAACCGGCACGGCGCGTACTGGAACCACGGATCAGTACGCATCGACGGGACGGCGTCGGGCTACGAACGCATCGAGTGCCCGGTCATGATCGTCGCCGGCTGGGCCGACGGCTACCGCAACAACTCGTTCCGCACTGTCGCCGAGCTGGCCCGGCACGGCGTCCCGCACCGCCTGCTGGCCGGCCCGTGGGCGCACGCCGACCCCACCACCGCGATGCCCGGGCCGCGGATCGACTTCGAGACCGAGCTGGTCGCCTGGTTCGACCGCTGGCTGCGCGGCAATGGCGAACGCAGTGAACACAGTGACCGCTGCGACGTGTTCGTGCGGTCCTCGACGAAACCCGAGGTCGACCTCGACCTGCACGAAGGATCGTGGGTCACGCTTCCGTCGGTGCCACCGGTTGATCCGCTGACCATCGAGCTCGATGGTCAGCGGGCGCTCGACGTCAAACCAGATGTGGGGACGAGCGCGTGGATCGACTGCGCCGGTCACCTGCCCTGGGGCCTGTCGGGTGATCAACGCCTTGACGACGCCCGTTCGCTCACGTGGGATCTCGCCGCGCCGTCCGCACCGGTGGTCGGCTACCCAACGCTGCGCGCGCGTGTTTCCGCGTCGACACCCGCGGCATCGCTGTCGGTCAAGCTGTGCGACGTCTTCCCCGACGGCACGTCGGCGCTGGTCTCGCGCGGCTCGCTCGACCTCGCCTACCGCGACGGCGTCCACGGTGATGCGGTGCCACTCGAGCCAGGAGCCGTGTACGACGTCGAAGTCACGCTGGACGTGTGCGCCTACGCCTGGTCGCCCGGGCAGACGCTGCGCGTGTCGATCGCGGGCGCCGACTGGCCGAACACGATCGCTCCGCCTGCGCCCGTCACCCTCACCGTCCACGACGCGACGCTGACGCTGCCGCTGCTCGACGGCTCGTTCCCCGAACCGACCTTCACCGCCGGCGCGGAGCATTCGTCGGAGTCGACCGAGGGCGTCGGCTGGGAGTTCCACCACGACGTCCTGGCGCGCACGACCAGCGCTACGACACGGTCTGACTCGCGCTACGCGACCCCCTACGACGGAACCGCGCGTGAGCTCTACCTCGGCCAGGTCGCCATCGACACGCGCACGTTCGCGCAACGGGCGAGCGCCGAGACGGTCTACGAGCTGAGCTGGCCGGGTATCGACGTCACGGTGAGGTCGACGATGGAACTCGCAGTCACCCCGACCTCGTACGACGTGTCGATCCGGACGCAGGCCGGTCTCGGCGACGAGTTGATCAGCGAGCGGAGCTGGGAGGAATCGATCCCCCGCTGATCGCCGTCACACCATCCAGTTCGCCTCGTAGTCCGGGTCGGCGAGCCCGGGCCTGTCGAACCCGAAGGCACCGATGTCCGACGACGTTTCGCCCGTTGTCACCAGGTCGGCCAGGATCCGTCCGAAGGTCGGGGCGAACTTGAAGCTGTGTGCCGCACCGAGGCCGACCACGACCGACGGATGTGCGGGCACGGGCGCGAGCACGAAGTCACGGTCAGGAGTCAGCGTGTACTGGCAGCGCAGCGACCGCACCGGATCGCCCGACGAAGGCAGCAGCGAGCCGACGAAACCCGCGAGCCGCGCCAGCATCTCGGGATCGGTGTCGGACGTGCGGTGGTCGGGATCGACGACCGGCCCACCGCAATCCTGCGCGGCCTTGATCGTCGACTCGCCGTAGCAAGGGAACCCGTAGTAGGACGGCTCGTCCATCCAGATCCACAGCGGCATCTCCGCGAACGGTGCAGGGTCTGCCGGCTGGAAGTACGCCGGCTGCTCGAGCGTGACGGTGAGCGGGATCGTGACGCCGAGCCGGGCGAGCACCTGGTTGGTCCAGGCATCGGCGCAGACCACCACCCCACGGCACGTGTACGACGAGCCGGCGGTCTCGACGGTCAAGTCGTCGCCGTTGTCGACGATGCCGGTGACCGCCGTCGAGCCGAGCAGGGTCGCGCCGCGTGCGGTCGCGAGGCGTTGCATCGCCGCGGTGCCGCGCGCCGCCGGGACGATCGCGCCGCGGCGCTGGAACAGCCCGAGTGTGCCGGCGGGTGGATCGAACACCGGCCAGCGCTGTCGGATCTCCGTGACGTCGAGCTCTTCGAACTCGATGCCCACCTCGCGCAGCGACTCCACATAGTCGACGGGCGAAATGGCGCAGTCGGGCGGGAACAGATCGAGACCGCCGACCGTGGTGACGAGCTGCTCGCCCGACTCGTCCTCAAGACGAGCCCAGTCGTCGTACGCCTCGCACGTCAGACGCACATAGGCCGGCGTGTGATAGCTGTGCCGCAGGATCCGCGACGTGTCGTGCGACGCGCCGCGGTTGTGGCCGAGCTCGAACTGCTCGAGCCCTACGACGGAGTGACCGCGGGACGCCAGTTGCCATGCCGCAGCCGAGCCGAGCGCGCCGAGCCCGACGACGACGTAATCGACGTCAGTCACGCTCGAGCCTCGGCAGCAACCATCGCCGGATGTCGGCCGAGTCGTCTTCCATCGGGGCGAACCAGCCGTGCGTGTAAGCGCGTGACGACATGCCGCGCTGCACCGACTCGCAGATCGCCCAGTCCTGGCGGTTGACCATGTCCCAGAAATCGCCCGCATCGGACGGGTCGAACGATTCCGATGCCACCTCCGCTGCGGCGAACAGCAACTGACACTCGATCGTCGTTCGGTCGACAGCCAGTGGCCGCAGCACGAACGCGGCCACGTGGTCTGCCGAACACGACAGCATCAGGTTGGGGTAGATCAGCTCGCCCTTGTGCCGCGTCCGCTCCTTGTCGGTGAGCGCGGGGAACGGTGCCCGGTCGGTGGTGCCCGACATCGTGAACGTCCAGGCGCCTTCGCGGTGCGGGATGCCGTCGTCCCAGTCGAGGCCGCGGCCACCACCGGCGAACGACGGCACGAGTCGCGACAGTTCGGGGTGCACCGGTCCGCAGTGATAGCACTCGTTGTAGTTCTCGGCGATGACCTTCCAGTTCGCGGCGACGTCGTAGGTCATCGTCAGCCCGGTCACCAACGACGACAGGTCGTAGTTGGCCAACGTGCTGCTCGCCCGCCCCACCGCTTCGGCCAGCGGCGCGGCCTGCGCCGGTGTCGGGTGCACGAAGACGAAACCGCCCCACTGCTCGACCCCGACCGGATGCAGACCGAAGTCGGGCGCGTCCACCTCGCCGTCCTCGGTGTGCGGCGCGTGCAGCAGCGAGCCGTCGAGGGCGTAGGTCCACGAGTGGTACGGGCAGCGGATCGCCTTCGCGGCGCACACCTGCGGCGCCTGTCCCGGTGGCGTCGGGAACAGCTGCGATCCGCGGTGGCGACACACGTTGTACGACGCGTGTAGGACGCCGTCCGAGTCGCATGCCACGAGCAGCGATTCGCCGAGCACCTCGACGACCGCAACCCGTTCGGGACGGTCGAGACCGAGGTCGCTCGCCCGGCCGACGCACGTCCACTCGCGAAGCAACACGTGCTCGCGCTCGTGCTGCCACGCCGACGCATCGACGTACAGCTCGCGTGGCAGCGCTGCCTGCAATGTCATCTCGAAACCAATGTCATCTCAAAGCCAATGTCATCTCAAAGCTCCGTCACGAGCCGCCACAAGATGACACGCACACCGATGCCCCTCGGGGTCGGCAGGCAGCACCGGCAACGGCGTACGACGACACGCGTCGGCCACCTCGTCCGCCTCGCCCGAGGCCAACCACTGGCAGCGCGGATGGAACCGGCAGCCGCGCGGGATCCGGGTGGGGTCGGGGATCTCGCCGCTGAGCACGATCGGCTCCAACCGCTCGATCTCTGGGACGACCGACAGCAGGGCCTGCGTGTACGGATGCCGGGGCGCGGTCAGCACGTCCTCGGTCGGCCCTGTTTCGACGACCCGGCCGAGGTACATGACCGCGATGCGGTCGGCGATGTTCCACGCCAGCCCGAGGTCGTGCGTCACGACCAGCACGCCGAGCCCGAGCTCCTGGCGCAGCTTGAGCAGCAGCGCCAGGATCTCGCCGCGGATCGAGGCGTCGAGGCTCGACACCGGCTCGTCGGCGATCAGCAGCGGCGGCTGCACTGCGAGCGCGCCGGCGATGAGGACGCGCTGGCGCTGACCGCCCGAGAGCTCGTGCGGATAGCGCAGGAACAACGTCTCGGGTGGGCGCAGCCCGGCCGACGCGCAGGGCCTCGGCGACGAGCTCGGCCTCGGTCTTGTCGGACTCTGGCCGACGAGCCGGTGGATGCGCAGACCCTCGGCCACCGACTCGTAGACGGTCTGGCGCGGATTGAGCGCACCGAGCGGGTCCTGCAGCACGAGCTGGACGTTGCGGCGTAGCGATTTCAGGCCGCGCCGCGAGCGGTTGAGTGGCTTCCCGTTCCACAGCACCTCGCCGCCCGCCGGACGCTCCAGGCCGATCAGCGTGCGCGCCAGCGTCGTCTTGCCCGAGCCGGACTCCCCGACGAGTGCGACGACCTCGCCGCGCGGACGGTGAGGTCGGCGCCGTCCAGAGCGCGCGCGACGCGACCACTGCGCGTGGCGAACTCCACGCGGACGCCGTCCGCGGTCAATTCAGCACTCATGCCGGCTCCGTCTCACCGATGCGCACACACGCGGCGCTGCGGCCCGCGCCGTACGGCACGAGCGCCGGCTCGGCGGGCAGGCAGACTTCGGCCGCGCGCGAGCAGCGCGGGGCGAACGGGCAGCCGGGCGGCAGGTTCCGCCGGTCGCGGTGGGTCGCCCGGCAGCCCGGCCGGCGCGAAGCGGGCGGCGGGGTCGCCGACGCGCGGGAACGCCGACGACAGGGCTGCGGCGTAAGGGTGCAGCGGCGCCGCGAAGATCTGGTCGGCGGGCCCACCTCGACGACGCGGCCGGCGTACATCACAGTGATCCGGTCGCAGAGGTTCGGCGAGCACCGACAGGTCGTGGCTGATCATCAGCATGCCCGACGCCGCGCTCGCGCGACCAGGTCGGCAGCAGCGTCGAGCACCTGCGCCTGCACCATCACGTCGAGCGCCGTGGTGGGCTCGTCGGCGACGACGAGCTCGCGGGTCGCAGGCCAGCGCCATCGCGATCATCACCCGCTGCTTCTGGCCACCGGAGAGCTGGTGCGGATAGGCCGCTGGCGCGCGCCGGGTCGAGGCCGACCTGCTCCAGCAGCTCGTCGACCCGCTGGGCGCACCGCGCCGTTCGTCGAGCTTCGGCTGGTGCACGCGGATCGGCTCGGCGATCTGGCGCGCCGATCCGGTGCACCGGGTTCAGCGAGTGCAACGCTCCCTGGAACACGATCGACGCGCCCGCCCAGCGCACCGCCCGCAGCTCGCCCCACCGCATCGTCAGCACGTCGCGTGCCGTCGAAGTGCACCTCGCCGGTCACCGTCGCGTTCGCGGGCTGCAGCCGCAGGACGGTGCTGGCCAGCGTCGACTTGCCGCAGCCGGACTCACCCGCGACGCCGACGATCTGCCGCGCCCGACGGTCAGGTCGACGCCGCGCACCGCCGGCAGCCGGACCTCACCGGTCGCGTAGGTGACATCAGATCGCCGCGATAGCTCGAGCAGTGTTTCGGTCATCGCGCGCTGCTCCGCAGCCGTCGGGTTGAAGATCTCTTCGAGCGCTTGGCCGACCAGGGTGAACGCCAGCACGACGAGGACCACGCAGACGCCTGGCGGCAGCACGTACCACCAGCAGCCGGTCGTGATCGCGCCGCGCTGGTAGGCGCCGTCGAGCATCGTCCCCCACGAGACGCGGGTCGGATCCCCGAGCCCGAGGAAGCTCAGCGTCGTCTCGGAGAGGATCGCGATCGCCACGGTCAGCGTGGTGTTCGCGAAGACCATCGGCATCACGTTGGGCAGCACGTGCTTCGACATCTGGTGCCAGCGTCCGGCGCCGATCGCCTGCGCGCGCTCGACGTAGGCGCGCTCCTTGATCGACAGCGTCTGGCTGCGGATCAGCAGGGCGGTGCGCCGGCCAGGAGGTCACGCCGATGACGATCACGATGTTGAACAGCGCCGCGGCCCAGGACGGACGCGAGCACGATCGCCAACGGCAGGAACGGGATCACCAGGAACCACTCGGTGACCCGGAACGTGATCCGTCCGATCCAGCCGCCGAAGTAACCCGAGCACCAGCCCGAGGACGGTGCCGAGCACCATCGAGATCACGGTGGCGGCAAGGCCCACGAAGCAGCGAGATGCGCGAGCCCCAGATCAGCAGCGTGAGCGACCGAGCGGCCGTTCTCGTCGGTCCCGAGCCAGTAGCTCGACGACGGCGGACCGAGCACGGCCCGTTGGCCTTGGTCACGTCGAGGCCGTCCGAACTGCCAGCAGCGGCGCTGCAAGTGCGACGGCTACGAAGAACACCAGGATGCCTAGCCCGAGCATGCCGCTGCGGTGTCGGCGGAACTGTTTCCAGATCCGTTTCAACGCGGTCAGCGCGGCGGCGTCGGGCGAGCTGCCGTGCCGAGAGGTGGACGGTGACGGTCTGGGTCATGTGCGCACCCGCGGGTCGATCCAGCCGTAGATCAGGTTGGCGATCAGGTTGGCGATGATCACGCCGGCGCTGGCCACGAGGAAGGTGCCCTGCAGCACCCAGAAGTCCGGGACGCCGATGGCGTTGGTGGCCAGCAGGCCGAGTCCCGGGATCGAGAAGACGGTCTCGATCGTGATGGCGCCGCCGACCACGAACCCGATGTTGAGCGCGATGATCGTGGTCGTCGGCAGCATCGCGTTACGTACGGCGTGCCGGTTGCGCACCTGCACGTCGCGCAGCCCCTTGGCGCGTGCCGTCTGCAGATAGTCCTCACCGAGTTCGTCCAGCAACGAGCTGCGCATGATCAGCGAGTAGTCCGCGAGATAGGCGAGCGTCAGCGTTGTCACCGGCAGCACCAGGTGCCAGATCGTGTCGAAGATGCCGTGCAGCGAGGTCGGGTCGACGTCCGGGCTGTGCAATCCGCCCGTCGGAAACAGGCCGGGGACGAACCAGAAGCCGACGCCGAGACCTGCGATCAGCAGCAGCCCCAGCCACCATTCCGGCATCGCGTACAGCGTCAACGACGTTCCGGTGGTGAACCGGTCGAAGCGTCCGCCGCGCTTCCACGCGCCGCGAATCCCGATGTAGACGCCGATCACCGTCGCCAGGATCGTCGACGATGCCGACCAGCAGCAGCGTCGGCCAGAGCGCGTGCAGGATCAGCGTCGAGACCGGCTTCGTGGTACTCGACCGAGATGCCGAGCTGACCGGTGAACGTGTTGTGCAGAAACGTGAGGAACTGTCGCGGAGTCGATTCGCCGAGACCGTAGGTCTTGTTGAACGCGGCGACCTGTGCGGGCGTGCTCAGCCGACCGCGTCCGAGCGTTCGCGCCGGGTCGCCGGGCAGCACGCGGAACAGGAAGAAGTTCACGACCAGCATGAAGAAGAAGCTGCCGATCGAGCCGAGCACCTTGAAGCCGACGTAGGCCGCGTACCCGCGTCTGCGGGGCTGACCACCTTCGGCCTCAGCCTCGGCCTCGACCAGCTCCGTGCTCGCTGCCGGAATGCTCATTCGCGATCTTCGACCGTGGCCCGCCGGCGCATCAGCCTCATGCCGAGGAAGGCCAACGCGAGGACGATTACGACGACACCGCCGATCGTGAACGCCGAGCTGATCGATCTGGACGAGCCGCCCTTCGTGGCGGTCACCGCGCCGTGCAGCTTCCCGTTCTCGGTGGCGGCGCCGCAGTTGCCGGCCTGCGAGGCGGGCTTGATGTGGATGTAGTTGTAGACGCCGTACTGCTCGAGCCAGACGCCGCCCGGGTTCGGCTGCGACACGAAGCAGGCGAAGTGATCGCTGCGCACGGCCTCACCGGTCGTGTCGTATGCCGTTACCAGGTAAGGCGATTGCTGGTAGAGGATCTGCTGCATCTTCTTGATCTCGACCTCGCGCTGCGCCTGGTTGGTCTGCACGTGTTGCTCGTTGTAGAGCGTGTCGTACTGCTTGTTGCAGAACCACGAGTCGGACCAGTTGCCGCGCTGGCCGCACGTCATGTAGCTGAGCATGTTGTCGGGGTCGGGCTCGACGAACCAGCCCCAATAGAAGGCGTCGAAGTTGCCCTTGAGAATGATGTCGGTCAGCTGGTTGGAGCTGGGGGTCGACACCTGCGCCTTGATCCCGAGGTCGGCTCAGCCACGACTTGAAGTAGTCCATCGCGTTCAGCGACGTCTGCGAGTCAGAGCGCGCGTCCAGCCGCAGCGTGCCGATGGGCTTGCCGTTCGGCAGCGTCCGTAGTCCGTTGGACCCCTTCTTGTAGCCGGCCGCGTCGAGCAGCTGTCCCGCCTTGGCCAGGTCGAAGGTCATCTTCTGACTGGCCGGCGGCTCCCAGTGATAGCGCTTGATACGACGGCGGGACGATCGTCGTCCCGGGGATGCCGGCGCCCTGGTAGACCTTCTTGATCAGCTCAGGCAGGTTCAGCGCGTAGCCGAGCGCGTGCCGGAACTTGGGGTCGAGCATCGGCCGGGTTGGGGTTGCCGATCGGCTTGCCGGTCTTGAGATCGACCGAGCCGGTGTTGAACGCGATCTCTTCGAAGTCCGGGCGAGTTGCCGTTGTGGGCCGTGACGCCGGCCTGGCCCTGCAGGTTCTTCACCTCGAGCGCGGTGATGCCCTCGACGAAGTCGACCTCGCCCTTGAGCAGCGCCTGGATGGCCGAGTCGTCGTTCTTGTAGAACTGGAAGATCACTTCGTCGACGTGCGGCCGTCCGCCCCAGTAGTCGGGGTTGGCCTCGAACTTGAACGTGTCGCCGTTGGCCGTTCCCTCCACCAGCCGGAACGGTCCTTCGCCCACGACGGCCTTGCCGTTGCTCGGCTCGGCGGAATAGGTCTTCACTGCGCTCTCGCTGACGCTCTTCCAGATGTGCTCCGGCACGATCGGGATCGGCAGCAGCGGCAGCGTGGCGCTCGGCTTCTTCAGCTTCATCACCACCGTCGTCGCGTTCGGCGCGGTGATGCTGGTGACGCCTGTCAGGTACGAACTCCACGAC
The DNA here is from genome assembly GCA_963708645.1 of uncultured Actinomycetota bacterium. Classification (GTDB taxonomy): domain Bacteria; phylum Actinomycetota; class Actinomycetes; order Mycobacteriales; family Jatrophihabitantaceae; genus RYN-133. The sequence continues at coordinate 20,777 of CAVPTA010000003.1, read as the reverse complement.
GCCTGCTCGACCTTGCCGTGCAGCGCACGGTTGAACGTGTACGCCACGTCCGCTGCGGTCAGCGGCACGCCGTCGGAGAACTTCACTCCCGAGCGGACGGTGAAGGTCCACGTCTTGCCGTCCGGCGAGGTGGTCCACTTCGTGGCCAGGTCGGGCGCGGGCGACATGTCGGTCATCGAGTAGCCGACGAGGTAGTCGTAGGTGAGGCCCCACATCTCGTACGACGGCGCCTGAATGCCGACGAACGGGTTGAGCGAGTCGACGCTCTCGCCGAGCATCGCGACCTTGAAGACCACCTTGCTCTTGGCCGCCGCCGGGCTGCTCGCGGCAAGACCGGGCCCGAGGCTCGCGATCAAGAACGCAAGGGCGATCAAGAGGCGTCCGGCGATACGGTGACCGGCGTGCCTACCCTGCCCAACCCGCCGGTCGCGACCCGCACGCCGCACACCCACCGCGAGCACGGCATCACCCGCTCCGACCCGTACTTCTGGCTGGGTGACGCCGGCGACCCGGACGTTCTTGCGCACCTGGCTGCCGAACGAGCTTTTTACGACGCGTCGTCTGTCCATCTCGAACCCCTCACGTCCGCGCTCCGCGCGCAGATGTTGTCGCGACTCCCCGGCACCGACGAATCCGCCCGTTGGGTCCGGAAGAGGTTCACATACTGGACCCGGAACCGCGTGAATAGCGAGTACGCCGAACTGTGGCGACTGAATCATGGTTCAACGGCCGGGTCAACGACTGATTCCGAATCGTCATTAGTGCTTGACATTGCCTCGCTCGACGAGGGGACGGGCTACCTCGACGTGGGGGTGACGCTCGTCAGTCCGGACGAGGATCTACTCGCTTACAGCGTTGACACTTCGGGCGACGAGGTCTTCGAGCTCAGGTTCCGCGACCTGCGCTCCGGCGAGGATCTCGACCGCGTGCCGCGCAGCTATTTCGGGGGTGCCTGGGCTGCGGACTCGAGCGCGTTCTTCTACACCGTCCACGACGAGGCGTATCGCCCGTTCCAGGTGTGGCGGCATCGGCTGGGCAGCGACCCACTCGAGGACGCGCTCGTCCTCGAGGAGCCCGACGAGATGTTCTCGGTCAACGTGCGGGCCACCCGGTCGGGCGAGCTGATCGTGATCTGGAGCGAGAGTCGGTCGACCAGCGAGGCGTGGGTGCTCGACGCGGCGGATCCGGATTCCCCTCCGCGATCGGTCGGCGGCCGTCGGCACGGCGTCATGTATCGCGTCGAGCACGCCCCGTCACCGGTCGGCGACCGGCTGCTGATCGTCACCAACGACGACGCGGTCGAGTTCCGGATGATGACCGCGCCCATCCACCGCGAACACGATCAGGACCACGCTGCATGGACCGAGGCTCGTCCCGAAAACCCGGACGAACGGTTGATGCGGGTCGACGCGTTCGCCTCGGGTGTCGTGCTGTCCTATCGGGCCGAGCACGAGCATCGGCTGCGGGTCGTGGCGCACGAAGACCTGGCAGGCGGCGGGCGGGTGTTGGCGAGCCGCTACGGAGTGGGCTGCGTCGAGTTGGCGCGAAGCACGTCCTACGACGCGGCCGCGGTGACTGTGCGCGACGAGAGTTACTTGCGTCCGCCTGTCTGGTCGTCGGTCGATCTGACGACCGGAGCGACCACGGAGGTGCAGCGTGGCGAGGCGCCAGGCTTCGACCCGTCGCAGTACGTGGTGGAGCGCCGCAGGTTCCCGGCGCCGGACGGGACGGCGGTTCCCGCGGTGCTGGTGCGGCACCACGAGACCCCGCTGGACGGGACGGCGCCCTGCATCATCTATGCCTACGGCGCGTACGAGGCGGTCGACGAGCCGGCGTGGGATGCCGCGCTGCCGAGCGTGCTCGACCGCGGCGTGGTGTGGGTGCACGCGCTGGTCCGTGGTGGTGGCGAGGGTGGCCGGCGCTGGTGGCTCGACGGCAGCATGCGGCACAAGCAGCACACGTTCGACGATCTGATCGCGGTGGCTGACGGTCTCGACGCGTCCGGGCTTGTTGACGGTGGCCGGATCGCCACCCGCGGGCTTTCTGCCGGTGGGCTGCTGCAGGGTGTCGTGTTCTCGCAGCGCCCCGATCGATGGCGGGCAGTCGTGGCTGAAGTGCCGTTCGTCGATGTCGTCACGACGATGTTCGACGAGGCCACGCCGCTGACGATCACCGAGTGGGAAGAGTGGGGCGATCCGCGAATTCGCGAGCAGTTCGACTGGATGCTCGCCTACTCGCCGTACGACAACATCCCGCCGGCGGGCGCGCGACCCGACCTGCTTGTGACCGGCGCGGTCAACGACCCGCGCGTGATGGTGCGCGAACCTGCCAAGTGGGTCGCCGCGCTGCGGCACTCCGACCCGCAGTGGTCAGCGCGGTGCCTGTTCCGCTGCGAGACCGGCGCCGGGGCGCACGTCGGGCCGTCCGGACGGGTCGCGCACCTCGGCTACGAGGCGGAGGTCTATGCGTGGATTCTCGATCGACTGGGCGTCGAGGCGGGCACGTAGTTCGCCCTTCGCGACGCGTTCTGACGCGGTCATTGGCAGTTCGGCGACGAACGTCCAGTAGCGCGGCACCTTGAACGCGGCCAGCTGCTGTCGGCAGTGCTCGACGAGGTCGGGCAGCTCCTGCGCGCCGTGGCTAATGATGACGGCGTGTACCTCTTCGCCGCGCAGGTCGTCGGGCTCGGCGAGCACGGCCGCCATCGTGACCGCGGGATGTAGCTGCAGAACGCGCTCGACTTCGGCGGCGGCGATGTTCTCGCCGCTGCGCCGGATCATGTCTTTGGTGCGGCCGACGAAGTAGATGCGGCCCTGCTCGTCCATGCTGGCCAGGTCGCCCGTGTGCAGCCAGCCGTTGCGAAACACCTCTCGCGTCGCGTCGGGGTCGCGGAAATATCCGGTCATCATTCCCGCGCCGCGAACGACGAGCTGTCCGGTGCTGCCGAGTGGCACCGGGTTGTCGGCCTCGTCGACGATGCGGGCCTCGCGTCCTGGCACGGCGCGACCGAGGCAACCGGTGCCGACGCACTCGTCGTGATCTCGCGGGTCGAGCCGGATGTCGCTGCCCGTCTCGGTCATCCCGAACGCTTCGAACCACGGCACGCCCCAGCGCGCTTCGAGGGCGCGGTGCAGGTTGGGTGGGATAGCGGACGCACAAATCGCTCGCAGCGTGTCGGGTCTTCTTGGCGAGGGCGCGTCCAGCAGCAGTTTCGGCATCATGCCGAGGCAGTAGAACCACGTCACGCCGTACTCGATGATCTTCGACCAGAACGTGCTGGGGTGGAAGCGGTCGAGCACGACCAGCCGGCATCCGGATGCCAGTCCCAGCGCGACGTTCCACAGCGGGTCGATGTAGTGGAACGGCTGGGCGGTGAGGATGACGTCGTCCTCAGTGATGTTCGGGAACCCGTCGATCAGCCCTTGCACCAGCGTCGTCCAGTAGAGGTGCGGCAGCACGCATCCTTTCGGGGAACCCGTCGTGCCGGACGTGTATTGGATGTTCGAGACAGTGTCTGGCGTGACGTCGTCTGGCATTGCCGTGATTGACGTTGCGAAGTCGTACTTCTCTACCTCGACCACCGCTTCGACGCGGGTCTCGGGCTGGAGCTGCCGGAGCAACTCCGCGTGGCGGTCGCTTGTGAGCACAAGGCGGGCCTGTGAGTGGGCAAGGAGGCGGGTCGCGTCGTAGCGGCGGTAACCAGTGTTGACCGGCACCATCGCCGCACCGAGCTTCGTGACCGCGAGCCATGCCAGCGGGAACGCCGGGGTGTTGTCGAGCATGACTGCCACGTGGTCACCCCTGCCGATGCCGTGGTCTTTGAGGAGCGCGGCGAGAGCGTCGCTACGCACGTCGATGTCGGTGAAGGTCAGCGACTCGCTGTGCTCGTCGAAGACCCACGCGATGCAGTCGGGCCAACGCTGCACAGCGCGACGCAGCAACGCCGGCAGTGTTTGCGGCAGAGTCACAAGTTCCTTGCCCGGCTGGTCTTGACCGCGTCGTCGCCGCGCGTGGCCTGCTCGTCGGTGCTGACCGCGTGCTCGATCTCGAGGTTGAGGGCCGCGGCGAAGGTGGCATCGAACCCGGCGTCGAGTGCCGCTTTCGCCAGCGCCGTCGAAGTGCGCGGTTGGCTCGCGAGTCGGTGCGCCCACTCCGTGGCCGTGTCGATCAGCTTGTCCTCGGGCACAACACGGTTGACGAGTCCGAACCGCAACGCCTCGTCCGCTTCGATCGGTTCGCCCAGTAACAGCAACTCCTTCGCCTTGACCGGCCCGACCAGCAGGGGCAGCAACTTCGTGACCCCGCCGGTGACACTCAGGCCGAGGCCGACCTCCGGGAACCGAAACCGCGCGCCCTCCGCGGCGATGACGAGGTCGCAGCCGAGCGCGAATTCCGCACCGGCGCCGACAGCGTGGCCGTGCACTGCGGCGATGACGGGGATCGACAGAGCACGGATGCGCCGGGTGATGTCCTGCAGATCCTCGAGTCGGCGGCGCAAGGTGCTGGGATCGCCGCGGGGTTGCTTCAGGTCATGGCCGGCGCAGAACGCGCGTCCTCGTCCGGTCAGCACCGCCGCGCCGCAGTCGCTCGCCGCGACCTCGGTCAGTGCGGCGAGCAGCGCTTCGACAAGGTCGTCGTTGACCGCGTTGAGCCGGTGCGGACGGTTGAGCGCGATCACCGCCACGCCGGCATCAACACTGAGTTCGACTGCCGCGCCGTCAGCGTGCTGGGTCGACACTGCCGTCCTTCCTGAGCCAGGGTGAGAGTGCGTTCATCGTCCATCTTCGAGCCGCAGCGAGGTATTACCAATGCTGGTCGACACGGTTTACGTCGGCGCCCGCTTCCTGACCGGCCGCGAGTTCACCCCCGTGGACGCGCTCGCCGTGCACCACGGCCGCATCGTTGCGCTGGGCGATGATGCGCGCGAGCTGCTCGCCCGGAGCCGAGTCGACCTCGGCGGAACGGTTGTCGTACCGGGGTTTCACGATGCGCACAATCACCTCGCCTGGTTCGGGATGAGTCTCGACGAACTCCCGCTGGGCTCAGACAGCGTCCGGTCGGTCGACGACATCTATGCCGCGGTCGCAGCGCGCGCCGCCGAACTTCCGCCGGACAACTGGATCATCGGCAGCGGCTATGACCAGAACAAGCTCGAGGGCGGTCACCCGATCGCCGAGGCACTCGATCGCGCTGCGCCGCGGCATCGGGTGTGGCTCAAGCACACGTCGGGCCACATGTGTGTCGTGAACTCTGCAGTGCTCGCCGACCTCGACCTCGACCATGTTCCCGACGGTGGTGACGTCGTTCGCGACGCCGGCGGGCGCCCGACCGGACTGCTGCGCGAGCAGGCGCAGCTGTTGTTGCAGCCGCTGGTCTACCCGATGCCCGTCGAGCGGGTGACTCGTGCGATCTCGCGCGGAAGTCGTGCGCTGCTCGCGCAAGGCATCACGAGCGTGCAGGAAGCGGGCATCGGCGGCGGGTGGATCGGGCGCACCCCGATCGAGCTCGCCGCCTATCAGCACGCGCGCGCATCGCAGGCGCTCGGTGTGCGGGTCACGCTGATGGTCGCGGCTCCCGCTTTGCACGCGCTCGATGCCGCCGATTCTGATGAGATCGAGTTCGGTCTGGATCTCGGCATGCGCACCGGTTTCGGTGACGATCACCTGCGCATCGGCGCGATGAAGATCTTCGCCGACGGCTCGTTGATCGGCCGCACGGCGGCGATGAGTGCGGCGTACGCCGACGGCGAAGGCGGTATCGGCTATTTCCAGACCTCGCCCGCCGAGCTACGCGAGACGATCGGCCGCGCGCACCGCTCGGGATGGCAGGTAGCGACGCATGCCATCGGCGACCGCGCTGTCGGCAAGGTGCTCGACATCTATGAGGAGGTACTTGCGGCGCATCCGCGGGCGGATCACCGGCACCGGATCGAACACTGCGGCATCACCCGTCCCGAAGACGTCGAGCGGATCGCCCGGCTCGGCGTCATCCCGGTTCCGCAGGGCCGGTTCGTCCATGAAATCGGAGACGGGATGGCCGCAGCGATCGGCCCCGCTCGTGTGCCGTGGTGTTACCGGCAGAAGTCGTTCCTGGACGCCGGCATCGAAGTGCCGGCGAGCTCAGACCGGCCGGTGGTCAACGGCGATCCCCTGCTCGGCCTGCGCGACCTCGTCGAGCGCCGCACTGCAAGCGGCGCGGTACTCGCTGCCGACGAGCGACTGACGCGCGCACAAGCGCTACGCGCGTACACGTACGGCTCGGCATACGCAGGTTTCGCCGAGCAGCGCGTGGGCGTGCTCGACCTCGGGTACCTCGCCGATTGCGCAGTACTGTCTGCAGATCCGCTGCACGTTGACGATCTCGGCACTGTGACCGTGCACGCAACGATCGTCGGCGGCGAGACAGTCCACAGCGTGTGAGGAGTCTGGGTGTCGGTACGTGAAGCGGTCCCGTCCGATCTGGCGGTCATCCGGCACACCCTCGAGACCCATGCGTTGAGTGAGTCATCGGTCAGCCGTGCCGACTCGGCGATCGATCAGCTCGAAGAAGTGGTCTTCGGCGCCGACGCGTTCGTCAAGGTGACAATCGCCGAGCGCGACGAAGCGTTTGCCGGCCTCGCGATGTGGTTCCGTACGTTCTCATCGTGGGCACGAACGTCGGGGATCTGGCTCGAAGATCTCTTCGTCGTGGAAGCACACCGCAGGTCAGGAGTGGCGCGCGAGCTGATGCACCACCTGCGCGCCCAGACCGACGGCCGCATCGAGTGGGACGTGACGGTCGGAAACGCCACCGCCGAACGCTTCTACGAGAGCCTGGGCGCGGTCGCGCTGCCGGACGTCACCCGCTACCGCTGGGTCGCTGAGGACCCGCTTCAGTCGGCGGACATGTGACGCTGCACGTCAGTTTCCTGGTGCCCCATCCGGAGCGGATGGCGGTCATGGCCGCGGATCCGCTGTCCGCGGCGAACACGCCTGCCCTGTTGCCGACGGTTTCGCTGCCCGACGACGAGCCACGCGTGCCGGAGATGCTCGCCGCTGTCGGGGTGCTGGACCCCGACACGACGGTGGTCCTTCGGACGGCGATGACGGCCGAATCTGTGTTGCTGGTGGAATGTGATGCCATCGGGGCGACGCTCGCCGCTGGCTGGACCTGGTCGTCGGAGCGCTGTACCAAGTGCAGACCTACCAAGCACTCCTACCGACGTTGATGGGCAACGGCGCGGACGACGCCATGGCCGACGCCGACCTGGACTGGATCAACCGCACACTCACCCGTCACGAACACGGCGTCGAGAGCCCGACCTGACTCACCGACCGCGACAGCTGCCGACACAGCCGCCATCATCCAACGCCGCGCCCGACACCACGACGCGACAAGCGCGGCCCGTCATGGACGGGCCGCGCCAGTCGATGGCCGAGGTCAGGGAGCGAGGATGTACCGCACCGACGGGCTCGGGGTCAGGACGCGCGTGTCAACCCTGTCCCATGCGGCGTAGTTCATCTCCGTGACGGTGATGGATGTGCGGTTGACGGCAACGACCCACGCGACGTGGCCGACGGCGCCGGCACCGTTCGTGTAGGGCGGAAAGACAGCGATCGATCCGACTCTCGCAGTGGCCGTGACGGTCCAGCCGTTGTAGGCGGCGTTGCCGGCCCAGTAGCGGGCGTTGCCGTTGTTACCGGGGGCGACAAGGTTCGGATACACGCCGGTGTACACGTGAAACTCGTTGATCGCCCACCAGGTGCACTGGCCCGTACCGCCCTCGTTGTACGAGACGGTCCGTCCGGTCGCGGCAGTGGGTGGTGGCGTGCTCGTACCGCACTGCGGGATCGACGGCGTCCATGTGTCGAGGCCCGGCGTGTTGGTCCAGTAATCGGAGATGTACGCGCCGTTGGTGAGCTGGTCCCACACCACAGAGGCACCGACGAGCGAGCCGCTCGTCTGGCAACTGATGTAGATCGTGGAGTCGTACGGGAGCGATCCGATGATCGCGGCGCTGGTCGACGGCGCGGATCGCTCGTTGAGAGACGGCGACGCGACGGTGAGGTAGGGGCCGTACGCAGCAGCTGCTGACGCGGCCGTTGTCCCCACGACTGCTGGAGCCACCATGGCTGCCAGCGCAGTGGCCGTCGCGAGTGCGGTGCGGATCTTGTTCATCGTGACCTCCAGGTCCGTGGACGAAACGTGCGCCGCAAGCGTGTGGTCCGCGACGGTGTTCGCGCTGCCGGGAGATCGACCGAATTCGTGTGGGTCGTTGACCCGCGGCGTGGGCTACCCACGCGAAGTCGGTCGAAGCACCGATACTGCTCGGCCGGGCGGCCACCGACGATGGCAACCACAGATCGCAACCACGACAATGAGGCGGGCGGACCGATGCAGACGACGATTCAGATCCACGTCACGGCCTTCGGCTGCAACGTGACCGTTGGTCAGAAGACGCAGCGCTTCACCGAGGTCGAGCAAGCCGTCGCGTACACCCGTAGCCGGCTCGAAGCCGCGGCTCGGCTGCAGGACATTTCGCGGCGCTGCGAATAGCTGCGATCAGAGATGCGAAACCCACAGCCCCGTGCGGCCGATCACGATGCAGGTCGCGCCGTCCTTGCTACACGAGACACGACCGGCCAGCTGTCCGAAGTCGCGCCGCTGGGTCCAGGTCACCCCGTCCGCAGTACTGATCAGCACCGACTTGGTGAACGTGTCGCTGACCAGTAGACAGCCCGTGTCGACGCAGAACGCGTATGCGCCGTTTCCGTAGCGGTTCGCGTCCCTCGTCGACCAGAACGTCCAGGTCTTGGCGCCGTCGGTCGTGCGGTAGACGCCGGATGCGCACTTGGTCACCTTGTAGCCACCGCAGAGCGCGCCTCCGAACGCGACACCGTCGGTAACGCTGCCGAACGCAACTCCGCCGAGGTAGAAGCCGAGCTCGCCGATTCGGCCGTGCACCGGAAACACAGTGTTCGCGGGGAACGGTCCGTGGCCCGCTGATGGCGGCGGGAAGGTGGTCGGCGGCGACGCGGCCCGCCACGTCGTCCCGGCAGCGTCGGTGGCCCACACCTTGTCGGCCGAACCCGTCACCCAGCAGTGGGCGGCGTCCGCGCACGAGACCGAGTTCGCCGGGCCCGGCACGCCGACGCGGTGCCAGGTCCTGCCGCCGTCGGCGGTTGCGATGGCCTGCGCCGTCCCGGTGCCGTTCCGCTCCGCTCCCCCGACGGCAAGGCATTGTGTCGCCGTCGGGCAGGCGATCGATTGCAGATTCGTGACGTGCGGCGTCGCGGCCATCAGCCACGTCCGCCCGCCGTCGACGGTCCGCGCCATGCGCACCGTCGTCCGGTAGTAAGCGGCCACGCACGTGGTGGGATCGCTGCACGACAGCAGACCGAGGGTGCCCGGCATGGCGGGGTAGGTCGTGGTCCAGGACGCACCGCTGTCGCGCGACACCGACAGCAGCGGTCGACCGGATCGGGTCTGGCCGGTCGCGAGGCAGACCTGGGCGCTCGGGCAGGCCGCCGAGTAGTACACGCTCGATGCGACCGACGCCGGTGCCACGAAGGGAGCCGTGGTCGATCCGATCGCGTTCGCGTGCGGGCGTCCCGATGTCGACGTCCCGGGCGTCGGCGTGCCGCGGGTCGAGGCGGAGCCCGTTGGCGTGATGGGTCGCGCCGCCGCGACCGGCGACCGGTGCGGGTGATGCCAGAACAGAAGCGCAGCCACGACGAGCGCAGCTACCGTCCCAACCGCCACGAGCAGCGTGCGAACCGGAACGCGACGACGAGTCGGCCGGTGAACAGACGTCTCGCCGGCCACGACGGAGTGCGCGGCCACACCCACCAGGGCACCGAGCCCGGTTCCGATCGCCCAGGTCGGCCCGTAGCTGTGTCGTGCAGCCTCCTCGAGCGCGCGAAGGAACTCGGGCGCGCTCTGGTAACGGTCCGCCGGGTCTTTCGCCAGGCCGGTGCTGCACACAGTCGCCAACGCCGACCGATACGGCCGGGTCCAACGCATGCGCGTCCGGTACGGGATCGGCGACCTGACGGCGCAGGACCTCGGCGATGGTGTCGCCGACGAACGGTCGGCGACCGGTCAGCAGTTCGAAGAGGATCGCCGCGAAGGCGTACAGATCGCTGCGGTGATCGACCGGTGCGCCGCGCACCTGCTCCGGACTCATGTAGGCCGGCGAGCCCGTGATGCCCGGACCGGGCGACTGCGAGGTCGGCTGCGCGAGGCCGAAATCGATCAGGCGCGAGGTTCCCGAACGGTCGATGAGGATGTTGTCGGGCTTCACGTCGCCGTGCCGCAACCCGGCACGGTGCACCGCGGCCAAACCGAGCAGTGCACCCCGGACGACGTCCAGAGCCTGTGGCCCGGTCAGCCGCCCGGCCCTGCTCGACACCGCACGCAGCGTCGCGCCGTCGACGTACTCGCTCACGAGCGCCGGCGGTTCTTGTTCGATCACCTCGAGGACTCGGACGCAATTCGGGTCCGCGATCGCGCGCATCGCCTCGGCCTCTGCATGCAAGATCGCCAACATCGACGTGTGATCGGCACGGTCGAAGACCTTCACCGCGACCATCGAGCCGTCACGGACGTCCGTACCTCGATAGACGGTTCCGAACGTGCCGGTGCCGAGCACGCTGTCCAGTCGGTAGTGCTCGAACTGTTCGGCGAACATCGCAGCGCCCTCCCCGCTCGGGTCCGAACGATGAGCTCTGTAGTGAGGTGTACTCGGAACGAGCGGGCGCGCCAAGGCCTTGCTGCCAAAAGGGATCCGCAACCTGTTGCCGAGTTCTCAGCGCGCCCCGACCCACATCGGTTGGGTCGGCGAACCGATGGTCGCGATCGTCGCGCCCGACCACCATCGATGCAGGCAGACAGCCCGTCTGCACCCTGATTGAGGGAGGTTGGTCATGACGAAGACTCGACTCGTCACCGCCGCGACTGCCGTGGCGATCGCGTTGGCGACCAGCGCAGGCTGTGCGTCGTCGACGACCGGAGCGCCGGGCGGTAGCGGCACGTGTTCGAACCCGAACCCGGACCCGGCCGCGCTGACGTTCGCCGGCGTGGTCTGTGTCCAACGCGTGTCGTCGGTACGTGAGCGCGACGGATCATCGCTGTTGCAGCTGCACGTCACCGTCACCAACCGCGACCCGAACACCTTCGACGTCAGCTCGGTCGATTTCAGCGTGCAGGACGCGCACGGCGCGTCGATCCCGGCCGGCGGGGGTGCGAGCCGTTGCATCCAACAATCGCTGGCCGACTCGGGGTGGCCGGTGGATCCCGGCAAGACGTTCACCGCGCCCGGACAGCTGTGCTACTCGATTCCGCCCGGCGACCGAGCGGTTGCACTCGTGTGGCAGGACGACGTCACGGTTCGGCTGCCGTGAGCCGCCACAAGCGCGCGCTCGCCATCGCGGTTGTTGCCGGAGCCGTTGTCGTCGCCGCCGGGGCGTTCTCCTCCCCACGGCACCTCGCCGAAGGCCTGCTCGAAGCGGCAGTGCGCGGCGTCCTGCGCGCATTGATCGTCGCGCTCGCGGTCGGCGTCGCAGCAGGATTCCACGCCCTCTTACGACACGTACGTCAAAGCAAGCCAGATAAGGACGGCGGTGACCAGCGCGATGAGCACCCCGACCCAGATCGCACGAGCGCGGTGGTTGCGCGGTCGATACACGGGCAGATCGGCGCGCACCGCCGAGATGCCGGCGCGAGGCGTGGATACTGACGCCGCGTCCTGTGTCGCGGCGGCGTCGTCCTCGGGGCTGTCAGGCGATGCCACGATCGAACCCGAAGCGCACCAGTTCGGTCCGGCTCCGGAATCCGGTCTTGTCACGGATCCGGTCCAGGTGGGTCTGCACCGTCTTGATGCTGATGAACAGTTCGGCGGCTATCGCGGCATTGCTACGTCCCGCGCACACGCCGCGCAAGACCTCGATCTCGCGAGCTGACAGGCCGGTTTCGAGGCGTACTCGGGTTTGCTCCGCGCTCCCCGCAGCGACGGTTTCAACGGGGTCACCGTCGTCGGCGCCGATAACGACGACGAAGTTGCCGATGGACAGCCGGTCTCCGGGAACCACGCGAACCGTGGATGCGACTCGGCGGCCGTTGACGCACGTTCCGTTACGGCTCGCGCCGTCCTCGAGGACCCAGCCCTCGTCGACGCGTATCAACGTGGCGTGTATCCGCGACACAGTCGGGTCGCCGACGAGCACCAGATCGCACGCCTGATCTCGCCCGATCCGGACGCACTCGGAATCGACATCCACGCACCGGCGGCTAGCGCCGTCATGAACGTCAAGGCGAACCATACGAACTCCCGCAAGCCCCCGCCGGCGATGCGCCGCATCGCGCACCAAGCTATCGCGATTCGGCTGAACAATCGCCACAGAACTCACGAACGGCTGTTGCGAAGGCTGCCGATCGACACGCGGGCCGCGAGCAGTGCGACGTCTCAGGGGAGTTTGTGAGCTGAGGGGACTCGAACCCCTTACCCCCACACTGCCAGAGCAAGACTGGCACATTCGGTCAAGTCCGGTCGAGTTCGAAAATCCCGTAAAACGGGGCCTCCAGTGATGTGACTGAATGCCGACGGACGCCCGCGGGCACGCAAAGTGCGACTCAATTGCTACCAGAACTGCTACCAGGATGTTCAGTATTCAGCTCTGTGTTCAGTTATTCTGAACAGAGCGAATGGATTGAACAACCGAAGGAGGCAGCGATGCTCGCCGATTGGGTGGAGCGGCTGCGCGGACTCGGGCTGGAGGCGCGATGCACTGAGCACAGTCCGGTTCTGCTCGTCGCGGTGTCGGCCGGGGGGTTCTTGCATCTTGCTCGGGGCAAACGGAAACGCGACTACGAGATTGCGGTACGGCCAGAACGTCCCGCTCAGCGCTCGTCGGCACCGCGCACGAAGGCGCGACACCGTTCGTGCTCACTGGACTACGTCGCCGCAAAGACCGCTGACGCCTTCGCCGAGCCGGATCCAGTACCTGGACCGGGCCGGCAACGCCTGGATCGAGTTCTCCGATGTGCTCATCGACGTCCGCGGGCGCGCGCGACCGGACGACGGGGGCTCGCGCACGGGCGACCTGTTCAGCTCCGGTCGCGCGCAGGTGGTGTTCGCGCTGCTGGCCTGGCCACAGCTTTGGGATGCCTCGCAGCGAGCGCTGGCACGGGCAGCCGGCGTGTCGGTCGGGCAGGTCGAACAGCACTCTCAAGTTGCTCAAGCAAGCGCGGCTACACCCGCACCGGAACACGACCTGGACAAGCCGACCTGCCTCGACCTGTGGGCCGCGGCATTCCCGACCCGCCTGGCGCACCGAATCACGGTCGCGCGCTATAACGCGACCAGCTACGGCGAAAGAACCTGAAGTCAGCGGTGTTCTCCGGGCGCTGCCGCAACACCCGACCTGGTGCGGTCACCGAACGCCGTCTTGTACGTCGACGAGTTCGACCCGCGGATGGCCGTGGCCAATAGATGGCGTTCTGACGGCGAAGCGAACATCACGATTCGACGCCGGTTCTGGACCGAGCCCGCCAGCCGCCACAGGGGGCACGAAGCAAAGACTGCCCCTTGGCCTCTTGGTCTATGCCGACCTAATGGCCAGCGAAGACCCTCGCGAGCGAACAGCCGCGAATGAATGGAGAAAACGTCATGTTCGATGTGGCAAGCACGCCTGACGAGCTCCTCGAACCGATCGCTAGCGTGCTCGCGGCAGTGCTGCCGGCCAGGCACCTGGCTTAAGGGCCGAGAATGTGATGGTGATGGGTGCCGCGTGCCGGGACGTCTTTCATCACGCTCTAGGACATCGTTTCGCGACCAGCGCCACGCACGATCTTGATCTCGCACTCGCGTTTTGATCCTGGAATGCCTATAGGACTCTCGCTGCCGCGTTTCCCAATGTCGGTGACACTGGAATTCGCTTTCGACATCGCAGGAACCATGGCTGATGACCGGCGGGACTTCCACTAGGTGCTTGCCGCTTTGGCGAGTGCGAGTCCGGCGTGTCCGGTTGCACGAGACTTAACGCTTAGCTAACTTTTTCCTTGGAAGGCATTCCTGGCAGGGGCGGGAATACCGACTACCGAGTCGGTCGCATCGCAGTGTCGCGGGGGCACTCGCCGAATGCGACGGTTCGGACAGGCACGGTGGGTACGCGCGATGCCACGAGCGGGGGCTCGGGCGCGGGCGTACCCACCTCCGTAAGCCTTCGGTGAGATTCCCCGGCCCGACGTGTCGATTCGCGACGTACCGACCTCGCGTGCGTAACGTCCGAACCAGGCGGCCCGGCTTCCTCCCCACCTCCTGCGACGCCGGGCTGCCGAATGGCGCCATGTAGCGCGCAGTGCAGCGTGCGAAGCTAGCAGTTCGCTACGGGATCGGAAGCGCTGGTGTAGCGGCAGCGATCGACCTGGCTTCCATTCGCGTTGCGCAGCGTCGCGGTGTCTCCGGTGTTGTTCCAGATGTACCAGCCTTGGCCCCAATAGAGATTTGTTGCGTTCCGGCGACCGCGACCGGTGTGGACTCGCACGGTGCCGCCAGCCGGCACGGTGAAGCTAGGGAACCGGTAGACGTGGCTGGCGGTGTCGCGCAGCGTCCACCCGGTGATGGTCCTGCGGCTGCCGGTGACGTTCTTGACCTTGACCCATTCGGCGTCGAGGCTCGCGTTCGAGCCCGTGTCCGAGCCAGGGAGTCGAAGTAGATCTCGACGATCTTCACGCCACCGGTCGACACGCCGCGGGGAGTTGTCGCCCCTGCCTCTGCAGAGTTGCGCAGCCGCGAGTGGTGCCGAGTGCCAGCGCTACGAGCATGAGCAGGACGGTGCGAGGGGCGAGATCGCATGGAGGTGCCTTCCGACGTGATCTTGCGCTCTGGCGCGGCTGAGCGTAGGCGGCTAACGCTCTAGCGGAACTCCTGTTCGCGACAAGGTTTGCAACTCGCACTGATCCGGCGAATTGAGCTACAACAGACCGTCTCCGGGCTGGTGGGAACATCCTGGCCGCGGATACCGCGAACGAGGCGCGCGTCAAACGGTGTGAGGGCATGGCTGATCTGAGGAAACGCCCCGGTCAGCCCGAACCGGCTAAGCGGCGGACGGTGCAGGCAGGGCGACCGCGCGCGGCGCGTCGACGGCGGCCAGGTCACGAAGCTGTTGATATTGATCGTGGTCGGGCTCATCGCCTTTGGGGCGAGCGGCGGCTTCTACGGTGGTGTCTACCACTGGGTTACCGTGCTCGCAGTGATAGGGATGGTCCTCGGCGGCGCACTGGTTATAGCGGCCACCGTCGGGCTAGGTGTCCACGCCATCCGAAAGCGGCGATAACCCCATTCGCGACTCTCGCGTCGGGCGCAGATCAGACTCGATCGATTGACGGAGTTGATCAGCATGGGCCTCCACTACCGACGTCGGGTGCGGATGGGTTAGTCCGATTCGCGGTTGTCCACGCTGTACGAGCTAGAGTTTCCGACCAATACTCGCGGCATGCCGTTTCGGAAGACGGAGGCAGAGAAGGCTGCTGATGAGCGTGCTCGTCGAATGGCCGCCTACACTGCAACGCCCGTTGGTCAGGCCGAGATCGCCCTCGGCCGTGGCGATCAGTTCTTCCAACTCGAGATCGAGATCAGCAAGATCGCCGGCTTCGGCACCTACTCGGCCTTCGAGACATCCGGGAACAAGGTCGAGAGCACCTGCGCAAAGACAGACATGCTCGGGCAGATTCGTAGACGCTCGGCTGGCATCTCGATCATGTCGGGTACGTCTTCGTCGGCAGACTGGCGCGACGACGTCAGGAACCGGCTCGGCGGCACCGGACAAGGGGTAGTTATCTGCGGAACCGTGCTCGGGATCTACCTCTTCCGGCCGATTGGGGGCGAGCGCCGATGACTCGGCCATGTCCACGCCGGGTGCGCCGGATTGACGCTGTCGCGACTGCCGACTGCCAGAGCAAGACTGACAGGTTCTCTGAATGTCGCCGAGAGACGAACTCCCGCAAAATAAAGCGATCGTCATGATCGCGACTGGTGGCGAATGTTCGCGAACTGGCTGGAACGGCTCCGATCGCTACCAGAACTGCTACCAAACGATCTTGGTGCATTGAGAAGATCACTTGGCTTGCTCCTCCGTTGGATAACGACGAATCGTCAGCAATAGCTACGGATACTCGACAAGCCAGCCGCGTTCCGTCATCGCCACGAGCGGGTCGCGAATGAACCGGAGCGAACTGGGAGCTGTTCGAGACTATCTGCATCGCTCGGATCGTCAGCTATGGCAGCAGATTCGCGTCTCGGTCTCAGTGCCTGGAATGTGGTGGTCACCTGCGCGGCTGCGCACAGCTCTTCGAGCTGACGTGGACCTGACCGCACCGCCAGACAGCTGGCGATCACCGGATGCGTCTTGTGTGACCGCGCGTGCCGTGCCTGCGATCGAACTCGCCAATCGCGCTCTCGAGCCGAAACGTGATGCGGGTCAGGCCACCGCAACGACGTCGATCTCGACCAGGATGCCGAGCAGCGTCGATCCGACCGTGGTGCGCACCGGATACGGCTCGGGAACCTCCCGGCGGTAGGCGGCGTCGAACTCGGCGAAGTCGCGTGCCACGTCGGCAAGATGCGCTGTGACCTTCACGACGTCGGCGAGCGTCCGGCCCCGGGCGGCGAGCACGGTTTGCAGGTTGCGCAGCACCTGGGTCGTCTGTTCGCCGACCGTCTGCCCGATCAGCCTCCCGTCGGTGTCGTGCGGGCTTATCCCGGCGGTGAACATCAGCCCGTTCACGACGGCGCCGTGGCTGTACGCGCCGCCGGGACTCGGTAGCCCGTCATTTCGACGACGAACTTGTCGATCTGCGTCATGTGGCCTCCATAGGGCGGTGCTCGTTGCGGTGGATCATCGACGTGGCGAGCTCGTCCGAGAGTGCTTTCGCGTGCCGGGAAAGGGCGTCGAGCAAGGCGGCGCGCTCCTTGTCGGTCCCGCCGAACCGGGCCAGCGGGATCGAGCAACTCATCGCAGCGACGTTCTCGCCCTTGGCGCCGAAGATCGGCACCGCCACGCAGAAGACGCCGGGCGTGTACTCGCCCTCGTCCTCGCCGTAGCCACGCATCCTGATCTCGGCCAGTCCCTCTTCGAGCGCCTTGGCGTTCGGGACTGTGCGTGTGGTGAATCGCTCGAACTTGACCTTGGCGATGCGCCGGCGGAACTCGGCCGGATCGAGGTAGGCCAGCAACACCTTGCCGAGCCCGGTGGCGTACGCAGGCAGCCGCGTGCCGACCTGCGACACGAGCCGCAGTGGGTGATCTGACTCCACCTTGGCGATGTAGACGTTGTCGACGCCTTCGAGCACGGCGAGCTGAACGGTCTCGTTGACCTCGTCGCGTACCGCCTCGAGGTGCTTCAGCGCGAGCTGGGCCAACAAGTCAAGCTCGGAGAAGCTCTGCGCGACCTGCCACAGTCGCAACCCGATGCGATAGCGGCGCGTGGGTTCGTGCAGGTAGATCCAGCCCTGGTCCATCAACGTGGCGAGCAGTGCATGCAGGCTGCTCTTCGGCAGGCCCAGGCCGTCGGACAGCTGGGGGAACGTGGCGCCGGCGGGACTCTCGGCGAGGACCTCGAGTACCTCCAGCACGCGACGAGCCGACTTGACCCCGCCTGTGTCGCTCTGCACCATCGCTCCTCCTAAACGTCTGGCCGGCTCGTGCCCGGCGATCGGAAACCGTCGAGTGGGAGCTGCCGTGCGTTCGACATGTCGTGGATCGGAATGACCTCGTCGCATTCGTGCAGGTACCGCCGGATCACCGTCCGGCAGGTCGCGGCGTCCTCGCAGATCCCGATCGGGTGACACCGGTCGAGATTCTCCTGGACAAACGCGGTTTCGAGCAGTCCGGTCGTGCCTTCCCCAGTGGTGATCTTGAGCGCCGCCGATCCCGGATGGTGCCCGCCTGTCGTCTCGAAGGCCACACCGGGGACGATCTCGACCGGCCCGTCGACACAGTGCAGGCGCGCGTCCACGGCGAGTTCGCGAAGCGCCGACCACCCGCGGCGGGTGAAGTACTGGTCGGCCGGCGGATGCCCGGGAGGACCCAGGAGGAACTCGCGAACACCGGCCCGTGACAGGTAGAACTGCGCCCGCGGCAACAATGCGGCGTCGATTCCGCCGGTGTGGTACGTGACGGTCTGGGTCACCGCGACGAAGTCGATATCCGCGCCGTCGAGACCGGCGGAGGCCAACAGTTCGGGAAGCAGACGCACGTCGCGGAACGGGTCGTGGGCCAGCAGGGCGTCGCGGTCCGAGGCGTCGAGGGGCAGCCCGGTGTCGACGAGCCCGATGCAGACGCCGTCGGTCACGATCCACACGTAGAACCCGAGATCGACCTGCTCGAAGGCCGTACCGCCGAGCAACGCGTACGACCGCGGCACCGGCAGCGTGCCCGCGTGCAGAGCGTGCAGGCGGAATCGGCCGGTCATGCCGACCCGTCCCCTCGTGAGAGCACGCCGACGATGCGACGCCCGACCGTGGCGCCTTCGCCCGCATGCAGTCCCATCGGGTTGACGGTCAGTTCGTTGCGCCACGCGCCGTCCTCGCCGATGTGGATGCGTGGCTCGCCGGTGTCGAGCCCGCGCACGACCTCGTTCGCGTCGAGCCCGGCGGAGGCGAAGTCGACGGTCAACACCGGCACATCGAGGTGGTCGTTGTAGTCCTCGCGGACGACGAGGTCGGGACAGGCGGACAGCTCGGCGGCGCACGCGGCGAGTTCGGTCGCGTAGTGCGCGCGCCAACGGTCGGGCTCGGCGACGAACTCACGCAGCGCGGTGAGCAGGCCCGCGATCTGCTCGCGACCCACCTTCATGCCCCGCCCGAGACCGTGCCTGCCACGTAGCGGTGATGCGCCGGTGACCTCGGACGGTTGCCATGTGAGCTCCCGGATGTCCATGTCTTGCTGGTGCAATGAGACGGCATCGACGAGGTCGGGACGCCCGCAGAGCAGACCGGCGGTGTGCGGGCCGCGCAAACCCTTGCCGCCCGAGATCGCGATCAGGTCGGCACCGTCGGTGATCATCCGGTGCAGGCGCGCCAACGGCGGCACGCTCATGGCGGCGTCCACGATGACCGGCACACCGCGCTCGTGAGCCATTCGTGCGACCGTCGCCAGAGGCAGCAACTCGCCCGCAACGCCGGGACGCCACAGCACTGCGACCGCTGAGTCGTCGAGTTCGCGGGCGAGTTCGTCGGGATAGGTCGACGTGGGAAACCCGATCTCGGTCAGCTGCACGCCGACGGCCGTGATCGCGTGGTCGTAGGGGTCGCGGTGCGCGCGTTGCACGACCACCCGGCGCCCGCGAGCTGACGCAGGGAGGTCCTCCAGCCGCCTCGGCTCGTTCCCTGCGACGCATACCGCCGCCGCCAGGGTGAGGGCCGCCGACGCGCCACTGGTCACGTACGCAGCCGGAACACCGAGCAGCTGGGCGATCTCACGGCCGGCGGACTCCTCGAACTCGTCCATGCGCACGTTCGAACGGACGGCGTCGGCCATGGCTGCCAGGACGCCGTCGGACAGCGGCAGGCCGCCGAGGCGGGTCGCCGGTCCGACCGCGTTCACGATCGTGCGAAGTCCCAGCTGCTCGTAGATCCCCATCCGCATCCCTCTGTCCGTCGTCACGTCAGCCGTCGGTCCTGCGGGCATCGAACACCACGGCGCCCGACTGCAGCGTCATGCGCGGCTGCAGCGACTGCTCCCCGCGAAGTTCGAAGCCCTGCGGATCGCTCATGAGCACCGGTCCTGTCGCAATCGAGAACACGGCGACGTCGGCCGGAGCGCCGGGGCGCAGCGACCCGATGCCGTCATCGGCAAGACGCGACGCTTGTGCCGGTCGGGCGGTGACGCGCGCGAGCACATCCTCGAGCCTCATACCCAGCGCCAGCATCTTGTCCGCGACGAGGGGCAGGCCGTCCTTGACGAGCGAGCGGTAGCTGCGCCGCGCCGTGTCCTGGTCGACGACGTCTCCGCCGCCGGGCAGGTCCGAGTACGTGTGGACGTCGCTGCTGATCGTGTCGGGAAGGAAACCGGCGCGAATCGCGGCACCGGCCCGGCGTGCGTCGAAACTGCCGCCACCGTGCCCGACGTCGAAGAGAACGCCACGCTCGCGCGCGTCGACGGCAACGTCCCACAGGCGGTCTTGCTGATCGGGGTCGGCGATCGCAGTCTCGGGATAGCCGCTGAAGCAGTGCGTGGCGATGTCCCCACCCCGCAGCGTGGCGAGGATGTCGGCGTAGCTGGCCGGCGCGGGCCCGACATGCACCATGAGCGGCCGGCTGACTACGTCTGCCACCCGCCGCGCGCGGCGCAGCGCCTCGAGCGTGTTCTCGGCTCCGACATTCGCCGACGCGCGGACCTTCACGCCAAGGATCTCGGGGTGCCGGCCGATCGCGTCGATGCACGCCTGCTCGTCGACGTAGCCGAGTTGACGCAGTTCGCCGGCGAGCAGGATGCTCGTGGTGCCGATGGCCGAGATGTTCACGAACGCGCGCACCCGCGGCACGGCGCTGCGCAGCACGCCGGCAGCGAACGCGTCGTACAGATGGGCGCCGGCTGACCCGCGTCGATCAGGGTCGTCACTCCCGTCCGCGGGCCTATAACGTTCGGGTCGACGCCGAGATCCTGGCCGGCGAAGACGTGGGTGTGCAGGTCGATCCATCCCGGTGTCACGAGCAAGCCGGTGGCGTCGACTACCTGGTCGGCGGCCGTCGGCTCGAAGGGATGGGCGAAGGTCGCGCCGTCGATGTGCAGGTCGCCG
>CAVPTA010000002.1:0-371129 GCA_963708645.1 uncultured Actinomycetota bacterium | reverse complement strand
GCCGTCGACGAGCGCGTCGAGAAGCTCATCGCGAGCATGTGACCCACCCGCGGGGAGTGGTGCGGACGAGGTCAGGCAGCGGCGGCGTGCTCGACGGGTGAGGCGCCACGGCGGATCAACGGCGCCATCGCGGCGCCGGCGAACGCGAGCACGGCCGCGACCACGAGTGCGACGTGCAGTCCCGACATGAACGCTGCGTGGCTGCCGGTCGTGATCGCCTGCGCGAGCGGAGCCGACGTCCCGGTCGGGACGGGTGCAACGCCCTGGCTGACGTACTCCTTCGCGCCCTGCAGTTGCTTGGCGAGCGCGGTCGGGACACCCGCGCCGGTGAGCTTGTCGGTGAGCACCGAACCGACCCGGCTGCTGAGCACGGTTCCGAGGACGGCGGAGCCGAGCACGCCGCCGAGCTGCATGAACGTCGACTGCATCCCACCGGCGACCCCGGCCAGCGAGGCCGGTGTGTTGCCGACGATCGCCTCGGTCGACGCGACGACGACCAGTCCGATGCCGATGCCGATGCCGACCATCGGCGGCCAGAGCACCGAGTAGGACGACTCGCTGTCGAGCGCGAGCAGCGCGACCATCGACACACCCACGGCGAGCAGTCCGAGCATGATCGGGACGCGTGGTCCGAACCGTCCGGTCAGCGCGCCGGACAGCGGGCTGCTCACGACGAAGAGCAGGGTCAGCGGCAACGTCCGCACGCCGGCTTCGATCGCGCTGTAACCGTGCACGCTCTGCAGATACAGACTGATGAAGAACAGCACGCCGAACAGCGCGAAGAAGTTGAGCAGCACCGCTGCCGACCCGATCGTCACCGATCGGTCGCGGAAGATCCGCATCGGGATCAACGGGTTCGTGACGCGGGTTTCGATGACGCCGAACACGACGAGCAACGCGAGTCCGCCACCGATGAACCCGAGCGTGAGCGGGTCACCCCACGACCAAGTCTGTGCCTTGATGACGCCGAAGATCAGCAGGAACAGTCCGGCGGCCAGGGTGCCGAGGCCGGCGAAGTCGAGCCGGGACGTCGCGGCGCCGCGGCTGTCCCGCAGGACGGCCAGGCCGACGGCAAGCGCGATCACGCCGACGGGGACGTTGATGTAGAAGACGCTCGACCACGACAGGTGCTCGACCAGCACGCCGGCGAGGATCGGCCCGCCCGCGGTCGAGGCGGCCGTGACGGCACCCCAGATCCCTAGCGCGGAGTTCAGCTTCTCGGCGGGGAAGGCCTGCCGCAGCAGGGCCAGCGTGTTCGGCATGATCAGCGCACCGGCCACGCCCTGCAATGTGCGGAACACGATCACCTCGGTGATGGAGCCGGACAGCCCGACGGCGAGCGAGGTGAGCGCGAAGCCGACGACGCCGATGAGGAACATCCGGCGACGACCGAATCGGTCGCCGAGCCAGCCGGCGGGGATGAGCAGTACGGCGAGCGCGAGCAGGTAGGCGTTGGTCACCCATTGCAGATCGGACAGCGATGCGCCGAGGTCGCGGGCTATGAACGGGTTCGCGATTGCGACGACCGTTCCGTCGAGGGCGACCATGACAACGCCCAGGGCGGTGGCAACGAGCGACCACCAGGGGTTGTCGCGGCGGGAGGTGCGTGTCGGCGCGGCGGTGGCCGGCCGGAGGTCTGTGAGGGTCATTCTGGGTACTCCATCGTTTTCGGATTCGCTCCCCAGTGTTGCACAAAGTGGCATACTGTGACAGTTGGCAGACGATGACAGGAGTGTGTGTTGTGCCACGTACCGACGAGACGGGCCTGCGCGAGCGGCACAAGACGACGACGCGCCGCGCACTCGTCGACACTGCGCTGCGCCTGTTCGACGAACGTGGTTACTCCGAGGTCACGGTCGAAGACATCTGCACGGCCGTCGAGGTGTCGCCGCGCACGTTCTTCCGCTACTTCCCGTCCAAGGAGCACGTGCTCGCCGAG
The DNA here is from genome assembly GCA_963708645.1 of uncultured Actinomycetota bacterium. Classification (GTDB taxonomy): domain Bacteria; phylum Actinomycetota; class Actinomycetes; order Mycobacteriales; family Jatrophihabitantaceae; genus RYN-133. Next base: position 369,190 of record CAVPTA010000002.1, on the reverse strand, counting down.
CCGATCACGCTGGTCCTCGACGCGATCCGCGGATCGTTGGCCGAGCAGCAGGGACCCGGACACGTCTGGCGCGACCTGACGACTGCGCTCATGGCGGGTGTCGACGTCATCGAGGATCGCCGTGAGGAGTTCCTGCGCTCGGCCCGCGTGATTCGCGAAGCACCCGGCGCCCTCGCATCGAGCGCCCGGGCGCTCATGGAGTGGGAGCAGGCGATGCGTGACGATGTCTCGGGCCGGCTCGCGCCGACGTCCGGCATGTACCCCCAACTGCTGCTCGGGACCGCGATGCTGGCCCTGCGCGCCGCTCTTGACCAATGGACGGAGGCCGACGGCGAACCCGACGTCCGCGAGTTGGTCTCGATTGCGCTGACCGCTCTCGAACCGGGCGGACGTTCACTCGAACGTGCGGCGAAACCGGGTGCCGCTTCGCACTAATCTGGGACGCATGCCGACGGGGTCGAACACGCGATCGGACACGCGCGCCTCGGCGCCGCGTCGGCGCACGGGCATTAGTTTCGAGGACATGGCGGCACGGCGGGCTGAGCGACTGGTCAACCTCGTCATCTGCCTGCTCTCGACGCGGCAGTTCCTGAGCGCCGAGCGCATCCGCGACGCCGTGCCGGGATACGAGGGCGCCGACGGCAGTCGGGCCACGGACGAGGCGTTCAAGCGCATGTTCGAGCGCGACAAGTCCGAACTGCGTGAGCTCGGCATCCCGCTCGAGACCGGCCGCAACTCGCACTTCGACAGCGAGGACGGGTACCGCATCAAGCGCGGCGAGTACGAGTTGCCGTCGATCGAGTTCGACGCCGCCGAGGCAGCCGCCGTCGGTCTTGCGAGTCGGCTGTGGCGCTCGGCAACCCTCGGCGAGCAGGCCCGCTCGGCACTGATGAAGCTCCGCGCGGCCGGCACGCCCGTCCAGGACGACGCACCACCCGGCGCCGTTCCTGACCTCGACACGAGCGACCCGAGCCTGCCGGCGCTGATCGACGCGGCGCGCACGGCGCGAGCTGTGAGTTTCGCCTATCTCAAGTCCGGAGCGGGATCCGCGCAGACCCGCACGCTCGAACCCTGGGGTGTGTTGTCATGGCGCGGACGCTGGTACGTCGCAGGTTTCGACCGCGACCGCGCTGAACCGCGCAGCTTCCGGCTCTCGCGCATCGTCGGGCGCGTCGACGCACTCGGAGCTCCCGCGGCCTTCGAACGTCCCCACGACGTCAACCTGCTCGAGATGGTCAGCGGACGAGCCGCCGAGGACACCCACATCGCGCACGTGCGGGTCAGCGGGTCCGGTGTCGCCTCGCTGCGGCGCATCGCCGAGAACGACGTCGACGGGACGCTCGAGATCCCCTACGTCGACCTGCACTGGCTGGCCCGCCAGGTTGCGGCGGCCGGGTCCGCGGCGCACGTCGTCGATCCGCCCGAACTCGCCGATGCCGTCGTCGCCCGGTTGCGCGCTGCCGCGGTGAGCTCGCAGTGACCCGCGCCAACGCCAACGAGCAGCGGTTGCCGCGGCTGCTCGCGCTCGTCCCGTATCTGCAGGCGCACCCGGGCATCAAGGTGGCCGAGGCCGCCGCCGACTTCGGCGTGACCGAGCAGCAACTGCGCCGCGATCTGCAGCTGCTCTGGATGTGCGGGTTGCCGGGCCACGGCCCGGGTGACCTGATCGATCTCTCTTTCGAGGGCGAGACGGTGTCGGTGATCTTCGATGCCGGCATGTCGCGTCCGCTGCGGCTCTCGGCCGAAGAAGCACTCGCACTCGCGGTCGCGCTGCGCACCCTCGCCGAGACGCCGGGACTGGCCGACAGCAACGCCGTGCAACGTGCGCTGGCCAAGGTCGAGACCGCCGCCGGGGGAGCGGTCGACGACGCAACGGTGACGGTCGCGCTCGATGCAACAACGCGACTGCTTCCGGTGCTGCACCGGTCGATCGCCGAGTCGCGGGCACTCGAATTGCGTTATTACACGGCCGCACGCGACGAGTCGTCGCAACGCACCGTCGATCCGCTGCGGGTGTTCGAGGCCGATGGGCATTCCTATCTCGAAGCGTGGTGCCGCAACGCCGAGGGCGTGCGCGTGTTCCGCGTCGACCGCATCGAGGACGTCCGGCTGCTCGACGAGGCGGCCCGCCCGCCGCAGGGGCTGCAGCTGCGCGACCTCGCCGAGGGTGTCTATCAACCGGCCTCCGAACACCTGCTCGCTGTGCTTCGGCTGTCCGAGGCCTATGCGTGGGTCGCCGACTACTACCCCCATGAAGAGGTCGCCGAACTCGACGACGGCGCGCTGCAGGTGTCACTCCGCGTGTCCGAACCGGCGTGGGTGCGTGCGCTGGTGCTCGGCTCAGGCGGGCAGGTCGCGGTGCTCTCACCGGGCTGGCTGGCCGAATCCATCCGGTCCGACGCTGCCGCGGCCTTGGCCGCGTACGCAGCGACGTAGGGTTCAACCGTGGTCGTGCTGTTCGTATGGATCGGTGCCGTCGTCCTCGCCGGCGTCGTAGTCGCCTTCTGCGCGTACGAACTGACATGGAAGAGCAAGCGGCTCAGCGCCGATCTGGCCAAGCTGGAACAGCTGTCCGGTGTGCTCACCGACCTTCAGGACGAGGTGTCCGCAGTGCAACTGCGCATGATCGAGGCGCGGCACTGACGTGGCAAAGGTCGCGCGCAAGGTACGGCGCAAGCGGTCCAATCCCGAGGGCCGCATGTCGGTCATGGACCACCTGCGCGAGTTACGCCGCCGCATCATCTGGATGCTCATCATCGTGGCCGTCGGTGCGATCGTCGGCTGGGTGTTCTACAGCCAGATCCTGGAGTTTCTGAAGCATCCGTACTGCGAGGTGCCGGCGAAGTATCGCTACACGCAACCGGGCAAGGGCTGCGTCCTCATCTACCACGGTGCGCTGGACGGGTTCACGACGCGACTGAAGGTGTCCGCGATCGCGGGTGCCGTGCTCACAGCCCCGCTCTGGCTGTACCAGCTCTGGGCGTTCATCACGCCGGGACTGCGAAAGAACGAGCGCCGCTACACGATCATCTTCGTCTTCGTGTCCTCGGTGCTGTTCGCGGCGGGCATGGCGCTCGCGTACCTCGTCCTCGCCAAGGGTTTGAAGATCGTGATCGAGCAGGGCGGCAACGGGACGGCCGCCCAGCTGACGGTCAGCGACTACATCTCGTTCGTCACGCTGATGATGGTGATCTTCGGCGCTGCGTTCGAGTTGCCGCTGCTGGTCGTCATGGCGAATCTCGCCGGCGCATTGCCCTCGCGTGCTTTGAAGAAGTCACAGCGGATCGCGATCTTCCTGATCTTCCTCTTCGCGGCGGTCGCAACGCCGACCACAGATCCGTTCACGATGTGCGCGATGGCGATTCCCATGGTGTTGCTGTTCGAGGGAGCCGTGCTGTTCGCGGTCGTCCACGACCGGCGCAAGGCACGCCGCATTGCCGAGGCGCGTACAGAGGAACACCTCGACGACGACACCCCATCGTCGATCGACGCTGTCCCGCAGCCGCTGACCACCGGCGACGACAGCTGGGGCGATACGACCTAGCGCGTCAGTCGTCGACGCCGATCATCACCTCGGTCGACTTCACAAGTGCGGTGCACGGCGCGCCGACAGTGAGGCCGAGCTCCGCGACAGCGTCCTTCGTGATGGACGCGACCACGTGCTGTCCGCCGTCGAGCGCAACGGTCACGATGCTCATCACCGCGCCGTCCTCGATCGAAGCGACGGTGCCGGTCAGCTGGTTTCGTGTCGAAAGGCGCATTGCACCACGGTAACTAGGCTGGACAGCATGTCGTCGCCGAGCGAACGGTATGTCGCCGCGCGGCGGCGATCCGAGCGTCCTGCGCTGCACGATTTCCGGGGCGGTATGCCGTTCCAGCTCGACGGATTCCAGATCGAGGCCTGCGAGGCACTCGAGGACGGCTACGCGGTACTCGTGTGCGCGCCGACCGGTGCCGGCAAGACGGTGGTCGGCGAGTTCGCCGTGCACCTTGCGCTCGCGTCCGGGCAGAAGTGCTTCTACACAACGCCGATCAAGGCCCTGTCGAACCAGAAGTACAACGATCTCGTGCAACGGCACGGCTCCGACCGGGTCGGGCTGCTCACCGGTGACAACTCCGTCAACGCCGATGCGCCGATCGTGGTGATGACGACCGAAGTGCTGCGCAACATGCTCTACGTCGGCAGCTCGGCACTGGCCGACCTCGGCTACGTCGTGATGGACGAGGTGCATTACCTCGGCGACCGGTTCCGCGGCGGGGTGTGGGAGGAGGTCATAATCCATCTCCCGCATTCGGTGCGGATGGTGTCGCTCTCGGCAACCGTGTCGAACGCGGAGGAGTTCGGCGAGTGGCTGGTCTCGGTCCGCGGCGAGACGAAAGTGATCGTGCACGAGCAACGCCCGGTCCCGCTGTGGCAGCACATGTTGATCGGCAAGCGCATGTTCGACCTGTTCGGCTCGGCCGACAGCACGGATGTCGACCCGGAACTGACTCGATACGTCAACGAACGCATGCGCTTTCTCGACCCGGGTGCGTACAACCGTCGTGGCGGCCCGCGCGGTCTTCGGGGTTGGCGACCGACTCCGCGTCCGGACGTGATCGCGCGCCTCGACAGCGAGGGCCTGTTGCCCGCGATCACGTTCGTGTTCAGCCGGGCCGGTTGCGATGCCGCGGTGCAGCAATGTGTTCACGCCGGGATGTGGCTCACGACCGAGGACGAGCGCGAGCGGATCGATGCGATCGTCGACGAGCGGTGCGCGAACATCCCCGGCGAGGATCTCGATGTGCTCGGCTACTGGGAGTGGCGCGACGGATTGCGGCGCGGCATCGCACCGCATCACGCCGGGCTCGTCCCGGCATTCAAGGAGACCGTCGAAGAGCTGTTCGTGCGTGGCCTCGTGAAAGCCGTCTTCGCGACCGAGACGCTCGCACTCGGCATCAACATGCCCGCGCGCACCGTCGTGCTCGAACGGCTGAGCAAGTTCAACGGTGAGACCCATGCCGACCTCACTCCCGGCGAGTACACCCAGCTGACCGGACGGGCCGGTCGGCGCGGGATCGACATCGAAGGCCACGCCGTCGTGCTCTGGAGCCCCGAGGTCGATCCTGGTCGAGTAGCCGGCCTCGCCTCGACCCGCACCTACCCGCTGCGCTCATCGTTTCGCCCGTCGTACAACATGGCCGTCAACCTGGTCGCGCAGATGGGACGGGCGGCAGCGCGGCAACTGCTCGAGTCGTCGTTCGCGCAGTTCCAGGCCGACCGCGGTGTGGCCGGGCTGGCCAAGCAGATCCGTCGCAACGAGCAGACCCTGCGCGAGTACGAGCAGCAGCTGACGTGCGAGCTCGGCGACATCCGCGGTTACGCACAGCTGCGCCGCGCCCTGACCGAGCGTGAGAGCGAGCTGTCGCGTCAGGGCGCGAAGAACCGCCGCGCCGCCGTCGCGCAGTCGCTCGAGGCGTTGCGTCCCGGTGATGTCATCAGGGTTCCGTCGGGGAAGCGGGCGGGGCTCGCGATCGTGCTCGACCCCGGCGTGCATCCGCGCGACGACCCGCATCCGCTTGTCGTGACCGAGCGCCGCTGGGCCGGCCGGTTGTCGATGGTCGACTTCCCGGTGACCGCTGAGGTGCTCGGGACGGTGCGCGTGCCGAAGAAGCTCGACCACCGCTCGCCGCAGGTGCGCCGCGACCTCGTGTCGAGCCTGCGCGCGCTCGACATCGCGCCCGAGCAGCGTCCGCGCCGCAAGGCCGGCAGTGGCGCGGGCGACGACACCGAGATCCTCGACCTGCGCGCCGCGCTGCGCGCCCATCCCTGCCACGGGTGCAACGACCGCGAGCAGCACATGCGATGGGCCGAGCGCCACGGTCGCCTCGAACGCGACACCGACGATCTGCGGCGCCGGATCGAGGGCCGCACCGGCTCGCTCGGGCGGCGCTTCGACCGCATCTGCCGGTTGCTCGATCGTCGTGGCTATCTGGCCCAGGACGAGACGACGCCGGCCGGTCGGCAACTCGCCCGGATCTGGTCGGAGTCGGACCTGGTCATCGCCGAATGCCTGCGCGCCGGCATCTGGGAGGCCCTCAATCCGGCCGAGCTCGCGGCAGTCGTTTCGGTGCTGGTCTACGAACCGCGGCGCGACGAGCAGCCGGTCGAGCGCATGCCGAGCGTGGCGGTGCGTGACGCTCTTGCGACCTCTGTCCGGATCTGGGCGCGGGTGGTCGAGGACGAGGAAGAACTCGGACTCACCCCCAGCCGCGAGCCGCAACCGGGACTCGTCGGTGCGATCTACCGATGGGCACGTGGTGATCGCCTCGACGCGGCCCTCGAGGCGGCCGCGAACAACGGCGCGGAACTGTCGGCCGGCGATTTCGTGCGTTGGTGCAAGCAGGTGCTCGACCTGCTCGATCAGCTGTCCGGCGTCCCGGCACCCGGGGGCGAACCGGAGCCGCTGGCTCCCATCGCGCGCGCAGCGGCTGCGGCCGTGCGGCGCGGCGTGGTGGCCCAGAGCATGCAGTTGTGAGGCGACGCGAAGCCCTCCGGTCCGTGCCGCCTTGCCCCAACGGTTACTGACCTCGCGCGCCTTTCGCAGTAGCGTGTTCGCAGCCAGCACACGCGCCTGGCCTCAGAACGTCGGGGCGACGACGGGAATAGCGGGGATATCGGTATGAGCGACTCGGGGAATCAGCAGAACTACCCCGGCCAGCAGTGGCCGCCGCCCCCGCAGGGCGGCTACCCGCCCCAGAACCCTGAGCAGGGTGGTGGCTACCAAGGCGGTGGCTATCAAGGTGGCGGCTATCAGGGTGGTGCCTACCAAGGTGGCGGTCAGCAATGGCCGCAGCAGAACCCGTACCAGCCGCCGAGCCAGCAGCCCCCTGCGCAGGACGAACCGCCGGCCCAGAACGAACCGCCGGCCCAGGACGAGGCAGCCGCCGAACAACACACCGAACAACACACGGACGAGCAGCCCGCCGCCCAGCAGCCCGACCAGCAGTCCGAGCAGCCCACCGACGACGGCACCCAGCCGGGGCAGGCGCAGCCGGACCCGTCGGCCGACACGCAGTACATTCCGTTGTCGAAGGACACCCCCGCCGCGCAGGCAAGTGACCCGCAGCAGACGACCGCTTTCGAGCCGGTCGGCGACCACCAGGCCGGGTATGCGCAGCCGGGACAGCACAGTTACGACCAGCAGCCGACCTACGGCCAGCAGTCCGGTTACGGCCAGCCGAGCCAGCAGGATTACGGCCAGCAGCAGGGCTATGCCCAGCCGGGCCAGCAGGGCCAGCAGGGCGAGCAGAGCTACCCGCAGTCCACTTACGGCCAGCAGCAGGGCTATGCCCAGCCGGGCCAGCAGGACTACGGCCAGCAAAGCTATGGCAGCAAAAAAGCAGGCAGGCTATGGCCAGCCGGGTTATGGCCAACCTGCCTATGGCCAGCAGAGCTACGGCCAGCAAAGCTATGGACAGCAGCCGGGCTACGGCCAGCAAGCGGGCTACGGTCAGGCCGGCTACGGCCAACAAAGCTACGGCCAGCCGGCGTACGGCCAGCAGGATTACAACCAGCCCGCCGGCGGCTACGGCCAGTCCTACAACCAGCAGAGCTACGCCGGTTCCGACTACGGCCAGCCCCCGGCGCAGAAGAAGGGCCGGGGTCTGCTCTATTCGCTGATCGCGCTGGCGGTGATCCTGATCATCGCCGTGGTGCTCGTGTTCGCGGTCAAGCCGTCCTTCCTCGGCTTCAAGACCAACCTCAAGCACGCGGCGGTCGAGAGCTACATCCAGCAGAACTTCTCCGAGTCCCGCGTGACCTGCAACGGCGGTCAGAACATCGAGATCTCGCAGGGCAAGAAGTTCCAGTGCCGCGGTGGCGACGGGCGCACATTCACCGTCACTCTGACCAACGACAGCGGGACCTACGAGGTCGCCCAGAACTAGCGGCTGGCGTGAACTAGCGAAGGCCCAGCGCTTTCTGAATCGCATTGAGCAGCCGGTTCAACGACGCATCGATGCCCAACTGCTCGGACAGTTCGACGAGCCGTTCGGCGTCGGCGGGTTCGGCGGGTAACGCATCGTCGAGGGTCGGTACGACTGCGTCCACCCGTCCCCGCACGGCATCGGGGGCGACCGCGAGGTAGTCGCGCGCCGCCAGGATCTTGCCGGCCGATCCGGACGGGAAGCCGTCAGATCGTGCGTCGGCGGCAGCGACGATGTCCTCGACCGTCCCGAACCTGGCGACGAGCGCTGCGGCGGTCTTCTCACCGACGCCGGGCACGCCGGGCAGACCGTCGCTCGGGTCGCCGCGCAGGATCGCGAAATCGGCATAGTTCGCCGCGGGGACGCCGTACTTGGCCTGCACCTGGTCGGGACCCATCGCCGCCATCTTCGCGATGCCCTTGCCGGTGTAGAGCACGGTCACGCGGTCGGTCGCGACTGCGAGCAGATCGCGGTCGCCGCTGACGACCTCGACCTCGTCGTCGTCGCGCGCCGCGATCGTCGCGATCACGTCGTCGGCCTCGAAACCCTGTGCGCCGGCGGTTGCCAGGCCGACCGCCGCGAGCACCTCGAGCAGGACGGGAATCTGCGGTTTGAGGGTGTCCGGCACATCCTCGCCGCCGCCCTTCGCGATGCGATGCGCTTTGTACGACGGCACGGCGCGCACGCGAAAGGCCGGTCGCCAATCGAGATCGAGGCACGCGACGTGCCGCGTCGGCCGGCGCTTGTCGATCAGAGCTGCCGTCATGTCGAGATAACCGCGGATCGCGTTGACCGGACGGCCGTCCGGCGCGGTGATCGACTCGGGGAGCGCGTAGAACGCGCGGAAGTACAGGTTCGCCGCGTCGACGAGCATCAGCATTGTTGCTAGTACACCGTCCGCGTTGCGTCGGTGCTGCCGCGCACGATGATCTCGGTCGGGAGCACGACATCTGAGGTGCTGGCGGCAGCGACTCCGTTGGGCTGCTCGCCCGACGCGAGCGTGGCGAGCAACCGCGTGGTCACGTCGAGCGCCTGTCCGTTGACCGGCTGCCGCACGGTCGAGAGGTCCATCAGATCGGCGGTCGGATGATCGTCGAAGCCGATGATCGCGACGTCGTCGGGCACCTTGCGACCGAGCTTGCGCAGCGCTCGCATCGCGCCACACGCCATTTCGTCACTCTCGGCGAAGATCGCTGTCGGCGGGTCGGGGTTCTGCATCAACGTGCGGCAGGCCTGCTCGCCGCCGGAAGGGGTGAAGTAGCCGAGTACCTCGAGCGCGGGATCAGCCTCGACGCCGACAGCAGCGAGGCCTTCGCGGTAGCCGTCCGCGCGGTGCAGCGGCGGCGTGAAGCGCATCGGGTCGTCCGTGTCGCCGCCGATGAGCGCGATACGACGATGGCCCAGGTCCGTCAGGTGCGAGACGGCCGCCCTGGCCGACGCAATGTCGTCGATGCGGGTCGACAGGAAACCTGATCGTGGGAAGCCGAGTAGTCCGACCGGACAGTGCAACGACTCGAGCGCGGTGATCTCGTCATCGGACAACACGAGGCTCGCGACCAGCACCGCGTCGACGCGCTTGCGCATCGGCATCACGTCGAAGAAGCGAGAGCGGCCCTGCTCGTCGCCGAGGTTGTAGAGCAGCAGGTCGAAGCCGGCCTTGCGCAGCGACGTCTCGACCGTGTCGATCACCTCGGCGAAGAACCAGCGGTTCACGAACGGGACGACGACCCCCACCGTCGCGGTGCGCCCGCTGGCCAGCCGCGCGGCGAAGGGGGAGGCCACGTAGTCGAGTTCGGACGCCGCCTCGAGCACTCGGCTGCGGGTGGTCGCAGCGACGTCGGGCAGGCCACGCAAGGCACGCGACACCGTCGCGATGGAAACCCCGGCCAGGCGCGCGACATCTTCGATGCTTGCTGCCACCCGTCGGGTCACCACCCTCGCTGACACCGGAAACGTTATCGACCTTCGCTGGCAGACTCTCCCGCGTGCGCACCCTTTACCGCAACGGTCGGCTGTACCGTCGGGCGGTTCGTGACGAAACCGCGATGATCATCGACGGTGGCTCGATCGTCTGGACCGGACGCGACGAGCAGGCCGATCCACGCACTGGGACGCGGGTCGTCGATCTGGCCGGCGCACTGGTGACGCCGGCCTTCGTGGACGCCCATATGCACGCGACCGGCACGGGATTGGCGCTGACGGCGCTCGATCTGGCCGGCGCGGGCTCGCTGCGCGAGGCGTTGGAGCGGGTCGAGCGCAGCGCGCGTGCGGGCCGTGGCAGGCCGGTGCTCGGCGGCGGCTGGGACGACACGGGGTGGCCCGAGCAGCGAGCCCCCACAGCCGCAGAGCTCGACCGGGCGGGTTACGGCGGCCTGGTGTACCTGGCTCGGGTCGACGCGCACAGCGCGGTCGTGTCGTCGGCGCTGCTCGCCAGCATTTCCGGCGTGCGTGAGCTCGCCGGTTACCGCCCGGACGGCCTGCTCACCCGCGCGGCGCACGATGCGGCCCGGATTGCAGCATTGGGCGCGCTCGGGCCTGGCCGCACCGCCGAACTGCAGCGTGCCGCCCTGCAGCGAGCGGCTGCGCTGGGCATCGCCTGCGTCCACGAGATGGCCGGCCCGGCCATCTCGAGCGAGGACGATCTCCGGGGCCTGCTTGCACTTGCCCGCCACGAGCCACTGCCCGAGGTGATCGGCTACTGGGGCGAGTTGTTCGGCGTCGAAAGGGCTCGCGAACTCGGCGCTGTCGGCGCAGCCGGCGATCTGTTCTGCGACGGTTCGCTCGGCTCGCACACCGCCGCGCTGCACGTGCCGTACGCCGATCGGCCCGACACGACCGGCATGCTGCGCTTCGAGACTGCCGACGTGGCCGAGCACGTGCGGCTGTGCGCCGAGGCCGGGATGCAGGCCGGGTTCCACGCGATCGGCGATGCGGCCGTCGACCAGGTGCTCGACGCGTTCGAGCTCGCTTCCGATCGGCTGGGCCGTCGCGTCGGGCCGGGGCACCGCGTCGAACACGCCGAATACGTCCACGACCCGCAGCGGATGGCACGCATCGGGCTCACCGCGTCCGTCCAGCCGGTGTTCGACGCCGAATGGGGCGGCCCGAACGGCATGTATGCCACTCGACTGGGCCCCGACCGTGCGCGCGAGCTGAACCCCTTGGCCGCCCTGGCCGCTGCCGGCGTGCCCCTCGCCTTCGGATCGGACGCGCCGGTGACCGCGCTCGGCCCGTGGGCGGCGGTGCGCGCGGCGGTGCATCCGCACGAGTCGCACGCTGGACTCGACGTCGAGACGGCGTTCGCAGCGCATACGGTCGGCGGCTGGGCTGCTGCCGGGCGCGCAGGGGGAGAGCTCGCCGCCGGCGCTGCCGCTACCTTCGCCGTCTGGGATGCAGCTGCCCTCGACCCCGCGACCGGCCTGCCCGGCCTGAGCCCGTCCGCCGAGCTGCCGCAGTGCCTCGCAACCGTCCGCGACGGACGCACCATCTTCGACGCGGGACGGCTCGGGTGAGCCGCACTGAGAGCCGGAGCCGCCCCGATACCGCGCTCGGTGATACTCGACGGATGTCCTCGCGGTGGCCCGTCCCGGTGCGGGACGCCGACGCGACCGCGCCGGTGCGGTGGGCGGCGGTCGCCGCACTCGCCGCCGGCATCGCCACCGCGTTCGCGTTTCCGCGCGTCGGCATCTGGCCCCTCGCGATTCTCGGCGTCGCCGGATTCTCGTGGGCTGTGGACGGTCGCCGCGCCCGCACCGGCGCATGGCTCGGTCTGCTCTACGGGCTCGGCTTCTTCGTCCCACTGCTGCACTGGACGGGCGAGTACGTCGGCGCGGCGCCGTGGCTGATCCTGGCGGTCGCCGAGGCGTGTTTCATGGCGTTCCTGGGGGCCGTGCTCGCCACTGTCCAGCGGCTGCCCGGCGCGGCAGCCTGGGTGGCGTGTTCATGGGTGCTGGAAGAGGCGTTGCGCGACCGGCTCCCGTTCGGCGGGTTCCCGTGGGGGCGGCTCGCCTTCAGCCAGCAGGACTCTCCGTTGCGCTGGTTCATCGCCCTGGGCGGAGCACCGCTGCTCACGTTCGCGGTCGCCTTCACCGGCGCCGGGCTGTGGCTGTTGAGCACGGCCCTGCCGGCACGGGCGCCTCGGCGCATTGTCGCCGCTGCGGTCGTCCTGGCCGTGCTGCCCGTTGCCGGTGCGGTATGGGGGCTGACCCGATCAACGCCGTCCGGAACACCCCTGCGCATTGCGCTCGTCCAAGGCAGCGTCCCCGACCGCGGGCTCGGCTTCGAGGACCGCGCCCGCCAGGTGCTCGACAACCACGTGGCCCAGACGATGCGGCTCGCCGCCGAGATCAAGTCGGGACGGGTCGCGCAGCCGCAACTGGTGCTCTGGCCCGAGAATGCCTCGGATGTCGACCCGCTCGTCGACAAGTCGGCAGCGGCAGAGATCACGCATGCGGTGCAGGCGGTGAACGCACCGGTGCTCGTCGGCGCGATCCTGTCGGGGCCCGGTCCGAAGCATCGCCGCAACGCCGGCATCCTCTGGTCACCGACGACCGGCCCCGGCGCGATGTACATCAAGCGGCACCCGGTGCCGTTCGCCGAATACATGCCGCTGCGCACGATCGCGGAGGCGGTCAGCTCGGCCGCCAAACTGGTGACCCAGGACATGGTCGCCGGCACCGGCAACGGGCTGCTCACCGGCGGCCCGGTGCCGATCGGCGACGTCATCTGTTTCGAGGTCGCGTACGACAACCTGGTGCAGTCGTCGGTTGACGCGGGCGCGCAACTGGTCGTCGTACAGACGAACAACGCGACCTTCGGCCACACCGCCGAGACCTACCAGCAGCTCGCGATGAGCAAGCTGCGGGCCATCGAGACGGGCCGCACCGTGGTGCAGGTCTCGACGACCGGCGTATCGGCGATCATCACGCCGGACGGCGACATGATCCGAGAGTCAGGCACACTGTTCCGGCCTGCGTTGCTCAGCGCCTCGGTCCCGTTGGAAACCGGAACTACACCGGCGATCGCCCTCGGTGAGATACCGGAATGGGTGCTCACGGCTTTGGCGGTGCTGGCGCTGGCGGTCGTGGTCACCTCGTCCCGTGTGAGCAGAAAGCAGGAAGTGGTTACTACATGAGTTCGGTCCTGGTCATCGTCCCGACGTACAACGAGCGCGAGAACGTCGCACGCATCATCGAGCGGCTGCACGCGGCGCTTCCCGATGCCCACGTGCTCGTGGCCGATGACGCCAGCCCGGACGGGACCGGTGCGATCGCAGAGTCGCTGGCGGCCGGCGATCCGCGTGTGCACGTGCTGCACCGACCGGGCAAGGCCGGCCTCGGCGCCGCCTACGTCGCCGGCTTCGACTGGGGCCTTTCCCGCGGGCACGACGTTCTCGTCGAGATGGACGCCGACGGTTCGCACGCGCCCGAGCAACTGCCGCGCATGCTGGCCGCGCTCGAGCATGCCGACGTCGTGCTGGGCTCACGCTGGATTCCCGGCGGCGCGATCGTCAACTGGCCGAGGCGGCGCGAGTTCCTGTCGCGGGGCGCGAACATCTACGTGCGGGTTGCGCTCGGCATCCATGTACGCGACGCCACCGGCGGCTACCGGGCCTATCGCCGCGAGGTGCTGGAGGCGATCGATTACCGGGCGGTCAGCTCGCAGGGCTACTGCTTCCAGGTCGATCTGGCCTGGCGCGTGCTGCAGGCGGGGTTCCGCATCGTCGAGGTACCGATCACCTTCGCCGAACGCGAACGTGGCGAGTCGAAGATGAGCGGTGCGATCGTGCGCGAAGCACTTGTGCGGGTGGGGCAGTGGGGCGCTCAACACCGCGTGGCGCAGCTGCGAACCGCGCTGCGGCGCAAAGAGTCGAAGCTGAACCAGCGGTAAACACAACAACGCCGCCCGGACCTAAGTCCGGACGGCGTCGTGGTGTTTGTCTGGCGGGCTGTTACGCGCTCTTCTGCCCGCGCCGGGCGCGCAGGACGTCCAGGCGCTCGGCGAGAACTTCCTCGAGATCGGCGATTGAACGCCGCTCCATCAGCATGTCCCAGTGAGTACGTGCCGGCTTGACCTTCTTGGCCTCCGGCTCGGGGCCGTCAATGAGCAACCCCGTTGTTCCGTCGAGTCGGCACTCCCACGTCGTGGGAATGTCCGCCTCCTCCGAGAACGGGACGCTGAACTCGTGCCCGCGCTGGCAGCGGTAGGCCGCCACATTGCGCGGCGCGGGCTCGGCGCCGTACTCGGTCTCGTAGCTGATCGCGCCCAGCCGACTGCCACGTAGCGTGCGATCTGCCATGATCGACACCTCCTGAACTGGCTCAGTCTCTGGATCTGTGCACCGAAAGCCACGACCATCGTCGTGCTCATCGTCTGTGACGTTGTCGGTGATTGGTGGTGTTTCACCGCTGTTGTGACCAACGGGTAACGATGGTGAATGATTCCCGCTAGCGACTCATCGGTAACCCACCGACACCGCGATCTCTCAGGCGCACTGCCCAGTGATTTGGAGCTTCGATGCCACTTCTCGACACCGTTACCAAGGATTACGAGGCAGGGGCCCATTTGGTTTCGTCCGGGCGCAAATTCTTACCTTCGGTCCAGGTCGTTGCCGCAGCGATCGGCTTCGGCCGGGTGGCAATCGGGACCGCCTTCCTGCTCGCGCCGACGTTCTCGGTACGCATGCTCGGAGTCGACAGCGCCACAGCGAAGCGGATGGCGTTCCTCGCGCGGATGACCGCCGCTCGCGACATCGCTCTCGGCGCCGGGACCCTGCACGCAGGGACAGGACGCCGTGCCGTGCCATGGTTGCTGGCAGGTGCCGGGGCGGATCTCGTGGATGCAGCGGCGATCGCCGCAGCCCTCAAGAGCGGTCCGGCTCGCGGCCCGCGGGCGGCGGGAACGGTGGTCGGCGCCGCTGCGGTGGCCGCTGTCGGAACGTGGACTGCGTTGGAACTGCTCGACCTCGACTGAAAGTCGAGACGACACCAGGCGGCCATTCGCGGATTTGGTGATATTTCACACCATTCGTCGGGTAACCACCGCGCGTGCACACACGTCCGCTGATCGTCACCGCCAGTGCCCTGCTCGCCGCGACCACCCTGGTCGTGCCGAGCCATGCCGGAGCCGCCCCGGCCGGTAGCTCCGCTCGATCTGCCACGAAGCAGGCGGTCGCTGTCGGCAGCGGGGGTGCGGTCACCTCGGCCGACCTAGATGCGAGCCGTGCGGGCATCGCGGTGTTGCGACATGGTGGCAACGCGATCGATGCGGCGGTTGCGACGGCGAGCGCGCTCGGTGTGACCGAACCGTTCGTGGCCGGCCCCGGCGGTGGCGGCTTCATGGTGATCTACCTGGCCAAGCAGCATCGCGTCGTCACGATCGACGGTCGCGAGAAATGCCCGGCCAAGTGCACCTCGACGATGTTCCAGGACCCGCCCGGCACCGCCATGGACTTCGAGCACGCTCGCCGTTCGGGCCTGGCGGTAGGAGTTCCCGGCATGGTGGCCACCTGGGCCAAGGCGGTGCGGAACTATGGGGCGCACAGCTTCGCGAGCGATCTGCGTCCCGCGATCGGGATTGCCAAGCACGGCTTCGTCGTCGACAAGAACTTCAATCAGCAGGAGCAGGACTCACTCGCTGACCTGCAGTCGTTCACCAGCAGCCGCAAACTGTTCCTGACCAAGGCCGGACAACCGCTTCCGATCGGGACGGTGCTGCGTAACCCCGACCTGGCGCGGACGTACTCGCAGCTGGCCGAGCACGGGCCGAGCTATCTCTATCGCGGGCCACTCGCGACCGAGATCGCGCACACCGTGCAGCATCCGCCGGTTTCGGGTGACAGCGATTTCCCGATTCGCCCCGGCTTCATGACGCGCAAGGATCTGGCCGACTACACCGCACCCACCCGCAAGCCGACGCACGTGAACTATCGCGGCCTCGACGTGTACGGCATGGCGCCGCCGTCGTCGGGCGGCCTCACGGTCGGTGAGGCGCTGAACATCCTGTCGCACTGGAACCTGGGTTCGGAGCCGCGAGCAAAGGCGCTGTTCCACTACCTCGAGGCGTCCAGACTGGCCTTCGCCGACCGCAACGCCTACATCGGCGACTCGGACTACGTCGACGTGCCGCAGCACGGGCTGCTCGACCCCGCCTATGCCGCAACCCGGTCGTGCCTGATCACCGACCACGCGCTCACCTCGCCGGCACAGCCCGGCAACCCCTACCCGCCGTACGGCGGTTGCGGCTCGAGCGCGAAGGGGAGCACTGCGTCCCACGAGGGCATGCACACCAACCATCTGGTGACCGTCGACCGGTGGGGCAACGTGGTCAGCTACACCAACACCATCGAAGAGATCGCCGGTACCGGCATGACCGTGCCGGGCCGCGGATTCCTGCTCAACAACGAGATGACCGACTTCGACTTCGTGCCGCTGACCTCGCAGCGCTTCGACCCGAACCAGCCCGCCGCGGGCAAGCGGCCGCGATCGAGCATGTCGCCCACGATCGTGCTGCACAACGGAAAGTTCGACTTTGCAGTCGGGTCGCCGGGCGGTTCGACGATCATCACGACCGTCCTGCAGATCCTGGTGAACCACATCGACTTCGGTATGTCGCTACCGGACGCGCTGTGGGCGCCACGCGTGTCGCAGCGCGACTCGTCCACCAGCCAGGCCGAACAGCAGTTCTACGACAGCGATCTCGCCAAGCAACTGCACGACAAGTACGGCGAGAACTTCTCGCTGGTGACCGGATCACTGTCGCCGCTGCTCACCTACATCGGTGACGCGACCGGCGTGCAATCGCTCGGGTCCGGTCGGTACCAGGCCGTTGCGGAAAAGGTCCGCGAGGGCGGCGGCTCGGCACTCGTCGTGCACCCCGCCGGGTGACCTAGAGGATCGCCGGGGCCTCGTTCCCGGCAGCTTCGACGGCCCGACGCGCGGGCACCCGCAGCAGCAGCACGAAGCCGACCACGAAGAACACGACCAGCGAGAACAGCGCGCCGCGGTAGGAGCCGGTGTTCTGGTAGGTCAGCCCGAATACGAGTGGGCCGAGCCAGCTCGTGCCGGAGTCGGAGATCTCGTAGAAGGAGAAGTACTCGGCCTCGACCCCGACAGGAATCATCCGTGAGAACAGCGACCGCGACAGCGCCTGGCTGCCACCGAGTACCAGCGCGATGACCATGGCGAGCGCGAAGAACTGCCAGATCACGCCGGCTTGAAGGAAGTAGCCGACGCCGACGCACGCCATCCAGACGATCAGCGACCCCAGCACAACCGGTTTCGAGCCGAACCGCTCGGCCAGCCGACCCAGCCAGATCGCGCCTGCGAACGCGACGAACTGGACCATCAGGATGGCAACCAGCAAGACGGTGTCGGACAGGTGCAGCTGCTTGTCGCCGTACTGGGCTGCCACGGTCGTGACGGTTTGAATGCCGTCGTTGTAGATCAGGAACGCGACCAGGAACGCCAGCGTCAGCGGGAACCCGCGCAGATGGCGCATGGTGACAGCGAGCTGGTGGAACCCGGAACTGAGCAGGGCGCCGGGCTGCGAATGGGCGCCGCGGCCGATCACGCGGGGGAGTCGGCGGTACACCGGCACCGACCAGATGAGCCACCAGATACCGGACGCGCACAGCGACGTCCGAGCAAGTGTCGTTTTATCGACAAAGAGACTTGTCAAGAAAGAGACAGCGAGCAGGGTGCCGCCGCCGAGGTAGGCGATCGCCCAGCCGACCGAGGAAATCTTGTCGCGATCGGCCGAGGTCGACAGGTCGACCAGCAGCGAATAGCTCACGACGATCGAGCAGCTGTAGCCGAGGAACGCCAACGCGTAGAGCGCCGCCCCGAGTTGCCAGTTCGTGCCGTCGACGAACACCATCGCGACGCACGCAAGGGCGCCGAACCAGCCGGTGGCCAGCATGATGTCGCGCTTGCGTCCGGTGCGGTCGGCGATCGCGCCGACGAGGGGCATCAGCAAGACGACCGCGATGGTCGTGGCGCTGACGGTGTAGGCGAACAGGCTGCCCGGGGCGACCGGGATGCCGAAGGGATGCACCCGGCCGTGCTTGCCGACCGCGTTCTCGGCGACTGAAGTCAGGTACCGCGACATGAACACGGTCGTGACCAGGGTGGGGAAGGTCTGGCTCGCCCAGCCGTAGAGATACCAGCCACGCCGTTGCCGCGTGAGGGCGTCGTCGGCGGTATCGGCCGGTGCGACTGAACTCACGGCGTGAGCTTATGGGCCCCATTGCCCCCGTTGGATGAGCACCTCGCGCAACAGGTCGGCACGGTCGGTCATCAGGCCGTCCACCCCGAGGTCGAGCAGGCGGTGCATCTGGGTGGGTACGTCGACGGTGTAGGTGATCACCGGCAGGCCGAGGCGGTGTGCCGAGGCCAGGAACCGCCTGTCGGTCACGGCCAGCCGGCCGACGCGGGCCGGAACCTCGATGCACGCGGCGCCCCGGGGAGCGCGCGGCCGGTCGCGCGGAGCGACACCACTGCTGCGGGTCCGAACGACGTGCACAGTCCGGGCCCGAGCTGGGCGCGGACGGCGCGGATGCGGCGCGTCGCGAACGCGCCGACGCACACGCGGTCGATCGATGCCGTCCGGCGCAGTACATCGATCGTCGGCCGCAAGGAACGGCTGGACTTCATGTCGAGATTGATACGAACATCGGGCCAGGTACCGAGCACATCAGCAAGGAGCGGGATCGGCTCGCGGCCGCGGATGCGCGCCGTGCGCACCTGGGCCCATGTCATCTTCTCGATCTCGCCCTGCTGGTCGGTGACGCGATCGAGCCTCGCGTCGTGAAAGGCCAATGCCACGCCGTCGGCCGTCGCGCGAACGTCCGTCTCGAGATAGCGATAACCGAGATCGACAGCGCGCTGGAAGGCTGCCATCGAGTTCTCGTCGCCGTCCGGTGCAAAGCCTCGGTGGGCGAAGGCATACGGACGTGGGCCGTCGAGGAATCCCATCGGCGCAGGCGTGCCTACGCGGCGAGCAGCAGGGTGCGCAGGTGCCGCACCGGAGGTGAGCCGTGGGCCAGCACCATGTCGTGCAGTTCGCGATCACCCAGCGCCGGCTGTTGTTGCCGCAGGTCGCGGACGAGGTCGCGCACCTCGCAGTAGCCGACGTAGTAGGTGCACAGCTGCGTCGAGGTCAGCTGGACGCGCTGCCACTTCTCGACCGCCTCGCCGTCTTCCTGGTAGCCGCGTTCGGTCATCAGCCGTCGCGCTTGCGTCTCATCGAGATCGCGGCAGTGGAAGCGGATGTCGAGGATCGTGTTGAGCGTCGTGCGCAACTGCATCTTCAACTGCTGCATGCGCAGCGCGCTCGCTGCGCGCACCGACTCGTCGCCGCGGTAGCCGCGGGTTGCCATCAGTTCTTCGGCATAGACGGCCCAGCCTTCGACGAACGAGCCGCTGTAGAACACCGCGCGGATCGGGGTGGTGGCGCGGTGCCGGTTCGAGTGCATGAGCTGCAACGCGTGGCCGGGCATTGCCTCGTGCAACGTCAGGTCGTGCAGCATGTGCAGGTTGTATTCGCGAAAGTACGAGGCGATGCGTTCCGCACTCCAACCTTCAGGGGTCGGTGAGACCGCGAACTGCGTCGGTAACGGTGACTTCTCGAGCGGGCCGGACGGGTTGCAGTAGGCACCGGCCACGCCGCGGTCGATCTCGGGCATCTCGATCACGTCGACCTGGTCGTCGTAGACCGTCACCAGGTCGTTGCGGCGCACGAACTCCGTGGCGTCGGCCATGGCAGCACGACACACGTCGAGGATCGTGTCGTCGGTCGCCGTGTCGCCGGCGAGCTCGTCCATGACCGATCGGACTGTCGATGCGTCAGGGTCGCCGATGCCGGCGAACCGGCCGGCTTCGGCGGCGATCTCGCCGCTGATCCGCTCGAAGTCGTCCTCGGCGCGGGCGAGCAGCGCATCCGGGTCGAACTCGGTGTCGAGAGCCAGCGCGAGCTTGCTGCTGAACAGGTCACGTCCGATTCGCGGGTTGCGACGAGCGGTTGCAAGCTGCTCGCGTAGCCAGCCGCGGTGTTCCTCGACAGCGGTACGCGCGGCCTCGGCCTCCGGGCCTAGTGTGCCGCCCGCTTCCTCGGCCAGGGCGGGGAGCGCATCCTCGATCAGATGTGTCGTGCCGGACAGCTGCGCGATGGCCGTTTCGGTGTGGATGCGGGACAGCTCGTGCAGGCGCTCGCGGGCCGCCCCGAAGAACGCCGGGACGGCGGCCAATCGCGACCTGGCGGCCTCGAGTCGCTCGGCCGCGGGCGCGAACGGGCGCGAGGCGAGTGCGTGCAGCGCGCCGCCGGGGTTGTGCTCCATCGCGTTCCAGTCACCCTCGCGCAGCTGCTCGAGGTCGAGCAGGTCCCAGCGCAGTGCCGTCCGCAGCACCTCGCGGTCGATCTGCTCATCGGCGTCGTCGATCGCCAATGCATCGAGGTCGGTGAGCTGTCGAGCCAGCTCCTCGCTGCGAGCGGCAGCCGCGGCGGGCGACGGATCGGGCAGGGCGTGATCGCGCGAGTGGTCACCGAGGAACGTCGCGGCGTCCGGGTGCGTGTCGAGCCAGCTGTCGAGAACCGTCGACGCGAATGTGGCAAAGGCCGACTGCGCGGAGTCGGGGGTGGGGGTCACTCGTCAGAGGTTAGTTCCTTGCGCAGCAGCTTTCCGGTGGCGTTGCGCGGCAGCTCGTCGACGAATTCGACCTCGCGCGGGACCTTGTGGCGGGCGAGTTCTGATTTCACGTGTGCCTTGACCTCGTCCTCGGACAGCGACTGGCCGTCCTTGAGCACAACGTAGGCCTTGAGACGCTGCCCGAAGTCCTCGTCCTTCACGCCCACGACTGCCGCGTCGGCGATTGCTCTGTGTTCGATGAGCAGGTTCTCGACCTCGGCGGGGAAGACGTTCTCGCCGCCGGAGACGATCATGTCGTCGTCGCGGCCGTCGATGAAGAGCAGGCCGTCCTTGTCGAAGTGGCCGACATCGCCCGACGACAGCAGCCCGTCGATCTCGTCCTTGGACCCGCCGCCGGTGTAGCCCTCGAACTTCAGTCCGCTGCCGACGAAGATGCGGCCCGTGACGTCCGGCTCGGTGATGCGCTTGCCGTCCTCGTCGTAGATGTGCACCTTGCAGCCGACCGGAACCTTGCCCACTGTGCCGGGCGCTTTCTTCCAGTCGGCCGGCGTGGCCACGCTGGCGACAGCGACCTCGGTCGAGCCGTAGAGGTTGTAGACGACATCGCCGAACAGTTCCATCGCGTGGTTGCCGACCTCAGGGGCGAGCGCCGAGCCTGCAAGAAAAATGATCTTCAGCGCGCTGAGGTCGTACTTCTTGATCTCTTCGTCGTCCATCTCGAGCATGCGCTGCAACATGGTCGGGACGAGCACGAGCGTCTCGCACTTGTATTCGGCCATCATCTCGAGCGTCTTGCGCGGGTCGTACTTGCGGCGGGTGACGGTCGTCGACCCCAGCGCGAGCGTCAGCAGGAACTGCGACAGGCCCGTGCCATGGAACAGCGGCGCGCCGAAGAAGGTGCGCTCGTTGATACCGAGCGGAACGCGATCGAGGAATTGAGCTGCGGCGAACGGCGAACTGACCTGCCGCGACGCGCCCTTCGGCGTGCCCGTCGTGCCACTGGTCAGCAGGACGAGACCGCCGACCGTCTTCGGTCGCGAAAGGTCGTCGGTCGAAGAGCTCTTGATGAGGTCTTCGAGCGTGGTGTGGTCGTTGTCGTCGCCGTCGGTCCAGGCCAGGTAGCGCGGGACGTCGTCGGGGACGTCGCCGAGGATGTCGCTGAACTCGACGTCGTAGACGAGCGTGTCGGCGCCCTCGCGCTCGACGACTTCAGCGAACTGCGGCTTCGCGAAGCCGGTGTTCATTAGCAGCAACTTCGCGCCGAGCTTGCCGGCGGCGAACATCGTCTCGATCAGACCGCGGTGGTCGCGGCAGAGCACCGCGATCACCGATTTGTCGGACAATCCTTCGTCCTGCCACGCACGAGCCAATGCGTTGGAGCGCTGATCGAGCTCGCGGAAAGTGAGCTCACCGATCTCGTCGACCAGACCGGGGAAGTCGGGGTCGCGATGCGCGGCGATCTTGATCGCGCCGGCGACCATGCCCCACGACCGCATTGCCAGGAGTGCGTAAGCCATGTCCTGCGGCTTGGTGACGGGCGCGATCCCACTGCGCAGCAGTACACCGGCCTCTCGCGCTGTCGTCGGCAGCCGGCGGAACTGCTGCCATGCCATGTCGAGATCGACCTTGACCACTCGCCACTCCTCGTTTCAGCACTCCGTCAGGTGTCCTACCCGCGAAGCACTGTGCCAGAACCGAGCGTTCAGAGCGCGTCGAGACGGACGGGCAGGCCGTCCTTGGGGCGTGGCAGGGAGCTCCAATCGATCGGCATCTCATAGCCGTTCGGGACACTCCAGCGGTAACCGAGCAGCAGTTGATGCATCGCTGCCTTGACCTCCATCCCGCCGAAATGCAGACCGATGCACTTGTGCACGCCATTGCCGAACGGGATCCAGGCATTGCGATGGACGGTGCCGTCAGGCCCGAACCGGTCCGGGTCGAAGCGCTCCGGGTCGGGCCAGTACTCGGCCAGGTGATGGGTGTTGTGCACGCTGACCGAGACATAGGTGTCGGCGGGGATGCGGTAGCCGAGCACCTCCGTCTCCTTCACCGTCTTGCGGGCGAGTCCCGGCACGGCGGTGACCAGTCGCATGCATTCGCGCATCACTCGGTCGAGGGTTTCGAGACGGTCGAGGTCCTTGTACGCGAGAGTCGGCGTGCCGACAGCAAGCGATTCCGCGCGGCACTTCTGTTGCCAGTCGGGGTGCTTGGCGAGGTAGTACGCCATCGTCGTCATCGTGATCGTGGTCGTGTCGTGCGCGGCCATGAGCAGGAAGATCATGTGGTTCACGATGTCGTCGTCGCTGAACGATGCGCCGGTCTCGTCGCGTGCGTGCACCAGCGCGCTGAACAGGTCGGCACCGTCGCCGGCCCGCTTCGCCGCGATCTGCGGACACAGGAATTGCTCGAGGTATCGACGTCCCTTCAGCCCGCGTGACCAACGCAGACCGGGGACGGGGAACCGGAAGACGGCGGTACCCGCGCGCACGCAGTCGACGAAGGCGGTGTTGAGGGCATCGGCCTCGGGTCCGAGATCGGCGCCCATGAACGTCCGCGTCGCCACGTCGAGCGAGAGCTGCTTGATCGCGGGGTAGAACCGGAATTCGCGATCGTTGCGCCAGCGGGCGAATCCGTCGGCCAGTGTCGTGTTCATCGGGTCGAGGTAGCCGGCGAGATGTTCGGACGTGAACGCCTGTTGCATGATCCGGCGGTGCCGGTGGTGCTCGTCGAAGTCGAGCAGCATCAGCCCGCGGTTGAAGAACTTGCCGATCAGAAAGCCCCAGCCCGGACCGCTTGCAAAGGCGTGATCGCGGTTCTGCAAGACGATCGACGTGGCCTCGGGGCCGGTGAACGTGACGTTCTTGCGGCCGAAGGCGCGCAGCCACGAGACGGGCCCGTACTTGTCGTAGCGCTCGCGCGAGTTGTACAGCTTCCCGGACAGTACGTCGAAGGTGTAGCCGACGATCGGCAGCCCTTTGTCGCCGGGCACCTCGCGCAGTGTCTTGACATCCTCGACTGTCATGTCAACCGACCATAGCCCTGTCGGACGGCCTTGCCGAAGAATTGAATTCGCGATTCAATTCTTCAATGGCATACCGGCGCACTGCAGGCGTGGCGGCCCGGCTGGCCGCCCAGCGCGCCCGGATCGTGGCAGCTGCGACCCACCAGCTCGCCGCAGCACGGCTATGCGGGCTGCTCGATCGCCGCGGTCGCGCGACGTGCCGGAGTGTCGCCCGGGACCGTCTACAACCATGTCGACGGAAAGGCGGAACTGGTCGCCGAGGTGTTCCGCGCGGTGTGCGGGCGCGAGGTCGCCGCGGTGGAGTCGGCGGTGCGTCCGGCGGGCGGGACGGCGAGCCGCATCACCGCGCTCGTCGAGACCTTCGCCCTGCGCGCGCTGAAGTCACCGCGCCTGGCCTACGCGCTGCTCGTCGAACCTGTCGACGCGCGAGTCGACGAATTGCGGCTGGAGTTCCGGGTTGCGTTCCGCGACATCGCCGCCGCCGCGATCGAGACCGGCGTCGCTGCGCACGAGTTGCCCGCGCAGGATCCGCAGGTCGTGGCAGCCGCACTCGTCGGCGCCATCGGTGAGGCACTAGTGGGACCGCTCAGCGGCGATCCCGATCCCGCCGTCATCCCCGAGCTCGTCAGTTTCTCTCTTCGTTCGATCGGAGTCCGCGATGCCGTCCACGCATGACGTGACCAACCAGGTTCCGCCGCTGACGGCGGACATCAGCACGTTCCCAGCGCTGCTCGAAGGATTGCATCGTGAGGGCGCGGGTTGGGCCGAGCCCGAGGTGCGCGACCTCGGGATGCTCGCGAACAGCGAGACCGCGCAAGAGTGGGGACGGCTCGCCAACGAGCATCCGCCCGTCTTGCGCACGCATGACCGCTACGGACATCGCATCGACGAGGTCGACTACCTGCCGCAGTACCACGAGCTGATGCGCATTGCCGTTGAGCACGGCCTGCACGGATCGCCGTGGGCGTCCGAGCGTGCCGGCGAGCACGTGGCACGCGCAGCGAAGTTGATGGCGTGGGGGGTGTCGGACGCCGGGCACCTGTGCCCGATCTCGATGACCTATGCCGTCGTGCCTGCATTGCGCACAACGCCGGCACTCTCAGCCGACTACGAAGCGCTACTGACCAGCACGACCTACGACCACGGTCTGCGTCCGCCGTTGACGAAGCTGGGTCTGATCGCCGGCATGTCGATGACCGAAAAGCAGGGTGGCTCCGACGTCCGGGCGAACACGACGACCGCCGTACCGGGTGCGGATGGCAGCTATCGGCTCACCGGGCACAAGTGGTTCACCTCGGCGCCGATGTCGGACCTGTTCCTGACGCTTGCGCAGGCTCCGGGCGGCCTGTCGTGCTTCCTGGTCCCGCGCGTGCTTCCGGACGGAACGCGCAATGCGTTCCATCTCCAGCGGCTCAAGGACAAACTCGGCAACAAGTCGAACGCCTCGAGCGAGATCGAATACGAAGACGCCGTGGGGTGGCTCGTCGGTGACGAGGGTCGTGGTGTGCGCACGATCATCGAGATGGTCAACATGACCCGGCTCGACTGCGCGCTGATGGCGGCCGGCGGCATGCGCATCGGCACGGCACACGCCGTGCACCACGCGACGCATCGATCCGTGTTCGGCAAACGCCTCCTCGACCAACCCGCCATGACCAACGTCCTCGCCGACCTCGCGGTCGACTCGGAGGCCGCAACGACCGTGGTGATGCGGCTGGCCGGTGCAGTCGATCGCTCGGTGCGTGGTGACGCCGCCGAGACGGCGTTCCGGCGGGTCGGGCTTGCCGTGACGAAGTACTGGTTGTGCAAGCGGTGGTCGACTCACGCGGCCGAGTCGCTCGAATGCCTCGGCGGCAACGGGTACATCGAGGACTCGGGCTTGCCACGGCTCTACCGGGAGGCGCCGCTCGTCTCGATCTGGGAGGGCTCCGGCAACGTCGCCGCACTCGACACGTTGCGGGCGATGGTGCGCGAACCTGAGGCCATCGAGGCGTTCTTCGGTGAACTCGATCTCGCTGCCGGCACCGATGCGCGCTACGACGACGCGTTGGCCTTGCTGCGCAAGCAGTTCAGTGACTCCGCGGACCTCGAGTACCGGGCCCGGCACATCGTCGAGCGCATGGCGATGCTGTTGCAGGGTTCGCTGTTGCTGCAGCACGGCAACCCCGCAGTTGCCGATGCGTTCGTTGCGTCGCGACTCGGCGGCGATTGGGGCGTTGCGTACGGCACGCTGCCGACCGGCCTCGACACCGCGACGATTCTGGAGCGCGCGTCAGTGCTGAGCTAGTTATTCTGGGGCCAGCTCGACTCGGCGCGTCCACCCACGCTTCGTTCGGACGTGCCCGATCACCCTGCACGCGAGATAGAACGTGAACGAGATCGTCGTGACGTACGGGCTGATCGGGATGTTGTCGGAGCCGAGCGCGAGCAGGATGCCGCCGACCGTCGACGTTGTCGCGAACACGACCGACAGCACGGGGACGAGCACCGGTGACGCCGTGACGCGCATGGCCGCAGCAGCCGGCGTGCTGACGATCGAGAGCACGAGCAGCGCACCGACGGCTTGCACCGACATCGCGACCGTAAGACCGAGCACGAGCATGAACACCGGCGAGAGCAGCCGCACCGGAACACCGCGAGCCGCGGCGGCATCGGGGTCGGTGCTGGCGAACATCAACGGCCGCCACATCACCACCAACGCGGCAACGACGATCACCGACGTCCAGATCAGATAGCCGAGCTGCGTGGTGTCGACGGCAACGATCTGTCCGATGAGCGCGCCGAACTTGTTCGCCGACCGGCCTTGGTAGAGCCCGATGAACAGCACGCCCAGGCCGAGCCCGAACGGCATCACGACACCGATGATCGAGTTGCGTTCGCGCGCCCGGACGCCGAGCACGCCGATGATCAAAGCCGCAATGATCGACCCGATGATGCCGCCGAGCACGACGCTCGTACCGGCAAGCAGTGCTGCCGCGGCGCCGGCGAAGGAAAGCTCGGAGATGCCGTGTACCGCGAACGGGAGGTCGCGCATCATGACGAACGTGCTGATCAACCCGCACACCACGCCCAGAATCGCACCGGCGATGACCGAGTTGTGCAGCAGCGCGAGCAGTTGACCGTAGTCGGTGAAGTCGAAGACGCGATGCCACCAGTTCACGGGACGATCCCTTCGTGATGGTGGTGTGCATGCAGGTCGGGCACGCCGGCCACGAGCAGGCGGTCACCGGAGCGGATGACTTCGACCGGGCGTCCGTACAGCGCCGACAGCGTCTGCGTCGTCATCACCTCGTCGACCGTGCCGACCCGGAAACGTCCGCCCGCGAGATAGAGCACTCGATCGACGTAGGGGAGCACTGGATTGATCTCGTGCGTCACGAACACGACCGCTGTGTCGTGCTCACGACGGCGGCGGTCGATCAGCGCCGTGATCGCCGCCTGGTGATTCGGGTCGAGCGAGAGGAGCGGCTCGTCGCACAGCAGCAGGTGCGGGTCGGTGGCCAGCGCCTGCGCGATCCGCACGCGTTGCTGTTCGCCGCCGGACAGCACTCCGACGGGGACTTCGGCGTAGGGCGTCGCGCCGACCTGGGCGAGCGCGGCGGCGACGCGAGCACGCCGGTCGGCACTCGGCCGGCCGATACCCCAGCGGTGTCCGTCGATGCCCTGGCCCACGACGTCGCGGGCGCGCAACGGCACCAGCGGATCGAGGCGGCGCTGCTGGGGCACGTAACCGATCGAAGCGCTGCCACGGCGAGCCGGCGTCCCCTCGATCAGCACCTGTCCGGACGAGAGCGGCTGTAGTCCGAGAATCGCGCGCAACAGGCTCGTCTTGCCGGATCCGTTCGCGCCGAGGACGGCGATGAATTCGCCGGCCTCGACCTGCAGGTCGAGCCCTTGCCACAGCTCACGTGCTCCGTACCCGAGGCCGGCACCACGCAGTTCGAGGACGGGCGTCATCGCGCGAGCGCTTTCGTCAGGGCAGCGAGATTCGCTCCCATCCAGCCGAGGTAGCCGATGGTCGTGTTCGGCAGGGTCTCTGTCACGGGAACCACCGGAATGCCGGTCAGCGTGCGCCGCGGCGAGCACCCGCGTGGTCTCGGCACCGGCGCTCTGCTCGTTGTAGACGAGCGCGCGGACGATGTGCTGGTCGAACAGCGCGAGCGTGTGTTCGAGGATCAGCGCGGATACGTCCGTCCCGCCCTCGACCGCGGCGCTGAACTGCTCGGGCGTGCGGTTGACCAGCCCGCAGGCCGACAGCAGATAGTCGGGGACGGGCTCGGTGATCGCGACGGACGTGCCGCCGTAGCGCGCACGCAGTGCCGACTCGGTGGTCTCGAGACGGTGCAGGCCCGCGACGAACCGCGCCGCGCCCGCATCGAAGGCGTGCGCCTGGGCGGGCAGCCGGGTCGACAGCACGGCTACCAGACGTGCGACGAAGCGCTGGATCGATGCGAAGTCGTACCAGATGTGCTCGTTCAGCCCGCCGCCTGGCGGGGCGGTGTGACCGGAGATCGCGACGACGTCGAGCGTGGTCGCGTCACGCTTGCCGGCCGCCTGACGCAGCTGGTGCATGAAATCGTCGTAGCCGCCGCCGTTCTCGACGACGACGTCGGCGCGCGCGATAGCGAGCTCGTTGCGCGCACTCGCCTCGAAGGAGTGCGGGTCCTGGGCCGGGCTGTCGATCAACGCCGTCACGTCGACGTGCGACCCGGCGACGGCGCGCACGATCGCGGCGTAGACGTCGGTCGAGGTCACGACCTGCAGTCGGCCGTCCGCAGCGCTCGTGTCGACCGCGCAGCCGCTCACTGCCATCGCGGCGAGCAGCATCGCGACGCTGGCCGCCGTGATGCTCCGGACCGACATCCGTCCGACCCCTTACTGATATCGACAACGATATTCAATAAGAAGGTTAGCAGTCATCGGCCCGCGGGTGGCGGGTGCGGTGACTGGGGGAGGGTGGTGCTGGTGGAGGGTGGTGCTGGTGGAGCGGCCGGCGCAGGGTGGGGTCGGCGCCGGATGGGTCAGCTGGCGCGACGGTGCGGCGAGGCCATCAGCAGCTCGGCGCGGCGCGCACCGCAGCTGGTGCCGTTGGGCAGCAGCTCGCCGAAGTCTTCGAAGAGCACGATGCCGTTGCACAGCAAGCTCCACCCCTGCTCGGGGTGTGAGACGAGCACGTGCGCCGCGTCGCGGTCGCTGTCATCGACCGTTGGGCAGCGCGGCTCGTGCAGGCAGTGTGCGTGGGCTGTCATCTCAGTGTCCTGGAACGTGGTCATGGCGGTGGTCCTGTGGGGGCGAGATCCGGCGGGGGATCGGATCGATGTGGAATTGTCCTGCTGTTGTGCGGTGGATCGCTGGCAACTCTGTCTGGAGGTGTCCTCCGGCCCGGCGGTGATACCGACTGGCTGTCGGTGTCCTGATCGGCTCCGAAATCGTTTCCAGGGAGAGCTACCTCACAAGTCTGCCCCGGAAACGGCCCTTGTCCACGAGGCGCGGCGAAACAGGCGCCTCCGTTTCGGACATATCCGGGCAAGTCATGTGTGGTCTTTGTAAAATTGTTACCTTGCCGTGACGTTGCAACCGCTTGGTTTGGTCGGACTACGAACAATATCGACCGTACGCCGGTGTGTGTGCAAGACGTCAGGTGCGACCCCATTGCTCTTGCGCCGCTCTCAGGTCGTCCGTGCGGGGGACCCAATCGGCGAGCACGGCGGGGAAGCCTGCGCGCATCCCGGCGTCGATGACTTCGGGGTCGTCGTCGACAACGGCGGCGATGCCCCTGTCGGCGAGGCGGCGCAGCACGGCGAGTTTGTAGACCCGCGCCGGGCGGTAGTCGCCATCCGGGCGCATGTGCAGTTCGTCGGTCGGGAGCCCGTGCTGTTCGAACCAGTCGAGGGTCACCTCGCGCAGCCATTCGGGACGGCCGGTCAGCCAGACGATCTCGTGTTCGCGCCCCAGGTCGGCGACAAGCCGTTGGCCTTCGAGGAGCAGCGGATCGGCGCCGGCCTCGGCGAAGAATCGGTGCCACCTCCGGTGGTGCAGGTGATGGAGCCGGTGCCGAACATCGGCTACGACGCCGTCGACGTCGAAGACCGCGAGCACACCCGCCACCCTAGTTCGCGGCTAGAATCACCTCTTTGTGCGCTTCCTCGACCCGGCTCCGCAGTTCGAGCTGACCTATGACGACGTCTTCATGGTGCCCGCCCGATCGTCCGTGGCGTCCCGTTTCGACGTCGACCTGACCACCTCCGACGGCAGTGGCGCGACGATCCCGATCGTCGTCGCGAACATGACTGCGGTGGCAGGACGACGCATGGCCGAGACCGTTGCGCGACGCGGTGGGCTGACCGTGCTGCCACAGGACATCCCGGCTGGCGTCGTGCGCGAAGTGGTCGAGTGGGTCAAGGCGCGTCACCTTGTGGTCGAGACGGCGCTGACGCTGGGCCCGCAGGCGCCGGTCAGCGACGCGCTCGCGCTGCTGCCCAAGCGCGCACACGGCGCCCTCGTCATCGTCGACGGCGGCCGTCCGGTCGGGGTGGTGACCGAGGCCGATTGCGCCGGCGCTGACCGGTTCGCCCAGATGCACCAGGTGATGTCGGGCGACCCGCTCGTGCTCGTGGCACCGATCGACCCGCAGCACGCGTTCGAGACCCTCGACAAGGCTCGTCGCAAGCTGGCACCTGTCGTCGACGACGACGGGCAGCTCGTCGGAGTCATCACCCGCACCGGGGCGTTGCGCTCGACCATCTACCGACCCGCTGTCGACGATGCGGGACGGCTGCGTGTGGCGGCGGCGATCGGCGTCAACGGGGATGTGGCCGCCAAGGCGGCGGAACTGATCGACGCGGGCATTGACCTGCTCGTCATGGACACCGCCCACGGTCATCAGCAGCGCATGGTCGACGCGCTGCGTTCGGTCCGCTCGATCGATCCTTCGGTACCCGTCGTTGCCGGCAACATCGTCTCGGCCGAGGGCACCCGCGACCTGATCGAGGCCGGCGCCGACATCGTGAAGGTCGGCGTCGGCCCGGGCGCGATGTGCACGACGCGGATGATGACCGGCGTCGGCCGTCCGCAGTTCTCGGCCGTGCGCGAATGCGCCGCTGCGGCACGCTCGCTCGGGAGGCACGTGTGGGCCGACGGGGGAGTGCGCCATCCCCGTGACGTCGCGCTCGCGCTCGCAGCGGGCGCGTCCGCGGTAATGATCGGGTCGTGGTTCGCGGGAACGCACGAGTCGCCCGGCGATCTGCACATGGCTACCGACGGCCGCATGTACAAGGACAGCTTCGGCATGGCGTCCGCACGGGCCGTCGCCAACCGGACGGTCGGCGAGAGCGCGTTCGACCGTGCTCGCAAGGCGCTCTTCGAAGAGGGCATCTCGAGCGGACGGCAGTTCGTCGACCCGGTGCGTCCCGGCGTCGAGGACCTGATCGACACGATCACGGCCGGCGTGCGCTCGGCATGCACCTACGCCGGTGCGGCGACGCTCGAACAGTTGCACGAGCGCGCTGTCGTTGGCGTGCAGTCGGCGTCCGGATACGCCGAAGGACGCCCGCTCTACTCCGGCTGGTGACTTATAGTCGGGTCATGACTTCGCGCGTGCAGCAGTGGTGGCCGTCCTCGGACGGCTGATCCTGCTGCGCGTTTCCCAACCCAGGGCCGTCCGTATTCGGGCGGCCCTTCGTGCTGTTCGGGTGCGGCGACCCATGACCCGAAAGGCATGTCATGTCCCGCGTCCTCACCGGCGACCGGCCCACCGGCGCCCTGCACCTCGGCCATTACTTCGGCACCCTGGCCAATCGCGTGCGCCTGCAACGCGAGGGCCACGAGATCTTCGTGGTCGTCGCCGATTACCAAGTGATCACCGATCGAGCGCGTCCTGAGCGATTACGTGAATTGGTACGTGACCTGGTGCGCGACTATCTCGCCGTCGGACTCGACCCGGACGCGACGGTGATCTTTCCGCACAGCGCAGTGCCCGCCCTGAACCAGTTGCTGTTGCCGTTCCTCTCGCTCGTGAGCATGGGCGAGCTGACACGCAATCCGACTGTGAAGGACGAGATCGCCAACGCCGGACGCGAGTCGGTCAGCGGGCTCACCTTCACCTATCCCGTGCACCAGGCGGCGGACATCCTGTTCTGCAAGGGCGAGCTCGTCCCCGTCGGGCGTGATCAGCTGCCGCACCTCGAGTTGACGCGCAGCATCGCGCGGCGCTTCGGCGAGCGGTACGGCGCGATCTTCCCGCTGCCGGAGGCGTTGCTCGGCGACGCGCCGGTGCTGCGCGGGCTCGACGGACGCAAGATGGGCAAGAGCCTCGGTAACGCGATCGCGTTGAGCGACGATCTGGACACGATCGCCGCGAAGATCCGCGGGGCACGCACCGACAGCGAACGAACGATCACCTACGACCCGGACGGGCGTCCCGAGATCGCGAACCTGCTGACGATCGCGGCGCTGTCTTCGGGCCGCACCCCGGAGGGCATCGCGGACGAGATCGGATCAGCGGGTGCCGCGCGGTTGAAGGCGGAGACGATCGAGGCGGTCGACGAGTTGCTCGGGCCGATCCGCGATCGCCGCGCCGCCATCGGCGACGCCGAAGTGGATCAGGTGCTGCGACGCGGCGCGAAGACAGCGACGGCAATCGCGGAGGACACCCTCGCCGAGGTCGTTCGCGTGATGGGAATGGATGTCATCACGCTTTAGACGTAAAGGGATTCGTTGTGTGACAGTGGTGCGGTGAGCTCGCACGACCATGTGCATTTGCCCGGTGCACATTCAGCCGGTGCCGACCGGCGATGGCTGGGTGCTGCGCTCGTCGTGATCGTCGTGTTCATGATCGGCGAGGTGATCGCCGGGTTGCTGGCGCATTCACTCGCCCTGCTGACCGATGCTGCGCACATGCTCACGGACGCGGGGGCGCTCGCGGTCGCGATCATCGCCTCGCGAATCGTGCAGCGCCCGGCGCGCGGCGCGTTCACGTACGGCTTCGCTCGCGTCGACGCGCTGTCGGGACAGGCCAGCGGGATCACGCTGATGTTGCTCGCGGTGTGGTTCGCGGTCGAGGCGGTGGGCCGGCTGTTCGCACCCGCCGGGGTGCACGGTGGTGTGGTCACGGTCGTCGCGCTGATCGGAATCGCGGTGAACCTGGTCGCGACGATGCTTGCCGGGCGCGCCGATCGAAACAGCCTCAATGTGCGCGGCGTGCTCGCTCACCTGCTCACTGACATCTGGGCCTTCGCCGCGACGCTGCTGGCGGGCATCGTGGTGCTGACGACGGGCTGGACGCGGGCCGACCCGATCGCGTCGTTGGTTGTCGCCGCCGTGATGGCGTGGACCGGCTGGCGATTGGTGCGCGCCGCCGGGCGCGTGTTCCTCGAGGCCGCGCCGTCCGGCCTCGATCCCGCCGCGCTGGGTCAAGAACTCGCCCAGATCGATGGGGTGGCCGAAGTGCACGACCTGCACGTGTGGGAGATCGGGCCGGGCACGGTAGCGCTCTCGGCGCACGTGCTCGTGCGGCCGCCGCGCGACTGTCACGAGGTCGCGTCGCAGCTGCGGGCGGTGCTCAGCGAGCGGCACGGCATCGGGCACGTGACGCTGCAGACCGATCACGCCGATGCCCGCGACCAGCATCTGGCAGCCGAGTGCGCGGACGCGCACGGCGTCGTGCATACCCCGCAGGCCGGATAGGTATCACGCAAACCGTGGAAGACTCGCACCATGCTGGTGCCGATGCCTCCACAGAGCGCGCTGTTCCTGCTTGCCGAAACGCGCGAGCATCCGATGCACGTGGGAAGCCTGCAGCTGTTCCAGCCGCCGGACGGGGCGACTGCCCAGGACGTGAGCGCGTTGTTCGACCAGGCGCTGGCCAGCACCGAGGTGGCGCCGCTGTTCCAGAAGCGCGCGCGCCGGTCGATCGCGTCGCTCGGACAATGGGGGTGGGAGGTCGACGAGCAGTTCGATCTCGAGCACCACGTCCGCAAGAACGCGTTGCCACAGCCGGCGCGGGTGCGCGAGCTGCTCGCGCTGTGCTCGCGGCTGCACTCGTCGTTGCTCGATCGGCATCGTCCGTTGTGGGAGACCCACCTCATCGAGGGACTCAACGACGGCCGCTTCGCGGTGTACTTCAAGTCGCATCACGCGCTGGTTGACGGGGTGTCGGCGCTGCGGGTGTTGAGCCGCATGCTGTCCGACGATCCCGACGACCTGTCGATGCCGCCGCCGTGGGCGCCGCGTCAGCGTCGGTCGAAGCCGTCGCGCGAACGGACCGGTTCGATGCCGGTCACGGCGCTCAAGCAGGCCCTCGCGATGGCGGGAGATGTCGCGGGGATGGGTCCGGCGCTCATTCGCACCGTCGGACGTGGCCTCAACGAGCAGGGCGGCAACGTGTCGTTCTCTGCGCCGAAGACGATGTTCAACGTCCCAGTCACCGGCGCGCGCCGCTTCGCTGCGCAGTCGTGGCCGATCGAGCGGATTCGTCAGGTCGGCAAGGCGTGCGACGCGACGGTCAACGATGTGGTGCTCACGATGTGTTCGGGGGCGCTGCGGTCGTACCTGCTCGCAGAGGACGCGCTGCCGGATTCACCGCTGATCGCGATGGTTCCGGTGTCGCTGCACGGCGAGGAGTCCGGCGGCGGTGACGGCGGCGGCAACTCGGTCGGCGTCGTGATGTGCAATCTCGGCACCCACCTCGACGATCCCGTCGAGCGGTTGCAAACCGTGCACCAGTCGATGATCGACGGCAAGGATGCCATGCACGGCATGTCGCAGCTGCAGATGATGGCGATGAGCGCGCTCGGTGTCAGCCCGCTCGCCGTGTATCCGTTGCTGCGGCTCGACGGCAAGATGCGCCCGCCGTTCAACCTGGTGATCTCGAACGTTCCCGGGCCGCGTACGCCGATGTACTGGAACGGCGCGCGATTGGACGGGCTCTACCCGTTGTCGATCGTGCTCGACGGTCAGGCGCTGAACATCACCGTGACGAGCTATGCCGACGAGATCGCCTTCGGCCTCGTCGGTTGCCGACGGTCCGTCCCGCATCTGCAGCGGTTGCTGACCTATCTCAACGACGAGTTGAGCGCGCTCGAAGTCGCCGTCGGCGTCTAGCGCGTCTGCACCGATTCGGCCCTGGTCGTGCGCAGCGCACGTATGCCGTAACCGCCGATGATCGTGCCGAGCGCCAACGACACGATCGTCAGCAAGAGATGCACGGTGAAGAACGCGGTCATGCCGTGATTCCACGACCGATGGTCGGCCCAGATGTTCTTCAAGAAGGTCGGCCAGATGATCCAGCTCCACACGCCGAAGGCAACGAAGAACCATCCGACTCGCCTCGACACAATCACCATTCAAGTATGACTTGGCGCTCAGGCGAGAAGATCTTCGGTTGCGTGGCGAACTTCCGACAGTGGCGCGCCCGCGACTTGGATGTTCAAGGACTGTGGATCGTTCGATCAGCCTTGATCCGAAGAATCTCCTTTGACAGATGCGGATTGGCGCCCGAATTGTCAGACCTGGGTCCTAGGTTCGGGTTGTGGCGAGGAAGATCGAGCGGTTGTTGCGGGCAGATCCTGCGGGGTTGTCGCGTGATCAGCGGTTCGACTGTCTCGAGGAACTGACCAGACTCGAGGCGCGGGTTCAGGCTCGTCGTGAGGCGTTTCTCGCCTCGATCCACGATCCGAGTGATGAGAAGGAGTGGGCGCGCGAGGACGTTGCGTGTGCGTTGCGGTGGTCGCCGGATTATGCGAAGACGCGGCTGATGCAGGCCACGCACCTGGTGGAGAGGTTGCCGCGGCTGTTCGCGCTGTATGAGGCGGGTCGGATCAGTGATGCGCATGTGCGCGTCGCGTCGAGCTGACCTCTCAGCTGGATCCGGTGGTGATCGCCGAGGTCGAGGAGCGGGTGCTCGAGCGGGCAGCGGAACAGACGGTGACCCGGTTCCGGGCGTCGTTGCGGCGCGTGATCGCTCGCCTCGATACCCGTAAGGAAGAAGAGCGCCACGTCGAGGCCACGGCCGAGCGGCTGGTGCACTGCAACCCGTTGCCGGACGGGATGGCCGGCATCTGGTCGACCCACACCGCTGCCGACGGCGAAGCGATGTTCGCCCGGCTGACCGCAATGGCGAAGAAGGTCGACGACGACCGCAGCATGGACCAGAAACGGGCTGACACCCTGCGCGACCTCGTCCTGGGTCGCACCCTCGCGGGAACGCCGGCCCGCGGGATACGGGTCCAGCTGCTCGTGCGTGAGGACACCGCTGACGGGATCGAGCGATCTGCCGGGTGAACTGGCCGGTTACGGCCCGATCCCCGCGAGCCAGGTCCGCGAGATCCTGGCCGACCCGACGACCCGCATCGACCGCGTGCTGGTCGACGCGGCCGGTCGGGTGATCCCCGAATGCGGGATCGATGCTCACCCCGAACGCCGCTACCCCTCGGCGGCGCAGTGGCGTTGGGTCACCGCGCAGCATCCGACGTGCCGGTTCCCCGGCTGCAACCGACGCGCAATCAGCTGCGAATGCGACCACATCGACCCCTACAACGGCCGAAACACCGTGATCGCCAACCTTGAACCGTTGTGTTTACGGCATCACCACTGCAAGCACGAGGGTGGCTGGCAGTCTAGCGCGACTCGAACGGGACGACCTGGTGGACCTCGCCGACCGGGCCGGCGCTACGGCAAGCCGATCGACGAGTCTCCTGCCGCCGATCCGTAGCCGAACCCGCAGTCGCCTATCCGAGCACCTCGGTCTCGTAGATCTTCAGCATCCCGTCGCGTTGCACGAAGACGAACCTCGTGCGCTCTCTCGTCACCTGGCCGTTCTTGTAGTGATAGACGAGCGTCGCAACTGCCGAGCGCGGCGGTTCCGCGCGCGCAGCCGACACATCCACGCGGCTCACGCCGCCCCAGTACGAGTCGTAGACACCGCGGCTCTGCGCCTTCGTAGTCTGGAAATGCCGGCTCAGCCGCCTCCAGCCTGCGTCGAGGTTGGCGGGCACGAGGTCGTAGTAGTCGGCGATCGCCGAGACCAGTTCGGACCGCGTCGGCGCGTGATGCGTCGTCGGAGGTGGCGCGTTCACCGATTTGGACGAGGACGACGACGTGGGTGCTGACGACGAACTCGTCGCCGGCTTGGACGGGCTGTGCGATGCGGACGACGGGCTGGTCGAAGCGCTCGGGCCGCTCGCCGAGGTTGCGGTGGTGTCGTTGCCGCCCAGCAGCATGACGCCGAGGACGATGCCGAGGCCGATCACCAACACCGCGGCCACGAGCACCGGCCACAGCGAGCGGGATCGCGGCGCGTCCGGCCCGCTCGACATCGGCAACAACGGCGGCGGTCCCGACATCGGCGGGGGCGGCATCGACGGGGACGAATCGAGCGCCATCGTGCGCGGCGCGGGTTTGGCCGGTCGCGGCGACAGCTCAGGCGGCAGCGGTGACAGCTGCGCCGACCGTCGGGGCGACGGCGGTTGGGGCGACGGCGACGGCGCGACCGACGTGGGCGGCTGGGTGCGGAGCGCCTTCGTCTGCCGATCGCTCCCGCCGACGCGTCCCAGTCCGACGTCGGTGAGTCGATTCGCGACGGCAACCATGTCCGGACGCTCGCCGGGTGTCTGCGCCATCATCGAGAGCAACGTCGCGGTCATCGGACCGCTACGCACCGGCGGATTGGTGTTACCGGACGCGACGCGGTGCAGGACGGCCATCGGGTTGACGTCGTTGCCGGACGGCGGTTGACCCTCGACGGCCATGTAGAGCGTCGCGCCGAGTGAATACACATCGGACGCGAAGTCGGAATCATGGCCGCGCGCGACCTCGGGAGCAAGGTATGCAGGCGTCCCCGACACGAGTCCGGTCGAGGTCAGCGTGACGTCGTCGACGGCATGCGAGATGCCGAAGTCGGTGATCTTGGCTGTGCCGTCATCGACGATGAGGACGTTGCCCGGCTTCACATCGCGGTGCACGATGCCGGCACGATGGGCAGCCGCGAGCGCGGCGGCAACCTGCGTCCCGATGCGGGCGACGGCCAGCGGTTCGAGCGGCCCCTCGGTGCGCACGATCTCTTGCAGGCTGCGCGAGGGGACGTATTGCATCACCAGGCACGGTCGGTTGTTGTCGTCGACCACGTCGAAGACCTGCACCGCGTTCGGATGATGCAGTCGCGCGGTCAGCCGAGCCTCGCGCATCACCCGCTGCGAGGCGATCTCGGCGTCCGGCGCGCTCAATCCCGGTTGCAACTGCAACTGCTTGATCGCGACCGTCCGGTGCAGTCGCTCGTCCCAGCCCTCCCAGACGGTGCCCATGCCGCCGGCGGCGAGCT
Organism: uncultured Actinomycetota bacterium; assembly: GCA_963708645.1. Taxonomy (GTDB): domain Bacteria; phylum Actinomycetota; class Actinomycetes; order Mycobacteriales; family Jatrophihabitantaceae; genus RYN-133. Next base: position 331,243 of record CAVPTA010000002.1, on the reverse strand, counting down.
GCCGGACCAGGCGGTAGCGACCGCCGATCCGCGTCTCGGCGTCAGCCACCCGCGCTCCGTTCCATCGACAACAGGACACAACCCTCCAGCGCCCAACCACATTACCTACCCACCTGCTGGGTTGCGGTGTACTGGACGCATGGACGGGACGGATGCGACGCGTGGCCGCAGCGATACGCCGACCTGGCTGCCGTTCGCCGCAGCGGGCGCCCTGGTCGTCCTCGTGATCATCGTCACCGTCGTGCTGAACTCCGGCGGGCCGAGCGACAACTTCGATCTGCGCACGAGCGCGACCATCCCCTCCGGCCATGCTTCGGCGGCGGTGCTGCACGACGGCGACATGGTCCGCGGTTCCGGCAAGGTATTCGTCCCGCCGGGCGGCCCGGTCCGACTCTGCGGACCTGTCGCCGTGGGTGTGGACGATGCGCAGAGCTGCCCAGTGTCAGTTGCCCTCACGGGTGCCGCGACGAGTGAACTGCGCCCCGGACGCGAGGTGACGATCACTGGCGTCTATCAAGGTGATTCGATCGCGGTCACCTCGGTTTCCAAGTACGTGCCGCCGCCGGCGCACGTGCAGTTCCACGACGACGTCCCCTGCACCGCCCCGGACGGCGGCTGGCCGGACGGGAGGGTCGACATCTCGACCGTCTATCGCTATCGGCAGGCTCATCCGGGCGACGTCCTTCTGACCACGGTGCTGCACCCGACGCGCAGTGCGCAGGTCGCGTACGTCGTCACGGCCGGCGACCCGACCGACGCCGGGACCGCGCTCACGAAGACCTACGGCAAGCGGCTGTGTGTCGTGCAGTCTCCGTTCTCGGCCCAGCAGATCGCCGGCGCGGAGACAGCACTCAAGACCCACCTGGGCCCCGGGCTTTCCACTATCGACGAAACGGCCGCCGCCGCGATCGATTCGCACGGCAACGTATTCATCGGAGCACGCGTGCCGATCGTCTCCGACGCGTTGGCAAAGGTCGTCGACGCACAGCCGGCCAAGCTCGTCCAGCTGACCGTCTGGCTACGGCCGGTGGGCTAACCGAGCGCGAAGTCGCGGACGTGGTCGGCGATCAGAGCGGGGTCGTCCTTCACGACCCAATGCCCGCCCTCGATCAGCCGCGTGTGCAGGTTGTTCACGAACGGTGCTGGTGCCTCGGTCGCGCAGACCGGTGTGATGAACGGATCCGCACCGGGCGCGATCACCTGCACCGGCACGTCGATGGAGTGCGGGCGCGGCGCGCGCAGGGCCGCGAACATGTTGGCGCGGTACAGGTTCAGACCGTTGATCTGATCTGATCGCGACCGCTTGCCGACCGTGCGCTCGAGCAGGCCCCGTCGGATCGCTGCTTCGGGCACGCGCGGCAACTGGAACAGCAGCGTGTAGTACGAGTGCGCGAACTGCTTGAGCCGCGCGCTGAGGCGGGCGTCGCGGTTGCGCAGCCAACGGGAGGCATGGTCGAGCGAGGGTCCGGAGACGGACGTGAACGAGAGGATCCGTCCGGCTGCGCGCGGATCGGTGAGCGCCGGCCACAGCTGCACCGACCCCCAGTCGTGCCCCAGGAGATGGACGGGCGCACCCGGTGCCACCTCGTCGAGGACGGCGTAGAGATCGTCGACGAGCAGGGGGAGGCGGTAGCCGGTCTTGTCGGCGGGCACGTCCGACGCGCCGGCACCACGCACGTCGTAACGCACGACGCGGAAGTCGGTGTCGAGCTCGGCGGCCAGCCGGTCCCACACTGCGTGGTTGTCGGGGAAGCCGTGCACGCACACCAGCACCGGCGCGTCGGCCGCACCGGATTCGTAGACCGCGAGCTGCGTACCGTCCGAGCTGCGCACCCGTGTCATGCCCGCAGACCCTACCTGAGACGCACTGTCGCAGTTAGCGTGCGACTACTGGATGACCGACAGGATGTTGCCTGCCGGGTCGCGGAACCAGGCCTGCTTCGGACCTGGTTCGGCGATCCCCTTCTCGTTCGTCTTGAGCGGGCCGTCGTCGTACTGCTCGAAGGTGATCCCGGACGCGATGAGGTCGTCGACCGCTGCGTCGATGTCATCGACAGGGAAGTTGAGCACCGTATGGCCGGCCGGCTCGTAGCCGGGCTTCGCGTAGATCAACACCGAATAGCCGTTGCCTGCGCGTAGCCCGAGCAGCCCGGGTCCGATGTCGTTGATCGCGAGGCCGAGCTTCTGGGTGTAGAACTCTTCGGCTGCCGTCAAGTCGTCGACGGCGTAGCTGGCAAAGAAGGGTGAATTCGTGAGCATGCGGTGCCCCCTGTCGTCGGCGCCACCGTAGCGCGGCTCAGGCGACCTCGGCGACTGGTCCGTGCTCCGGCGCCACCGTCTCGGCGGGCGCCGCCGCCGACGGGGGAGTGCCGTCGCCGAACGGCCGTCCGCCCAGCTGCTCGCGATCGTGCGGAGTCAGCCAGCCGGTGAGATCCGGACCGAGCGGAACGATGCCGGTCGGGTTGATGCCGGTGTGCACCTCGTAGTAGTGGTGCTTGATCTGGCTGAAGTCGGTCGTGTCACCGAACCCGGGAGTCTGGAACAGGTCACGCGCATAGGCTCCAGAGCACCGGCATCTCGGTGAGCTTCGTCCGGTTGCACTTGAAGTGACCGTGATAGACCGCGTCGAAGCGCGCAAGCGTCGTGAACAGCCGCACGTCCGCCTCGGTGATCGTGTCGCCGACCAGGTAACGCTGCGTACGAAGGCGATTCTCGAGCCAGTCGAGACGCTCGAACAGCCTTCTGTACGCGCGGTCGTAGGCGCTCTGGCTGCTCGCGAACCCCGTGCGATACACCCCGTTGTTGACGTCGTTGTAGACGAGTTCGGCGACCTCGTCGATCTCTTCGCGGCGGGCCTCGGGATAGAGCTCGGGTGCGCCACCGCGATGGAACTTCGTCCACTCGAGGCTGAAGTCGATCGTCATCTGCGCAAAGTCGTTCGTGACGACCGCGCCGGACGGGACGTCGACGATCGCCGGGACGGTGATGCCGCGCGAGTAGTCGGGGTCGCGGGCGAAGAAGGCCTGCTGCAGCCGTTCGATGCCGAGGACGGGATCCTTGCCGCCGGGATAGAGATCGAAGGTCCAGCTGCGTTCGTCGTGCGTCGGGCCGCACAGTGCCATGCTCAGCACGTCCTCGAGCCCGAGCAGCCGGCGCACGATGATCGCGCGATTTGCCCACGGACAGGCTCTCGCCACGACGAGGCGGTAGCGGTCGGGCTGGACCGGGAATCCGTCTCGTCCGTCGGCAGTGATGCGGGTCGTGATGTAGTTGGAGTCACGTTCGAAACTGCCCTCGGCCATATTTCGAGCATGCCCCGGCGGTGGTGGACAAATATCCGAGCAGAGCAGGAGTGAGTCGTGAAGCTCAAACTCGACCTGCATGACATCTACAACCGCGGCGGCGAGATCGATCGCGCGCTGCAGGCGATCATCGACGAGGCGATCGCGAAGAAGGCGCCGCTCGTCGAGATCATTCCCGGCAAGGGGTCCGGGCAGTTGAAGAAGCACGTCCTGCGCTTCCTCGACCGCAAGGACATCAAGGCGCTGTATCACCGCGTCGAGAAGGACAGAGACAACTTCGGACGGGTGTTTGTGCACTTCCGTTGGAAGTGATCCACGCAGTCCCAGCCGGTTAGGGCGGCCCGTTGCCGAGGAACAGCGCGACCGCGCACACGCCGGCGCCGATCGCGGCCGCCGTCAACGCCGCTGCGGCGGTCGCGGAGCGACGCTTGACGAGCCACTGCGCCAGCGGGAACAGCAGCGGGAACGCCGGCAACAGATAGCGCGGTCGCGAGCCGAAGTATCCGGACGTCGTCACGGCGAGCGCGACGATCACGATGACGAAGATCAGCAGCGGCGCAGGCTGGCCCTGCCGGACGCACAACACCACAGTGATCGCCAGCAGGACGAGCGCTGCGATGAGCAGCAGGCCCGTGATCGGACTGGAGCCGTCGAGGTGAGCGCCGATCCAGCGGGTGAACGCCAGGCCGCCGTCGAAGTGATTCCCCCAGCCGTTTGTCACGTCGAAGTAGCCGGTGATGCTGTGGTGCCGCCAGCCGACCCAGCCCAGGTAGCCGACGATTCCGAGCGGCGCGATCACGACGGGCAGCACCGACGCGAGGTCGGCCCTGCGGCGACGGAACGCGATGACTGCGGCGAGGCACACGGCCAGCACGACGGCCACGCCGGTCGGGCGGGTCAGGCCGGCCGCGCAGGCAAGCACAGCTGCCGACGTCCAACGCGCGTCGAGCGTCGCGAACAACGCCCACGCGGCGAGTGCGGTGAACAGCGCCTCGCTGTAAGCCATCGACTCGACGAGTCCGATCGGCAGGACGGCCCACAGGATCGTCGCGATGACCGCCGCACGTGGGCCGATGGTCTTTTCCGCCACGGCGAAGATTCCGGCGGCTGCGACGAGGCTCGCGATCGAGCTGATGAGCACTCCGGCGCCGGTGGCCGGCAGGCCGGTGAGACCTGAGAGCAGGCGCTCCGACCACGGGAACAGCGGGAAGAATGCGTAGTCGCTCAGCATGCGCCCGTCGGGCATCGTGCGGACGAATCCGTAGCCGTGCTCGGCGATTCCCGCGTACCACTGCGCGTCCCATTTGGTCAGCACCGAGTACGAGCTTCGACCGATCCGCTCGCCGCCGGCGGTGAGGCACAGCAGGACGAACGCGCGCACCACCGCGAACCCGCCGACTGCCACGACGACGTCGCGCCGCGAGACTGCGACGGCACGCCGCAGGTACTCACCGAGCGCGAGGGTCACAGCGAAATTATGCAGCGACCTCCGACGTCACCGGCACTCGCGTGGTCGATCATGGACGGATGAGCGAACCCGATCGCGACACGGACGCGCGCCGACTGGCCACTGAGTCCTACGCGCGTGGCGAGCCGGCCGGTTGGTTCGAACCGCTGTACTCGGCTGCGGCCGACGGCCAGGCAATCGTCCCTTGGGATCGCGGAACGCCGAATCCGCAGCTCGCCGAGTGGTTTCGCGACCGGGACGGAACGAGCCGGCGCGCGGTGGTCGTCGGCTGCGGGCTGGGCCGCGACGCCGAGTTCGTCGCAAGTCGCGGCTACGCGACAACCGCATTCGACCTGTCGCACACGGCAATCACGGGCGCGCGCACGCGTCACCCGGACTCGACGGTCAGCTACGAGGTGGCTGATCTGTTGCGACTGCCCGGGCATCTGGTGGGCGCCTTCGACCTCGTCGTCGAGAGCTACACCGTGCAGTCGCTACCCGAGCCGCCGCGCGCGGCCGCGATCACTGCGGTGACGACGCTGGTCGCGCCGGGCGGGACGTTGCTGGTCATCGCTGCGGCAGGCGACGACGACAATCCGTCCGGGCCGCCGTTCCCGCTGACCCGGCGCGAGATCGACGCGTTCGCGGTCAACGGTGTCGAACTCGACGTGCTCGAGGACCTCACCGACGATGGCGGAACGCGGCGGTGGCGGGCAAGCTTCGTCAGAGCGAGTCGATGACGTTCTTGGCCTCGGCCAGGTCGCATCCGGTCTCTGTGCGGTACTGCTTGATCGCGCCGATCTTGTTGCCTCGCCGGAACAGCGCCAAGACCTCTGCTGACACGCCGCCCTTGTTCATCGAGATCGCGGTGCCGTGGCCGGTGGCCTGGTAGAGCCAGTCAAGGCGTTGCTCCAGGTAGGCGATACGCCGTAACAAACCGTCTTCGTCCACGACATCTCCTCGCTGCGGTCGGTGGTGATGACGACCGTACGACGTCAGCGCACGCGCATCGACGGCATGCGAAGCGATGCGCTGACCGGAAGTTCGAGCGCGCCGGCCAGGTCGGGAAGCGTCGCCGCACGGGCGAGGGCCCGCGGGTCGTCGCTGTTGCGCGGACGGCCCAGACGCGATAGCAGCGGCAGGTGCAGCGCGTGCCGCACCGGTGCGGTGTCCGACAGCCCACCGCGCTCGCGGGCGATCCGGACGGCGTCGCGCAGACCACCCAGTTCGTCGACCAGGCCGTTCGCCAGTGCATCGGCACCGGTCCAGACCCGTCCGCGGGCGATCGCGTGGATCTCGTCGAAGGTGCGGTGCCGTCCCTCGGCGACCTTGGCGACGAAGTCGTTGTAGATCGCGTCGATCGCGGCCGAGATGCGCCCGCGTTCGGCATCGTCGAATCCGCGTCGGGACGAGAACATCCGCGCGTGCTCGCCGTGCGCGACCGAGCCCGTGCCGGCACCGATGCGCTCGAGCAGTTCGCTGACCACGACCTTGCCGCCGAACACGCCGATCGAACCGGTGAGCGTCGCCGGGAGCGCGACGATGACGTCGGCCGGGCAGGCGATGTAGTAACCACCGGACGCGGCTGCCGTGCCCATCGACACGATCACCGGCTTGCCGGCATCGCGCACGCGGCACACTTCGCGCCACATCGTTTCGGACGCCACTGCCGATCCGCCGGGCGAGTCGATGTGCAGCACGAGGGCACGGGCGTCGTCGTTGGCCAGCACCGCACGTAGTGCCGCGGCGATCGAGTCGCTGCCGATCTGGCTGCCCATCACGCCGCGACGCGAGCGTCCGGAGACGATCGCCCCGTGCGCGCGGACGAGGGCCACGTGACCCTTGTGTCGCTTCGGCAGCTGGGGCTTGGTGCGCGGACGCCATCGATCGGCGAACAACAGCTCGGCGTCGTTTCCGGCGCGCTCGCGGGCGGCCGCATAGACCTGGTCGCGGTAGCCGAGCTGGTCGACCAGCCCGACCTCGCGAGCCTCGACCGCGGTGCGCGGGCCGGTGTCGACCAACTCACGCACTCGTGCGACGTCGAGGCCGCGACCGGCGGCAACGGTGGCGACGGCATCGTCGAAGATCGATTGCACGAGCCGGTCGGACGCCTCGCGATGGGCGTCGGTGAACTCGGTGCGCATGATGCGGTCGGCGGCGTTCTTGTACTCATAGCGCTGCTCGAGCTGCGGCTCGATGCCGAGCTTGTCGAGCACGCCACGCAGGAACGTCGTCTCGGTGGCCACGCCGAGCAGACCCAGTCCGCCGCCGGGCTGCAGCCAGATCTCGTCGAAGGCCGTGGCGAGCACGTAGGCAGTCATGTCGCCCGATTCCTCGCCGAAGCTCTCGGCCCAGGCGACCTTCGGCTTGCCGAACGCCTCGACACCGCGGCGCAGTTCCTGCATCGCCGCCCAGGGCAGGGTGCCGCCGAGCCGTGCGACCAGCCCGACCACGCGCGGATCCTTTCCGGCCTCGTGCAGCGCACGCAGGATCGGACGCAACTGATGGGCGTTGCGCGCGCGAAGCCGGCCGAGCGTGTCGTCGGGATCAAGGTCGACGGGCACATGCGTGAGGTCGATCTCGAGCAGCAACTTGGTCGGACGTCCTGGCAAGCCGGTCATATGTCCAAGTTACGCATCGACCAGTCGCCGTAGCTCGGCGTACACAGACTCGGCCTGACCGTCGCGCGACTGGATGACCGTCGCGGCCGGGCGATGCGAGAGCAACAGCAGCAGCCGGTCGTACATCGCCTCGAGCGCGGGCTGGCCGCCGAACTGGTCCATCAGCGTGCCGGCCTCGATGTGCGCGGTCGTCGTGGCGGTGGCAGTGCGCCGTTGAAAGCGCCGAACGGCGTTGTCGCGGCCGTCCATCAGCACGAACTCGAGGAACCGGGCTCCGACGTCGTGCGCAACCTGTTCGGCCTGCGCGATGAACTGCGGCCGACCGAGGTACTGCGGCACGATCACGTCGTGCCCGCCGCGAAGATGCACGCGGGCCATCTCGAGCGTCATCGCGCGGGCGAGCAGGCCCGCGTCGACGGGTTGCTCGTCCCACCGCCCGAGCATGCGACGCACCGAGTCGAGATCGAGATTGAGCGCGAGCGGATGTTCATCGACGAAGCGCTGTGCGAGCGTGGACTTGCCGATTCCGGGCGGTCCGTTGAGCAGGATGAGCCGGGCGGTCATCCCGCGGCGCGGCCGGCTCGGCGGGCGCGATACGCGGCGACGTTCATGCGGTTGCCGCAGCCGGAGTCGCAGAAGCGCCGCGAGCGGTTCTTCGACAGGTCGACGAGCACGTCGCGACAGTCGTCGGCGGCGCAGACCCGCAGCCGGTCGAGCTCCTTCATCCGGATCACGTCGACGAAGGCCATTGCGGCCTCGACCATCATCCGGACGTCGAGCCCGGCGTCGGACGGCGTCGCGTGCAGGTGGTAGTCCCACTGGTCGTGCTTGACCAGCTGGGGGAGCGCGTCTGCCTCGCGCAGCATCGCGTTGACCAAATCGACGGCGTCGTCCTCATCGGCCGACCACAGTGGTTCGAGCCGCGGTCGTAGGGCGTGGACGGCGTCCAGTTCGGCGTTGTCGTGGGTGCGCTCGCCCGTCCAGCCCCAGTCGCGGACGAACGCATCGAGCGCGGCGGAGTCGGGCAGCGTCTCGTCGTCGTGCGCGCTGTTGACGAGCGCGGCAGCCGCATTCAACGCCACTTCTGTGTCATGGGCAAAAATCAACTTGACTCCTTACGGCCCTGATCAGTAGCGTGCCTGTCATGAGCATAACGCGTATGACTCGTGACGGGTCACACGGCGCGCTGGGACTGGGTCTGGCGCTGTTGTCGGCTGCCACCTTCGGCACGTCGGGCACCTTCGCAGACTCGCTCATGGCCACCGGCTGGACGCCGGGGGCGGTCGTGACGTTCCGCATCGCCATCGCCGCGCTGCTGCTGACCGTACCGGCGGTGCGGGCGCTGCGGGGCCGCTGGCACGAGGTTCGGGCCGCGGCGCGTTCGATCCTGGCGTTCGGCCTGGTCGCGGTGGCGGGTTGCCAGCTGTTCTTCTTCAATGCCGTGCAGCGCCTCGACGTCGGCGTCGCGTTGCTGCTCGAGTACTCCGGCATCCTGCTGATCGTCGCGTTCTTGTGGGTGCGGCACGGGCAGCGGCCGCGGCGGCTCACCGTCATCGGGGGAGTGGCTGCGCTCGTCGGCCTGGTGCTCGTGCTGAACCCGTCGACCGGTGGCATGGACCCTGTCGGCGTGATCTGGGCGCTGTGCGCCGCGACGGGGCTGGCAACGTACTACGTGCTGTCGTCCAAGGACGACGTCACTCTGCCGCCGATCGCGCTGGCCTGGGCGGCGATGGTGGTCGGCGCTGTCACGCTCATCGTCCTCGACCTTGCGCAGGTCGTGCCGTTCCACATCGAGACCGGCGACGTGGTGCTGCTGCACGACCCGGTGAGCTGGATCGTCCCGGTGATCGGGTTGTCGCTGGTCGCAGCCGCGATCGCCTACGCCGCCGGCATCGCCGCCACCCGTCTGCTCGGCGCGCGACTGGCGTCGTTCGTGGGGCTGACCGAGGTGCTGTTCGCGGTGCTGATCGCCTGGGTGCTGCTGGGTCAGCAGCCCGGCGTGGTGCAGATCGTCGGGGGAGTCGTGGTGCTCGTCGGCATCGCGGTCGTGCGCGCCGACGACACAGCGCCGCTGCCCGCCGCGCCCGAGCCGGAGCTGGTGCAAGCTTGACCGCATGCTGATCCGCCCGGTCGATCTCGCCCGCATCCGCGACGGCGAGATCGACCTGGCGTTTCGGCGGTGGGACCGTCCGCGGCTGCTCGTCGGTACGAAGATGCGCACGTCCGTCGGGCTCGTCGAAGTGACCTCGGTCGACCGCGTCCGCACGATCACGAAAGCCGATGCCCAGCGCGCCGGCGTTTCGCGCGAACAGCTGCTCACGCTGATGGCCGGCAAGGAGCCGGCGCCCATCTGGCGCATCGGGCTGAAGTTTGCCGGTGCCGATCCGCGTGTGGCGCTGCGCGGTCAGGACGAACTGAGCGACCACGATCGCACCGACCTGATCGCTCGCCTCGACCGACTCGACCGCGCGTCGCACAACGGCGCATGGACGCGCGTGGTGCTCGACCTGATCGAGCGGAACCCCGCGCGCCGCGCGCCTGACCTTGCGGCCGAACTCGGACGCGACACGCTCAGCTTCAAACGCGACGTGCGCAAGCTCAAGGAACTCGGCCTGACCGAATCACTCGAGATCGGCTATCGGATCTCACCGCGCGGCGCCGCATTGCTGCACGGCTGACCTTTACTCCGTTCTGCTCGGTTGGCCGCAGCCGAAGCGCGCGGAACGGAGGAAGCGCTGATCGACATCGCGGCAGGGCCGATCAACGGTTACGGGATGGACGGGCGGAACTGCGGCGGGCGACGGATATGGGTTGCCTGCTCCCACGAGTAGGCGAGCGAGATCAACTTGGGTTCGGACCACTTCGACGCGATCAGCGACATGCCGACCGGCAGCCCGAACGAATAGCCGGCGGGCACGGAGATGCTCGGGTAGCCGGAGATCGCGGACGGGCTCGAGGACCCGATCAAGAAGTGATCGCCGTTGATCAGGTCCGTCGTCCAGGCGGGAGAGTTCGTCGGCGCGATGATCGCGTCGAGGTTGAACTTGTGCAGCGTGTCGTTGATGGCGTTGCGCGCGATGCTGGTCGCCTTCTGCCGTGCCTTCGTGCACGTCGGATTCGTGATCGCCGGGCTGGCCTGGGCAGCGAGGAACTGCTCCTGGCCGAAATAGCGCATTTCCTGGCTGCGGTGCGCGCGATCGAAGGCGATCAGGCCGGCCAGCGTTCGCGGGTAGCGCGCCGCTGTATAGGTCTGCAGGTAGTGCGCGATGTCGTGTTTGAACTCGCAGTTGAGCGCGGTGCCCTCCGGCGCATACGCGGCGTCGATGGGGATGTTCGCCGGATCGACGATCGTGGCGCCGAGCGACTTCAACTTTGCTATCGCGTCCCTCATGACCGTGTCGGTTTCGGGGGAGACACCGAAGTTCCCCTTGCGCCACACGCCGATTCGGGCGCCCTTGAGTGCGTTCTTGCGAAGGTAGGGCGTGTAGTCGGAGTGCACGTGACCGGTCTGCTGATGTGTCGCCCTGTCGCTGGGGTCGACGCCGGTGATCGCGCCGAGCACGACAGCCGCGTCGGTCACGTTGCGGGTGATCGGTCCCGCGGTGTCCTGCTCTTCGGAGATCGGGACGATGCCTGCGCGGCTGGCGAGACCGAGGGTCGGCTTGATGCCGACGTCGCCGTTCTGGCCTGACGGGCACACGATCGAACCGTCCGTCTCGGTGCCGATGGCGACGGTCGCGAGGTCGGCGGACGCAGCGACCGCACTACCCGAACTCGACCCGCACGGGTTGCGGTCGAGGGCGTAGGCGGAGTTGGTCTGGCCGCCTTCGGCGCTCCATCCGCTCGACGACTGGGTTGAACGGAAGTTCGCCCATTCCGACAGATTCGCCTTGCCGATGATCAGGGCTCCTGCTTTTTTCAACCGCTGGACGATGAACGCGTCGCGCGGCGTGCTGCCGTCGAGAGCGAGCGATCCGGCCGTCGTCGGCATCCCGGTCGTGTCGATGTTGTCCTTGACGATCACCGGGATACCCAGCATCGGACGCCGCTCACCCGCGCTGCGGGCACGGTCGGCTGCGCGCGCCTCACTCAGCGCCGACTTGTTCACGGTGATCACCGCGTGCAGCTTGGAGTTGAGTTGGTGGATGCGGCTCAAATAGAAGTTCACCAGGTCTTGGGACGTGAGCCGGTCGCGGTTCATCAGGCTCTCGAGCCGCGGAATCGTGGCGGTGTCGACGTTGATGCCGCGCACCGTCGTATCGGTCGGGCTGGGCGCGGCGCTCGCCGTCGTGCTCGCCGCCGGAATCGCGATGGCGGCAGTCAGCAGGGCGACGGCGGTTGCTTGGACGATCCGGGTGCGGGACGGACGGGACATCGGCGGTCCTCTCGTCGAAGGATCCACCCACCCTCTGTCCGATTTAGGTGCATTGTCAACCACCGGTCCCGGCTACGGATCAACGGCCGGGCCGCTAGCGTCGCTGGCATGACGAACTCCTCGGGTGTCGATCAGCCGTCGGTGTCGCGCCCCGCCATGCCCGATGGCTATGGCGTCCCGGAGTCGGTCGACGGAGCGTTGGCCTGGGCGGACGTCGAGGCGCGCCTGATCGCGTCTAAGTACTACTGGCTCGCGTCGGTGCGTCCGGACGGCAGACCGCATTCGGTTCCGCGCTGGGGCGTCTGGGTCGGGGGACGGTTCTATTACGACGGGGCGCCGACCACCCGACACGCCCGCAACCTCGAGCACAACCCGGCGTGCACGCTCACCCTCGAGAGCGGCGCGGAGGTCGTGATCGTCGAGGGGGAGTCGCACGCGACACGTGCCGACCCGGACGGGCTCGGCCGGATGATCTCCGCGGCGTTCAGCAAATACCACCCCGACTACGCGCCTGAGGCCGATGCGTGGTCCGGCGAGGGCGGCGGGGGATTGCGCGTCATCATCCCGGCCCGCGCGCTGGCATGGTTCACGTTCCCGTCCGACTGCACGCGGTTCACCTTCTCGAAAGCGTGACCGGTTCGGTGCCGCCCGAGCCGGCCATTCGTGTAGCCGTGCCCGACGACGTCGTGGCCATCTGCGCCTTCGGCGAAGCACACATCCGCGCGCACTACGCGCCGCTCATCGGCACGGCCGCCGCCGATGCGCAGGTGCGTGACTGGTGGAATTCGACGCATCTCGCCACGGCCGTTGCCGCGGGTGTGGTCGTCGTTGCCGACGATCGTGGGCAGGTGGTGGGTGTCGGCCAGCGCGGTCGTAACGGCGCGGAGCACGTGGTCTACAAGCTCTACGTCCATCCGCGCTGTCGAGGCCGGGGGATCGGCGGGCAGTTGCTCGCTGCGCTCACCGAGCAGCTGCCGTCCGACGTGGATCGGCTCCACATCGAACACTTCGCGGCCAACGAGCGTGCGGGTGCGTTCTACGAGCGCGAGGGCTTCGCAGTCGAACGGGTCGAGGCGAGCGCGTCGGGCGATCCGGCGCGCGATGTGGTCTGGCGCGTGCGCCGGTTCTGAAGACTTCTCGAGGGCGATGTCGAGAACGGGGGAGCAGCTGCGTCCCTGATGCGAACGCGGCCACAATGGTCGCGCGACACCGAAGGAGAAACGTGATGGCCAAGTACCTGTTGCTCAAGCACTACCGCGGCGGACCAGCACCCTTCGTCGCCTGCGAACCGATGGATCAGTGGACGCCGGGCGAGGTCGACGCGCACATCAAGTTCATGCAGGACTTCGCGAGCCGCCTCGAAGGCAGTGGCGAGTTCGTGGACGGACAGGCGCTGTCGCCGGAAGGCTCGTTCGTCCGCTACGACGGCGAGGGCAAGCCACCGGTCACCGACGGGCCGTTCGCCGAGACCAAGGACCTGATCGCCGGCTGGATGGTGATCGACGTCGACAGCCAGGAGCGCGCGCTCGAACTCGCGGGCGAACTGTCGGCCGCGCCGGGCCAGGGCGGCAAGCCGCTGTACGAGTGGCTCGAGGTGCGTCCGTTCCTCAACGACATGCCGAACGGCGAGCAGTGGACGAATCCCAGCTGAGGAGCCTGATTCCCGCTGTCACCGGTGTCCTCGTCCGTCGCGGAGCCGATTTCGCGACGGCCGAGGACGCCGTGCAGGACGCGCTGGTGCAGGCATTGTCGACGTGGGCGCAGACCCGCCCACCGACGCCAAAGGCTGGCTGATCACCGTCGCGTGGCGGAAATTCCTCGACGCCGTCCGCGCAGACACCTCGCGGTTGGCGAGGGAGGAGCGGCGTGGCAGCCGAACCGGCGCCGGGCCCGGCCGATGACGTCGGCGACACGCTGCCGCTGTACTTCTTGTGTGCGCATCCCTCGCTCACGCCGTCGTCGGCGGTCGCGCTCACGTTGCGCGCGGTCGGTGGGTTGACGACGCGGCAGATCGCGTTGGCCTACCTCGTGCCCGAGGCGACGATGGCGCAGCGCATCAGCCGGGCGAAGCGCACGATCGCTGGCGTGCGCCTCGACGAGCCCGGTGATCTGGCCACCGTGCTGCGCGTGCTCTACCTCGTGTTCAACGAGGGCTACACCGGCGAGGTCGACATCGCCGACGAGGCGATCCGCCTGACCCGCCAGGTGGCGGCGCTGACCGACGATCCGGAAGTAGTCGGGCCTGCTCGCGCTGATGTTGCTGCACCACGCACGACGGGTCGCGCGCACGACGCCGTCGGGCGCACTCGTCCCGCTCACCGAGCAGGACCGGTCCCGCTGGGACACCGCCTTGATCGCCGAGGGCGTCGACATCCTGCAGACGGCGCTCGCCCGTGATCGGCTCGGCGAGTACCAGGCGCAGGCGGCGATCGCCGCTCTGCATGCCGATGCGCAAGCCGCCGACGAGACCGACTGGGTGCAGATCGTCGAGTGGTACGACGAGCTGAACCGCCTCACCGACAATCCCGTCGTCCGGCTCAATCGCGCGGTCGCGATCGGCGAGGCGGACGGGGCCCGGGCCGGTCTTGCCGCGCTGGCGGCGCTCGATCCGTCCGTCCCGCGGTACGCAGCTGTCGAGGCATACCTGCGGGAGCGGTCCGGTGAAATCGAACATGCCGCTCGGCTGTACCGCGAGGCCGCCCATGCCGCGTCCAACGTTGCCGAGCGTGATCATCTGACGCGACAGGCCGCACGGCTGAACGAGCGGACGCGATCAATCGTCCGCGAGTAGCTCCAGCAGCAGCTTCCGGGTGGCGGCGGGTTGCTCGGCCCACGTTGCGTGTCCGGCATTGTCGAGCACTACTCGCTGCGCGTTCGGTAACGCCGCGAACAGGGGATCGGTAACGCGCCACGGGCGGGGATCGTCTGCGCCGCACAGCATGAGCACCGGGCAGGTCACGTCCTTCGCGAGTTCCAAAAGGTCTTCGGTCGCGCGATCAGCCCACAGCTTTCGGTTCGCGGCGGTGTTGATCTGGACGCCCGATGGCCGGGTCTGCCACAGCGCTTCGGCGTGCTGCGCGGCGGCAGGGCCGGGAGAGAAGTCGGGACGCCACTGCAGGACGCACCACTCGTGCTCCTCCTCGGGTGTTCGAATATGCGAGCCGAGTTCGGTCCAGCGGGGGAGATCCGGGCCGAGGCGGCGCTCGCGCTCTGCTATGTACGGAACGCGATAGTCGTCGCAGGCGCCGATGCCGCCCAGATAACCGACGACGGTGGTGCGGTCGCGGTGTTGGGCCGCGTAGCGCAGAGCGAGCTCGGCGCCCCAGGAGTGACCGACGACGGCCCAGTGGTCGAACCCGTAGGCCGTACGGACCTGGTCGAGGTCGTCGACGGCCTGAGCGATCGTGAACGGCCCGGTGCCCGTCGAGCGTCCGCAGCCGCGTTGATCGAATCGGACGACAGTGAACCGGTCGTCGAGCAACTCGGCGAGTGGTTCGACGTAATCCCACAGACCTGGTCCGCCGTGACACAACACGACCGGCGGACCGTCACCGGAGACCGTCGTCCACAGCCGTGTGCCATCGGCGAGCTCGATCTGGTTCGATGGCACCGTCCCAGAGTGCCCGGCGGTCTCGGGGGACGTGCGTTCCGGGTCCCCAGGGAACCTGGATGTCATTCTGCGAAATGACATAATGTCACTTATCGGCGTACTTGGAGAGCTCGAGCGTGCATCTCGGAGCCGGGACGTTCTCTCGGGCGGACGATCTGCCTTCGGCGTTCGCATCGGCTGCTGTCGCGGTGATCGTGACGGGCTGTTCGTCGACGCCCGCCACGAGTGATGCACCATGGGCGCTCGTCCGATCTGCGCCGACTTCGTCGACCGTCGTTGTTGAGTACTTCCATGGGCTTTGCGACACCTTGACCGGCGGAGGTGTCGCCAGCGATGACACGTCGGTTCGGATCACTCTCCGGATCAGACGACTTCGGCAACGTGCGCTTCCGCGCTCCGAACGACCTTCTTGCGAGTTCGACTCGGCGCGCCACTGGGCTCGCGTAGCGTCGAGGGCGCGTGTCACCCGGGCTTACAGAGCATCTGTCAACCTGATCTGACGCCGCAGCTGATGCCTGTTCGATTCCGGCATCTCCCAGTGGTCGGTCTCTAGCTTCCGGGCCGGCGACCGCCCATGCGTCACACTGCGAGGCGAGTCACCCACGAAGTGTGTGTCGGAGCAGCATGACGATGCGGTCGACGTCGAAGACACCGCCGCGTCCGGTGTTCGGCTGGCTGTAGGCGCACACCTGATACGCCCGGTGACCGTCGATTTGGTAAATGCTGTATGACCCGAACGCGGCGTAGTAGGACGGGTACCCGCCGCCCAGAAGAAGCAGGTATCGCCCGCGCCGGACGGTCAGTCCGTTCTGCAGCGTGCGCAGGCCGGTGACATGACCGACAAGCGGTCGATATGACGTGATCACACTGCCCGCGACCCGTGCGCTCACGAGTGCGGTCGCTTCGCCGCTGAGAACCAGAGACCGGGCGTCGGCCTCGTTGCGGATGTTGCCGCAGTATCCCCACGCCTGAGACGACGGGCTCAGCAACGGCGTCGGCACCGTTCGCGTGTGTCGTGATCGGATCGCAGCGGCAGAGCCGTCAGATCTACGGCCGGCAGCTGACACGTGAGTGGTGTGCGCAGTAGGTGCCGGTTCGGCGGCGCCACTGTCGCAAGCCGCCAGCGCACAAGCGGCAACGACAACAACCGCCGCAGCGCTCGAGCATCGCCCCACAAACCTGTAGACGATCTCGCCAGGGCGCCTCGTTGCGCTTCCGGCGCATTGTCAGGTACTCCCCTGTTGACACACGACGGATCCCAGCCTTTTCCAGCGTCCTGCTGAATCGTGAGAGACAAGAACAAAGGCGCAGCAAAGACGAGTTGCGCGGGGGTTGAGTTCGCGCTGTTCGGTCCGGTCGGGACGAAGTCCCGAAGCGGGGAGTCTTCGCTGGAAGGTGTGGTTGCGCTGGAGGGCATGTGTCAGCCGCCGGTCAGACTCGGGTCAGTTGTGGAGAGTCGTGCATGCGGTTGCGTCGTGGTCGCTGTTTCGGATCAACCCAGGCGGGTGGTACCCAGTGGGGTAGGTCGTCGATCATGATCGATTGCCAGCCCATTTGTTCGAACAGGGCGTGGTTGGCGGTGCAGACCAGGGTGCCGTCATCGACGCAGGTTCTTCGGGTGATCGCGTAGTCGGTGACGTGATGTGCCTGGGTCCACGCCAACGGCGCATCACAACCGGGATAGCTGCAGCCTTTGTCTCGGGCGAACATCGCGAGGCGTTGTTGTTCGGTGAACAACCGTTGCTGATCCGAATACGCCGTGATCGCCTTCGTCTTCGACAGCAACACCAGGATCGCTTTGACTTTCGGGTCCAGCCACCGGTCCGCGACCGCTGTTGGGATCGAGTAGCCGTGGCTGGTTTGGGCGATGCCGGTGCCGTTCGCGAACTCGTCCACGGTGGCGGTGAGCACCAGGGTGGTGGCGCAGCCATTGGCGGTGGGCAGGTCGCCGGACTGGTAGAGCAGTTTCAGCGCTGTCAGTACCGCGTCGTGGCGGCGTTGGCCGGGGGTGCGCGGGTCGCGTTTGTCGTTCGGGCCGGTGTGCGGCTTGGCCAGGGTGTCGAGCAGGGTCTCGACGTATTCGGCGGCCTCACAGGTCAGGTCGCCGGCAATCGAGGCCGAGCCGTCCGAGCGGCGGTGCAGCGTCAACGTGCGGCGCCGGTGTGCGGTTTCGATGTCACGAAACGCGCCGTCGTGATCGACACGGGCGTACAGGCCGGTGGCGAAGCGGGCCAGCAAGTCCGGGTCGTGCTCGGCAGCGAACTGCAGCAGCGCAGTCTCATACAGCGGCGCTGACTGGTCGGCGAGCAGGTCGTCGATCTTGTCCGTCATCTTCACGACCGTGGCCGCGGCCCGGACCGAGATCGAGCCGGTCGGCCAACGCTTGCGCCGTCTGCGGGTGTTGTGGTTCGACCAGCTCACCGGTGATCAGCCGCGGCGGCGTGATCGCCAGCGCCAGCCGCACCCGCCCAGCCGCATCGTTGGCGCCGATCCTCAACGCGTCCCGCAACAACACCACCGTCGACTTCGCACCCAAGTCATAGGCCAGCCGCTCGGTCTCGACCTGCGCGATCAGGCTCAGCTGTTCGACCTCGATGGCCTGCTTCCGAGCCTCCAGTTCGCGCAGCCGATCCAGCACCGCGGTGCCGGTCAACTGCGAGCTGCTCACGTGTTCGATAATACTCCTTCCGCGGAAGAAACTCCAGAGTTGTTGACAGAGAATCCGCAGCAATATATGGCGTTCGCCCTTAGACCGGCCCCCTACGACCGGAGCTCCAGCACTGTCCTGGGTCCGGAACAGCCTGAGTCAGGCCTCCGTAATCACCCTGGCGAGGGCGCCGCTGAATCTGAGGTCGTTCCGGTCGCGACGCTCGACGTGCTCGGCGCCGGCGACGTGACCGGCGTGGTCGCCGGCGTAGTGGCAGGCGTGGACGGTGGTGTCGTCGCGGGCGAGGTAGCCGGGGTCGTGACCGGTGTGGTCACCGGCGTGGTGACCGGACTTGTCGACGGCGTCGGCGTCGGCGTCGGCGTCGGCGTCGGCGTGTGGCGCGACGTGGACGGCGACGGTGTCGTCGGTGTCTTCGTCGGCGGCACCTTCTTCGGTCCCTGATAGATGAACCGTCTCGGGTTGGACGTACCGAACGCGGAACGCATCGAGATCATGACCTTCCCGGCGGCGTGCTTCGGCATCGTGACCCGCACGTGCCGAGGATCGATCACGGTGAACGGGATGTGCTTCCCGTCGGCAGTCACCGACGTCACGTGGCCGAGGTTGCGTCCCGTCACCGTGACAGGGGTCGTCTGCGTGGTCGGCCCGTGCGTCGGGCTGAGCGCGTCGATCGCCGGCGGTCCGACGTACGTCAGTGAACGGTGCGTGGTTCCCCATGCGTCCGACACCGACACTGTCACGTCACCAACGCTGTGTGCGGGCACCTTGACGACCAGACGGTTCGCCGTGCGTTGCACGAAGTGGTAGATGATCGTCGACCCGATCATCACAGTCGTCGTGCCGTCCATGCGCCGTCCGGTGATGGTGACCAGTCCACCCTTGGTCGACACGCGCGGCGTCGACGACCACAGCCGCGGTGCGATTCCTTGCGCGCCGGTCGACATCGGACGAGTCGCGCCGCGGTACGTCCCGCTGTGCTTGATCACGTCGACGAGTCGCGACACCTGCACGAGCGAGCCACTCTCCTTTGCCTGGATGACGTTGCCGCCGCCCGCGTACACCGCGGTGTGCCCGATGCCGTTCGGGATGTAGCCGGAGAAGAACACGAGATCACCGGGCATCAGCTGCGCGATGGACGGGTGGAAGCGACCCGCCTCCCAGTGCTGCGTGGCGGCGTAATGCGTGAGGTGTTCATAGGGCCACCACGAGTACAACGTGAGACCAGAACAGTCGAACCCCACGACATGGCAGTCGAGGTCTCCCCCGTTGTGTTCGCACACTCCGGTCGTCGGGCCGTAGCCATTGCCGCCGGCCCATGAGTACGGCACGCCGATCCATGAACGCGCTCGCTGCGCGGCGCTCAGGCCCATCGCTGCCGTCCAGCGTCGAGATCGCGGCGCGATGCGCGCATTGCGGTGATGCGCACGCACCCGCGCCGAGATCGCTTGCTCCTGACGCGCGCTCAAGTGGCCGTAGATCGGCGTGTTCATGTTCGGGTACAGGTAGGTGAAGGCCGACGCCGAACTCGACAGAGATTTGCCGGTCGCCGTGACGACCTGGACGTACATGCTTCCGACCGAGTGCGCGGGCTCGACCACCGTGAGCCGCGTCGGCGACACCACGTGGATGTGGCGTCCCGATCGCGCACCGAACAACACATCGCGCACGGACGTGAAGTTGCGGCCGTACACCGTGAGCGTCTCGCCGCCCCAGTAGATGCCGTGGTGGCGCGCAAGCCCGGTGACTACCGGGCGGGCGCCAGCGATGGCAGGCAGCGCGACGACGATCGGGATGACCGTGATCGTCACCAAGATCGCCAGCGCCTTGATCCGGCTCCTACCGAACCGTCGGCGGACCGCTGCCGGGACTACGGGTGCCGATACGAGGGTCGTGACCAGAGGCCTCGTCGCGAGCGGGGGTGAGGTGATCAATCTGAGCTCCGGCCGGGTTGTCCACACTGCCCCGCATCATCACCCGGCTCTCAGCCCAGTGCCAGTAGAGATCAACATAAATTTCGCTCAATATCCGCCACGAAAGGCGCAAAGGCAGTGAAAGCCGCCTGCAGTGTCAGCCGGCCTGGTTGATCCGGATCAGATTCCCGGACGGGTCGCGGATCGCGCTGTCGCGGATTCCGTAGGGCTGATCGGTCGGCTCCTGGACGATCTCGGCGCCGCCGGCCTGAACCCGTTCGAAGGTGGCGTCGAGGTCCGGCGAGCTGAACGTGATGATGCCGAACGTTCCCTTGGCCATCATCTCGGTGATCACGCGACGCTCGTCGTCGGTGATGCCCGGGTCGACTCCCGGCGGGTACAGAACGATGTTCACGTCCGGCTGGCCGGCCGGACCGACCGTGATCCAGTGCAGTCCGCGCATCTCGACGTCGTTGCGGATCTCGAAGCCGAGAGTGTCGCGGTAGAACGCGATCGTTGCCTGCGGGTCGCTGTGCGGCAGAAAGGCCGACGAGATGCTGAGGTCCATACCGTCACGCTAGATCGGGCGCAGAACGTGAGGCTTCTCGATTCCTGATCGGTCTGGTGACCTGCTTGACCACGCACGACGGCAACTCCTCGGACGCGACGGCTCGATCGCGGTACATGCTCGGTGAAATCCCCACCAGCTCCGAGAAGCGCGTGCTGAACGTCCCGAGCGACGAGCAGCCGACTGCGAAGCAGACCTCCGTCACGCTCATGTCGCCGCGGCGCAGCAATGCCATCGCCCGCTCGATGCGCCGTGTCATCAGGTAGCCGTACGGCGCCTCACCGTAGGCGAGTTTGAACTCGCGGCTCAGGTGGCCGGCAGACATGTGCACACCTCGCGCCAGCGACTCGACGTCGAGCGGCAGCGCGTACTCGCGGTCGATGCGATCGCGCACACGGCGCAGCATCGCGAGATCGCGCAAGCGCTGCTCGGCCGACGTACTGGTCACCCGAATGATCGTGCCACGTGTGCGCGAAAGCCGATGTGCGCCAGAATGGGATCGTGACCGTCCAGCTCGTCGTGACTGCGGTGATCGCCGTCCTGATCGTGGCGGTCGTGCGCTTCGAGTGGTTGTGCCTGTCCGCACTCGCTCACTCGGACGATCGCGACCTGAGGTACCTGACGCGTCCGGGCTGGATCGCCGTCATTCTCGTCGTGATCCCACTCGGTGGCATCGCGTTCCTCTACACCGGACGGCGCGGCTAGGTGCAAGACAACCTCCGCGTGCACGCCTTCGGCGACGACGCGCTCGCGACGCACGACGCGGTCGCTCTGGCGGCACTGGTCCGCTCGGGCGAACTCAGCGCGGACGAACTCGCCCGGGCCGCCGTCGCCCGCGCCGCCCAGGTCGATCCACGTCTGCACGCGGTCGAGGCCGACTGTTACGAGCGACCGCGCCACGCGACCGATCGAAGCGCCGCGTTGTTCGGCGTCCCCACCTTCATCAAGGACAACACGGACGTCGCCGGCTTGCCGACCAACCACGGCAGCGAGGCCTACACCGCCCGTCCGGCCAAGCATGACGGCGCGTACGCCACCCAGTACCTGAGCACCGGGCTGACTTTGCTCGGCAAATCGCGGCTGCCGGAGTTCGGCTTCAACGCGAGCACCGAGTTCATGACCGCTCCCACGGCACGCAATCCGTGGCACACCGACTATTCGGTCGGCGCATCGTCGGGCGGGTCGGCGGCGCTCGTTGCGTCCGGCGTAGTGCCCATCGCCCACGCGAACGACGGTGGCGGGTCGATCCGGATCCCCGCGGCCTGCGCCGGACTCGTCGGGCTCAAACCGAGCCGCGGCCGGCACGTCGACGGGGAGCAAGCCGCTCACCTGCCGATCAACATGATCTCCGAAGGCGTACTCACGCGCACCGTGCGCGACACAGCCGCATTTGTTGCAGCGGCCGAGGATCACTGGCGCAATCCCGCGCTCGCGCCCATCGGCCTCGTCGAGGGACCAGCCCCGCGGCGACTGCGGATCGGGCTCGTCATCGACTCGATCACAGGGGCGCCCGATGCCGCCACCCGCGCCGCTGTCGAACAGACAGCCCGGACGCTTGAGAAGGCCGGGCACGTGGTCGAACCGGTCGAGCTCCCGGTCGACGAACAGTTCGCGAGTGACTTCGTGCAGTACTGGGCGCTGCTCGCCGAACTCGCTGTCGACACTGGACGGTTGCTGCTCGACCGAAGCTTCGACAAGCACCGCATCGACGGATTGACGCGCGGCCTGCGCACGCACCACCGACGCAACCTGCATCGCACCCCCGGCGCGCTGTTGCGACTCAGGCGTGTGCCGGCCGCGTATGCGCGGATGTTCGCGCGCCTCGAGGTTGTCGTGTCGCCGGTGCTCGCGCATACGACTGCGCCGCTCGGTCACCTCGCGCCGACCGTGCCGTTCGACGAACTCGTCGACCGACTCACGCACTACGTCTCGTACACCCCGTTGAACAACATCGCCGGCTCGCCCGCGATCTCGCTCCCGCTCGCGATGAGCCCGGACGGACTACCCATCGGTGTGCAGCTGTCGGCCGCACACGGCGACGAGCGCACCCTGCTCGAACTTGCCTATCTGCTCGAGGCCGAGATCGCGTTCCCGCGCATCCAGCTCAGCTGAACATGCGCCCGATGATCGCATCCATGACGCGGTCGGGCAGCACCTTGCGGGCGCGAACGATCGTGCCTGCCGAGCGTCCGACCGGGTAGCGGGCTTTCGGGTGGCGTACCGACGCGGCTTTCGCGATCTTGCGAGCAACGACGTCGGGTCCGGACGAGCGGCTCGGCCGGTCCGCCTGCTCCAGGACGTGCGTGACCGCCTTCGCCCGCTCTGCGTACGCGGTGCCCGCTGACGTGGCGCGCAGGTTGTCGCGTGCGATCGTGTTCCACTCGGTGCGGATCGGGCCCGGCTCGATGATGACGACGTCGATCCCGAACGGACGCAGTTCGATGCGCAGGCTGTCGCTCAGCCCCTCGACGGCGAACTTCGTCGCGTGGTACCAACCGCCGAGCGGCTCGTAGATCTTGCCGCCGATCGACGAGATGTTGATGATGCGGCCACTCCCCTGTGTGCGCATGTGCGGCGTGACGAGCTGAACGAGCCGGGCGAGGCCGAAGATGTTGACCTCGAACTGGCGTCGGGCCTCGTCGATGGGGACGTCTTCCACCGCGCCGTACGAGCCGTAACCGGCGTTGTTGACGAGGACGTCGATGCGGCCCTGTTCGTCGATGATGCGGTCGACGCCGGCCACCACCGACGCGTCATCGGTGACGTCCATGCTGAACGCGTGCACGCCGTCCTTCTGCAGCGCTGCCATCGGCTCGGTGCGCCGCGCGACCGCATAGACGACGAATCCGTCGGCCAGCAGAGCGCGAGCAGTCGCCTCACCGATGCCGGACGACGCTCCCGTCACGAGCGCAACCTTCGATGCCACAGTGTTGTTCTCCTCTGTGATTCAGCGCGCGGACACTTCGCCGAGCGCGATCTTGATGTCAACGATCGGTGTGCCGTCCAGTGCTTCGAGCGCATCGACGCCGATGCGGATGGTGTCGATCGAAGTGACTCGCACTGTGTGCAGTCCGATGGGATTCGGACGGTCGGGCGACCTCGTCGCGAAAACCCCCGCCGGCTCACGGCTCGTATCGCCCCGCGGGTGGACGGCGTGCACCGCGCGGTCCGCGCGATCGAACCAGGTCAGCACGACGATCGCATCGCCGACGCGCAGGCCGGCCATCGCGTCGGTCACCGACGCGTCGAGCACGAGCACCGCCGGGGGCGCGCCCTCGTCGGATTGCCGGGGCGCAGCCGCCCGGTCAGTGAGCAACGACTCGACGCGGCCGATCGGCCGGATGTCGACACCGTCGATCGCACGCGCGAACCGTGCGGCGAGACTCGCTACCGCGCGTTGCAATTCTTCCGGTGCCACCACGGTGAAGTCGCCGGGTACGGACGCGAGTTGTTCGGCGTACCAGCCGGGATTGCCCGTGCTGCCGCGCAGTACGCACGACCGCTGGCCGGTCGCTTCGAGCCGGCCGAGCATGCGCGGCACGCACGGCGCGACGTCGGCGAACGGTGCCTCGATGCGCACCTCGACGTCGTAGGTCCAGCCGTCCGCGAGATGGTCTTCGACCTCGCGAACCGGATCGAGGTCGACCGGACGCGTGAAGTTCTCACCCGTCGGCGTCACGGCGACGATCCGGTCCAGGCGAAGCACGCGGCGCGCATCGGCGCCGTCCATCCGGCCGAGCAGGTACCAACGGCCGTGGCGCACGACGACGGCCCACGGGTCGAGTACGAACTCGCTGCCCGTGCGGTAGTCGATGCGCACCTGCTCGCCCGCCTCGCACGCCTGCGCGATGGTCGCGGTCAGTTCAGGGTCGGGCATCGCGGCGGCATCGCTCGGATTCTGCGCTTGCACGCGCCGCATCGCCTCGGCCGGCGCGGCGGCCGAGGCCGGCAGCACCCGCATGATCTTGCCGAGCGCCGACGCGGCGGGGTGATCTGCCTCGACCGTCCCGTGCCAACCCTGCAGCACGGCCATCACGAGGCCGAGCGCTTCCGCGGTGCTGAACGTCAACGGCGGAATCCGTGCGCCTCGTCCGATGCGATAGCCGCCGTACGGGCCGCTGGTCGACTCGACGGGAATGCCGGCCTCGCGCAGGATCCCGACATAGCGGCGGGCCGCACGGTCGGTCACGCCGAGGCGGGACGCGAGCCGCTCGCCAGAGATCCCGGGCACCTGCTGGATCGCCTCGAGAGCGAGCAGCGCGCGTCCGGTGGGGCTGGCGATATCGGTCATGAAGATCGTTCCGGTCGAGGTGGCATTTCGTCCGCGACCCACCGTAGCGTCGGCGCCATGCCGCCGGCCGACGTCGCTCTCAACTTCACCGCCGAGGTCTGGTACTGGCGCGGACCAGCGCCCTTCTACTTCGTGTCGGTTCCCGATGAGCAGTGCGCACCGATCCAGGATGTCGCCAACGAGGTCACCTACGGATGGGGCATGATCCCCGCGACGGTGACGGTCGGCGACACCACGTGGCCGACTGCGCTGTGGCCGAAGCACGGCACCTATGTCGTCCCGCTCAAGGCGTGGGTGCGCAAGGCCGAAGGCATCGAGGACGGCGAGACGATCGAAGTCGAGCTGGTCGTCGGGGCGCCCTAGTCTGGCGCTCTAGTCTGCGGTGCTCGCCCGGTGCTCGACGAGCCCGACGAGATTGCCCTCGCTGTCGCGGACGAAGGCCTGCCACTCGTCGGTGCCCGCCGGGCCGAGCGTGTCGTCGGCGTGACCGAAGATCACGTGTGCTTCTGACTCGATCACCACCCCGCGCTCGCGCAACCGGGCTACGGTCGCCTCGATGTCATCGACGGCGAGGTAGTGGACGGCCGGCGGCGCTCCCCGTTCCAGCAACAGCCGCACCCCGCCGAGCTCGAAGAACACGAGCCCTGGCGGGTCGTACGTCGCACTCGGTGCGGCACCCAGCAGGTCGGTGTAGAACGCTGCCGCCCGATCGAGATCGTCGGCGTGCTGGGCCACCTGGACGAGTCGCATGACGTCCGCACCTCCATAGCTGGGACGTCCGCAACGATAACCCGATGGCTCGGAATTTCCACGATTCTATTTGCAAACAGATATTTGCATAAGTACCTTTGCATTCATGACGACGCAGCTGGAGCTGGACGGCACGTCTCTCAAGGCGATGGCGCATCCCCTGCGCGTGCAGATCTTGCGCATTCTCGAGCTGCGCCGCCGTGCGAGCGTGACCAGCCTGGCCGAGGAGCTCGGTGAGACGACCGGTGCGACCAGCTACCACCTGCGCCAGCTTGCCCAGCACGGGTTCGTCGAGCAGTTCGTGCCCGACGACGAACCGTCGACCGGAAAGCGTTCGGCGGGCCGCAAGCAGCGCTGGTGGCGCATGGCCGTCGACGAGATCCACATGACGGGGTTGGACTTCCTCGAGAACGCCGATACCCGTGAAGCAGCCGGTTTCCTGCTGCGCGAGTACCAGTCCGACCGCAGCCGGCGCCTGGCCAACTGGTTCGCGACGGCCACCGAGTGGCCGGCACAGTGGCAGAAAGCCTCGAGCGACATGGACGGGCACCTCGACCTCTCCCCCACGCAAGCGCGGGCCCTCGCCGACGAGATGCGGGCGCTGGTCGACAAATACCGGGCGCTCAAGCCCGGACGCGGTGCACGCCCGGTCGACGTCCAGTACGCGGTCTTCCCCGCCGACACCGGATCGATGCCGTGACTGCACTCCCCGGCGCATTCTGGCGGCTGTACGCGAGCGGCACGACATCGAACCTCGCCGACGGAATCGGCCGCACAGCGCTGCCGCTGCTCGGCGCAACGTACACGCGTAACCCGATCCTGGTGTCGGGTCTGATCTCGTTCGCGTTCCTGCCGTGGCTGCTGTTCGCGCTGCCGAGCGGCGCGCTCGTCGACCGCACTGACCGCCGCGTCGCACTCGCGTGCGCAAACCTCGTCCGAGCTGCCGCGGTCGGAGCACTTGCAGTGTTCGTGCTGACCGGCACCGGTTCGATAGTCGTCGTCTACGTCGCGTCGTTCATGATCGGCCTCGCTGAGACGGTGTACGACAGCGCGACCCGGGCGATCCTGCCGCAGGTGATCGGCACGAGCGGGCTCGACCGTGCAAACGGCTTGATCACCGTCGAAGAGACGCTCGGGCAGACGTTCGTCGGCGCGCCGCTCGGGTCCGCCCTGTTCGCCCTGACGGCGACGTTGCCGTTCGCGCTCGATGCCGGCGGCTTCGCGATCGCTGCGCTGATCCTGTTGACGT
Organism: uncultured Actinomycetota bacterium; assembly: GCA_963708645.1. Lineage (GTDB taxonomy): Bacteria > Actinomycetota > Actinomycetes > Mycobacteriales > Jatrophihabitantaceae > RYN-133. Next base: position 304,452 of record CAVPTA010000002.1, on the reverse strand, counting down.
TGCGAGGTAACTACCGTCCGGTGCGTGAGGAGCGGCTCGGCTCGATCAGGGCGGACGTCGCTATCGGGGTGCGCTGGCTGCTGAGCCACCGGTTCCTGCGCGAGCTGACTGCTGTGTCCGCGGTCAGCGCGCTGTGCGGCAGCATGATCTCGGGCGTGCTCGTGCTGTACACCCTCGAGACGCTGCACCTGCCGGCCGGGGACTTCGGACTCGTTCTGCTCGCCGCGGGCGCAGGCGGCCTGCTCGGCGGCGCGACCACCGACCGGCTCGCGCGACGCTTCGGCCGCGGCAGCGTGCTCGTGTTCGGCGGCATCCTCACCGGCCTCACGACTATCGCGATGGGGCTGACGCACAACGGGTATGTCGGCGCGATCGCCTTCGGGCTGTCAGGCGTCGGCGTGATGTTCTGGAACGTGCTCACCATGTCCCTACGGCAATCGCTGATCCCGCAACACCTGTTCGGACGTGTGCAGGGCGGCTACCGGACGGTGGTCTGGGGATGCATGCCCCTCGGTGCGCTGATCGGCGGCGTGATCGCGCGGGTCGTCTCGATCCCCGCGGTGCTCGTCGTGGCCGGCGTCGGGCTGACTGCCACCGGCGTATGGCTCGTCCGCGTCGTGATCGTGCACCGCGAGGTGTTCACGGGCGAGAACGTGCCCGTCGAACTCAGCCCGTCAGGTGTTTCGTGATCGCTTCGACGACCTCGTCGCACCTCTCCCACCAGAACAGGTGGCCGGCGTCCGCCATCGAATGCATCGTGGCTCCCGGGATCAGCGACGCGATCACCTCGTTGTTGGCGTAGAGCACCATCTCGTCGACCGTCCCGGCCATGACCAGCGTCGGTGCGGTCACCGCCGGCAACCGGGTCGACGTGTCGTGGACGAACGCAGCCTGAGCCTGCCGCAGCACGACCGGCACGGGGACGCGCGCGGCCAGGGCGATGTCGTAGAACTCGCGCCAGTGCGTCTCGTCGGCGACCCACGTCGGCGACAGGTTCGCCTCGAACCCGGCACGCAACGCGGCCTCGATGTTGCCTGAGTTCATTGCGGTCATCATCCGCATCGGGCCTGGCGCCATCGGATTGGTGCGCGGGCCGCCGCAATAGGTGCAGCCGAGCACGAGGCGGCGTACTCGGTCGGGATGATTGATCACGAGCTCCTGGGCGACCATGCCGCCCATCGAGATCCCGAACACGTGCGCGCTGTCCCAGCCGACCGCGTCGAGCACGGCGACCGCGTCCTGCGCGAGCTCGGCGATCGTGAACGGGCCGGGGACGTCGGTGCTGTCGCCGATGCCGCGCTGGTCGTAGGCGACGATGTCGAACGAGCCCTCGAGCGCGGCGAGAAAGTCCTCGCGCCACAGGCCGACGTGGCCGGCCATGCCCATGATCAGCAGCAGTGGTTCGCCACTACCGCGACGGACGTAGGAAATCTGACGGTCGCCGAGGTCTGCTTGCACGCGCAGAAACCTACAGCCTCTCGATGATCGTGACGTTCGCCTGGCCGCCGCCCTCGCACATCGTCTGCAGGCCATAGCGGCCACCGGTGCGCTCGAGTTCGTTCAGCAGCGTGGCCATCAGCTTCGTGCCGGTCGCGCCGATCGGGTGACCGAGCGCGATCGCGCCACCGTTCACGTTCACCTTCGCGAGGTCGGCCTTCGTGTCCTTGGCCCACGCGAGCACCACGGATGCGAATGCTTCGTTGATCTCGATCAGGTCGATGTCGTCGAGGCTCAGCCCGGTGCGCTCGAGCGCGTACTGCGTCGCGCGGATGGGTGCGGTGAGCATGTAGACCGGGTCGTCGCCACGGGCTGAGATGTGATGCACGCGCGCTCGCGGCGTCAGCCCGAACCGCTGCACGGCTGCTTCCGACGCGACCAGCATTGCGCTGGCGGCATCCGAGATCTGCGACGACACCGCAGCAGTGATGCGCCCACCCTCGCGCAGCGTCGCGAGGTTCGCCATCTTCTCCAGCGACGTGTCGGCGCGGGGTCCTTCGTCGGTGGTCATGTCGCCGAAGGGGACGATCTCGTTGTCGAACCGGCCGGCCTCGATGGCTGACAGTGCGCGCCAGTGGCTCTCGAGCGCGTACTGCTCCATCTGCTCGCGCGTGACGTCCCACTTCTCGGCGATCATGTCTGCCGAACGGAACTGCGAGACCTCTTGGTCGCCGTAGCGCTCGTCCCACCCCGTCGACCCGGCGAACGGCGTGCTGAAACCGAACTGTTCGCCGACGATCATCGCGGACGCGATCGGGATCGCGCTCATGTTCTGTACGCCGCCGGCGACGACGAGATCGGACGTCCCACTGAGCACTGCCTGGGCGGCGAAGTGCACCGCCTGTTGCGACGAGCCGCACTGCCGGTCGACGGTCACTCCCGGGACGTGATCGCCGTAGCCGGCGCACAGCCACGCGGTACGAGCTATGTCACCCGCCTGCGCCCCGATCGTGTCGACGCAGCCGAACACCACGTCGTCGACGGCGTCGGGGTCGACACCAGAATTGCGGTCGAACAACGCGGTGATGACGTGCGCGCCGAGGTCGGCCGGGTGCACTCCGGAGAGTGCGCCACGGCGACGGCCGACCGGCGTACGTACCGCATCGACGAGAAATGCTTCAGCCACGATTGCTACTTCCGTTCGTTCGGCGCACCGCGCGCGGCGATACCGTCCAGGACGATGGACAGGTATTGCTGCGCGATCACGTCGATGGTGAGGGCGCCACCCGGTCGGTACCAGCCGACGCCGACCCACACGGTGTCGCGCAGGAAACGGTAGGCCAGCTCGACGTCGAGGTCGTCGCGGAAGCTGCCCTCGGCGACGCCTGCGCTGAGCACGTCGTGCCACAGCGCGCGGAACTCGACCAGCCGGTCGCGGATATAGCCGAAGCGAGGCTCGGCTGCGAGGTGTCGAGCCTCGGCCTGGTAGATCGCCACGGCGGCATTGTGCTGGTCGATCGCTTCGAACGAGGCGATGACGACCGCTTCGAGAGTGGCCCGCGGGCCGAGTTGCTGGGCGGCGATCGCGCGATAGCGGTGGAACAGGTCGTCGAGGAAGTTGCGCAGGATCTCGTCGACCATCGACTCCTTCGAGTCGAAGTGGTGATACAGGCTGCCCGACAGAATGCCTGCGGCGTCGGCGATGTCGCGCACGGTTGTCGCGCGCAATCCCCGCTCGGCGAACAGCTGCGCGGCGATCGCCAGCAGTTCGGCGCGGCGCGCCTTGGCAGTAGCGGTCATGGATGCTGGCTGCTTACCGAGACGACCTCACCGGTGAGGTAGGACGAGTAGTCGCTGGCAAGGAAGACCATCACGTTGGCCACCTCCCACGGTTCGGCGTAGCGGCCGAACGCCTCGCGCGCGGTGAGGTTCTCGAGCAGCTCCTCGCTCGTCACCTTCACCAGATGCGGATGCATGGCCAGGCTCGGTGACACCGCGTTGACGCGGATGTTGTGCGCTGCCGCGTCGAGTGCGGCGCAGCGGGTCAATGCCATGACGCCGGCTTTCGCTGCGGCGTAGTGCGCCTGGCCCTCTTGCGCGCGCCAGCCGACGACGGACGCGTTGTTCACGACCGCTCCCCCGCTCTCCTGGTCGACCATCTGCCGTAAGGCCGCGCGGGTGCACCGGAACGTGCCGTTGAGCGTCACGTCGAGCACGCGCGTCCATTCCTCGTCGGCCATGTCGAGCAACGACTTCGTGCCGCCGAGACCGGCATTGTTGATCATCACGTCGAGGCGGCCGAACGTGTCGACGGCGTGCTTGATGAGCGCCTGCACGTCGTCCTCGACGGTGACGTCGCAGCGTTGTGCACTCACCTCGCCAAGCGGTTGCAGCGCGTCGAGGGTCTCGCCCAGACGGCGCTCGTGCGTGTCGCTGATGACGACGCGGGCACCTTCTTCGAGGCAACGCCTGGCGGCAGCCATGCCGATGCCGGCGCCGGCGCTCGCGGTGACGATCACGGTCTTTCCGGCGAGAAGTGCATGCCCGGCGACATACGGCGGCGCGGTCATGCTCGTGCCTCGCGCGGCAAACCGAGCTCGCGCTCGGCGATGATGGTGCGCTGCACTTCGTCCGAGCCGCCGTAGATCGTGTCGGCGCGGCTGAACAGGTAAAGCCGCTGCCAGGGATCGAGATCGCCGTCGCGCTCGACGAGGCCGGCCGGTCCACGGATCTGCATCGCCAGTTCGCCGAGGTCGCGGTGCCAGTGCGCCCAGAGCAGCTTCGCCACGGACGCCTCGGTGCCGGCGACCCCGCCCGACTGCAATGTGCGCAGCGCGTGCGCGCGCATGACCTCGAGCCGCACGAATGAACGCGTCAGCCGGTCACGCATGACCGGGTCGTCGATCGCGTCGTTGTCGCGCGCAAGTTGTACGAGCGCGTCGAGTTCGCGCCGGAAGCCGACCTGCTGGCCGAGCGTTGCGACGCCGCGCTCGAACGCGAGCGTGCCCATCGCAACGCGCCAGCCGTCACCGACCTCGCCGACCACCAGCTCGGCTGCGGTGTGCGCGCCGTCGAAGAAGACCTCGTTGAACTCGGACGTGCCGGTGAGCTGAACGATCGGACGGATCTCGACGCCCGGCTGCTTCATCGGCACGAGCAGGTAGGACAGCCCGCGATGTCCCTTGGCGCCGGGCTCGGTGCGCGCGAGCACGAAGCACCAGTCGGCCAGGTGTGCCAGCGAGGTCCAGACTTTCTGGCCGGTGATCGACCACCGGTCGCCCTCGAGCGTCGCGGTTGTGGCGACGGCTGCGAGGTCGGAGCCGGCGCCGGGCTCTGAGTAGCCCTGGCACCACAGCTCGTCCAGTGACTTGATCTTCGGCAGGAACCGGCGTCGCTGTTCCGGCGTCCCGAACGCGATCAGCGTCGGGCCGAGCAGTTCCTCGCCCAGGTGATTGACGCGGTGCGGGGCGTCGGCGCGGGCGTACTCCTCGTGGAAGATGACCTGTTGCGCCGTCGTGGCACCGCGCCCGCCGTGCTCGCGCGGCCAGCCGAGGCACGTCCAGCCCGCGGCAGACAGGTGCTTGTCCCAGGCGAGTCGCTCGTCGAAGGCTTCGTGCTCGCGGCCCGGGCCACCCAGGCCGCGCAGCCCGGCGAATTCGCCGGTGAGGTTGTCGGCGAGCCACGCGCGCACCTCGCCCCGGAACCGGGCATCGGCGTCGCCGTGCTGGTCGGCCGTCATGGCAGTAGGCTACCCTACCAAGCGTTTGCTAGGTAGCTGAGGAGCCCTTCGTGTGAACACGATTCCGGCGGTCTTGCGTCGTGCCGCGCGCGAATTCGGCACTGCACCGGCGCTCGTGGACGGCGATGTCCGGCTCACCTTCGGCGAGCTCTTGGAACAGGTGCGCGACCACGCCGCGTTCCTGATCGCCCGCGGCGTACAGCCCGGCGAGCGGGTCGCAGTGTGGGCGCCTAACACGCACCACTGGGTCGTCGCCGCGCTCGGCGCGCACTACGCCGGCGCAACGCTCGTCCCCGTCAACACGCGCTACACCGGGCACGAAGCCGCCGACATCCTCGACCGGACGGACGCGGTGGCGCTGGTCGTCACCGGCCCGTTCCTCGGCGCCGACCGACTGGCGCAATTGCGCGCGGCGGCAGAACTGCCGAAGCTCACGTCGATCGTGTGGATCCGCACCGACGACTCCCCCGCCCCGGACGACGTCGTCGAGTGGGACCAACGCTCGCACGAAGTCGAGATGACGACCGTCGAGGCTCGGGCCGACGCGGTGACTCCCGACGGCATCAGCGACATCCTGTTCACGTCCGGCACGACCGGACGCAGCAAGGGCGTGCTCACCGCACATCGGCAGGTCGTCGACGTCGCCCGTGCCTGGGGTGAGTGCGGCGAGGTCGACGAGCACGATCGCTATCTCATCGTGAACCCGTTCTTCCACAGCTTCGGTTACAAGGCCGGCATCGTGGTCTGCCTGCTCACCGGCGCGACGATCGTGCCGATGGCCGCCTACGACGTCGACGAGGCGCTGCGGCTGATTGCCGACGAGCACATCACCGTGCTGCCAGGCGCGCCGACGATCTACCAGATGATGCTCGACCATCCGCAGCGCTCGAAGTACGACCTGTCGTCGCTGCGCTTCGCGGTGACCGGCGCAGCTGTCGTACCCGTCGCGCTCGTCGAACGCATGCAGTCGGAGATGGGCTTCGACATCGTCCTGACGGCGTTCGGCATGACCGAGGCAGTCGTCGTCACGATGTGCCGGCGAAGCGATCCGCCGGAGCTGGTCGCGCGCACGTGCGGACGTGCCGTCGCCGGTTTCGAGCTGAAGATCGGCGAGCAGGGCGAACTGTTGCTGCGGGGGCCGAACGTGATGCTGGGCTACCTCGACGACCCGGACGCCACCGCCGCCGCGATCGACCCGGACGGGTGGTTGCACACGGGCGACGTGGGCGCCGTCGACCACGACGGATACCTGACGATCACCGATCGGCTCAAGGACATGTACATCAGCGGCGGGTTCAACGTGTATCCCGCCGAGGTCGAGCAGACGCTGGCACGGCTCGACGGCGTGGCCGACGTCGCCGTGATCGGCCTGGCAGACGAGCGGCTCGGCGAGGTCGGCCTCGCGGTGATCGTTCGCAACGGTGACGTCGACACTGAGGCGGTGGCCTCGTTCTGCCGGCAACGGCTGGCCAACTTCAAGGTGCCGCGGCGCATCGAGTTCGTCGACGCGCTGCCGCGCAACCCGTCCGGCAAGGTCCTGAAGACGACGCTGCGTAAGGAGTTCATGTCGTGAGCGACGAGGTGTTGTACGAGGTTCGCGGGTCGACGGCAATCGTCACGATGAACCGTCCCGATTACCGCAACGCGCAGAACTCGGTGATGACCTACGCGCTCGATCGTGCTTTCCAGCGCGCGGTCGACGACGACTCCGTGAAGTCGATCGTGCTTGCCGGAGCGGGCAAGCACTTCTCCGCCGGCCACGACATCGGCACGCCGGGACGCGACGTCGACGTGCATTACGACAACACGGCGATCATCTGGTGGGACCACGTAGGACGCGATGGTGGCGACCTGCGGTACGCGCGCGAGATGGAGGTCTATCTCGGCATGTGCCGGCGATGGCGCGAGATTCCCAAACCGATGATCGCGATGATCCAGGGCGCGTGCATCGCCGGTGGCCTGATGCTCTCGTTCGTGTGCGACTTGATCGTCGCTTCCGACGACGCGTTCTTCGGCGATCCCGTGGTACGCATGGGGATTCCCGGCGTCGAGTACTTCGCGCATCCGTGGGTGCTCGGGTCGCGCGCTGCCAAGGAGATCCTGTTCACCGCCGATCGTTTTTCGGCGCAACGCGCTTACGAATGGGGCATGGTCAACCGCGTCGTCGCGCGCGACGACCTCGAGACCGAGACACTGGCCATCGCCGAACGCATTGCCGCGATGCCGCAGTTCGGGCTCGCCCTGGCCAAGCGGGCGGTGAACCAGTGCGAGGACGCGATGGGCATGCGCAACGGTATGGACTCGGTGTTCGGGTTGCACCACTTCGCACACGCGCACAACGCCGAGGTCGGCGCCGACTCGCTCGGCGGCATGGACGCGAAGTCGATGAAGGCCTCTAGTGGATCTTGACCCGGACGCCGACACCGTCGCGTTCCGCGACGAGGTGCGTGAGTTCCTACAGGCCAACGTGCGGCGATTGCCGTCGATGGACACCCCCGACGGGTTCGCGGCGCACCGCGAGTGGGAGCACGTGCTCGCCGATGCCCGGCTGTCGGTCGTCTCGTGGCCGGCCGGGCTAGGCGGTCGCGACGCGACCCTGCAGCAATGGGTGGTGTTCGAGGAGGAGTACTTCCGTGCCAACGCGCCACTGCGGGTGAGTCAGAACGGCATCTTCCTGTTGGCACCGACGATGTTCGCCCATGCGACGCCGGAGCAACTCGCCCGGATCATGCCGCCGATGGCGCGCGCCGACGAGATCTGGGCACAGGCCTGGTCGGAACCGGAGGCCGGCAGCGATCTGGCGGGCATCAAGTCGCGCGCCGTGCGCACCGACGGCGGGTGGCTGCTCTCGGGGCAGAAGACGTGGTCGACTCGCGCAACGTACGCCGACCGCGGGTTCGGTCTGTTCCGCACCGACCCGGACGCCGAGCGTCATCGCGGTCTGACGTACTTCCTGTTCGACCTGCATGCCGATGGCGTGTCGGTGCGCGGCATCGCACAGCTCGACGGCGAGCCGGGTTTCGCCGAGGTGTTCCTCGACGACGTGTTCGTCCCGGACGAGGACGTGCTCGGTGCGGTCGGCGACGGGTGGAAGGTCGCGATGTCGACCGCGTCGAACGAGCGCGGGCTCTCGCTGCGCTCCCCCGGTCGGTTTCTGGCTGCGGCAGACCGGCTGGCAGCGCTTGCCCGCGGTTGCGACGACAGCGCGCTGACCGATCGGGTTGTCGATGCCTGGATCGGCGCGCGCGCCTACGAACTGCACACCTGGGCGACGGTGACCCGGCTGGCCGACGGTGGCGAGCTCGGCGCCGAGTCGAGCGCGGGCAAGCTGTTCTGGTCGCAGCTCGATGTCGCCCTGCATGAGACGGCACTCGACTTGCGGGGCGCGGAGGGCGAGGTCGTTGACGACTGGACGGCCGGCTACCTGTTCTCACTCGCCGGCCCGATCTATGCGGGGACGAACGAGATCCAACGAAACGTCGTCGCAGAGCGATTGCTGGGGCTGCCGCGATGAGATTCGCGCCGTCGTCCGAGCAGCAGGGATTCGCTGCGTCGCTGGCGGATCTGCTCGCGGGCTCGGACGTGCCGGCGGTGGCCCGGTCATGGGCCGGCGGCGATGCGGCACCGGGACGCAAGTTGTGGACACGCCTGACCGAGCTGGGCGTGTTCGTCGCTCGGCGATCCCGAATCCGGCGCGACACCGGTCGATCTGGTGTTGGCGTTCGAGCAGCTGGGGTGCTTCGCAGTCCCCGGCCCCTACATCGAGTCGGCAGCCGTGCTGCCGGCGCTCGGCCGCCCGGACGAGGCTGCGATGGCCACGATCGCCGCGCCGCCGGCGGTGCCGTACGCGCTCGATGCGGATGTCTGCGATGCGGTCTACCTGCTTGAGGGTCGGGTGCTCTCGACCGCCTCGATAACCACTCCCGTGAAGTCCCTTGACCCGACCCGACGTCTCGCCGGCGTGCGCGCTGCCGAAGCGATCGGTGAGGTCGACGCAGCGCGCGCACTCGACCTCGGCACGCTCGCAGCAGCCGCACAACTGCTCGGCGCCGGTATTGCGTTGCTCGAGCGATCGGTCGACTACGCGAAGCAGCGCACGCAGTTCGGCAGAGCGATCGGCGGCTTCCAGGCGGTGAAGCACCTGCTCGCCGATGTGCACGTGGGCCTCGAGTTCGCCCGTCCCCTCGTCCTCGGCGCGGCACTGACCCTCGATCCGCGCGACATCTCGGCGGCGAAGGTGGCGTGCGGCGATGCTGCGTACCGCGCGGCGCGCACCGGGCTGCAGGTGCACGGTGCGATCGGCTTCACCGCCGAGTACGACCTCGCCCTGTGGCTGACGAAGGTGCGCGCGCTCGTCAACGCGTGGGGCACGCAACGCGAGCATCGCGATCGCATCCTGGCGGCGCTGTGAAGGAACTGCAGGATGCCGTGCGTGCGCTGCTGGCGAAACGGTGCGACCCAGGCAAGGGTTTCGACGAAGGCTTGTGGCGGATGCTGTGCGAGCAGATCGGCATCGCGTCGCTTGCGATCCCCGAGCGGTTCGGTGGCGCGGGCGCGACCTTGCTCGAGACCCATGTGGTGATGGCCGAACTCGGCCGGGCGCTGGCGCCCGTACCGCTGCTGTCGAGCACCTACGTCGCGCAATTGCTGCTGGCGACCGGCAACGCCGAAGCATGCGAACGCCTGCTGCCGCGCATCGCGGACGGCACGATCGCGACCGTCGCCGAAGTCGACGAGCGCGGTGTCGCCCAGTACGTCCTCGACGGCGATCTTGCCGAGATCGTGCTCGTCGCTGACGACTCCGGCGTATACGAAGCGATTGATGTCGAGGCGACGCCAACACCCGCGATGGACATCACGAGACGGCTGGCGACTGTGCGCGCGCAGCGCGGCCAACGCGTAGGCGACGCACAATCGCTTGCCCCAGCCAAGGATGCGGCCGCCGTCGCCCTGAGCGCCGAGCAGGTCGGCGCAGCGGAGCGATTCCTCGAGTTGACGGTGCAGTACACGAAGGACCGCGTGCAGTTCGGCCGTCCGATCGGCAGCTTCCAGGCACTCAAGCACCGCATGGCCGACCTGCAAGTCCTGGCGCAGGCGGCGCGGTCGGCGTCGTGGGCCGCTGTCGAAGGCACGATCGCGCCATCGGTGGCGAAGGCCTATTGCAGCGAGGCGTTCCTGACGATCGCCGGCGAGTGCATCCAGCTGCACGGCGGTATCGCGATCACGTGGGAGCACGACGCGCACCTGTTCTTCAAGCGCGCGCACGGCAGCGCGCACCTGTTCGGCTCGCCGGACGAGCACGTCCGGCGACTCTCGAAGGAGTTCCTCCAGTGAACGTGCAGGAACTGTCCGACCGGCAGGAGATCACCGACCTGATCACCGAGTACAGCCACGCGATCGACTTCCATCGCTGGGACGACCTCGACGCGATCTTCACACCGGACGCGACCCTCGACCTCACCGCGACCGGCGGTGAGTCCGGCGACCTGCCGACGATGAAGCAATGGCTGGCCAAGACGCTAGGGCTGTTCACCGGGCATCAGCATCTCGTGGCGACGAGCAAGGTCCACCTCGACGGTGACCGCGCCAGCGCGAAGTCGGTCTGCCACAACCCGATGTACCTCGACCGCGAGGGCACGCAGCAGGTGTTGTTCATCGGGCTCTGGTACCTCGACGAGTTCGTCCGGACGCCCGAAGGCTGGCGGATCGCGTCACGCAGGCAGCAGAAGGCCTACCTGCACGGTCTCTAGAACCAGTCGTCAGCGCGCGACCAGGTGATCAGGTTGTCGAGGATTCCGGGGGTCGGCTCGGCTTCCTCAGTCGCGGCGTACGCGCCGCGATAGAACAGCAGCGGACGGGCGACCCCGTCGTCAGCGGCACTGTCGCCCAAGGCATTGACGCGGCCGACGACGATCCAGTGGTCGCCGCCGTCGAGCACCGACTCGACGGTGCAGTCGATCCAGGTGAGCACGCCGCGCAGCAGCGGTGCTCCCGACGGTGCGGGCTGCCACTCGATCGAGGCGAACTTGTCGGCGCCGGCCTTGCCGAAGACCGCGCTCACATCGCGTTGATCGTGCGCAAGCACGTTGGCGCAGAACGATCCGGCCGCTTCGATCACCGGCCAGGTGCGGGCGGCTTTGGCCGGGCAGAACAGCACGAGCGGCGGGTCGAGCGACAACGCTGCGAACGACTGGCACGCGAAGCCGACCGGCTCGCCGTCCTCGGACACCGCGGCGATAACCGCGACGCCGGTGCAGAAGTGCCCCAGGGCTCTGCGGAACGTGCCGGCATCGACTGTGGTCATGAGTCAGTTGTATTGCGCGCCCAGAGTGAAGTCGTGGCCCCACAGGCTCACGGCGGTGCTCTCGCGCGCGACCCACGTGTCGTCCTCGACCTGACGTCCCTCGCAGCCGAACTCGATGTCGAAACCGCCGGGCGTCTTCATGTAGAACGACAGCATCAGGTCGTTGACGTGCCGGCCGAGCGTGGCAGACATCGGCACCTTGCGACGCAGCGCTCGGTCGTGGCACAGCCCGACGTCGTCGGCGGTCTCGACCTCGACCATCAGGTGCACGATCCCCGACGGCGTCGGCATCGGCAGGAATGCGAGGCTGTGGTGGCGCGGATTGCAGCCGAAGAAGCGAAGCCACGCCGGCGCCCCATCGGCGGGACGTCCGACCATCTGCGGAGGCAGCCGCATGGAGTCGCGCAACCGGAAGCCGAGCACATCGCGGTAGAAGCGCAGCGCAGCCTCGTCGTCACTCGTCGACAACACGACGTGGCCGAGGCCCTGCTCGCCGGTGACGAAGCGATGGCCGTACGGGCTCACGACGCGGCGGTGCTGCAAAGCCACACCGTGGAACGCCTCGAGCGTGTTGCCGGACGGGTCTTCGAAGCTAATCAGCTCGACAACCTTGCGGTCGGCCAGCTCTTCGGCCGTCCCTTCCTTGTACGGGACGCCGGCGGTGTCGAGCCGGTCGCGGACGTCCTGCAGCTCGGCGGCATTCGCACATTCCCATCCGCTCGCCGCGAGATGGTCGCGCTCACCGGGCACGATCACGAGCCGTGCCGGGAAGTCGTCCATGCGCAGGTACAGCGCGCCGTCAACTGTCCCCGTGCCCTCGACCATGCCGAGCACCTTCAAGCCGTACTCGCGCCACGCGGCGACATCGGTCGCCTCGATGCGCAGATAGCCGAGCGATTTGAGCGTCACTTCGCCCCCAAAAACTCCGCGGTCAATGCGTTGAACTCGTCGAACTTCTCGAGCATTGCCCAGTGGCCGCAGCCGCCGAAGACGTGCAATTGCGCGCGCGGGATGAGCTTCAGCGCGGCGAGAGCGCCGTCGAGCGGGTTGACGCGGTCTTCGCGTCCCCACACGAGCAGCACGCGTTGCCGCAGCTTGTACGCCTCGCGCCACAGCATCGCCTCTTCGGCCGCGCCGGGTCGCATGAACGACATGCCCATCGCCTTCATCGAGGCGAGCGTCTCGGGATCGGCCGCGTACTCGAAGCGCTCGGCGACGAGTTCGTCGGTGATCATCGAGGGGTCGAACACGAGCGTGCGCAGGAAGTCGGCCAGTTTCTCTTTCGACGGTCCGGGCGGTGCGCCGAACGCGAACAGCTTCTTGATGCCTTCGGTCGGGTCTGGTGCGAACACGTTCAGACCCAGCCCGCCCGGCGCCATCAGGACGAGCCGGCCGGCCTTGTCAGGATGGTTGAGCGCGAGCCGCACGGACGTGCCGCCGCCCAGCGAGTTTCCGACGCAGTGCGCGCGCGCGATGCCGAGGTGGTCGAGCAATTCGGCCAGCGCGTCTGCGCTGTAGGTGAAGAACTGCTTGTCGAACTCGGTCGGTTTGGACGAGCGTCCGAAACCGGGCTGGTCGACGGCGAGCACGTGGAACCGGTCGGACAACGCTGACATCGTCCGGCCGAAGTTCGACCACGCAGATGCGCCTGGTCCGCCACCGTGCAACAGCACCACGGTGTCGAGCGATGGATCGCCCGCCTCGTGATAGTGCAGCGTCAGGCCGGACGACAGCTCGGCGAACGACCCGGCCGCCAGATCCGCCGAGTGGTCACTTATCGCGTGAGTGGTCATTTACAACTGACCACTCACGGCGTAACTGACCACTCGCGGCGCCTTAGAGCCAGGCATCTTGGACCTTGAGCCCGAGCTCGAACTGGCCGTACATCGCCAGCGCCTTCTCGGGGTCGTTGATCGCGTGCACCCGCCCGGCGTGGGCGTCGCGCCAGAACCGCTGGATCGGCGTTCCGGTACGCAGTGCGCGTCCACCCGCACTCTCGAACAGCCGATCGACTGCAGCGATGCCGGCGCCAGTCGCGTTCACCTGGTCGCGGCGCACGCGCACGCGCAACGGCATGGGGATCTTTTCGCCCTTGACGGCGTAGTCGTACTCTTCCTCGAGGTTGCGCTCGATCTGCAGCACCGCGCCGTCGATGCGTGACGCGGCGTCGGCGATGCGCAGCTGGTTGAACGAATCGTCGGCTGCCTTGCCGCCGCTCGAGGCGCGCACGCGTTCCTTCGTGTAACCGACGTAGGCCTCGTACGCGCCCTGTGCCATGCCGAGCACGGGGTTGCTGATCGAGCACGAGAACACCGAGGCGAACGGCAGTTTGTAGAGCGCGCCGGTGTTCACGGCCTGGCCCGGTCCGAAGCACCGACCCGTGTCCATGAACGACAGGCTGCGGTACTCGGGAACGAACGCGTCCTTGACGATGATGTCGTTGCTGCCCGTGCCGCGCAGGCCGACGGTGTCCCACACGTCCTCGATCTCGTAGTCGGAACGCGGCAACAGGAACGTGCGGAAGTCGACCGGGCCTTCCTCGCCCATCACGAGACCGCCGAGGAAGATCCACTGCGCGTGGTCACAGCCGGACGAGAAGGACCAGCGGCCGCTGAACGTGAATCCGCCCTCGATCGGGGTGGCTCGTCCCATCGGTGCGTACGACGAGGACACGAGCGTCGACGGCTCATCGCCCCACACCTCCTGCTGTGCGCGGTCGTCGAAGATGCCGAGCTGCCACGGGTGCACCCCGATCACCGACGACACCCAGCCCGTCGAACCGCATGCGCTCGCGATCAGGCGCACCGCGCGGTAGAAGTCGACCGGCGAGGCCTCGTATCCGGCATAGCGCGACGGCTGCAGCAACCGGAAGAAGCCGGTGTCCTGCAGGGCGGCGATGTTCTCATCGGGGATGCGACGCAGATCCTCGGTGGCCTGGGCGCGCTCGCGCAGCGTCGGCAGCAGGTCGGTGACACCGGCGAGAACTTCGGCTGGGGTGGTGGCGCTGCTCATCGGTGGAACTCCTGTGTTAGCTGGTATTTCTGAGGCCAGACTAGAACAAGTTCTCGTACGTGTCGAGGCGACGCGATGGCTTCTGAGCTTGCGCAAGGACGGCTCATCAGGCACGATTTCTGAAACAAGTTCTATTTGTAGACGGGAGCGCCGATGACCCGGACGGTCGAGACCACTGAGTCCTCTGTAGGCACTGATGCCGTGCGTTCCATCGACGCGGGCGTCATCCCGGATCGCTTCGCGCGCGGCTGGCACTGCCTCGGGCTCGCAGCCGACTTCCACGACGGCAAGCCGCACGCGATCACCGCGTTCGGGACGAAGCTCGTCGTGTTCGCGACCTCCGACGGCACGCTACGTGTGCTCGACGCCTACTGCCGGCACATGGGCGGTGACCTGACCCAGGGCACGATCAAGGACGACGCGATCGCCTGCCCGTTCCACGACTGGCGCTGGTCGGGCGAGGGACGGTGCGTGGGCATCCCCTACGCCAAACGCGTGCCGCTGCGCGCGCGCACCCGCGCCTGGACGGCGACCGAGAAGAACGGGCAGCTGTTCGTCTGGAACGACCCGGAAGGCAACGCGCCCACACCTGACGTCGAGATCCCGGACATCGAGGGCGTCGGTTCGGACGAGTGGAGCGACTGGGTCTGGACGACGCTGCACATCGAGGGCTCCAACTGCCGCGAGATCATCGACAACGTCTCGGACATGGCGCACTTCTATTACGTGCACTACGCGTTCCCCACGTACTTCAAGAACGTCTTCGAGGGCCACATCGCCACTCAGTACATGGAGTCGCGCGGCCGTCCCGACATCGGCCAGGGCAGTCAGTACGCGGGCGAGGACAACCTGCTCAAGTCCGAGGCGTCCTACTTCGGGCCGTCCTACATGATCAATTGGCTGTGGAACGACTTCAAGGGCACGACCGTCGAGTCGGTACTGGTGAACTGCCACTACCCGATCGACAAGAACTCCTTCCTGTTGCAGTACGGCGTCATGGTGAAGAAGCTGCCCGGCGTCGACCGCGAGATGGCGAACAAGATCGCCGGCAAGTTCGCGAAGAGCTTCAAGATCGGCTTCGAGCAGGACGTCGCGATCTGGCGTAACAAGAGCCGCATCGACAACCCGCTGCTGTGCGAAGAGGACGGGCCGGTCTACCAACTGCGCCGCTGGTACGAGCAGTTCTACGTCGACGCCGCCGACGTCACCGAGGACATGACGGCACGCTTCGAGTTCGAGATCGACACCTCCCACGCCGTCGAGACGTGGGAGAAGGAGGTCGCAGAGAACCTGCGCAAGCGCGCCGAGGCCGGCGAGTAGAGATGCCCGCGATGACCGATCACGAGCACGAGACCGCTGCCGACAAGCGGCTCTACGTCGAGATCGGGTTGGTGCCCGTGTCGTGCGCGACGTGCGGCGTCGAGGTCGGCGTGAAGAAGAACTCGCGCAAGCACACCAGCGTGCAGTGGACGGCCGCGGCGATGGCCGGCTGTGCGCACTTCGATGCCGTTGGCGCATTGCGGCGTCTCGCTTGGGTGCCCGCGGCTGCGCGAGTCGATCAGCATCGAGGCCGCGTGTGCGCGACGGTGACGCTTGCGGTGCCGATGATGCGCTGATGCAGGTCGACTCGCATCGGCTGCGGGTCGCCGAGATCGTGCGCGAGACCGCCGACGCGTGCTCGGTCGTGTTCGAACCGCCGCCCGGCGTCGACTTCTCCTACTCCCCCGGCCAGTTCCTGACGCTGCGCCTGCCGCTCGACTCGGGACCGATCGGACGCTGCTATTCGCTGTGCAGCTCGCCGCACCGCGACGAGCCGATGCGCATCGCGGTGAAGCGGGTCAACGACGGGCTCGGGTCGAACTGGATCAACGACACGCTCGCAGTCGGCGACGAGCTCGAATGCCTCGTCCCCAGCGGTGTCTTCACGCCCAAATCGCTTGATGCCGACCTGCTGCTGTTCGCCGGCGGAAGCGGCATCACGCCCGTCCTGTCGATCCTGAAGTCTGCGCTTCATGCCGGCAGCGGCAACGTTGTGCTCGTCTACGCGAACCAGCACGAGAACGCCGTGATCTTCGCGGCGCAGCTGCGCGAGTTGGCCGAGCAGTACCCCGACCGCCTGCACGTGCTGCACTGGCTCGAATCGGTGCAGGGCATCCCGTCCCGTGCACAGCTGAAAGCACTGGCCGCTCCGTTCACCGAGCACACCGCGTTCGTGTGCGGCCCGAGCCCGTTCATGGAGTCGGTGTCGCACTCATTGCGCGAACTCGGCGTGCCGCCGGCGCGGATCCACATCGAGCGGTTCCAGTCGCTGGCCGAGGATCCGTTCGCGCTGCCGGCCGCTGGCGCGTCAGCTGCTCGTCGACGAGGCCGAGAACGGTCCGGCGACCGCATTGACGGTCGATCTCGACGGCGAGACGCACGAGTTCGACTGGCCGCGACACAAGAAGCTGCTCGACCTCCTGCTCGAGAAGGGCCTCAAGGCGCCGTTCTCGTGCCGGCAGGGGGCCTGCAGCGCATGCGCGTGCATCCTGGCCGACGGCGAGGTCAAGATGCTGCACAACGAGATCCTCGAACAGGACGACCTCGACGAGGGTTTCGTGCTTGCCTGCCAGTCGTTGCCGATCAGCGACCGGGTCTCCGTCCGCTACAGCTGACCTCAAGGTTGTGTTGCAGCCCCGTCCGACCATTTTTCGGACGGAAAAGTGTCCGGACGGGGCTGCAACACAAGGTCAGGTGGCGTAGGCGGCGCGGGCGCCGCACTCGGCGCACTCGTACACACCGCCGTCACCGGACTCCATCACGCCGTGCGCGGTGCAGGTCGGCTGACCGCTGTCGCCGAGCACGACGTTGCCCATCATCACGTCCCACCCGCCGTCGACATCGACGAGCTGCGCCGCGACGGGGCCGAGTTCGCGGGCGCGTTCGAGCGCGAACAACACTTCAGCCAGTGCCGCGAACGCGTCGCTCTCACGAGTCCAGCCATCCGGCAGGCTTGCCTCGGCGGCGCTGACCTGATCACCGCTGACCTGGACGACTGCGCTCTGTTCGCTGCTGTCGGGACGTTGGAAGGTCACGGCGTACCGCCCGGCACCGGCCAGGGCCTCGACGCGATGCACCCGAGTCACACGGGCGAGCCTACGACCGGGCGGTCTCCGCGCGCGCTTTGAGCCGCGCCAGCGTGGCGTGGATGTGGGCCGCGTTGAGGCCCGGGCGATTGCGCGTGCCGGTCACCAATTCGGCCGGGCGCTTGAACCAGCCGGGACGCCGGTCCCAGGTGCTCTCGGTGACCCGGCAGCCCTCGGCGGTCGCCTCGAAGTCGTACTGCCATCGCGAGATCGGCACCGACGGCATGCCGTGGCCGACGTCGAAGGCGAAGACCCGGCCCGATTCGGCGTCGGTGACGGTGCACGTCGTCGTCCACCGTCGCCAGCCGTTGCGGTTGGTGCCGCGAAAGCGCGCACCCGCTGTCGCCGATGACCCGGACACCCAGCGCATCGCGCTGGTCTCGTCGGCGAGATCGGCAAGGACGTCGAGATCGGTGACCAGGGCGTACACGGCGGCGGGCGGCGCGGCGATGTCAATCGAGGCGGTGGCGGACGGTGCGCTCAAAATAGAACCCGTTCTAGGGGAAGGCATCGGATCTTGCGCGCATCATATCTTGCATAACCAGCGCAAAACTATAACCTGTTCTACATGCGGGATGACGAATACGACGTCGTCGTGGTGGGCAGCGGCGGCGCCGGAATGTCAGCCGCGCTGACGGCCGCACACGCCGGCCTGCGGACCATCCTCATCGAGAAGGCCGCACACTTCGGCGGGTCGACCGCACGCTCGGGCGGCGGCGTCTGGATCCCCAACAACGACGTGCTGCGCCACGACAAGGTCGACGACACCCCGCAGGCCGCGCGCGACTACCTGCACAGCATCGTCGGCGACGTCGTTCCCGCCGAACGCATCGACACCTACCTCGACCGCGGACCCGAGGCGTTGCGCTTCCTGCTCGACCACTCGCCGTTACGGATGCAGTGGGTGCCCGACTACAGCGACTACTACCCCGAAGCGCCGGGCGGACGGGTCGGCGGCCGCAGCATCGAACCGCGACCGTTCGACCTGAAACGGCTCGGGTCCGAACGCGCCGATCTCGAACCCGACTACGGCAAGTCGCCGCTCAACGTGACGCGTCACCCAAGCCGATTTCCGCTGGGCGACGCTGCTGATGCGCCACCCGCGCGGCGTGCTGCGGGTGCTCAGGATCGGGCTTCGCTGGATGTGGGCGATGGTCACCCGCAAGGACCTCGCCGTGCGCGGGCAGGCGTTTGCCGCCGGCCTGCGCGCGGGCCTGCAGGACGCGGGCGTGCCGCGTGCTGCTCGACACCGCCCTCGACGACCTGCTCGTCGAAGACGACAGCGGTGTCTGCGGCGTCGTCGTCGAGCACAACCATCAGCAACGCACGATCCGCGCCACGCCACGGCGTCGTGCTGGCCAGCGGCGGGTTCGAGCACAACGAGGCGATGCGCAAGCAGTACCAGCGCGAGCCGATCGGCTCGACGTGGACGGTCGGTGCCGCCGCGAACACTGGCGACGGCATCCTCGCCGCCGAACGCCTCGGTGCCGAACTCGAGCTCATGGACGACGCCTGGTGGGGACCGTCCATCCCGCTGACCGGTGGTCCGTGGTTCTGCCTGGCCGAACGCACGCTGCCCGGCGGCATCATGGTCAACGCGCGGGCGAGCGATTCATGAACGAGGCACTGCCCTACGTCGAAGCGGTGCACCGCATGTACGGCGGCGACGAGTTCGGCCGCGGCGACGGGCCCGGCGAGAACTTGCCGTGCTGGATGATCATCGACCAGCGCTACCGCAACAGATACGTGTTCGCCGGTGTGCCACCGCGCCGCCCGTTCCCCGGCCGTTGGTACAAAGCCGGCGTCATCCAACGGGCGACGACAGTCGGCGAACTGGCCACGAAGATCGGCGTCGACGCAGCAACGCTCGAACGCACGGTCGAGCGGTTCAACGGGTTTGCGAAGACCGGCAAGGACGAGCAGTACGGACGTGGCGACAGCGGCTACGACCGCTACTACGGCGACCCGACCGTGAAGCCGAATCCATGCCTGTCGCCGATCGACCAAGGCCCGTTCTACGCAGTCGTGATGGTGCCCGGTGACCTCGGCACGAAGGGCGGCGTGCGCACCGACGTACGCGCGCGCGTGCTGCGCGCCGACGGGTCGGTCATCGACGGCCTGTACGCCGCCGGCAATGTGAGCGCACCCGTCATGGGACACACCTATGCCGGGCCGGGCGCGACGATCGGGCCCGCGATCACCTTCGGCTACCTCGCGGCGCAAGACATCGCCGAGCGCGCCCGGGCCGGCTCGAAGGAGCACCAGGATGCCCATTGATCCGTCGATCGCGCTCGGCGCCGAACTCGCCCCGTTCGACTTCGAGTGGACCGAATCAGACGTACTTCTCTACCACCTCGCGCTCGGTGCCGGCGCCGATCCGACCGACGCGCGCGAGCTGCGCTACACCACCGAGGACGACCTGCACGTGCTGCCGACCTTCGCGGTCGTCGCGCCGTCGGTGCACGCGACCGAAACTCCCCGCGTCGAATACCCAGGCATCTCCATCGACCTGACCAAGGTGCTGCACGGAACCCAGCGCATCGACATGCACCAGGCGCTGCCGACGAGCGGGAGGGCCCGCGCCACGGCGCGGGTCGCCGACATCTGGGACAAGGGCAGCGCCGCCGTCGTCGTCACCGAAACACGCGTCAGCGATCTCGACGGCAACCCGTTGTGGACGAACACCTCGAGCATCTTCGCTCGCGGTGAAGGCGGGTTCGGTGGCGATCGCGGGCCGTCCTTCTCGAACGCACCATCCGAGCGCGCACCCGACCACGTGATCGTCACACCGACCCTCCCGCAGCAAGCCCTGTGGTACCGACTGCTCGGCGATCGCAACCCACTGCACTCGCGCCCGTCCTTCGCTGAACGCGCGGGCTTCGAGCAGCCCATCCTGCATGGCCTGTGCACCTACGGGATGGTCGCCAAAGGACTGGTCGACACGCTGCTCGACGGCGACGTCACGCGCGTGGCCGCGTTCGAAGTGCGCTTCGCGGGCACCGTCTTCCCCGGCGAGACGCTGCGTACCTCCGTGTGGCGTGACGGCGATTCGTACACCGTGGTCACGACCGTCGACGAGCGCGACAATGCACCAGCCCTGGCCGGCGCAACTTTGGAGGTCACGCTGTGAGCGTCCGTCCCAAAGCTGCAGGCGAGATCGAGACGTGGGACGACGAGGCTGACGTCGTGGTCGTCGGCTTCGGCGCGGCCGGTGCCTCGGCCGCGTACGAGGCGGCTTCGGCCGGCGCGGACGTGCTGGTGCTTGATCGCGCCGGCGCATCAGGTGGCGCGGCCGCGATGAGCGACGGGTTCGTCTATCTCGGCGGCGGCACCCCCGAGCAACAACAAGCCGGCTACGACGACTCGGTCGAGAACATGACGACCTTCCTCAAAGCCGCGTGCGGCCCGGCGCCGGACGAGGCGAAGATCGAGCTCTACGCCCAACGCAGCCTCGAACACCGCGAATGGCTGTTGGCCCGGGGGGTCGAGTTCCTCGGCACGGTGCTGCTGCACGCAAGCGGCACGTCGCCCGTCGACGGTGAAGGGCTGATGTTCACCGGCGGCGAGAACGCCTATCCCTACGATGAAATCGCGACGCCGGCACCGCGCGGACACATCGTGCAGGGCGGCCGTCCGGGCGGCGCAGTGTTGATGCGCGTGCTCACCGACGCCGCGACCGAAGCCGGTGCGCGCACCTCGTTCGACATCAAGGTCGAGCAGCTCGTCGTCGACGATTCCCGCACCGTTGTCGGGGTGATCGCCACTCGATACGGCGACACTGTCGCCATTCGCGCGCGCACCGGCGTGGTGCTTGCCGCCGGCGGGTTCATCCAGTCACCGGAGATGATCGCGCAGTACGCACCGGCCGTGCATGCGACCGCTCTACGGCTCGGAACCGACGGCGACGACGGCCGCGGCATCCGCATCGCCGAGGCCGTCGGCGCGCGAGTCAAACGCATGGACGCGATCGAGTGCGCCCTGCCGTTCAACGCGCCGCGCAGCCTCGTCCACGGCATCATCGTCAACCGCTTCGGGCAGCGTTTCGTCAACGAAGACACCTACATGGGACGGGTCGGCCAGCACGCCCTCGTCCAGCAGGGTGGCGAGGCGTATCTCATCGTCGACGAAGAGCACTACGCACCGAACTGGCTCAACATCCCGGCGACGTGGGTGTGTGAGACAACGGCGGAACTCGAGAGCGAGATCGGGCTAGCGTCAGGTTGCCTGACGATCACGATCGGCTACTTCAACGAGCATGCCGAGCGTGGTGAGGACCCGCTGTTCCATAAGCGCGCGTCCGTCCTCACGCCGTTGCGGGCTCCGTTCGCGGCCTTCGACCTGCGTGCGTCGAAGTTCATCTACGCACCGTTCACGCTCGGCGGGCTCGACACGTCCGTCGACGGAGCGGTGCTCGATCTCGACGGCGTGCCGATCGCCGGCCTGTACGCCGCGGGACGCACAACGTCCGGCGTCGCAGCCCAGGGGTACTGCAGCGGGTTGTCCCTCGGCGATTCCACCTTGTTCGGCCGGATTGCCGGACAGTCAGCGGCAGGAGTCAAGCCATGACCATCTTGGACAGGTTCCGCGTCGACGACGAGGTCGCGATCGTGACAGGTGCCGGGCGCGGCATCGGTGCCGCGTCGGCGATCGCGCTGGCGGAAGCCGGCGCCGATGTCGTCATCTCGGCCCGAACCGAAGACCAGCTGCGTGAGACAGCCTCCGCGGTCGAAGTCGCCGGTCGCAAAGCGCATGTCGTGGTCGCTGATCTCAACGAGGTCGAGCAGGTCGGCTCGCTCGCTGATGCTGCCCGCGAGGTGTTCGGCCGCGTCGACATCGTCGTGAACAACGTGGGCGGGACGATGCCGCGCACGTACCTCGACACCTCGGTGGGATTCCTCGAGCGGGCCTTCCACTGGAACGTGTCGACCGCGCATGCGCTCACGACAGCGGCCGTGCCGCTGATGCTCGAGAACGGCGGCGGCTCGGTCATCAACATCGCCTCGGTCGTCGGGAAGGTGGCCGGTCGCGGCTACCTCGCGTACGGGACAGCGAAGGGCGCGTTGATCCACTACACCGAACTCGCCGCCGAGGATCTCGCGCCGCGTATCCGCGCGAACGCGATCGCCGTCGGTTCGGTCGCCACGTCCGCGCTCGACGTCGTGATGCAGAACGACGAGATGCGGACGGGTATCGAGCGGCTGACGCCGCTCGGCCGGCTCGGTGTCGTCGAGGACATCGCTGCCGCCGTTGTCTACCTGGCCTCCCCGGCCGGCGCCTATCTCACCGGCGCAGTGCTCGACGTGCACGGCGGGTTGCAGAAGCCCAACATGGACCTGCCGATCCCGGACCTGACATGAGCGTCCGAGTCGTCCAGTGGAGCACAGGCAACGTCGGTCGGCACGCGATCGCCGGCATCACGGCACGTCCTGAACTCGAGCTCGTCGGGGTGTGGGTCTCCGATCCCGCCAAGGTCGGACAGGACGCCGGGCAGCTCGCCGGTCTCGGCCGCGACCTCGGCGTCCTCGCCACCAACGACGCCGACGAACTGCTCGCGCTGAGGCCCGACTGCATCGTGCACACCGCGATGGCCGACAACCGGCTCGTCGAGGCGATCGAGGATCTGAAGCGCTTCCTTGCCGCCGGCATCAACGTCGTGTCGAGCAGCCCGGTCTTCCTGCAGTATCCGGACGGCACCGTCCCGCCGGAGTTCACCGACCCGATCAGGCAGGCGGCACTGGACGGTGGAGCGTCGCTGTTCGTCAACGGGGTCGACCCGGGCTTCGCCAACGACTGGTTACCACTGGTGCTGACGTCGGTGTCCGAGCGCATCGACGAAGTGCGCTGCATGGAGCTGCTCGACTACTCGACCTACGACAGCGCGACCGTGCTCTTCGACGTGATGGGGTTCGGCAAGCCGCTGGACGAGACGCCCATGCTGCTGATGCCCGGTGTGCTGTCGCTCGCTTGGGGTTCGGTCGTGCGTCAGCTGGCCGCGGGGCTTGACGTCGAACTCGACGAGGTGACCGAGAGCGTCATTCGGCTGCCCGCGCCCGAGACCTTCGAGATCGCGTCGGGCACGATCGCCGCGGGCACGCAGGCTGCGCTGCGGTTCGAGGTGCTCGGAGTGCGTAACGGGCGCCCGGTCGTCGTGCTCGAGCACGTCACGCGACTGCGTCCCGATCTCGGGTCGGACTGGCCGCAGCCCGCCGGGAAGGGCTGCTATCGCGTCAAGGTGACCGGCGAGCCCAACTACACACTCGACCTCGAACTGCTCGGCACGGACGGTGACCACAACACCGCAGGGCTCAAGGCGACCGCGATGCGCTTGGTCAATGCCGTCGAGGCGGTAGTAGCCGCGCCATCGGGGCTGCTCACCGCCCTGGATCTGCCGCTCATCACGGGACGCGGGCTCGTCGCTGACTGAGTGGCGCGCGTCTGCGCACTTGACGCGGTCTAGCCTGTGCGGGTGATCAAGGGTAGCGATGAGCACGCCACCCTGCCTGCGGTACGCACGGCATCGGGAGCCCATCGCGGCCGGACTTGGGCACTCGTTCTGATCTGCTTGACGGTGATCGCGTCCTTCGTCGTGTTCGTGGTCATTCCGCTCACGCCGTCGTTCACCTTGTGGAACGCGAGCACGCTAGTAATCGGCGACCGACAGATCACCGAGAGCTACCTGGTCGAGAACAGCTCGATGGTCGATCAGCGCATCGATGCGGTGGATCTTGAGGCTCCCGGCATCCACATTGTTCGGACAGACGCGCCGCTGGTGATCCCTTCGGGCAGTCACCGGTGGGTCCGGGTTACCTACGAGGTGACCGACTGCAAGGCGGCTGTTGCGGCACAGACGGGTGCGCCGTTTGCGATGGATCTCCGATTGGACCGCTGGTGGGGCGTGCACACCGAGACCGTGGCCGACCATGGCCTCGACTATCCGGGACCGTACGACGTCTGTCGCTGAGCCATACGGAGCGACGATCAAGGTCGTACTCGTCGCCGATCGAGCAGCGCGCGCCAGCCGATCCGTTCGACCATCGCGAGCTCTACCGCGTTGAGTACGGCCAGCACGGCCGCGAGCGCGAACAGAGCGGCCAGGGCCGGAACGTGCGGTGCGAGCAACATCAGCACGAGCACGGTTGCCGCGCCCGACAGCCGCGTCCACGAGACGAGGTGGAACATCGCCCAGCGCGTGTAGCCGAATGTTGCCAGGTACAGCGCGGTGCCGCCGAACAGCAGGCCGGTCACCGCCCAGCTCAGCGCCTGTGTCGGGGCCGCCACCGAGTCGTGCAAACCGACCGCGACGATGATGATCGCTGCGATGAACGCAAGGTGCCCGTACGAGAGCACGAGCCGGGTGATGTCGAGCTGCACCTGCGCGGTTGCCAGCGCGTGACGCACGGCATCGGCCGCGAAATGGAAGTAGACCCACCACAGCCCCGCACTGAGCATGAACGCTGCGGCGATCGCGAATCCGGTTACCACGTCGAGGTTGCCGGTCACGGTGGTCACCGACACCACCGATTCGCCGAGCGCGATCAGCACGAACAGGCCGAATCGTTCGGCGAGGTGACCCGAGTCGACGCGCATTCCGGCCATCCGCCGTCGCAGCAGCCGCGGCGTCGACAGGTCGAGCACCGCGGCAATGGCCCACAGCGCCTCGCGGGCATCGCCGTGGGCGAATGCGCCGACCACGAGCAACGGCCCGGTGATCAGGACGCTGACGGTGATCGGATTGAGCAAGATCGCGCGGCGCGCTCGGAACATGGGTAGCTGCGGCAGCGCGAGCACGATCCGTCCGGCCCAGTAGGCGACTGCGAACAACAGTCCCAGGCGGCCGTACGAGTCGTCGAGCGAGGCTGCCATGAACACAGCCGCGAGCGCGACGGCGAACAGCCGTAGTCGTAGGTTCACCCGCGACGTGTCCTGCTGGTTGGTCTGGATCGCCATGCCGACCCAGAGCCAGTACACCGGCACGAACACGATCACTGCGCGGAGCACGCCGCCCCACGAGTGATCGTGTTCGATGAACGCCGAGACGCGGGTGACCGCGACGACGAACACCAGGTCGAAGTAGAGCTCGGCCCAGCTGACACGCTTGCCGGGCTCGGGTTCGCTCACCCGATCCAGTGTGCCGGGTCATTGCACAGATTTACTGCGGTGCGATGCCGAACTGCACCTGGCCCTGCGGGTCGACGCCCGCGTCGAGCGTCTTGTCATCGAGCAGCCCGGCTGCGGTCGGCTCGAGGAACACGCGCGCGCCCTTCTCGGCGATCACGGCATCGTCCTCGGCGGGGGTGGGTGCGAGCGAGAGTGTCAGCGTCGCGCCGTCCGGGTTGCTGGCGATACGGATGCCCGCGTCGTCAGGTACCTCGGGGTTGTTCTCGATCAGGTTGCGAATCTCGCTCGTGGCGCTGTCAGTCAGCGTCAACACGTCGTGAAGTCCTTCCGTCGATTGCATCTGCGAACCCGGCCCACGCTCGTCACCGGCGTCGACGAAGTCAAATGCCGATGCCGCCCGGGCGTGTCGGTTGCGGCGGGTGGCATCGTGGACGTATGTGCCGCAACATTCGCCCCTTGCACAACTTCGAGCCGCCGGCGACCAACGATGAAGTCCACGCCGCCGCCGTGCAGTACGTGCGCAAGGTCGCCGGGACGACCGCGTCCCTCAGCCGCCAACCAACAGGCATTCGACGAGGCAGTCGCAGCCGTCGCGCACGCGACCGGACACCTGCTCGACGCGCTCGTGACAACGGCGCCACCGAAGAACCGCGAGGAAGAAGCCGTGAAGGCCCGCGCGCGCGCCGAGAAGCGCTACGCGCGAGTGTGAAAGTCACCGTCTTCTTTCTGGGCGGGACGATCAGCATGTCCGGGACGACGAGCGCGGTCGCTCGGCTCGGCGGTGAAGAACTGCTGGCGTCCGTCCCCGGATTGAACGAGCTCGGGCTCGATGTGGACGTGCGTGATTTCCGACGGATGCCGAGCGCGAGCTTCGCGTTCGCCGACCTGATCGAACTCGTCGAGCAGGCCGACGACGCGTCGAGCGACGGCATCGTGGTCGTGCAAGGTACCGACACCATCGAAGAGACCGCGTTCCTCGCCGATCTGCTCTGGACGCGCGACGAACCATTGGTGGTGACGGGTGCGATGCGCACGCCGGCGATGGCCGGTGCCGACGGACCGGCGAACCTGCTCGCCGCGCTGACCGTGTCGGCAACGCGCAACGCTCGCGGACGCGGCGCGCTCGTCGTCATGAATGACGAGATCCACGCGGCTCGTCATGTCGCGAAACGGCACACGTCGAGCACCGCGGCGTTCGAGTCGCCCGACACCGGGCCGATCGGGCGCGTCGTCGAGGGTGCGCCGGTGTTCCGGTACGAGATCGCGCGGCGGCCCGCCCTCGCGCGACCGCGCGCGATCGATGCACGCGTCCCTCTCGTCGTTGCGACCGTGGGTGACGACGGCGCCTTGCTCGACGGCGCCGGCAACGACTGCGCCGGACTTGTCGTTGCCGGCTTCGGTGTCGGACACGTTCCCGAGAGCTGGGTCGAGCGGCTCGGCGCGCTCGCCGCGCGAATGCCGGTCGTTCTCGCGAGTCGCATCGGTGCCGGACCGGTGCTCACCCACACCTACGGCGCCCCTGGATCAGAGACCGACCTGCGTAACCGCGGGCTGGTCACCTGCGGGAACCTCAATGCCTATCAAGCCCGGTTGCTGTTGCTCGTCCTGTTGAGCAACGGCACCGACGACGTGCGCGCCGCGTTCAGCAGCTGGATCGAACGGTGAACGCGGCGCCGGGAGGCGAAGGGCTGCTCGGCGATCGCCGCGTCGCACGCATCGGTTATGGCGCGATGCAACTCGAGAAGAGCGACCCCGTCCACGCGCGCGCGGTGTTGAGACACGCGGTCGAGCGCGGTGTGACCCACATCGACACCGCGCAGTTCTACGGCGATGGCACCGCCAACCGATACCTGCGTACCGCGCTGTCGCCTTACTCGGACGACCTCGTCATCGCGACGAAGGTCGGCGCCGAGCGCCGCGACAACAAGCTCGTTGCGGCGCAGCGTCCGGAGGAACTTCGCGCGCAGGTGGACGCCAACCTTGCGTCCCTCGGTGTCGATCGACTCGATCTCGTGAACCTGCGTCGGCTCGATGCTCCGCCGGGTCTCAGCGCCGACGGCGATCAGGTCGTTGCGCTGGCCGATCAGCTTGCCGAGCTGGTCGCCCTTCGTGATGCAGGCAAGATCACCGCGATCGGTCTGAGCAACGTCGGCGCCGAACAGCTGATCGCGGCATCGTCCGCCGGGATCGTCTGTGTGCAGAACGCGTACAACGTGCTCGACCGCGGCGCGGAGCCGGTGCTCGACCTGTGTCGCGGTCAGGGCATCGCGTGGGTGCCGTTCTTCCCGTTGGGATCGGCCTTCGAGCGATACGCCAACGTCGCAGAGGACCCGGTTGTCGTCGAGGTCGCGCGCACCGACCAGGTCAGCCCGGCGCAGGGCGACCGCAGCACCGCGGTGAGCATCGGCAGCGTGAACTCGCCGTCGGCCGTCTCCGGCCGGTTCGCGAGGTAGTCGCGCATCTCTGCGAGCCGTCTCGTGCGTTCGTCGGTCGGCATGACCAGGATCCCTGCCTTCGTGCCGAACGTTTCGACGAGCGAATCTGCTGTGCGCCGCTGGCCGTTCGCGAACTCGGCCCGCTCGGTGGCACCGAAGCGCGCCGACAGGTGGGGCAATGCACGGACGGTGGGCATCGCTCGAGGCAGCTGGTTCAACATCGCCGCGTCCGGCTCGACCGCGACGACGTCGAGTCCGAGCGCCACCAGCGTGGCGGTCAGCTTGCCCGTGCCGGCGCCGAGATCGAGCACGCGCCGTCCCGGCGCCGGCTCGAGCGCCCACGACACCGCTGCCGTCGCGTAGTCGGGACGATGTTCGGCATAGGCGACCGCCGCCGCGCCGAAGGACAGGCCGAGGCTGCGTTGCTCCACACTGCGACCCTAAGCGGCAATTCCTCCTGGCTGCCTAGGCAACGGTGAGGACGAGCCCGCTCGTCGGAACGCCGGTGCCTGCCGTGACGAGGACGGTCTCGACGTCGGCGATCTGGTTGACCGCCGTGCCGCGCACCTGTCGGGTGGCTTCGGCGATGCCGTTCATGCCGTGGATGTATGCCTCGCCGAGTTGTCCGCCGTTCGGGTTGAGCGGCAACGCGCCGTCGAGTTCGAGCCGCCCGTCGGCGATGAACCCGGCCGCCTCGCCTCGGCCGCAGAAGCCGAGTTCCTCCAGTTGCATCAACACGAACGGGGTGAAGTGGTCATAGAGCACGGCCACGTCGACATCGTCCGGACCGATGCCCGACTGTCGCCACAACTGATTCGCGACGACCCCCATCTCCGGCAAGCCCGAGATCGACTCGCGGTAGTACGACGTCATCACGAACTGATCCGGCCCGCTGCCCTGTGCGGCCGCGCTGATCGAGACCGGACGGTGCGGCAGGTCGCGCGCACGTTCGGCCGAGGTCACCACGATCGCGACGCCGCCGTCGCTCTCTTGGCAGCAGTCGAGCAGATGCAGCGGTTCGGCGATCCAGCGCGAGGCCTGGTGATCGGCCAGCGTGATCGGGCGCTCATAGAAGAACGCGTTCGGATTCGTCGCCGCGGCCCTGTCGCACCGCCACCGCGACCCGGCCGAAATCTGCACTCGTCGCGCCGTACTCGTGCATGTAGCGCCGCGCGGCCATTGCCACCCAGGCCGCCGGTGTGCTCAGACCCATCGGGTACGACCCAGCCGGCATCGACGCCCGACGACGTCGGCGCGAAAGCGAGGCCGCTCATCACCTGGCCGAAGCGCTGCCCCGACCGCTCGTTGAACGCGCGGTAACACACGACGACGTCGGCCACGCCGGTAGCGACGGCCATCGCCGCCTGCTGCACCGTCGCGCACGCAGCACCGCCGCCGTAGTGGATGCGGCTGAAGAACGACAGCGACGGGATGCCGACCTCGCGAGCGACCGCCGCTTCGGTGTTGTTGTCCTGCGTGAACGTGGCCAGTCCGTCGACGTCGGACGGCTGCAGGCCTGCGTCGGCGATGGCTGCGCGGACCGCCTCGGCGGCAAGCCGCAGCTCGGACCGTCCGGAGTCCTTCGAGAACTCGGTCGCACCGATCCCGACGATTGCCGTCGCGCCTGACAAGCTTGGCCCCGCGTAGCGCCGGCGAGCGTTTACTCCGGTACTCATGGGGTCACCTTGACCGTTCCGACGACGTGGTCGCCGAGCTGCCCGCGTCCGGTCACCGAAACGGTGAGGACGTCACCGTCGACTTCGGTCACCGTCCCCGTGAACGTCAGCGTGTCGTAGGCGTAGCACGGCACGCCCAGACGGATCGAGATCGCGTGCACCCGCGACTGCGGGCCGGCCCAGTCGGTGACGAAGCGCTGCACCAGCCCGGTGTCGGTGAGGATGTTGACGAAGATGTCCTTGCTGCCGCGCTCGATCGCCTTATCGCGGTCGTGGTGCACGTCCTGGAAGTCGCGCGTCGCGAGCGCGGATGCGACTACGAACGTGGGCGTGGCCTCGATCGTCATCGTCGGGAGTTCGGTTCCTTTCATGCGAGCCGCCAGTACGGGAGCGTGAGGTCGTCGTCGATCTTCGTCAACGCGAGCTCGACCGGCATTCCTATCGACACTGCGGACGGGTCGGCGTCGATCAGCTCAGCGACCATGCGCACGCCCTCTTCGAGTTCGACCACTGCTACAACGAACGGAAGCTTCTTGCCCGGCACCGGCGGCGCGTGATGCACGACGTAGCTGTAGACCGTTCCGCGGCCGGACGCGACGACGTAATCGCACTTGTCGGCGCCGCAGTTCATGCACATCGGCCCGGGTGGGTTGCGCAACGTGTCGCAGGAAGGGCAGTGCTGGATGCGCAGTTCACCCGCCGCCGTGCCCTCCCAGAAGAACGCGGTGTCGTGGCTGACAACCGGACGAAGGACTGCCGACCGATCCGGTTCGGAGTGGCTTCGGCTTGAACTTCAGCACCCGGAACAGCATCTCGGCGACCGGCTCGTCGCCGGAGTACCAGATGTTGCGGATGGTGACGAACCAGCCCTCACCCAGCGCGGTCTGCTTCGGACCGACGACGTCGTCGAGGCGGGTCGTCACCCTCAGCTGCTCGCCGACCTCGAGATAGCGGTGATAGGTCTGCTCGCAGTTGGTCGCGACGACCGAGGTGAACCCCTCGGCGTCGAGCGCCGCCATCATCAGCCCGAGCGGGTCGTCGCCGGCACGTGGCATGTGCAGCCCGGCCATCGTCCAGACCTGGATCATCGCCGGCGGCGCGATCCCCTCGCGGTACGTGCGGATTCGTCGTCGCCGAGCGCCTCGGTCCAGTTGTTGATCATCGCCTGGTTGACCGGGTCGCGCGCATCGCGCGGAGTGCACTCCCCCGCCGCCTTGAGGCGCTCGGCCGATGTCGGCGATGGTCGCTCATCGCGGCACCCGCGGGAGTCCGAGACCGAACTGCGCGATGAGTTCGCGCTGCACCTCGTTGACGCCGCCGCCGAAGGTGAGCACCAGGCTGCGCTTGGCCTGGACGTCGAGCCAGTGCAACAACTCCGCCGTTGCCGGATCGGCCGCGTCGCCGTGTCGACCGACGATCTCCTCGAGCAGCCGGAACACGCGCTGCGCGCGCTCGGACGAGAACACCTTCGTCGCCGACGCGTCGGCGACATCGACGGTCGTCCCCGCTCGCGGCGACCTGCCAGTTGAGCAGTTCGTTGATGCGCGTGCACGGCGCGTGCACCTCGGCGAGCGCGCGGCGCACGTCCGGCTCGTCGAGGAACGCCGTCGGCCTCGCGGGCCCAGTCGTGCACGCGGTCGTATAGCCCGGCCAACCGTCCGGCCGGGCCGAGCATCACGCGTTCGTGGTTGAGCTGGGTCGTGATCAGCCGCCAGCCCTGGTTCTCGTCGCCGACCCGCATCGACACCGGAACCCGCACGTCGTGAGTAGTAGGTGGTGTTGACGTGGTGCGCGCCGTCGGCGGTGATCGTCGGCGTCCACGAGAAGCCCGGATCGGTCGTGTCGACGATGAGGATCGAGATGCCCTTGTGCTTCGGAGCATCCGGATCGGTGCGCACCGCGAGCCAGACGTAGTCGGCGTCGTGACCACCGGTGGTGAAGACCTTCTGCCCGTTGACGATGTAGCTCGTCGCCGTCGCGCACAGCCGTCGTGCGCAGGTTGGCGAGGTCGGTGCCCGCGGCCGGTTCGGTGTAGCCGATCGCGAAGTGGACGTCGCCGGCGAGGATGCGCGGCAAGGAACAAGTCCTTCTGTTCCTGCGTGCCGTACCGCTGCAGCACCGGGCCGACGGTCTGCAGCGTCACGTACGGCAGCGGGATGTCGCGCCGGGCCGCCTCGTTGACGAAGATCGTCTGCTCGAGTTGCCCGAAGCCGCGGCCCCCGAACTCGGTGGGCCAGCCGACGCCGAGCCTGCCGTCGCGGCCCATCCGCCGCACCACCTCGCGGTAGGTGTCGCCGTGCCGGGTGACGAGCAACTCGCGCGCTTCGTCCTAGTCACGAGCGACCCGAAGTACTCGCGCAGCTCGCTCTGCAGCGCGCGCTGCTCGTCGCTCAGCTCGATGTGCACGCGGCGATCCGTTCGAGACGCGCGTCGGATCCGCCGACGAAACGGGCAAGATCCTTTGCCTGCGAGTAGTACCGGTGCAGCGGATAGGTGATGTCGACACCGAGCCCGCCGTGCAGGTGCTGGCAGGTCTGCAGCGCGGACGGCACCTCGGCCGCGAGCCAGTACGCCGCGATCTGCGAGTCAACCGCGCTGACCTTGTCGCCGGCCAGCTGCCAATTCACCGTTGCTGCGGCGAGATGCATCGTGCGCGCCGCGATGTAGACCTCGGCGATCTGTTGCGCGACGGCCTGGAAGACCGCGAGCGGACGGCCGAACTGCTCGCGGGTGCGCACGTGTTCGGTGGTCAGGTCCAGAGCACCGGCGAGCACGCCGTCGCTCATCGCCGCAGCACCGGCGAGCGCACAGACCTCGAGGTCGGCAAGTGAACCGGGCACGACTGCGTCGGCGCACGCACGGGTGCACTCGACGGTGTACTCGGGTGATCCGCTCGACGTCGTCGTCCGCGTGAGCGTGACCCCGTCGGCGTCAGGTGACACGAGCGCGATGCCCGCGTCGGTGGCAAGCAGCATTCGGTGCGCCTGGGCCGCGAACGGCACGGCACGCGCACGTCCGTCGAGCCGGTCGTCGGCCAGCGTGAACGCCTCGAGCGCTGCGGTGAAAACGGCCCCGTCCGCGACACCGGTCACGTGCTGGGCAGCGCCGACGCGGGTGAGCGGAAGGACTCCGAGCGCGAGGGTCGCGAACGCCGGCAGCGACACGGCCTGGCGCCCGACCGCGGTCAGGACGGTGGCGACCTCGACCGCGCCGAGCCCGTCACCGCCGTGCTCTGCCGGGACGGCAAGCGCGAGCAGACCGGCCTGGGCCAGCGCCTTCCACGCCGTCTCGTCGTACCCGACGGCACCTGCCAAACTCTCGGTGACGCGGGCGTGCTCGCCGACGTCGCGCAGCACTGTCGCCGCCAGGTCGGCCACCTGCTGCGCAGTGTCATCGAGCGCGAAGTCCACGCCTGCACCTCCATGGAGTAGAACGTGTTCTAGTATCGACCACGTGACAGAGGCAGGCAAGGCGGGTTGCGTGTGAGTCGCCTGACTGATTTCGGCTGGGATCTCACCGGCCGGTTCGTGCACGTTCCGTCGGTCCCGGAATTGCCGAAGGGCGCAATCGTCGACCTGCCCGGGCGCGGCCGCACGTTCGTCGTCGACAGCGGACCGCCGCCCGAACGGCCCGACGCACCCACGGTCATCCTGTTGCACGCGCTCGCGTGCACCGGCCTGCTGTCGTGGTACCCGTCCTTTCCTGCACTCGCGGCGCGCTACCGCGTCCTGACCCTCGACCAGCGCTGGCACGGGCGCGGCATCCGGTCGCCGCACTTCCGGCTCGAGGACTGTGCCGACGACGCAGTCGCACTGGCCGACGCGCTCGGCGTGACCCGGTTCGTGCCGGTCGGCTACTCGATGGGCGCGCTCGTCGCGCAACTGATCGCCGTGCGGCGTCCCGACCGGGTTGCGGGCATGGTGCTCGGTGCATCGCCGATGCGTTTCGCTCGCGGCCAGGCCGATCCGTTCGCGCTACGGGTGCTGTCACGGCGCGTGCGCACGATGGCCGAGCGACGGCTGCGCGGTGGCCCGTTCGCCGCGCCGAACAACATCACGACGGACGCGAACCGGTGGGCCTTGGCACAATTCCGCTCGACCAGCCCGGCAGAAATCGCCGGTGCTACTGCAGTGATCACACGCTTCGACTCGAGCAGGTGGGCAGGCCGCATCACGGCACCCACCGGCGTCGTCGTCACGCTGCGTGATCATGCAGTGCCGGTGGCGCACCAACGCGCCCTCGTTCGCGCGATACCGCACGCGACGGCATTCGAGATCGATTCAGGTCACGCGGCGGTCGTGCTCGATTCGGCGCGGTTCACGCCTGCTTTGCTTGCCGCGTGCGCTTCGGCGACTCGCTCGCGCGTAGTTCGCGGGCGGCCGTAAGCAGTTCGTCCAGCGCGATCGGCAGGTCGTCGGCAAGTGACCACAGGTCGGGTGCGAGTTCGCGTGCCGCGATCAGCCCGACATCGACGTGGCCGTCGTTCGACAACACGGTCACGTTCAGGCCGGCGCCGTGGAACACCGGGCCGAACGGGTAGAAGCCGATGACGCGGGCGCCGAGTAAGTAGATCGGCATCTGCGGCCCGGGGACGTTCGAGATCACCAGGTTGTGCACGACCGGGTGCACATCGGCCAGGCGCAACTTCGAATACACCCGCACGGCAAGACCGAACGTGTTCGGTGCTGCGAACTGCGCCCAGTCCTGCAACAGCGATGCGCTGAGGGTCTGATGGTGGTCCTTGGCGACGAGATTCGCCTCGGCGATCGTGCGCAACCGCTCGACCGGGTCGGCGATGTCGGACGAGAGGCTCGCGAACATGCCGGACACCTTGTTGGTGCCGCCGCGCTTGGTCTTGCCGTGCACCGAGACCGGCACCATCGCCACGAGCGAGTCGTCCGGCAGTTCGCCGTTGTCGTCGAGGTAGCGCCGCAATGCGCCCGAGCACATCGCGAGCACGACATCGTTCACGGTGCAGCCGAAGGCGTTCTTGATCTCCTTGACGTCGTTGAGGTCCAGCCGCGTGAAAGCGACGCTGCGGTGGCCCGTGATCGTCCCGTTGAACGACGTGCGGGGTGCGGTGAACGGTGCCGGCATCGCCTTGCCGCGCCGGGCGCGTCCGATCCAGCTCGGGACGCGCCTGAAGCGTGCCGGGCAGTACGTCGACCAGGCGCAGCGGACGCTTCGCGAAACCGATGACACCGTCGATCACGATGTCGCGGTCACGCGGGCGCTTCGGCAGCGGCTTGTGCTCCTTCTGCGCGCCGAAAGGCGGTGCGTCGGGTTCGAGGCTGCACAGTTCCGAGATCAGGCTCGCGCCGCTCACCCCGTCGACGGTCGCGTGATGCATCTTGGTCACGATTGCCAGCCGCGGGCCGTTGTCGTCCGCGTATCCCTCGACCACCCACATCTCCCAGAGCGGCCGCGCGCGATCGAGTGGCTGGGCCGCGATGTCGGCACACACCTCGGACAGTTCTCGCTCGCCACCCGGCGACGGGACGGATGCGCGGCGGACGTGGTGCTCGATGTCGAACTCGTCGTCGTCGACCCACACCGGGTGGTCGATGTTCAGCAACGGGCTGTGCAGCTTGCGGCGGAACTCGGGCGTGGCCTCGAGCCGTTCGCGCAGCGTGTCGCGCACCTCGGCGAAGCTGTACTCGGATGGCATCGTGGACGGATCCAGCACGAGCAGTCCGCACACGTGCATGAGGTGTGCCGGCGTCTCGAAGTACAAGAAGCTGGCGTCCAATCCACTGAGCCGATCCATGCGTCCTACGATAGAACCGGTTCTAGTTGATCGCTATCGGGAGTGACGTGGTGCGCATCGCGCGGCGACATTTGATGAACGTGGCGCTCGTGGCCAACGCCACGCGGCCGGTTCCGGGCACTCCTGCATCGGTCCCGGCGATGTTCGCCGGCTGGCTTGCTGCCGAGCTCGCGCCGCACCTGCTTGCCGCCACAGCTCTGGACGCCGGCATCGCCGTTGCCCGCCGGGGCGTGCGCGCCGAGCGAGGAACGCTGCTCGCCGGCGCCGTTGCCGCCGCGGGTTATGCCGCGCTCATGGCTCGCGGCCACGGTGCTCGTGGCGAGGTAGAGGACGCGCTGCGCGAAGCGATCGGCGACTACCACGCCGAACTGCCCCGCGTGCCGGACGACGCCGAGCTGGCGACTCCGTGGCGTTCGCTGATCAATCCCTTTCGCATGTCGCACGTCGACGTGGTCGCGACGCGCAAACTCTCCTACGCAGAGGGCGGCCGCCGCTTCGAGCTCGACGTGTACCGCCACCGTGACGCGCCGCAGAATTCGCCGGTGCTGCTGCAGATCCATGGCGGTGCGTGGGTGATCGGCGAGAAGGAACAGCAGGGCGTCCCGCTGATGATGCACATGGCCGCTCGCGGCTGGACGTGCGCCGCGATCAACTACCCGCTCTCGCCGAAGGCGCGCTGGCCCGAGCACATCGTTGCGGTCAAGCGCGCGGTCGCATGGCTGCGCGAACACGTGCACGAGCACGGCGGAGACCCGTCCTTCATCGCCGTAACCGGCGGATCGGCCGGCGGACACCTGGCGGCGCTGACCGCGTTGTCGGCGAACGATCCGCAGTGGCAGCCGGGTTTCACCGATGTCGACACGTCCGTGCAGGCATGCGTGCCGCACTACGGGGTCTACGACTTCACCGACGAGAGCGGGTCGCGCGCGTCGAAGGTGCGGCTGCGTTCGCTGGTGCGACGCTGGGTGATGCCCAAAGAGGCGCGTTACCCCGACGACTATCGCGCCGCCTCGCCGATCTTTCGCGTGCACGCGGACGCGCCACCGTTCTTCGTGCTGCACGGGACGAACGACTCGCTGGTGCCCATCGCCGATGCGCGCGCATTCGTCGCAGCGCTCCGCGAGATCTCCAAGAGCCCCGTCGCGTATGCGGAGCTACGCGGCGCGCAGCACGCGTACGACATCTTCCCCTCGATCCGCGCCGCGCACGTCGTGCGCGGCGTCGAACGCTTCCTCGAGTGGGCTCGCGCTACTTCCGCGGCAGACCGAGAATCCGTTCAGCCGCAACCGTGAGCAGCACCTGCGTCGTGCCGCCGGCGATCGTCAGGCAGCGGCTGAGCAGGTAGTTCTGCAGCTCGTTGCTCGCGACCGTCCCCTGCCTGCCGAGCAACGCCAGACCGAACTCGGCGACGTGCTGGCGATGTCGCACGCCGACGAGCTTGCGCACGCTCGACGCCGCACCGGGATCACGCCCGTCCAGCTGCCGGATCGTCGCGCGCAGGTCGAGCAGCGAGCACGCCAGGCCTTCTGCGACAACGGCGCCGAGCTCGTCCTGCACGCTCAGATCCGCGGCCGTCCCGATCTCGGCAAGAAGCCGTTCGACGTCGTCGCCGAGGCTGGAGCCGTTGCCCATCGCGACGCGTTCGTTGGCCAGCGTCGTCCGGGCGAGCGGCCACCCGCCGTCGACCTCGCCGACGACGAGTTCGTCCGGCACGACCACGTCGTCGAGGAACACCTCGTTGAACATCGCTTCGCCGGTGATCTCGCGCAGCGGCCGGATCTCGATGCCGGGCGAGCGCATGTCGACCAGGAAGTAGGTGATCCCCTTGTGCTTGGGCACGTCTGCGTTCGTGCGTGCGAGGCAGATCGCCCAGTCTGCGCGATGCGCCAGCGACGTCCAGACCTTCTGCCCCGACAGCGCCCAGCCGCCGTCGACGCGCACTGCGCGCGTGCGCAGCGACGCGAGGTCGGAGCCGGCGCCGGGCTCGCTGAACAGCTGGCACCAGGTCAGCTCACCGCGCAGCGTCGGTGCGGCGAATCGGTCGATCTGCTCGGCCGTGCCGTGCGCGATGATCGTCGGGATCGCCCAGGCGGCGATCACGAGGTCAGGCCGGGTGACCCCGGCGCGGGCGAGTTCCTGGTCGATGAGCACCTGCTCGGCCGGGCCGGCATCGAGACCGTGTGGCGCCGGCCAGTGCGGTGCGAGCAGGCCGGCGTCGGCCAGCGCGATCCGCTGCTGTTCGGCCGGCACTGCCGCGATCGACTCGGCCTGCGTGCGCACGCGCGGCCGCGATGCTTCGTGCTCGCCGAGGTCGACGCGCAGGGTGCGGCGCTCGCCTGCACTCGTGCGTTCGGCGACGCGTCGGCGCGAACGGGCCGTCCCGCCGACGAACGCGCGCAATGCCAGCGCGCGGCGCAGGTACAGGTGGGCGTCGTGTTCCCAGGTGAACCCGATGCCGCCGAGCACCTGGATGCAGTCCTGCGCGGTGGTCACGGCCGCGTCGAGAGCGATGGACGCAGCGACCGCCGCCGCGAGCGGGCGTTCGGCCGGCGTCGCCTCGGCTGCGTCCCACGCGACGGCAGCGGCCGACTCTGTGCGGCACAACATCTCGGCACACAGGTGCTTGATCGCCTGGAAGCTGCCGATCGGCGCGCCGAACTGCTCGCGCACCTTGGCGTAGTCGACCGCGGTGTCGAGGCACCACTGCGCGACACCGGCAGACTCGGCAGCGGCGAGCGTCAGCACGATGTCGTCGGCGGTCTCGACCTGCTCCCCTGCGCCGTCGACGTGTACCTCGGCCAGCGGGCGAGACAGATCGGCGGCGTCGAGATCGGTGAACTCGGCCGAGCCGGCCGGGTGGTAGCGCCACGTCCCGTCCACGTGCGGGACGAGCAGAGCGGCATCGGGCCCGGCGGCCAGTGCCGGACCGCCCGGTGCGCAGGCGAGCGCGACCGGCCCGTCGGGTGTGTCGGCGCGAACGATCGCGGCCACGGCGGTCCCGAGCACCGGTCCGGGTGCGAGGACGGTTGCCAGCTGTTCGACGAAGCAGCTCAGGTCGGTCAGCGACCCGCCCGCGGCGACCACATCGAAGATGCCGAGGCCGGTCACCTCGGGCCAGGTCGCGCGCCAGGCCTCGGGGTCGCTCTCGTGCGCCCGTACTGTCTTGATCGGGTGCTCGCGCTGCGCCCAGGCCCCCACCGAGTCGGTGATCGCGCGCTGTTCGGCAGTGGTTGCTATCGGCACCAACATCTCCAGTGCTAGAACGTGTTCTAATCACACCTGTGGGGCTGCGTCCCGTCAAGTTGTTGGCCGACAGCGTCACACGCGACACCGAACTGAAACACGTTTTGCACAGGTACAAGCGCTTTCGCTGGTAATCTCGTGAGATGACAAGCTCTGCCCGCACGCGAACCTCCGCGCGTCCGAACGGTGTTGCCGACGAGCAGGGCTCGTCCGCGCAACGCGATCGGCGCCGCCGAATTCTCGATGCCACCCTGGCCCTGGCGAGCAAGGGCGGCTACGAAGCAGTGCAGATGCGCGCGGTCGCCGAGCGCGCCGATGTCGCGCTGGGGACGCTGTACCGCTACTTCCCGTCCAAGATCCATCTGCTGGTCTCGGCGCTGGCTCGCGAGTTCGAGCGCACGCAAGACCGCATCGACCGCGCGATCCTGCACGGCGACACTCCGTACGACCGCATCATGCTGATGCTCGGCGGCATCACGAAGGCGATGCAGCGCGATCCGCAGCTCACCGAGGCGATGACGCGGGCGTTCATGTTCGCCGACGCGTCCGCCGCGGCCGAGGTCGACGCCGTCGGCCGGCTGATGGACGGCATGTTCGCCCGCGCGATGAGCAACACCGAGCCCACCGAGGAACAGTTGGCGATCGCCCGGGTGATCAGCGACGTCTGGTTGTCGAACCTGGTCGCCTGGGTCACCCGCCGTGCCTCGGCCACTGATGTCGCGAATCGACTCGAGCTCACGATCGGGCTGCTGCTCGGCAAGAAGCGCGCCTCCGACGCGTTCTAGTTGCGACTTCGACCCTCTATCGGCTGTGAGCCGGGGCTGGAACAACCGCTACAGCGTCGAAATGGGAATGTGTTAGCGCTTATGTATTAGTGCTGTTACAGTTTGGGAATGCCTGACACTCCCGTCGGCGTGCCGCTCGGTTTGCGGGTGCGCGCCGTGCTCGACCGCATGGACGCCGACGTCGCGAAGGTCTTGGCCGATCTGGGCATCACCGACTATCGGCCGAACTTCTCCGCCGTGATCCGCTATGTGCTCGAGAACGGCGCGGTCACGATCCGCGACATCGCGCGGGGCACGGGCGTGACCCATTCGGCGATGAGCCAGCGGGTCGCCGAGATGCGCCGCCGTGGCCTCGTCGAACTCGTCCCCGGCAGCGACGGACGCGAGCGGATAGTCCATCTGAGCGACACTGCGCTCGCCCTGCAGCCGGCCCTCGATGCCGAATGGGACGTCACCGCGGCAGCATTCGATGCGCTCAACACAGAGCTGACGGCCTCGCTGAGCCAGGTCGTCGACGAGATGAACGCGGCACTCGAGCGGCGCTCGTTCCGGGACCGGATCGCCGACGCCGCTGCGACGATGCCCGGCATCGCAGAGATGCACCGCGACGCTATGACCAGACGGCCGGATGCCTGATCTGCGCGCACTGCTCGCCGACACCACGCCGCTGCGCGAGGTGCCGGCGTTTCGCCGACTCTGGATCGGGACGACGCTGTCGACCCTCGGCTCGGCGATGACGCTGTTCGCGGTGACCCTGCAGGTGTTCTTGCTGACGCACTCGTCGGCAGCGGTTGGCGGGGTCGGGCTGGCCGCGGCGGTCCCCGCGCTCGCGCTCGGGCTGCTCGGCGGAGCCGTGGTCGATCGTGTCGATCGCCGCGTGCTCGTGCTCTACACGCAAAGCGTGATGATGCTCGTCTCGATCGGATTCGCCCTGCAGGCCTACCTCGGCAACCAGCACGTATGGTTGCTCTACCTGCTCGAAGCCGTCGCCTCCTCGGTCAACTCGATCAACGCGCCGGCCCGGCGCACGTTCATGCCCAGGTTGTTGCCGAAATCGCAGATCCCGGCCGGCGCGGCGCTGACGATGCTCACGATGCACATCAGCATGCTGGGCGGTCCGATGGTCGCCGGGCTCGTCGTGCCCATCGGCGGGGTCAAGCTGTGCTACCTCATCGACGCCGTCACCTTCCTGGCCTCCCTGTACAGCGTCTTCCGGCTTCCGACGATGCGACCCGACGGTGGTGAATCCCGCCGACCAGGCCTCGGCGGAGCGCTCGACGGCATCCGCTTTCTCGGCCGGAGCCGGGTACTCACGGGCGTGCTGGTCACCGACGTCGTCGCGACCCTGTTCGCGATGCCGGTCGCGCTCTACCCCGCGATCAACGCCGAACGCTTCGACGGGTCGGCGCGCACGCTCGGCCTGCTCAGCGCCGGCCTCGCGATCGGCGGCGTCGTCGGATCGGTGCTGTCCGGTCCGCTGGGCAGGGTGCGGCGTCCCGGCTTCGGCATGCTGATCTCGGTCGCGGTCTGGGGCGCGGCACTCGCCGGCTTCGGCCTCGCGCATGACCTCGCGACGACGATGGCATGCCTGATCGCGGCCGGGATCGCCGACGTGGTCAGCGTCGTGCTGCGCTCGACGATCATCCAGGTCGCCACTCCTGACCAGTACCGCGGCCGCGTCAACGCGGCCGAGATCATGGTCGGCGGCAACATCCCGCAGGTCGGCAACTTCCGGGCCGGCCTGGTTGCACAGGCGACCTCGCCCGGCTTCAGCGCTACCCTCGGCGGCGCGATGGCCGTCGCCGGTGCCGCGGTCATCGCGCTGACCTGGCCGGCGGTCGCCGGCTATCGAGCGGACGAGGACGTCAGCGCGGGCCAACTAGCGCGTCGATGAGCGACTGCGCGTCGGGGCTGCTGTCGAGCAGTTCGGCGACGTGCTTCTTCGTGCCGCGAAGGGGTTCGAGCATCGGCACCCGCACCAACGACTCGCGTCCGACGTCGAAGATCACCGAGTCCCACGATGCGGCCGCGACGGACGTCCCGTACCGGCGCAGGCATTCGCCGCGGAAGTAGGCGCGGGTGTCCTCGGGCGGCGCGTCGACGGCGGCGCGCGCCGCGCCGTCGGGAAGCAAGGTTGTGATCGCGCCGCGCTCGACGAGGCGGTGGTAGAGCCCTTTCTCCGGACGGACGTCGGAGTACTGCAGGTCGACCAGCTGCAGTCGCGGCGAGTCCCAGTCGAGGCCGTCGCGATCGCGATACCCGTTCAAGAGCCGCAACTTGGCGACCCAGTCGAGCTCGTTGGCCAGCTGCATCGGATCGCTCGCGAGGCGGGTGAGCACCGACTCCCACCGCGCAAGCACGTCGCGTGTCTGCTCATCGGCGTCGTCGCCCTCGCGATCGTCGACGAACTTGCGCGCGCGATCGAGGTACTCGCCCTGCAGGTCGAGTGCGGTGATCGTGCGTCCGTCCGCGAGTTGGATGCCGTGAGCGAGCCCCGGGTCATGACTGACCGTATGCAGTTCACGCACGGGTTGCGCGATCGTCAGATCGTCACCGAGGAAGTTGGCTTCGATCATCGCGAGCACCAGCGCGGTAGTCCCGACCTTCAGGTACGTCGAGATCTCGGCGAGGTTTGCGTCGCCGATGATCACGTGCAGGCGGCGATAGCGGTCGGCGTCCGCGTGCGGTTCGTCGCGGGTGTTGACGATCGGGCGCTTCAGCGTGGTTTCGAGCCCGACCTCGACTTCGAAGAAGTCGGCCCGTTGGCTGATCTGAAAACCGGACGTGCGCCCGTCCTGGCCGATACCGACTCGACCGGCGCCCGCGAAGACCTGGCGCGTGACGAAGAAAGGTACGAGATGTCGTACGAGGCTCGCGAAGGGGGTGTCGCGGCTGCAGAGGTAGTTC
Organism: uncultured Actinomycetota bacterium; assembly: GCA_963708645.1. GTDB lineage: Bacteria > Actinomycetota > Actinomycetes > Mycobacteriales > Jatrophihabitantaceae > RYN-133. The sequence continues at coordinate 261,904 of CAVPTA010000002.1, read as the reverse complement.
TCGTGTGCACCATATGAGGCCCCCTTGTTGTCGGTGTTGTTCTTGTACAGGTTGATCGGCGCGTTGACGCCGGGCATCGACGCGACGCGGCGGGCGGCCTCGAGCATGACCAGCTCGCCCGCCTTGTCCCACCGCACGATGTCGAGCGGGTTGGTGACCTCAGGGCTCGAGTACTCGGGGTGCGCGTGGTCGACGTAGAGCCGGGCGCCGTTCGGCAGGATGACGTTGGCCATCCCGGTGTCTTCTTCGGCGTCGATGAATTCCTGGGCGACGGTGCCGCTGCCGCCGAGGTCGAATCCACGCGCGTCACGCAGCGGTGATTCCTCTTCGAAGTCCCAGCTGGCGCGCCGTGCCCGTCCGGCCGGCAGCGCGCTCGCGTAGGCGTTGACGACCTGTGCGGACAGCAGCATGGCGTTGGCCGAGGGCTGGCCGGGCAGGCTCACGCCGTACTCGACTTCGGTCCCCATGACCCGCCGGACGCTCACGACCCCAGGTTACGGCGTCACGCTGCGAGATGCCCGAGCAGCCGGTTCGGGACGGTAGGTCGGCTCACGCGACGAGCGCCAGCCCGATCGCGGCTGCAGCAGTTGTCAGGACGGCCGTCGCGAGCATGTTCGAGATCGCCGCACGCCACGCGTTTCGCTGGATCAGCCGGACGGTCTCGAACATCGCTGTACTGAAGGTCGTGTACCCGCCGCAGAATCCGGTGCCGAGCACGAGGACGACGTCCTTGCCGGTGTGGTGGTAGAGCTCGAGCCCTGTGAGCACGCCGAGCAGCAGCGAACCGGTGATGTTGATCAATACAGTGGGCCACGGGAACAGCGTTCCGAAGCGGGCGCGAAAGACCGTGTCGATGACGAATCGGGCGACCGCGCCCGCAGCGCCGGCCAGACAGATGAGGACGACCACCATCACGCGCCACCGTTTCGGTACCGGTGGTGGTTCGCTGCGGCGGCGATGCCGGCTGCCGTCACGGCGATACCCGCGAACAGGCTGACCGCGAGGTAGGCGATCGCCGTGCCGGGGTCGTGGTCACGGACGAGCAGGTCGATCTCGACGGCGAACGTGCTGCACGTTGTGAGCGATCCGCAGAATCCGGTGCCCACGAGCAACCGGATACGTCGTTGTGTGATGGCCTCGGCGTTGCTTCGTGTCAGTGCTTCGAGCAGCGCACCGAGCACGAACGCGCCGATCAGGTTGACGATGAAAGTCGCCCACGGCCAGCCGCCGGACGCAGGCGGAACTGCGCGGGCGAAGCCGTACCGCGCCGCGGTGCCCACGATGCCGCCGAGCGCAACGAGGGCCATCGCGGCGGGACGTAGTCCGATGTGGGGCCGGGCTGTTGTCACGCGCTCCTCCTCGAGTCGGAGGAGCCATCAGCCCGACAGTGGGCGGTTCAGACCGATGCTTGAGCCGGCCTCGGCGGAGATCCATCGCCACGGGCCAGCGTAGAGGAATCGTGAGATGCCGCAGCCAGGGCCTCGCGCAGCTGGCGCATTCGTTGCGGCGCGTCCGCGTTCCATACGAGCACGAGTGCCGTCAGTGGGGCCGCGAGCAACCACCACGGTGTCCTGACAATCAAAGCCGGTACCGGACAGCGACAACCCGATCACGACAGCAGCGCCGGTACCGGGCAGTGCACCAGCGCGCATGCGGTGCGCAGCAGTTCGGCTTCGGCGACGGCCAGCTTGCCGTCGTCGGCGATCGCTGCCGCGAGCGCTTCGATGAGCGGCTTCTTCTGTCGCGGGTCGAGCGAGTCCAGCGGTGCCCATACGGCGTCGAGCGCGCTGACGAAGTCGCGCGGCGGCTGGAGCGGTTGGGCGGGCAGACCCAGCGCTGTCACGCCCGCGGCAAAGGCACGCTGAGCGGCCTCAGCGCTGTCGTTGCCTGCCGCTGCCACGACTGCGAGCAGCGTGATCGCCGCCTGCTGCTGTTGCTGCACCGTGGCCCGGCCCGGACGCGAGCGGTGCACCGGATCGAGTGAATCCTGCACGTACGCGCGCACGAGCCGGGTCAGGCAGTACTCGTGGACGGTGAACGTTCCGTCGGCCAGCGCCAGCTCGTCCAGCACGCCGACCAACGCGTCGAGTCGCTGAGGTGGGCGGGCGACGACGCTCGGCATGGTGATGGCCACCAGCGGCAGGCGCAGCAGCGGCGGCACGGCGGCGACTCGGGCGTACTCGGCGTTTGCCGCACTCGCAGCATCCGGAGCCAGGCGTGCGGCGATCAGGGCGAGCTGACGCTCCCGCACCTGGTCGGACGAGTCGAGCAGCATCGCCAGCACGAGCGGCAACGCCGTCGTGACCTGGGTCGCGAGGGCGCGCACGGACGGGTCGAGTTGTGCCGACAGCGCCGCACCGCGGGCGAGATCGTCCGGCGTGAATGTGCCGACGCGCGCCGAGACCTGTGCCGGGGTCAACATGACATGCGGCGCCGGTGCAGGCGCCTGCGGTCTGACGAGTCCGAGCTGCGCGTCCTCGGCCATCCCGTTCGGCGGATTGTCGTGGTACTGCTGCTGCAGCGCAGCGACGAGTGCCGGGTCGAAGCTCGGTTCGAGCGCCTTGATGCGATCGATCAGCGGCGGGTGCGTCGCCCAGAGTTGGCTGACCGAACGCTTGCCCTCGCCGAAGAGCATGTGGTTGATCTGCTGCTCGCTGTGGCTGTCCTGCAGCGCCGAACCGGTGGGCACGCCTGCGATCTTCTTCAAGGCACCGGTGAGTCCGGACGTCTGACGGGTGAACTGCACCGAGGACGCGTCCGCGAGCCACTCGCGCTGACGTGACACGGCAGCCTTGATCAGGCCTGCGAAGAACTGGCCGACGAAGCCGAGGATCATTGCGGCTATCGCGAATACCAGCAGTGGGGCGGCGTTCTTGTCGCGCGACCGTCCGCCGAACGCCAGCACCCGCAGCCCGACGAGGCCGAGCAGCAGCAGCCCGTTGAGCAGACCGATCAGCCGCAGATTCAGCTTCATGTCGCCGTTGAGCACGTGGCTGAACTCGTGCCCGATGACGCCTTGCAACTCGTCGCGGTTGAGTTGGTGCAGCGCGCCTGCGGTTACCGTGACTGCGGCGTCGGCCGGGGTGTAGCCCGCGGCGAATGCGTTGATGCCTTCTTCGCGTTCCAGCACGAACAGCCGTGGGACGGGGACACCCGAAGCAATCGACATCTCTTCGACGACGTTGATGTAGCGGCGCAGTTGTGGGTCAGACGTGGTCGGGTCGACCGGCACCGCCCCGACCGACTGCGCCACCGCCACTCCCCCGGCACGCAGCGCGATCAGCTTCGAGGTCGTGCCGCCGCCGATGATCAGCAGCGTCCCGACGGTCGCGACCACGAGCCACCCGATGGTCGATGACGTGCCGCTGGACCGCACTGCGACAAGCACGATCAGGTCGATCACGGCGACGATCGAGACCACGCCGAGCACGAACAGGACGACGAGCTTCGCGGACGTCCCGCGGGCGGCGTGTTGGCGCGTGAAGAAGTCGACGCCGGACGGCTGAGCGGCCACCGCTCAGAACTGCACCTTCGGCGCCTCGCGGGTCTCGGGATGATCGGGACCGATCTCCCACAGCGCCGCAGTCTCGAAGTGGAACATGCCGGCCAGCACGCTGGTCGGGAACACCTGGCGGCTGTTGTTGTAGGCGTTCACCGAGTCGTTGTAGGCCTGCCGGCTGAACGCCACCCGGTTCTCGGTGGACGTCAGTTCCTCCGACAACTGCTGCATGTTCTGGCTGGCCTTCAGATCCGGGTACGACTCGGCCACCGCGGTGAACCGTCCGAGGGCAGACGTGAGTGCACCTTGCGTCTGCGCCAGTTGGGCCATCGCGGCCGGATCGCCGGGGTTCGCCTTTGCGGCGCTCAGCCCCTGCATCGCGGCGCCGCGCGCCGCCGTTACGGCTTCGAGCGTGTCGCGCTCGTGCGCCATGTAGGCCTTCGCGGTCTCGACCAGGTTGGGGATGAGATCGAAGCGACGCTGCAGCTGCACGTCGATCTGTGCGAAGGCGTTCTTGTAGCCGTTGCGGTTGCGGACCAGCTTGTTGTAGCCGCTGACCACCCACGCGACGAGCAACACGACGACAACGATGATGACGATCGTGATCACAAGACCCATGCCGCGCAGCCTAGGGCAACGTGACGGGTCAGAGGTACTGGCCGGTGTTGCCCACGGTGTCGATCGAACGTCCCGCGTCGGAGCCCTTCGCGCCCGAGACGAGCGTGCGGATGTAGACGATCCGCTCGCCCTTCTTGCCCGAGATCCGCGCCCAGTCGTCGGGGTTTGTCGTGTTCGGGAGATCCTCGTTCTCGCGGAACTCGTCGACGCAGGCAGCCAACAGGTGCTGCAGGCGTAGTCCGCGTTGCTCGGTCGTGAGGAAGTCCTTGATCGCCATCTTCTTGCCGCGGTCGACGATGTTCTGGATCATCGCGCCCGAGTTGAAGTCCTTGAAGTACAGCGTCTCCTTGTCACCGTTCGCGTACGTGACCTCGAGGAAGCGGTTCTCTTCGGATTCGGTGTACATGCGCTCGACGGTGTGCTGGATCATCGCGCTGACCGTGGCATCGGCGTCGCCGCCGTGCTCGGCGAGATCGTCGGCGTGGATCGGGATGCCGGTGACGATGTACTTGCTGAAGATGTCACGTGCCGCTTCGGCGTCAGGACGCTCGATCTTGATCTTCACGTCGAGCCGGCCCGGACGAAGGATTGCCGGGTCGATCATGTCCTCGCGGTTGGACGCGCCGATGACGATGACGTTCTGCAATCCCTCGACGCCGTCGATCTCGCTCAGCAGCTGCGGCACGATCGTGTTCTCGACGTCTGACGAGACACCCGAGCCGCGCGTGCGGAAGATCGAGTCCATCTCGTCGAAGAACACGATGACGGGCGTGCCCTCGGAAGCCTTCTCGCGCGCACGCTGGAACACGAGGCGGATGTGCCGCTCGGTCTCGCCGACGTACTTGTTGAGAAGCTCAGGGCCCTTGATGTTCAGGAAGTATGAGGTTGCCTTCTCATCGCCCTTGCTGACGCGCTGCACCTGCTTGGCCAGCGAGTTGGCCACAGCCTTTGCGATCAGCGTCTTGCCGCATCCGGGCGGCCCGTAGAGCAGGATGCCCTTCGGCGGACGCAGCTGGTGCTCGCGGAACAGATCGGCGTGCAGGAACGGCAACTCGACGGCATCGCGAATCGCTTCGATCTGTGAAGTCAGCCCGCCGATGTCGGTGTAGTCGATGTCAGGGACCTCTTCGAGGATCAGCTCCTCGACCTCGCTCTTGGGAACGCGCTCGTAGGCGTAGGACGAGCGTCCGTCGAGCAGCAGCGAGTCGCCGGCGCGCAGCGGTGCCTCACGAAGGATGTCGGCGAGGTGCACGACCCGCTCTTCGTCGGTGTGCCCGACCACCAGCGCACGGTCGCCGCCGTCGAGCAGTTCCTTGAGCATGACGATCTCGCCGGCACGCTCGAACCCGCGCGCGGCGACCACGTTCATCGCCTCGTTGAGCATGACCTCTTGGCCGTGCCGCAGGTCGGCGGCGGTGACCTCGGGCGATACTGCGACGCGCAGCTTGCGACCCGAGGTGAAGATGTCGACGGTGCCGTCGTCGAAGAGCTCGAGGAAGATGCCGTAACCGCTCGGCGGCTGTGCGAGCCGGTCGATCTCTTCCTTCAGCGCGATCATCTGATCGCGGGCCTCGCGCAGCGTCTGCGACAGGCGGTCGTTGCGGTCGTTGAGCGCGGCGACGCGGGCCTGGGCCTCGGCCAAGCGGTCCTCGAGCATGCGCATGTGCCGCGGCGAATCGGCGATTTTCGTGCGGAGCAGCTCTACTTCCTGCTCGAGGAATGCGGCGCGGCGGCGCGCGTCGGGATCATCGGTCGGACGGTGTCCAGACTGCGGTTCGCGCGGCTCGGGAGCCATGCGGCCACCTCCAGGTTGGTGGAGTGTTCGCGAGAACTCACCCTACACAGCACAGGTGTCCCGGGCGGGCAATTAGGGTGGACGCCGAGCCGGTAGAACGGCTCATGACCGGCTTTGCAATCTCGACGAAACATGGGGTCCACACGGCATGCCCGACGATCTTTCGGTCTGGATCGACCAGGAGCTGTGCACCGGCGACGGCCTGTGCGTCCAGTACGCCCCCGAGGTCTTCGAGTTCGACATCGACGGGCTTGCGTATGTGAAGAACGACTCAGGCGACCTGCTCGCCACGCCGGGCCAGCGCGCATCGGTTCCGGCGGGGCTGCGCCTTGACGTCATCAGTTCGGCCAAGGAATGCCCGGGCGACTGCATCCACGTCGTCCGCACCGACGACGACGTCGAAGTGGCCGGCCCGGACGCCTGATCAGCCCTTGGCCGGGCGGCGCTGCCGTGGCGGGGCCGTGACGCCGGGCGCCAGGCGCCTCGCGCTCACCAGGAACGCCGTGTGGCCGATCATGCGGTGTTCCGGACGCACCGCGAGACCGACGACATGCCAGCCGCGCATGAACGTCTCCCACGCGGCAGGCTCGGTGAAGCCGCCGGCTTCGCGGATCGCCTCGACCAGGCGCGACACCTGCGTCGTCGCGGCCACGTAGCCCGATGAGGACGCCGCCGGGATGCAGCGCCGCTGCCATGGGCGCGAGCACCTCCCACGGGCTGAGCATGTCGAGGATGACGCGGTCGACAGACTCGCTCGCGTCGTGCGCTGCGGCGTCGCCGATACGTAGCTCCCAGTTGTCGGGACGCTCGCCGAAGAAGGTCGTCACGTTGCGTACGGCGACCTCGGCGTGGTCGTCGCGGATCTCGTAGGAGATCACCCGTCCGGACGAACCGACCGCGCGCAGCAGCGCACACGTCAGCGACCCCGACCCGGCGCCGGCCTCGAGCACGGTCGCGCCGGGATGGATGTCTCCCATCGTGACGATTTGCGCCGCGTCCTTCGGGTAGATCACTGCGGCGCCACGTGGCATCGACAACACGAAGTCGACCAGCAGCGGACGCAGGGCCAGGTAGAGCGTCCCGGCGCTCGAGCTCACGACACTGCCCTCAGGCGCACCGATGAGTGCGTCGTGCTCGATCGCGCCGCGATGGGTGTGGAACTGCTTGCCCGCCTCGAGCGTGACGGTGTGCAAGCGCCCCTTGGGATCACTGAGTTGCACCCGCTCGCCGGGACGGAACGGCCCGGACCCGGGCGCTGCGTTGACGCTCAATTGCCCATCGCTCCGCAAACGTCGCTCATCAGGCCAACGCTGCCGCAAGGTCGGCGGTGGCGAGGATGCCGGCCGGTGCACCGTCCGGATCGACGACGAGGTATTCGTTGGCCGGAGTCCTGCTCACGGCGTCGAGCAGGGCCTGCCCGGCGAGCCCTCGCGGCAGGATGAGCCCGTCCTCGAGCGGGCGCGCGACCTCGCGCAACGAAACCCATGGCCGCCGGTCGGGCGCGATCGTGTTCACGCGGGCCTCATCGACGATCGCCGCCGGTTTGTCGAACGCGTCGACGATCACGAGGCCGCGGGTGCGGCTGTCCCACAGCCGTCGCAACGCGGCGTCGATCGACAGGTCAGCGGGCACCAGCAGGCCTGGGCGCAACAATGCTTCGAGCTCGAGCTTCGGAACCTTTGCCAGTACCTGTGCGTGTTTGAGCGACTGTCCCGCGGCAGCCCACAGATAGACGGCGAGCATCGCGCCGACGAGGCCGTAGAAGATGCCGAACCCGGTTCTGTTGCCGATCAGGCTCGCTCCGAACACCACGACCGCGAGGGCGCGGCCGGCCCACGCACCGACGACCGTGCCGGTCAGCCGCGACTTCGAGATCGCCCAGACCGCCGAGCGCAACAACCGTCCACCGTCGAGCGGCAGGCCGGGCAACGTGTTGAACACGACCACGACGCCGTTGGCCCAGGTGAGCAGCAGCAACAACACGCCCAGCATCGAATCGTGTGGTGCAGCGAGGTATCCGAGCAGCGCGGCGCCGGTGAGCACGAGCGACACGAACGGACCGGCCGCAGCGATCAGGAACTCGTCGCGCGGGCGTTCGGGCTCGGTCTCGATCTCCGAGACGCCACCGAGCAGGAAGATCACCACTCGTTTGACACGATGGTGCAGCGCCAGACTCACCGCCGTGTGGCCCAGCTCGTGGGCGAGCACGCAGAACGCGAACAGCACGGTGTAGCAGAACGCGAGCAGGTAGGCCGAACTCGCCGAGATGCCGTCGACGGCCTGCTGGATGAACGGGCCGTAGCTGACCGTCAGCAACGCCGAGATGACCAGCCAGGACGGTGCGAAATACAGCGGTACGCCGAAGAAGCGTCCGATGCGGAGCATCCGAACGTGCACGACCCGGCGGCCGCGCTGAGGATCCCCGCTCATGCTGGCGACTGTACGGGGCGAGGGAGCCGGTTTCCGGCTACGGTACGGCGGTGGCAGATGACGGCGTGGAGGCCGACTCGAACGATGCGGACGGCGCTACGACGTCGTCCGCCGGCGGTCTTGAAGAACGGTTGGCCGAGATCCATCGCCGTACCGAGGAGCTGGCCGGGCGGGTAGCGAGTTTTCGGTCCGACACCGGGCCGGAACCCGAGCAGGACGCCGAGCCGAAACCCGACGCCGAGCCGAAGCAGGAACCCGCACCCGAGTCAGAGGGCGAGTACGAACCTGAGCCGGAACGGCGGCACCGTCCGCGGCCGTCGGCAGCCGCGCCGCTGATCTACGACGAGGACCTCGCCGAGGCCGACCAGGGGGCCGACGACAAGGCCGACGAGAAGTCGGCCGACAAGGCGGACGACAAGGCGGACGAGCGGACGGCCGAGAAGCCGGATGAGCAGGCCAGCGACAAGCCGGCCGAGAACACCGAAGCTGCGCCCCAGTCAGCCAAGCAAGCCTCGACAGAGGAGAAGAAGCCGGACAAGAAGGCAAGCCGCGGCCTGCCGAGCTGGGTGCGGCGGCTGCGCACATTCGTCATCGTGATCGTGATCGCGCTGGCCGCCGCGTGGGCACTGCGCACCTACGTCGTGGCGCCGTACTACGTGCCGTCAGCATCGATGGAGCCGACGCTGCACGGGTGCAGCAACTGCAACGACGACCACGTGCTGGTGCAGAAGCTCTCTTACGACTTCCACGATCCCCAGCGCGGCGACATCGTGGTGTTCAACAACCCCGGTAAGCGCCCTGGGTGCCCTCAGAGGCGACAATGTTGGTCCCAGGCCAAGGACCAGGTGCTGATCAAGCGGGTCATCGGCGTTGCGGGCGACAAGCTGCAGATCCGCAACCGCAAGGTCTACATCAACGGCCAGCTCCTGGACGAGCCGTATGTGAACAAGTCCTGCCACGGCACGTCGCCCAACGGCACGCGTTCGTACAAGGTGCCCAAGGGTGATCTGTTCGTGATGGGCGACAACCGGTGCGACTCCGAGGACAGCCGCGTGTTCGGGCCGGTCCCGATCGACAAGGTGATCGGCAAGGCCTTCCTGATCTTCTGGCCGCTCGGCCGCTTCGGCTCACTCTGACCGGGTGTCGTGCGCGAAAGTGTCAGACCCCGAATCTAGGGTCGAGGACGTGATGGATGCCGTGGTGGACGCCGAGGTAGACACAGAGATGGACGCAGAGATGGACGCAGCCGTCGACGCACCACTGCCACCGGCGATAATCGGTTCGCTGTCGCCCTCGCGCGCCGCTGATTTCAAGGCATGTCCGCTGCTGTACCGGTTCCGCACGATCGACCACCTGCCCGAGACACCGTCGCGAGCAGCAGTGCGCGGCACGATGGTGCACGCCGTCCTGGAGCAGTTGTTCGAACTGCCGGCCGCCGGGCGCACGCTCGAGGCGGCGCGCGAGCTCTTGCCCGAGGTCTGGCAGCGCATGGCCGCCGACGAGCCCGACATCGCGGCGCTGTTCGAGCACACAGGCACCGATGACGACGGTGGCGCCGACCTGGCCGATTGGCTGGCGTCCGCGTCCCAGCTGCTCGGCAACTACTTCGCGCTCGAAGATCCGTCGCGGCTCGAGCCGGTGGCCCGCGAGCAGCGGGTAGAGGTCGTCATCGACGGGCTGCGGCTGCGCGGTTACATCGACCGCCTCGACGAGAACGACAACGGCGAGCTCCGAGTCGTCGACTACAAGACCGGCGCGACGCCGCGCGAGGCGTTCGAGGCCAAGGCGCTGTTCCAGATGAAGTTCTACGCACTGGTGCTCTGGCGCACGCGAGGGGTCGTCCCCAAGCAGTTGCGGCTGATGTATCTCGCCGATACCGACACGCTGTCCTATGAGCCCGACGCCGACGAGCTCACCCGCTTCGAGCGCACCGTGCAGGCCATCTGGGCCGCGATCGAGCGCGCGACCCGCGAGGCCGATTTCCGACCGAGTCCCGGACGGTTGTGCGAGTGGTGCGATCACCATGATCTGTGCCCGGCGTTCGGGGGCACTCCCCCGCCGTTCCCCAGCGATTTTGCACACTGGATGCATGCCGAAACCAATGAGCCGTGAGCGCGTCTACGAATTCCTCGCCGCCGGCACGCACACCGGGAAGCTGGCGACGGTGCGTGCCGACGGTCGTCCGCACGTCGCACCGATCTGGTTCGTGATCGACGGCGACGATCTGCTGTTCATGACGAACGAGGCGACCGTGAAAGGGCGCACGTTGCGCCGCGATCCTCGGGCCGCCCTCACCGCAGACCTCGAGGAACCGCCGTACGCGTTCGCGAGCGTCGAGGGCACCGTGAGCATCGAAACCGATCCGGTCGCAATGCTGCCGGCCTCGATCGCGATCGCACGGCGCTACATGGGTGACGAGCACGCCGACGAATACGGTCGGCGTAACGCTGTTCAGGGCGAGTTACTGATGCGGCTGACCCCGACCAAGCTCGTAGGCATGGACGACATGGCCGGGCACTGACTCAGTCCGGTGCTCGGACCAGGTGGGGCTCGGTCCAGGTGGTGCTCGGTCCTTTCTCAGGTGGTGCTCAGTCCAGGTGGTGCTCAGTCCAGGTGGTGCAGCCGCGGCCACAGTTGCGGCCACGGTGCCTTCGGCCCGCGACACACGGCGACCGGTTCGCCCTGCTCCTCGTTGTCGATGCCGAGTTCGTTGTCGAGATGTGCCCTGACCGTGCACGAATCGAACCACCGGCCGGTGTCGCCGTACTGACCGCCGACGAACACGACCGTGGTGGTCGAGTCGGGCGGGCGACCCTCGTCGACGAGTTGGTTGTGCGCGCTGTAAACCGCCGGCAGGCCGTCGCCGGGACCGTAGCGGTCGATGGCGCCGGCCTCGCCGTAGTTGCTCGCATAGACAACGGTGCGTGCACGTTCGGCGGGTGACAGTTGGCGATAGACCGAGGCCACCTGCGCGACGTAGCGCGGCCACCCGACGCTGTCCTGGGCAACCTGGCTGATCGACGCGATCGGCGTGTCGGACAACGACCCGAGCGGGACTATCGGCAGGGCGAGCAGCGAGCTAACCAGCGCATTGACGACCACGCCGATGACGAGCAGTCGCCGCCACACCGTCCGTGTCGACACCCACTGCCACGCCGGTCGGCAGCCGGCGGCGAACAGCACGGCAAGCAGACCGAACGGGTAGTAGAACTGCGAGCCCATCACGAACACGAGCGCGAGCAGAACCGGGAACGCGACGGCGATGAACCGCAGCGAGCGGTCACGCCACAGCGCGACCAACCCGGCGATCCAGATCGGCACCAGCGGCGGTCCGAGCATGATGATCAGGAACGGCCACATGACGATGTGCACGGACGAGCTGTTGTGGTCGGCCAGGGCATGTCCCATCGACAGTTCGGGGAATCCGTTCGCCACCTGGTAGATCAGGTTGGGCAGGCCGACGACGAAGCCGAGCAGGGCGGCGAGCGCCACCCACCGTGACCACAGCAGCCGGCGCGGCCCGACCGCGAGCACGCCGACGACGAGCGCGATCAGCAACACAGCGACGAGCAGCTTGTTGTACAGGCTCACACCCGCGACCGCGCCCGCGGCCAGCCACCAGCGCGGCTCGGCTCGCTTGACCACGCGGACGACGAACAACACGATTGCCGGCCACACGGGCATGTCGACGGTCGCCGTCAACAGCGTGTGGCCGAGGATCATCGGGAGTGCGGCAAACGCGAAACTCCACGCCGCGAGGGTCTGCGGGGCACGGCCGCCGCCGAACTCGCGGGTTAGCAGGGCGATGACGACCACCGTGGCCATCGTCGCCAGCGTGGCGGCGATGCGCACCGTCCACGTCTGATCGCCGAGCACATTGCGCATGCCACGCGCGATGAGCGGCGTCAGCGGACCTTGATCGATGTAGCCCCACGCGGGTGGGAGCATGCGGAAGTAGAGCTCATCGCGTTCGTAGCCGTACCCGGCGCTGAAGGCCGAGAGCGCTACGCCGAGCGCCACCGCTGCCCCGAAGACCGGCGTTCGCGCCAGCTGCGGCACGTCGGTCTTCGGACCGGTCATGGCCGGCCGGTGAAGCAGATGAGCGGGATCGCCGTCTCGGCCGGCGTCGTAGAGCCGTGGAACCCGACAAGCTTGGCAATCTCGTCGGGTTCGTGCTCTCGTGCGAACACCACAGTGTCACCGTTGCACACGACTACGACATCGCCGATGCGTTGCAGATGCTGGGGTGCCACCGGGCCGAACAGCCCTGCGGCGATCGCCTGCTCGCGGGTGTAGACGTCGGCCCGGGCGCCGAGCACCTCCGTCCACGCGGCATGGACGTCCGTGGCAGCGCCCGGCTCGGCATGCAGGTAACGGAAGCGGGGTTCGCCGGCCACGACCCGGAGCCCCGCGCTCAGCCGCACGTCGTCGGCGATGTCGAGGCGTGATGTCGAGGGGACATCGAGTCCGCCGTGGTCGGCAGTGACCAGCAAGGCGGCGTCGTCCGGTAGACCGGCGACAAGACGCTCGAGCTGCTCACCCGTCCATGCCGCGGCCTGGTCCCATTGCTGCGAGGCGACGCCGTGCACGTGGGCCGCGGTGTCGACCCGGGCGAAGTAGCCGAACACGAAGCCGGGCCCTGACCGCAGTTTCGTGAGCATCGCGTCGACGACGTCGGTGTCCTTGTCGACGCCGACGAAGTCGGCGCCGCGGTAGGCCGCCTCGGTCAGCCCGCTCCCCCGGAACTGGTCGGGCAGGACGACCGAGCTCGCGACGGTGGTCGCGCGTTCGTAGACCGTCGGCACAGGTTGCCAGCCGGCGGGATCAGGATCGCCGCGCCACAGGATGTGGACGAGGACGCGACTCGTGCCGGGGAGGTTGACGGTGAATCCGACGATGCCGTGCTCGCCGGGCGTGACGCCGGTCGCCAACGACACCAGGCTCGTCGGGGTGGTCGACGGCAGGGTGCAGTCGAGCCGCGACAACGAGCCGGCGCGCCCGGCAACGACATCGGCCAACAACGGCGCGGTCGCCGCGGCGCGTGGCAACAGCTCGTGGCCGAGGCCGTCGACGAGCAGAAGTGCGATGCGACGAGCCGGACCTGCGCGCGTAGCGAGGTCGAGTGAATCGGTGAACTGTGCTTCGCCGAGCACCGCGAACGCGCTCGGCAGGATCTCGGTGATCACCGCCGCCGCACCAGCTCGGACAACACGTTCGGGTCGAGGTCGGTCAGCGAGTCGACGATGATCCGTCCGGGCGCCGCCTCGATCGGCACGTGGTTCGGGACGGCCACGACGAGGCATCCCGCGGCCTCGGCCGAGGCCACCCCGGTCGGCGAATCCTCGATCGCCACGCACCCCGCCGCGCCCACGCCCAGTCGAGCCATCGCGGTGAGGTACGGCTCCGGGTGCGGCTTGCCGTCGTTGACCTGATCACCGGTGACCACCGCAGCGAAGGTGTTGACCGGCAGCTGGTCGATGATCGGCGTCGTGAGCGCGGTATAGGACATCGTGACGAGCGCGCACGGCACGTGATGTTCGGCGAGCGTTGTCAGCAGTTCCCGCGCCCCTGGCTGCCACGGTATGTCGCGCACGGTCGCCGCGACGACGTCGGTGATCAGCCGATCGACGATCTGCGCGGGTTCGAGGTCGACCGGGCCGTGCTCGCGGATGTAGCGCGCCGAGTCGAGTAACGCGTTGCCGACGATCGCGTGCGCGTGTACGTCGCTCCACGTCCCACCGTGCTCTTCGACCAGCGCGTGCTCCGCGGTCATCCAGTACGGCTCGGTGTCGACGATGGTCCCGTCCATGTCGAAGAGAACGGCTTCCAGCGGCGACTGCTGATCCACTCGGCAAGCGTCCCACGGGACGTCTCGGCAAATTCAGCCGACGACGACCAAGTCGTGCGGTGTGGTTGGTGACGCTTCGGTGACCTCTGATCGCGCGGGCGATTCAGATGGGTGACAAATGGGCAGAGTCTTTACGAACGCCGCGAGCTGGTCGCGGCACTAGACGAGCAATGGTGGTCGTCGTGATTGTTCTAGGGCTCATCCTGATGGTGATTGGCTTTGTCGCCAGCATCCCCATCCTCTGGACGCTGGGCATCATCGTCCTCGTCATCGGCCTGATCCTGTTCGTGCTCGGCTCGATGGGGCGCCAGGTCGGTGGTCGCAAGTATTGGTATTGACCCAATACGTGTGCGGAACAGTAGTCAGCTGACAGCAGTTACTCGTCGTCGGTGCGGTAACCGAGATTGGGCGCAAGCCACTTCTCGGCCTGGGCATTCGTCCAGCCTTTGCGCTTGGCGTAGTCCTCGACCTGATCACGGCCGAGCCGCCCGACGACGAAGTACTGCGACTGTGGATGTGAGAAGTACACACCGCTCACCGAAGCGCCGGGCCACATGGCCATGCTCTCGGTGAGCTCGATCCCGGTATTGGTCTTCACGTCGAGCAGGTCCCAGATCGTCTGCTTCTCGGTGTGCTCGGGGCATGCCGGATAGCCCGGCGCTGGGCGGATGCCGACGTAGCGTTCCTTCAGCAAGCCCTCGTTGTCGAGGTCCTCATCGCGTTGGTAGCCCCAGAACTCGGTACGCACGCGTTCGTGCAGCCGCTCGGCGAATGCTTCGGCAAGCCGGTCAGCGAGTGACTCGAGCAGGATCGCGCTGTAGTCGTCGAGTTCGGCTTTGAACGCGGCTGCCTTCTCTATGCTGCCGATTCCTGCCGTCACCGCGAACGCCCCTACGTAGTCGCGCAGGCCGGACTCACGAGGTGCGACGAAATCGGCCAGAGACCGGTGCGGCACACCTTCGCGATGCTCGCTCTGCTGGCGTAGTTGGTGCAGCGTCGTCCGCACCGAATTGCGTGTCTCATCGCTATAGACCTCGACGTCGTCGCCCACGGCATTGGCCGGGAACAGGCCGATGACACCGGCTGCGCGTAACCAGCGTTCGTCTGTGAGCTGATCGAGCATGCGCTGTGCGTCGTCCCAGAGCTTGCGCGCCGCCTCGCCCGTCGTCGGGTTGTTCAGGATGTCGGGGTAGCGGCCCTTGAGCTCCCACGCGTTGAAGAACGGCTGCCAGTCGATGTACTCGCGCAGCTCGGTGAGGCTGTAGTCGTGGAAGGTTTTCACGTACTGGACCGGCGCCGTCGACGCACGGAAGTCGTCGGTGTACGCGTCGCGCGCCTGCTGCACGATCATGTTCGGACGCGGCGGCCGATAGCCCGTCCAGTCGATCGGCGTCCGGTTGGCACGTGCGGCCGCGATCGGCACCAGCGCCTTCTCGGTGTTGCGCGCGGCGTGCCGGGCCCGCAACGAGTCGTAGTCGACCTTCAGCTCATCGAGCAGTGCCCCGCGCCGTTCGTTCGAGAGCAATGTCGCGACGATCGGCACCGAACGCGACGCGTCCTTCACCCACACGACCGGACCGTGGTACTGCTTGTCGACCTTCACCGCCGTGTGTGCCCGTGAGGTCGTGGCGCCACCGATGAGCAGCGGGATGTCCAGGCCCAATCGCTCCATCTCAGCCGGCGAAGTTCACCATCTCATCGAGTGAGGGCGTGATCAGTCCGGACAGTCCGATGATGTCGGCGTCGTGCTGTTTCGCAGCGTCGAGGATCTTCTGTGCGGGGACCATGACACCGAGGTCGATCACCTCGTAGTTGTTGCACTGCAGGACGACGCCGACGATGTTCTTGCCGATGTCGTGCACGTCGCCCTTCACCGTCGCCATGACGACGACGCCGTTCGAGCGTTCCGGCTCGCCGTCGGTCTTGTCGGCCTCGATGAACGGGATCAGGTACGCGACGGCCTTCTTCATCACCCGCGCGGACTTCACCACTTGCGGAAGGAACATCTTCCCTGCGCCGAACAGGTCGCCGACGACGTTCATCCCGTCCATCAACGGGCCTTCGATGACTTCGATCGGACGGCCGCCGCGTTCGGCGATGAGCAGGCGCAACTCTTCGGTGTCGGCCTCGACGTGGTCGTCGATGCCCTTGACCAAAGCGTGCGTGATCCGCTCGCCGACGGGAAGCGACCGCCACTGCTCGTCGGCGACCTCGCGCTGCGTGCCGGTGCCGGCGAATCGTTCGGCGATCTCGAGCAACCGCTCGGTGGCATCGGGTCGACGGTTGAGAATCACGTCCTCGATGCGCTCGCGAAGGTCCGCGTCGACCTCGTCGTAGACAGCCAGCGCACCAGCGTTGACGATGCCCATCGTCAACCCGGCTTTGATCGCGTGGAACAGGAAGACCGCGTGGATCGCTTCGCGTACCGTGTTGTTCCCGCGGAAGGAGAACGACACGTTCGAGATCCCGCCTGACACCTTCGCGCCCGGCAGGTTCTGTTTGATCCAGCGAGTTGCCTCGATGAAGTCGACGCCGTAATTGGCGTGCTCCTCGATGCCGGTGGCGACCGCGAACACGTTCGGGTCGAAGATCACGTCATCGGGCTCGAAGCCGACCTCGTCGACGAGGATGTCGTACGCGCGCCGGCAGATCTGCTTGCGGCGCTCGAGGTTGTCGGCCTGCCCCTGCTCGTCGAAGGCCATCACGATCACGCTCGCGCCGTACTTGCGGCACAGCCGGGCGTGCTCGACGAACGGTTCCTTGCCTTCCTTGAGCGAGATCGAGTTGACGATCGGCTTGCCCTGCACGTTGGCGAGGCCCGCTTCGATGACGTCCCATTTGGACGAGTCGATCATCAAGGGGACGCGGCAGATGTCGGGCTCGCTGCTGACCAGCCGGACGAACCGGCGCATCGCGGCGATGCCGTCGATCATGCCTTCGTCCATGTTGATGTCGATGATCTGCGCGCCGCTCTCGACCTGCTGGCGGGCGACGGTGAGCGCGGTCGCGTAGTCGCCGTCGCGGATCAGGTTCCGGAAGCGGGCCGAGCCGGTGATGTTCGTGCGCTCGCCGATGTTGACGAACAACGAGTTGTCGTCGATGGTCAGCGGCTCGAGCCCGGACAGGCGCAGCGCGGGCGCGATGGACGCCGGTACGCGCGGCGTCACGTTCTCGACCGCACGCGCGATCGACTCGATGTGCGCGGGCGTCGTCCCGCAACAGCCGCCGACGAGGTTCACGAGTCCGGAGGTTGCGAACTCGCCCAGCACCGTCGACGTGTCATCGGGCGTCTCGTCGTATTCACCGAACGCGTTCGGCAGGCCGGCGTTCGGGTAAGCGTGCACGAAGCAGTCGGCGATGCGCGCGAGTTCGGCGACGTACGGACGCAACTCTCGTCCGCCGAGCGAACAGTTCAATCCCGCGACGAGTGGCCTGACGTGACGAATCGAGTTCCAGAACGCTTCGGTCACCTGTCCGGTCAGGGTGCGTCCGGACGCATCGGTGATCGTGCCCGACACGAACACAGGCCAGCGGCGTCCGAACTCCTCGAACAGTGATTCGACCGCGAAGATCGCAGCCTTCGCGTTCAGGGTGTCGAAGATCGTCTCGATGAGCAGCAGGTCGGCACCGCCGTCGAGCAGCCCGCGGGCCTGCTCGCCATAGGCCTCGACCATCGCGTCGAAGTCGATGTTGCGCGCGCCGGGATCGTTGACGTCCGGCGAGATCGAGCCGGTGCGGTTGAGCGGGCCGATGGCGCCGGCGACCCACCGCGGCTTGTCCGGGGTGCGTGCGGTCGCGGTGTCGCATGCCTCGCGCGCGAGCCGGGCCGCCGCAACGTTGAGCTCGTAGGCCAGGTCCTGCATGCCGTAGTCCGACAGCGAAACCCGCGTCGCGTTGAACGTGTCGGACGAGACGATGTCGGCGCCGGCGTCGAGGTAGGCGCTGTGGATCGACCGGATCACGTCCGGTTGGGTCAGCGCCAGCAGGTCGTTGTTGCCGCGGACGTCACTGTGCCAGTCGGCAAAGCGCTCGCCACGAAAATCCGCCTCGTTCAGTTGGTGCTGTTGCACCAGCGTTCCCATTGCGCCATCGATGACCAGAATGCGCGTACGTAGGGCGGCCGTGAGATCGGCGGTCGCGTCGGGGCGGTGGGCCGCCGGACGCTGGGCATCGCCGGCTGCGGCGGTGTCGGGCACAGGCATCCTTACGGCAGCGGGACAATCGTCGAACGCACTGTCGAGCATACGGCGACGCGCCACGCGATACTCGACGAACGCCGTCTGCGGGGCTCGCGTAGTTAGGCTGGAGACCATGACCGAGAAGCACGGGAGCGGGTGGCCCGAACTCAGCGACCCCATCGTCGTAGCAGCCTTCGAGGGCTGGAATGACGCCGGCGATGCTGCGACTGGAGCGGTCGAGCATCTCGAGCTGGTGTGGGACGCGCAGCCACTGACCGAGATCGATCCCGACGACTACTACGACTTCCAGGTCAACCGACCCACCGTGTCGCTTGTCGACGGCGTCTCGCGGCGCATCACGTGGCCGACGACCAGGTTGTCGTACTGCCGCCCGCCCGGTTCCGACTTCGACCTCGTACTCATCCGCGGCATCGAACCGAACATGCGCTGGCGAGTGTTCTGCCGCGAGCTGCTCGGGCTGATCCAGGACTTCGACGCGCACACCGTCGTCACCCTCGGGGCTTTGCTGTCCGACACGCCGCATACGCGGCCCACGCAGGTCACCGGCACCTCGTACGACGCCGAGTCAGCCACCCGTTTCGGGCTGGAGAACTCGCGCTACGAGGGCCCGACCGGCATCGTCGGCGTGTTGCAGGACGCATGCGTCGCGTCGGGCATCCCCGCCGTGTCGTTCTGGGCCGGCGTCCCGCACTACGTGTCGCAGCCGCCGAACCCGAAGGCCACGCTGGCGCTGCTGCACGCTGTCGAAGAGGTGCTCGACCTGCCCGTCCCGCTTGCCGAACTGCCGCAGCAGGCAGACGAATGGCAAAAGCTCGTCGATGAGATGGCCGCCGAGGACGATGAGGTCACCGAATACATCCGCAACCTCGAAGAGCGCGACGACGAGATCGACGAGTCTGAGCTCAAGCAGACTTCGGGCGACGCGATCGCGCGCGAATTCGAGCGGTATCTGCGTCGACGTGATCGTGGTCACGGCGGCCTGCCGGGTCGCGGCTGAGCGATCCGAACTCGCGGTTAGAGCACTACCCCGAGCAGCGCGTCGATCGTGTCGCGCACCAGACTGGGTGCCTGCTCGTCCTCGCCGCCCGCTTCAGCCGCCTCGACCCAGCGATCGACAGCGGCGATCGCGCCGGCCGTGTCGAGATCTTCAGCCAGCCGGGCACGCACCTGGCTGAGCACGTCGGCCGCCTGCGGGCCGCTGTGCCGGGACAGCGCGAGCGCGCCACCGCGCCAGTCTCGCCTCGGCGGCAGGCAGGCGGCCGCCCGTCCATTCGCGGTCGGCGCGGTAGTGCCCGTCGAGCAACGCGAGACGCACCGCCATCGGGTCGACACCCGCGCTGCGCAGCTTCGAGACGAGGACGAGGTTGCCGCGCGACTTGCTCATCTTCTCGCCGTCCAGCCCGATCATCCCGGCGTGCACGTAGTGCTGGGCGAACGGGTGCGTGCCGCTCAGTGCCTCGGCGTGCGCTGCCGAGTTCTCGTGGTGCGGGAAGATCAGGTCTGAACCGCCGCCCTGGACGTCGAAGCCCATCCCGAGCCGGTTCATGGCGATCACGGTGCACTCGATGTGCCAGCCCGGACGGCCCTTGCCGAGCGGGGTGTCCCAGAACGGTTCGCCCCAGCGGTGGCCGCGCCAGAGCAACGCATCGAGCGCATCGCGCTTGCCGGTGTGGTTCGGGTCGCCGCCGCGCTCGCCGAACAGCCGCACCATCGTCTCGCGGTCGTAGTGCGATTCGGAGCCGAACCGACCGGTGACGCTCGAGTCGAAATAGATGTCCTCGCCGACCCGGTAGGCCGCGCCGTTGTCGAGCAGCGCCTCGATGGCGACGGTGATCTCGGGTACGGCCTCGACCGCACCGATGAAGTCGTCGGGCGGCAGGACGCGCAGCGCGGTCATGTCGTCGCGGAACAGGTCGATCTCGCGCGCGGCCAGTTCGACCCAGCTCTCGCCGGTGTGGGCCGCACGTTCGAGCAGCGGGTCGTCGACATCGGTCACGTTCTGGACGTAGTGCACGGCGTGACCCGAGTCGCGCCACACGCGATTGACCAGGTCGAAGGCCAGGTAAGTCGCTGCGTGACCGAGGTGCGTGGCGTCGTAAGGGGTGATCCCGCACACGTACATGCGCGCGGTCTCGCCGGGCTCGGTGACCCGCACAGTTCCGGGGGCCGTGTCGTACAGGCTCAGCGGCTCACCGCGTCCCGGCAGGCTCGGGATCTCGCACGTGGGCCAACCATCCATACGTGCACGTTATCCGGCATGGTGTGAGCCATGTCTGCCTACCTCGTGACCGAGAGCAAGGTCATCGCCGCCGACCCCCAGACCTTGTTCGACATCGTCGCCGACCCGGCCAGGCATCCCGAACTCGACGGATCGGGATCGGTGCGCGCGGCGCGTGCCGATGTCCCGCCGCGACTTTCGAAGGGGGCGACGTTCGGCATGGACATGAAGCTCGGCGCCTCGTACAAGATCACGAACACGGTGGTCGAGTTCGACGAGCCGACCCGGCTCGCGTGGCGTCATTTCAACGGGCACGTGTGGCGCTATACGTTCGAGCCGACCGACGGCGGCACGCTCGTCACCGAGGAGTGGGACGCCCGTCCTGCCAAGAACCGATTCTTCTTGAAGCTGATGGGCTTCCCGCAGCGCAACCGGGCCGGCATCAAGGCCACCCTCGACAACCTCGCCCAACTGGCCATGTAGCCAGCTACATCGGCGGCCAGGGGACGGCCGGCCAGTCGTCGCTGGGTTCGGGGTGACGGCGGGTCGACAGCAGTCGGTCGACGCGGGCGCGCGTGCGGCGCACCTCGGCCGTGGTGAGCAGATCGGCGAGGGTCTCGCCGAGTCGACCGTCGAGATCGCGGCGCAGCCGGCGCAGCACGTCCTGGGCGTCATCGGGCAGAGTGCGCCCGGCCCATTGCCACAACACGGTGCGCAGCTTGTCCTCGGTGTGGAAGCTCACGCCGTGGTCGACGCCGTACACGTGGCCACGCGTCGTCGGCAACAGGTGGCCGCCCTTGCGGTCGGCGTTGTTGATCACCGCGTCGAAGATGGTCACGCGGCGGATCGCATCGTTGCCCCGCCCGCGAATCAACGCGACGAGGTCGGTGTCGTCGTCAGTGTCGATCCACAGCTGCACCATGCCCGGGCCGGCCGGTCCGACGCGGTAGACCGTCGGGGGCACGACGTCCCACCCGGTCGCTGCTGACACCGCGTAGGCCGCCACCTCGCGCTCGGCCAGCGTGCCGTCGGGGAAATCCCACAGCGGGCGCTCCCCCGCGATCGGCTTGTACACGCAGGCGGCGGTCACGCCGTTGCCGGTGACGCCGCAGTAGAGCGTGGCGTTCGACGCATCGACGAGCCGCCCCTCGATGGACAGTTCGCCGCACTCGAGCAGCGCAAGAGCCTCCGGCACCGGCAGCTCGAGCGCCGCGGTCAGATCGGGGTCGGGGGTGCTCACTACTCGATAGTGCTGGGCCGGTGGTAACCGTTCTGACGCGGGCACACATGCCCGGCCGAATTGAGCGGCTGACCACACAGCGGGCACGGCGGACGTCCGGCTGAGATCACGAGGCGAGCGCGCTCGACGAAGGCTCGCGCGTCGGACGGTTCGATGCGCACGCGCAACGCGTCCGGGCCGTCCTCGCTGTCCTCGAGCAGGGTCTGTTCGGCCACCTCGGCGTCCTCCACGGGCGCCTGCGCTTCGATCACGACCACGCCGTCCTGGTTGTCCCACGCGAGGCCCATCGCGCTGACCCGGAACTCCTCGTCGATCGGCAGTTCGAGCGCGCCCGTGTCGGCGCCGGCCGCCTCGGCCGTTCCTCCGGTCGCCGCGACGACCTCGTCCAGGAGTTGTTCGAGACGATCAGCGAGGACGGCGACCTGCTGCTTCTCGAGCGCCACCGACACGACGCGAGTGCCGTCGGCGGCCTGCAGGAAGAACGTGCGCTCGCCCGGCTCGCCGACGGTGCCCGCGACGAAGCGGTTGGGCCGGTCGAAGACGAAGATCTGGCGCGCCATGATGCGTCCAGTCTAGTGAGGATCAGGTGGTGCCGCCGCCGGCGCCGCCCCCGACTGTGGCGTCGTCCGCGCTCTTGCGGCGGCGTCGCTTCTTGGGCGGGACGAACGGCGACAGGTCCGAGCCGACGTCGTTGGAGCGCAACACGTACGGACGGGTGGCGGTGTAGCGCACGACTGACACCGAGCACGGATCGACGACGATGCGCTGGAACTGGTCGAGGTGCAGCCCGAGCGCGTCGGCGAGCACGGCCTTGATCACGTCGCCATGGCTGCAGGCGACCCAGATCGCGTCCTCGGGCAGGCGCGAGTTCCAGTCGCGCACGGCGGCAACCGCCCGCGCCGACACCTCGGTGAGCGATTCGCCGCCCGGGAAGCGTGCCGCTGACGGCTGGGTCTGCACGACCTTCCACATCGGGTCCTTGGCGAGGTCCTTGATCGGGCGACCCGTCCACTCGCCGTAGTCGCACTCGATGATGCGCCGGTCCTGCTCGATCGCGTGCTCGTCCTTCTGGGCGGCGGCGATCACCGCGGCAGTGTCAAGACAGCGGTCGAGCGGGCTGGACACGATCGTGTGCACAGGCAACACCGCGATGCGCTGCGCGACCGCGGCTGCCTGCTTGTCGCCGCGCTCGTCAAGGTGCAGGCCAGGGGTGCGTCCGGCCAGCACCGGACCTGTCATCGCGGTCAGTCCATGGCGGACCAGCAGCAGCGTCGACACGCTTACTTCGTCGCGTTCAGCACGCCGGTCGAGAGCAACACGATCAGCAGCACGCCCAAGGCGATGCGGTAATAGATGAAGATGAATGTGCTGTGGTTGGTCAGCCATTTCAGCAGCCAGTGGATCGAGGCCAGACCCACCACGAACGCGAACACGGTCGCGAGCCCGGTGAGCCCGAGGCCCGGTCCGGACTTGTCACCGATCTTGCGCGCTTCGTAGAGCCCCGACAGGACGACGGCCGGGATCGACAGCAGGAACGAGAACCGAGCCGCCGCCTCGCGGGTCAGGCCGCGGAACAGCCCTGCGGTGATCGTCGTGCCGGAGCGTGATGCGCCCGGGATCAGCGCGAGGGTCTGTGCGGTGCCGATGACCAAGGCGTCCGTCGTGTTGATCTCTTCTTCCTCGCGGTCGCGCTTGCTGACCTTTTCAGCCGCGGCGAGCACGAGCGCAAGCGCGATCAGCGTGATCGCGATGACCCACAGGTTGCGTGCGCTCGTCTCGATCGTCTTGCTGAACACGAGTCCGAACACGCTGATGGGAATGGTCGCGAAGATCAGGTACCAGCCCATTTTGTACTCGAGTGAACTGCGCACCGACTTGTCGTACAGACCGCGGAACCACGCGACGATGACGTGCAACAACTCGCGCCAGAAGTAGATGACGATCGCAAGGGTCGTCCCGAGTTGGATCACCGCAGTGAATGCGGCACCGGGGTCGTGCGGGTGGGCGGGGTTGTAGTCGAACGTCCACCCGAACAGCGCCGGCACGATACGCAGGTGCGCCGTCGACGAGATCGGCAGGAACTCTGTCAGTCCCTGCACGATTCCCAGGACGATGGCCTGGAGGAAGTTCATGTAGCGGCGCCTGATTTCTGGATTGCGTTCATAGCAGCTTCCAGGGAAGCCATCTTCTCCTCCGTCGTCCAGCCGAACGGCGAAATAGCCATATTTGTGACGCCCGCCGCGGCGAATTCCGCCATCCGTTCAGCGATTCGGTCGACGGGGCCGAGCAACGCAGTCGAGTCGACGAACTCGAACGGGACGGCGGCAGCGGCGCCGTCGTAGTCCTTTGCGAGGTAGCGGTCCTGCACCTCGGCGGCAGCATCGCCATAGCCCATTCGCACTGCGAGCGCGTTGTAGAAGTTGTGCTCGCGGCTGCCCATGCCGCCGATGTACAGCGCGGCGTAGTGACGCACATTGTTGGCGCACGCCTCGACATCGTCGCCGATGACCAGCGGCACGGTCGGGACGACGTCGAATCCGTCCAGGGTTTTGCCGACCTTTGCCCGACCGGCGGCAAGGTGGTCGAGCAGTTCGCCGGCGAAGCTCGGCGCGAAGAAGACAGCGAGCCAGCCGTCGGCGAGTTCGCCGGTCAGCTCGAGGTTCTTCGGTCCGATCGATGCGATGTAGAGCGGGATGTGCTCGCGGACCGGGTGCAGCATGAGGTGCAGTGCCTTGCCCGGCCCCTCCGGAAGCGGCAGCGTGTAGGTCGGGCCGTCGTACTGAACCCGCTGACGCGAGAGCGCAAGCTTGACGATGTCGACGTACTCCCGCGTACGTCCGAGCGGCTTGGCATACGGCACGCCGTGCCAGCCCTCGGCCACCTGCGGACCTGACAAACCCAAGCCGAGGCGGAACCTGCCGTTCGACAGCAGGTCGAGCGTGGCCGCGGTCATCGCGGTCATCGTCGGAGTGCGTGCCGGGATCTGCAGGATTGCGCTGCCTACGTCGATGTGTTCGGTCTGCGCTGCGATCCACGTGAGCACGGTCACGGCATCGGTCCCGTACGCCTCGGCGGCCCAGGCAACCGAATAGCCGAGCCGGTCGGCTTCCTGGGCGATTTGCAGCGTTTCCGCCGTCCCGCCGTAGCCGAGGTTCAGTCCGAGTTGCACCGCGCAACCATAGCCGCCGTGCCGCCACTGACCTGACCCACCGAGCCGGTAACGTCGCAGCGTGGAACAGCGCACAGTGGGACGTAGCGGGCTGAAAGTGAGCCATCTCGCGCTCGGCACGATGACCTGGGGCGTCGAAACCGACGCCGACGAGGCAGCGGCGCAACTGGTCACCTTCCATGACGCCGGCGGCACCCTCGTCGACACCGCGGCGTCCTACGGGTACGGCGAGACCGAGGAGCTGCTGGGTCAGCTGCTCGCCGACGTCGTGCCGCGCGCCGATCTCGTCATCGCGACCAAGGCCGGCATCACCCGCAACGCCGAGGGACGCTTCGTCGATTGCTCGCGCGGCGCGCTACTGCGGCAGCTGGACGAGTCGCTGCGCAAGCTCGGCACCGACTACATCGACCTCTGGTACGTGCACACCATCGACGACACCGTTCCGTTCGACGAGACGCTGTCGGCACTCGACGCGGCGGTGCACTCCGGCAAGGTGCGGTACGCCGGAGTATCGAACTACGGCGGCTGGCGCATCGGGCGCGCGGCGACCTGGCAGCGTGCCGTCCCGGGGCGAGCACCGGTGGTTGCGAACCAGCTGCGCTATTCGTTGCTCGACCGCGGTATCGAACGCGAGGTCGTCCCGGCGTGCGAGGAACTCGGCGTCGGGATCTTCCCGTGGTCCCCGCTGGGCGGCGGCGTCCTGACCGGTAAGTACCGGGGCGGTGTGCCGGCCGATTCCCGAGCATCCGGTGCGAACCGTCCACTGCCGTTGACCGAGGCACCGCGCACCGCAGGCATTGTCGAAGCGGTCGCTACGGCTGCCGACGGGTTGGCTACCTCGCCCGTCGCTGTCGCGCTCGCCTGGTTGCGCGACCGTCCCGGGGTCGTCGCGCCCGTACTCGGCGCGCGGACGCTCGGCCAGCTCACCGCACAGCTGGTCTGCGAGACGCTCGATCTGCCGCACGAGATCCGCGTGGCGCTCGACGACGTGAGCGCGCCCGAGTTCGGTTACCCGGAGGACGTCGACTGAACGATGTCGCCGCATGTCATCTGACGCTGTATTCGAGGCGTTCTGCTCGGCAGGGCTGTGGCCCGGTCTGGGCAAGACGCTGGCGGGTCTGTTGGCCGACCACGGGATCGAGGGTCCGCAGGACGTCACTGCTTCGAATCTCGAACGGCTGCCCAAGGTCGGTTCGGTTCGCGCCGGCCGGCTGTTCTCGTCGTACCTGAGCGCGGCGCCGGTCTACGAGGTGCTCGAGATTCTCGTCCCGGCCGGTGCCGAGCCGAGGCTGGCGGTGAGGGTGTTCGAGCTGTTCGGGCCGCCCGCGCCTCGGTTGCTGCGCGACGACCCGTGGCGGCTGCTGGCGCTGCACGGCGTGACCCTCGCCGAAGCCGATCGGGTGGCACGCGTCGCGATTCCTGGCGTGCGCCGCGACGACAACCGCCGCTCCCGTGCGCTCGTGGCGTTCGTCCTTGCCCGCGAAGCGCGCGAGGGGCACACCGTTACCTCGCGTGAGGCTGTCATCGACGCTCTGAGCGAGTTCGGCGTCGTCGACTCCGACGAGGCGATCACGGCGGCCCTCGAGGCAGCGGTGGTGATCGAGGTCGGCGACGAACTGCTCTCACCCACCCGTCTGGCTGAAGCCGAGGACGGCATCGCGGAGGGCATCGCGCGGCTGCTGGCGTCGGCTACGCCGATCAAGGCCAAGGTGCCGGGCCGTGGTCTCGACGATGCCCAGCGCGACGCGGTGACAGCGGCGCTGCGCGAAGGTGTTTCGGTGCTCACCGGTGGTCCCGGCACGGGCAAGAGCCGCACGGTCGCGACCCTGGTCGAGCTGGCCGAGAAGACCGGCAAGTCAGTCGCGCTGGCAGCGCCGACCGGTCGGGCCGCCAAGCGGCTCGAGGAGTTGTGCAACTCCCCCGCTTCGACGCTGCACCGGCTGCTCGGCGCGCAACCTCGGCAGTCGGGCGACGCAGTGTCCTTCGACGGTCGGTTCGCGCGCGGCGAGGACTGGCCGCTCGACGAGGACGTCGTCGTTGTCGACGAGACGTCGATGCTCGATGTCGAGCTCGCCGAAGCGTTGCTGTCGGCCTGTTCGGACGGAACGCACCTGGTGTTCGTCGGCGATGCGGCGCAGCTTCCGTCCATCGGACCCGGACGGGTGCTGGGCGATCTGATCGATTCCGGCGCCGTGCACGTCACCGAACTGACGACGCTCTACCGGCAGGCCGAAGGCGGCTCGATCGCCCGGCTCGCGTCGTCCGTGCGCACCGGCGAGCTGCCCGCGGTGTCCGACCCGACGCACGAGGTCGTGATCGTCCCGGCTCGAGGATCGGCCGAGGCCGCGCACCGCGTCGTGCAGCTGGTGACCGACTCGATCCCGCGCGCGCTCGGAGTGCCGGCCGGTCAGGTGCAGGTGGTGACCCCGGTGCATCGCGGCGGTGCCGGCACGCAGGCGTTGAACGCCGTGCTCAAGGCGGCTCTGAATCCGGGCAGCGGACGAGGGCGCTTCGATGCGGGTGATCGCGTGGTCGCGACGGCGAATCATCCCGAGGCCGAGCCGTTCGGGTACGCGAACGGCGAGGTCGGCACCGTCGACGAGGTCGAACACGACGGCACCGTCGTCGTCGAGTTCGCGTCCGGGCCGGCCGCGGTCAAGGGCAAGGCGTTGGCCGATCTGCTGCACGGCTGGGCGATCACGGTGCATCGGGCGCAAGGCTCGGAGTTCCCGGCCGTTGTCGTGGTGCTCCCGCCCGAAGCCACGACGATGCTGTCGCGCCCGCTCGTCTACACCGCGCTCACGCGAGCTCAGCAGCATCTGTCCGTCGTGCATGCGGCTGGGCCCGCGCTCGTGCGGGCGGTGCGGCAGATCGGTGCGTTGCCGCGACGAACGCGGCTGCTCACCTTGCTGCGAGCCACTGCCGGGTGAGAGTCGGCTGTGCGGGTGCCACCTCGATTGCGATGCGTCGCGCGCGCCTTTCTGCGTGAACGGCTGCCGTACCTGCTCGCATAACCGGTTGGGCCTGCAGCGGGTCAGCGGCGTCGCCCCGGCTGGCGGCGCGGCCGCGGGCCGGCATCCGAGGCGCGCGCGATCGTCGCGCTCGCGCGGCGCACCGAGATGCGTCCGGACGACGGCAGCACGTCCTCGACGAACGCGTAGGCCGCGACATATTCGGCCGCGGTCGACGATCCGTCGGCAGCGCGTGCCCGCATGCCCGCGAGCCAGTCGACGATGTCGCCCCAGCCGGGTGCGGCCAGTGACCCGCCGACGTACTGCACCGAGAGTGCGGCGCACAGATTCGCGAAGGCCAACCGTTGCTTCAACGGCCACTCGGCAAGCGTCCCGAGCACGAAGGCCGCGCCGAACACGTCGCCGGCGCCGGTCGGGTCGTGCGCGTCGACGGGTAGGGACGGCACCCACTCCTCCTCGCCGGTCGTCGAGTCGACTGCCAACGCACCCTGCCCGCCGCACGTCACGACGGCGATCGGAACACGGTCGGCCAGCGCGTGCAGGGCGTCGTGCGGGTCGTCGGTGTGCGTGTAGGCCATCGCCTCGACACTGTTCGGCAAGAAGCAGTGGAAGTGCCGCAGCTGCGCCAGCACGCTGGACGGCCATTGCTCGGCCGGATCCCAGCCGGTGTCGGCGAACAGCAGCATGCCGGTCTTGGCGGCGCGCTCGACCCATTCGCGCGGTTCGACATCGAGATGCGCGAACCCGACTCGCGCCGGGGGCACCGTCGGCAACAGCTCGGCTTGCGGGACGGGTGGCGGATGCATGTGCGTCACCATCGCGCGATCCCGATCGACCACCATCGAGACCGTGACCGGCGAATGCCACTCGGAGAAGCGGCGTGAGTAGCTGAGGTCGACGCCCTCCTGTTCCTCGAGCGTGGACCAGCAGAAGTCGCCGTACGTGTCGTCGCCGAAGGCCGCGGCGAGCGCGGTGGTCAGGCCGAGCCGACTGGCGGCGATCGCGAGGTTCGCCACGCCACCCGGGCACGAGCCCATGCCGTCGACGAGCTGTTCGGTGCCCCGCGCGGGAATGTCGTTCAGGCCGGTAAACACGATGTCCAGAAAGACCGTCCCGTTCACGAAAAGATCGAACGGCTCGCTCATAACTAGAGTCTGCCCCCATGAAGGCTGCCCCATGAAGCTCGCGGTGCTCGGAGGCGGCGGCTTCCGGTTCCCGCTGGTGCATCGCGCGCTGTCGCGGAGCGCCGTGCCGATCGACGAACTCGTCCTGCACGACATCTCTGCAGACCGGCTGACCGTCATCGAGGCCGTCGTCCGCGGTGCCGGTCACAAGGTGCGAGTGACCACCGATCTCGACGATGCCCTCGATGGAGCGGGGCTGGTGCTGGCAGCGTTGCGGGTCGGTGGCGTCGATGCCCGCGTCCGCGACGAGCGTGAGGCGATCGACCTCGGTGCCATCGGGCAGGAAACGGTCGGCGCCGGCGGTCTTGCTTCGGCGCTGCGGGTCGTGCCCGTCGTCGACGACGTCGCTGCCCGGATCGCCCACTTGGCACCGCGCGCATGGGTCATTTCGATGACCAACCCCGCAGGCATCGTCACCGAAGCGATGGCCGCGACTCTCGGTGATCGCGTGATCGGCGTCTGCGACTCACCCGTCGCTTTGATCCGCCGCGTCTGCGCAGCGCTCGACCTCGACCTGGCCGCGTCACTGGCCGAGGTCACCACGGCCGCAGACGTCGACTACCTCGGGCTGAACCATCTTGGCTGGCTGCGCTCGCTTCGCGTCGACGGGACGGAGCTGTTGGCGACGTTCATCGCCGACCCTGCGCGCATTGCTCGTGTCGAGGAGGGCCGACTGTTCGGCGCGCGCCTGTTGGAGGCGCTCGGCACCGTCCCCAACGAATACCTGTACTGGTTCTATGCGCGCCACGAGGCGTATCGAGCGCTCGTGGCAGCCGGACGTACCCGCGGCGAGCACGTGCGCGACCGGCAGAACGCCTTCTACCGCGCAGCGCTCGCCGCCCCCGATGACGCGGCGACGCTGTGGCGGGAAGCCAACGACGAGCGCAATCGCAGCTACTTCTCCGAACTGCGCGTGGACGAGCGCGATCACGCCGACATTGCCGTCGGCGGCTACGAATCGGTCGCAGTCGCTCTGGCGCAAGCGCTGACCGGCGGCGCGCGATCCAGGCTCGTGCTCAACGTCCGCAACGCGACGACGATCGACTCGCTGGCACCCGACGCGGTGATCGAAACGGTATGCGACGTCGACACCGCGGGCGCGCACCCGCTGCCGGCCGTTGCGCCGAACGCGCACGAACTCGGGTTGATGTCGATGATCAAGGACTGCGAGCAATCGATCATCGCGGCGGCGCGGCAGCGCTCACCCGCTCTCGCGCTGCGCGCATTCGCGACCCACCCGCTCGTCGGCTCGCTGACTGTGGCTCGTGAACTGGCGGAGCGGGCGATGGGGCGGACGTTCACTTGACCGCTGGATGGCCGGCAACGCTGAAAACTGCCGGCGGACAGAGTGGTCTTCTGAAGTCGTCCTACACGGGTAGTACGACTGGCGGCTCACACTCCAAGACTGAGAGACACGTTGGACCGACGCTGCGGACCAGTCGTGCCGATACCCGCTGGCGAGTCTGCACAAGATCGTGATCCGCGTCCGACGCGCGCTCAGCGCCCTTGCCTGCGTACCTTCTTGATCTCGCCCAGGTGCTCGAGGAAGTCGACCTGGATGGTGTGTCGCTTCGACGCGACGTAGCGGCGGGCGACGGCGCGGTGGTACTGCGCGATCTCACGGCGCATGACACTCGGTGGCGGCAGTTTCGCGGTGCCGTCGAGCAGATCGGCGACCCATTCCGACTGCGCCTCTGCGAGCGGCATGATCGCGCCGAGTGGCTGGACGAGCCCGATGAAGTAGAGCCCGGGGTTGTCGGGGTCGACGACGCGGTGGAAGAGCTCGATCTCGTTGTCGACCGCGTCGATGACCGTCGTGTCGAGGAACGGGAACGTGATCTTGTAGCCGGTGCAGTAGACGATCACGTCGATCACTTCGGACGTGCCGTCGGTGAAGAACACCTTGTCGCCGTCGAGGCGTTCGATGTTCGGCTTGACCGCGATGTCGCCGTGGCCGAGCCGGGTGAGGATGTCGTCGCTGATCGTCGGGTGCGCGGCGAGCACGTGATGGTCGGGCTGCGGCAGCCCGTATTTCGTGATCTTGCCGCGCGACAGCCGCAGCAACACCGACAGCCCGAGCCGCTTCGACCACATGAACGGCGACTGCGCGAGTGGCGAGGTCGTCAGATGATCGGTCGGAATGCCGAACAGGTATTTCGGCACGACGTGCGCTCCGCGGCGCATCGCCAGGAACGTGCGCTCGCTGACCTTCGACGTCTCGACGGCGATGTCGCACGCCGAGTTGCCGATGCCGAGTACGAGGACGCGCTTGCCCTCGAAGCCGTCGAAATCCTTGTAGTCGTGCGAATGCAGCTGGCGCCCGGTGAACGTGTCCGCGCCGGGGAACGCCGGCTCCGGCAAGCGCGCGTCCCAGTGGTGGCCGTTGGCGACCAGCACCGCGTCGTAACGGTGGGTCTCGGTGTCGTCCGAACCGCGGCGCTGGACGGTGACGTCCCATCCGTCGGCCGACCTGGTGACGGACGTGACTGTTGTGCGGAACTGGATGCGCTCGCGAAAGCCGAAGTGGTCGACGAAGGTGTCGAAGTAGTGCGCGATCTGCACGTGGTTCGGATAGGTCGGGTACTCGTCGCTCATCGGGAACGACGCGTACTCCATGATTTCGCGCGAGGTGTTGATGTGCAGCGACCGGTACGACGACGACATCCCGTTGTCGTTGAGGTAGCGCCAGTTGCCGCCGACCTGCGACCCGACCTCGAAGCAGTCGAACTCGATGCCGCGCGCCTGCAGCACCTGGCAGGCAGCGATCCCGGACGAACCTGCTCCGACGATGGCGACGCGCACGATGTGTTCCCTTTCGGCTTGCGGCATGACCAGGTGGTCATATGATGACACTATGCCAAAACCCACCTGGGTCAACTTGGACGAGCGGCGACGCGATCGCGTACTGCACGCTGCGATGGCCGAGTTCGGCGCACACGGGTACTCCGCAGGGAGCCTGAATGTCATCGCGCGCGAAGCCGGTGTCGCGAAGGGCTCGCTGTTCCAGTACTTCGATGACAAGTTCGACTTCTTCGCCCACGTCGCCGAGCAGACCTCGGTCGAGATCTACACCTCGATGGCTCCGTACCTGACGCCCGCGCCGCCCGGCGTCCCCTTCCTCGACCACCTCGGCGATCTCGTCGACGTGTGGATGCACTACATGGCCACGCATCCACTCGAGCGCGGTGTCACCGCAGCTACGACCATGGAACTCGACCCCGATGTGCGGCAGGCAGTTCGCGAGCCCGTGCACCGGCTGTACGCGCAGGGCCTGCGTCCCCTTCTCGCGTCGGCGATCGAGTCCGGCGATCTCTCGGCCGACGCCGACATCGACGCACTCGTGTCGATGCTCGTCCTGCTGCTCCCCCAACTCGCCCTTGCGCAATGCGAACCCGGCCTGGACGCCGGCCTCTCGCTCTACGACGTCAGCGGCCCCGAGCGATCGCGACGAGCGCGCCGCCTGCTGGCGACGATGTTCGCGACCGCGCTGGTGGCGCAATGAGCGCGACAGCGAACAACGTCGAGCACTTCGACGTCGTCGTCATCGGTTCGGGATTCGGCGGCAGCGTCAGCGCGCTGCGGTTGGTCGAGAAGGGCTACTCGGTCGTCGTCCTCGAAGCCGGACGACGCTTCGCCGACGACGAATTCGCGAAGACGTCGTGGCACGTGCGCGACTACCTGTTCGCGCCCGCGCTCGGTTGCTTCGGCATCTTCCGCATCACGCCGCTGCGACAGGCGCTCGTGCTCACCGGCGCGGGCGTGGGCGGCGGTTCGCTCGGCTACGCGAACACGCTGTACCGACCACGTGATGACGTCTTCACTGATTCGCTCGTGAGCGCCGACGAACTTGCGCCGTACTACGACCAGGCGCGCCGCATGCTCGGCGTCACGACGTATCCGCGCACGTCACCATCCGATCGCGTCATGCGCGAGGTCGCGACCGACATGGGACTGGCCGACACGTTCCGTCCGGCAGATGTCGGTGTGCACTTCGGTGCACCGTCACCCGATCCGTACTTCGGCGGCGTCGGTCCGGCACGCGGCACCTGTATCGACTGCGGCGAATGCATGACCGGCTGCCGGCACAACGCGAAGAACACGCTCGTGAAGAACTATCTGTATCTCGCCGAGCGGGCCGGCGCCGACGTGCGTGCGTTGACCTCGGTGACGAGCGTCCGCCGCCGCCCCGGCGGCTACGCGGTCGAGACCGTCCCGACCGGCGCACACGGACGACGCCGGCGCGAAGGCTCCCGTCGCTTCACGGCAGATCAGGTCGTGTTCGCAGCCGGGGCGCTCGGAAGCGCCAAGCTGCTGCACGCGATGCGCGCCGACGGAGCGTTGCCGCACGTCTCGGCGCAGGTCGGACGGCGCACGCGCACGAACTCCGAGGCCGTACTTGCCGCGCGGACGCGCAACCGAGACGTCGACTACACCCGCGGCGTGGCGATCACCTCGTCGTTCCATCCCGACGAGCACACCCACGTCGAGCCCGTGCGGTACGGGAAGGGCAGCAACCTGCTCGCGCTCATGGGCGCGGTACTGGTCGACGGTGACCAGAGCGGCCCGCGCTGGGTCGCCGGCCTGCGAGAGATGTGGCGTCGCCGGCGCGATCTGCCCTGGCTGCACAACCCGCGGCGCTGGTCGGAGCAGTCGATCGTCGTGCTGGTCATGCAGAGCCTCGACAACTCGATCACGACCGCACTCAAGCGTCGGTGGTACGGACGACGGGTGCTCACGAGCACGCAGGGCGACGGCGAGCCGAACCCGACGTGGATCCCGGCCGGGCACGAGGTGACCCGACGCGTGGCCGACAAGATCGACGGCGTGCCCGGCGGCAGTGTCGGCGACCTCGCCAACATGCCGGTCACGGGTCACCTGATCGGCGGCTGCACGATCGCCGATTCGCCCGAGGACGGCGTCGTCGACGGGTATCACCGCGTGTTCGGCCACGACGGCCTGCACATCGTCGACGGGTCGACGGTGTCGGTGAACCTCGGCGTCAACCCGTCCCTCACGATCACTGCGCAAGCAGAGCGGGCGATCGCGCTGTGGCCCAACCGCGGCGAAGTCGATCCGCGTCCGGCTCTCGGCACGGCATACGAGCGCATCGCACCGGTCACGCCGAAGAACCCGGTCGTGCCTGAGGCCGCTCCCGGTGCCTTAAGACTGCCCGGTAATCACATGAGCACCTATCCCCCGGAGCCGTGGCACCTGCGCGGTCAGCTCTACGCGAGCGCATTCCTCGTCCCTGCCGACAGCATCACCGTCGATCTGCCGCCCGGCTGCTCGCTGGTGCGCGCCCGCGGCCGCGTCGTGGTCGGTGCGATCTGGGTGTCGTACGAGCCGGGCGGCGTGCTCAGCTACCGCGAGCTCATGACGACCGTGCTGGTGCGTCGTGGATTGCGGGTGCTCCCGACGATCACGCACATCTGGGTCGACAGCGAGGCTTCGCGCGACGGCGGCCGGGCGTTGTGGGGCATCCCGAAGGGTCTCGCCTCGTTCGCGTTCGATCGTGACGACTTCGCAGCACGTGACGACGACGGCCCGCTCGCCCGCGGCACGGTCCGTGCCCGCCGCGCGCTCCCGCTGCGCCTGCCGGTGCGGTTCAAGATCGTCCAATGGCTGGACGGGCGCGCGAAGGTGAGCCCGGTGCGGTCGACCGCGGCGCTGGCCTTGGCGTCGGGCACGTTCGAGGCCGATCCCAGTGGACCGCTGGCCTTCCTGTCCGGTCGCAGACCATTGGCGTCGTTCGCACTCGGTGATTTCCGGATGAGCTTCGGCGGCGCCTGACCGCGGGTTCGGGTGTCTAATGGGTCGTTATGGACGGTGACGATCCCGATTGGGAGTACGCGCCGCTGCGGATCTCGCCCGACGTCGGACGGCTGACCGCAGCGGCACAACTGTCTTTGCACGCCGAATACGGGGGCTGGGAACTCGCCCGCGTCGTCCGCTACATGGACGGCACCCGCCGGGTCACCCTGCGGCGCAAGCGCAAACACGGCTCGCTGCCGTTGCCCGTCCTGTCTCTCTGAGCCACTCGTTCAGCGGCTGAGATCGGCTCGATCCAGTTGCGACCGTCAGTCGGCGCCGGTCGGCGCCGACGTCTTGCCCTCCTCCTCAGTGGTTTCGCTCGCCGCACGGTGTTCGGCATCGAGCCGGGCGAGGTGCGCGCTGCCCTCGATGTCGATGTTGGGCAAGGCGCGGTCCAGCCACGCCGGGATGTACCAGGCATGGGTGTCGAGCAGCGACATCACGGCGGGGACGAGGATCATGCGGATCACGCTCGCGTCGATGAGCACGGCGGCGGCCATCCCGACTGCCAGCATCTTGACGGTCGGATCCTTGTCGAGCACGAAGCTGCTGAACACGACGATCATGATGAGCGCGGCGGTCGTGATGACACGGGCGGTGCTGCCGATCCCGATGGCGACGCTGCGATGGGCGTCGGACAGCTTGACCCATGCCTCGTGGACGCGCGAGATGAGGAACACCTCGTAGTCCATCGACAGCCCGAAGATGATCGCGAACATCAACATGGGCACGAACGCGGGAATGGGCAGCTTCTCGTGGATGCCGACCAGTTCCGATCCCCATCCCCACTGGAAGATCGCCACGACCACGCCGTAGGCAGCACCGACCGACAACAGGTTCAGCACCGCGGCCTTGGTCGCGACGATGATCGACCGGAACGCGACGGTCAGCAGAATGAACGCCAGCGCGACTACGACGAGGATCAACCACGGCATGCGTTGCGAGACCTTGGCGGTGAAGTCGACGTAGCCGGCAGTCGAACCGACGACGTAGGTCGTTGCCTTGAACGTCGGCAGCACGCTCGATCGCAGATGGTCGACTAGCGACGTGGTTTTGGCGTCCTGCGGCGACGTCGCGGGAACCACGGTGATCGTCGCGGTCGTGCCCTTGTCGTTGACCAACGGAGCCCCGGCCCCAGCGACGTCCGGCGTCTTCGCGAGGGTCTGCTGGGCGTCGGTGAGCAGCGTCGTGTTCTGCTGGGCCGAGTTCGATGCGGGCAGTGCGAACACCACGGTCAGCGGACCGTTCGAGCCCGGACCGAAGCCGGTGTCGATCAGGTCGTAGGCACGGCGGATCGACTCCGAC
This sequence comes from uncultured Actinomycetota bacterium, assembly GCA_963708645.1. Taxonomy (GTDB): domain Bacteria; phylum Actinomycetota; class Actinomycetes; order Mycobacteriales; family Jatrophihabitantaceae; genus RYN-133. The sequence goes on along the minus strand of CAVPTA010000002.1, from coordinate 225,616 downwards.
GTCGGGTTGGTGCCCGCGTCCAGCTGCCCGAGTCGCAGCGAGAACAAGGGGATCGACAGCAGCACCAGCACGAGCGTTGCGCCGATGGCCCACGGCCACGGCAGATCGCTCACCTTGCGCCCCCACCGGGCGAAGGCACTGCGCTCGTGGGCCTCGTCGCTCGCTGCGGCGCGCGCTGCCGCGCTCGCCGTCGCGTCGCCGGAGGCAGCACGGTCGCGCCGCTCCGCGCGAAGGTCGCGGAAGGACCGGACGTTGGCTTTGGCAACGCCCATGAACGCCGGCATGATCGTCAACGCGGCCAGCATCGTCACTGCCACGACGATGGCCGAGGCGAGTCCCATCGCGCCGACGAACGGCACACCGGACACGTACAGGCCCAGGATCGCGACGACGACCGTCCCGCCTGCGATCACGATGGCTGATCCGGACGTGGCGTTCGACCGGCCGGCGGACTCGACGGTGTCCATCCCGTGGTCGAGTTGCTCACGGTGGCGGGCCATCAGGAACAGGCCATAATCGACTGCGACGCCGAGGCCGAGCAGGGTCGCTACCGTCGGCGCGGTCGTCGGGAAGGTCAGCGCCGACGCGAGCAGCCCGACGAGGGCCAGCCCGGACAGCACGCTGAAGACCGCGGACAGCAGCGGCAGCACGGCCGCCACGATCGACAAGAACATCAGCAGCAGCAGCAGGAGGGCGCAGCTCAGCCCGATGATCTCGGACAGCTTGTCATCGGTCGTCTGGCCGATCTGTCCTGCGCCGGCGCCGTATTCGACCTGCAGCCCGGCCGAGCGTGCGGGCGCGACTGCGTGATCGAGTTTGTCGAGGTACGAGCCATCGAGCGAAGCCGGGACGACGTCCCAGGCGACCGTGCCGTACGCGGTCGCACCGTTCTTCGACACCTGGGGCGAGCCGGGCGTCGCGAACGGACTGCTCGACCGGATGACGTCCGGCAGCTTGGACACGTTCGTCATCGCGGTGTTGATCACGTCTGCCTTGTCCGACAGCGCACCGCTGTCGGTGTGGAACACGATCTGGCCGGCGTACCCGCCCTGCTGGGGAAAGTTCTTGTCCAGTACGTCCAGTCCGGTCGACGACTGGCTCCCGGTGACGGTGTAGTCGTTGACGAACTCGCCCCCGAAGCCGTTACGCAGCAGGAGCAGTGCAGCAACCACGACGAGCCAGGCGAGCACCACCCACCAGTGCCGGCGCGCACAGAATCGCCCGACGGCGTCGAGGAATGCATTCATTGATCGCTCCCGGTCCGGACGGCGTCGGCGCTCGCGCCCTCGTCGTCCACGTCAAGTCGTTCGAGCGCAGCGATGAGCTCCAGGGTCCCCACGAAGGTCACACAGAGCTGATCGCGCTCGCGCGTGACCGATCCGGCGAATCGGTCGCCGTTACGGCGGATCTCCATGGCCACTCGCATGCTGCACCTCATCGGCAGGCCGACCTGCATACCAGGTCGGTGGCGTTGAGAATGGTGGCACCTGTAGGCGATTGTCCCTAGGGACAGTCCCTAGTCCCTGGACGCTCCCGCCGGGTTCGTCCGTGTTTGACCGTGTTCGCGCGACGCGTCCGTGCCGTCGGCTGGGCGCACACGAGTCAGCCCGCTGCGTTGGCCGACAGTGCGCCGTCGCCACCTGCTCGCCGCGTACTCGAGGAGTTCGCGCGCGTCGAGCTCGCGGGTCGAGTTGCCGACGCGGACGACGAACTCGGCGCGCTGTTGCTTGCCTGACCGTACGAACACCGGCCGGCGGCCGGGCGGGACGCGAAGCAGGCACACGTCCTTACCGTCGATCGTCTCGAAGTCGACTGTTACTGCTGCCGCGGCGGGCGATCCGAGCGTCGTCGTCAGCAGATCGCGCAACCACAGTTCGTAATTGTCGCGATCGGGACGCCGCACGAGCCGGAAGTCCTCCGCCAGGCCCAGGACGGTCGCGTCGTCGGCGACCCCGAGCAACAACGTGCCACCGCGTGCGTTGAAGAACGCGCACACCGTGGTCGCGACGACCAGCTCCAGGCGTGCGTCGCGAGCGCCCGTGTGCAGGTTGTAACGCGCAGAGGACTTGAACTCGACGCGTTCGCTCTCGCCCGCGCGCATCAGGTCGACCGCGCTCGGTTGCGGCAGCGCCCGCCGCGCCGCCACGAAATCTGCCGCGAGCAGCACGACCACCGTTCCGGCGACCGCGCTCAGCACTACGGCCACCGGGATGTCCTTGACGGGCCGGTTGACCGCGAGGGCGACGAGCGAGGCGCCGGCGGCCGCGCCGACGATGCCGCACAGCGTGCTCGCCGCCCAACTGAGCCGCGGCGGGCGCCGCAGGCCGACGAGCCAGCGCGCCAGTGCAGCGGCGAGGAAGCCGATCACCGGAACGGCGACGCTCACGAGCAGCAGACTGGCCGGTCCGTTCATGATCGTCCGCTGTACACGGGCGGCAGCCGATCGTCAGTGACGGCGGCGCGCCGGAGATCGCGGCGTGTGCTCACCCCGAGCTTGGCGAAAATGTTGCGCAGGTGGTACTCGATCGTCTTGACGCTGACGAAAAGCTCCGCGGCGACCTCGCGGTTGGTCAAGCCGCGCATGACGAGCCGGGCAACGATCTGCTCACGGCTGGTGAGGCCGTCCAGGCGCTGCTCGAGGGGCGGGGCGTCGGGGATGCCGCAGTCGGCAAGGGCTTCGTCGCACTGCGCGAGCAATTGGCCCGCCTCGAGGCGCGCCAGCACGGAGCGGGCGTCTGCCAGCGGCCGCCTCGCGGCCTCGCGCGCTCCGGCTGCCAGGCGCAACCGACCGAGGTCGAGCGCGGCACGGGCGCTCTGGAACGGAGCGGTGGCTCGGTGCACGCAGTCGACCAGCGCTGCGTGCGCGGCATCCGGACGTCCCTGCGCGGCGTGCACTGCCGCGGTGAGACGCAACCGCTCGACATCGGTACGTGGCCGCCCGGCCGCCCGGGCGGCGAGCACGTCCAGTGCGGCGCCGGCCCGCTCGATACGGCCTGCGCCCAGATTCGCCTCGGCGTCGAGGCAGAGCCACCCGGCCAGCGCCGGATGGTGGTGCGCATCGGCGTCGAGGTGATCGCGCAGGGGCGCGAGAGCCTCCTCGGCGGAATCCCAGTCACGTCCGGCGATTGCCGTGGCCGCAGCCGCGATGTGCGCGTGCGCGCTGCCGACGCTGCTCGGGACGGCGCGTGCCGCGTCTCGGGCCAGTTCGACGTGCGAGTCGGCGAAGTCGAAGCGGCCGCGGACCGCGTAGACCCGCGCGGCAATCCCGTGCGTGTAGGCCAGATTCCACACGTGGTCGAGATCGCGTCCCAGCGAAGCGGCGAGCTCAGCATGGTTGATCGCGTCGTCCCATTCGCCGAGGTCGAATTCGGCGTCGGCGAGCAACGCGTATGCCGCCGGTGGTGACATGAGTGCTTCGCCGGCCTTGACCCACCGGATCACTGCACGCAAGTCGCGGACGGCACCGGCGGCGTCGCCGCGCCACAACCTCAGCTCGGCACGCGATTGCACCCGGTCGGCTGCGAAAGGCTCGGGTGCGAGGCTGTCGGGCGACAGGTCGCCGATACTGGCGAGGCCCTCGTCGGCGCGGCCGCACTCGCCCAACCCGAGGGCGAGCGACTGTCGCGCAGCCGCAGCCGACGGCCCGTGCGTCAATCCCGTGCGCAACGACTCGCGCGCGTGGTGCACAGCCCGCTCGCCGTCACCGATCAGGCATTCGACGACGGACAGCGAGGCGGTCAGCTTGGCGAACAGTCCGGGGTCGGCCTCGGCGAGTGCGGGCGTGGCCAACGCGCGTATCTGTTCGATCGCGCCGCCGAGCTCGCCGACCGCTGCCGCCAAGGCGGCGACCACGTAGCGCTGGTGCGGCGTGCGCGGCAGCGTGCGGAGCACGTCCGCCCGCGCCTGCGCACCGGCGACATCGCCGGCAAGCAGCAGCAGTTCGATTCCGTGCAAGAGATTGTGCTGCCCACGCCCCGCGTCGTCGTCGAGTCCCGCCGACCAGAACAGGTGTTGCGCAGCGTCGCGCACGGCCCCGGCCTGCAGCTCGCGTTCCGCCGTCGCCACGAGCTCTACTGCGAGCCCGGGGTCGCTGCCGTCGGTGGCCGCCACCAGATGGGCCAGCGCCGGCAACGGACCGAGCACGGCGGCAGCAGCCAGATGCAGCGCACGACGGCGTGACGGTGACAGATCGTCGTACACGGCCGCGCGCACCAACGGGTGGGTGAACTGCACCTCGCGCTCACCGATTCGTTGGCGGTCGACGAGCAGGTCGTGCGCGACCACCTCGTCCAGGGCAGGCGTCCCCGCGGCCAATCCTGCGGTGGCAAGGGCCGCCCGCAGTGCCGAGCGGGTACCGAGCACCGCAGCAGCGGCGACCAGGTCACGCGCCACGGGCGAGAGCCGCGAGACGCGCGCGAGCACCGTGGCCGCGTAGGAGTGTGGTGCCGGCAGCGTCCGGGACGGGTCGTTGAGCGTGTGCTCGTCCAGCTCGCCGAGCAGGCCGACCGCGTACAGCGCGTTCCCGCCGGTGTGGTCGCGCAGCCGGTGCGCTGCTGCCGCGGTCAAGGACACGCCGTGCTGCCGGGCGAGCAGACCGACCTCGCCCGCAGACAGCCCGGAGATCCGCAGCCGCCCGCACCGTCCCGTGTCGGCGAGCAGGCGTGCCCAGCTGGCGCCGAGCATGTCCTCGACGCCGGGTCGCGCGATGCAGATGACGAGGATGGCGTCGTGTCGCAGCCGGCGCAGGCAGAACAGCAACGCTCGGCACGAGTCCTGGTCGGCCCAGTGCAGGTCGTCGACGACGAGGATGACCGGAGCCTGGTCGTGCAGCTCACCGATGACCTGGATCAACTCGGCGCCGATCGCGAAGCTGTCCGCGCGGTCAGTGCGCGCGATGTGGCTGCGCTGTACCGCTTCGCGTATCTGATCGACCACACCGAACCGGACCGATGTCTCGGTCTCGTCCCCGCTGACCCAAAGCTGTGTCGTGTCCGCGTGCCGGGCGACGAACTCGCGTACCAACGCTGTCTTGCCGATACCCGGCGCGCCCTCGACGAGCATCACCCGGGACTGGCCCGCCGTCACTTCGGCGAGCGCATGCTGCAGGGCGCCCAGATCCCGTTGGCGTCCTACAAAGGTTCCCTCGTCCACGAACTGCGCCGGCATCGCATCACAAACACTATCCGTGCAAGGCGCGCACCGTCTCGATCGTGTCGGCTTCGGCGGCGGACTTGTCGTCGCGGTAACGCAGCACGCGAGCGAAGCGCAGCGCCAGCCCGCCGGGATAGCGGGTCGAGGCCTGCAGTCCGTCGAAGGCGATCTCGACGACCTGTTCGGGACGCACCGCGACGACGTAGCCGTCCATCGGGCCGTCAGCGAGCTCGGTGAATCGCTCGGTCTGCCAGTCGAGCATCGCGTCGGTCATGCCCTTGAAGGTCTTGCCGAGCATCACGAAGCCACCGTTGTCGGGATCGCGCGCGCCGAGGTGGATGTTCGAGAGCTTGCCGCGACGACGTCCCGAACCCCACTCGATGGCGAGCACCACGAGGTCGAGCGTGTGCACAGGCTTGACCTTCAACCAGCCGGCGCCACGGCGTCCGGCTTCGTACGGCGTGGTGAGCGATTTGGCCATGACACCTTCGTGGCCTGCAGCGAGCGTGCGCTCGAGGAACCGTTGCGCGAGCGCGGGATCAGTGGTGATCAGGCGGTCGGGACGTTGCTCTGGCGCCACGATGCGGTCGAGCACCGCGAACCGTTCAGCAGTCGGCAGGTCGAGCAGGTCGTCGCCGTCGACGTGCAGCACATCGAAGATGAACGCAGACACCGGCAGCCGATCGGGGCCGGGTGTCTTCGTCCCGAACCTAGACGCGGTGACCTGGAACGGATGCGGACGTCCGTCGTCCTTGAGCGCGATCGCCTCGCCGTCGGCGACCAGCGTGTGCACGGGCAGCGCACGCACCGCAGCAACGACCTCGGGCAGCCGGTCGGTGACCTCGTCGAGGCTGCGGGTGTAGATCGACACCGCGTCACCGTCGCGATGGATCTGGATGCGAGCACCGTCGAGCTTCGCCTCGAACGCGACCTCGCCGTCGATGCGCTCGAGTGCGTCGGTGATCGAGGACGCCGTCTGCGCCAGCATCGGCCCGACCGGCCGTCCGACCTCGAGCCGGAACTGGTCGAGCGACTGCCCGGTGAGCGCGGCGTGCGCCACCGCCGGCAGATCACCGCGCAGCATCGCCGCCCGGCGCACCTCGGCGAGCGGCAGCGTCGACGCTTTGGCGATCGCGTCGGTCATGACTCCGAGCAACGCGCCCTGACGCAGTTCGCCACCGAGCAGTCGGCGAAGAAACGTCTGCTCGGTCTCGGTCGCCGCCGAGAACACGTCCGCGAGCAGTGCAGCGCGGCGTGCCTGTGAGCCGGCGCCCGAGGTGGTGCCGATCGTCGTGAACGTCTCGTGCACGCCGGCGACCGTCAGTGCCGCGTGCTCGGCCGGGTCGGGCAGCGACCGCAGCGCTGCCCAGCCCACCCCGATCTGGCGTTGCGGCAACTCCCCCGCCAGCCATGAGACGACGACGGCAATGTCGTCGGGATCGGCCGCCTGCAGGACGGTCACCAGCCGTGCTGCTTTCGCCAGCCGTGACGATGTCGCGCCGACGTCGGCGGATGCCGCCGCCACCTCGGCGAGTGCGGTCACGTCAGCTGTTCGACAGGAACCGGTCGAGCACCCGCACACCGAACTTGAGCGCCTCGACGGGCACGCGTTCGTCGATGCCGTGGAACAACGACATGAACTCGAAGTCGCTCGGCAGCTGCAACGGCGAGAACCCGAAGCAGCGGATGCCCAGCGTCGAGAACGACTTCGCGTCGGTGCCGCCGCTCATCAGGTACGGGACGGGCACGGCCTTCTCGTCCTCGGCCTTGAGCGCGGCGCACATCGCATCGACCAGGTCGCCGTCGAAGGAGGTCTCGACCGCGATGTCACGCACCTCGAACTCGCGCTCGATGCCCTCGCCGACGAGCTCGTCGATCGTCTCGAGCAGCACGTCCTCTTGGCCCGGGACGAAGCGTGCGTCGACCATCGCGCTGGCGCGTGACGGGATCACGTTGGTCTTGTAGCCGGCCTCGAGCATCGTCGGGTTGGCCGTGTTGCGCACGGTCGCACCGATCATGCGCGCGGCCGAGCCGAGCATCGGCAGCCACTCGTCAGGATTGTCGGGGTCGAGGTTCTGGCCGGTGACCGCGTTGAGTCCCTCGACGGTCGCGCGCACTGTGTCGGTGACTACGACCGGCCACTCGTGCTCGCCGATGCGGGCGACCGCACGCGCGAGCATCGTCACAGCGTTGTCGTTGTGCACCATCGAGCCGTGCCCGGGGGTGGCGTTCGCGGTGAGCCGCAACCAGTTGATGCCCTTCTCGGCGGTCTGGATCGCGTACAACCGCGCCTGATCGTTGAGCGAGATGCTGAACCCGCCGACCTCGCCGATGGCCTCGGTGCAATCGGCGAAAAGGTCGCGGTGGTTGTCGACCAGGTAGTGCGCTCCTTGGCGTCCGCCGGCCTCTTCGTCGGAGACGAACGCGAGGACGATGTCGCGCGGCGGCCGCTTGCCGGCTCGCGCCCACTCGCGCACGAGCGCGAGCGTCATCGCGTCCATGTCCTTCATGTCGATGGCGCCGCGTCCCCAGACGAAACCGTCCTTGATCTCGCCGCTGAACGGGTCGACCGACCATTCGTCCTTGTCGGCGGGGACGACGTCGAGATGCCCGTGGATCAGCAGTGGTGCGCGGCTGCTGTCGCTGCCCTCGATGCGGGCGATCGTGGACGCGCGGCCCTTGCTCGCCTCGATGATCTGCGACTCGATGCCGACCTCGTCGAGCTTGCCGGCGACCCATTCGGCGGCAGGTCGTTCAGGGTGCGTCGGGTTGGACGTGTTGATACGGATCAGGTCGGCAAGCAGGTCGGCGACTTCGTCGGACGCGGTGGGACTCATGCCTCTGTCCTACCAGGCAGGACCGACGTGCCGGCAGGTCAGCTGTGGCCGCGACGTCCGGACCAGACCACATAACCCATCGCGGCGAGGACGACGAGAGCGAGGCCGCCGAGCATCGCGAGCACGCCGGGTGAGTGCAGCGAGAGGTTGTTGCGATCGGCCAGCGGCGGAAGAACGCGCTCGTGGCTGGTCGGAGATGGTTTCGGCGTCCGTTTCGGCGTCGGTTTCGGGGTCGGCTTCGACCTCGGGTTGGTCTGCGGACGCGGCGCGGTGTGGTGTGAGAGCCGCGGCGAAGGACGTGGCGCGGGCCGGGTGTGGACGCGGTTCGGCGCGGGCGCCGTCCCGACCGTCACCCCGCCGGTCAGACCCTCGGCGCCGCCGGTGTTGTGCCGGCTGCCGGTGCCGAGGCGGTGATGCGTGCCGGTCGTGCCGGTGTGCTTGCTGCCCGGCTTGGCTCCCTTGCCGCTGCCCGGCGTCGGAAGGTGTGCGCCGACCGGCGTCTTCGCCGCCTTCTTCGCGGCCTTTTCGGCGTCGTGCGCAGCCTTGCGCGCTGCCTTCTCGAGCTGCTTGAGCAGCTCGCGCTGCGACTTCGTCGCGGTGCGGTCCTCGGCGTGGTGTCGATGATGGTCCGCGGGCCCAGGCAGGTGCGCGACGTGGCCGAGACGGTGCAACGCGTGCTTGTGGACACGCAGGTGCCCGAGCCCGTGGTGCTCCAGACCGCGATGACGCCCGTGATCGAGGCCGTGGTGGCGCTCGGCGCCGTGGGCACGTCCTGGAAGTCCGATTGCGCGGTGGTCGCGGTGGTCCTGCCTGTGGCGGTGGCCGTTCCCGCCGTCGTGATGCCCGCACACTCCGTGTGGGCCGGCGTGGTGCCGGTGTGCCGAGTGCGCATGCGGGCCGCCCTGCGGTCGCGCGAGCGCAGGCGCAGCGCCGGCGAAGAGGGCAGCGGCGAACAGCGCTGCCAACCCTGCACCCGCGCCGAAACGCGCGAGAACGGGTAGTCCTCGCTTCACTGAAACCCCACTTTGTTGTGAATCGTGACCGATGTATGCACATTAGCTTGTTGTGAAGCCGGGTGCGCGCCGGGCGCGGCGTCGCCTCAGAAGGGCGTCCAAGGCATCGGCTAGAGTTGTCGCCGCACTCGTCCGGGTGGCGGAATGGCAGACGCGCTAGCTTGAGGTGCTAGTGCCCTTTACGGGGCGTGGGGGTTCAAGTCCCCCCTCGGACACGCAACATGTGGGCGCGACCTCGGCCAGGCAGAGCGCTGCAGCGGCGCCGGAGTTCAGAACCTGAGTAACGACTGTGGGGCGGGCAAACACGGGCCCGTTGTGCCGCGTTTTACGCGTCATACCGTCCGTAGTCCTCTTTCGTCGGACAGGTCCGTGGCGCGGACTGGACGGATATTTGGACAACCCGCTCGGCGCGACGAGATGCTCTCGCGCAGCCTCGACATGAGGGAGTCGTCGAGATGGACGCTGGCTGGTACCCGGACCCGAACGACCCATCTCGGTCCAACTACTGGGACGGCACGCAGTGGACGCCCGGACCGCCCCCGGTCCCGGCTCGGCACAAACGCAACAGTCGCGCGTGGCTGCTCGGCGGCATCGGCGCCGCGGTTGTTGCAATCGTCGTCGTGATCGTGGTGCTCGCGACGAACGGCAGCAGCGGAAGCGACCGCAGCCTCAGCACGTTCTGCTCCGAACAGCAGAGCTTCAGGACCGGCCTGAGCCATCGTGTTTTCACCGGACTCAACCCGCCGAGCGCGGCTGACTACACGCAGGTCGCGACGGAGCTGCGCAAGCTGGCGGGCGAAGTGCCGTCGACATCGGTCCAGCACGACCTGACGGTTCTCGCCGATGCTGCCGACCAGGCATCGAAGACCGGATCGGTTTTCGTCGGATCGCCGGCCGTCGCCGCGGCGAGCAACCGCATCGCCGCCTATGTCCAGCAGAACTGCAAATAGCGATACTGGCGAGATGCCCTACCCCGATCTCGACCCGAGCGCCCAGGAACCCGAGTTCGACGACGTCGCGGAACTGCGCACCCACCGCAAGCGCCGCCTCGCGCTCGGATACCGCATCTTCGGGGCGATGCGCTACGGCTCTCTCGGCGACGGACACATCTCGGCGCGAGATCCCGAGCGCACCGACCACTTCTGGCTCGCCCGGTACGGCGTGCCTTTCGCGCGGGTCACTGTCGACGACCTGGTGCTTGTAGGCCCGGACGGTTCGGTCGCCGAGGGCCGCGGATGGATCAACCCCGCTGCCTATTACATCCACGCTCCCGTGCACGAGGCACGTCCCGACATCGTGAGCGCCGCTCACACCCACACGCCGTACGGCACACCGTTTGCGGCGAAAGCCCGACTGCTCGAACCCATCTCGCAGGAATCCTGCACGTTCTTCGACGACCACTCGTTGTTCGACGACGAGGAGGTCGACATCGCGTCGACCGACGGCGGCAAGCGCATCGCAGCGGCACTCGGCGCAACCAAGGCGATCATCTTGCGCAACCACGGTCCGTTGACAGTCGGTGCAACGGTCGACTCGGCCGTCGGGTTCTTCGTGCAGTTCGAGCGGTCAGCCGAGGTGCACGTCAAGGTCGCCGACGCTGAGCCGATCAGCGCTGAAGCGGCGCGTGCGGCATACCGTCTCGTCGGCTCGGAACAGACCGGCCGCCAACTGTTCGAGTGGTTGCTGCGCACGACCGTTCCCGACCCTTCCGTCGTCGACTGATTCTGATCGCGCTTCAGCGGGTGAGCGCGGCCTGGATCAACTTCGCATAGGCCACGGTGCCCGCGGACGTCAGATGCAGTCCGTCGGAGTAGAGCCAGGCGGACTTGCCGGACGAAAGCGCGTGCCAGTCGAGCAGCACCACGTTGCTGAAGCCCTTCGCGACGCCGGCCAGCGTCGCATTGTTGAGGTCCTGCCAGTCGCGCGGCACCTGGTCGTTGACCAGCACGACACGAGTGCGGTCGCTCAGGGCGTGCAGCGTCTGGCGGAGCTGGTCCGGCGAGATGATGCCGTTGTTGCCGGCATGGATGACGACGTACGGCTCGAGCGTGTGCGCTCGCGCCTGCGCGAGCACGTCGTCGAGAATCTCGTACGGCTGACGTCCCTCGACGGCGTCGAGGTCGAGGTGCTGTGCGATCGCACGCATCGCGGTCGCCGCACCGAGCAGCACCGAGTCACCGAAGGCGCTGATCGGCACGCGGGTGACCACCGGTGCGACGGCTCTCGAGTGCGTCTCGGTCGCGTGTCTCGGTCCGGGGGCGGGCCGTGTAGCGGTACCCGATGCCGGTCGCGGCGACAGCGACGGCGTCGGTGCCGGCGCTGAGGCCGACGGCGACAGGAACGTCGGCAGCGTCGTCGGCCCGACTGCACTCGCGGCCCCGCCGAGACACAGCGCCGCGACCAACGTTGTGACCACCGTCGCGCTGTCCCAGCCGAGCCTCGCGCGATTGCGCCGAGCCTCGCGCCAGCGCGCGAACTGCCCGCTGCGCAACGGCACTTCGATGAAATGGTGCGACAAGGCAGCGAGCCCGAGGATGAGCACCAGCCGGCACAGGTTGATCAGCACGACCGGCCCGTGCACGTCCAGACCGGGACGCGTGACGACCGCGACCGGCCAGTGCCAGATGTAGATCGAGTACGAGCGTTGGCCGACCCAACGCACCGGACGCATGTCGAGGATGCGCCCGAGCAGACTGCGGCGCCGGATCGCACACACGATGACGACCACGACGAGCGCGTCGAATGCGAGGAAGCCGCCTCGGTACAACGTCGTGGTGAACTCGGTCAGCGTGAAGAACTGCACTGTCAGGACGACGAGGGCGAGTGCTCCGGCGACGTCGGTGAGCCAGACCAGCTTCGCCGGTAACCGTGCCGGACGTGTGGGCGCACCACGCGTGCGCACCGCGAGCCAGGCTCCGCACGCCGCGCCGAGGAACAGCCCCATCGAGTGCGTGTCCGACCCGAAGTAGACGCGTGACGTGCTGCCGAAGTACGGCAGGTTGTCGCGGATCGCGAACACGGTCATGGTGATGGTGGAGCCGATCGCGAGCACGATTGCCGTCACTGCCACCAGCCGAACGCGAGCGACCGGGTTGATGCGTTGCGCCGCGATGCCGACAAGAGCAACGATCGCTACCGACCACACGAGGTAGAACTGCTCCTCGATCGCGAGCGACCACAGGTGCTGCACCATCGACGGTCGGCCGGTCGAGTTGAAATAGCTCTGGTCGTCGGCGATGAGCCACCAATTGGTGACGTAACCCAGGCTCGCGAGCACGCCGCCCTTGAGCGTGGCCAATTGATCGCGCCACACGGTGAGCCCGGCGATCGTGACGACCAGGAGCATCGCCGCGACCGCCGGCAACAACCGCCGTGCGCGCCGCAGGTAGAAGCTGCCGAGCCGCAACCGACCGGTTTCGAGGATCTCGCGCGCGATCAGGTTCGTGATGAGGAAGCCGCTGATGACGAAGAACACGTCAACGCCGAGGAACCCGCCGGACGCGAGTGAGAAATCCAGATGGAACGTGACGACTGCAAGGACGGCGACTGCCCGCAGCCCGTCCAGACCGGCGAGCCGGCGGCGCGCCGGAGCGGGTTCAACACCGCCGGCAAGCAGCACGGGCCGCCAGGAGGGCTGCGACGGTTCTGGAGCCTCGGCAACCGCGACCGCGCGCGGCTCATCGACCTCACTGCTGTGGTCGTATGCGTGCGTCATCGGTCCCCGGGCGAACTCGCAGCGTGGCGACATTGCATCACCGCGCGGGCCCGAGGCGTGGGAGGCACGCGGAGCGGTGCTGCGTTACCGTGCGAGGCAATCCCGTTCCCTGCCTGCGGAGGTGCCGTGCCCGCGAAACACGTCGACGTGCTGATCATGGGTGCGGGCATCTCCGGCGTCGGCGCCGCGTGCCACCTCACCCGCGACTTCCCCGAGCGCAGCTACCACATCCTCGAACGTCGCCAGGCGATCGGCGGAACGTGGGATCTGTTCCGTTACCCGGGAATCCGATCCGACTCGGACATGTACACGTTCGGGTTCAACTTCCGGCCGTGGCGCGGGACGAAGGTGCTCGCCGACGGCACGTCCATCCGCGAATACGTCAATGCCACCGCCGACGAGTACGGCGTCCGCGAGCACATCACGTTCGGACGCAAGGTCGTGGCGGCCGACTGGTCGAGCGCGACCGGCCGGTGGACGGTCGAGGCGCTCGACGAAGCCAGCGGCACGACCGAGACCTGGACGTGCGGGTTCCTCATCGCCGGCACCGGCTACTACAACTACGACAAGGGGTATCAGCCCGCCTTTCCGGGCGAGCACGACTTCGAAGGCACCATCGTGCATCCGCAGCACTGGCCCGACGATCTCGACTACGCCGGCAAGCGCGTACTCGTGATCGGCAGCGGGGCGACCGCGGTCACGCTCGTCCCGGCCATGGCCGAGACCGCGGCGCACGTGACGATGCTGCAGCGCTCGCCGTCCTACATCCTGTCGCTGCCCGCGGTCGACAAGATCGTCGCCGGGATGCAGAAGGTGCTGCCCGACCAACTCGTCTACCGGCTCGTGCGCGGGCGCAACATCGCCATCCAGCGTGCGTTGTACGGGCTGGCCCGGCGCCGTCCGGCGCTCGTCCGCAAGATCGTCATGAATGCTGCGCGCAAGCAACTCGGTCCGGACGCGGACATGTCGCACTTCAATCCCAAGTACGACCCGTGGGATCAGCGGCTGTGCATCATCCCTGATGGAGATCTGTTCGCCTCGATTCGCGAAGGGCGGGCCGACGTCGTGACCGACACGATCGAGACGTTCACGAAGACCGGCGTGCGCACGTCGTCCGGACGCGAACTGGACGCCGACGTGATCGTGACCGCGACCGGCTTGCAGGTGCAGCTGCTCGGCGGCGCGCACGTGAGCGTCGATCAGGTGCCCCTGCGGCTGAACCAGGTGATGACCTACAAGGGCGTGCTCGTCGAGGACGTCCCGAACTTCGCGTTCGTGTTCGGCTACACCAATGCGTCGTGGACGCTCAAGGCCGACATCGCCTGCGAATACGTCGCGCGGCTGCTGCGCCACATGGATCAACACGCGTACACGAGCGTCGTCGCGCGTGGGTCGGATGATGTGCGCGGCACCGAATCGGTCTTGAGCAGCCTGAAGTCGGGCTACGTCCGGCGTGGCAACGACGCGCTCCCGCGGCAGGGCACCGAGTCGCCGTGGCGCGTGCTGAACAACTATCTGCGCGACGCCCCGATGTTGCGCTACCGCCCGATCGACGACGGCATCCTCGAATTCCAGCGCGAGACCACCGCGGTCGAACAGGCCGAGGCCGCACCGGCATGACGGCGACCAGGCGCGCGCTGCACAGCGTTGCCGAGTACCTGCTCGCAGGGCCGCAGTACCGCGCGAGCGGCACAATCCGGCTTCGCGTCAGCGACGGTGGATTCGCCACGGTCGCCGAGCCGAGCCTGCGTGTGGACGGTCGAGAGCTCGTTGCCGACGGTGAGCGCTACGAACTCGCCGGCGCCAGGCTCATCGACCTCGCCCGGGCGGCGGATCTCGACGGTGGCGCACCCGACTCGTACGAGAGCACAGCCGACAGCCGCGCAGAGGACGTGCTCGAAGTCGACTTGATCGACGCTGCCCGGCTGGCCGACGCACTCGCCACCGGCGACGCCGCGTTACGTGGCTTCGCGCCGGACGAGGAGCCCGTGCTGTGGCCCGAGCACTTCGACATCGCGATCCGTCTCGACGACGTCAACTACGGGGTGTCGCCTGGCGACGACTACCTCAACGAGCCGTACGCCTACGTGGGCGTTCACCCCGTCCCCGACGACGCGTTCTGGAACGCACCCTTCGGCGCGGCGCGCGCGCTCGCCGAACTCGTGGGTGTCGAAGCGGTCACCGACTTCTTCACCGCAGGGCGCTCGCAGCGGTAACGACCAGCGTCACGACGACTGCGGCGACGCCGGTGAGCGCGATCGAACGAGGCACTGCGTGGCCGTCGACCACAATCATGACCGCGGTGATCAGCACTGCGGTGAGCAGAAGCGCCGGCACGACCGCAGGTCCGAGTCCGGCCAGCAACAATGCGACCGTGACGCCGGCGAACGCGAGACCCGTTGTCGCCTCGACGACCGGGTAGCGAGGGCTGATCGGCAACCCGCAGTCGAAACACTTGCCGTGCAGGACAAGCCAGCCGACGACGGGGATGTTGTGCCGGCCGCGGATCGGCTTGCCGCACCGCGGACACTTCGACGGCGGCGACACGATCGACTCCCCCGCGGGCACGCGGTAGATCACGACGTTCAAGAACGAGCCGACGGCAAGGCCGAACAGTGCCGCGATGACGGCCCAGAACCAGATCGGGATCACGCCGACGATTGTGCCGTCAGTTCCTCCTCACGCTGCGGCGCGATCGGCGCGCAGGCCTGGCAGAGGAAGACGGCGAGGGCGAGCAGCACGAGTGTCACCGTGAGCGCGCGCAACACGCCGACGTGGTCGCCGACGAACCCGACCAGCGGCGGCCCGGCCAGGAACGAGACGTAGGCGATCGAGGCAGCGACGCTGACCCGGGCGGCAGCCCGGCGAGGGTCGTCGGCTGCGGCGCTCATGCCGGTCGGGAAGCCGAGCGACGTACCGACTCCCCACGCCGCGACGCCGACGAAAGCCGCGACGATCGAGTGCGCGAACACCACGAGCACGAGCCCGGCGACGGCGATGATCGCCGACACACGCAGCACGAGCACGCGACCACGACGGTCGAGCAGCGCCGGCCCGAACCAGCGTCCGGTCGTCATCGCGGCGAGGAAGACCGCCAGCGCGGCCGTACCGGTCGCGGCGGACGAGTGGTAGCCGTCGATCATTGCTATGCCGATCCAGTCGTTGCCGGTGCCTTCGGTGAACGCGAGGCACAGGACGAACACGCCGATCAGCAACGTCCGCGGCTCCCGCCATGCAGCGAGCGCCGACCGCCGCGATGCATGGGGCTCTTCGTGGTGCGGCGAGACCATGAACCCGCGCATCGTCGACAGCGGCACCCAGATCGCGACCACCACTGCGATCGCGACGAGATGCGCGGGGATGGGCACGTGCACGGCCACCATGACGGCCCCGATCGCAGCACCGGCCACCGTCCCGACACTCCAGCCCGCATGGAACCGCGACATGATCGACTTACCGAGCTGCTGTTCGACGTAGGCGCCTTGCACGTTCATCGCGACGTCCCAGGCACCGTTTCCGAGGCCGAACAGAAACAGCCCGATGCACACCGGCACCGGTCCGGCGAGGTAGCCGATCCCGGCCAGGCAGAGCCCCGCGCAGAGCACGAACGTCATCACCGACACGGTGCGGGCCTCGCCGAAGTGGGCGACGACGAGGCCGGAGATCGGGAGGGCGACCATCGAGCCGATCGCGGCGCAGAGCAGGATCAGGCCGAGTTCGCCGGGGGTCACGCCGAGGTGATCGCGAACCTGTGGAATCCGCGACGCCCACGTCCCCATCGCCAGTCCCGAACCGATGAATGCGACGTAGACCGCGCGGACGCCCCGGCTGACTGCCGGGTCGGTGGTCTGCGTGGTCACCACCGCCACGTTAGTGGGTCGGCGTGGAAGCGTTATCGGTCGGTGAGAAGCTCGATCACCGGCGCGAACGGCTCGAGGTACTCGGCGTTGACCGTGACGTAGGAGGTACCCATCGTGTCCCGGCGGCGTTCGAGCTCGTCGGCCATGTCTCGCGGCGAACCCTGCAGGAGCGCGAGCGAGTTCGCGTCTTGGAGGGTTCGCAGATCGGCTCCGATGTACTGCTGCGCGTGCGGCGGCATGCTGTCGCCGACGACGAACAGGCTCGTGACGAACTCGAGCCGGCCGGCCCGATCGCCGGCGTGATCGCGAACCTGCGCGAGCATCTCTGCGACTCGTGACCGAGGCGTCAGCACGCCGGCGGCCACGGTGATCACGTCGGCGATCTCGGCGGCCAGCCGCAACGCGCGCGGTCCGGCGGCGGCCATGATCACCGGCGTGTACTGATCGGTGCCGTCGAGCGCGCGCACGGTCTTGACCACATCGGCGACCAGGGCGAGACGATCGGCGCCAGATCCGTAGGGCAACCCCATCTCGCGCGTCCACTGTTCGACGACCGGCCGGCCGGTGCCGATGCCGAGTTCGAACCGTCCTTCGGTGAGCGTCGTCATCGTGTGCGCTTCCCAGGCGGCCAGCCGCGCGGGACGAAGCGGCGCGGCGAGCACCCACGTGCCGACACGCACCGGTGACGCGGCCGCGGCCATGGCCAGCGACGGGAGCGGAGCCGGTAGTTGCAGCCCGTCCGGCATGAGCAGCGAGGTGTAACCGAGGTCTGCGATGCGACGCGCCAGCTGCAACCATCGCTGCGGGCCGCCGTGTGGGGTCGCCACAACACCGAAGCGGAATTCTTTAGTCGTTACATCCACGAATCATTCATAGCACGAATGATTATGGTCAGGCCAGGTCGCCCGCGCTCATCGGGGCCCGCCCGGCGGGCTGCGTCGGACGAGGCGTCAACGGCTCGACGTGATAGCACGGGCGCCGCACCGGCTTGTCGGCCTCGAGCTGCACCGTCTCGTCGGCGTGCATGATCTCGACACCGCCGTCGTCGACCTGGGACGCGGTGTAGGTCACCTCGTCCGGCCCGATCTCGACGAGTAGGTGTGCTCCATGCCAGACGAGGTGGAAGGCGAGTCGTGTCCAACCGGGCGCGAGCTGGGGCCGGAATGAGAGGTTGCCGCCGTGGTCGCGCATGCCGCCGAACCCGGCGACGACGGCAAGCCAGGTGCCGGCCAGCGAGGCGATGTGCAGCCCGTCGCGAGTGTTGTGTTCGAGGTCGCGAAGATCCATCATCGCGGCTTCGGTCAGGTAGTCGGATGCCAGCTCGAGATGGCCGACCTCGGCGGCAACGATCGCCTGCGTGCATGCCGACAGGGACGAGTCACGGACGGTGATCGCGTCGTAGTACTCGAACGCCCGGGCTTTCTGCTCGAGGCTGAACTGGTCGCCGAACCAGTGCATCGCCAGCACGAGGTCGGCCTGCTTCACGACCTGCATGCGATAGATCTCCATGTACGGCGACTTGAGCAACAACGGATAACCGCCGTGGTTCTGGGACGCCTCGAAGTCCCAGATCTCGCGACTGGTGCTGCCGAGATCCTGCTCGTGCACGCCGCGCTCGTCATCGAACGGCACTGCGACCTTCGGTGCGGTCGAGCGCCACGTCTCGATCTCGTCGTCGGTGACGCCGAGCTCGTCGGCAGGCTTCTTCCACCGTGTGGCCACGTCTGCCGCGGCGATCAGATTCTGGGCGGCCGCAAGGTTGGTGTAGATGTTGTCGCGGACGATCGCGCTGTACTCGTCCGGTCCGGTGATGCCGTCGATGTGGAACTTCTCGTCCTTGCCTATGTAGCCGAGCGACATCCACAACCGCGCAGTCTCGACGAGGATCGCAACCGCGTACCGCTCTTCGAAGGCGTCGTCCTGCGTCCAGTCGAGATAGCGTTTGACCGCCAACGCGATGTCGGCGTTGATGTGCATGGCCGCCGTGCCGGCGGGCCAGTAGCCGGAACACTCCTGGCCGCGGATCGTGCGCCACGGGAACGCCGCACCGGCCATGTGCAGTTGGGCCGCCCGCTCGCGGGCGAGGTCGAGCGTTGACCAGCGCCACCGGAGGGCATCGCGCGCGGCGTTCGCCGAAGTCGCGGTGAGTACCGGAAGAACGAACGCCTCGGTGTCCCAGAACGCGTGCCCGTCGTAACCGGGCCCGGTCAGCCCCTTTGCCGGGATCGCGCGTTGCTCGGCGCGCAGGCCCGACTGCAACGTGTGGAACAACGCGAACCGCACCGCCTGCTGGATCGCCGGCGCACCCTCGATCTCGACGTCTGAACACGACCAGAACAGGTCGAGCGCAGCGCGCTGCTCGGTGGCGAGTTCGTCCCAGCCGGCGTGTCGTGCTGACATGAGCGCGGCTCCGGTCTGATCGCTCAACGCACGCAGCGAGCGTTGGCTCGACCAGCCGTAACTGACGAACTTCGTGAGCCCGAGCCGTTGCCCGGGCTCGAGTCGCGTCGCGACCGTGAAGCGAGCGATGTCGGGCTGCACCTTGAGATCGGTCGCATAACCGTCCGGGGCGATGACGTTGTGCTCCATCGCAGCGCCCATGCGCAGCTTGCTGGCATGCGTCCCGTGCAACAACCACGCGCGGCTGCCCTCGCCGTCGTGCGCGATCGCCTCCAACGGCGCTTCCATGAGCGAGGCGACGCGTGGATCCTTCGACTGTGCAGGCACGTACTCGTTCGCGACGAGTTCCGACTGCACGACGACGCGCGCGGCGTCACCGACGGCCTCGACCTCCCAGTCGATCGCCATGATCGAACGTTGCGTCAAGTGACACCAGTCGCTTCGAGCGCACGCGAACTACCTGTCCGGACGGCGCGGCCCACTCGACGACGCGCGACAGGATGCCGGTGCGCATGTCGAGCACGCGGTCGTGATGCAGGATCTCTCCGTAGCGCAGATCGAACGGTTCGTCGTCGACCAGCAGCCGGATGATCTTGCCGTCGGTGACGTTGAGGATCGTCTGCCCGACCTCGGGGAAGCCGTAACCGGCCTCGGCATAGGGCAGCGGACGGTTCTCGTAGAACGAGTTGAGATAGGTGCCGGGCAATCCGTGCGGGTCACCCTCGTCGAGTGTCCCGCGTGCGCCGATGTGCCCGTTCGACAGAGCGAACAGCGACTCGGACCGGGCCAGGTCGTCGAGATCGAGACCGACCTCGCGCAGCTCCCACGGTTCGATCGGGTAGCGCTCGGAGTGCTTGCGCGTCATGACTGGAGTTGGTCGAGTGAGGTGACCACCGTCGACGCGCCGTGCTGCTTGAGCTCTTTGCCGTGCTCGTCGTCGAGGCGGTTGACGCCGACGACGAAGCCGAACTTGCCTGCGTGGCCGGCCTCGACTCCGGCAAGGGCGTCCTCGAACACCACCGCGTTCTCCGGCGAGACACCGGCGAGCCGAGCACCCTCGAGGAACGAGTCGGGCGCCGGTTTGCCCTTCAGGTGTTTCTCGGTGATCGTGTTGCCGTCGACGCGTCCCTCGACGAACTTCTCGAGGCCGGTCACATGCAGGACGTCCTTGGTGTTGGCGCTCGACGACACGACGAAGCGGCGCAGACCGGCCTTCTCGGCTGCTTCGAGGTAGCGCCGGGCATCGTCGAACACCTTGACGCCGTCGCTCTTGATCGCCTCGAGCAGCAGCTGATTCTTTCGATTCCCGACGCCATAGACGGTGTTCGCGTCCGGCTTGTCGTCGGTCTTGCCGTCGGGCAGGTCGATGCCCCGCGAATGCAGGAAGTCGCGGACCCCGTCGGCACGAGGCTTGCCGTCGACGTAGTCGCCGTAGTCGCGATCGGTGAACTCGCCCTGACCATGCTCGGCCAAGATCGGATCGAAGGTCTGCTTCCACGCCTTACGGTGCACGGAGGCAGTATCGGTGAGGACACCGTCCAGATCGAAAAGGCACGCGGTCACGGTTTCCGGCAGTCCGAGCATCACCCCAGCATTCCCCTCGTCACAGCGGCGCTACCGGCGCCCTGGGCGTGGCCTAAGTTCGAGGGGTGACCGACCTCGACCTGTCCGCGCTTCCGCCGTCGATGCCTGGTCTCGACACCCACCTCGGTATCTCGCTCGTCGCCGCATCCGGTGACGAGGTCGTCATGAGGTGGACGGTGCGTCCGGAGGTCACCCAGCCGTTCGGGATCGTGCACGGCGGCATGTACTGCTCGGCAGTCGAATCCTCGGCCAGCGTGGGCGCCGCGCTCTGGATCCGCGACCATGCTGAGAACGCGCGCGTGGTCGGAGTCAGCAACCAGACCGACTTCTACCGCGCCGTCACCGAGGGCGAGTTGACCGCCGTGGCACGCCCGATCCACCGCGGGCGTAGCCAACAGGTTTGGCGGGTAGACATCTCAGACAAGGACGAACGCCTCGTTGCCCAGGGGCAGGTCCGGTTGCAGAACCTGACGGACTCCCACCGGGGTCCAGGGCACTAGCAAACGACAAAGGAGACCCCTGTGTCATCAGCGACATTCACCACGCCGGACGGCGACAAGCTCGACCTCGACATCGGCGAGGTGACCGAAGGCGCACCCGGTGCGAACATCGGCAAACTGCTGTCGAAAACCGGCCTGGTCACCTTCGACTCGGGTTTCGCGAACACGGCATCGTGTTCGTCCGAGATCACCTACATCGACGGCGACGCCGGCATCCTTCGCTACCGCGGCTACCCCATCGACCAACTTGCGGCCGAGTCGACGTTCCTCGAGACGAGCTACCTGCTGATCTACGGCGATTTGCCGACCGCCGACGAGCTCGCCGAGTTCGAAGGGCGCATCCGGCGACACACTCTGCTGCACGAAGACCTCAAACGCTTCTTCGACGGCTTCCCGCGCGACGCGCACCCGATGCCGGTGCTGTCGTCAGCCGTGTCGGCGCTGTCGACGTTCTACCAGGACGCGCTCGACCCCTTCGACGAGACGGACGTCGAACTGTCGACCGTCCGGCTGCTGGCGAAGCTGCCGACCATCGCGGCGTACGCGTACAAGAAGTCGATCGGGCAACCGTTCCTGTACCCGGACAACTCGCTCGGTCTGGTCGAAAACTTCCTGCGCATGACGTTCGGGTTCCCTGCCGAGCCCTACGAGGCAGACCCGGCGATCGTCAAGGCACTCGACATGTTGTTCATCCTCCATGCCGACCACGAACAGAACTGCTCCACGTCGACAGTGCGCCTCGTCGGCTCGTCCCAGGCGAATCTGTTCGCCTCGGTGTCGGCGGGTATCAACGCGCTGTTCGGCCCGCTGCACGGCGGTGCGAACCAGTCCGTCCTCGAGATGTTGCAGCAGATCAAGGCTGAAGGCGGCGACGTCTCGTCCTTCGTCGATCGCGTGAAGAAGAAGGAGAAGGGCGTCAAGCTCATGGGCTTCGGCCACCGGGTCTACAAGAACTACGACCCGCGTGCCGCGATCGTGAAGAAGACGGCCGACCAGGTGCTGCGCGCGATGGGCAAGCGCGACGACCTGCTCGACATCGCGATGGAACTCGAAGGCGTCGCCCTCGACGACGACTACTTCGTCGAGCGCAAGCTCTACCCGAACGTCGACTTCTACACCGGGTTGATTTATCGCGCGATGGGCTTCCCGACGAAGATGTTCACCGTTCTGTTCGCGATCGGCCGCCTGCCCGGCTGGATCGCCCAGTGGCGCGAGATGATCAACGATCCGCAGACGAAGATCGGTCGTCCGCGCCAGCTCTACACCGGCGCCGCCGAGCGCGACTACCTCGCCCTCGAGAAGCGCTGACGACTGTCGCGAAGGGCGAGGCGGGCGGCTTGATAGCCGCCCATGCCGTGTGAGCCGCCGCCCGGCGGTGTGGACGCCGAACAGAGGTAGACGCCCGGGATCGGGGTGGCCCACGGGCGGGTCGACAGCACGGGACGCGCGATCAGCTGCCGCAGGTCGGCGGCGCCGCCTCCGATGTCGCCGCCGACCAGGTTCGCGTCGAAGGCTTCGAGAGCGGCCGGGCTGAAGGTGTGACGGGCCAGGACCCGCTCGCGAAATCCTGGCGCGGCCCGTTCGATGGTGTCCTCGATGGCGCTGGTCATGTCGCGCGTCGAACCGTTCGGTACGTGGCAGTACGCCCAGAGCACGTGCTTGCCTGCCGGCGCACGCGACGCGTCGGCGATCGACGGCTGGGTGCAGATCACGAACGGACGATCCGGATGCCGGCCCCGGGCCACGTCCCGCTCGGCGGCCGCGATCTGTTCAGCGGTACCGCCGAGGTGGACGGTGCCGGCGTTCGCGACCTGTTGATCGCGCCACGGGACCGGCCCGTCGAGCGCCCAGTCGAGCTTGAACACGCCGGGCCCGTACCGGTAGCGGGCCAGCTGCGCGCGATAGCGCGACGGCAGCCGCTCCCCCGCCACCGCCAGCACCTGCCGTGGCGTCAGATCGAGAAGCGTGGTGTGCGCCGGCGGGAGCTGTTGCCACGAATGAACCGCAGTGCCGGTCATGATTTCCGCGCCTGCCGCACGCAGCGAGTCGACGAGCTGGTCGACGAGCGCGCCGCTGCCGCCCACCGCGAACGGCCAGCCGGTGAGGTGTGCCAGTGCGCCGAGTACGAGCGCGTAGCCGGTGGTGGCAGGCGCGCGCAACGGCAGCTCGGAGTGCGCTGCGAGACCGGCGAAGAGGGCTCGTGTGCTCGTACGGCGGAAGGCGATCCGCGTGGTCGCTGCCGCTGGTAGACCTCCAGCCAGGGCGAACCAAGGTGCTCGGCGAGCAATGTGCGCGACGGCCGCGGGCGCGGGCAGGCTCAGCACCGCGTCGATCACGTCAGGCCGGGCGGACGCCCAGACGAGGGCTCGCCATGCCCGGGCATCGCGCGCGAAGGCCGTCGCCGTGTCGTCGATGCCGCGGTGCAGCAACGCTGCTCCGCCGTCGAGCGGATGCGCCAGCGGGACGGGAGGCCGTGCCCACAGACCGTCGGGCACCCCGAGTGCCCGGAACGCCGGCGACGCGGCCGCGAGCGCCAGCACCGTGGCGCCGACGTCGTGCCGGAAACCGGGCAGCGTCAGTTCCTCGGTACGCAACGCACCACCGACCCGCTCGGCCGCTTCCAGGACGAGCACCCGGCGTCCCGCACGTGCCAAGGTCAAGGCACCGACCAAGCCGTTCAGGCCGGCGCCGACGACGACCGCGTCGTAGTCCACAGACCGATCATGCGTCACGGAGTAGAAAGAATCGCATGGCCTATTACCAGCGGCGCGGAAGCGTGCCGCCGAAGCGGCACACGCAGCACCGGGCACCGGACGGCTCGCTGTACTACGAGGAGCTGATGGGCGAAGAGGGTTTCGTGTCCGACTCGGCATTGCTGTATCACCTGCGCATTCCGTCGGCGATCGTCGACGTGCGCACGTGGGTGTTGCCCGACCAGCAGACGGTGCCGAATCAGCCGCTGTTGCCGATGCACCTTCGCCTGCCTGAACTGTTCAAGGAGATCGACGTCGAGTCGACCGACGCGGTGACCGGACGACGGCTGTTCCTCGGCAACGACGACGTGCGCCTGAGCTACGTCGTCGCCGGCCGTCCCTCGCCGCTGTATCGCAACGCGATCGGCGACGAGTGTGTCTACGTCGAATCCGGACGCGCCACGGTCGAGACGATCTTCGGACCCCTCGAGGCGCGCCAGGGCGACTACGTGCTGCTGCCCCGCGCGACCACGCATCGGTGGGTGCCCGATCCGGACTCGGACGAGGTGCTGCGGCTCTACTGCATCGAGGCGAACAGCCACATCACGCCGGCCCGGCGTTACCTGTCGAAGTTCGGCCAGCTGCTCGAACACGCGCCGTACTGCGAGCGCGACCTGCACGGTCCGGGCGAACTCCCGGAGCCGGTCACGGCTGAAGGTGATGTCGAGGTCTACATCAAGCATCGGGGGGACGGCCCCGGCGGCATCGCCGGGACGGTGCACGTCGGGCCGCATCACCCGTTCGACCTGGTCGGCTGGGACGGGTGCCTGTACCCGTACACGTTCAACGTGTCCGACTTCGAGCCGATCACCGGGCGCATCCACCAGCCGCCGCCGGCCCACCAGGTCTTCGAGGCCAACAACTTCGTCGTCTGCAACTTCGTGCCGCGCAAGGTCGACTACCACCCGCTGTCGATCCCGGTGCCGTACTACCACTCCAATGTCGACTCCGACGAGGTGATGTTCTACTGCGGCGGCAACTACGAGGCCCGCAAGGGATCGGGCATCGGCCAGGGGTCGGTGTCGCTGCATCCCGGCGGGCACTCGCACGGGCCGCAGCCGGGTGCATACGAGCGCTCTATCGGTGCGGAGTTCTTCGACGAGCTCGCGGTCATGGTCGACACCTTCCGGCCGCTGCGCCTGGGCGAGGGCGCACGAGCCAGCGACGACGGCCGGTATGCGTGGACGTGGTCCGGGCGCGGGCCCACCGATACGTGAGCGCACCGCACGCCGCCGGGGGTTCGGGCTGGATCACCTGCCTTACGGCGTGGTTCGTAGGGAAAGTCGACAAGTCGCTGTCGCCAGATATACAGATCGACTCCTCGATTTGTCGACAATCGACGCAGAGCTGTTCGCCGCAGGCACCCTCGACACCTTTCTCGCCGCCGGCCGCGACACCTGGCGCCAGGTGCGCGCGGCCGTCGGCGATGCGGTGCAGGCCGACCGCGCGCCGCTGGTGGAACTAGCCGCGACTGTGCCGGTGCTGCCGTACTCCGTAGCCGATTACGTCGACTTCTACGCCTCGGAACAGCACGCCACCAACGCCGGACGCATCTTTCGGCCCGGTGCCGACCCGCTGACCCCGAACTGGAAACACCTGCCGGTCGGCTATCACGGCCGCGCGGGCACGGTGGTCGTCTCCGGTAGCGCCGTGCGTCGGCCGTGGGGCCAGTTCCCGTCCCCCGCGGGCCCGCTCGAGTACGCACCCAGTCGCAGGCTCGACCTCGAGGCCGAGGTCGGGTTCGTCGTGGGCGCGTCGAGTGAACCCGGTGCGCCGATCCCGGTCGACGCGTTCGCCGAGCACGTCCTCGGCGTGACCCTGCTCAACGACTGGTCAGCGCGCGACATCCAGGGCTTCGAGACGGTGCCGCTCGGACCGCACCTGGGCAAGTCGTTCGCCACGTCGGTGTCGGCCTGGATCACTCCGCTCGACGCGCTCGAGCGCGCCTGGCGCCCGCCGCCGCCACGCGACGTCGCGCCACCGCGGCACCTGGACGACAACGACCTCCCCGGTGGGCTCGACCTCGAGTTGACGGTCAGCATCAACGGGGCGGTGGTGAGCCGTCCCCCGTTCGCGACGATGTACTGGACGCCGGGCCAGTTGCTCGCGCACCTCACGAGTAACGGCGCACCCGCCCGCACGGGCGACCTGCTCGGCTCCGGCACGGTCAGCGGACCTGACCGCGATCAGTTCGGCAGCCTGCTCGAACTGGCCTGGAACGGCACCGACCCCGTCCGGGTCGGTGACGACGTCCGAACCTGGCTCGAGGACGGCGACGAGGTCCTGATCACCGCGTCGGCCCCGGCGAACGGCGGAGGTCGACTCGAACTCGGCGAGGTGCGCGGCCGGATCGCTCCGGCCGCGCATCTGCGCTGAGCTGCGGTCGGTCAGTGACCGTGGTGGGCGGCGGCGAATAGCGGGCCACATCGGCACGACGCCACCGGCGGTGTCGCCGGCATGCCCGATGTGGCCGAGATGCCAGTTGTCCTCGATCGTGGTCAGCAAGCGAGTAGTGGTTGTACGGCGTGTGATCGACGAAGCCCCGCGGACCGGAGGCGGTCACGACGATGGCCGGGATCAGCCCGCCGCCGTAGCGTGCCGCCCGGCCAGCGTGCCGACCCCGCGGGTCACCGGCGCGGCGACGTAGGGCGAGTCGCAGCAGCCGGCCGCGCTCTCCCAGCCACCGGTCTCGGCTTTGCCGGTGAAGTCGTTCTCGTCGGTGACGATCACGATCGCCGAGTGCTTGGTCCAGGCCCGGGAGTGCATGATGGTGTCCACCGCACCGTGCACGAAGACGTCGGCCTTCTGCTTCAGCGCCGCGTCGTTGGCGTCATCCTTGGTGCTGCCGTACGGGCACGGGGTCTCGGAGTGCCCGGGGACCGCGACGTAGACGCCGCCGTGCATGTCGTTGCACTGGTTCGGGGTGATCCAGACGAACTGCGGCGCGCCGGCCGCGTTCAGGTCGGTGCCCAGCGCGCTGTAGTCGCTTGACCTGGGCCATCCGGGCCGGGTTGTTCTTCACGTCGTCGAACAGCACGAACGGGTTGTGCTTCTTGGCGTACAGCGACACCGTCGGTGCCGTTCACCACCGGACCGAACCGGTCCAGCTTGTTGTCCGGCAGGGTCTCCATGTAGGCGCCCCACTTGATGTGCTTGGACTCCAACTGGTCCACCAGGTTCGGCCGGTCCAGGTTGACCACGTTCGCATCGTTGTCGTCCTGCATGCCGAAGTTGTCGCCGGCGATCGACGCGATGTAGTTCGGCATCGACGGGTGGGTCACGCCGTAGTAGTCGTCGGCCATCCCGTAGTGGTGCGGCCAGGACGTCAAGTACGGCGCGTTCGGGTCGTCGATGACGCTCGAGCTGCGAATGGTTCTCCAGCATGATCACGAAGATGTGGTCGAGCGGCGCGGAGTGCCGGTCGTGGTTGTCATCACCGCCGTGGGCCGACGCACCGGTCATGGTTTGGGCAGCGACGACTGCGGTCGCGCCGAGCGCGGCAGCGAAACAGGCGAGGCGAGTGCGAGGTCGCATCCTGATGTCTCCTAGGGTGTGAGGCGGTTGGGTATGCGATTCCGATGAACGTCTGATGAACCTCCCATATCAATCACAGCTGGTACAAGAGCGGCATTGGTACAGGGAACCGAACCACGGCCGCTGGACGAACTGTCACCGTGGAGGCTGCTCTGGACGACGTAGGCGTCCGACTGAATGCTGGGCAACCCGAGGCCCTCGAGGAGTGCTATCGCACCCTCGGACCGCTCGTGGCGTCCTACATCTCACGGTATGTGCCCCAGCCAGACGTCGAGGACGTGCTGCAGCGCGTGTTCTACGAGGTCTGGCGGGTACACGAGCGCTACGACCCGAACCTCTCGCTGCGCGGCTGGGTGCTCGGCATTGCGCGCAAACGCGCCATCGACCACCTGCGCAAGCGCCGCGACGTCGTCGTGCCGATCGACTCGATGCGCGAGATCATCGGTGACGACGGCCGCGAGACCGCGGAACGACTGGTGTGGGCCGATGAGGTTCGCACCGGACTGGACGCGCTCCCCCAACCGCAACGACAGGTGATCGAAATGGCTTACTTCGACGGCTACACGCAGAGCGAGATCGCTGTAGCCCTCGACATCCCCCTCGGCACGGTGAAGACCCGCACTTCGCGCGGCATGCACCGCTTGGCCGCCCTCCTTGAAAACACAAGGGATCACGCATGAGCAATCACCTCACCGACGAGCTCCCTCGCCTGCTGACCGGAGAGGCCAGCCACGAGGCCGTGCTCGAGGCGGCTGCTCATCTGCGCACGTGCGTCGACTGCCAGCAGGAACTGGTGTCGGCCGTGGTCGCGCACGCGTCACTGACATCGGCGCAACGATTCGCGCCGGAGATCGTGGCCCGAGGGCAGGCCGGAAATTTCACCAACCACACCGAGACCGACAGTGACGAGCACTCGCAACGCGAGCTGCCGGACCTGTCCGCGGTGTTCGCCCAGGTGCGGCGCGAGGCCGACGACGGCTTCCGGCCCGAGCGCGACCCGCGACCGACGCAACGACGCAACTATCTCTTCGCTGCAGCGGCCGCCGTGGTGCTCGCCGGCGCAGGCACCGGCATCTACTTCGCTACGACGAGTGGCGGCTCGTCCGCCCCCGCGGCGCGCACCGTTGCGCTGAGCGCCTTCGACAAGGGCACGACGGCGGCGACTGCCCGTATCAGCGGCGGGACGATCGATGTCACGGCTACCTCGCTGCCGAAGCTGACCGCCCAGCGCTACGAGGTCTGGCTCACAACAGCAAGCGCACGCGTATGCAGCCGATCGGCTGGATCACCGATGGCGGCACCGCCCAGCTCACCGTCCCGGTGGATCTGATGAAGCATTACAACGATCTCGAGGTAAGCATTCAGGACCTCGGCGCGCGCTCGTACAACTACAGCGGGACGAGCGTGCTGCGCGGCTCGCTCAGCTAAGCGGAGGGACGAGCTAACCCCGGCGCTTGGGCGGCAGCGGAATGAACATGCTCGTCCGCGCCGCGTACTCGTCCCAGCCCTCGCGTTGTGACATGTGCTTCTCGAGGATCCGGGCGCCGGATCCTTTGGTGAGCAACAACGTCATGAGCACCGGCGCGGGCAGGGTGAGCACGCCCGGCCAGGAATCGGCGGCGACAAGGAAGATGCCCCACCACACGCACGCGTCGCCGAAGTAGTTCGGGTGCCGCGTGTAACGCCACAGCCCGACGTCGATGACCTTGCCCTTGTGCGCGGGATCGGCGCGCCAGCGTTCCATCTGCGCGTCCCCCACGGCTTCGAAGAAGACTCCGACGATCCACAGCGCGACGCCGATCCACGCAACGATGCCGACGGCGTGCGCCTCGAAGCCGCCCACCATGATCGGCGCAGCAATCACGAATGCGAGCGCACCCTGCAGCAGGTAGATCGAGCGCAGCGCGTACAGGTCGGGGTTGCCCTTGGCTTTGGAGAGCAGTTGGTCGTAGCGCGGGTCTTCGGGCTTGCCGATGGTGCGGCGGCCGATGTGCGTGGCAAGTCGTAGCCCCCACAGCACCGGTAGCACGAGCAACAACCACCGTCGGACTCCGTTGCAGTGCCCGGCTGCCGTGAAGAAGGTGACCACGGCGACCGCACAGAAGAGCAAGCCCCAGGCCGTGTCGATCACGCTGTGCTTGTGAGCGATCTTCGACGCGATGAAGGTCGCGATCAGTACAGCGAGGATCCCGAGTGCGCTCCAGCCGAGATTGGCGCCGAACGCCGAGCCGTCGAAGGCTGAACCGTTGAGGGACATACGTTCAGTCTTACTGCTCGCGAGCACCCATCGCCCACGGGCGGGCCGCGGGCATGGCACTCGAACCGTCCGGCGCGGCCTTCACGGCGAGGAACTGGTCGACACCCATGCGGCCTTCTTCGAAGCTCAGCGCACCACCGACGAGGTAGAGCCGCCACACGCGCGCGGTCTCTTCGCCCAGCAGCGCGACGAATTCGTCCCACCGCGATTCGAGCGTGTCGATCCAGTGCGCGACGGTGGTGACGTAGTGCTCGCGCATTGCTTCGACATCGCGCACCTCGAAGCCGGCGCCCTCCAGGAAGCCGAGGGTCTGCGACACCGGCCGCATGTGCATGTCGGGTGCGATGTAGGACTCGATGAATGCTCCACCACCGGGAGCCGTGCCCTGATGGCGAGACATCTGCTGCAGCAACAGCCGTCCCGTCGGCTTGAGCGCGGCGTAGAGAATTCCCGCGTAGGTCGGGTACTGCTCCTCGCCGACGTGCTCGCCCATCTCGATCGAGCTCACGACGTCGAAGCTGCCGTCAGCACCGTCGAACTCGCGGTAGTCCTGCAGCCGCACCTCGACCCGGTCCTCCAGGCCGCGGTCGGCGATCTGCTTGACGATGTGGTCGCGCTGCTGCGCCGACAATGTGATACCGGTCGAGTGCACGCCGTAGTGCTCGGCCGCGTGCAGGATCAGCGAGCCCCAGCCGCAGCCGATGTCGAGATGCCTCATGCCCGGGCGCAGGTCGAGCTTGCGGCAGATGAGGTCGAGCTTCGGCGCGCTGCGCGTCGACCAGCGACATCGACGGCTCGGTGAAGTAGGCCGACGAGTACGCCATCGTCTCGTCGAGCAGCAGCTCGTAGAAGTCGTTGGACAGGTCGTAGTGGTGCGAGATCGCGGCGCGGTCACGCAGCAACGTGTGCAGCCGTCCGGTCAGCCGCGCTTCGGTGGCCGGTGGCTTCGGCGGATAACCGACTGCGCCCAGTCGAATCGCTGTTGCTGCGGCCTTGGCCTTTCCCGCAGTCGTGAGTGCGATGCCGGTCGACGGCCGCTGCCGCGCGAGGCGCCAGGCCCGTCGGAAACCTTCGGCGAGATCGCCCTCGACATCGATGTCACCGGTGACGTACGCGCGCGCCAGGCCGAGTTCGCCCGGCGCCCACAGCAGCCGGCGCAGGGCGCGCCGGCTGCGGATCACCAACACGGGTCCGTCGAACGGGCCCGGCTTCGCTGCCGTCCCATGCCCGCAGCCGCACCGGCAGCTCGATGCCCACACTGTCGCGAATCAGGTCGGCCAGACGCTCGGCTACTGAGGTGGACACGGTGACCTCCGGGTCGGACGGGTGCTGTGGTCGAGATTGGACGGGCAGGCCTTTATGCCAGAGCCGCAGGCCGTGGACGGTGATGAGTGCACGCACCAGCCAGGTCTCGAACGGATGGCGAAGTGCTGCACTGACGACGGCCCGCGTAGTGGCCGGAACGGCAACGCCGCGCACCGACGCCACGAACGGGCGTTGCCCGGGTCGATGCAGCGTGATCGTTGAGTGCGAGCGCATCGTCGGGTTCCGGCAGGCTCATCCGGTACGAACCATCGACCGGATAGAACGGCGAGACGTAGAACTGCTTGTCGGTATCAGCGCGTGCGGCATCGTCGGGACGAAGCAGATAGCGATGCCGCTGCCCGTAGGTGTTGTGCACTTCGGCGATCACGCACACGAGCGCGCCGGACGGATCGTGACACCAGAACAGTGACAACGGGTTGAAAACGTAGCCGGCGCTGCGCGCGTTGGTGAGCATCGTGATCCGGCCGCCGCGCAGCTCGATCCCGTGCTCGGCGAGGAAGTCGTCGACGTTGGCTCGCAACGTTCGAGTGGCGTCGCCAAGATGATCGCGGGCCTCGAAGCGGGCCAGCCAGCCCAGTCCTCGTGGCAGGTGCGGCAAGTCGTCGAGGTCGACGTACCACTGGTAGCTGCGGTGCCGGACGTCGTGCCGCACCGGCTCGGCGCGCACGTGCCGGATGTCGACCTCGTACAGGCGAGCTGTTACCACTCGACCCCCAGGCTCGCCGCCGCGTCGACGCCCGATCTGGCGCCGTCCTCATGGAAGCCCCAACCGTGGTACGCGCCCGCGAATGCGAGCACTCCGTCGTTCAGTTCCGGCAGGCGCGTGCGGGCCGCGACCGATTCAGTGGTGTACACGGGATGCTCGTAGCTCATCCGGTCGATGACTGTGGCCGGATCGACGCGGTCGCCGCCGTTGAGCGTGACGACGTAGGTGCGCTCTGCGCCGAGCTCGTCGAGGTGCTGGAGCCGGTTCATGTCGTAGCTGACCTGCACCGTCTCGGGCAGGGCTGTGCACGACCGCATCGCGTAGTTCCACGAACCCTGCGCACGGCGCGCGGTCGGCAATACCGAGACGTCGGTGTGGAGCAGTGTCGGGTTGACTGTGTACTCGATGCCGGTGAGCAGTTCGTGTTCGAGTGCAGTCGGTGCATCGAGCATCGCGAGCGCCTGGTGCGGGTGCGTCGCGAGCACCGCGCCGTCGTAGTGCTCGGTGCTGTCGTCGTCGGTGCGGATGGCGACACCGGTGCTCGTGCGCTCTACCGAGCGAACGGGCGCCGAGGTCTGCACGGCGGTGAGTCCTTTCGCTGCGCGCTCGACGTAGCGGGCTGACCCGCCGACGACCGTGTACCAGATAGGTGAGCCGGTCACCTGCAGCATGCCGTGGTTCTGAAGGAACGAGAACAGGTAGCGCGCGGGATAGTCGCCGGCCCGGTTCGGCGCGGTCGACCAGACGGCGGCGACGAGCGGGGTGACGAAGTGCTGCTCGAAGTAGTTGGTGAATCCGTTGTCGCGCAGGAACTCTCGCAGCGTGCGGTGATCGTTCTCGTCACTCAGGATCGCATGCGCGCTGCGATGGAAGCGCCGGACCTGGCTGAGCATGCGCAGGTAGCGCGGATTCGTCACGGCACGAAAGGACGGCAGCAGCCCCGACAACCCCCGTCCGCCCGCGTATTCGAGCCCGCACTGGTCGCACGAGATCGACATGCTCATGTCGGATTCCTGCGTTGCCACGTCGAGTTCGGCGAACAGCCGCAACAGGGTCGGATAGGTGCGGTGGTTGTGCACGATGAAGCCGGTGTCGACCGAGAGCATCGTGCCGCCCGCGCCGGCACCGGTCGCGACCTCGTGCGTGTCGGCGTGCCCGCCCAGTCGTGCGTCAGCCTCGTAGAGCGTGACGTCGGCGCCGCGCTGCAGCACGTGCGCAGCAGTCAGCCCACCGACCCCGCTCCCGACGACGGCGATCTTGCGTCGCGTCACGTACCCAGCCCTTCGTTCGTGCGTTCGCGTCTATACAACTGTTCGTAGCCGAACGCCGCGAAGGTTTCACCTCGGGCATGACGAAGGGGCGGCGGCACGGGAGGGATGTGCCGCTCGCCCCTTCGCCGTCGAGTGTAGGGCATGCCACGCATGATCGGGCAAGTCCGTGCAAGTAGTTTGCTGAGAGTGGCCGACGACGCGTACTTCTCAATTTTGGACGAGGACGACGGGGGTGGGCGCTACCGCGCGGGACCGGGTACAGCGGGCCCGTGGAATGCGGGATTCCAGCACGGCGGGCCGCCGAGCGCGTTGCTCGTGCGTTGCGCACAGCGGGCTGTGCCGGCCCGCGACACGGCCTTCGTCGCCGTGCGTGTAGCCGCCGAATTCGTCGGTCCTGTGCCCGTCGGCGAAGTCGAGGTGCGCGCCAGTGTCGAGCGCTCCGCACGCAGCGCTGTGCTCGTCGCCGTGACGCTCTCAGCGCACTCGAGGGTGTGCCTGCAAGGTCGGGTCTGGCTGGTCGCTGAACGGGATACCAACTCGGTGACAGTGCCGCTCGCCGACGCGGTGACGGTGCCCACCGGACTTCCGGATCTCGGTGGCGACTTCCCCTACCACGACACGATCGACTGGCAGGCGATCCGCGGTTCGATGCGCACCGCAGGGCCGGGTCTGGTGTGGGCCCGCCCGAGGCTGCCGTTGGTCGGCGGCGAGTCGATGCGCGGGCTCGAGCGGGTGGCGCTGATCGGCGATTCGGCCAGCGGGATCTCGGCCGTACTCGACTGGGACGAGTGGTCATTCCTCAACATCGACCTCGATGTGCATCTGTCGCGTCCGGTCGAGGGTGACTGGATTCTCATCGATGCGGTAACCGACCTCGGCGCGGCGGGCAGCGCCCTCGCACGCTCGACCGTGTCGGACGTGCACGGCCCGGTCGGGGTGACCGCGCAGACGTTGGTGATTGCCCCGCGCACAGCGTGAGCAGGCCGTCGGTCACGTACAGTCGCGACGTGTTCGAGTTTCCGAATCCGGTGAACGAGAAGGCTGCTCGCGCGGTCGCAGGCGGCGTCGTCGCGCTGTGCGTCGCGACCCTCGTGCTGACCATCGCGTTCGGGCATGCCTGGCTGTGGCTCACGGTCGTACTCGCCTACGGATTCCTCGCACGAGTGGCCACCGGTCCGACCCTGAGCCCGCTCGGCCAGCTGGCGACTCGAGTCGTCGCGCCACGGCTCGGCGCAGCCCGTCCAGTCCCCGGTCCGCCGAAGCGGTTCGCCCAGGCGATCGGCGCGACGCTGTCCGTCGCGGCCGCAATCGTCGGCGTCGGGCTCGGGTACGACACCGCGGCGCTCGTGCTTGTGGCGATGATCCTGGTGGCGGCCACGCTCGAATCCGTGTTCGCGATCTGCCTCGGTTGCTCGATCTTCGGCCGGCTGATGCAGCTCGGCGTCATCCCCGAAGCGACCTGCGAGGCGTGCAGCAACGTGCAGGCACGTCTCGGCGCGGCCTAGCGGCTACGCGCACACTGGGTGCCGTGAGCGCAGTACGCGACGCGGACGTCGACACGTCGTCGGCGTCGGAGCCCGGCCGGCCGAACTCCGACGCGCCACGCCCGCGCGAGCGTCCCGGGCTGGAACTGCTCGCGGTTCTCGGCGTCTCGCTCGGTCTGTCGGGGATCACTGCCCTGCTGTCGTTCGTCCGAGCCGAATGGACGATCCAGGGCGGCATCGGCGCGTCGACGACCACCGTCGTCAGCGGCACGCAGACGACCTATCCGTGGCTCGACCTGCTCGACGATCTGGCCGGACTGCTGCACGGGTTCGCTCCCCCGTTGCTCGCGCTCGTTCTGCTCGCGCGCTACCCGGGCGGACGCGGTTTCGGCGTCGGCTTCGATCTACGCCGCATCCGTCCCGAGTCACTGCAGGGTGTCGGCTTCCTCGCGGTGATCGGAATCCCCGGACTCGCGCTGGTGTACTTCGCACACCGGGCAGGCGTGAACGCCTCGCTCGACGTCGTCAGCTTTCCTGACGTCTGGTACCGCGTGCCGTACCTGCTGCTGTCGGCGTTCCAGAACGGTTTTGCCGAAGAGATCGTCGTCGTCGCGTTCATGCTGACGCGACTGCGACAGGCCGGCTGGACCAAGGAACGGGCGCTGAGCGCGTCGGCTCTGCTGCGCGGTAGCTACCACCTCTATCAGGGCCTCGGCGGCTTCGTCGGGAACCTGGTGATGGGGCTGGTCTTCGGCTGGTGGTTCCAACGCACCAACCGCGTCGTCCCGCTCGTCATCGCCCACTTCCTGCTCGACGCATTCAGCTTCGTCGGTTACCTATACCTGAAGTCGCGCGTCAGCTGGCTGTAGCGCGCGGTCATCAATTTGATTGGCGGCGGCAGCACTCACTGGCATCGTGACGGGCATGGAGATCGTCCACCCGGTCCACGTCGATGACGCCGCAGGCTGGCTCACGGCAGTCGCAACGACCCTGCTCGGCACACCGTGGGACGAGAACTTCCCGCTCCGACTCGATCGCTGGACCCGCGACTGGGACGACGTCCGGACGTGGGGTGTGCGCGATCGCGGTCGATGGGTAGGCACGCTCGCAACAGACGCGAGCCGACTGACGATTCCCGGCGTCGACGGCACGACCACATCCATCGCATCGGACGCGCTGACGGCGGTCACGGTCGCTGCCACGCACCGGCGCCGCGGACTCCTGACGAAGATGCTCACCGAGTCGCTGCACGAGGCGAAGGACCGCGGCGATGCGGTGTCGATCCTCATCGCGGCTGAGTGGCGGATCTACGGCCGGTTCGGTTATGCGCCCGCAACCTGGGCAGCCGAGTTCAGCTACCACACCCGCCGCGCCGGCGCGGCGATGCA
Source organism: uncultured Actinomycetota bacterium (assembly GCA_963708645.1). Classification (GTDB taxonomy): domain Bacteria; phylum Actinomycetota; class Actinomycetes; order Mycobacteriales; family Jatrophihabitantaceae; genus RYN-133. Next base: position 189,837 of record CAVPTA010000002.1, on the reverse strand, counting down.
GCCCGGCGGCACCGGGTTCGTCCGGCAGGTCGAACCGGACGAGCTCATCGAGCACGCCGAAGCGATCTACGACCGCGAGCGGGCGCAACTGCCGGGTGGCATCAACCGCGGTGGGACGTGGTGGTCGCGACGCCTCGGCATGAACGGTTTCGCGCCGATGCCGGACAACCGTGGAACGTGGATCCTGCACGAGAGCGACGACGGCCCGGACGGATTCCTGGGCTGGCGTCCTGGGCGCGAGTTCTCCCTGACCGGCGTGCTGGGCTCGGTCAAGGTGCTCGAGTTCGCGGCGGCGTCGCCGACGGCGTACCGCAATCTGTTCGCGTACCTGTCGGGGATGGATGCGATCGACGAGGTGCTGCTCGGCGAGCGGCCGATCGACGAGCCGGCGCGATGGTTGATCGGCGACGGGCGGGCGTTGACCCAGACCGAGGTCGTCGACGATCTGTGGCTGCGCATCCTTGATGTGCCGGCGGCCCTCGAAGCGCGTGGCTATGCAGCGCCGGGCCGACTGGTGCTCGAGATTGTCGACGCGGAGGTAGGCGGCTTCGCGGCGGGGCGTTACGTACTCGACGCCGATGAGTCGGGCGCGGCGACGTGCACCCCGACGAGCGAGAATCCAGATCTCACCGTCGGGCAGCGCACGTTGGCCTCGGCCTACCTCGGCGGGCACACCGTCCGCGCGCTCGCGGTGAGCGGCACCGTCGACGAGCACGCGCCACGCGCGCTCGCGCGACTCGACGCGATGCTTGCCACGCCGCGTCCGCCCTACAACGGAACGGGGTTCTAGCTCGGCGGCTCTGCGGTCGGGCTCTCGTCCGGGAGCGACCGCGCTTCCTCGATCGCCTTTGACAGTGGCGGCACCGGGGGCACCTTCGGTACCGGCGCGCCGTCGTCCATTCCCTGGTGCGCCTCGACGGACTCGGGGTCGTCGTCGGATGCTCGCAGGTTGACCGCTTCTGGCTGCTCGGCAGCCGGCGGCAGGCTCGAGTCGAACCACGACGAGGTATCGAGTTCCGCGCTCGGTGCGAAGTCGCTGCCCGTCTGGTTCAGCCACGACGGCACGTCGTCGCCGTCACCGCCGGCGAGCTTGGACAACCCTTCGAGCGCTTTGCTGAACTCGCTGGGCACGATCCACATCTTGTTCGCGTCGCCCTGCGCGATCTGCGGCAGCGTCTGCAGGTACTGGTATGCCAGCAGCGCCGGATCGGGCTTGGCGGCATGGATCGCACCGAACGTCGTCTCGATGGCCTTGGCCTGCCCCTGCGCCGCCAGGTAGCGCGCGGCGCGCTCACCTTCGGCCTTCAGGATTCTTGACTGTCGCTCTGCCTCGGCCGACAGGATCGCCGCCTGCTTCTCGCCCTCGGCGGCGAGGATCTGTGCAGCTTTCTGACCCTCGGCGCTCTTGATCGCCGCCTCGCGCTGTCCCTCCGCAGAAAGGATGATCGCGCGCTTGTCGCGGTCGGCGCGCATCTGCTTCTCCATCGCGTCCTGGATGGACGGCGGCGGGTCGATGGCCTTGATCTCGACGCGAGCGACACGGATTCCCCACGGCCCCGTCGCCTCGTCCAGCACGCCGCGCAACTGCGTGTTGATCGAGTCGCGACTGGTCAGTGCCTGCTCGAGGTTCAGCGACCCGATCACGTTGCGCAGCGTGGTGATCGTCAACTGCTCGACGGCCTGGATGTAGTTCTGGATCTCATAGGTGGCCGCACGCGGATCGGTCACCTGGAAGTAGATGACCGAGTCGACGCCGACGGTGAGGTTGTCGGACGTGATCACGGGCTGGGGCGGGAAGCTGACGACCTGTTCGCGCAGATCGATCAGCGGACGCATGCGGTCGACGAACGGCAGCAGCAGGGTGAGGCCAGGCTGTTGGGTGCGCACGTAGCGTCCGAGACGTTCAACAACCGCAGCGCGCGCCTGCGGAACGATGCGCACCATTCGGATAATCGTGAACAGCACGACGACCGCAACGACGATCGCGGCGATGGCACCTGGGCTCATCGATACATCAGTCCCCTCCGAATGGGTCTTTCCAGACCACCGCGGTCGCGCCGTCGATGGCGATGACCGATACGCGTGTGCCGGCCGGCAGTTCCTGCTTGGGATCCTTCGACCGCGCGGACCATTCGGCTCCGTTGAGCCGCACCCGTCCGCCGTCGCGGTTCACCGCATGCAGCACGACGGCGTCGCGCCCGACAAGGGCTTCCGATCCCGTGATCGCTGCCGGGCCCGGGTTCAAGTGCCGCACGGCAACGGGTCGCACGAGCCAGACCAGGCCGACGGTGACCACCACAGCGACGATGAGCTGGATGAGCAGCGGGCCGCCAAGCGCCGCGGTCACGGCCCCGCCCACTGCGCCGCCGGACATCATGAGCAGCACGAAAGTCCCGGTCACGGTCTCGCCGCCGGCAAAGATCGCGCCGATGATCAACCAAACCAACCACGCTGGCATGGCTTCATAGTGGCACTTCTGATCGCGAGTGGTCAGTTTCCACGCGAGTGGTCACTCATATGTGACCACTCGACCCATTGGTGACCACTCGCGCATCAGGCGGTGACGAAGTCGATCAGCTCTTCGACGGCGCGGAGCAACGGCACTTCGACGTCGGCAAAACTGTCGACGCTGCCCAGCACGCGACGCCACAACTCGCGGGGATCACTGACCCCGAGCGCTGCGCACACGCCCTGTTTCCAGTCGATCCCGCGGGGCACGTCGGGCCATGCGGCGATACCGACGGCGGTCGGCTTGACCGCTTGCCAGACGTCTATGTACGGGTGGCCGGTGACCAGGACGTGCGGCGAGCGCCGCACCTCGGCGGCTATGCGCGTTTCCTTCGAGCCGGCAACGAGGTGGTCGACGAGCACGCCGACCCGGCGGTTCGGTCCGGGGCCGAATACCCGGGTGTGCTCGGCCAGGTGGTCGATGCCATCTAGGGGTTCGACGACGATGCCTTCGACTCGCAGGTCGTCGCCCCAGATCCGTTCGAGCAGAGCGGCGTCGTGAACGCCCTCGACCCAGATGCGGCTCTCGCGGGCAACGCGTGCCTTCGCGCCGGTGACCGCGTACGAACCCGAGGCCGTCTTGGCGCGGGGCTTTGTCGCCGGCGGTTGCGCAAGCGGACGGACGAGCGTCACCGTCCGTCCGTCGAGCAGGAAGGACGCCGGCAGCATGGGGAACTCACGCCTTGTGCCATGGCGATCCTCGAGCACGACGGTGTCGCGCTTCTCGCCGCTGTCGACGGCGCGGCCGATGGCCACCACCGCGCCACAGAATCGCCCGTCGGCCGTCTCGACGACGAGGTCGATCTCGGCCGGCACTTCGGCTACACGTCGTCGCCGCGGCTGCGACAGCACATCGTTCCCGTAATGCATTGCTCGGACGTTAGGCGGCGCAGCTGCACGCAGTTGCGAGGCGCGCCAAGTAAGTTCGACAGCGTGTCCAGCGCCATTCCGACTACTGCACCCGCCGCCGCATCCGGCGGTCCGGTGATCGACGAGCACGGCGTCGTGTTCGTCCTCGACGACCGCTACCGGCGGTTGTCGAGCGTGCGGCTCGAGCAGGATCTCGGGCTCGGTGGCCTGGCCTTCACCCGCGAGCGCACGCAGTGGTGGCTGCAGGTGCCGCGTCCGCCCGTCGACCGGATGGAGTACCTGTTCGAGGTCGAGGACGCGAACGGGCACCGCTCGACCATCACCGATCCGGCCAACCCGCTGCGGGCAGCCGGCGCATTCGGCGACAAGTCGGTGCTCGAGTTCCCCGACTACACCGCGCCCGCGTGGTTGTCCGCAGCCGGCTGCGCAGGAAGCGACGCGGACATCGAGGTCGACGCACCCTTGCTCGACGGCGTGATCACCGGCTCGCTCTGGACGCCCGACGTCCTCGACGATGCCGAGCCTGCTCCGCTGATCGTGGTGCATGACGGCCCCGAGTTCGCCGCCCTCGGCGGCTTCGTCCACTACCTCGCAGCAATGATCGCCGCCGGCGAGCTGCCGCCTGTGCGCGCGGCATTGCTCGCGCCCGGCGAGCGCAACGACTGGTACTCGGCCAACCCTGACTACGCGAGCACGCTGGTGTCGAGCGTGCTGGCGACCATGCCGCCGGCAACTGTGCGCATCGGAGTCGGCGTCAGCCTCGGCGCGCTCGCGATGCTGCACGCCCACTGCACGCAGCCGCCTGCATTCGACGGGCTGCTGCTGCAATCGGGCAGCTTCTTCACCCCCGAGTTGGACGGCCAGGAATCCGGGTTCAGCGGATTCGCCGCGGTGACCGAGTTCGTCGACGCCGTGCTGCAGGACGAGCCTGCTGCTCGTCCCGTTCCCGCCGTCTTCACGTGCGGTATCGCCGAAGAGAACCTGGCGAACAACCAGCGCATGGCTTCGCGCCTCACCGAGCTCGGCTACCGGGCTGTCTTACTGACCGTGCGCGATGCCCACAACTACGTCGCCTGGCGCGATGCGCTGCACCCGCACCTGACGACCCTCATCACCGACCTGGCAGGCAACCGTGCGCCGTGAACAGGTCGAGCTCGACCAGGGCACGCTGATCGCCTACGGCCACTACGGCCGTCCGGTGCTGGTGTTCCCGTCGGAACAGGGCCGCGCCTGGGACTTCGAGAACAACGGCATGATCGACGCCGTCGCAGATCTCATCGACGCAGGCCGCGTCAAGCTCTACTGCGTCGACAGCGCGGATTCGTGGACGTGGTCTGACCGGTCGGCCTCGATCGAGGACCGTGCACGGCGCCACACCGACTACGAGTCGTGGATCCGCAGCCGTGTCGTCGGTTGGATCTCCGACGACTGTGCCGGTCAGCTCGACATCATCACGCTCGGCTGCAGTCTCGGCGCGTATCACGCAGTGAACTTCGCACTCAAGCACGCACACGTCTTCCCGGTCGCGATGGGCTTCTCGGGCAACTACGACCCGACGACGTGGCACTCGTGGGGAGAGCCCGGCGACGAGACCTACTTCAACAACCCGATGGCCTACGTCGCGAATTTGAGCGGCGGTCACCTGGATTGGCTGCGCGAGCGAGTGAGCATTCTGCTGGTCGTCGGCCAAGGTGCGTGGGAGGTCTCGCCGACCGGCGCGCTGCCGAGCACCCAACGGCTTGCCGAAGCGCTCACCGGCAAGGGCATCAAGTGCGAACTCGACCTGTGGGGCTTCGACGTCCCTCACGAATGGTCGTCCTGGCGGCGACAGGTTGCACACCACCTGCCCCGTTTCTGCTAGGAACGACTTTCGTGGGCAAATCTCATCTGATCGGATTGCTGCTCGGCACCGAGCAGGACTGGCCGACTGCGTTCGAGGCGCTCGTCCGCCGGGTCGGCTCGGTCACCGACGGCGTCGACACCGAACACGACTTCGCTACCGAGCGGGTCACGATCGAACCGTTCGACCTACGCGCCGAGCCCCGCCACGATCTGGTCATCGATCGCCTGGCGTACTGGTACTACCACCCGCGGGAATGGCTGAAGAAGTCCGCACTTACCGACGACGTGTACCTGCTCAACAGCCCGTTCACGTTCCAGAGCATGGAGAAGCACGCGGCCTACTGCGCGATGATGCGCCTCGGACTGCACGTGCCCGACACCGTGCTCGTCCCGTACAAGAACCCGCCCGACCACGCCAAGTACGCGTTCACGGCCGAGCAGTACAACCGGTCGTTCGACCTCGACGCCATCGCCGACCAGATCGGCTACCCGATCTTCATGAAGCCCTACGACGGTGGTGCCTGGGTCGGGGTCAGCCAGATCCGCAACAGTGCCGAGTTGCACCGCGCCTACGACGAGTCCGGACAGCGCTTGATGCATCTTCAGAAGGCCGTCTCCGGCTTCGATGTGTTCGCTCGCAGCCTGTCGATCGGCGCCGAGACGATGGTCATGAACTTCGATCCCGACCAGCCGATGCATGCGCGCTACTCCGTCTCGCACGACTTCCTCGACGCCGAGACCGGCCACGAGACAGTCACCATCGGCAGGCTCGTCAACGCCTTCTTCCGCTGGGAGTTCAACTCGTGCGAGACGCTGATCAAGGACGGCGTCGTGTACCCGATCGACTACGCCAACGCGTGTCCCGATGTCGCGATCACGAGCCTGCACTACTACTTCCCGTGGGCGATGAAGGCGCTGGTGAAGTGGTCGGTCTTCTGCACGACCACAGGCCGGCGGCCCAGGTACGACCTCGACACGCGGCGCTACTTCGACATCGCCGACCGCGACGACCTCAGTTATGCCGACAAGCTCGCCGCGTACCGCACACTGGCCGACGACTACTTCGAGGTCGAGCGCTACAACGACTTCTGCGCTAGTCGGCTGGCGCATCTGGACGTAGTCGCGCTCGACTACTTCGCCGGCCCCGAGTTCGATCACACGCTCATCGACACCGTGCGCTCGACCTTCCCGGCGCACGAGCACGACCACTTCATCGCGCACTATCGCGGTCTGCTCGGTGCCTGGGTCTCGGACGAACGGGTCCGCTTGTCGTGAACCGGTTGCGGTCCGGGCCGCTCGCCGCGTGGATGTCGGCGTGGTTCGCCGGCGATGCCGGGCCGGACGAAGTGATCGACGCGGTCACGCTCGACGACGCGCCGCACGAGGTGAGCGGGCTCGGTCTCGACCTCGTCCCGTTGCGCGACGTCCTGACAATGTGGCGCCGCGAGGGCGACCCGGTACGCCTGGTCCTGCCGGTCAGCGGGGACGTCCGCGGGGTCCCCGGACCGGCCGAGTTCCTCGCCGCCGCGCTCGAGGCCGAGGAAGCAGTGTGCTCGGGCACGCTCGGCCTCGTGCCCGAGGTGACCGAGTACTGGCCGAGTAGCGCTCCGCCGACAGTCGTGTGGCACGCCCACGCGATCACCGAGTTCGCGCCGGACCACCAGCAACTCGGTGACGTGTCCTACGAGCTGACGACCGCAATCCGGGAAGCGGCCAGCGCGCTCACGGCTGCCGACGTCGCCGGCGGAGCGGCCGATGTCACCGAAGCACTGCGCGACGCGCGGCGCGCGGGCGAGCACCTCAATCTTCCGCCGAATTTTCCACCGCGGGCCATCGCGCTGCTCGCTCAGGCCGAGCGTATGCAAGCTGTTCTTGATCTCGCCGCTGACGACCCCGAAGGCGGAGCGATCGACCGCTTCGGCATGAGCGCGCGCACCAGCGCGCTACGCCCGCTTGCAGTGGCGGTACGTCGCGCCCGGCTGGCGGGCTACAACGCGGCGGCCGAGGTCCGCTCGACGTAAGCAGCTGTGACACGGCTCGTAACACTCGCGCAACTGTCACGACAACGTTGTGTCCTAGGGTCGGCGCCGTGGCATTGCGGATCGCACACGACGTCAACTCACGCTGGCTGGCCGATGAGCCCGCGCCGACACTGCAAACGCGGCTCGTGCACGGCTACCGTCGCGCGTTCCGCATCGCAGGCGAGGGCCCGCCGCTGTTGTTGATCCACGGCATCGGCGACAGCTCGCGGACATGGGAGCAGGTGATCCCGCTCCTGGCCCGCGAGCACCTCGTGATCGCACCCGATCTGCTCGGCCACGGCGCATCGGACAAGCCGCGTGCCGATTACTCAGTCGCGGCGTACGCGAACGGCATGCGCGACCTGCTCGCGGTGCTCGACGTCGATACGGTATCGATCGTCGGTCACTCGTTCGGCGGCGGTGTTGCGATGCAGTTCGCCTATCAGTTCCCCGAAAAGACCGATCGGCTCGTGCTGGTGTCGACGGGCGGTGCGGGTCACCACGTGACTCCGTTGCTGCGTGTCGCGAGCATGCCTGTGGTCGGGCAACTGGGGATGTCTGCGCTGCGGCTGCCGTTCGCGCGCCTCGCGCTCAACACGGCGGTATCGATGCTCAAGCAGCTCGACGCCGGCCTCGGGCTCGACGCGGTCGATCTGCGGCGCATCATCGACGCTCTCCCCGACCACACAGCGCGATCGGCGTTCATCCGCACGCTGCGCTCGGTCGTCGACTGGCGTGGTCAGTCGGTGACGATGCTCGACCGCAGCTACCTCGCTCATGCGATGCCGACCATGCTCATGTGGGGGGGACGCGACTCGGTGTTGCCCGTCGCGCACGCGCATCGTGCCCATGCGGCGATGCCCGGCAGCCGGCTCGAACTGTTTCCCGAAGAAGGGCACTTTCCGTTCCGTACCGATCCGGCGCGCTTCGTCGGTCTCGTCGAGGACTTCCTGGCCGGCACCGAACCGGCTCGCTGGAGCGACGCCGAGTGGCGCGAGTTGCTGCGCTCGGGACGGCTGGGCGCCTGCACCCAGGACGACCCCGTCGGGTTCACGTCCGCGCTTCGTGACGAGTGCGAGCGGAGCGCAACCTAGAGCGCGCGAGTGCACCAGACGACCGGGCCGTGCTCGTCGACCGTGGTGCGGTTGGTGCGCTCGAAGCCGATCTTGTCGAGGACGCGGAACGAGGCGGAGTTCCGCTCGCGCAGCGTTGCCCAGATCCGGTGCGGCCCGTGTCCGAAGCGGCGGACACGATCGCCCGGGCTGCTTCGGTGGCATAGCCGTTGCCCTGCACACTGCGCGCGAGTTCGTACGCGATCTCGGGCTCGTCCAACGTCGACCGTCCTACGATCAGCCCGCAGTAGCCGCGGAACCGACCGTGGACGCGAACGACGAGCAGGCCGATGCCCGTGTCATCGATCGCGGCGGCGAGCCGTGCGATCGTCCGTGTCGCTTCGTCGCGGGTGGGATCGCTTCCGCGTGGCGCAGTCGGAAAGCGCTGATCGCGCTCGTTGACCAGGGCCTGGTAGTCGTCGATGTCGTCGGTGCGCCAGGCGTCGAGTTCGAGCCGTGCGGTCGAGATCGTGCGCAGCATCGGGAGCCAGTCGGTCGTCACTGTGTTGAAGGCCGTGCGGGTGCTGGGCAGCATCCGTCCGGACAGTCGATGCCGCACAGTCCGAGCGTCCCGATCGACTTGGCCGTGGCTCCGGTCAGCTGCTCCTCGACGAGCTCGCGGATCGCTGTTACGAAGCCCGGGTGAACTCCGGCAGTGGCCGCGCGCGCGAAGTGCAGGCCGAGTGACTGCGCTGTCGCGCGCGCCTCGGTGTCGAGATCCCACAACACTTCGACATGGTCCGACACGAACCCGGTGGGGCACACAACGACGGCCTGCACGCCTTGCTCGGCCAGTGCAGTGAGGTGATCGTTGATGTCCGGCTCGAGCCACGGCACCTGCGGTGGTCCGGAGCGCGACTGCCACACGAGGTCGAACTCTGCATCTACCCCGCGCACCAGCGCGGTGACCAACCGAGCCGTCTCACGGTGCTGTGCCTCGTACAAACCGTTGTGCTGGGGCCCCGAGGCATCATTCATCGCCGTCGGGATCGAGTGCGCAGTGAACACCAGCCGCGCCTCGGCCCGGACGTTCTCGGGAAGAGTGGCGAGCGCGGCCTGTACATGATCGACATTCGCTGCGATGAAACCGGGGTGGTCGAAGTAGTGTCGCAGCTTGACCAGCTCGGGCGAGCCGTCGCCGGCGACGGTGCGGGCCTGCGCGAGATCGTTGCGGTACTGACGACAGCCCGAGAACGAGCTGGTCGCGCTGGTCGCGACGACGAGTGCTCGCTTGACGTGATCGTCGCGCATGCGTCGCACAGCGTCTGCGACGTAGGGGCGCCAGTTGCGGTTGCCGTAGTAGATCGGCAAGGCAATGCCGTTGTCGGCGAACTCCTTGTCGAGTGCGGCGATCAACGCCTTGTTCTGCGCATTGATCGGTGAGACGCCGCCGACTGCGTGGTAGTGCTGTGCTACCTCCTCGAGTCGCTCGTCGGGTACGCCTCGCCCGCGCGTGACGTTGCGCAGGAACGGCATCACGTCGTCGTGTCCCTCGGGGCCTCCGAACGACTGGAACAGCAGTGCTTGGAACGAATTGGCCGACAATCTAGACGCCCATCGCGTGGAAGCCGCCGTCGACGTGGATCATCTCGCCGGTCGTCGCAGGTAGCCAGTCCGACAGCAGCGCGAGGGTCGATCGCGCGACCGGCTCGGCGTCCTCGTTGTTCCATCCCAGCGGCGCCCGCCCGTCCCAGGCCTCCTCGAACTGAGCGAAGCCAGGGATGCTCTTGGCAGCCATCGTGCGCAGCGGCCCCGCGGCGATGGTGTTGACGCGGATGTGTTTCGGGCCGAGCTCACGAGCCAGGTAACGCGCCGTGGATTCGAGGCCGGCCTTCGCGATGCCCATCCAGTCGTAGGCCGGCCAGGCGAACCGGGCGTCGAACGTGAGGCCGACGATCGATCCGCCGGCCTCGCTGAACAGTGGCAGCGTCGCGACAGCGAGCGATTTCAGCGAGAACGTCGAGATCTGCACCGCGGTCGCGACGTCGTCCCACGGGGTCGCGAGGAAGTCGCCGCCGAGGCAGGACGCCGGTGCGAACCCGATCGAGTGCAGCACGCCGTCGACGCCGTCCATGTGCTCGCGCACGCGGTCGGCCAGCGAGTCGAGTTGTTCCTGGTTCGAGACGTCGAGCTCGATCACCGGTGGCGGGTCGGGCAGCTTCCTGGCCACCCGCTGGACGAGCGACATGCGACCGAACCCGGTCAGGACGATCTGCGCGCCCTCCTGCTGCGCGAGGCGCGCGACCGAGAACGCGATCGAAGCGTCGGTGATCACCCCGGTGATCAGCAGCTTCTTGCCGTCGAGAATGCCCATCTCAGATCCCCATTCCGATCCCGCCGTCGACAGGTAGCACCACGCCGGAGACGTAGGCCGCTGCGTCCGAAGCGAGGTAGAGCGCGGCGCCGGCGACCTCGTCCGCCGTGCCGTACCTGCCCAACGGGACGCCGGCCAGGATTTCCTTCTGGCGTGCCTCGCCGAGTCCGGCGGTCATGTCGGTCTCGATGAAGCCGGGTGCGATCACATTCGCAGTGATCGAGCGTGACCCGAGCTCGCGAGCGATCGAGCGGGCCAGTCCGATCAGGCCGGCCTTGCTCGCTGCGTAGTTGGCCTGGCCCGGCGACCCGACGAGAGCGACGACCGACGAGATGAAGATCAGCCGGCCCCTGCGGGCGCGCAGCATCCCCTTGCTCGCGCGTTGCGCGACCCGGTAGGCGCCGGTCAGGTTCGCGTCCAGGACGCGTTGGAACGACTCCTCGCTCATCCGCAGCAAGAGCGTGTCGTCGGTGATGCCGGCGTTCGAGACGAGGATCTCGACTGGCCCGAGTTCTTGTTCGATCGAGGCGAACGCGGCGTCGACCTGTTCGCCGGAGGTGACGTCGCACTGGACACCGAACATCCCCTCCGGCGCTCCGCTGCCGCGATGGGTGATCGCGACACGGTCGCCGTTCGCGGCGAACGCTGTCGCTATCGCGAGGCCGATGCCGCGGTTACCGCCGGTGACCAGAACCGTCCTGCCGCTGTTCTCGTCCACGCGCTCGACGCTAGCCGATTCGCCGGGACGTCCTCGCAGGAGCGTCCTACTCGTGGGTACGGTCGGTGCATGCGCGCGATCCAGCTCACCGAGTTCGGCGGTCCCGAGAAACTCCTCGTCAGCGAGGTTGCCGATCCCGAAGCGGCCGACGGTCAGCAGGTGTTCGACGTCCTCGCCGCCGGCATCAACTACGCCGACACCCACCAGACCGAGGACTCGTACCTCGCCAAGCAGACCCTGCCGATGATCCCGGGCGGCGAGGTCGTGGTTCGCGCCACGGACGGCTCGCGGCTGCTCGGGCTGGTCGGCGTCGGCGGTTACGCCGAGAAGATCGCGCTCGACCCACGCGTGTTGATCCCGGTGCCGGACGCGGTCTCGGACGCCGCTGCGCTGACCACGCTCGTGCAGGGCTCGACCGCGTGGCATCTGTTGCGCACATCGACCCATATGCAAGAGGGCGAGAGCGTCGTCGTCCACGCCGGTGCCGGCGGCGTCGGCACGATCGCGATCCAGCTCGCCAAGCGGTGGGGTGCCGGACGGGTGATCGCGACCGCCTCGTCGGAGGAGAAGCGGGCACTGTGCCTCGACCTCGGCGCCGACATCGCGGTCGACTCCCGCGCCGAGGACCTGACCGCGGCGCTGCGCGAGGCGAACGACGGCAAGAAGGTCGACGTCGTGCTCGAGATGACGGGCGGACGCGTCTTCGACGAGAGCCTCGCCGCGCTCGCGCCGCTCGGCCGGCTCGCGGTGTTCGGCATGGCCGGCCGCACGCCGCCGTCGCCGATCGATGCGCGCCTGCTGATGGCACGCAGCCAGGCGGTGATCGGTTTCTGGCTCGTGCACGTGTTGCAAAGTCCGGGCATGCTCGCTGCCGCGGTGACCGACCTGATGGGTCTGCTCGCAGACGGATCGCTGCGCCCCGTCATCGGCGCGAGCTACCGGTTGGCAGAAGCCGCGGACGCGCACAGGGCGCTGCTCGACCGCAGTTCGCTCGGCAAGCTCGTCCTCGACCCGACACGGTGATCGTTCGGGTGACATCTCTGTAAGGATCACCTGCTCGCCCAAGGCAATCGTCCGATTTGTCATAGCAAGTTTGCGACAACATTCCGGACGGGGGTGCCAGCATCCTTGTGCGTGCGCTGTATGCAGGTTTTGATCTTCCCGCGCGAGCTTCTTTGTCGAAGTCCTTAGGGAGGATTCATGCAGTTCCGCAGACATGCCGCGGTCGCGGTCGCCGTATCGGCGGCCGTCGTCGGCACACTCGCCGCCGCACCGACGGTGGCCAATGCCGCCGGCCTTGCGCCGGTTCCGATCGTGCCGGTGCACGTGACGAACAAGAGCATCCAGGTGGGCGCTCACAACACGATCGCCGCAGGCCGATCGATCTTCCACGTCACGACCGGCAAGGGCGTGCACCAGGTCAACATCGTCAAGCTGAAGAAGGGGTATTCGCTGCCCCAGTTCGGCCAGGACATCGGAAAGGCTCTGAGCGGCAACGTTCCGGCCGTCAACCGCGTGGACCGTCGCACGGTCCTGCGCGGCGGCACCGAAGCGGGACCGAACAATCCGGGTGCGTTCTCGGCCAACCTGCCGGCGGGGCAGTTCCTGTTCATCGACGTGAACACGAACAAGTTCGCGTTCGTCAAGGTTGTCGGCCGCCAGACGCCGCGGCAGCAGGTTCCGAGCGGCGGCAGGATCGGGCTCTACACCTACGGGTTCGTGACCAACAAGCCCACGCTGCCGCACACGGGCTGGGTGCACCTGGTCAACAACGCCGACCAGCCGCACTTCGTGCAGTTCCAGGAGGTCAAGGAGAGCACGACCAACGCGCAGGTCCACCGCTTCTTCAAAGGCGGTGCGAGGGGCCAGCCGTCGTGGGGCCTTCGTCCGAACTTCGGCACCGGTGTGCTGACCAACGGGCAGAGCGGTGACGTGTACCTGAACCTGCCTCCGCGGCAAGTACCTGATCGCCTGCTTCTGGCCGGACTTCAAGACCGGCATGCCGCACGCGTTCATGGGCATGTGGAAGCTCATCCACCTCGGCTGAGCAACGCATATCGGTTGTCGCAGCGGGCCGTCAGGGAAACCTGGCGGCCCGCTGTGTCTGTCACACGGGTGTGTTCGGGACAGGCCCTTGTCACCGGACCTCGACAGGTCTTCACTGTGCGGTGTCAGCCCCCGCATGGTCAGCGATGTCGTCGCACTCGCCCGGAGGACACCATGCACACATCGATCAGCAGAACCGCCGCCACCCTCGGCCTCGTCACGCTCGCAGCCGCGGCCGGTGTCGTTGCCGCATCACCTGCCGCCGCGCTGGCGCCGGTACCGACCGTCGTGGTCCATATGAGCCCGCGATCGGTGTCGCTGAGTTCGGGACACCGCATGCACGCCGGACGCACCATCTTCAAGGTGGTGACGGGCAAGGGCGACCACGTGCTGCAGCTCGCACGGCTGCGGAACGGTTACACGCTCGCCCAGGCCAGCGTCGACCTCGGCAAGGCATTCAACGGTGACACCAAAGCAGTGCGGCGCATCGACCGGAACATCGTCTTCCGCGGCGGGGCCGAAACCCGTCCGAACAAGCCGGGCTGGGTTGCTGTCTCGCTGCCGGCCGGGAAGTTCGTGTTCCTCGACCAGAACACGAACTCGTTCACGATGGTGACGGTGTTCGGCAAGGCTCCGCCGCGCCAGCAGATCGCGACGCACGGGCTCATCACCGCTTTCACATACGGCTTCGCGACCAACCGGGCGACCCTGCCGCACCAGGGCTGGATCCAGTTCCGCAACAACGCCGATCAACCGCACTTCGTGGTGTTCCAGCACGTGAAGCAGACCACGACGAACGCGCAGGTCCGGCACTTCTTCAAGAACGGCGCACGTGGTCGGCCGTCGTTCGGGCTGGGCGGCAGCTACACCTTCGGCGTGCTGACGCCGGGGCAGGGGGCTTCGCAGTACCTGAACCTCGCAGCCGGCAAGTACGTGATCGCGTGTTACTGGCCGGACTTCCGCACCGGGATGCCGCACGCGTTCATGGGCATGTGGAAGATCGTCCAGCTGGGCTGAAGCTAGGTCAGCCGTCCCGACCACAGCATGGACGCGCCCGCCGCGGCGAGCGTGAACAACAGGCCTATCGCGAGGAAGCGCCACGAGATGTCCTGGTGCTTGGTCGTGTAGCCGATCTGCGAACCGATGTCCTTGTAGACGGCCTGTAGCTCCTGCACCGATGTTGCCGTGTGGAAAGTACCGCCGGTCTGGATCGCGATCTGGCTGAGTGCCGCGGTGTCGGCCGGTACCGGCACCTGCTCACCGTTCGACCCTGTCACCGTGCCGTTGGGAGTACCGAACGCGATCGTCGAGATCTGCACCTTCGCCGCGCGCGCGGCCGCGATCGCGGACGAAATCGTGCGTCCGGTCGTATTCGAGCCGTCGCTGAGCAGCACCACGCGCGCAGGTGGCGGCTGATCACCTTTGGCAGTGGTGGCCTGCGAGAAGACACGGATCGCATCGAGTGAACTGAAGATCGCCTCGCCGATGGCGGTGTAGTTGGCGAGTTTCAATCCGTCGATGGCCTTCTTCACGGGCTCGCGATCGAGGGTCGGCGGGACGAGCACATTCGCGTTACGGGCAAAGCTGATCAGGCCGAGGTTGATGCGCGCAGGCAGTAGATCGGCGAACTGCTTGCCGGCCTTCTTCGCGGCCTGCAAGCGCGAAGGCAGGACGTCGGTCGCCTCCATCGACAACGACACGTCGATGTCGAGCATCACGGTCGCGCGATCGCGCGGAACGCGAACAGCAGCTGCCGGACGAGCAACGCCGACAGAGAGCACGGTGAGCCCGATCAGCAGCAGCGCAAAAGTGAGATGGCGACGCCAGCCGGGTCTGCGTGGTGCGACGCTGCCGAGCAGCTCGACGTTGCTGAAGCGTGCGACGTACTTCTTGCGGCGCAGCTGCACAACGACGTAAGCGATCAGGATGAGTGCGACCGCGATGAGCAGCAGCAGCCAGGCCGGCGACAGGAAGGTCATCTAGCGCACTCCCTGCCGTGCGGCGACGACCTGCCCGCCGAGGCGTCGGCGGGTGATCACGTACCGCACGACGTCGCTGATCCAGTCGCGATCGGTGCGCAGTTGCAGATGTCCGGCACCGGCATGGCGTAACGACGCGGCGATGCGCGCGCGTTGTGCCGTCGCCGCGGCGGCGTAGTTCTGCCGCACGCTCGTCGACGAGGTCTGCACTTCGAGCTCTCGTCCCGACTCGGTGTCGACGAAGGTGACCAGCCCCGCCGCGGGCAGTTCCAGCTCGCGTGGGTCGAGCACTTCGATGCCGAGCAACTGATGCCGCAGCGCGAGCGCGCGCAGCGGGCGTTCCCACGGGAGTTCACCGGACGACATCGGTCCGATGAAGTCGGACACCACGGCGACCAGTCCGCGACGCCGCGGCGGACGCCGCAGCGACTCGAGCAGTTCGGGCAGCTCAGGACCGCCGCCGCGCTCGGCGCGTCGCGTCGCCGCGATGCGGCGGATCAGATAGCGGCCGTGGTTGCGACCACCGAGTGCAGGGATGCGGTAGCTGTCGGCACCGTTGGCGACGATCGCGCCGACGCGGTTGCCGCCGCGGACGGTGAGATGCACAACGGCCGTGATCGCGGCGAGCACGAGTTCACGCTTCTCGGTCAGGCCGGTGCCGAAGTCCATGCTCGGCGAGAGGTCGACCACGAGCCACGTCTCGAGCTCGCGGTCGGCGATCGTCTGCCGTACGTGCGGAATTGTCGTGCGCGCGGTGACGGGCCAATCCATACGCCGCACGTCGTCGCCCGGCGACGTACTGCCGCGACTCCCCCGCCTCGGATCCCGGTCCCGGGACGAGGCCGACGTAGTTGCCCTGCAACAGTCCGTCCAGCCGGTTGCGCACGGTGAGTTCGAGCCGACGCAGCAACGCCTCGGCCGGGCCGAGGTCGAGCGTCGGCCCGTGATCGACAGGAACTGGTCCGCTCATGAATGCCGGATCATCACGCCGTGCGCTCGCCGCCCCACGGGTTGGTCTGCTGCGGCGCTGCCTGGCCGTACACCAGCGGTTGCTGGGTGCCGCGGCGGTCGCGTGTCGGCGCCGGGGCCGTTCGCACGCTGGCGCGGAGCGACCTGCGGCAGTGGGATCGTCTGCAGCACGCGCCGCACCGCATGGGCGGCCGGCACGCCGTCGGCGATCGCGTCGTAGCTGAGCACGAGCCGGTGCGCCAGCACGTCGCCGGCGACGTCGAGGATGTCTTGCGGCAGCACGTAATCACGTCCGCGCAGCAGCGCCATTCCCCGTCCGGCAGCGATCAGCCCGAGGCTCGCGCGCGGACTCGCGCCGTACGAGACCCACGACGCGACGTCCTGCATCCCGTGCTCGGCCGGGTGCCGGGTCGAGATCACCAGGCGCACCACGTAGTCGACGATCGCGTGGTGCACGAAGACCCGTCCGGCGACCTGCTGCAGGCGGGCGAGCTCGTCGGTCGAGATCACCGGGTTTGCAACCGGCGGCTCGACACCCATGCGGTAGACGATCTCGCGCTCCTCGGCGGCCGTCGGGTAGTCGACGCTGATCTTCATCAGGAACCGGTCGCGTTGCGCCTCGGGCAGCGGGTAGACGCCCTCCGACTCGATCGGGTTCTGCGTCGCAAGGACGAGGAACGGCTGCGGCACGTCGAAGCGTTCGCCGCCGATGCTCACGTGGCCCTCGGCCATCACCTCGAGCATCGCCGACTGCACCTTCGCCGGCGCTCGGTTGATCTCGTCGGCGAGCACGAAGTTCGCCATGACCGGGCCCAGCTCGGTGTCGAAGCGCTCGCTGTTCGGCCGGTAGATGCGTGTGCCGACGATGTCGGACGGCACGAGGTCAGGGGTGAACTGCACGCGCGCGAACGACCCGCTGACCGTGCGCGCCAGCGTCTCGACCGCAAGGGTCTTCGCAACACCGGGGACGCCCTCGAGCAGGCAGTGACCGCGCGCCAGCAGGCTGATCATCATCCGCTCGACCATGCGCTCCTGCCCGACGATCACCCGCTTGATCTCGAACATCACCCGCTCGAGCGAGCCGGCGTCTGCTGCAGGGGTCGAGCTGGACGAGCTGGAGTGCGTCACGTGGGTCCTTCCGAACGGCCGTCGCAATTACGGTACGGGACCGGCCTATATGTTGCCTTGGTGTCCAGATGAAGAAGATCTTCGGTGTTCTGCGCGCGGCTGCCGGGCCGCCGCGACCGTCGATCTGCAGTGGCGTAACCCGTCCTTGCACGACACCGCGCGCATCAAACACTGGCTCGCCTGCGACGAGCACGCAGACCATCTCGCCGACTTCCTAGCGCGACGGAAGTTTTGCTCGACGGCGAACCTCTAGCCACCGATTGCGGACATGGTCCGCAGGGGCTGGACGAAGTCAGGGGCGTCGATGCCGTGACCGGCCTGCTTGCCGGCGACTGCCGTCCCGATGATCTCGGCGAGCTCGTCGTCGAGGCGCCGGCGCGCAATGGGCCGCGCAGATCGGTCTCGTCCTGCGCGAACAGACAGGTGCGCAGTTGGCCGTCGGCGGTCAGGCGCAACCGGTCGCAGTCGCGGCAGAAGGGCCGGGTGACGGACGCGATGATGCCCAGACGCCCCGGCTGCGTCGCCCAGGACGCGCGATCAGGTCCGTCGAGGACGTCGAACTCCTCTGCGGGCGCGTTACCGACGTGCCCGCGGGGCGAGAGCACGAAGTCGCCCTGCAGCAGGTCGAGCACCTCGGCCGCGGTGACCATGCTGTCCCGCGTCCAGTTGTGGTCGGCGTCCAGCGGCATGTGCTCGATGAAGCGCAACTGGTATCCGTGCCGCAGTGCCCAGCCGAGCAGTTGCGGTGCCTCGGCGAGGTTCGAGTCGCGCATCAGGACTGAGTTGATCTTCACCGGTGCGAGCCCGGCATTGCTCGCAGCAGCGACACCGCGCAACACGTCCGGCGAGCCGGTCGCGCCGGGTGAGGGTGCGGAACCGCTCGGCATCGAGCGTGTCGATCGAGACGTTGACCCGGTCGAGTCCGGCGCGGACGAGGTCCAGTGCCGACCGGTCGAGGCTGATGCCGTTCGTGGTCAGCGACAGCTCGGGACGCGGCTCGAGTGACGCGAGCCGGGCGACCACGTCGACGACCGTGCGATGCACGAGCGGCTCGCCACCGGTGAGCCGGATGCTCTCGACGCCGAGTCCGACGAAGATCTCTGCCAGCCGCAGGATCTCGTCGTCGGTGAGCCGATCGCTGCGGCTCAACCAGTCGAGTCCTTCGGCGGGCATGCAGTAGGTGCAGCGCAAGGAACACCGGTCGGTGAGCGAGATGCGCAGATCGGTCGCGGTGCGTCCGAACCGATCGAGCAGCACAGCACGCGGGGCGGCCTGCGGTGCTGCGGTCATGTCGATCACGCTACCGACCCGACGCTGCAACAACGTCACAGTCGCAGGGACCCTCCGCAGGTGCGGACGAAGACGCCAGCGCCGCCCTCAGGTGAGCGGTCGGGTCGCGCCGAGGTAGCCCCAGTCGACACTCCACAGCGGCGTGACCTGGATGACCTCGCCACTTTGCGGTGCCTGCACGACGTTGCCACCGCCGATGTAAATAGCGACGTGGTGGATGCCACTCGGGCTGCCGTTCGAGCTCCAGAAGGTCAGGTCGCCCGGCCGCAGTTGCGACGTGGACGGATGGAACGAGCCGGCCTGCCAGTACTGCGAAGCGGCATAGTGATCGAGGGTCATGTACGGCGCCCATGCGTAGAGGCTCAACCCCGAGCAATCGAAGCCCTTCACGTGGCAGTCGTTGAACGCTCCGTCGCCGGCGCACACGCCATAGGTCGGGCCGTAGGCGTTACCGCCCGCCCACGCGTACATCCAGCCGCGCCAGCGCATCGCCCGACGGGCCGCTTCCACGCCGGCCTGCGGCGTCCACTGCCCACCGCTCGGTTGAATGACCGGCCCGCCTCCGCCGCCACCACCGCCACCGTTGCCGCCGCCACCGCCGGACGAGGGGACGCCCCCGCCACCGTCGCTGTGGTGATGGTGGCGGGCCGCAGCAGCGGCCTCGCGAGCCAGCCGGCGCCGTTCGGCGGCAGCCGCTCGCAGGGCGGCCTCGCGGGCGCGCTCAGCGCGCAGGGCGGCCTGGTGACGCTGGTAGGCCTGGTAGGCGGCCAGTTGCTGCTGGTAGGCGATGTAGGCGGCCCGCTGATGGTTGAGCGTGGCAAGTTCGATCTGTGCCCGCTGCAGCGCTGCCTGCTGGCTCGCCAGCTGGGCCTGCAGTTGCTTCTGTTCCTCGATGGCCGCGGTTACTGCGGCGTCGGCCGCCTCCTTGGCATGCTCGGCCGCGATCGTGGCGGCGCGCTGCCTCGCCACCGCCAGCCGGGCAGCCGCATCGGCGTTCGAGCGGGCGACGGTCGCCGCTTTGACGTTGCCGATGGCGCTGATCTGGTGGTCACTCTCGTACTGCTGGAGCGCGTTCTGCTGCAGCAGGGTGTTCGGGTCGGAGGCGGTCAGCAGTGATCCGGTCATGCCGCCGATCGACCCGTTCATGTAGGTCGCCTGCACGAACGAGCTGAACTGCTGTTGTGCCGCGTCGACGCGCTTCTGGGCGGCAACGACGGCGCCGGCGGCCTTGGCCGAGTCGATCTTTGCCTGCTCGAGCTTGGACAGTGCGAAAGCCAGCTTCTGCTCGGCCATCTCACGCGCGGCCTCGAGCTGGCGCAGTTGTGACTCGATGGCGGCGACGCTGGCGCCCAGGCGACCGACCTCCGCCGCGACGGCGGCCTTCTGCGCCGCCGCACCGTTGAGCTGGCCGTTGGTGGGGTTGCTCGGCGCCGAGGACCCGGGATTGGGCGGCGGGCTGGCGCCTGCCACCCGCCCCGGAACGACGAGCAACGAGCACACGGCGACGAGCCCGAGCAGCAGGGACACGAATCTGGCGCGGCCGGTGCGCGGGTAACGGCGGGGTACAGGCACGGCTACGGCCTCTCAGCAGTCGACTCGACAGGCGACCGGCGGGGGTGGCGGCCGCAAGACAGCGGAGTAACAGCAAACACTTCAATGCACAGAGTGCCATTTCTGTCCCAGATATGCCAGGCGCCACTCAAGAATCATTGGCACCACGAGTCACAAGCGCCCCAGCCGATTCTCAACGGGGGGCGCGGCGGGCGACGGGCGCGAGCTGGTTCACCGCGGCACCGCGCGTCCGGACGCATCACTGATCCACCCGGTGAACCCCGCGTGACCGGACGCATCACTGAGGCACGCCGGTCAGGAAGCGGCAGCCCCAGCTCCGACTCCGGCCTTCGCCTTGCGGCGCTGCTCCCACCAGCGCACGGCCAGGTGCGCGGCGACGGCGTACACCACGCCGGCGATCAGGTCGACGACGTAGTGCTCGCCGGTGTAGACGAGGGTCAGACCCATCGCCACCGGATAGAGCCACAACAGGTAGCGCCAACGGCTGCTCAGTTTGCTGCCGAGATACAGCGCGATCAGGCAGGCGAACGCGATGTGCAGCGACGGCATCGCAGCGACCGGGTTCGAGCCGTCCTCCTGGGCGTGGGCCAGCGTGTTCTGCAGGTTCGGCGCGTGCAGCCAGATCCAGCCGCGGGCCGACAGCCGCGCGATCGGCTCGGCGATGAAGCCGTCGCGCGCGGCCAGCCAGGGCGGCGCCTCAGGGAACAGGATGTAGGTGATCAGGCCGGCGACCGACAGCAATATGACCCGCGAGATGTACTGCATCCAGAGCATCCGATGCCGCAGCCACAACACCGCGGCCACCGCGGGCGTGGCCAGGAAGTGTGAGGTGTAGATGAGCGTGAACAGCGCGTCGTACCAATACACATGGTGCGGGTCGTAGAGATGCTGTTGCAGCCAGACGGTCGGCACCTGCCCGCCGAACAGGGCCGCGCTCCCAGCCGACGACATCGGCCTCGTGCAAGGGCAAGCCCGACGGCGTCAGCAGCGCCGCGAGTCTTGTCGTAGAAGATCAGCACCGCGGTGAACGGCGCCCAGTCGACCAAGACCTGGCCCGAGCGCGCGCCAGCCGGCGCCCAGGCGGGTGATCACCAGCGGCAGCACGCTCAGGAGCGCGATCTCGTTGCGGCCGATCGGGACGCCGACCGTCGCGATGACGACGACCAGGGCGAGGAAATAGAGCAACAGGGCGCCACGACGGATGCGGGTCCAGCCCACCACGTCGATCGCGCGCGTGAGTTTCGAAGATCGTGCCGCACCGGCGGGCGCCCCCTCGCGGGTGGCGCTGTCGGTCATACGGGTGACTGTATCGAGGACGGCAGGTGAACACGCCGAACACCACATGCGCGCCCGCCCGCAGCACCTCGGGGCCGGCCGTCTCGACGGTGGTATGTTCGGAGGTATCTTGACGTCAAGAGATCTCGTCCGCGACAGCCGAGGAGGCGCAGTCCCAGTGCCAGCACAGAGCAAGGACAGCTTCGGATCCCGTACCCAGCTCACCGTCGGCAGCGAGAGCTACGACATCTTCGCGCTGAGCAATGTGGCCGGTGCCGAGCGGTTGCCGTTCAGCCTGAAGATCCTGCTCGAGAACCTGCTGCGCACCGAGGACGGCACCAACGTCACGTCCGCCCAGATCGAGGCTCTCGCCAACTGGGCGCCGGACGCCGAGCCCGACACCGAGATCCAGTTCTCCCCCGCACGCGTCGTGATGCAGGACTTCACCGGCGTCCCTGCGGTCGTCGACCTGGCCACCATGCGCGAAGCGGTCGTCGAGCTCGGCGGCGACGCCGCCCGCATCAACCCGCTCGCGCCGGCCGAGCTGGTCATCGACCACTCGGTGATCGCCGATCTGTTCGGCACGCCCGACTCGTTCACCCGCAACGTCGAACTCGAGTACGAGCGCAACATCGAGCGCTACCAGTTCCTGCGCTGGGGCCAGACCGCCTTCGACGAGTTCAAGGTCGTCCCGCCGGGCACCGGCATCGTGCACCAGGTCAACATCGAGTACCTCGCCCGTGTCGTGTTCGCGCGCAACGGGCATGGCCTACCCCGACACGCTCGTCGGCACCGACTCGCACACGACGATGGTCAACGGCCTCGGCGTGCTCGGGTGGGGCGTCGGCGGCATCGAGGCCGAGGCGGCGATGCTCGGCCAGCCGGTGTCGATGCTCATTCCGCGCGTCGTCGGCTTCAAGCTCACCGGCGAGCTGCCGGACGGATCGACGGCCACCGACCTCGTCCTCACGATCACCGAGATGCTGCGCAAGCACGGTGTCGTCGGCAAGTTCGTCGAGTTCTACGGATCGGGCGTCGGCGCCGTGCCGCTGGCCAACCGCGCGACGATCGGCAACATGAGCCCCGAGTACGGCTCGACCTGCGCGATCTTCCCGATCGACGACGAGACATTGCGCTACCTGCGCTTCACCGGACGCAAGGACGACCAGATCAACGCTGGTCGAGACCTACGCGAAAGAGAACCTGCTCTGGCACGACCCGTCGACCGAGCCGGCGTTCAGCGAGACGCTCGAGCTCGACCTGTCGACGGTCGAGCCGTCACTGGCCGGCCCGAAGCGCCCGCAGGACCGCGTCCCGCTGAAGTCGGCGAAGCCGATGTTCCGCGAGGCGCTGAACAACTACGTCGAGTCGGTGCAGGACTCCGTCGACGAGGCGAACGACGAGTCCTTCCCGGCCTCCGACCCGGCTGCTCCGAGCGAGCACGATGAAGCGCCGATGCCGTCGTGCGCAACGGGCGCGGACGGACGCACGTCCAATCCGATCGAGGTCGAGTTCGCCGGCGGCGGCAAGGGCGTCGTCGATCACGGCGCGGTGGTGATCGCTGCGATCACCTCGTGCACGAACACGTCGAACCCGTCGGTGATGATCGGCGCCGCGCTGCTGGCGAAAAAGGCCGTGGAGAAGGGGCTGGCACGCAAGCCTTGGGTCAAGACCTCGCTCGCACCCGGCTCGAAGGTCGTCACCGACTACTACGACCGCGCCGGCCTGACCCCGTACCTCGAGAAGCTCGGCTTCAACCTGGTCGGCTACGGCTGCACCACCTGCATCGGCAACTCGGGCCCGATCATCGAAGAGGTCTCGGCGGCGGTCAACGACGGCGATCTCGCGGTGACAGCCGTGCTGTCGGGCAACCGCAACTTCGAGGGACGCATCAACCCCGACGTGAAGATGAACTACCTGGCCTCGCCGCCGCTGGTCGTCGCGTATGCGCTCGCCGGGTCGATGGACGTCGACCTGATCAACGACCCGCTGGGCCAGGACACCGACGGCAACGACGTCTTCCTGCACGACATCTGGCCCTCGCCGCAAGAGATTCAGGACACGATCGACTCGGCCATCGCAAGCGAGATGTTCAGCCGCGACTACGCAGACGTGTTCGAGGGCGACGAGCGCTGGCAGGGTCTGCAGACTCCCGAGGGCGACACGTTCGAGTGGGACGGCGAGTCGACCTACGTCCGCAAGCCGCCGTACTTCGACGGTATGGACCGCGAGCCGTCCGACGTCACTGACATCAGCGGGGCGCGCGTGCTCGCTCGGCTCGGTGACTCGGTCACGACCGACCACATCAGCCCGGCAGGCGCGATCAAGACCGACTCCCCCGCCGGCAAGTACCTCGCCGAGCACGGCGTCGAGCGCAAGGACTTCAACTCCTACGGCTCCCGCCGCGGCAACCACGAGGTGATGATCCGCGGGACGTTCGCCAACATCCGGCTGCGCAACCAGCTCGCGCCCGGCACGGAGGGCGGCTTCACCCGCGACTTCACCGCCGACGGCGAGGTCACGACGATCTACGAGGCATCGGTCAACTACGCCGAGGCCGGCACGCCGCTCGTGATCCTCGCCGGCAAGGAGTACGGCTCGGGTTCGTCACGCGACTGGGCGGCCAAGGGCACGGCCCTGCTCGGCGTGCGCGCGGTGATCGCCGAGTCCTACGAGCGCATCCACCGGTCGAACCTGATCGGCATGGGCGTACTGCCGCTGCAGTTCCCCGACGGCGAGTCGGCCGAGTCGCTCGGGCTCACCGGCGAAGAGACCTTCGACATCACCGGGATCGAGGAGCTGAACTCGGGCTCGACCCCGCGCACTGTGAAGGTCAAGGCGGCGTCGGATTCCGGGCACGACGTCGAGTTCGACGCACGCGTGCGCATCGACACCCCCGGCGAGGCCGACTACTACCGGCACGGCGGAATCATGCAGTACGTCCTGCGCTCGCTGCTCTGACCCTTTCCCCGCTGGTGCTCGTTCGAGGAGCGTCCAACCGAGCACCAGCTGGGATGAGGCGGCGGGGTTGACTGGCGGGATACCGTCACGG
Source organism: uncultured Actinomycetota bacterium (assembly GCA_963708645.1). Taxonomy (GTDB): domain Bacteria; phylum Actinomycetota; class Actinomycetes; order Mycobacteriales; family Jatrophihabitantaceae; genus RYN-133. Next base: position 165,141 of record CAVPTA010000002.1, on the reverse strand, counting down.
CATAAGTTCACGACTAGAACAAATGCCGGAGGACGCCATGGCCACCCCCACCCCGACGCGGGACGACAAGTTCACCTTCGGCCTCTGGACGGTGGGGTGGCAGGGCCGCGACCCCTTCGGCGACGCCACCCGTGCGCCCGTCGACCCGGTCGAGTCATTGCACCGGCTGTCGGAGCTGGGCGCGTTCGGCGTCACCTTCCATGACGACGATCTGATCCCGTTCGGCTCGTCGGACTCCGAGCGCGACAAGCACATCGCGCGATTCAAGGACGCGCTGTCCGACACCGGCATGCGCGTGCCGATGATGACGACCAACCTGTTCACCCATCCGGTGTTCAAGGACGGCGGCTTCACCAGCAACGACCGCTCGGTGCGCCGCTACGCCCTGCCAAGGTCGCCCGCAACATCGACCTCGCCGCCGAGCTCGGCGCGCAGACCTATGTCTTCTGGGGCGGGCGGGAAGGCGCCGAGTACGACGGCGTCAAGGACGTGCAGGCTGCCCTCGACCGCTACCGCGAAGCGATCGACACGCTGGCTGCCTATGTCCTCGAGCAGGACTACGGCATCCGGTTCGCGATCGAGCCGAAGCCGAACGAGCCGCGTGGTGACATCCTGCTGCCGACCGTCGGCCACGCCCTCGCCTTCATCGCCCAGCTCGAACACGGCGACATGGTCGGGCTGAACCCGGAAGTCGGTCACGAGCAGATGGCCGGCCTGAACTTCGCTGCCGGCATCGCCCAGGCGCTCTGGGCGGGCAAGTTGTTCCACATCGACCTGAACGGCCAGCGCAGCATCAAGTACGACCAGGACCTCGTGTTCGGTCACGGCGACCTGCTCAATGCCTTCCATCTCGTCGACCTGCTCGAGCACGGCGCTCCAGGGCAGCCGGGCGCGCCGGCATACGAGGTCCGCGGCATTTCGACTACAAGCCCTCGCGCACCGAGAACATGGACGGCGTCTGGGCCAGTGCCGCGGCGAACATGGCGACCTATCTGCTGCTCAAGCAACGCGCCGCCGAATACCGCGCCGACCCCGAGGTGCAGACCGCACTCGAGCAGGCCGGTGTGACGGGCTTGCGCGATTCGACGCTGGACGCGGGCGAATCGTTGGCCGACCTGCGCGCCGGCACGGCCGACTTCGACCCGGAAGTGGCGCGGCGAACGCGGTTACGGGTTCGTCCGGCTCAACCAACTCGCCCTCGAACACCTGGTCGGCGCACGCACATAAGGGACAACCGTTAACGCCAACGGCATGATCAGGTAACGAGTTGGTGTCGGTCGTGTTCCAGGCGCGCGGTATCGGATATGTTCGCGCGCACAACATTCGGCGGGCTTAGTCGAGCCGACAGCGGCCCCAACATGAAAGGCGTTACTGCATGCGCAAGAGCAGTGTGCCCGTCGCGGCGGTAGGAATCGTCGCGGCCTTCGCGCTCGCAGCCTGTGGCTCGAGTGGCGGAGGTACCTCCAGCAGTTCCGCAACAGGGCCGTCAACACCGGCAGGCGGCAGCACCTCGTCATCACCCTCGACCTCGTCCTCGTCGTCCTCGCGGCGGCAGTGGAACCGACGGCGGCGGCGCGAAGGTCGGCATCCTCCTGCCCGACACCACGTCCTCGCCGCGCTGGGTCACCGCCGACCCGACCGCGCTCGCCGCGGCGTGCAAGCAGTACAACCTCACCTGTGACATCAAGAACGCCAACGGCAGCCCGCAGACGATGAAGGCGGACGCCGAGCAGATGGAGGCGAACGGCGTCAAGGCGCTCGTCGTCGTCAACCTCGACCAGGCGTCGGGTGCGGCCATCGAGAAGGAAGCCGCCAAGCAGGGCGTCATCCCGGTCGACTACGACCGGCTCACCCCGGGCGGCGGCGCTGCCGTGTACGTGTCGTTCAACAACGTCACCGTCGGCCAGGTTCAGGGCAAGACCCTGACCCAGTGCCCGCAGGTCAAGAACCAGAAGTCGGTGCAGTACGTCGACATCGACGGTGCTCCGACCGACAACAACGCGACGCTGTTCGCACAGGGCTACGACAGCGTGCTCGGCAAGACCGCGGGCTGGACCCGCGTCGCCAAGCAGACCGGTAACTGGGACGGCCCGACCGCGGGTCGCGTGTTCAGCCAGATGCTGAACAAGAACCCGAACATCAAGGCCGTCATGGTCGCCAACGACACGATGGCGCAGGCCGTGATCACCGACCTGAAGTCGCAGAACCTGGTCGGCAAGATCGCGGTCAGCGGTCAGGACTCCACCGCGGGTGGTCTGCAGAACATCATGACCGGCTCGCAGTGCTTCACGATCTACAAGCCGTCCGCGAAGGAAGCCTTCCCGGCAATGAAGGCGGTCGCGCAGCTGATCAACGGCCAGCAGCCGTCGGACGTCAACGCGACCACGACCGACCCGACCACGAAGAACAAGGTCCCGTCGATCCTCGCCACGCCTATCGCGATCACCAAGGCGAACGTGGCCCAGCCGATCAACGACGGCTACACGCCGAAGAACACGGTGTGCACCGGCCAGTACGTGGCGTTGTGCAAGAAGAACGGTGTCAAGTAACTAGTTCGTTCGAGGTCTGGGGTGGTCATCGCATACAGCGCGGTGACCACCCCGCCTCGCACTATCAGCCAGTGACCACCTCAGCGACGAAGGGCCAAGGCATGGGCGACTGCCGATCCTGGAACTGCGCAACATCAACAAGAGTTTCGGCGCGGTCGACGTGCTGAAGGATGTCGAATTCCATGCCAACGTCGGTGAGGTCACCGCGCTGGTCGGCGACAACGGCGCCGGCAAATCGACACTCGTCAAGTGCATCGCCGGCACCTACCCCTTCGACTCCGGCGTCTACGAGTTCGAGGGACGCGCGGTGCACTTGCACTCGCCGCGCGACGCGTCCGCGCTCGGTATCGAGGTCGTGTACCAGGACCTCGCGCTGTGCGACAACCTCGACGTCGTGCAGAACATGTTCCTCGGCCGCGAGCGCACGTCCGGCATCGTGCTCGACGAGAGCAGCATGGAGCAATCCGCCGAAGAGACATTGAAGTCGCTGTCGGTCCGCACGCTGAAGTCGGTGCGGCAGCGCGTGTCGAGCCTGTCCGGCGGGCAGCGCCAGACGGTCGCGATCGCCAAGGCGGTGCTGTGGAACTCGAAGGTGGTCGTTCTCGACGAGCCGACCGCAGCGTTGGGCGTCGCGCAGACCGCGCAGGTGCTCGACCTGGTCCGCAGACTCGCCGACCGTGGCGTCGCCGTCGTGTTGATCTCGCACAACATGATCGATGTTCTCCAGGTCGCCGACGAGATCGCGATCATGTACCTCGGCAGGTCAGCCGCCCGCGTCGCGGCGCTCGGACGTCAACCAGCAGCAGCTGGTCGAGCTGATCACCACCGGCTCGCAATCCGGCGCGAACTCCAGCGAGGGGGTCCCGGCATGACGGACCTGCAGAAGACCGAGACGCCGGCCGAGGAACCGTCGGCCGTCGCCGAGGTCGGCCATGCCGCCCGGTCTCACCACCGAGCCGATGGGCGTCGGCGGCTACGCGCGCAACTACGTCATGCGCGTGCGTGGCGGCGACATGGGCTCGCTTCCCGCCGTCGGCGGCCTCATCGTGCTCGTGCTGTTCTTCCTGTTCGCCGAGTCGGGCTTCGGCTCGCTGAACAACTTCGCGAACATGTTCCGCGAGGGCAGCGGCACGATCTTCATCGCTATGGGTCTTGTCTTCGTCCTGCTGCTCGGCGAGATCGACCTCGCGGCCGGCTACACCGCCGGCATCTGCGCCGTCGGTGATGGCTCGCCTGATGGACGGCTACGGCTGGGGCTGGTACGGCACGATCCCCGCCGCGATCGTCACCGGCCTGGTCATCGGCACGGTCACCGGCGTGCTGGTCGCGAAGCTGCGCATCCCGTCCTTCGTCGTGACCCTGTCGTTCTTCCTCGCCTTCCAAGGCGTCTGCCTGCTGATCCTCGACAACGGTCCTGGCCAGCACGGACAGATCTCGCTCAGCGACAAGGTCGTCAACGCCTTCGCCAGCTCGTACATGCCGATCTGGATGGGCTGGTTGCTGCTGGCGATCGTCGTCGTCGGGTACGCGGCGCAGAAGCTGCTCGCGCAGGCGACCCGGCACCGCCAGGGTCTCGCCGGCGAGCCCACCCCTGTCGTCATGGGCAAGATCCTTGTGCTCGCCGTCCTCGGCGCTCTCGTAGTCATGGTGCTGAACAAGAACCGTGCGAACGGAACGCCGGTGCGCTCGGTGCAGTACATCAACCACGTGCCGCACTACGTGATCGTGCAGCCGCCGAAGCTCGAGGGCGTCCCGTACGTCGTGCCGGTGCTGATCGTGCTGTTCGTCATCCTCACGTTCGTGCTCACCCGCACCAAGTACGGCCGGCATGTGTACGCCGTCGGTGGCAACACCGAGGCGGCCCGGCGCGCCGGCATCAACGTCGACGGTGTGCGCATCTCGGTCTTCGTCATCAGCTCGGCACTCGCGGCTGTCGGCGGCATCATGATCAGCTCGTACACGTCGTCGACCGCAGCGAACGCATTCGGCGGCAACACGCTGCTGCTTGCGGTCGGTGCGGCGGTCATCGGCGGCACGAGCCTGTTCGGTGGTCGTGGTCGCATCGTCGACGCAATCATCGGCGGTGCCGTGGTCGAGGTCATCTACAACGGGTTCAGCGACCTGTTCAACGGCAGCAACAACGCGGCCATCCAGCTGATCGCTGTCGGACTCGCCCTCGCGCTCGCTGCCACGGTCGATGCGCTGTCGCGGCGACGAGCCGGCGCGTCCGGCCTCGCCTGACCGAGCCGGTCCGACGCAGACCATGGTTGCCCCCGCTGCCCGGCCCGACGCGATGCGGCGGCACAACCTCGCGCTCATCCTTGCGCAGGTTCATCGCGACGGTGCGCTGACGCGTGCCGAGCTGACGGCCCGGCTCGGGTTGAGTCGATCGACGATCGGTGCCCTTGTCACCGATCTGGTCGACCTCGGACTGGTGCAGGAGTCGGTACCGACCGGTGGCACCCGCGCCGGTCGCCCGTCGCACGTCGTCGGGCCGCATGCGGACGGGCCGTTCGTCGTCGCTGTCGACGTCGACGTCACGCACATAACGTGTGCTGCCGTCGGGCTCGGTGGCGTGCTGCTCGAACGGCAGGTGATCGCGTTCGACTCACCGCCGGCGCCGGACGAGGCCGCGCGACAGATCGTCGCGGCGGTGCCCGAGCTCGCCCGCCAAGGCGGTCTCGTCGGCGTGCCGGTCTGTGTCGGGGTCAGCGTCCCGGGCACGGTCGACAGGCACACCGGCACCGTCGGCTTCGCACCCAACCTCGGCTGGCGTGACGCCGCGTTCGGATCGATGCTCACCGAGCTCGCGTCGCCGCACATCCCGGTCGTCGTGGGTAACGACGCCGACCTGGCCGCGCTTGCCGAGCACAGCCGCGGCGCGGCGCGCGGGCACGACGACGTCGTGTTCCTGATGGGACGCATCGGCGTCGGTGCCGGGATCATCGTTAACGGTGAACCCCTGCGCGGATACCGCGGGCACGCCGGCGAGATCGGGCACAATGTCGTCGATCCGTCCGGACCGGAATGCCACTGCGGCAAGCACGGCTGTCTCGAGACCTACGTCGGCGATCACGCGTTGCTCGCCCTCGCCGGGCGGGCCAACTCCCCCACCGACTTCGAGTCCGGTGTGGTGATCACGGCCGCGCGCGCGGGCGACGAGCGCGCGTGCAACGCGGTGCACAGCGTCGCGCGCTCGCTCGGCCAGGCGCTCGGCGGCCTGGTCAATGCCTTCAATCCCGAACTGATCCTGCTCGGCGGAACGTTCGCCGAGATCCTCGACATCGCCCGTCCGGACGTCGAGACCGCGCTCGGCGAGCACGCCTTCAATGGCCCGGGCGAGAACGTCGTCCTGGCCCGGGCCGGCCTCGCGCACGACTCGGCGCTCGTCGGTGCGGCCGAGATCGCGTTCGCGCAACTGCTCGCCGATCCGCTCGGCGGCCGCGCGCTGGCCGCGCGCTAGTCGAAGGTCACTCGACGCCGACGGCCTGGCGCTCGAACTGTGTGCGGTACAGCTCGGCGTACAGCCCGCCGGCGGCGATGAGCTCGGCGTGGGTGCCGTGCTCGACCACCTGTCCGTCTTCGAGCACGATCACCTGGTCGGCGTTGATGATCGTCGACAGCCGGTGGGCGATCACGAGCGACGTGCGACCGACGAGAGCCTGCGAAAGGGCGCGTTGCACCGCTACCTCGCTCTCGCTGTCGAGGTGTGCGGTGGCCTCGTCGAGGATGACGATCTGTGGCTGCTTGAGAAGCAGGCGCGCGATCGCCAGGCGTGCCTTCTCACCGCCCGAGAGCCGGTACCCGCGATCGCCGACGACGGTGTCGAGTCCGTCGGGAAGCGACGCAACCAGTTCTCCGATCTGCGCCGCTTCGATCGCGGCGAGCAACTGCTCGTCGGTCGCCTCGGGGGCCGCATAACGCAGGTTGTTCGCGATGGTGTCGTGGAACATGTGGGCTTCCTGGCTCACGACACCGATGCGCGCCCGCAGCGAGTTCTGCGTCACGTCGCGGACGTCGAGCCCGCCGACACGAACGGCGCCACTACGGACGTCGTAGATGCGCGGCAACAGCTGGCTGATCGTGGTCTTGCCCGCGCCGGACGGGCCGACGAGCGCGACGAGTTGGCCCGGCTCGGCGCGCAAGGAGATGCCGTGCAACACCTCGGCCGATTCGGTGTGGTCGAGGGTCGCGACGTCTTCGAGCGAGGCGAGCGAGACCTCGCTTGCAGTCGGGTACGAGAAACGCACGTTGTCGAACTCGAAGCTGCGCGCGTCAGCGGGCACTTCGACGGCGTCGGGAGCATCGGCGATCATCGGCTCGAGGTCGAGCACCTCGAAGACACGATCGAAGCTCACCAGGGCGCTCATCACGTCGACCCGCGCGTTCGACAGTGCGGTGAGCGGGCCGTAGAGGCGGGTCAACAGCAGCGCAAGCGTGACGACGGTGCCGGCCGACAGCTGGCCGGTGATCGCGTAGTAGCCGCCCAGTCCGTAGACGAGTGCTTGCGCGAGTGCCGCGACCAGGGCCAGCGCGACGAAGAAGGCGCGGCCGTACATCGCCGAGGTCACCCCGATGTCGCGCACCCGCGCTGCCCGCGAGCTGAACGACACCGATTCGTCCTCGGTGCGTCCGAACAACTTGACCAACAGTGCGCCGGCGACGTTGAACCGTTCGGTCATGGTCGAGTTCATCGACGCGTTCAGTGAATACGACTCGCGGGTGATCTCTTGCAGCCGGCGCCCGATGCGCCGTGCCGGCAACACGAACACCGGCAGCATCACCAGCGAGATCGCGGTGATCTGCCATGACAACGTGAACATCACGCCGGCCGTCAGCACGAGGCTGACGATGTTCGACACGAGCCCGGACAGGGTGGACGTGAACGCCTGCTGAGCACCGAGCACGTCGTTGTTGAGCCGGCTGATGAGTGCACCTGTCTGGGTGCGGGTGAAGAACGCGAGCGGCATGCGCTGCACGTGGTCGAACACGGCGGTGCGCATGTGGAAGATCAGGCCCTCGCCTATGCGCGAGGAATACCAGCGCTGCGCGAACGACAACCCGGCATCGAAGACGGCGAGGATCGCGATGATGATCGCGATCCAGATGACGGCGCGGGCCGCGGCATGACTTGTGATGTCGTTGACCACCCGGCCGGCGAGGACGGGCGTGGTCACCGAGATCACGGCGTCCGCGACGATCATGATCAAGAAGATGATCAGCTGGCGGCGGTAGGGCCTGGCGAAGCCGGCGATGCGGCGCCACGTGCCCTTGGGCACCTTGCGCCCGCTGTCCTTGCCCCGCGGCATCGACCGCCAGGCATAGGAATGCATGTTCATCGACGACATCGTCACCAGCACCTCCGCGAGAGCAACACGGGCTCGTCGCTAGGTGTTCCTACTCGTCCAGGCCGACAAGGGCGCGCAGTCGGCGGTACTGGGCCTCCCTCTCGGCCCGTTCCTGCTCGTCCTGTGTGCGGGACGCAGCGCCGAGCAGCAACGCCTTGGTCTCGGTGGCGGCATCCCGATTGACGGCCAGCACCGCGGCGACCGTGCGGTCGACGGCGGCGTCGAGCTCGTCCGCTGCCACCACGTGGGAGGCCAGGCCGATCCGCAACGCCTCCTCGGCAAGCACCGGACGCCCGGTCAGGCAGATCTCGGCAGCACGCGAGTATCCGACGAGGTCGACGAGCCGCTTCGTGCCGCCGAGGTCGGGGACGATCCCCAGCTTCGGCTCGGCCATCACGAAGCTGGCGTCGTCGGCGATGATGCGGATGTCGGCGCCCAACGCAAGCTGGAACCCGCCACCGATCGCATGTCCACGCACGGCAGCGATGCTGACGATGCTCGGCCTCGAGACCCAGTCGAACGCACGCTGCCACGCGCCGATCTGGTTCGTCGCATCCGGCTGCGACATCCCGGTCAACGACACGATGCCAGGGGCACCGTCGACGCCCTCGGGCGTGAACATGGCACGGTCGAGGCCGGCCGAGAACGACCGGCCGTCGCCGCGAAGGACGACGACGCGAACCGTTGCGGGGAGCTCGGCGCTCACCGCGGTCAGCGCCGTCCAGGTGTGCGGGGTCTGGGCGTTGAGCTTCTCGGGACGGGCGAGAGTGATCGTCGCGACTTCACCGGCGACTTCCGCGCGGAACCCGGCTTGCGCCGGGACGTCGAGAGTGACTGCCGGTCGGGTCGCGCTCAGGGTTACTTCCTTCTCTTCGTCCTTGTCGCGCCGCCACGGCCGCGCAGATTCGTTCCGGACTCCGACAGTACGCGATGCACGAATCCGTAGGACCGGCCGTGCGATTCGGCCAATTCGCGGATGCTCTTGCCCTTGTCGTACTGCTTCTTGAGGTCGGTCGCCAGCTTGTTGCGATCAGCGCCGGTGATCCGTGCGCCCTTCTTGAGAGTGGCCGCAGCCATACGCCTCAGCGCTCCTTTGTCCGTGCGACCCAGCACCCCGCTGTGTTCGCAATCTGCTTCGACGCCAACTTGATAGCAGCGTCAAGAGAAGCCCTGCAAGATCGAGTTGACCATTGCGTGCCCGTGCCACGGATCTTGATTCGAGGGTCGGGCAATACCACCCAGATCACCCGGGCCAGGCGTCTATCGCGTGCCAAAGACCCGGGGCTTCGCAACAGGCAGTTCGGGCCTAGGCGAGCGCGATCAAATCGGCCAGCTCGGCGCTCCAACTGTCCTCGACGCCGTCCGGAAGCAGGATCACCTTCTCCGGTGACAGCGCCTCGACCGCGCCTTCGTCGTGGGTGACCAAAACGATCGCGCCGGCATACGTGCGCAACGCATCGAGCACCTGGTCGCGGCTGACGGGATCGAGGTTGTTGGTCGGCTCGTCCAGCAGCAAGACGTTGGCCGCGCTGGTGACGAGCATCGCGAGCGCGAGACGTGTTTTCTCGCCGCCGCTGAGCACACCGGCCGGCTTGTCGACATCGTCGCCGCTGAACAGGAACGCACCGAGGATCTTGCGCAGTTCCGTGTCGGACAGGTCGGAGCGCCCGACAGAGGACGCGGACGTGCGCATGTTCTCGAGGATCGTCCGGTCGTGGTCGAGGGTCTCGTGCTCCTGCGCGTAGTAGCCGAGCCGCAAGCCGTGGCCGGGGACGACCGAGCCCGTGTCCGGCGCCTCGATTCCGCCGAGCAATCGCAGCAGCGTCGTCTTGCCCGCGCCGTTCAACCCGAGCACGACCACGCGGGCGCCGCGGTCGACAGCGAGGTCGACGTCGGCGAACACTTCGAGTGACCCGTAGGACTTCGACAGTCCGTCCGCGGTGAGCGGCGTGCGTCCGCAGGGGGCCGGCGCGGGGAACCGCAGCCGGGCGACCTTGTCGTTCACGCGCTCGTCGGCCAGCCCGGAGGCCAGCGCATCGGCGCGCCGCAGCATCTGCTGCGCCGCACGCGCCTTCGTCGCCTTCGCACGCATCTTGTCGGCCTGGGTGCGCAGCGAGTCGATCTTGCGCTCGGCATTGGCCCGTTCGCGGTGCCGGCGACGCTCGTCGGTCTCGCGCTGTTGCAGGTAGGTCTTCCAGCCGAGGTTGTAGACGTCGACCGTGGTGCGGTTCGCGTCGAGATACCAGACCTTGTTGACGACGGCGTCGAGCAGGCCGACGTCGTGGCTGACGACGATGAGCCCGCCGTTGTGCTGCCGCAGGAAGTCGCGCAGCCACGTGATCGAGTCGGCGTCGAGATGGTTGGTCGGTTCGTCGAGCAGCAGCGTCGTCGGTTCGCCGGCGGAATCGGCGAACAGGATGCGCGCAAGTTCCACGCGACGGCGCTGGCCGCCGGACAGCGTGCGCAGCGGTTGCGTGAGCACGCGATCGGGCAGTCCGAGGTTGGAGCAGATCCGCGCGGCCTCGCTTTCTGCTGCGTAGCCACCGAGTGCCGTGAAGCGCTCTTCGAGATTGCCGTACCGACGGATCAGCGAGTCGTCGTCCGGATTTTCGGCGAGCCCAACCTGTGCCTTGGCGATGTCGTGCACGAGGACGTCGAGGCCGCGTGCCGACAGCACCCGGTCGCGCGCGATCACGTCGAGGTCGCCGGTGCGTGGGTCCTGCGGCAGGTAGCCGACAGAGCCCTTGATCTCGATCCGTCCGGCGTGCGGCGTGCCCTCGCCGGCGAGCACGCGCATGGACGTGGTCTTACCCGCGCCGTTGCGACCGACGAGGCCGATGCGGTCGTTGTTGCCGACGCGCAGGCTGACGGGCTCGAGCAGGATGCGAGCGCCGGCGCGCAGCTCGAGGTCGGTTGCGGTGATCATTGATAACTCCTGGCGGTGGGCAGACGGATGGCGTCGTAACGGGCCAACCGGCTAGCAGGTCAGGAGAAGCACACCTCGATGATACCGGCGCAGGTCACGCCGATTGACCGCGGAAGGTTCGCCGGTAGGCCAGCGGGCTCACTCCGAGCCTTGCCCGCAGGTGGTTGCGCAGGTTCGTTCCCGTGCCCAACCCCGCGCGGTGCGCAACGACGTCCACGGACAGGTCCGTCGTCTCGAGCAGATGGCGGGCGAGTTCGAGGCGCTGTGTCGTCAACCACGCTCCCGGCGACAGCCCGGTCTCGTCGCGGAAGCGCCGGTTGAAGGTGCGCTCGCTCATGCGCGCACGCCGCGCCAACTGTGCGACATCGACTGTCGTGGCCAGATGCTCCAGCGCCCACGACCGCGCACCGGCCGTCGAATCGCCGTCCTCGGACGGCACCGGACGATCGATGTACTGCGCCTGGCCCCCGTCGCGCCATGGCGGGACGACGCAATGCCGCGCGACCGCATTCGCGATCTCGGCACCGTGGTCGCGACGCACGATGTGTAGGCACAGATCGATGCCGGCGGCGAGGCCGGCGGACGTGAGCAGGTCGCCGTCGTCGACGAAGAGCACGTTCTCGTCGAGGTCGACCTGTGGGTACAGGCGACGGAAGTCGTCGGCGTACGACCAGTGCGTCGTGGCGCGGCGTCCGTCGAGCAAGCCGGCCGCGGCCAGGACGAACGCGCCGGTGCAGATCGACACGAGCCGAGTGCCTCGACCGATGCGGGCGAGCGCCCTTCGCAGCGGCTCGTCGAGCACACCTTCAAAGCGCGGGCCGGGCACCCGTGTTCCGGGCACGATCACCGTGTCAGCGCGGGCGAGCAGCTCGGCTCCCCCGTGCGGCACCAGCCCGTAACCGCGACTCGTCGTCGTTGCTGCGCCGTCGACTGTGCACATCTGCACGTCGTAGAGCGGTCTCCCGCTCGGGTCGCGGGCCTCGCTGAACACCATGGGAGCGATCGCGGCATCGAAGCCGACGACGGGCGCCACTGCGAGGACGACAACGCGATGGACCATGGCAGGATTGTTGCACATAGTGGCCGTCCTGCCACTAGTCGATCAGTCCACAGACCGACAAACTTGGCGCGTGCTCGACACCCCTGCGCCTGGGACGCGCGCCCGCTCGCGGGTGCACCGCGCCTGGATCATCGCTGCGATCACGTTCGCGACGATGCTCGGCGCCGCGGCATTCCGGTCGGCGCCGAGTGTGCTGATGGATCCGCTGCACATGGAGTTCGGCTGGTCGCACGGCACCATCGGCGCGGCCATGGCGATCAACATGACCCTGTTCGGCCTCATGTCACCATTCGCCGCGGCACTTATGGACCGCTTCGGCATCCGTCCGGTCGTCACCGCGGCACTGCTGCTCGTTGCCATCGGCAGCGCACTGACCGTGTTCATGACCGCCAGCTGGCAGCTGCTCCTGCTGTGGGGCGTCTGCGTCGGCCTCGGCACGGGATCGATGTCGATGGCCTTCGTCGCGACGGTGTCGACGCGGTGGTTCGTCGCGCGACGGGGGCTCGTGAGCGGCGTCCTCACCGCCGCGAACGCGACCGGACAGCTGATCTTCCTGCCCGTGCTCGCAGCACTGGCGACCCATCACGGCTGGCGATCCGCGTCGATCGTCGTTGCGGTTGCCGCGGTGGCCGTAGTTCCCCTCGTGTTGCTGTTCCTGCGCGATCACCCACACGATCTCGATCTGCAGGCCTACGGTGCAACTGCCGAAGATCCCGGACCTCCACCCGCGCCGCGTACCGGCAGCGGCGCGGCCACCGCCATTCGCGCACTGACAGCCGCCGCGCGCACTCGCATCTTCTGGCTACTTGCAGCGAGCTTCGCGATCTGCGGCGCCACGACTAACGGTCTGATCGGGACGCACTTCATCCCGGCGGCAGAGGACCACGGCATGCCGGCCACCACGGCCGCGGGCCTGCTTGCGCTCGTCGGCCTCTTCGATGTCGCGGGGACGATCTTTTCCGGCTGGCTGACCGACCGTTACGACCCGAGGCTGCTTCTCGTCGGCTACTACACCGGCCGAGGGCTGTCCCTGCTCGCTCTGCCGGCCCTGCTGTCGCCGAACACCACGCCCAGCACCTGGGTGTTCATCCTGTTCTACGGTCTCGACTGGGTTGCGACCGTGCCGCCGACGGTCGCACTGTGCCGCCAGCACTTCGGTACGAACGCGCCGATCGTCTTCGGCTGGGTGTTCGCGGCGCACCAGCTCGGGGCGGCCGTTGCTGCGGCCGGCGCAGGCATGATCCGTGACGCTGCCGGCACGTATGACCCGGCCTTCTACGCCGCCGCTGCGCTGTGCGCGTTCGCTGCCGTGGTCTGTCTCCGCACGACCAATCGGCGCCCTATCGTTGCGGGGTGAGATACAACCGCGGCGCCCGTCTGGACACATCAGAGGTCCGTGACACTCGTCGCGGCGGACGGCTCAGCGGCGGAGGCGGCATCGCGGTCGGTGGCGGCGGGCTCGGCGTTGCCGGAGTGCTCATCTACGTCCTTGTGTCGCTGCTCGGCGGCAGCAACGACCCTGCGATCACCGATGTGCTCGGCCAGCTGACGCAGGGCGGTGGTTCCGATACCGCCGACAACAGCCAGATCGCGAAAGAGTGCAAGACCGGCGCCGATGCCAACACGAAGCTCGACTGCGCGGTGATCGCTGACATCGACTCGATCCAGGCGTACTGGCAGGACGAGTTGCCGAAGCTGGGCCGGTCGTACACGAAGGTGGCGACGATCTGGTTCACCGGCCAGGTCGGTACGGGCTGTGGTTCGGCGACCAGCGGCGCGGGACCGTTCTACTGCCCCGCCGACAAGCGCGTCTACATCGACCTCAGCTTCTACAACGATCTCCAGACACAGTTCGGTGCGCGCGGCGGGTTGTTCGTCGATGCGTATGTGCTCGCACACGAGTACGGCCACCACGTGCAGGATTTGCTCGGCATCGAGTCGAAGGTGCGTAGCGGGGCGACCGGACCGACGTCGGGATCGGTGCGTCTCGAGTTGCAGGCCGACTGCTACGCCGGGGTCTGGGCCCACCACGCGACGACGACTCCCGACGCGGACGGGCAACCCCTGGTCAGCGACATCACCAAGGACGACATCAGCCGTGCGCTGGACACTGCCGGTCGGATCGGCGACGACTACATCCAGACCCATCTCGGCAACGGTCGTGTCGACCGGTCGCAGTTCACCCACGGCACGTCGAAGCAGCGCGAGAAGTGGTTCAGCTCCGGGTACCGGACCGGCGCACCGAGCAGCTGCGACACCTTCGGCGCGACCACGCTCGGCTGAGGCCGCTCAGGTGAACGCGCTCTCGCCGGTGATCGCGCGTCCGACTATCAGCGTGTTGATCTCGCGGGTGCCCTCGTAGCTGTACAACGCCTCGGCGTCGTTGAAGTAGCGCGCCATGCCGTAGTCGAGCAGCACGCCGTTGCCGCCCATCAGCTCACGACCCCAGGCGACGCTCTCGCGCAGCCGGGTGGTGCAGAACGACTTCGCGAGCGCACCCTGCGCGTCCTCGAACTGTCCCTCGTCCTGCAGCTGGGCGCCCCGGACAGCCATGCCGAGCGACGCGGTCAGATTGCCGAGCATGCGAGCGAGCAGGTCCTGGATGAGCTGGAAGCCACCGATCGGACGGCCGAACTGCTCGCGGCTGCGTGCGTACTCGACCGCCACTTCGTACGCGCCCGTCATGACGCCCACCGCGCTCCACGCAACACTCCCGCGTGTGTTGCGCAGCACCGCGTTGGTGTCGTCGAAGGAGTTCGCGTTCTGCAGCCGGTTGGCCTCGGGTACGCGAACGCCGTCGAGAGTGATGTCGGCGTTCTGCGTGATGCGCAGCGCGAGCTTGTTCTCCATCTTCGTCGCGGTGAATCCGGGCATCTGCTTCTCGACGACAAAGCCCTTCACCGAGTCGTCGGCGACGTCGCGCGCCCACACCACGACGAGGTCGGCGAACGTGCCGTTGCCGATCCACCGCTTGGCGCCGTCGATGACCCAGTCGTCGCCGTCACGCCGTGCCGTGGTCTCGAGGCCTCCTGCGACATCGGATCCGCCATGTGGCTCAGTCAGACCGAAGGCGCCGATCAGCTCGAGCCGGCGCATCGCCGGTAACCAGCGGGCACGTTGTTCGTCCGAGCCGCATTGGTGGATGCTCCCCATCGCCAGCCCGCTGTGCACCCCGTAGAACGACGCGATCGACGCGTCGACCCGCGCGAGCTCCATCCCGACGAACCCGGACAGCAGCCGCCGTCGCGCCGGCCGGTCGTCGAGGTCGAGCGCCAGGCCCATGATGTCGAGTTCGGCGATCGCCGGGACCAGCTCGTGCGGGAACTCGGCCCGCGCCCAGTAGTCGTCCACGATCGGGGCGACGTTCTTGTCCAACCACGCGCGCAGGCCGTCGAGCAGTTCGCGCTCGTCGTTGTCGAGCAGATTGCGGTAGCCGAACAGGTCGGCGTCGATGTCAGCGTGCGCTCCCGGAACAAGATCGGCCATGCGGAAATCTTGCCCAAAGCGACGCATCGCTACCCGCGGTGGTGGGCTAGCGTTTGACGCGTGCCCGCACACGTCGGGCCCGGCGTTTGCGCGGAGGAATCATGCGCACCAGCTTCGTTGGCATCATCGGCGGGGTTGCGGTCGCCCTCGTCGCGGCAACGCTCACCACCCCCGGTGGTCAGGCGGCCGTCCCGCACGTCAACAACGGGGTGTGGCACCTCGTCGACGGCAGCCCGCATGTGCTGACCGGCACCCCCGCCGTCTGGGAGAACAGCAAGCACGTCGCGACGATCCTGTGGCAGGACGAACCGACCCCCTCGAAGTTCACCTACGAGACGACCCAGATCGCCGCCGGCGGCGCGGTGTCGAAGTCGCTGCACGATGTGTTCGCGGGCGGCCACTTCGACTCGCTCAGCAGCGAACCGACCATGCTGAGCGACGGATCCGCGCCGCTGGTCATCTTCGACGGTGCCCGCGGATCCAACGGTCCGTACAGCAAGAGCTGCATCTACGGCGCGAAGGGCGGTGGCAGCGGCGCGTGGTCGTTGCAACCGTGGTCGTTGTCGAATGACTGCACGAACCCGAAGGGCACGGCTGCCGAGGGGAGGAACGGCGTTCTCGCTGCAGCATGGGGGCTCGCGGGGTGGATCGGCGGGCACGGCGTGCTGTATCGCGTGGGGACGTCGTCGACGATCCCGGCGACCGGCGCGGACAGCCAGATTCCGGTCGACAGCAACGGCGCCGATGCGGCAGCGGTCGGGATGGCTGCCGACACGGCCGCCGGCGGCGACTTCTACGTTGCTTGGACGCGGGTCTTCACCAACAACCACTCCGACGGGTTCTACGTCGAGGACGTCACCAGCCACTCGGCCGCGAAGAAGGCGCCAGGCAGCGGCACGAACTCGACCAACCGGCTGCCCGCGAACCTGGCGATGTCCCAGCGCATCACCCGTCCGGGCGTATACCTCGCCTACTGCTCCAACGCGACGACGTGCAAGGTCGAGTTGTGGCGGGTGGGCGCGGCGAAGGCCATGATCGTGCCGGGATCGTCGGACGCCTACAGCGAAAGCGTCTCCGCCGGGCCTGGCGGCCGGATGTGGGTGGCGTGGTTCAACGGTCAGACGAACAAGGTTTCGGTCGTGCGCACGAACAAGAACGTCACCCGGTTCGGCCCCGTGCAGACCTACGCCACGCCGTGTGCCGAGCACGGCCTGCTCGGCCTGAGCAGCGGCGCGTCGGGACGGTTGGACGTGGCGTTGCAGTGCGTCGCGAATTCGCCGCTACGGGCGCAGGTGTACGCCGATCAGGTGCTCGTCCCACTGTCGGTGTCGCTGAGCCCGCAGACGGTGCACAACACGGCCGCACACAACGTCACGGTGACGGTGCGCGATGCAGGCGATCCGGTCGCGCACGCGACGGTGCACTACGGCGCGCAACACCCCACCACGAATTCGTCCGGACGGGCGACGATCCATGTCGCGAAGGGCGCCAGCACCGGTGCCAAGCGGGTGAGCGTCGCGGCGACCGACTACAAGTCGGGTGGCGCGACCCTGCACGTCACGCACTAGGTGCGAGCTAGACGTTGAAGCCGAGCGCGCGAAGCTGCTCGCGTCCCTCGTCGGTGATCTTGTCCGGGCCCCAAGGCGGCATCCACACCCAGTTGATCTTCACCTCGCCGGCGAGCGGGTTCGGACCTCCGGTGAGCGCGGCGTGCGCCTGGTCCTCGATGACGTCGGTCAGCGGGCACGCCGCCGAGGTCAGCGTCATGTCGAGAGTGATGACGTTGCCGCCCTCGGTCTCGTCGAGGCGGGCGTCGTAGACGAGGCCGAGGTCGACGACGTTGATCCCGAGTTCGGGGTCGACGACGTCACGCATCGCCTCGTCGATGTCGTCGCGCGACGGCACGGTGGTGGTTTCAGTCATTGGCTTCCTCCGTCTGCCAGCCGGCCTCGGCGACGGCACTCTTCATCGCCATCCAGCCGAGCAAGGCGCACTTCACGCGCGCCGGGTATTTCGACACGCCCTCGAACGCGATCGCGTCGTCGAGCTCTTCTTCGTCGTCGTCGGTCAGTTCTGCCTTGCCCTGCGACTGCATCAGGTCGAGGAACTTCTTCTGCAGCGCCATCGCCTCGTCGATCGGCTTGCCCACGACCAGATCGCTCATCACCGATGTGGACGCCTGGCTGATCGAACAACCGTCGCCGTCCCAGCCGAGTTCGGCGATCGTGCCGTCACGCAGCGCCACTCGCAGCGTCACCTCGTCACCGCAGGTCGGGTTCACGTGGTGCACTTCGGCGTCGAACGGATCGACGAGACCGCGGTGATGCGGGTTCTTGTAGTGATCAAGGATGATCTGCTGGTACATCGAACCCATCGAGATGCTCAATTGAAGATCGCCTGCACCTTCTCGACGCCCGCCACCAGCGCGTCCACCTCGTCCATCGTTGTGTACACACCGAATGACGCGCGCGTGGTCGCAGGTATTCCGTAGCGCACGCAGACCGGACGCGCGCAGTGATGGCCGGCGCGGACAGCGATGCCCTGCTCGTCGAGCAACTGCGCGATGTCGTGCGGATGGATGCCCTTGAGCGCGAATGAGATTGTCGCGCCACGCTCGACCGGTGTGCTCGGGCCGATGACCCGCAGATCAGCAATCGTCTGCAAGCGCTCCAGCGCGTACGCCGTCAGCGCCTTCTCGTGCTCGCGGATCTCGTGCATGCCGACGCCGGTGACGTAGTCGACGGCGGTGCCGAGCGCGACCGCCTGCGCAATCATCGGCGTACCTGCCTCGAAACGGTGCGGCGGCGCGGCAAAGGTCGACTGCTCCATCGTGACCGTTTCGATCATTTCGCCGCCACCTAGGAACGGCGGCAGGTCGGCGAGCAGGTCGTAGCGTCCCCACAGCACACCCACGCCGGACGGGCCGTAGAGCTTGTGGCCGGTGAACGCGACGAAGTCGGCGCCCAGCGCCAGCACGTCGAGCGGCAGATGCGGCGCGGCTTGGGCGGCGTCGACGATCGCGAGTGCACCGACGGCGTGCGCGCGTTCGACGATGCGCTGGACGGGGTTGATCGTGCCTAATGCGTTCGACTGGTAGACGAACGACACCACCTTCGTACGTTCGGTGATCACTTCGTCGATCGCTGACTCGACCAGGCGGCCCTCGTCGTCGATCGGGATCCACTTGAAGGTCGCGCCGGTACGTATCGCCAACTGCTGCCACGGGACGATGTTGCTGTGGTGCTCCATCTCGGTGACGACGATCTCGTCGCCGGGGCCCAGCCGGAACCGATCGGCACCGGGGAAGCTCGTCGCGTTCGAGAACGAGTACGCGAGCAGGTTCAGCGCCTCGGTGATGTTGCGGGTGAAGATGACCTCGTCGCGCGAGGGCGCATTGAGAAACTCCGCGACCTTGTCGCGCGCACCTTCGTAGGCGTGCGTGACCTCGCTGCCGAGCGTGTGCACCGCGCGCGCGACGTTGGCGTAATGATGCGCGTACAGGTCGGACTCGGCGTCGATGACGACCTGCGGCTTCTGCGCGCTGTTGGCGCTGTCGAGATACACCAGCGGGACGCCGTGCACCTCCCGCTGCAGGATCGGGAAGTCCTTGCGGACCGCCTCGACGTCGAAACTCATGCTCACCCTTCCGGTTTTGGCGGGACGACCCGATATATCGGGTTCTGCCGCCAAAAGTGTTATGCGGACGCTGTTTCGTTGACTCCGAAGCGGGCGTAACCCTCCGACTCGAGCCGGTCGGCGAGCTCTGCTCCCCCGGACTCGACGATGCGCCCGTCGAAGAACACATGCACGAAGTCGGGCTTGATGTAGTTCAAGATCCGCGTGTAGTGCGTGATCAGCAGCGTGCCGACACCCTGCTCGCGAACCCGGTTGACGCCCTCGCTGACGACGCGCAGCGCGTCGACGTCGAGGCCGGAGTCGGTCTCGTCCAGGATCGCGATCTTCGGCTGCAACAGCTCGAGCTGCAGAATCTCGTGGCGCTTCTTCTCGCCACCGGAGAAGCCCTCGTTGACCGAGCGCTCGGCGAACGACTTGTCGACGCCCAGGTTCTCCATGGAGGCGTTGACCTCTTTCACCCACGTGCGCAGCTTCGGCGCCTCGCCGCGCACGGCGGTAGCGGCGGTGCGCAGGAAGTTCGACACCGAGACGCCGGGCACCTCGACCGGGTACTGCATCGCGAGGAACAGGCCGGCACGGGCGCGCTCGTCGACCGTCATGGCCAGTACGTCCTGGCCGTCGAGGGTGATCGTGCCGGACGTGACGGTGTACTTCGGGTGGCCGGCGACCGAGTAGGCCAACGTCGACTTGCCAGAACCGTTCGGGCCCATGATCGCGTGCGTCTCACCCGACGACACGGTCAGGTCGACGCCCTTCAGGATCTCGGCGCGATCGTCATCCGCACCGACGCTCACGTGCAGGTCGCGGATCTCCAGGGTGCTCACGAGGTGCTCTCCAAACTGGTGAAGCCCAACCGGGCCTCGATAGCGGTCATGATCTGCTGCTCGAGCTCGGGCAGCCCGATGCGCTCGACGACGTCGGCGAAGAAGCCCCGCACGACCAGCCGGCGCGCTTCGTCCTCGGGGATCCCGCGCGACTGCAGGTAGAACAACTGCAGGTCGTCGAATCGTCCGGTCGCGCTCGCGTGGCCGGCGCCGGCGATGTTGCCGGTCTCGATCTCGAGGTTCGGGACGGAGTCGGCGCGCGCTCCGTCGGACAGCAACAGGTTGCGGTTCATCTCGTAGGTGTCGGTGCCGGTGGCAGACGGCCGGATGCGGACGTCACCGATCCAGACCGTGCGTGCCGACTCGCCGCGCAACGCGTTCTTGTACAGCACGTTCGACTTGCAGTTCGGGGCATCGTGGTCGACGAACAGCCGTCCCTCGAAGTGCTGGCCGTCGCCGGCGAAACTGACGCCGAGCAGTTCGGCGTACCCGCCAGGGCCGGCGAAGCGCACGGTCGGGACGATGCGCACGACCGACCCGCCGAGTGTCACGTTGACGTGGCGATAAGTCGCATCGCGGCCGACGAGCGCGGCGTAGGACGACAGCTGCACCGAACCCTCGTCAGCGGTGTTCAGCGCGACCACCGACAACGACGCCCCGTCGCCGACGACGATCTCAATGTTCGCCGCGACCTTGATGAGCCCACCGTGATCGATGACGAGCGTCGCGCGTGCGTTCGCACCCACCTCGACGACGTGGTGGGTGTAGGACTTGCCGCTGACACCCTTGCGGGTCAGCACGATCGGTTCGTCGAGTTCGGCATTCGCATCGACGCGGACGTGCAAACCACGTGACGCGTGCGTCATCGCCAGGGCGCTCGGACGGTCGACGGGCACGAGTGCCGTGCCGAACGCCTCGAGTGTGCGCGGGTCGACAGTCTCGACGTGCGCGCCCGCGGGCACGCTCTCGGATCCCTCGATCACACCGTCCGGCTCGAACGGCTCGAAGAACTCGCGGATGCGTGCCAGCGGCGAGAACCGCCAGTCCTCCTGAGACCGGTTCGGGTCGGGGAAGTCATCGGGGTTGCGCGAGGTGAAACGCTCGGCCGGCGAGCCGGTCGACTTGAGTAGAGCAGTCACTAGCCGACCGCTCCTTCCATCTGGAGTTCGATCAGGCGGTTGAGCTCGAGCGCGTATTCCATCGGCAGCTCACGCGCGATCGGCTCGACGAACCCGCGCACGACCATCGCCATGGCTTCGTCCTCGGACATGCCGCGGCTCATCAGGTAGAACAGCTGGTCTTCGCTGACCTTCGAAACGGTCGCCTCGTGACCCATCGACACGTCGTCCTCGCGCACGTCCACATACGGGTACGTGTCGGAACGGCTGATGTCATCGACGAGCAGGGCATCGCACTTCACCGTCGACCGGCTGTGGTGGGCACCCTTGTTGACCTGGACGAGACCGCGGTAGGACGTGCGACCACCGCCACGCGCGACCGACTTCGAGATGATGTTCGAGCTCGTGTTCGGCGCCAGGTGCAGCATCTTCGCGCCCGCGTCCTGGTGCTGGCCCTCGCCGGCGAACGCGATCGAGAGCACCTCGCCCTTGGCGTGCTCGCCCATCAGCCACACGGCCGGGTACTTCATGGTCACCTTGGAGCCGATGTTGCCGTCGACCCACTCCATCGTCGCGCCCTCTTCGGCGCGCGCCCGCTTGGTGACGAGGTTGTAGACGTTGTTCGACCAGTTCTGGATCGTCGTATAGCGGCAGCGGCCGCCCTTCTTCACGATGATCTCGACGACGGCCGAGTGCAGCGAGTCGGAGCTGTAGATCGGCGCGGTGCAGCCCTCGACGTAGTGCACGTAGGCGCCCTCGTCGACGATGATCAGCGTGCGCTCGAACTGGCCCATGTTCTCGGTGTTGATGCGGAAGTAGGCCTGCAGCGGGATCTCGACGTGCACGCCCTTCGGCACGTAGATGAACGAGCCGCCCGACCACACCGCGGTGTTCAGCGCGGCGAACTTGTTGTCACCGGACGGGATCACCGTGCCGAAGTACTCCTGGAACAGCTCAGGGTGCTCCTTCAGCGCGGTGTCGGTGTCGAGGAAGATGACGCCCTGACGCTCGAGCTCTTCGTTGATCTTGTGATAGACGACCTCGGACTCGTACTGCGCCGCGATGCCGGAAACCAGGCGCTGCTTCTCGGCCTCGGGGATGCCGAGCTTGTCGTAGGTGTTCTTGATGTCGGCGGGCAGGTCGTCCCAGCTCGCAGCCTGCTTCTCGGTCGAGCGGACGAAGTACTTGATGTTGTCGAAGTCGATGCCCGACAGGTCGGAGCCCCAGTTCGGCATCGGCTTCTTGTCGAAGATCGACAGCGCCTTGACGCGGCGGTCGAGCATCCACTCGGGCTCGCTCTTCTTCGCCGAGATGTCGCGAACGACGGCCTCGGTCAGACCGCGCTGGGCGCTTGCGCCGGCGACGTCGGTGTCGGCCCAGCCGAAGCCGTAGCGGCCGAGCGCGTCGATCTGCTCGTCCTGAGTCAGAGTCCGCTCGGGGGTGGTGGTCATATGTCAGTGCCTCCCGGGAGGGGTGGGGACATGGGTCGTGCACACGCCATCGCCGTGGGCGATGGTCGCCAGTCTTTGGACGTAGGTGCCGAGCACCTGCTCGAACGCACGTGTCTCGGCCTCGCACAACTCGGGGAACTCGGCGGCCACATGGGCGACCGGGCAGTGGTGCTGGCAGATCTGGATCCCGGCGGCCGCGCTTCTCCGTAGTCGAAGCGTAACCACTGGCAGTGAGGCCGTCGGCCAGCGCGTCGGCGCGAGTGGCGACGCTCGCACTCGGATTGGACGCGCTCGCGCAGCTCGGCGGCGAGCGTGTCGGCGCGATGCTCGGCGAACGCGGTGACGGCCTGCTCGCCGCCCGTCTCGCGCAGGTAGCGCAGCGCGGTCGTGGCGAGGTCGTCGTAGGCGTGCGGGAACGCGGCGCGTCCGCTGTCGGTGAGGGCGTACGACCCGGGCCGGGCGGCCCCGTCCACGATTCGGGCGACGGACGCGGGTCGCGCTCGGTGAGCAGTCCGTCGGCGACCAGCGCGTCGAGATGGCGGCGCACGGCAGCCGGCGACAGGCCCAGCCGGTCGGCGAGCGCAGCGGCGCTCTGCGGGCCACGCTCGAGGATCAGCCGGGCGACCGCGTCACGGGTGCGATCGTCGCCGGCGAATTTCACAACATCAGTATGACGTATTTCCGTCGCGCGTTTCACACCGCCCCGCCGTTCTGCGGCCCCGGGTAGGTTGCCACGTGTGCTCTACCGCACCCTCGAACTGACTCTGGCTCCCGCGTTGCGGGCCGTCTACCGGCCCGACATCACGGGCGCGCCCGCAGTCCCCGCCGAAGGTCCGGTGATCTTCGCCGCGAACCACATCTCCTTCGCCGACGAGTTCTTCACCCCGCTGGCCGCACGGCGCCAGGTCGTCTATTTCGCCAAGGCCGAATACTTCACCACGCCCGGCGTCAGGGGCCGGCTGACGTCGCTGTTCTTCACGACCCTCGGCCATGTGCCGGTCGAGCGGGCCGACACCCGGGCGGCCGCCAGCGTCATCGACGTCGGCGTCGACGTGCTCAGCGGCGGCAGGGCGCTCGGGATCTTCCCCGAGGGCACCCGCTCGCCGGACGGTCGGCTGTACAAGTTCCGCACCGGCGTCGCGCGCGTCGCGCTGCGCAGCGGCGCCCCGGTCGTCCCGGTCGGGTTGGTCGGCACGCGTGAGGTGCAGCCACCGGGCGAGCGGATGTGGCACCGGGCCAAGGTGGGCGTCCACTTCGGTGCACCACTGCATTTCGGCGACCGCGCGGGCGAAGAACGCAGCGCGCGGGTGCTGCGCGAGATCACCGAGACCGTCCGCGAGGCGGTGCAGAAGCTCAGCGGCCAGGACTACGTCGACTCATACGCCGGCTCGAACCGTCCCGGACGCTTCCACCGCTGGTGGTCGGCCGGCGGCGAGCGAAGCGAGCACCAGGCAGGAAACGTGACCCGCACAGCGTTCGCTGATCGCGCTGGACCGCCCGCGGGCAGGCGTTCCTAGACTGGTGGCGTGCCCGCGCCGCCGCCGTCGAGATCGTTGATCTCGTCAAGTCCTATGGCGCACGACGCGCTGTCGACGGCCTGAGCTTCGAGGTCGAGCGCGGCAGCCTGCTCGCGCTGCTCGGACCCAACGGCGCCGGCAAGACGACGACGATCGAGATCTGCGAAGGTTTCCGCCGCGCCGACGCGGGCAGCGTCCGCGTGCTCGGCCTGGCTCCGGACGACCCGACCCTGCGGCCGCGGGTCGGCGTCATGCTGCAGGAGGGCGTCGGCGGCTACCGCGAGGCACGGGCGATCGAACTGCTGCGACTGTTCGCCGCGCTACGCCGCACACCCGCTCGACCCGGGCGACCTGCTCGACCTCGTCGGGCTCACCGAGGCCGCCGGCACCGCGGTGAAGCGGCTGTCCGGTGGGCAGCAACAGCGCCTCTCGCTCGCCCTGGCGCTGGTCGCGCGTCCCGAACTGGTGTTCCTGGACGAGCCCACGGCCGGCATGGACCCGCAGGCCCGCCGGGTCACCTGGGAGCTCGTGCGCCGACTGCGCAGCGACGGCGTGAGCGTCGTGCTCACCACGCACTTCCTGGACGAGGCCGAGCAGCTGGCCGACCGGGTGATCGTGATCGACGACGGCCGCGTGGTTGCCGCCGGCACGCCCGCCGAACTCACCCGCGGCGGTGCGCAGGGGCAGATCCGCTTCCGGGCCGAACCCGGGCTGCCGCTCGATCTGCTGCTGACCGACCTGCCCGAGGGCACGCGCGCTGAGGAACCTGAGCCCGGCCACTATCTCGTCAGCGGCGACGTCACCCCGCAGCTGCTCGCCACGCTGACGGCGTGGTGTGCCCGGCGCGGCGTGCTCGCCGAGAACCTGTCGGTCGAGCGGCGCAGCCTCGAGGACGTGTTCCTCGAGGTCACCGGAAGAAAGCTGCGCACATGACGAGTTTCGCCCCGGCTGCCGGGGCCGCGCCACGCGGTCGCATGCTCGCGGCGCAGACCGCGATGGAGTTCCGCCTGCAGCTGCGCAATCTCGAACAGGTCGGGCTCACCCTCGTCATCCCGCTGCTGCTGCTGTTCTTCTTCAACCTGCCGCTGCTGTACTCGCTCGGCGTCGATCGCCGGATCGACTTCGTGGTGCCGAGCATCATCGCGCTCGCGGTCATGTCATCGTCGTTCACCGGCCTGGCCATCGGCACGGGGTTCGAGCGCAAGTACGCGGTGCTGAAGCGGCTCGGCGCAACGGCGCTCCCCCGTGGTGTGCTCGTCGGCGGCAAGACGCTGTCGGTGCTGCTGCTCGAGGTCGTGCAGGTCGCGCTGATCGTGGCGTTCGGGTTCGCGCTGGCTTGGCATCCGCACGGCGACCCGCTGCTGGCCGTCCTGCTGGTCGCCCTCGGGACGATCGCGTTCGCCGGGCTGGGGCTGTTGCTCGCCGGCACCCTGCGCGCCGAGGTCACCCTGGCCGCATCCAACCTGGTCTGGCTCGTGCTGCTGTTCGCGGGCGGTATCGCCATCCCGCTCGCCAAGTACCCGCACGCCGTAGCGCAGGTGCTGCAGTTCCTGCCGTCGGCCGCGCTGTCGGACGGGCTGCACCGCGTGCTGCAGGACGGCGCCGGTGTCCCGCCACACGATGTGCTGACGCTGCTCGTCTGGGCGCGTACTGGCCATGGTGGCCGCCGCCCGGTGGTTCCGATGGGAGTGAGCACGTCGGTGCGCGCCGAGACGCCGGACGAGCGTCCGGTGCGATGGCTGCCGCAGCGCGTCCAGACCGACGTGTGGCTGCGCGGGCTCGCTCTCGCTTCCGTGATCGCGAACGTCGTGATCGTCGTGACCGGCGGCGCCGTGCGCCTGACCGACTCTGGCCTGGGCTGCCCGACCTGGCCGTCGTGCACCGACTCGTCGTTGACGCCCGACCAAGCAGTACGCCATCCACGGGATCATCGAGTTCACGAACCGGCAGTTGACGTTCGTCCTGGTGGTGATCGCCATCGCCACATGGCTCGTCGCGATGGCACGCCGGCGCGAACGCGGCTTGGCGACGCTGGCAGCGCTCGGCATTCCGGCGCAGGCCGTCCTCGGCGGACTGACGGTACTGACGCACCTCAACCCGTGGCTGGTCGCGCTGCATTTCCTGCTCTCGATGGCGATCATCGCGGTGACCTTCACGCTGTGGTGGCGGCTTCGTCGCGACGCTGCGCCGGTTGCGGCCGCGCTGCCGACGGCAGCGCGCGTGCTCGTGAAGGTGACCGTCGCCGTCACGGCAGCGGTTCTCGTGATCGGCACAGTCGTCACGGGCAGCGGCCCACACGCCGGCGACAAGGACGCGAGCGGCAAGGTGCACCGGACCGGACTCAACGTCGAGTCGATGTCACAACTGCACGCCGACGCAGTGATGGTTCTCGTCGGGCTCACGGCCGGTCTCGTCGCTGTCGTGTTCGCGATCGGCGCCGTGGCGGCGGTGCGTCGCGCCGCGGTCGCACTGCTTGCCGTTGAGCTCGCGCAGGGGGTCATCGGCTACACCCAGTACTTCCTCAACGTGCCGCCACTGCTCGTCGCCGTGCACATGCTCGGCGCATGCCTGGTCTGGGTCGCCGCCCTGCGGGTATTTCATTCGGCCGGCGGGGTGCATTCAGCGGCGGGTGCATTCAGCCGGCGGGGTTCGTTCGACCGCGTGACGGGAAATTTCGCGCATTTCGGGTACACCGACGGCATGTCAATGTCGACAAGCAGAAGCCGTAGCCGGGGCACGCTAGCGCGCATATTGGGCGTGTTGCTGGTCATCTGGCTCATCATCGGGGCGATCGCAGCGGGCCAGCGGCACTACTACAGCTCGGGCAAGACGAACTGCGCCGGGTTCACGACCATCGCGGTCACCATCATCGCCGGGCCGCTGAATTACATGGGCGCGAACCCGAAGGTGAAGTGCCCCCAACCCAGTAAGTAACGCTCAGAACACCTGGGTGAGCGTGTAGATCGTCAGGCCGGCCAGCGCGCCGACGACGGTGCCGTTGATGCGGATGAACTGCAGGTCGCGCCCGACCTGCAGCTCGAGCCGGCGCGAGGTGGCGTCGCTGTCCCAGCGCCCGATCGTGGACGAGATCACGGCGGTGACGTCTGCCCCGTAGTGCGTCACGACGTACCGCGCCACCTGTTGCAGCACTTCGTCGATGCGTCCGGAGATCTGCTGGTCGTCGCGCAGCACCTCACCGGCGCGCACGACCAGCCGTTCCACGCCCCGACGCAGATCGGACGACGGGTCTTCGGCGCCGTCCACGACCAGGGTCTTGCCGCGCAACCAGAGTGTGGACAGCCATTCGCGCACCTGCGGGTGGTCGAGCAGCTCGGCCTTGGCCCGCTCGACCTTCGCGATCTGCTCGGGGTCCGAGCGCAGCCGCTCGGCCAGCGCACGCAGTTGTTCGTCGTAGGCACCGCGCAGCTCGTGTTCGGGCGCATGGTGACGTCGGCCAGGAATGACTGCAGTGCGGCGAAACCCTTGTTGAACACCCGGTCGTCGACCCAGTCGGGCACCCATTCAGGCGACTCGTCGGCCACCCGACGCCGTAACACCGAGCGATTCTCGTCGAGGAACCGGATCAGGCCCTTGAGCGCTGTGGTCAACACATTCTGGTGCTGGCCCGAGTCGCAGATCGCGTCGAGCAGGCGCGCCAGCAGCGGGCCGGTGTCGAGATCGCGGAGCCGCCTGTCGGCGAACGCGGCAACAGCGTCACGCAACTCGTTGTCGTGCAGAGTCGCGGCAAGACCGCTCACCGCCGAGCTCAACTCCGCGGCTACCCGGCGCGCATGCTCGGGATCGGCGAGCCATTCGCCGACGCGCTCCGGCACTCTCGCCGCGTCGACCCGCTCGGCCACGATCTCGCTGGTGAGGAAGTACTCCTTGACGAAATCGGCCAGTCCTTCGCCGATCTGGTCCTTCTTGCGCGGGATGATCGCGGTGTGCGGGATCGGGATCCCCAGCGGATGCCGGAACAACGCAGTGACGGCGAACCAGTCGGCGAGGCCGCCGACCATCGACGCCTCGGCGGCTGCCTCGAGGTAGCCCCACGCGCCGTTGCCGTCGCCGACCAACCGGCACACCACGTACACCGCCGCGGCGAGGACGAGCAGACCAGCGGCGATGACCTTCATCCGCCGCAGCGCACGCAACCGCTCCGGGCTCGGCGGCGAGCCGGGAACCGTCACGTCAACGCGGCCAGAACGGCTGCGAACCGGTCGACGGCACCGTCGGCGTATCCCAGGAACAGGGACGGCTCGATCAGTTCCAACTCGATGACGACCGGGCCGTCCGGTCCGGGCAGCACGTCGACCCGCGCGTAAAGCGGTGCGTCGCCGAACCTGCCGCGCAGGAACTGCATCGCTTGATCGCCGATCGCCACCTCGGCAGGCGACGCGTCGCGCGTGCTGATGTTCTCGTCGAGGAACAGCCCGGTGCCGGCGCTCAGGTCGTGACCGGTGTCGCCGGCCAACATCGGGCCCTTGCGGACGGCGTGGCTGAACTCGCCGGCGAGATAGATCAGTGCCGTCTCGCCGAGCTCGTCGACGTCGGCGAGGTAGGGCTGCACGAGCACGGTGCGTCCGGCCTCGTGCAGCCGGGCCGCGTGCGCGGATGCCTCGTCGGCCGCCGAGGGCAGGAACCTGCCCGCGCCTCGAGACCCTGCCCCGACCGAAGGCTTCACGACGAATTCATGATCGGGCACTTCGAGCGGCATCCCCGGACTGACTATCTTCGTCGGCGTGATCGGCACGCCGGCGTCGGCGAGATGCTGCAGGTAGATCTTGTCCGAGTTCCACTCGACCAGCGCCGCACCGTTGTGCAGGACGGCGACAGTGCGCGTCCAGGCGAGGAACTGTGTGCGATGCAGCGTGTAGTCCCAGGTCGAGCGCAGCACCACCGCACCCGCGGTCCAGTCGACGTCCGGGTCGTCCCACACGGCGAAGTCGGCGTTGACGTTGCTCTCTGCCAGGGGATGAGCAGCAGCCGGTCGTCGCTGTCGCCGTCGGCGAAGGCCGAACATGTCGCGAGCAGGAGTCGGCGCACGAAAGGCTCAGCGCACGAAGGTGTCGAGCGCGACCGCGACGAACACGAAGGCGAGATAGCTGTTCGACAGATGGAAGAACTGCATCGGCTTGGCGATGGCGCCGCGCGTTTCCCGGGTCGTGGCATGCAGCAGCCGGTGTGCTGCGCCGATCAGCACGGCGCCGGCAAGCGACGCGAGCAGGCCGTACACCCAGCCGGTCGCCAGCGGCCACAGTGCGAGCGACGCGGCGACCGTGAGCCAGGTGTAGATCGACGATCTCGAGCGCGACCCGACGCGCGGTCGGCGACTACCGGCAGCATCGGCACGCCGGCACGCGCGTAGTCCTCGCGGTAGCGGGTGGCCAGCGCCCACGTGTGCGGCGGAGTCCAGAAGAAGACGACCGCGAACAGCGCGAACGGCGCGGCGGCCAGCGAGCCGGTCACGGCCGTCCAGCCGATCAGCACGGGCATGCAGCCCGCGACGCCGCCCCAGACGATGTTCTGCGCGGTGCGCCGCTTGAGCAACATCGTGTAGACGACGATGTAGAACGCGATCGCCACGAGCGTCAGCGCCGCCGGCCAGCCAGTTCGTGACCAGCCCGATGGCGGCGACGGACACGGCGCCGAGCAGCAGGCCGAACACCAGCGCCCCGGTCGGCGACACCTCGTGGCGCGCCAGTGGGCGTCGTCCGGTGCGTCGCATGATGGCGTCGATGTCGCGGTCGAGGTAGCAGTTGAGCGCGTTCGCGCTTCCCGCGGCGAGCGTCCCGCCGAGCATTGTGACCAGCGCGATCGTCCAGCGCGGCAGACCGTGTGCCGCCAAGACCATCGACGGCAGCGTCGTGACCAGCAGCAATTCGATGATGCGGGGCTTGGTCAGTGCGACGTAGGCCGCGATGCGGCTGCGGTGCGGACGCGGACGTGTCGTCAGGCCGTGCATGCGTGGCGCGTCGGCGGCTTCGGGCGGGGACGCGGTGACGCCGTCCTCGAGGCCCGTCGAAACGGGCGCCACCGGCGTCTGCGTCACGGCAACCAGCTTAACGGGAGCGGTGATCGGTGCTGCACGCGGCAGTGGCCTGCGGACCGTTCTCCCGATCACACCGGGTGGCTACGCTGACAGAAGGGGTAAGCCCTTACAGATCACCACCGCTGCACAGCGAAGGGACCTCGACAATCGTGGCTACTACCGGAGCCGGCAAGTCCGAAGGCGTGCACACACGTGCACCCCAAGTGGTGGACCGACCTCGACACCAAGGCGGTCGACACCGCGCGACTGCTCGCCGCCGACGCCGTCCAGAAGGCCGGCAGCGGCCATCCCGGCACGGCGATGAGCCTGGCGCCGCTGGCCTACCTGCTCTACCAGCGGGTGATGCGCCACGACCCGACCGACCCGCAGTGGGTCGGCCGCGACCGGTTCATCCTGTCCAACGGGCACTCGTCGCTGACCCAGTACTGCCAGCTGTTCCTGTCCGGCTACGGCCTCGAGCTGTCGACGACCTCGAGTCGCTGCGCACCTGGGAGTCGCTGCACGCCGGGCCACCCCGAGTACCACCACACCGCCGGCGTCGAGGTCACCACCGGCCCGCTCGGCCAGGGCGTCGCCAACGGCGTCGGCATGGCGATGGCCGCGCGCCGCGAGCGCGGCCTGTTCGACCCCGACGCCGCGCCGGGCGAGTCGCCGTTCGACCACCACATCTACGTCATCGCCGGCGACGGCTGCATGGAAGAGGGCGTCTCGAGCGAGGCGTCCTCGCTCGCCGGGCACCAGCAGCTCGGCAACCTGATCCTGCTTCTACGACGACAACCACATCTCGATCGAGGACGACACCGCGGTCGCGTTCAGCGAGGACGTCGCTCGCGCGCTACGAGGCCTACGGCTGGCACGTGCAGCGCGTCGACTCCGGCGAGGACGTCGCGGCGCTCGAGAGCGCGATCGAGACGGCGCAGCGCGTCACCGACAAGCCGTCGTTCATCGCGGTGCGCACCATCATCGGCTGGCCGGCGCCGACGCAGCAGAACACCGGCAAGGCGCACGGCTCGGCGCTCGGCGACGACGAGATCGCCAAGACGAAGGAGATCCTCGGCTTCGACCCGGACGTGAAGTTCGCCGTCGACGACGAGGTGCTCGCGCACGCCCGCAGGCGTCATCGACCGCGGCCGCGAGGCGCACGCCGAGTGGCAGAAGGCGCTACGACGCCTGGGCCGCGGCGAACCCGAGGCGGCCTGCGACCTGCACGAGCGGATGCACGAACCGCACGCTGCCCGACGGCTGGACCGACGCGCTGCCGACCTGGCCGGTCGAGAAGGACGGCAAGCCCAACGCGATCTCCACCCGCAAGGCGTCCGGCGAGGTGCTCACCGAGCTGCGCCGGCGCTGCCCGAGCTGTGGGGCGGGTCGGCCGACCTCGCCGAGAGCAACAACACCACGATGGAGGGCGAGCCGAGCTTCATCCCGTCCGACCACCAGACCAAGATGTGGCCGGGCGGCCCGTACGGCCGCACGCTGCACTTCGGCATCCGCGAGCACGCGATGGGCGCGATCCTCAACGGCATCAACGTGCACGGCGGCACCCGCGCCTACGGCGGCACGTTCCTCGTGTTCAGCGACTACATGCGCCCGCCGGTACGGCTGGCCGCGCTGATGCAGCTGCCGTCGATCTTCGTGTGGACGCACGACTCGATCGGCCTCGGCGGCGACGGCCCGACCCACCAGCCGATCGAGCACCTCGCGGCGCTGCGCGCGATTCCGGGGTTCGACATGGTCCGCCCGGCCGACGCCAACGAGACGGCGGTCTGCTGGCGCCAGATCCTCGAGAAGACCGACGGGCCGGCGGGGCTCGCGCTGTCGCGGCAGAACCTGCCGGTGCTCGACCCGGTCAAGGACGGCCGACGCGGGCAAGGGCGGCTACATCCTCGAGGAGGCTTCGTCCGGGCGGGCCAAGGTGATCATCATCGCCACCGGCTCCGAGGTCGGGCTCGCGCTGAAGGCGCGCGAGGCGCTGGAGGCCGAAGGCACGCCGACGCGCGTTGTTTCGATGCCGTGCATCGAGTGGTTCGAGGCGCAGCCCCCCTCGTACCGGCAAGAGGTGTTGCCGCCCGAGATCAAGGCCCGGGTCAGCGTCGAGGCCGCGGTCAAGCAGGGCTGGCGCGAATACGTCGGCGACGCCGGCGAGATGGTGTCGATCGAGCACTTCGGCGCGAGTGCCGAGGGCGATGTTCTGTTCGAGCAGTTCGGTTTCACCCCCGACCGCGTGGTCGCGGCCGCCCATTCCGCGTTGCAACACGCCGGAGCGTAAGGAGACAACCATGACTGACGCACTTGCCGACCTGTCCGCGCAGGACGTTTCGATCTGGCTGGACGACATCAGCCGCGAGCGGCTGCGCAGCGGCAACCTGAAGGAACTGATCGACACCAAGCACGTCGTCGGGGTCACCAGCAACCCGACGATCTTCCAGAAAGCGCTCGAGAAGGGCGACGCGTACGACGAGCAGGTCCGCGAGCTCGCCGCGCGCGAGATCGCTGTCGACGGCGCCATCCGCTATCTGATGGCCTATGACATCCGGTGGGCGTGTGACGTGCTGCGTCCTGTCTACGACCGCACCGACGGTAAGGACGGACGGGTGTCGATCGAGGTCGACCCACGCATCTCGCACGACACCGACCGCACTGTGGCCGAGGCGAAAGGCCTCTGGTGGCTCGTAGACCGTCCCAACGTCATGATCAAGATCCCGGCAACGCCCGAGGGCATGTCCGCGATCACTGCAGCAACGGCGGCCGGGATCAGTGTCAACGTCACTCTGATCTTCGGCCTCGATCGCTACGACGCGGTGATGGATGCCTACTTGACCGGGCTCGAGGGCGCGAAGAGCGCCGGCATCGACCTGTCGACGATCCGCTCCGTCGCGTCGTTCTTCGTCTCGCGAGTCGACACCGAGATCGACAAGCGGCTGGACAAGATCGGCACCCGCGAGGCGGCCGAGCTGCGCGGCAAGGCAGGCGTTGCGAACGCACGGCTGGCTTATGAGCGCTACGAGAAGGTCATCGCGTCCGACCGATGGAAGGCCCTCGAGGACGCCGGCGCGCACACGCAGCGCCCGCTGTGGGCGTCCACGGGCGTGAAGGACCCGGCCTACGAGGACACGATGTATGTCGTCGATCTGTGCGTGGCGGACACGGTCAACACCATGCCCGAGGCAACGCTGAACGCAGTCGCCGAGCACGGTCAGATCAAGGGCGACCAGGTCACCGGGAACTACGACGAAGCACGCAAGGTGATCGACGCGCTCAACGAGCTCGGGGTCAGTTACGACGAGGTCATCGAGGTGCTCGAGGTCGAAGGCGTGCAGAAGTTCGAGGACTCCTACGCCCAGCTCGCCGAGAGCGTGAAGGCGAACCTCGAGAAGGCCCAGTGACAACCGGAACCAGACTGCTCACCGCACCGCAGGGCCAAGTTGTTACCCCAGTGAGTTCAGCGTGACAGATCAGGCCGAGGAGGTGGCGCACAGCGAGGCGCCGGCGCAGCCTGATCCGGCGCAGCCGGCCCCGCGCGAGACCGCGCCGCCGAGCCGCCATCCAGGCGCTGCTCCGTCGGCGCGTCAGAGCGACCGCAACCCGCTACGCGATGCGCGGGATCGACGCCTGCCACGCGTTCCGCCGCCGTGCGCGCTGGTCGTGTTCGGCGTGACCGGCGACCTGGCTCGCAAGAAGCTGCTCCCCGCGGTCTACGACCTGGCCAACCGCGGATTGCTGCCGGCCGACTTCGTGCTGCTCGGCTTCGCGCGGCGCGACTGGGAGGACGGCGACTTCGAGGACCTCGCGAAAAAGGCCGCGAAGGAGCATGCGCGTACCGACTGGAAAGAGGACGTCTGGGCGCGGCTGTCGGGCGACATCATGTTCGTCCCGGGCTCATTCGATGACGACGAAGCCTTCGACACCCTGCGCGACACCCTCGACGAGTTGTGCAGCTCGCACGGCATTAAGGGCAACGCCGCGTTCTACCTGTCGATCCCGCCGAAGATGTTCCCGACTGTGCTCGAGCAGATGCAGCGCACAGGGATGGCCGACAACGACAAGGCAGGCGGCTGGCGCCGCGTCGTTGTCGAGAAGCCGTTCGGCCATGACCTGGCGAGCTCGCTCGAGCTGAACAAGCTGGTCGACGACGTGTTCACACCGCAGGACGTTTTCCGCATCGACCACTACCTCGGCAAGGAGACCGTCCAGAACCTGATGGCGTTGCGATTCGCCAACCAGTTGTTCGAGCCGGTCTTCAACGCCAATTTCGTCGACTCGGTGCAGATCACGATGGCCGAGGACGTCGGTATTGCCGGCCGCGCGGCCTTCTACGACGCGACCGGCGCTGCGCGAGACGTGCTGCAGAACCACCTCTTGCAGCTGCTCGCGCTCGTCGCCATGGAAGAGCCGGTCGAATTCACCGCCGAAGCGATCCAAACCGAGAAGCTGAAGGTGCTGCGCGCAATAACTCTGCCGCACGATCTCGAGGCCTACGCGGTGCGCGGGCAGTACGACCAGGGTTGGCAAGCCGGCGAGCGCGTCGCGGCGTACACGGCCGAGAAGGACGTTCCCCAGGACTCGACGACCGAGACCTACGCGGCGGTCCGGCTCGGCATCGACACCCGACGCTGGGCCGGGGTGCCGTTCTACCTGCGCACCGGCAAGCGGTTGCCCCGGCGCGTCACCGAGATCGCGGTGCTGTTCAAGAAGGCGCCGCACCTGCCGTTCAGCCAGACCGACACTGAGGAGCTCGGACACAACCAGCTCGTGATCCGCGTCCAGCCCGACGAGGGCGTGACGCTGAAGTTCGGTTCCAAGGTGCCCGGCTCGGCGATGGAGGTCCGCGACGTCGCAATGGACTTCCTTTACGGCGAGGCGTTCACCGAGGCCTCTCCCGAGGCGTACGAGCGGCTCATCCTCGACGTCCTGCTCGGCGACTCGACCCTGTTCCCGCGCAACGCCGAGGTCGAGGCGTCGTGGCGCGTCATCGACCCGCTCGAAGACTTCTGGAAGGACGTGCCGCCCGCCAAGTACCGCGCGGGCGAGTGGGGACCGAAGGAATCCGACGAGATGCTCGACCGAGATGGAAGGTCGTGGCGTCGACCGTGACCACTCTTTGGGACACCACTGGGACGGCCGTGGTCAAGGCGCTCGCGGCCGAGCGGCGCACCGGCGGCGGCGTGACGTCCGGGTTGGCGCTGACGCTCGTAGTCGTCATGGAAGAGAAGGACGCCGGCGAGGTCGAGGCCGCGGTCTCGATCGCCGCATCGAAGCACCCCATGCGCGTGCTGATGGTGTTGCGGCACAACCTAGACGCGCCCGTCCCGCGGCTCGACGCCGAGGTGTCGCTCGGCGGCCGCTACGGTCCCGGCGAGACGGTCGTGCTGCGCATGTACGGCAGGCTCGCGCTGCATGCCGAGTCGGTGACGCTCCCGCTGCTCGCGCCCGACGCACCGGTGGTCGCGTGGTGGTACAGCGAGACGCCCGAGGTCATCGCCTACGACCCGCTCGGCGTGTTCGCCGACCGGCGCATCACAAACGTGATCCGCGACCCCGATCCGTCCGCCTCGTTGAAGCAGCGCGCCGACGACTACGCGCCCGGTGACACCGACCTCACCTGGACCGTGATCACACCGTGGCGCGCGGCGCTCGCGTCCGCGTTCGACACGGTCACGCGCACGCCGTCCAGCGTTGCGGTGCACGGCAACCCGCTCGACCCGTCCGCGCAACTGCTCGCGGGCTGGCTCTCGTCCCGCCTGGGCCTGTACGTGCCGGTCGAGAAGGACGAGGGTCGCTACATCACGAAGGTGCGCATCGAGTTCGACGACGGGCACTACGTCGAGATGCGCAACGAGAGCTACAAGCTGGTGATGAGCCGGCCGAACCAGATGGACTCGATCGCACCGTTCCCGGCGCGCGCGACCGGCGATCTGCTGGCCGAGGAGCTGCGCCGCCTCGACGTCGACGAGACCTACGCCGAGGCACTCGGTGCAGTGACCGGCGAAGAGGATCTCAATTCGCGCCCGGCCGTCCGTACCCACATCTGGCACGATCCCGCGCTGGCGAACGAGGGCTGACGATTGGCTGACGCATCCGTCGAGCACATGGTGTACGCAACCGCCGACGAACTCGCGCACACTGTCGCGAACCAATTCGTCACGACCGTCGCCGCAGCCATCGACCAGCACGGACGCGCCGCAGTGGCGCTCACCGCCGGGTCGATCATGGAAAAGGTCTGGGGCGCACTCGTCGACACGGCGCAGTCACTCGATTGGACGAAGGTCGATGTGTTCTGGGGCGACGAGCGGTTCGTGCCGTCCGACTCCCCCGACCGCAACGACGCGCCGGCCGAGAAAGTGTTGTTCTCGAGCGCACCGTTCTCGGCGGCCACGCGCTACTCGATGCCGCCGGCCGGCGGCGAGTACGGCGAGGACCTCGACGCTGCGGCGGCCGGGTATGCCCGCACCTTGCACGAGGCCCGACGGCCCTCGGACGAGGACGACGTACCGAGTTTCGATGTCGTGCTGCTCGGGATCGGTCCGGACGGGCACTGCTGCTCGCTGTTCCCCGACCACCCGTCGGCGCGTGACCTGTCCGCATCCGTCATCGCCGTGCGCGAATCGCCCAAGCCGCCCCCACTGCGGCTGTCGCTGTCCTTCGACGCCCTGAACACCGCCAACGAGATCTGGGTGGTCGCGTCGGGTGACGGGAAGGCCGACGCCGTCGCCGCGGCGCTGGCTCCCGACGCCGACCGCGAGCACGTGCCGTCCGCCGGCGCGCTGGGACGCAAGCGCACCATGTGGCTGCTCGACGCCGACGCCGCATCGAAGCTGCCCTGAACCAGCGGCGACACGCAGACACGTTGTGCCGTCGGCGAAATCTGCCTGACTGAACGCGCTCCGGGCGGGAGACTCGTCCGGCGATGATCAAGACACGAGCGCGACTACCGGCACCGTTCTTGCGGCTCTGGGCTGCTGACGCGTTGTCGTCCTTCGGGGACGGGTTCACCCTTGTCGCCGCGCCCTTGCTGCTGACGACGTTGACCGACAACCCGGTACTGATCGCCGGCGGCGTGTTCGCGACCCAGGTGCCGTGGGTGCTGATGGGCCTGCAGGCCGGTGCGGTCGTCGACCGGGTCGACCAGCGCCGGCTCGTCATCCGGGTCGACACCATCCGTTCGGTGTTGATGGCCGCGCTGGCGGTTGCGATCCTCACTGACTCGGTGAACGTCGTCGTCGTATACCTGCTGCTGTTTGCGAGCGGGGCGGGCGACACCTTGGTGCTCACAGCCGGGACGACCCTGGTTCCCCAGTTGGTCGCGAAGCATCAGCTGACGCGGGCGAACTCGCGACTGCTCAGCACGCGCCTGCTCGGGGCGCTGCTCATCGCCCGTCCGGTCGGCGCGTGGCTGTTCACCGCGGGTCACTCGATCCCGTTCGTTCTCGACGCGCTCTCGTTCATCGCCGGTGCGGTGTTACTCGTCCGCCTGCCGACCCGCCGCCAGTCGGTCGACGTGCCGGCATCGGGCGCCGTGCGGGCCGGACTGCAGATCCTCTGGCGCGACCGCGTGCTGCGCATCCTCGCGCTGTGCATCTTCGTGATGAACGTGACGTTGAGCGGGACGATGGCAGTGCTCGTGATCTACGCGTTCGACCGGCTCGGGCTCGGGCCGACCGGGTACGGCCTGCTGGTTGCCACGATGGCGATCGGTGGCCTGATCGGCGCGGCGACGGCAACTCGCCTGGTCGACCGGTTCGGCGCCAGCCTGCTGCTGAAGGTCGGGCTCGCGATCGAGTGCGGATTCCAGTTGACGCTCGCGATCACAACGCATGCCTGGGTGGTCGGCCTGGCTCTGATCATCTTCGGTGTGCACGCCTCGGTGTGGACGGTGCTGACCGTGAGCCTGCGGCAGCACCGCACGGACGACGCCGTTCGCGGCCGCGTGATGTCGGCCTACACGCTGCTCTCGGTGGGCGGCTCGGCAATCGGCGCGCTGACCGGCGGCGCGCTGGTCGTAGCCGGCGGTATCACCGCGCCGATGTGGTTCGGCGCGGCCCTGGTCGCCTGCGTGTTCGCGCTCGCCGCACCCGCTCTGCGCAAGGACGAGGTGACGCTCGAGACGACGCAGATCGCCGATCCGGCCGAGGTCCCCGACTGATCGTCCCGGGCGGGGCATCATGATCGCGATCACCGCACCCGAGGAGACCCCATGAGCACCCCGAACCCACCCGAGGGCCAGCCCCAGTACGGTCAGCAACCGCCCGGCCAGCAGCCCCAGTACGGCCAACAGCCTCAGTACGGTCAGCAACCGCCCGGCCAGCCCCAATACGGCCAGCAGCCCTACGGCCAGCCGCAGGGCTATCCCCCGGCTCCGGCGTACGGCCAGCAGCCCTACGGCCAGTACGGCGGCGGACCGACCCCGGGAACCAACGGGATGGCGATCGCCGGGTTCGTGTTGTCGTTCCTGTGTTCGATCCTCGGGCTGATCTTCAGCATCATCGGTCTCAACCAGACCAAGCAGCGCCAGCAGGCGGGCGGCGGACTGGCCATCGCCGGCATCATCATCTCGATCTTGAGCATCATCGGCGGCATCATCTACTACGCCGCGCTACGTCCGAACTGACTTCGATACCGAAGTGAGTTCAGCACAGCAGTGAATTCGACACAGCAGTGAATTCGACACAGCAGGCGAAGCTCTCGGCGCGGCCGGTTCAGGTCGCGGCGGGAGCGATCGCTGCGCTGGCTGCCGACGTGGCGTTCGACCCCACCCATCGGCACGTGCCGCTGTGCCCGTTCCACACGATCACCGGCTGGCAGTGCCCGCTGTGCGGCGGCCTGCGTTGCGCAGACGCGCTCGTCCACGGCCAGTGGTCTGCAGCGCTGCACGACAACGTGCTGCTCGTTGCCGCGTTACCCCTGCTCGCGTGGCTGTGGCTGGACGCGTGGCGCCGCTCGCGCGCTGGTCGCCCGCAACGAACCCTGCGGCGCACCGGCGTCATCGCCGTGGTCGTCGTGCTGGTGACGTTCACGATCGTGCGCAACCTGGGGCCGATGGCCGCGCTCCGTCCCTGATGATCTTGCAGTTTTGTGCACCATGGGGCACAAAACTGCAAGATCATCGTCTGCCGGGCGCATCGGGCGGTGAGGTGCCGGCAACGCTGCTGGACGGCTCGGGCTGGCGTCAGGTCACCTGGGTGCGCTGCGGGAGCCGCTGACCGCGATCAACTCTCGCCGCGGCGCGCCTTGAGCTTGGCCAGCGCCTCGTCGAGCAGTGCGGCGCCGTCGGAATCGCTGCGCCGTTCCTTCACGTAGGCCAAGTGGGTCTTGTACGGCTCGTTACGTGGGGCGCTGGGCGGGGCGTCCTCGGCGCGGCCGGCGGGGAACCCGCACTTCGGGCAGTCCCACGTGTCGGGAAGGGCGGCATCGACCGCGAACGCGGGGCGTACCTCGTGTCCGTTGGCACAGAAGAACGACACCCGTTGCCGGGGTGCGGTCTCGCCGCGTTCCTTCTCGCCCATTGGTCCGGCGCCGACTCGGCTGCCGCGGATGGCATTGCCACCAGCCACGTTGTTACTCCTGAGCTGTCTTCGAAAGGGATGTGTTGACGGTCGGGGGTTGGTGCAGGGCTGGTTATTGGTTCTTGTAGAGCAGTCCGAGCCCGATGATGCAGATCGTCCAGACCACTCCGGCGATGATCGTAAGCCGATCGAGGTTGCGCTCGACCACCGAGGATCCGGACAGGTTCGAGTAGAACGACCCACCGAGCATCGACGACAGACCGCCGCCCTTGCCGCGGTGCAGCAGGACGAGCACCACGAGCAGCAAGCTCGCGATGATGAGCACGATGGACAGGGTCAGGATCATCTAGAAATGCCTCAGCTCGAATAAGGACCGCATCGGCCCACCAGAATACCGACTGGTTTACCTTTTGGCCTTCACGGGCCGTGCCGCGAGGCAGATTCCCGCGAACTCCTCGGCATCCAGACTCGCACCGCCGACCAGCGCACCGTCGATATCGGGCTGCGCAAGGATGTCGCCGGCGTTGGTCGCCTTGACCGATCCGCCGTACAGAATGCGGACGCGGTCGGCGAGTTCGGGCGAGTAGAGCTCGCCCAGTCGGGCCCGGAGCGCGACGCACACCTGCTGCGCGTCGTCGGGCGTGGCCACCTTGCCGGTACCGATCGCCCACACCGGTTCGTAGGCGATCACCACCGATTCGGCCTGCTCGGCAGTGATCCCGGCCAGCGCACCGTCGAGCTGACCGCAGCAGTGTGGGACGTGCTGACCCTGCTCGCGCACGTCCTCGCCCTCGCCCACACAGACGATCGGCGTGATGCCGTTGCGATAAGCCGCCTTCGCCTTCGCGTTGACGGTCGCGTCGTCCTCAGCGTGGTACTGACGACGTTCGCTGTGGCCGACGGTGACGTAGCTGCAGCCGAGCTTCGCGAGCATCACCCCGCTCACGTCGCCGGTGTAGGCGCCCGAGTCGTGCGGCGAGAGATCCTGCGCGCCGTACTCGATCAGCAGGCTGTCGCCGTCGATCAACGTCTGCACGCTCCGGACGTCGACGAACGGCGGAAGCACCGCAACCTGCACGGTGTGGAACACCTCCTCCTTGAGGCTGAACGCGAGCTTCTGCACCAGCGCGATGGCCTCGAGGTGGTTGAGGTTCATCTTCCAGTTGCCGGCGATCAGCGGCTTGCGCCCGTCGAACGGTGGGATCGGCTTGGTCGCTGTCGCGTTGTACGTGCCCTGGGGCGGGCGGAGGAACTTCGGCATTACTCGCCCAGCACCGCGACGCCGGGCAACGTCTTGCCCTCGAGGTATTCCAGGGACGCACCGCCCCCGGTCGAGATGTGCCCGAACGCGTTCGCGTCCAGGCCGAGCGCGCGCACCGCGGCGGCCGAGTCGCCGCCGCCGACGACCGACAGCCCGTCGATCGCGGCAACAGCCTCCGCGACGCCGCGCGTGCCGGCTGCGAACGGCGCGACCTCGAACACGCCCATGGGCCCGTTCCAGAAGACGGTCTGTGCGTCCTTGAGCGCCGCGGCGAACACAGCGACCGTCTCCGGCCCGATGTCGAGCCCCTTCGTGCCGGCCGGGATCGCGTCGGCCGACACGGTGTCGGTCTCGGCGTCGTCGGCGATGTCGCGTGCCACGACGATGTCGCTGGGCAGCACGATCTTGTCGCCGCTCTCGGCGAGGAACCGCTTGCAGTTGTCGACCTGATCGTCCTCGAGCAGCGAGTCACCGACCTCGTGCCCCTGTGCCTTCAGGAACGTGAAGCACATGCCACCGCCGACGAGCAGCCGGTCGACCTTGGGCAGCAGCGACTCGATCACCGCGAGCTTGTCGCTCACCTTCGAGCCGCCGAGCACGACGATGTAGGGCCGCTTCGTGTCGCCGGTGAGCTCGCGCAACACCTGCACCTCGTCGCGAACCAGATCGCCGCAGTAGGCGGGCAGCAGTTCGGCGATGTCGTAGACCGAGGCGTGCTTGCGGTGCACCGCCCCGAAGGCATCCTCGACGAACACCCCGCCCTCGTCGTCACCGCCGGTCAGGAACTCGAGGCAGCGGGCGAACTCGCGTCGTTCGTGGTCGTCCTTGCTCGTCTCGCCGGGGTTGAACCGCACATTTTCGAGCAGCAGGATCTCGCCGTCCTTGAGGTCCTGCGCGAGCATGCGTGCGCTGGAGCCGACGGTGTCGAGGGCGAACTCGACCGGACGGCCGAGCAGCTGCGCGAGCCGGTCGGCGACCGGCCCGAGGCTGTACTGCGGGTCGGGCGCGCCCTTGGGACGGCCGAGGTGCGCGGCCACGATGACCCTGGCCCCGTGGTCGAGCAACTTGGTGAGCACCGGCAGGGACGCGCGCACCCGTCCGTCGTCGGTGACCTTCCCGTCCTTGATCGGGACGTTGAGGTCGGACCGAACGAGAACTCGCCGTCCCTGGACCCCGTGCTTGATCAGCTCGTCGAGGGTTCGCACGCCCGGATCACCGCACCATCATCTTGACCCTGCGGTGCAATGAGCACCCTGGTTCCGGTTCGCATCCGCTTCAGAGCGAGCCGCCGACCAGCGCGGTCAGGTCGACCAGCCGGTTCGAGTAGCCCCACTCGTTGTCGTACCAGCCGACAACCTTGACTTGGTTGCCGATCACCTTCGTCAACCCCGAGTCGAAGATGCACGACGCCGGGTCGGTGACGATGTCGGAGCTGACGATCGGCTCGGCGGTGTAGGTGAGGATGCCCTTCAGCGGGCCGTCGGCGGCAGCCTGGTAGGCGGCCTTGACCTCGTCGACGCTGGTTTCCTTGGCCGTCGTGACAGTCAGGTCGGTGGCCGAGCCGGTCGGGACGGGTACGCGCAGCGCGTAGCCGTCGAGCTTGCCCTTCAGCTGCGGCAGCACGAGCCCGATCGCCTTGGCGGCGCCGGTGCTGGTCGGCACGATGTTCAGCGCCGCGGCACGCGCCCGGCGCAGGTCCTTGTGCGGGCCGTCCTGCAGGTTCTGGTCCTGCGTGTACGCGTGGATCGTCGTCATCAGGCCGCGCTCGATGCCGAACTCGTCGTCGAGCACCTTGGCCAGCGGGCCGAGGCAGTTCGTGGTGCACGACGCGTTCGAGATGATCGTGTGCTTCGCGGCGTCGTAGCTCGAGTCGTTGACGCCCATCACGATCGTGACGTCCTCGTCGCTGGCCGGCGCCGAGATGATGACCTTCTTCGCGCCGGCGTCGACGTGCTTGTGCGCGTCGGCGGCCTTGGTGAAGAAACCGGTCGACTCGATGACGACGTCGACGCCGAGGTCGCCCCACGGCAGGTTTGCCGGGTCGCGCTCGGCGAGGATCTTGATGTCCTTGCCGCCGACCGAGATGCCGTCGTCGGTGGCGCGGACCTCACCCGGGAACCGGCCCAGGATGCTGTCGTACTTCAGCAGGTGCGCCATGGTCTGCTTGTCGCCGAGGTCGTTCGCGGCGACGAGGTCGATGTCGGCACCCGCTGCGGTGAGGGCGCGGAAGTAGTTGCGGCCGATCCGGCCGAAGCCGTTGATGCCCACACGTACGGTCACTGCATTTGCTCCTCGCACTGGAACTTGGATTCCAGTGCGACCCTATCCAATCGGACAGCGCGGCTTTGAGGTCCGTCGCTACCGGCCGGTACGCGTGGCCCGGAGTGCAGACCGTCAGGAGTGCAGACCGTCAGGAGTGCAGGCCGACGAACCATGCCTTGGCGACCTGGCGCGTGGTGACGGCGCCCGTGCCGTTCGAGTTGGCCATGCGAACCGTCCACACCGCGTGGGAGGTGTTCACGCCGTACGGGTTCGGTCCCCAGATCGCCTGCGTGCTGTTGCAGTAGTAGTAGAGGTTCCAGTTCGGGTGGTTGTGCAGCGTCGCGGAGGTGCCGCCTGCGCGCAGGTTGCACCGGGTCCCGTTGGTCAGCGTCAGATCGAGCGGCGTCGGGTGGGTGAGCGGGAGCGTCTGCGGCATCGGGCCGGCGTGCCGGATGCTCACGAGGCTGTGCGAGCGCGCGTCACGAATGCACACCGCGAGCCTCTGGTGCGCGCGCCACAGGTAGCACGCGATCGCATAGGCGGCGTCCGGACTGCAGAAGACGACGTCGCGGTCGACGGCGACCGGCGATTGTGACCCGTCGCGGCAGTCGATCGATCCGCCCTCGCTCTTGACGTTGTAGCCGGGGGCGATCCGTCCGGCCAGGGTGACCGGACGGGTGACGAATGCCGCGGTGGATGTGATGCCCTGCTTGCGCACCGGACCGGAGGCCGACGCCGAGGTCAGGCCGAGCGTCGTGGTGAGCACCGCGATCAGGACGGCACCGATGCTCCAGAGAGTCTTTGCATTACGCATAACAGCCCCCGTGTCAGCGCCGCGGCCGGCGCATCTGAGCGCACTCTGCCACTGAGCCGGTCAGGGTGCCAGCATCTCCGCAGTCACGGCCGACTCGGTGTCCGGGATGCCCAGATCTCCGGCCCGTTTGTCGGCCATTGCGAGCAAACGGCGGATGCGGCCGGCAACGGCGTCCTTGGTCATCGGCGGGTCGGACAGCGCGCCGAGCTCTTCCAGCGAGGCCTGCTTGTGCTCGATCCGGAGGCGACCGGCCTGCAGCAGGTGGTCGGGGGCGTCGTCGGCGAGGATCTCGAGCGCTCGTTGCACCCGGGCACCGGCAGCGACGGCCGCGCGGGCCGAGCGACGCAGGTTGGCGTCGTCGAAGTTCGCCAGCCGGTTGGCCGTGGCGCGCACCTCACGCCGCATG
This sequence comes from uncultured Actinomycetota bacterium, assembly GCA_963708645.1. Classification (GTDB taxonomy): domain Bacteria; phylum Actinomycetota; class Actinomycetes; order Mycobacteriales; family Jatrophihabitantaceae; genus RYN-133. The sequence continues at coordinate 120,928 of CAVPTA010000002.1, read as the reverse complement.
CGGCGCTCTTCCCACGCCAGGACGGACTCGTGCGCACCGATGCGGGTGAGCAATGCGCCGATCATGTCGCCGTCGCGAACGACGACCCGATCGCTGCCGCGCACCTCGCGTGCCTTGGCGGCTATGCCGAGACGGCGGCCGACGCCGACCAGCGCAAGCGCGGCCTCTGCGGACGGGCAGGTGATCTCGAGCGCGCACGCCCGTCCCGGCTCGGTGAGCGAACCGTGCGCGAGGAACGCACCGCGCCACGCAGCTTCGGCGTCGTGGATGCCGCCGGCGACGACGTGGTGCGGCAGGCCCTTCACCGGACGCCCGCGCAGGTCGACCAGCCCCGACTGCCGGGCGAGGCCCTCGCCGTCCTTGGTCACGCGGATCAGGTACCGGCTGCCCTTGCGCAGTCCCCCGCCCGCGACGATCTGCACCTCCGAACCGTGCCCGAACACCTCGGCGATCTCTTTGCGCAGGCGGCGCGCGACCGATCCGGTGTCGAGCTCGGCCTCGATGACGATGTGGCCGCCGACCAGGTGCAGCGCACCCGCAAAGCGAAGCATCGTGGCGAGTTCGGCCTTGCGCTCGGATGTCTTCGACACCGGAACCCGGCTCAGTTCATCCTTGACGTCTGCCGTCATCGCCATTCGCGGCCTCCCACTCCTTGGTCGAGCGCCGTACGGTACGCCTCGGCAAGACGCTGTGGATCATGAAGGTCCGGACTTGCGTCAGACGCGAGCTTCGACAATATGAGACTGGCCCCGATGCTGCGCGTGAAGTCGCCAAGATCTTTTTCGTCGACAACCGCATCGACGTCGGCAATCACAGCGTCAATCCGCAACCCACCGACCGGATCTGCATGCTCGCACAACAATCGCAGGAGATCGGTCGGTTCGTATCCCTCGGTCTCACCGGGCTGGGGCACGAGGTTGAGCGTGACGATCACGCGCGCGCGTGTGGTCGCGAGCGCACGTCCCAATTCGTGCAACAGCAAATGCGGAATCACGCTGGTGAACCACGACCCCGGGCCGAGCACGACGGCGTCGGCCTCGCGCACCGCGTCGACCGCATCGGCGCACGCCGGAGCACCTGGTGGCAACAGCTGGATCGAGCGCACCCGGCCCGGAGTTGCAGCGATCGACGACTGCCCGCGGATACGTCGCGTGCGTTCGGGGTCGAGCGGGTCGAAGTGATCGGCCTCGGCGACCAGATCGAGCGCGACCGGGCTCATCGGCAGTACTCGTCCGACTGCGCCGACCAGGGTCGCGACGCGGTCGAGCGCTTCGACCGGGTCGGACGCGGTGCTGTCGAGCAGTCCGGTGAGGACCAGGTTGCCCACCGGGTGACCGGCGAGCACGCCGCTGCCGCCGAGGCGGTGCTGCAGCAGCTTCGCCCACGCCTGGTGCACCGGGTCGTCGCCGGCGAGCGCGGCGAGCGCCATCCGCAGGTCGCCGGGCGGCAGCACCGGAAATTCGTGCCGGATGCGTCCGGACGAGCCGCCGTCGTCGGCGACTGTGACAACCGCCGTGACGTCGTCGCTGACCCGGCGCAGCGCGCTCAGCGTCGCGTGCAGGCCGTGCCCGCCCCCGAGTGCGACGAAGCTCGGCCCTGACTTCGGGCTACTCACGCCCGAGATCCCGATGCGCGACGGTCGTCTGCACCCCGTCCGCTTCGAGCCGCTTGGCGAGCTCCTGGGCCATCACGACCGAGCGGTGCTTGCCGCCGGTGCAGCCGACCGCGAGGGTGAGGTAGCGCTTGCTCTCGCGCCGGTAGCCCGCGCCGATGATGCTCAGGATGGCCGCGTACTGATCGAGGAAGGCCGTGGCGTCGTCCTGCGAGAGCACGTAGTCCTTGACCTGTTGGTCGCAGCCGGTCTGTTCGCGCAGCTCCGGGATCCAGTACGGGTTGGGCAGGAACCGGACGTCGACGACGAGGTCGGCGTCGACCGGCAGCCCGTACTTGAACCCGAAGGACACCACGGTCGCGCGCAGGCTCGGCGCGGCGCCCAGCGGCCCGTCGGAGGCGAAGGAGTTCTCGATCAGGTGGCGCAGGTCGTGGACCGAGCGGGTGGACGTGTCGATGATCAGGTCTGCGTCGTCGCGCAGCGGGCCGAGCAACTCGCGCTCGGCGGCGATGCCGTCGGTGAGGCGGCCGTCGCCCTGCAGCGGGTGTTCGCGGCGCACGCTCTCGAAGCGGCGCACCAGCACGTCGTCGGTCGCTTCGAGGAACAACACCCGCGGCCGCAGCCCGCCCTCGTCGAGATCGCGGATGACGCCGACGAGGTCGCTGGAGAACGCGCGGCTGCGCACGTCCATGACGACGGCGAGCCGGGTGACAGCTCCATGGCTGCGGCTGCCGAGATCCATCAGGGTCGCGATCAGTTCGGCCGGCAGGTTGTCGACGACGTAGTAGCCGAGGTCCTCGAAGCACTTGGCCGCGGTGCTGCGACCGGCACCGGACAGACCGGTCACGATGACAGTTTCCAATCCCCCCCGCCCCGGCGCATCGCGATCTCGACCGCTCGCCTCGCTCGGGTCGATCTCGCGTTCCGCACGCCGCCTCCGGCGCGTCCGCGTAGCGGGGGGCGGGCTCTTCGCGCGAGCGCTCATCGCGTTCGTGGATCATTCCAGAACTTCTCCGGTAGTCACGTTCACGGCGGGCGGGGTGTTGTCGTTGTGCAGCGCCGCGACGATAGCCGTCGCCGTGCGTGGCCCGATGCCCGGGACCTCGGCGATGTCGTCGATACTCGCGGCTTTCAACCGCTTCAGCGAGCCGAACTGTCGCAGCAGGGCCTTGCGCCGTGTCTCGCCGAGTCCGGCGATGCCGTCGAGCGCCGACGTGATCATCGACTTCGACCGCTTCTGGCGGTGGAAGGTGATCGCGAAGCGGTGCGCCTCGTCGCGAACCCGCTGCAGCAGATACAACCCTTCGGACGTGCGAGGCAGGATCGTCGGATACTGCTCCCCCGGCAGCCAGACCTCTTCGAGGCGCTTGGCCAGCCCGACGAGGGCGATGTCGTCGATGCCCATGTCGTCGAGCACCGCCTGCGCCGCCGCGACCTGGGGCGCACCGCCGTCGACCACGACGAGGTTGGGCGGATAGGCGAACTTCTTGGGACGGCCGGTGTCCGGATCGATCCCGGGCGGCAGGTCGCGCTGCTCGGCGGCCGGGTCGGAGTCGGCGTCGGCACCCTCGTCGACCTGCGAGTCGAGGTAGCGGGCGAACCGACGTCGGATCACCTCGGCGATCCAGTCGGTGTCACCCGTCCCCTCACGCATCGCGAAGCGGCGGTACTCACCCTTGCGGGCCAGCCCGTCCTCGAACACCACCATCGATGCGACGACGTTGGTGCCCTGGACGTGACTGATGTCGAAGCACTCGATACGCAGCGGCGCGTTGTCGAGCGCGAGGGCCTCTTGCAGTTCGCCGAGGGCGCGCGACCGCGCGGTGAGGTCGGAGGCCCGCTTGAGCTTGTGCTGGTTGAGCGATTGCGCAGCGTTGCGGGCGACCGTCTCGGCGAGCGCGCGCTTGTCGCCGCGTTGCGGCACGCGGATGTTGACCCGCGAGCCGCGCCGCTCGCCGAGCCACTCGCTCAACGCGCCGTTGTCGTCGGGCAGCACAGGGACGAGGACCTCGCGCGGAATCTCGGAGCCGTCCTCCTCGAAGATCCCGTAGAACTGGGTCAGGAACTGCTCGACCAGATCGCCGGTGCCCATCTCGTCCAGCTTGTCGACGACCCAGCCCCGCTGGCCGCGCACCCGTCCCCCGCGTACGTGGAACACCTGCACCGCAGCCTCGAGATCGTCCTCTGCGAACGCGACAACATCGGCATCGGTGCCGTCGCCGAACACAACGGCCTGCTTCTCCATCGCCCGCCGCAGCGCCTCGAGGTCGTCGCGGACGCGGGCGGCGAGTTCGAACTCGAGGTTGTCACTCGCCTCGTGCATGCGGCGTTCGAGCCGTTTGATCATCGTGTCGGTCTTGCCCGCCATGAAATCGCAGAAGTCGTCGACGATCTTGCGGTGTTCGTCGGCGGTGACGCGACCGACGCACGGGGCACTGCACTTGCCGATGTAACCGAGCAGGCAGGGCCGCCCGATCTGGCCGGCGCGCTTGAACACCCCGGCGCTGCAGGTGCGCGCCGGGAACACCCGCAACAGCAGATCGAGGGTCTCGCGGATGGCCCAGGCATGGCTGTACGGGCCGAAGTAGCGCACGCCCTTGCGCTTGGGGCCCCGCATGACCTGCAGCCGCGGATACTGCTCGTACAGCGTCACAGCCAGGCTCGGATACGACTTGTCGTCGCGGTACTTGACGTTGAACCGCGGGTCGAACTCCTTGATCCAGTTGAATTCGAGCTGCAGCGCCTCGACCTCGTTCTTGACGAGGGTCCATTCGACGCTCGCGGCGCTGGTGACCATCTGGCGGGTGCGCGGGTGCAGCCCGCTGACGTCGGCGAAGTAGGAGTTCAGCCGCTGCCGCAGGCTTTTCGCCTTGCCGACATAGATCACGCGGTCATGGCTGTCGCGGAACTTGTAGACGCCGGGTTCGAGCGGGATCGTCCCCGGCGCGGGCCGGTAGCTGGACGGATCAGGCACGCCGTCCAGGTTACTTAGCCGGTGTGACCGAATACGGTTTCGTACTCGTCGATCTCGGTCAGCAACTCGGTCTTTCCCGCGTGGTCGAGGAACGAGGCCCGGACGGCCGCACGGGCCAGGTCGGCGATGCCAGCCTCGTCGAGGTGCAGCAGGTCGGCCGCGACCTCGTACTCGTGGGTGAGTGTGGTCGAGAACATGGGCGGGTCGTCGGAGTTGATCGTCACAGGGACGCCGGCAGCGACCAGCGCGGGCAATGGATGCTCGGCGAGCGAGGCGACCGCGCGCGTGCATACGTTGGATGTCGGGCAGACCTCGAGCGGGATCGCGTCGTCGCGCAGTCGGGCCAGCAGGGCGTCGTCCTGCACCGCGGCGATGCCGTGGCCGATGCGCTCGGCGCCGAGCAGGTCGAGGGCTTCCCAGATCGATTCGGGCCCGGTCGACTCGCCCGCGTGCGGGACGCTGTGCAGCCCGGCCGCGCGGGCCGCGTTGAAGTGGTCGGTGAAGGTGCTCCGCGGCACGCCGATCTCGGGGCCGCCGAGTCCGAAGCTGACCAGGCCGTCCGGGCGCATCAGCAGGGCCATGTCGAGGGTGACGTCGCCCGCTTCGACGCCGGCCTCGCCGGGGATGTCGAAGCACCAGCGCAGCTGCACGCCGTGGTCGTCCTCGGCGCGGCGGCGGGCGTCCTCGACGGCCTCGCAGAAGGCCTCCGGCGGGATTCCGCGCACGACCGACGAGTACGGCGTCAACGTCAGCTCGGCGTAGCGCACGTTCTGCGCGGCGAGGTCGCGCGCGATGTCGTAGGTGAGCGTCCAGACGTCCTCGGCGTCACGGATCAGATCGACGACCGACAGGTAGACGTCGATGAAGTGCGCGAAGTCGGTGAACGTGAAGTACTCGCGCTAGCTTCTCGGGGTCGGCCGGCACCGGCGTCGAGCCGTCGTGACGAGCGGCGAGCTGCGCGACGGTGTGCGGCGACGCCGACCCGACGTGGTGGACGTGCAGCTCGGCTTTGGGCAGTCCGGCGATGAACGACGAGTAATCACTCACGATCGAGCATTCTGCAGCGAGCGCGGCTCGCTCGGGGCGCCTTGGCGTGTCCGCCGTCGGCGTGTCGCGGCCAGCCCGAGGACCGCAATGGCCGATCCGATGATCGCCGGCAGCCACAGTCCGCCCTGCCAGCCGGCGTGGTCGATCGCGACACCGGCGATCGGCGCGCCGATCGCGGTCCCTGCGGTGAGTGCCGACGAGTGCCAGCCCATCGCCTCGCCGCGCACCGCCTCGGGCACGAAGCGGGACAGCGAGTCGACGGTTGCCGTGATCGTCGGAGCGCAGCACACCCCGGCGAGGACGAGTAGGGCGGCCAGCGAGATCGGTTCGCGGGCGAGCACGGCCGGGAACGTGAGCGCCGACAGCAGACCGAGCAGCACGAACGGATTGATCGAGCGCGACATCGACCCGTAGACGACGCCGCCGAGCGCCGAACCCAGTCCCCAGAGGGCCAGTACGACGCCGATCAGCGACGCGTGATGCATCGACCGCAGCGCGGCGACGATGCTCACGTCGGTGCCGGTGAGCACGATCGTGGCGGCGAGGCAGGCACCGAGCACGGCGATCGCACGCGGCGACAACCACGACCGGACGCCCCCGTGGCCGTCGCCCGCCTGGTGTCCGATCGGCGGATTCATGATCCACAGCACTATGCCGCCGAGCACCGAGGTCAGCTCGCAGCTGAACAGCGCCCACGAGGTGTTCCAGCTCGTGGCCAGCAGCACGCCGAGCACGGGCCCGATCATGAACGAGATCTCGATGACGACCGCGTCGATCGACAGTGCCGTCTTGCGCATCTCGTCGGGGACGGCATGCATGAGTGCCTGCCGCACGATCGAGAACGACGGGATGACGAACAGCCCGCCCACGGCCGCGAGCGCGACGAGCGGCCAGTAGGACACGAAGGGCGCGATGCTCCAGCACGACGGCGAGCACCACCAGCGAGGGTGCCACCGTGGCACGCAGGCCGACCTTGTCGAGCCGCCGCCCGCGCCACGGCGCACTGATCGCCAGGGCGATGGTGGCGATGCCCGCGACCAGGCCGGCTTCGCTGTACGAGCGGTGCAGGTGCGTGACCACGTGCAGCGTCAGGACGACGTTGCCGGCCCACATGGGCACGCGGACAACGATGCTGAGCCAGAGCACCCGGCGCACGTCTCGCAGCGCGAGAATGCTGCGGTAGCCGGCGATACCCATGCCCCGACCTTGTCACACCCGTGCGACAGGTTTGACGGTTACCAGCGGATGTGCACGGACGGGCGGATCTTCTCGTCGTAGAGGTCGCGCACCGCGGCCCGGGTGTCGTCGTCGAGCGGCGCCACTTCGGCCGCTGCCGCGTTTCCGCAAGCTTGCTCGACCGAGCGGGCTCCCGGGATCACGGCCGTAACCTGCGGCTGATCGATGATCCAGCGCAGCGCCAACTGCGCGGGAGTGAGGCCGTCGTGAGCGAGGGCTGCGAAGGTGCGGGCTGCGGCGACACCGGTCGCGAAATCGACGCCGGCGAAGGTCTCGCCGACGTCGAAGGCCGCACCGTCGCGGTTGTAGGTGCGGTGGTCGTCGGCGGCGAACGTGGTTTCTTCGGTGTAGCGGCCCGACAGCAGGCCCGACGCGAGCGGCACGCGGGCGAGGATGCCCACGCCGGCCTCGGCCGCGGCAGGCAACACCCGTTCGAGCGGCTTCTGCCGGAACGCGTTCAGAATGATCTGCACGCTCGCCACGTTGGGACGCGCGATCGCGGTGAGCGCTTCATCGACCCGCTCCACGCTCACGCCGTACGCGGCGATGCGGCCGTCCTCGACCATCGCGTCCAATGCATCGAAGACCTCATCGTCGCTGTAGACCGAAGTCGGTGGGCAGTGCAACTGCACGAGGTCGAGGGTGTCGACGCCGAGATTGCGCCGCGACCGGTCATTCCACGCGCGAAAGTTCGCTGCGGAATAGTTCTCGGGAACCTGGTCGACGCGCCGTCCCATTTTCGTGGCGACGAGCGCGTCGCTGTCGGGATGCTCGCGCAAGAAGCGCCCGATCAGTTGCTCGCTGCGCCCGTCTCCGTAGACATCGGCGGTGTCGAAAAGCGTGACGCCGGCGTCAGCCGCCGCCGCCAACACGTCGAGAGCGTCCGTTTCGTCGACGTCGCCCCAATCGGCACCGAGCTGCCACGTGCCGAGTCCGACGACCGAGACCTCCCGACCGGTGCGTCCCAAGATTCGCTTTTCCATGATCTTGACGCTAGTCACTGCCAGTCGGCGCGTCGGATCCGGTAGAGGACGTGGCGCTGGTGCGCCCAGTCCGGCAGGTTGGGATGGTCGAAGTCGTCGGCCGGGTCGCGGGTGAGACCGAGCTTGCTCATCACTCGTTGCGAGGGTTCGTTGGCTGGGATCGTCATCGACACGACTTCGTCCAGCTCGAGCGTCCCGAACGCGTAGTCGAGCGCGGCGCGCGCACCCTCGGGCGCGTAACCGCGTCCCCAGTACGCCTTATCCAGGCGCCACCCGACCTCGACCGCGGGCGTGAAGTGCGCCTCGAACGGTGGTGCGGCCAGGCCGATGAAGCCGATGAACGGCGCGACATCAGGCACCTCGACGGCCCACAGCCCCCAGCCGTTCGCCTCGAGCAACGCGCTCAGCCGGTGGGCCATCGCGTCGCTCTGCTCGCGATCGAGGCGGCGCGGGAAGAACCGCATCACTTCGGGATCTGCGTTCATCGCAGCGAACGGCTCGAGGTCGCTCTCACGCCACTCGCGCAGGATCAGGCGTTCGGTGGTCAGCGTCGTCACGTCGGTCACAACGTCGATCATCTCGCCCGGCGCATCCGCGATTTCATCGCCCGCCGCGCGACGGGGCCGAGATCGTCGACGACCTCGATCAAAACGCCGAGCCTTTCGATCGCGTCGAGGGCCGCGTGAGCGCCGCTCGCATCGACTCCCTCGTACAGTTCGAGCCCCAGGAAGCTCGCGCTAATGGCGCGTGCGAGCCCGTGCGGGTCCGCGACGTCGGCCAGCGGACTACCCGCGAGCAATCGACGCACGACTGTCTCGATCTCGGCGTTCCAGGCCCGCATCGCGTACGACGCCGTGTTGCGCAACGTTGGGTCGCGCTGCGCGCCGGCCATCAGTTGCGCCATCACCGCGACGTTTCCGGTTGCTCGTTCGCGCTCATGAAGTTCACGCCCTGCCACGAGCAACTGCACGAGCGAGGTGACCTCGGCGAATCGGCGTCGGTAGAACTCGACGCTCTCGTCGACCGAAGCACGAACAGCGGCATCGACGAGGCCGGACACTGTCTTGAAGTGATAGAAGACCAGCGCCTGGTTTGCCTCGGCGCGGGTCGCAATTGTGCGTGCGGACAGACCGGCGATGCCTTCGGCGCGAAGTGTTTCGATCGCGGCGCCGAGCAGTCGGGTGCGGGTGTCGGTCACGGCCGGTAGTAAAACCCGATGATCGCACCGAGTGTTGCGCCGAACAGAGCTGCTAGCAGCGCATAGGTGATCGCGAACGCCGCCGCGATCATTCCCGCGCACAAGGCCACATAAAACCCGATCCCGGCTCCGACGAACGTCCGACCCAGAGTGGTCATCGCACTCCTCCGACTCTTGAGCACTCGCTCAAGTCGAGACTAGCTGGATTTGAGCGATCGCTCAACTGATACGAAGCCCGACTCCCACGACCACCGCGCGGTTGATCAGCGGGACGAACCGCGCTTGGCCGCGGCCTTGCGCGGTGCGCTGGCCGCCTTCTTGGGGGCGGCCTTGGCCGTGGCCGCTCGCTTCGCCGGCGCTTTGCGGGCGGCAGCGGTCTTCTTCCGCGTGGGCTTGGCCGCGGTCACGATCTGCTTCAGGTACCCACCGGTGTGCGAGGTGGCGATCGCCGCGACCTCTTCGGGCGTGCCCTGCGCGACGACGATGCCGCCGCCCGAGCCACCCTCCGGACCCATGTCGATGATCCAGTCGGCAGTCTTGATCACGTCGAGGTTGTGCTCGATCACGAGCACGGTGTTGCCCTTGTCGACCAGCGAGTGCAGCACGCCGAGCAGCTTCGACACGTCTTCGAAGTGCAGCCCCGTGGTCGGCTCGTCCAGGACGTAGATCGTGCGTCCGGTCGACCGCTTCTGCAGCTCGGACGCGAGCTTGACGCGCTGCGCCTCTCCGCCGGACAGGGTCGGGGCGGGCTGCCCGAGCCGGACGTAGCCGAGCCCCACGTCGACGAGCGTGTCGAGGTGCCGGGCGATGCGCGAGATCGGCTTGAAGAACTCGGCAGCCTCTTCGATCGGCATCTCGAGCACTTCGCTGATGTTCTTGCCCTTGTAGTGCACCTCGAGGGTCTCGCGGTTGTACCGGGCGCCCTTGCAGACCTCGCACGGGACATAGACGTCCGGCAGGAAGTTCATCTCGATCTTGATCGTGCCGTCGCCCTGGCAGTTCTCGCAGCGCCCGCCCTTGACGTTGAACGAGAACCGGCCCTGCTGGTAGCCGCGGACCTTCGCCTCGGTCGTCTCGCTGAACAGCTTGCGGATGTGGTCGAACACGCCGGTGTAGGTCGCCGGGTTCGACCGCGGGGTGCGGCCGATCGGCGACTGGTCGACACCGACGACCTTGTCGAGCTGATCGACGCCGGTGACCCGCTTGTGCCGGCCGGGCGGCAGCTTCGCGCCGTTGATCTTGTTCGCCAGCGATGCGTACAGGATGTCGTTGACCAGCGTCGACTTGCCCGACCCGCTTACGCCGGTGATCGCAACGAAACACCCGAGCGGGAACGCGACGTCGATGTTGCGCAGGTTGTGCTCGCGCGCGCCCTCGACGACGAGCTCGCGGCCCGGCTGCAGCGGGCGCCGGATCGGCGGTACCTCGATGCGGCGCCGCCCGGACAGATACGCGCCGGTGATCGACTCGGACGACGTCAGCAGATCGTCGACCGTGCCACTGACGACGATGCGTCCACCGTGCTCGCCCGCCTCGGGGCCGATGTCGACGACCCAGTCAGCGGTGCGGATGGTGTCTTCGTCGTGCTCGACGACTATCAGCGTGTTGCCGAGGCCCTTGAGCCGCACGAGGGTCTCGATCAGGCGGTGGTTGTCGCGCTGGTGCAGCCCGATGGACGGCTCGTCCAGCACGTACAGCACGCCGACGAGCCCGGAACCGATCTGCGTGGCGAGCCGGATGCGCTGGGCCTCACCGCCGGCCAGCGTCGCCGCGGCGCGGTCGAGCGAGAGGTAGTGCAGGCCGACGTCGACGAGGAACCCGAGCCGCGCGTGGATCTCTTTGAGCACCCGCTCGCCGATCAACTTCTCGCGCCGATCGAGCCGCAACTGCTGCAGCCAGTCGTTGGCCTCACCGATCGACAGCGACGACACGTCCGCGATCGACCGGCCGTGGACGGTGACCGCGAGGATCTCGGGCTTGAGCCGGGTGCCCTGGCACGTGGGGCACGGCACCTCGCGCATGAAGCCTTCGTATTTCTCGCGCGAATAGTCGGACTCGGTCTCGGCGTAGCGGCGTTCGATCCAGTTGATCACGCCCTCGTAGTTGGCGTAGTACGACCGGTCGCGCCCGTAGCGGTTGCGGTAGCTGACGTGCACCTGGTCGCCGATGCCGTGCAGCACCGCCTTCTGCGCCCGCGTCGACAGCTCTTCCCACGGGGTGTCGAGATCGAAGCCGATCGCGTCGCCGAGGCCCTGCAGCAGCCGCAGGAAGTACTCGTTGGTCTGCCCGGTGGCCCACGGCGCGATCGCACCGCCGTTGAGGGTCTGCTCGGGGTCGGGGACGACGAGCTCGGGATCGACCTCTTTTCGCGTGCCGAGGCCCGTACACGCCGGGCAGGCACCGAACGGCGAGTTGAACGAGAACGAGCGGGGCTCGAGCTCATCGATGGCCAGCGGGTGGTCGTTCGGGCAGGCCAGCCGTTCGGAGTAACGCCGCTCGCGGTGCGGGTCGGACTCGTCGAGGTCGACGAAGTCGAGGATGACGAGCCCGCCGGCGAGCGTCAGCGCCGTCTCGATCGAGTCGGTGATGCGCTGCTTGCTGGACGGACGGGCGACGAGGCGGTCGACGACCGCCTCGATGGTGTGCTTCTCCTGCTTCTTGAGTTTGGGCGGCTCGGTCAGCGGATAGACCACGCCGTCGACGCGGACGCGGGCGAACCCCTTCACCTGCAGGTCGGCGAACAGGTCGACGTATTCGCCCTTGCGCTCGCGGATCACCGGTGCGAGCACCTGGAACCTGGTGCCCTCGGGCATCTCGAGGATACGGTCGACGATCTGCTGCGGCGTCTGCTTCGCGATCGGTTCGCCGCAGATCGGGCAGTGCGGCTTGCCGATGCGCGCCCAGAGCAGGCGTAGGTAGTCGTAGACCTCGGTGATCGTGCCGACCGTCGAGCGTGGGTTCTTCGACGTCGACTTCTGGTCGATCGACACCGCCGGCGACAGGCCCTCGATGAAGTCGACGTCAGGCTTGTCCATCTGGCCCAGGAACTGCCGCGCGTACGCCGACAGCGACTCGACGTAGCGCCGCTGGCCCTCGGCGAAGATCGTGTCGAAGGCCAAACTCGACTTGCCTGACCCGGACAGACCGGTGAACACGATCATCGCGTCACGGGGCAGGTCAAGACTGACGTCCTTGAGGTTGTGCTCACGGGCGCCACGGACGATCAAACGGTCGTTCACACGCACACTCTTCGACTCGGTCGGAGGGGTCGGGATCCGAGGGTAGTGACCGGGTCGGACACCATGGGCCATCGCCCGTCCTCGATAGGGTCGCGATCATGCGCCGGACCCCTGCAGAGCTGCGTCTGCTTGCCGATTGTGCCCAACTGGTCCTCGTCCTCGCCGGCCTCGTCGTGCTCGCGCTGCCGTGGTGGCTGGTGTTCAGCACCGCCGGTCCCGACAACTCGCTGTCCGGATGGGCCGGCCTCAGCGAGAACCCGCACAACCAGGGCCTGGTGCTGGTGGCCGCCCTGGTGATCGGGTCGGTGACGACGCTGCTGCGCCGCAAAACGCTCTCGATCATCGCCGCAGTGGTGTTCGTGCTCGCAACGCTGCTCGCGAGTATCGGTGCCCATCAGGCAGAGACGTCGTCCTCGGGTAACGGTGACGTCCTCGCAGCGACCTGGGTCGGGATGGCGCTCGTGCTGATCGCAGCCGTCCAGCAGCTCGGTGTGGCCGCCCTCGCGGGTAAGCACACCACCGTGCGGGAAGGCTGAGTCCATGCCACGTTCGATCGCCACGAATACCACTGTCGACCTCAACGAACTGTTGGACTTCATTCGTCCCAGGCATCAGATGATCCTCGCCACGCGCCGCCGGGACGGGTCGCCGCAGCTGTCGCCGGTGACCGGCGGGGTGTCGACCGAGGGCGACATCGTGATCTCGAGCTATCCCGAGCGGGCGAAGCTGTACAACCTCAAACGCGACCCCGTCGCGAGCGTCATGGTGCTCTCGGACGAGTTCGGCGGCGCCTGGGTGCAGCTGGACGGCCCCGCTGCGGTGTTCGACATGCCCTCCCAGGAGGCCGAGGACGGCCTGGTCGAGTACTTCCGCTGCATCAGCGGCGAGCACTCCGACTGGGACGAGTACCGCCAGGCGATGCGTGACCAGGGCAAGTCGCTGATCCGGGTCACGCCGCGCCGCTGGGGCCCGGTCGCCACCGGCGGCTTCCCCGCCCGGCTGGCCTAACCGTTGACTCCGCTTTTGGCGGCAGGACCCGGAATACCGGGTCCTGCCGCCAAAAGCGACCTAGGTGAGCGTCCAGTCGACCGGCGCGCTCCCCTGGGCCTCCAGTGCGGCATTCGCGCGGCTGAACGGTTTCGAGCCGAAGAAGCCGCGGTCGGCCGACATCGGGGACGGGTGCGCCGACTCGATGCGGGGGACGCCGCCGAGCAGGGCACCGAGTGACTGCGCGTCACGTCCCCAGAGGATCGCCACCATCGGCGTCCGGCGGCCGACCAGGGCCCGGATCGCCTGGTCGGTCACCGCCTCCCAGCCCTTGCCGCGATGCGAGCCGGGAGTTCTCGGCGCAACGGTCAGGCATCTGTTCAGCAGCAGGACGCCGTGCTCCGTCCACGGCGTCAGGTCGCCGTTCGACGGTGTCGGCAGGCCGAGGTCGGAATTCAGTTCCTTGTAGATGTTCTGCAGCGACCGCGGGACGGGGCGCACGTCCGGCTCGACCGAGAACGACAGCCCGACCGCATGACCCGGCGTCGGGTACGGGTCCTGGCCCACGATCAGTACCCGGACGTCGGCGAACGGCTGGGTGAACGCTCGCAGGATGTTCTTGCCCGCCGGCAGGTACGTGCGGCCGGCCGCGACCTCTGCGCGCAGGAAGTCGCCCATGGCCGAGATCTGCCCGGACACCGGCGCGAGCGCCTGCGCCCAGCCCTCCTCGACGACGTCGGAGAGGTTCACGAGAGTTCGAGGCGCGGGACGCCCGGCGGTTCGAACCCGAACACCTGCCCGTAGAACGACAGCGACGATTCGTAGACGTCGATCATCGTCTCGCGCTTGCGGAACCCGTGCGACTCACCCTCGTACGCGTGATACGCGTGCGGGATGCCCTTGCGCACAAGGGCGTCGCGGAACAGTTCGGCCTGTGACGGCGGAACTATCGGGTCGTCGAGGCCCTGCAGCAGCAGCACCGGGCACGAGAGGTCGTCGACGTGGTTGAGCGGGGCGCGCTCCTCGTACAGCGCGGCGGCCTCGGGCAGCGGACCGACCATGCCGTCGATGTACCGCGACTCGAAGTCGTGCGTGTCCTGGACGAATCGGGTCAGCTCGGCGACGCCGAACAACGACACCCCGCATGCGAACACGTCGGTGCCGGTCAGCGCAGCGAGCACCGTCCAGCCACCGGCTGAGCCGCCTTCGATGCCGAGGCGTGCCCGGTCGGCGATCCCCGCGTCGGCAAGGCCGAGGACGGCGGTCACGCAGTCGTCGACGTCGACGACGCCCCACTGCCCGCGCAGCCGGTTGCGGTACTCGCGGCCGTACCCCGTCGACCCGCCGTAGTTCACGTCGACCACGCCGATGCCGCGACTGGTGAAGTAACCGATCAGGCCGTACGAACCCAGCACCGTCGGCACGGACTGGCTCGTCGGGCCGCCATGTACGAAGGCCACGAACGGCGGCAGTTCGCCGTCGGGCGCCGCGAAGTCCGGGTTGTGCGGCGGGTAGACGATCGCGTGCACCTCGCGGCTGTCGCCGCGCAGCGTCATCAGCCGTGCGTCCGGCAGATATGCCGGGTCGGGCACCTCGTCGAGGGTCAGCCGCACGTCGCTCACCTCGCGGGTCGCGAGGTCGAGCATGCGCAGTCCTGCGACCGTGCGCGACCCACCACCGGTGAACAGCAACCGGTCGCCGTTGCGCGCACCGAGGTTCACCGAGCTGATGTTGCCGAGCTCGATGTCGTCGTAGGTGCCACTCGTGGGGTCGAGGACGGCGAGTGTCTCGGCACCGAACGTGCGCACCGTCAGCAGCCGGCCGTCGTCGAGGATCGAGTACCAGCGCATGCCCAACTGCCACAGCGGGCCACCGAGGTCGGCCTCGACCGGCGCCACCGCCTGTGCGTCGAGCCCGTCCACGTCGATCGTGTACAGGTTCCAGAAACCGCTGACGTCGCTGATCGCGTACAGCGTGTCGGCGTCGCGCCACTCGGGCTGCAGGATCGACTCGTCGGTCGCGCCGAGCAGCGTTCGGTGCTCGCCGCACGTGCCGTCCGCGCCGAAATCGGCAACCCGGAGCTCGGTGCCGTCCCACGGCATCTGCGGGTGCTCCCAGGCCAGCCAGGCGAGGCGCCGGCCGTCCGGCGAGATGCGCGGGTTCGCCAAGAAGTGCGAACCACCGACAACCGAACGGATGCGGGACGGATCGTCAGCAGCTGATCCGTCGATCGGCACGGCGGCGATGTCGCGGCTGACCGTGCCGTCGGTGCCGTGCTGCTCGCGGATGCACCAGATCTCGCCGACCCGCAGGATCTGCAGCTCGGCATAGCGCCACGCGCCCGGCTGTGGCGGTTCCGGCGTCAGCGGGACGGGCTCACCGCCCGGCTCGTCCAGCCGGTACAGCCGCTGGTCGCTGAACTCGGCGAACACGACGATGCCGTCAGGCGTGGCCGTCCACGCGCCGCCGCCGTACTCGTGCACCCGGGTCCGGGCGTTCCACGGCGCCACGAGCACATCGCCGGAAGGCCGCCGGATGGCGAACCGCCCTTTCTCTGCGGGCCGGGCTTCGAGCCACCAGACGTCCTCGCCGATGAAGCGACCCCCGCCGGCGGCGTGCTGTCCGGCCACGATCGAGTCAGCCGTGAACGGCGACGTCCACGTTCCGTAGGGCGCAACCTCAGGCATCGGCGCCGACCTCGGCGCGCACGGCTGCCACGGCGTCGTCGACCGGCACCTCGCGTCGCTCGTCGCTACGCCGGTCGCGCAGCTCGACGACCCCCTCGGCCAGGCCCTTGCCGACGATCACGATCTTGGGCACGCCGATGAGCTCGGCGTCCTTGAACTTCACGCCGGGCGACACGCCGCGGCGGTCGTCGTACATCACGCGCACTCCGGCCGCCTCGAGCTCGGTGGCGATGCGCGTCGCCGCGTCGAAGACCGTGTCGTCCTTACCTGTGGCCACGACGTGGACGTCGGCCGGGCCGATGCCGAGCGGCCAGCACAGACCCTTCTCGTCGTAGGTCTGCTCGGCCAGCGCCGCCACGGCCCGGGTCACGCCGACGCCGTACGAACCCATCGTCACCGTCACCGGCTTGCCGTTCTGGTCGAGCGCTGTAAGGCCGAACGTCTCGGCGTACTTGGTGCCCAGCTGGAAGACGTGGCCCAGCTCGATGCCGCGGGCGATCTCGAGCGGAGCACCGCAGCGCGCGCAGCGGTCACCGTCGCGGATCTCGACCGCGCCCAGCTCACCGTCGGGCGTGAAGTCGCGTCCGCGGACGACGTGCGCCGCGTGCTTGCCGTGCTCGTTCGCGCCGGTGACCCACTCGGTGCCCTCGACGACGAGCGGGTCGACGAGGTAGCGCACCTTCCAGTCGGCCAGTTGCTGCGGGCCGATGTAGCCCTTGACCAGCCGTGGTTCCTTGGCCAGGTCGTCCGGCCCGGCCTGTTCGACCTCGACAGGCTCGAGCTGGCCGCCGATGCGCTTGAGGTCGACGTCGCGGTCGCCCGGGACCCCGACGATGAGCAGCTCCCACTCCGCCGAGCCCGGAGCGCGCGTGCGCAGCACGACGTTCTTGAGAGTGTCGGCCGCCGTCGTCGGATGGCCGAGCTCGTTCATCCGCGCGACAAGCGTGTCGATCGTCGGTGTCTCCGGCGTGTCGAGCACGTCCTGGGCCGGATGGTCAGCCGGGTCGACCGGGTCGGGAGCAGCGATCTCGACCGCCTCGGTGTTGGCGGCGTAGTCGCAGTTGGTGCACTGGACGAAGGTGTCCTCACCGGACGGAGCCGGCGCGAGGAACTCCTCCGACGCCGAGCCGCCCATCGCGCCCGACACCGCAAACACGATCTTGTACGTGAACCCGAGCCGGCTGAAGATGCGCTCGTAAGCACCGCGGTGCGCCTGGTACGACGTCTCGAGACCCTCGTGCGACAGGTCGAACGAGTACGAGTCCTTCATGATGAACTCGCGCCCGCGCAGGATGCCCGCCCG
Source organism: uncultured Actinomycetota bacterium (assembly GCA_963708645.1). Lineage (GTDB taxonomy): Bacteria > Actinomycetota > Actinomycetes > Mycobacteriales > Jatrophihabitantaceae > RYN-133. Next base: position 103,662 of record CAVPTA010000002.1, on the reverse strand, counting down.
TGGACGAGCTTCGTCGCGATATTTGATCTGGATCTGGTAGAGCGAGAGCGGATAGTCCTTGTAGGACGAGTACTCGCCCTTCACCAGCAGCGTGAACAGCTCCTCGTGCGTCGGCGCGAGCAGGTAGTCGGCGTCCTTACGGTCGTGCAGCTTGAACAGCAGGTCGCCGTAGTCACTCCAGCGGCCGCTCGCCTCGTAGATGTCACGCGGGATGAGCGCCGGGAAGTGCACCTCCTGCGAGCCGATCCCGTTCATCTCCTCGCGCACGACCCGCTCGACGTTGGCGAGCACGGACATGCCCAGCGGCAGCCATGAGTAGATGCCCGGCGCCACCCGGCGGATGTAGCCGGCGCGCACGAGCAACTTGTGGCTCGGCACCTCGGCTTCGGCGGGGTCGTCTCGCAGGGTCCGCAGGAACAGGGTCGAAAGTCGCAACACGCTCGTCAGGCTATCCGCGCGCGGAAAAGCAGTTGTCACCACGAGGGACCATGGACGGAGTTGTTCGTGACGAGAGGAGGCCCCCGTGTCCAACACCGTTGTCCGGGTGTGCGCTCCGTCCACCCCCAGCCTGCGCTGACCGTCCGTCCGGACGGGAGCGCGCTCTCGTCCAGGAGACCTCAGCAATGCAGATCAACGACGACTTCGTCGAACCGAACTACTCCAACTGGGACGTGGCCACCCACGGTCCCGAACCGCGACCCGACTGGGTCGTGACCGAACTCGCCGCGGTCGACACCGACCACGGCGTGCTCAAGACCGGCAAGGAAGCCGACGTCCACCTGCTCTCACGCGCAGTGCCGGACGGCGCGCACATGCTCGTGGCTGCGAAGCGGTACCGCGTCGCCGAACACCGCATGTTCCACCGCGACGCCGGCTATACCGAGGGTCGCCGCGTGCGCAAGAGCCGTGAACGGCGCGCGCTCGCGAACCGCACCGAGTTCGGCCGCGAGCTGGCGTCCGGACAGTGGGCCGGTGCCGAGTTCGCCGCGCTCGGAACGTTGTGGGAACTCGGCGCACCCGTCCCCTATCCGATCCAGCTGTACGGCACGGAACTGCTGCTCGAGTTCATCGGCACACCGGACGGGCTGGCGGCGCCGCGGCTCGCCCAGACCCGTCCCGACCCGTCGCTGCTGGCGAGCCTGTTCGAGCAGTGCGTCGCGGCGATGCGGGTGCTCGCCCGGGCCGGGTATGCGCACGGTGACCTCTCGCCGTACAACCTGCTCGTCGACGGCGAGCGGCTGGTCATGATCGACCTGCCCCAGATCGTCGATCTCGTCGCCAATCCGCAGGGGCCGGACTTCCTGCATCGCGACTGCGAGAACGTGTGCACGTGGTTCGCACGACGCGGTCTCGAGACCGTCGAGTTCGACCACCTGTACGGCGACCTGATGGCCGAGGCCGTCGGCGCATGGTGATCGCCCCGTACCGTTGCCCTCGTGCATTACGACCTCGCGATCATCGGTTCCGGCTCGGGAAACTCGCTGGTCACCCCTGACTTCGCCGACTGGAAGATCGCAGTCATCGAGGAGTCGACGTTCGGCGGCACCTGCCTGAACGTCGGCTGCATCCCGACCAAGATGTACGTGTACCCGGCCGACGTCGCGGCGCACGCGCGCGACAGTGCCCGGCTCGGTGTCGACGCGCATGTCGACGGCGTGCGCTGGCGTGACATCCGCGACCGGATCTTCGGCCGCATCGACGCGATCTCGGCGGGCGGCCGCGAATACCGGCGCAGCGGCAGCGACCACGACAACACCACGCTGTACGAGACGCACGCCCAGTTCCTCGACCCGCACACTCTCGAACTGGGCACCGGCGAGACGATCACCGCCGATCGCATCGTCGTGGCCGCAGGATCGCGCGCGGTCGTGCCCGACATCGTCAAGGAATCCGGCGTCCCGTACTACACGTCCGACACGGTGATGCGTATCGATGACGTGCCGCCGCGCGTGGCGATCCTAGGTGGCGGTTACATCTGCGCCGAGTTCGCGCACGTGTTCTCGTCCTTCGGCGCGCGCACGACCGTCGTGCTGCGCGGCGACAAGCTCGCCAAGCACCTGGACGCCGACATCCGTGACGCGTTCAACGCGTGTGCCTTGCAGGACTGGGACGTGCGGCTGGGCTATCACCTCTCGAAGCTGCACATGGAGGGCGACGTCGTCTGCATGCAACTCGACGACGGCACCGAGCTCGATGTCGATCTGCTGCTCGTCGCGACCGGACGCGTGCCGAACGGCGACCGCCTCAACGCGGCGGCCGCCGGCCTCGAACTGCACGACGGCGGACGGGTGAAGGTCGACGAGTACCAGCGCACTTCCGTGCCGCACATCTGGGCACTCGGTGACGTGAGCTCCGACTACCAGCTCAAGCACGTCGCCAACCACGAGGCGCGGGTGGTCGCGCACAACCTCGCCCACCCCGACGACCAGATCAAGTCCGATCATCGGTTCGTCCCGTCGGCCGTGTTCACGCGGCCGCAGCTGGCCAGTGTCGGCCTCACCGAGGCACAGGCGGTCGAGCAGCACCTCGACTACGTGACCGCGATGCAGGAATACGGCGGCACCGCCTACGGCTGGGCAATGGACGACACGACCAGCCTGTGCAAGCTGATCGCCGATCGCGCGACCGGCCAACTCGTCGGCGCACACATCATGGGCGAGCAGGCTTCGACCCTGATCCAGCCGATCATCCAGGCAATGAGCTTCGGGCTGGGTGTGCGCGAAATGGCGCGCGGGCAGTACTGGATCCATCCGGCATTGACCGAGGTCGTCGAGAACGCGCTGCTCAAGCTGCAGCTGTGAAGCCGGTTCTGCTCGACGGCGGCCTGGCCACCGAGCTCGAAGCGCAGGGCGCCGATCTGTCCGACGCACTGTGGTCGGCGCGGCTGCTTGCCGACGAACCGGCGCGTGTCGTCGCGGCGCACGCGGCGTTCGTCGCGGCCGGTTCCGACATCGCGATCACGAGCAGCTACCAAGCCTCGTTCGAGGGATTCGAGCGGACGGGACGCACGCGGGCCGAAGCCGCCGATCTCATGCGGCGCAGTGTCGCGCTCGCGCGCGACGCCGGTGCGCAGCGAGTTGCCGCCTCGGTCGGCCCGTACGGCGCGGTGCTCGCCGACGGATCGGAGTACACCGGCCGGTACGGGCTGACCGTTGCGCAGTTGCGCCGGTTCCACCGTCCCCGCCTCGACGTCCTGGCCTCAGCCGAGCCGGAGCTGTTCGCGGTCGAGACCATCCCGTCCCTGCTCGAGGTCGAGGCGCTCTGTGCCGAACTCGATCAGCTCGGCGTCCCCGCGTGGGTGTCGCTGTCGTGCACTTCCGAAACGACCGCAGCCGGCGAGTCCCTGGCCGAAGCGTTCACTGTCGCCGCCGAGTCGCGCTCGGTCATCGCCGTCGGCGTCAACTGCGTGCCGCCGCGGGTCGTGTCGGACGCGTTGCGCGTCGCGGCATCGGTGACGTCCAAGCCGCTGGTCGCCTACCCGAACAGCGGCGAGCGGTGGGACGCATCCGGCCGGCGCTGGACGGGTGACCCGTCGATCGCTACGGACGACGTGCGCACCTGGCTCGAGATCGGCGCACGTTACGTCGGCGGGTGCTGCCGGGTCAGCCCGGCCCAGATCACAGCGATCGGCCAGGTGATCGGCGACTTCGGCTGACTGAACCCCCTACGCTTTGGTGGTGGGTTTCGAAGTCACCACGCTCGGCACCAACACCGAGGTGCTTACGCTCCCGTTCGAGCAGCCGCTGGCCGAGTGGCAGGACGAGCGGATCGTCTATGTGCCCCGCGGCATCTCGCGACACGTTGTGCGCTTCGTCGACGTCGGCGGCGAGGTGTTCGCGATCAAGGAGGCGACCGACCGGTTCGTCTTGCGCGAGCACCTGCTGCTGCGCTCGCTCGCCGAGCACTCCGTCCCCGTTGTCGACGCCTACGGCACCGTCATCGACCGCACCACTGCCGACGGCGCCGAGCTCGGCGGCCTGCTGATCACGCGGCACCTGCCGTTCTCGCAGCCGTACCGCTCGCTGTTCACCGGGCGCAGCCTGCCGCAGCTGCGCGTGCGGCTGCTCGATGCGCTCGCGGGGCTGTTCGTCCGGCTGCACCTGGCCGGCTTCTACTGGGGCGACTGCTCGCTGTCGAACACGCTGTTCCGCCGCGACGCCGGCGCGCTCGCCGCCTATCTCGTCGACGCCGAGACGGGCGAGCTGCACGCGAGACTGACCGACGGGCAGCGCGCGTACGACCTCGAGACGGCGACGATGAACATCGCGGGTGAGCTGTTCGACCTGCAGGCTGCCGGCTTCCTCGACGAGGACGTCGACGTCGCCGAACTCGCCCGCGTCGCGCAGTCGCGTTACGAATCGTTGTGGGACGAGCTGACCCAGGACGTGCTCGTGCCGCCGGGCGAGAACTACCTCATCAACCAGCGCGTGCGGCGGCTCAACGATCTCGGCTTCGACGTGTCGGAGATGCGGATCAAGACCGAGCGCGAGGGTATGCGGCTCGGCTTCGACACCCAGGTCGTCGAGGCCGGCCACCACCAGCGGCGGTTGTTCGAGCTGACCGGCCTGCGCGTGCAGGAGAACCAGGCCCGCGCGTTGCTCGCCGACCTGTGGCGGTACAGGGCCAAGTGGGAGGACGCCCTCGGCTCGCCTGTGTGGGAGGACCTCGCCGCGCGGCGGTGGCTCGACGAGAAGTTCTACGGCACGCTCGCGCTCGTCCCGCCACAGTTACGCGCCAAACTGCCCGACGCCGAGCTGTTCCACGAGATCAGCGAGCACCGCTGGCTGCTGTCGGAACAGGACGGCCGCGACGTCGGACGTTCCGCCGCGGTCGCCGACTACGTCCGCACCGTGTTGTCGGATCTGCCCGACACGCGGGTCGACCTCTCGTCCGGCCCGCCCACTGAGGAGTTCGAGCCCATCTTCGACGGCTAGGTTGGCCCGTATGAGCGACACCTACACCGGCAAGGTCACCGTGGGCGGCGAGATGGACGTGCGCCGGTTGCCCGGCCTGACCGTCGCCAAGCTCGCAGTCGGGCCGATGAACAACAACGCGTACCTGCTGCGCTGCACGCAGACCGAGGAAGGTCTGCTGATCGACGCGGCCAACGAAGCGGATCGGCTGCGCGACCTCGTCCGCTTCGAGGGCCCGGCGGTGTCGGCGATCCTGACCACGCACCAGCACGGTGATCACTGGCAGGCGCTCGAGGAGATGGTCGACGACGCGGGCGCCGCCGTGTACGCCGGCACCGACGACTCCGATGCGCTGCCGGTCGCGGTCGACGAGCGCCTCGATCACGGCGACACGATCGACGTCGGCGACGTGACTCTCGAGATCATCGGCCTGCGCGGCCACACCCCCGGCTCGATCGCCGTGCTCTATCGCGACCCGGAGGGCGTTCCACACCTATTCACGGGCGACTCGCTGTTCCCTGGGGGCGTCGGCAAGACGATGTCGCCCGAGAACTTCACGTCCCTCATCGACGACGTCGAGCAGCGCATCTTCGAGACCCTGCCGGACGGCACGTGGTTCTACCCGGGCCACGGCGACGACTCGACCCTCGGCGCAGAGCGCCCACACCTCGGCGAGTGGCGCGAGCGCGGCTGGTAACTGCCCTAGGCTCGCAGGCATGGGCGAACCCGTGGTGATGTCCTGCTCGCGCACGTACCCGCTGACGGTCGAGCACGCATTCGATGCGGTGCTGGCGATACCGCTGAACGAACTGTTCAACCGCTGGTACGGGCCGATTCCGTCGATCAAGGCGGCTGACGGCCCGGCCGACTGGGGCACGGTCGGGCAGCAGCGCACGGTGCTGCTCTCGGGCGGCGGGTCGATGCGCGAGACGCTCACCCTGGTCGACCGGCCCAAGGCGTTCGGGTACGAGATCACCGACGTCAAGGGACCGATGAAGCCGCTCGCCGGCTCGGTCGACGGGCTGTGGTCATTCGATCCGGCCGGCACCGGGGTGCGCATCACGTGGCGCTGGTCGGTCGCTCCCGGTTCCAGCGTCGGCGGTGCGGTGCTTCCGACGTTCGCAAAGGTATGGAACGGCTACGCGCGCCAGGCCCTGGCCCGGATCGAGGACATCCTGCTGCCCGTGTCGTAGCCGGGACAGCGGTTCGAACAGATGTACAGTGCGCGCATGCGACGTGGCGACGTGCTACGAGTGCTGTTCGCCTCGGTGGCGACTGTCATCCTGCTGATTCCGTCCGGCCTGGTGTCGACCGCGCTGCCGATCGCGCAGGTCGCCGCCGTCACCTCGTCCGCCCCGCAGTTGCCGCAGGGCGGCACCAAGATCCTCGGGCACTATCGCGTCGTCGCGTACTACGGCGGGGTCGGTGGCGGCGGTCTCGGCGTGCTCGGCTCGAAGCCGCCGCGACTGATCGCCGACGACATCATCGCCCGTGCCAAGTCGTGGACCGGCTACGGGCTGCCCGTCCAGCCGGCCATGGAACTGATCGCGACGGTCGCGCAGGGCTCCCCCGGCCCGGACGGCAGCTATTCCAAGCCGATCTCGCGCGCTGCCCTCGCGCCGTACCTCCGGGTGGCGCACCGCCGCAAGATGCTGCTGATCTTGGACTTCCAGCCGGGACGAGCGGAGTTCCTCGACCAGGTCAAGCAATTCCACTACGCCCTCATCGATCCGTGGGTGTCGGTCGCACTCGATCCCGAGTGGAAGATGGGCCCGCACCAGGTGCCCGCGACCGTCATCGGACACTCGCGCGCGGCGCCGATCAACGCGGTGCGCCGTTACCTGTCGGGGATCGTCAGCGCCCGACACCTACCCGACAAGCTCCTGGTCGTGCACCAGTTCCGTCCGGAGATGCTGCCCGACCGGCAGAACATCCACCCCGGTCCGGGCGTCGAGGTCGTCTTCCACGCGGACGGCTTCGGGTCACCGCGCGCCAAGATTGCAACGTGGCAGCGCATCGCGCTCCCGGGCCGTCCGTTCGGGACGGGCTTCAAGCTGTTCCTGCGCCAGGACCGCCCGATGATGGCGCCGGATCGTGTGATGGCCCGCCGGCCGAAGCCGGACCTGATCACCTACCAGTGATCAGTGGCAGTTGTGCACGATCCATACGCCGATCTGCTCGAAGTCCTGACCGAGCTGCTGCGCGGCCTGCGCGTCGACATGGCCGCTGACCGCGTTGTGGACGTACTGGTCGACCTGGACCACGGCCGGCTTGATCGATGCCGGTGCTTCGGCGGCCAACCGGTCGAACCGTTCGATGAACTGCTGCTGGATGCCGGTCGGGTCGACGATCTTCGACAGGTCCTGACCGACATGGGTCCAGTCGGTGCAGAAGTTGCCGGACGCAGCGCCACCGCCACCACCGCCGCCGACCGCCACTGCCCGAACCGCCGGAGGGCGCGGAGACACCACCGCTCGTTCCGGTGGTTGCACCCCCACCGCCGGTGCCGGACGAACCGGTCCCCGACGTCGAGCTGGAACAGGCGCTCGCCAGCGCAACGATCGCCACGCACGTCGCCAGCCCACGTGCAGCGGCGGTCAGGGTTCTGGTCACAGATGATCCTCTCAGGCCCCGCACATTCGACCAGCACCGAAGCGGCGGGTCAATCGGTGCTGGCAAAAAGGAGCAGACCCGTGCCGCGCTGATACCGGCGACGATGAGAGCATCGCGCCGTGGCCGCGCTGGGAGTGCTCGATATCGGCGGGACACATGTCACCGGCGCACACATTTCGGACGAGCCGTGGCAGCTGATCGGCGCACCGGTCCGCGTCGACATCGACGGTCACGCACCCGCCGCCGACATCCTCGATGGCATGGCTGATGCGGCTCGCGCCGGCGGCGCTGGTTCCACAGCCGAAGCGTGGGCGGTCGCGATGCCAGACCCGTTCGACTACGACCGCGGCATCGGCCGCTTCCACGGCGTCGGCAAGTTCGAATCGCTCGACGGGGTGGACGTGCGCGCCGCGCTGGCCACCCGGCTCGAGTGCCGGCCCGACGACGTGCACTTCTGCAACGACGCGGACGCGTTCACCGTCGGCGAATGGTTGGTCGGCGCCGGACGCCGCGCCGACCGGGTCGTCGGACTCACCCTCGGGACGGGCGTCGGCAGCGGCTGGGTCGACCACGGCAGCGTCGTCGATCCGGGCGTGCCTCCGGGCGGGCGGGCACACCGTCTGCACATCGACGGTGCGCCGCTCGAGGACTCGATGTCGCGCCGCGCGATCCGCCTCGCCTACGCCGCAGCCGCCGGTGATCGGGACGCGGACGTGCGCGAGATAGCCGACCGGGCACGCGCCGGTGAACCCGCCGCGCAGGAAGTTCTCGCCTACGCGCTGCGCAGCCTGGGCCGGGCACTCGCGGCACCGATCAGCGACTTCGGCGCCGAACTGATCGTGGTCGGTGGTTCGATGTCGGGGTCGTGGGCGCTGTTCGAGCCCTGGTTCCGTGAAGGAGCCGGCGACATCGCCGTGCCGCTCGTCCGCACCGCTGTTCATCGCGACACCGCCGCGCTGTTCGGCGCCGCGTACGTCGCTACATCGCTATGACGTCCCGATGACGATGCGGGGATGCTCGGCCGGCCGCAACCACCGAAGCAGCCGCACGAGGTCGGTCACGTCGATCGAGACGCAGCCGGCAGTGGGCGCTCCGACTGCGACGTGCAGGAAGAACGCACTGCCTGCGCCCTGACGCACGCCGCCAGGTGCGTTCGCCGTGTTGTAGTCGATGACGGCGGCATAGTCGTAATAGGGCGTCTCGTAGTAGAGGTGTTCGTTCGGCGCACCCTGCGTGAACGGACAGCTCCCGGCGCAGTGTTGCTCGGTGTTGTAGTACGGGCCGGGTTCGCTGATCCACCAATCGGAGGGCGTCGTCTCGCGATACGGCAACCGCGTGCCGGGATTGGCGTCGTGCCCGAAGGCCTGCGTGATCGTCCAACTGCCCATCGGGACGGCCGCCAACGATTCGCTCGGGTGCGCCGTCATGCCGTCCGACCCGAGGTACGCGGGCACAGCCGCCCCGATCCGATGCCAACCGCCGGGTACCCGACGCCAAGCCTGCACCGTCGCCTGGGTGTCGTAGGTGGCGCCCGCCACGACGGTGATCACCTGTCGCGCCGTGCCGGTCGAGTACGCCAGTGGCAACTGCGCCGCGCGCACTCGACGCCGCGTAGGCGTCGCGCTCGGATGCCGGTGGCGATGCCGGATCCTGCGCGTCGGGTGTGCCGTCGGGCTCGGCAGCCTTGGGGCAACGCGAACCACTCGCAGTACGTACGACGGAGTCGGCGGTCGGGGGAACCCACTCAGCGGATGCGGTCTACCCAGCGCCGAAGTGCAACCTGCGAGCGCAGCCACCGCGGCCACAACAGCAACAAGAAAGCGGGCGCGGCGCACCCGTCCACCCTGTCACGCTCGGTCAGCCGGTACCGATGAGGATGCGCGGGTGCCGGTTCGGCAAGAGCCACCGCATGATCGGCGTGAGCCGGGCGACCGGGATGGCGACGCAGCCTGCGGTCGGTCCGGTGCCCGGCGGGTACACGTGCAGGAAGAAGGCGCTACCTGCACCCTGGCGCACGCCACCCGGCGCGTTGCGGGTGTTGTAGTCGATGACGACCGCATAGTCGTAGTACGGCGTCTCGTAGTAGAGGTGCTCGTTGGGGCTGCCCTGATTGAACCGGCAGCCGGACGAGCAGCGCTGGTGGGTGTTGTACAGCGGCCCGCTCTGGCTGATCCACCAGTCGGCCGGCGTCGTGTGGATGTAGGGCAGCGCGGTGCCGGGGTTGGCATCGTGCCCGAAGGCCTGCGTCAGCGTGAAACTGCCGATCGGAGTCGCCGAGCGTGACTCACTCGGGCTGCGCGACATGCCGTCGGCGCCGATGTGTGCCGTGACAGCCGAGCCCACCTTCAGCCAGCCGCCGCCCGGCGCCTTGCGCCACGCTTGCAGGCTCGCGACTGTGGCGGAGGTCGAGCGGGCCTTGACCGTGAGCACCCGTGTGGCGCTCCCGGTCGTCCCGCTCACCGGCAGGCGCACGCCGCGCCGCGGCGAACTGTGTTGCGGCACGGGCTTCGTATGGACGACCGGCGCCACCGAATGGGTCGTCGTGACGGGCGTCGGAGTCGGGTGCGACCGGTACGTCTGCGTCGGCGTGGGCGTACTCGACGGTGTCGGCGCTGCCCGATAGGTGTGCGTCGCAGCCGGCCGAACGGACGTGGCAGCGGTCGTGCTCGGGGCGACGGACGTGACCGACTGTGCTGCCGGCCTGACCGGGTGCCGATGGTGCACGACGTGCTGTGCGCGGGTCCGCGTAGTGCCGGGCAGCTGTGCGGGAATGCTGCTCGACGCGGTGTCGGCCCGGATGCGCTCGGCGATCGGGTGGTGCTTGCCGACGTCGGCATGCGCCAGCCCGACCACTGCGATCGCGCACCCGCCCACCGTCACGATGGCGGCGGCAGTGCCGACGATGCGTCCCACACTCATGTTGCCAGTGTGCCAAATGTGACTGATGTGGCGCTGAACTGCGGATCCGCCACGCCGGGTCGGCGCGCTCGCGGCCCGGCTGACAGACTCGGGTCCATGGTTCTCGAAGTAGCCGACATCCGCGTTCGCGAGGGGGCCGAGGCCGACTTCATCGCGGCGTTCGAAGGCGTGCGCGAGGTGCTGGCGACCACGCCCGGGTGCCGATCGGTGCGCATGACCCACGGTATCGAGTCACCCGACCGATTCGTCCTGTTGGTCGAGTGGGACTCGGTCGAGGCGCACGAGCAGAACTTCCGCGCCAGCGACCGCTTCGCGCAGTGGCGCGGGGCCATCGGCCCGTTCTTCGCCGGGGCGCCGCACGTCGAGCACGTCGCCGACCTGTAGCTCACTCCGGTGCGATCGCCTCGAGCAGGTTTGCGTCCGGGTCGCGCACGATCGCATTGAACTCACCGCGCCGGAAGATCGGCCAGCGCCGCGGCGCATCGTGGCTGGAGCCCCCTGCCGCCAACGCGGCCGCATGGAATGCCTCGACCACCGCGCTGGACGACGCCCGGAAGGCCAGGTGCGCACGCGTGGTCGGTGCGGAACCGGCCGTCACCCACACCGCGGCTCGCTCGTCGGTTCCGTAGGCGGCGGCCTCGACAGCGGGGTCGTCCTCCTCCTCGTCGCCGAGTTCGTGCAGGCGTTGCATGCCCAGGGCACCGAGGACGGCGTCGTAGAAGCGCAGGCTGGCCGGAAGGTCCGAGGCGGTGATGGTCACATGGTCGAGCACGCAACCATGATGATGGAGACGTGGTCACAACGGACGAGGCACTCGAACTCATCGACTGGCGGCGCCGGGTCGCGCGGCTCTACGCCGACGTGCGGGCGGCGCCTGATCCCGTCGCCGGGCACGAGCTCTGGCGGGCCGGGCGCGACGAGTTGTTCCGGACGCACGCGCAGTCGCCGCTGCTCGACGAGGATCCGCTGCGGGCGAGCGGGTTGCCGTACTGGCCGTATGACCCCGCCTATCGAGTGACTGCGCCGTTGCTGCCGATTCCGCAGGCGCATCTGGACGTGCCGACGTCGTCCGACGGCACCATCGGGCTCGATCGCATCGGACGGGTCGAACTGCTCGGGGCGAGCCTGGACGTGTGGTGGCTCGCGCAGTACGGCGGCGGGATCTTCGTCCCCTTCCGCGATGCGAGCGCGGGAACGGACAGCTACGGCGGTGGCCGCTACCTGCTCGACACCGCGAAGAGTGCTGATCTAGGCAGCGCGGCCGGCGAACTCGTCCTCGATCTGAACTTCGCCTACCACCCGTCCTGCCGGTACAACCCGCGCTGGGAGTGCCCGCTCGCGCCCGAGGGCAACCGGCTGGACGTGGCTGTGCACGCGGGCGAGCGCTTGCACGAGTAGCCTCAACGCTGCACGGGAGCCCGGGAAGAGCCGGGCTGAGAGGGCAATCCTGCCGACCGTCGAACCTGATCCGGGTCATGCCGGCGCTAGGGAGCAGACTGATGGCAAGCAAGACAGTCGAATCACGAACCTCCGCGTCCGCGGAAGCACCGTTCACCCTCGACGAGCCGGCGCCGCGCGCGCTCGGACTGCTCGACCAGCTCGGGATGTGGGGCAACCTCGGGGTGAGCATCCTCGGGTTCACCGGGGCGATCTTCATCCTGTACCCGACCGGGCCCGCGCTGTCGCTGGGTGCCGCCCTGACTGCGCTCGTGCTCGGGACGGTGCTCGGCACGGCCGCCGTCGCAGTTGTGGCCCTGGCAGGCACCGAGACCGGGCAGCCGACCATGGTGCTGCTGCGCGGGTTGTTCGGCGCAAAGCTGTCGTGGCTGCCGACCGTGCTCAACGTGGTGCAGCTCATCGGCTGGACGACGTTCGAGCTGGTAACGATCAGCACCGCGATGCACCAGATCGTCGGCAGCGTGCCGCGCTGGACCTACGTCGTCGCGGGCGGCGTCATCACGACCGTGCTCGCGCTGCGACCGCTCGGGTGGATCCGGGTCCTGCGTCGCTACGTCACCGTGCTCGTACTGTTCGCGCTGGGGTACCTCGGCGTGCAGCTGCTGCGCAATCCGTTGCCGGCGCTCGGGCACGGATCGTGGACGGGTTTCTGGATCGCGGTCGACACCGTCATCGGCGCCGCCGCGTCGTACGTACCGGTAGCAGCTGACTACTCGCGCCACTCGACGTCCGTGCGCAAGGGCGTGATCGGCACGTTCGTCGGGTACTCGGTCACCCAGATCCTGTGTTACGGGCTCGGCCTGGTCGCGCTGCTCACCGTCGCACACGGCGACGCGAACAAGATCTTCGGTGCGTTCATGGCGATTCCGATCGGGACGCTCGCGTTCGCCGTCCTCGCGATCCGCGAACTCGATCAGTCGTTCGTCGACACCTACTCGGCGGCGATCTCGGTGCAGAACATCCGCCCGCGCTGGGACCGCAGGGTGCTCGCACTCGCTGTCGGCGCGCTGTCGACCGTGTTCGCGCTCGGGCTGACCATCGGCGACTACGAGAACTTCCTGATCCTGCTCGGCGCGGTGTTCGTTCCGCTGGCCGGCGTGCTTGCGGTCGACTACTTCGCCGTGTCGAAGCGCTCGTGGAACCTGTCCGAACACGCGCCGCTGCGCCTGCTGATGCTCGTGCCGTGGATCGTCGGTTTCGTCGTGTACCAACTCGTCAACCCCGGCTACGTCCTGTGGTGGCAGACGATGTGGCTGCACATCGACGACTGGCTGGGCTTCACCCCGGCGGCATGGATGAGTGCCTCCATGCTGTCGTTCGTCGTCGCTGCGGTCGTTACGCTTCCGATCGGTCTCGTCGAGCGGAAGTGGGTCACACGTGCAGGTGCATCCAGAGGTCGCTGACGCGCTGTCGTCCGGCGCGCCCGTCGTCGCGCTGGAGAGCACGATCATCAGTCACGGCCTGCCGCGTCCGGACAACCTGCGGATCGCGCGCGAGATCGAGGACGAGGTGCGCGCGGGCGGGGCCGTTCCGGCGACGATCGCGGTCGTCGAGGGTGTCGCCCGGATCGGCCTTGACGACGATGCGCTCACCCGCGTCGCGAGCGACCCGTCGGTGGTCAAGGTCAGCGTGCGCGATCTCGCGAGCGTCGCCGCGCGCGGCGGCATCGGCGCGACGACCGTTGCCTCGACCGCGCACCTCGCGGCCCGCGCGGGAATCTCGGTCTTCGCCACGGGCGGGCTCGGCGGGGTGCATCGCGGCGCGGTCGACACGTGGGACGAGTCGGCCGACCTCACGACCCTCTCACGCACGCCAGTCCTCGTCGTGTGCGCCGGGGTTAAGTCGATCCTGGACGTCGCCGCGACTCTCGAACGTCTCGAGACACTCAACATCGGTGTGCTCGGCTACCGCACCGACCGGTTCCCCGGCTTCTACCTGCGCAACTCCGGCTACTCGCTCGACTGGCGGGTGGAATCCCCCGCCGAAGTGGCCGCGGTGTTGCGCGCACGGCGCGAGCTCGGCACGGACTGTTTCGGGCTGGTGCTGGCGAACCCCGTCGACGCCGCGGACGAACTCGACCACACCGTGCACGACGACGTGCTGGAGCGCGGTCTCGACGCCGCCGAGTCGCACGGCGTCCGGGGCAAGGACGTCACGCCGTTCCTGCTCGACTGGTTCCATCGCGAGACCCACGGCGCGTCCTTGACGACCAACGTCGCGCTGGTGCGCAACAACGCGCGTCTGGCGGCACAGGTCGCCCGCGCCGACTCATGACCCGAGTGGTGTGCGTCGGCGACGTCATGATCGATGTGCGCGCGCAGTTGCCCGGCGAGCTGGCCCACGGCTCGGACACCCCGGCTCCGATCGCGATCGGCGGCGGCGGGTCTGCTGCGAATACCGCGGCGTGGTTGGTCCAGGCAGGCTGCCCGGCGACCTTCGTCGGACGGGTCGGCGGCGACCCACTCGGCCAGCTCGCGCTCGACGAACTCGCCGCGGCCGGCGTCGATCTCGCGGTAACCATCGATCACGACCTCACGACCGGTACCTGCATCGTGCTCGTCGGTCCGGACGGTGAACGCACGATGGTGCCGTCGGCCGGAGCGAACGCGGTCGGCGGCGAGGTGCCGGCGCTCGACGCGTCGATGCACCTGCACCTGTCGGGTTATGCGCTGTTCCACCCGGCCGCCGAACGGCGCGCGAAGGCCGCGCTGAGCGCCGCCCGACAGCGAGGCTGCACCGTCTCGATCGACGCGGCGTCCGCGGCACCGCTGCGCGACTACGGCCCGGACCGATTTCTCGACGCGGTCGTTCCTGCTCTGGTGTTCGCGAACCGTCACGAGGCTGCGGTGCTGACCGGAACGCGCGACGTCGAGCCTGCGGCACAGGCGCTCGGACAGCGCTGCGGCGAGGGCATCGTCAAGCAGGGCGACGGTGACGCGGTGTGGTCGGACGGCAAGCACGTCGTCAGAGTGCCCGGCCACAGCGTGAGCGTGGTCGACAGCACCGGCGCGGGCGACGCGTTCGCAGCCGGGGTGCTCGCCGCGCGGCTGGCCGGCGCCGACCCCGGCCGATCCCTCGCGGCCGGCCACGTGCTGGCCGCACGCGCGATCGTCCGTCCCGGTGCGCGGCCGTGAGCGCCGCAGCCTTGACCGGATTCCTCGGAGTGTGTGCTCTGCAGGTCGTATTACAGCCGTAGGACGACCTGGGAACAGCACCCCGTGCGCAGCCTGGACACGGCGATGGTGCGCCGCGTCTCAGCGTCGATAGGTGAGGTCGCGGCCGGCGAGTTTGATGACCAGCGCGTCCGGTGTGACGTCGACACCGGTCACCTGCACGTGGAACGGCAGACCGGCGAGCGAGATCGACTGCTCGAACACGCGCGCCAGCAGGCGGGCGACGACCGACGGCACGTTCACACCGTCGACCGACACCCGCGGGTTGTCGAAGCTGAGCCCGTTCGCGGACGAGGCATGAACGACCGCGCTGACCGTGCCGGTGAATTTCTGGCCCAGGATGTGCACCGACGGCTCGGCGATCAGCCGACCACCGGATCCGGCGCGCACTTGGGTGCCGAGCTGGCGTGAGAGCGTGTCGTAGCCGATGCTCCCGCTGGCCGTTGCGGTGTCGGCATGCACGCTGGAGTAGTCGCTCGGAACCGTCACGTCGTGCAGGTCGACCACGACCTGATTGATCTGCAGGTCGTGAGCCCGGCCGACAGTCACGTCGTTGGCGCTGACGACGACCTCGCCGAAGCTGCCCGCGATCAGTTGGGTCAGGAACGGGAACCCTTCCACCGTCACGTCCGGCTTTTGGTTGAGACCCTGCGAGCTCTGCAGGGCGCTCGCGGCGCGGTCCTCGGCCAGGCTCAGCGCGATCCGGTCGGCGGCCACGGCGAGACCGACGAGTACCAGCAGAACTACGAGCAACACCCACGGCCAGCGTCGGCGGCGGCGCACCTTCGGGCGGTGCGTACGTCGGGACCATGAACCGATCCTCGCATCCGCCGCTGAGGGGCGATCCGGCTACGTTATGACCGATTTGCGCGGTACACGCTGTTCGATGAGGATGAGGGCAAGTCCCCTCGTTCGCCGAGGGTCCACTCGAACCCGAGGAGTTCCCGCATGGCAGCAGCGCGCTCGTTCCGTGCCGGCGTCGCCCTGGTCGCCGGCGTCGCCGCCGTCGCAGGCTTGGCCGTCGCCCCGTCATCGGCCGGCGCGACAAGCATTCCCCACGTCGCGTTGCGAACCGTCGTGGCGCCGTTCGCATGCCACCACGCACGCAGCGTCAAGGTCGCGTCGTGCTTCGGCGAGATGATCGCCAACGAAACGGCGAACGGAGTGCTGAGCCCGCACACCACGACGGCTGTGTCCGGGTACGGCCCGGCCGACATCCAGTCGGCGTACAAGCTCGCGGGGACGTCGGCCGGCGGCAAGACCGTCGCGATCGTCGACGCGTACAACGACCCGAACGCCGAGAAGGACCTCGCGACCTACCGGAGCCACTTCGGGCTGCCGGCCTGCACGACGGCCAACGGCTGCTTCAAGAAGGTCAACCAGAACGGTGCTACGTCGCCCGCTCCGTCGACCGACTACGGCTGGGGACTCGAGATCAGCCTCGACCTCGACATGGTGTCGGCGACCTGCCCGTCGTGCCACATCCTGCTCGTCGAAGCCAACTCGGCGAACAACGCCGACCTGTACAAGGCCGAGGACACCGCCGCAGCGACACCAGGCGTTGTTGCGATCTCGAACAGCTACGGCGGTTCCGAGGCAAGTTCCGAGACTGCCGACGACGCGCACTTCAACCACCCCGGCATCGCCATCACAGCCAGCTCCGGTGACAACGGGTACGGCGTCTCGTACCCCGCGGCCTCGAAGTACGTCACGGCGGTCGGCGGCACGACGCTGAACAAGGCGAGCAACGCGCGCGGCTGGTCCGAGACCGCCTGGAGTGGCGCCGGCTCGGGCTGCTCGGCCTATGAAGCGAAGCCGACGTGGCAGAGCGACTCGGGCTGCGCGAAGCGCACCGTCGCCGACGTCTCCGCCGTGGCCGACCCGAACACCGGCGTGGCCGTTTACGACACCGCCAACAGCTGCGGCACCAGTTCGTACTGCGACTACCTGATCAGCCTCGGTGCGGTCCAGGGTGCCGACGGCTGGGTGCAGGTGGGCGGGACGAGCGCCTCGTCGCCGATCATCGCCAGCGTGTACGCCCTGGGCGGGCACAGCAGCGCGTCGTGGACCTACGCGCACACGTCCTCGCTCAACGACGTGACTTCGGGCAGCAACGGCAGCTGCAGCGGGTCGTACCTGTGCACCGCAAAGGCCGGCTACGACGGCCCGACGGGGCTCGGCACGCCGAACGGCACGGGCGCCTTCTAGTTCGGCCCGGGCACAAGCTCTACGAGTTGTCCGTGTGTCGCAGCCATATCCGGCTGCGACACACGGACGACTTTGCAGTGGACGTGATTAACGGCCGACGCCGGCGGCGTCCATGCCGCGCAGTTCCTTCTTCAGCTCCGAGATCTCGTCGCGGATGCGGGCGGCGACTTCGAACTGCAGCTCGCGGGCGGCGGACAGCATCTGGTCGTTGAGCTGCTGGATGAGGTCGGCCAGCTGCGCACGCGGCAGCTCGGCGATGTCGAGCTTGCCGTCGGCGTGCGCGCCGACGCCGACGACACCGCCGGAGACGCCTCGGCCGCCGCGGCCCGGAACGGCCGACTTGCCGCGCGACTGCGAACGCCCGGATCCGCCGACCGGCGTCGAGCCGAGCAGCGCGTCGGTGTCTTCGGCTTCGCGCGTGAGCAGGTCGGTGATGTCGGCGATTCGCTTACGCAGCGGCTGCGGATCGATGCCGTGCTCGGTGTTGTAGGCGATCTGCTTGTCGCGACGGCGGTTGGTCTCGTCGATCGCGTTCCGCATCGACGGGGTGACCGTGTCGGCGTACATGTGCACCTGGCCGGACACGTTGCGCGCCGCGCGCCCGATCGTCTGGATCAGTGACGTGCCCGAGCGCAGGAACCCCTCTTTGTCGGCGTCGAGGATCGACACGAGCGACACCTCGGGCAGGTCGAGTCCCTCGCGGAGCAGGTTGATGCCGACCAGCACGTCGAACTCGCCCAGGCGCAGTTCGCGCAGCAGCTCGACACGGCGCAGGGTGTCGACCTCGGAGTGCAGGTACCGCACCCGCACCCCCTGCTCGAGCAGGTAGTCGGTGAGGTCTTCGGACATCTTCTTCGTCAGCGTGGTGACCAGCACGCGCTCGTTGCGCTCGGCCCGCTCGCGGATCTCGTGGACGAGGTCGTCGATCTGCCCCTTCGTCGGCTTCACGACGATCTCGGGGTCGATGAGGCCGGTCGGGCGGATGACCTGCTCGACGAACTCGCCCTTGGTGCGCCCCATCTCGTACGAGCCCGGTGTCGCCGACAGGTAGACGGTCTGCCCGATGCGGTCGACGAACTCTTCGAACTTCAACGGCCGGTTGTCCATGGCGGACGGCAGCCGGAACCCGTGGTCGACCAGGGTGCGCTTGCGCGACATGTCGCCCTCGTACATGCCGCCGGTCTGCGGCACGGTCACGTGCGACTCGTCGATGACGAGCAGGAAGTCCTCGGGGAAGTAGTCGATCAGGCAGCTCGGGGCGCTGCCGCGCTCGCGTCCGTCGATGTGCAGCGAGTAGTTCTCGATACCCGAACAGAACCCGACCTGGCGCATCATCTCGATGTCGTAGGACGTGCGCATGCGCAGCCGCTGCGCCTCGAGCAGCTTGTTCTGCGTCTCGAGTTCGGCCAGGCGATCCTCGAGCTCTTTCTCGATGCCGCGGATCGCACGCTCCATGCGCTCGGGGCCGGCCGCGTAGTGGGTCGCCGGGAAAATGAAGACCTCGTCGACCTCGCGGACCACCTCACCCGTGAGCGGGTGCAGGTAGTAGAGCCGCTCGATCTCGTCACCGAACATCTCGGCGCGGATCGCGAGCTCTTCGTAGACCGGGAAGATCTCCATCGTGTCGCCGCGCACCCGGAAGGTGCCGCGGGTGAAGGACAGATCGTTGCGGGTGTACTGCACCTCGACCAGGTGCCGCAGGATCTTGTCGCGCTCGACCTGCTGGCCGAGCGCGAGCTTCAGTGACCGGTCGACGTATTCCTGCGGGGTGCCCAACCCGTAGATGCACGAGACTGTGGCCACGACGACGACGTCGCGGCGGGTGAGCAGCGCGTTGGTGGCCGAGTGGCGCAGCCGCTCGACCTCGTCGTTGACGGAGCTGTCTTTCTCGATGTAGGTGTCCGTCTGCGGGACATAGGCCTCGGGCTGGTAGTAGTCGTAGTAGCTGACGAAGTACTCGACGGCGTTGTTCGGCAGCATCTCGCGCAGCTCGTTGGCCAGCTGGGCGGCGAGGGTCTTGTTGGGCGCCATGATCAGCGCCGGGCGCTGCAGCCGCTCGATGAGCCAGGCCGTGGTGGCCGACTTGCCGGTGCCGGTGGCACCGAGCAGCACGACGTCTTTCTCGCCGCTGAGCAAGCGCTGTTCGAGGTCGGCGATGGCCGCCGGCTGGTCGCCGGACGGCTCGAAGTCGGAGACCACCTCGAACTTGCCGCTCGACGGCGTGATGTCGGTCTTGACCCTCATACCACCAAGGTACGTCCCGGCTCCGACAGCGTGCCGGGCCGCGATGCGGCAGACTGGACGTCAGCGAGAGGACCCACCGATGACCGAAGCCGACTCCCCCGAACCAGCCCCAGCCGCACAGCATCACGTCGACCCACTGCCGCCGCAGAATCCGTTCGTGCCGCGCTACCGCGAGCCGTGGGTCAATCCGGCCAAGCGCACGACGGCCATCATCGGCGGCCTCGCCGGCGCAGTGGTGCTTCTCGCGCTCGGCTTCCTCCTCGGCCTCGGTGTCGGCGGCGGCGGACACCGGCACGGCTTCGACCGGCCGATCATGCGTCCGGACGGCATGTACCGGCATGGCTTCATCGGCTACGGGCCGCGCGGGCACGGCGTCGGCGGGCCCCGTGTCGGACCGGGATACCCTCCCCCTCCGTATCAGTACCCCGGCCCGAGCACCGCGCCGGCACCCGCAGCACCGTCCAAGCCGTCCTCGTCACACTCGTAGTCCGGCGCCGTCCGAGAGCCGCCCTATCTGGGTAGGCAGCGTTCGGCTGCCACATCGAAGGGAACTACATGGAAATCTGGCCGGGCACGGCGTATCCGCTGGGCGCGACCTACGACGGTTCGGGCACCAACTTCGCGCTGTTCAGCGAGGTTGCCGAACGCGTCGAGCTCTGCTTGTTCACCCCGAACGGCGATGAGACGCGCTTCGAACTGCCCGAGGTCGACGGCTTCGTCTGGCACGCGTTCCTGCCCGGCGTCGAGCCGGGTCAGCGCTACGGCTACCGGGTGTACGGGCCCTACGACCCCGCAAACGGGCAGCGGTGCAACCCGAACAAGCTCCTGCTCGATCCGTACGCGAAGGCGATCGACGGCACGATCGAGTGGGACGAGTCGCTGTTCGGCTACCACTTCGGCGACCCCGACAGCGTCAACAACGACGACTCCGCGGCCCACATGCCCAAGTGCGTCGTCATCAACCCGTTCTTCGACTGGGCCAACGACCGGTCACCGCGTCACCCGTACGCCGAGTCGGTGATCTACGAGGCGCACGTCAAGGGCATGACCGAACTGCACCCCGAGGTTCCGGACGAGATGCGCGGGACGTACGCCGGCATGGCGCACCCGGTGATGATCGACCACCTCACGTCGCTGGGCATCACCGCGCTCGAACTGATGCCCGTGCACCACTTCGTCAACGACTCGTTCCTGGTCGACAAGGGCCTGTCGAACTACTGGGGCTACAACACGATCGGCTTCTTCGCACCGGACTCGAAGTACTCGTCGAGCACCAATCCCGGCGGTCAGGTGCAGGAGTTCAAGGCGATGGTGCGCGCGCTGCACGACGCGAACATCGAAGTGATCCTCGACGTGGTCTACAACCACACCGGCGAGGGCAACCACATGGGCCCGACGCTGTCGTTCCGCGGAATCGACAACGCGGCGTACTACCGGCTCGTCGAGGACTCCCCGCAGCACTACATGGACTACACCGGCACCGGGAACACGCTCAACGTGCGGCAGCCGCACACCCTGCAGCTGATCATGGACTCGCTGCGCTACTGGGTGACCGAGATGCACGTGGACGGATTCCGCTTCGACCTCGCATCGGCGCTGGCGCGCGAGTTCTACGACGTCGACCGGCTCTCGTCGTTCTTCGATCTCGTGCAGCAGGATCCCGTGGTCAGTCAGGTCAAGCTGATCGCCGAGCCGTGGGACGTCGGCCCCGGCGGCTACCAGGTCGGCAACTTCCCGCCGCAGTGGACGGAATGGAACGGCAAGTACCGCGACACCGTGCGCGACTTCTGGCGCGGCGAGCCGGCCACCATCGGCGAGTTCGCGGCGCGCATCACCGGCTCGGCCGACCTGTACGAGACGTCCGGCCGGCGCCCGGTCGCATCGATCAACTTCGTCACCGCGCACGACGGATTCACGTTGCGCGATCTCGTGTCCTACAACGAGAAGCACAACGAGAACAACCTCGACGACAACAACGACGGTGAGAGCCACAACCGGTCGTGGAACTGCGGCGTCGAGGGTCCGACCGACGACGCGAACGTGCTCGCCCTGCGCTCGCAGCAGCAGCGCAACTTCCTCGCGACGATGTTCATCAGCCAGGGCGTGCCGATGATCTGCCACGGCGACGAGCTCGGCCGCACGCAGGACGGCAACAACAACGGCTACTGCCAGGACAACGAGATCACCTGGATCGACTGGGCGAAGGTCGACGTCGACCTGCTCGCGTTCACCCGGCAGATGGCGACGCTGCGTCGCGAGCACCCGGTGTTCCGTCGCCGGCGGTTCTTCGACGGCCGCCCGGTGCGACGGCGAGGCAAGACCGGCCTGCCGGACATCACCTGGTTCACGCCCGACGGCGCAGAGATGACCGAGGAGGACTGGGGCTCCGGCTTCGGCCGCTCGGTCGCGATGTTCCTCAACGGTCAGGGCATCCCCGACCGTGACAACCGTGGCCAGCGCGTCGTCGACGACTCGTTCTACCTCGCGTTCAGCGCGCACGATGCCGAGATCGAGTTCAGCCTGCCCCCCGCCGAGTACGGCGCGGCATGGGAGATCGTGATCGACACGCTCAACGGGGTCGACGAGGACATGCCCGACGTCGTGGCGGCCGAGGCGAAGGTGTCGATCGGGCCGCGCGCGATCGTCGTGCTGCGGCGAGCCGACTAGATGGTCACCGAGTCACGTACCGGCTGCAGATCCGGCCGTCCTTCGATCTGCACGCGGCTGCCGATCTGTGCGACTACCTCGCCACGCTCGGCGTCGGAGCGACGTACCTGTCGCCGCTGCTGCCTTCCGCGAAGGGATCCGACCACGGCTACGACGTCATCCGGTTCGACGCGGTCGATCCCGCGCGCGGCGGTTCGGACGGCTGGACGCGGCTGCTCGCAGCCGCCCGCTCGCGTGGCCTGGGCGTCGTCGTCGACATCGTCCCGAACCACACCGGCGTCGCGACGCCGGCCGAGAACCCGGCCTGGTGGGACGTGCTGCAGTACGGCCGCGAATCGACGCTATGCCGACTGGTTCGACATCGACTGGACGCGTGGACGGGTGCTGCTGCCGGTGCTCGGCGACGACTTCGATGCCGAGTCAGCTTGGACGTCGACGGCGATGAGCTGCGCTATTTCGAGCACCGCTTCCCGATCGCGCCCGGCACCGGCGAGCGGCACCGCGCAGCCGAGGTCGCCGACCGGCAGCACTACGAGCTGGTGAACTTCCGCCGCGCGGACACCGAGCAGAACTACCGGCGCTTCTTCGCAGTCGCCACGCTGGCCGGGCTGCGGATCGAGGACCCGGCCGTGCTCGACGCGACGCACGAGCAGATCCGGCGTTGGGTGCGCGACGACGGCATCGACGGCCTGCGCGTCGATCATCCGGACGGGCTGGCCGACCCGCTCGGGTACATGACCGCGCTGCGCGAGCTGGCCGGGCCGGACGCGTGGCTCACGGTCGAGAAGATCCTCGAGCCGGGCGAGGCGCTGCCGCCCGACTGGCCGGTCGACGGCACGACCGGCTACGACGCGCTCACCGAGGTGCAGGGCCTGTTCGTCGACCCGGCCGCGCGAAGCTGCCCTCGACGGGCTCTACCGCGATCTGACCGGCGACCAGCGCTCGTTCCACGACCATGTCGAGGCCGGCAAGCGCACCGCGGTGACGACGATCCTGCAGGCCGAGGTGTCGCGGCTGGCGCGGCTCGTGCCCACGATCGAGGACGCCGGCGAAGCGCTCGCCGAACTCGCCGTGCAATTCCCCGTGTACCGCTCGTACCTGCCGACCGGTGCGGAGCATCTCGCCCAGGCGATCGAGTGCGGCCCGCACCGCGCGTCCCGAACTCGGCGACACGATCGGAGCGCTCGCGGCGCGGTTGTCCGACCCGGCCGACGAGCTGTGCGTGCGGTTCCAGCAGCTCACCGGCGCGGTGATGGCCAAGGGTGTCGAGGACACGACGTACTACCGGTACACCCGCTTCATCGCACTGAACGAGGTCGGCGGCAACCCCGCCGCGTTCGGTGCCGGCCTCGAGTCGTTCCACGAGGCGCAGGATCGCCGCCAGGAGACCCTGCCGCACAGCATGACGACGCTGTCGACGCACGACACGAAGCGCGGCGAGGACGTGCGTGCGCGGCTCGCCGTGCTCAGCGAACTGCCCGACGAGTGGGCCGCGCTCGCCGCACAGCTGATGGCGTCGGCGCCGATCGACGACGCGACGTTCGCGCTACCTGCTGTGGCAGACCTTCGTCGGAACCGGGTTCATCGAGCGCGATCGCATGCACGCCTACGCCGAGAAGGCGATGCGCGAGGCGGCCCAGAGCACCGGCTGGATCGACCGCAACGAGGCGTTCGAACGATCGGTGCACGAGCTGGTCGACCGTGCGTACGACGACGCAGCGTTGCGGTCGCCGCTGCGACGCGTTCATCGCGCGAATCACGCCGTACGGCTGGACGAACTCGCTCTCGCAGAAGCTCGTGCAGCTGACGATGCCGGGCGTGCCCGGACGTCTACCAGGGCACCGAGCTGTGGGAGGACTCGCTCGTCGACCCCGACAACCGGCGCCCGCTCGACGCCGACCTGCGGCGCGGCGCTGCTCGACCAGTTGGACGCAGCGTCGCGCACCGCCGCCGATCGGGCCGGACGGTGCGGCCAAGCTCTGGGTCGTCTCGCGCGCGCTGCGGCTGCGCCGCGACTGGCCGGACCTGTTCGGGTCGTACACGCCGGTGCGCGCGAACGGACCAGCGGCCGACCACGCCGTTGCCTTCGACCGCGGCGGCGTCATCACCGTCGCCACTCGCCTGCCGGTCGGGCTCGAACGTGGCGGCGGGTGGGGCGACACGACGATCGACCTCGGCCACACCGCGACCGACGTCATCTCCGGTCGCCGCGTCGACGCCTCGGTCGCGCTGGCCGACCTGCTCGCCGACTACCCGGTCGCGCTAATCGTCCGCTGACGCAAGCCGCTTCTTCAGGGCGGCCACGTCCAGATCGAGTTGCGGGTACTGCGGGTCGAGTGACTCGAGCGTCTCGAGCACCAGCTGGGCAACCGCCCAGTTGCGGTACTTCTTCGAGTCGGCCGGCACGACGTACCACGGCGCGTCGGCGGTGTCGCAGCGTTCGAGCATCGCCTGGAACGCCTCCTGGTACTTCGGCCACAGGGCGCGCTCGTCCAGGTCAGCGACGTTGAACTTCCAGTGCTTGTCCGGACGCTTGAGCCGGCGCAGCAGCCGCTTGCGCTGTCGCTCCTTGGAGATGTGCAGGAACACTTTGAGCACCGTCGTGCCGTGGGCGACTAGATCGCGTTCGAAGGCGTTGATCTTGTCGTAGCGCTGCTCCCACTCCTCGGGCGGGACGAGGTCGTGCACGCGCACGATCAGCACGTCCTCGTAGTGCGAGCGGTCGAAGATCCCGATCACGCCGGGCGGCGGCACGTGCTTCTTGATGCGCCACAGGAAGTCGTGCCGTAGTTCTTCCTTCGTCGGTTTTCCGAACGCCGTGTACTGCACGCCGATCGGGCCGCACTCGCCGATCACGTGCTCGGTGGTGCCACCCTTGCCTGCCGTGTCGATCCCTTGCAGCAGCAGGAGCACGCGCCGGCTGCCGCCTGCCGTCGCCTCGGCCCACAATTTCTCCTGCAGGTCGGCGATCGTCCCGGCACCGTCGACGAGCTTCGGTTTCAACGCGCTCTTCTTGGGAGCGCCGGGACGGCTGCGCGGATCGATGTCGGCGAGCAACCCGGTGCCGTTGGCGAACGCGAGGCGCTCTCGCATGGAGGAGGACATGACCAAGGTCTACCCCAGCCGCTGTTAGTCACACATTGTCGTCGGGCAGGGTGGGGCACGTGAACACGTCTGGTTTGAAGAACGTATTGCGGGTCTGGGCGCCGAACGCCGAGCGGGTGGGTGTCGTCGTCGACGGCCGACGCACCGACCTCGACGCGGCAGACGCCGGGTGGTGGACCGGGCCTGCGCTGCCTGCGGGCACCGATTACGCGTTCCTGCTCGACGACAGCGACGAACCCGTCCCCGATCCCGCGAGCCGCTGGCAGCCGCACGGCGTCCATGGTGCGAGCCGCGTCTACGACCAGGACGCCTACGTGTGGGGCGACGGCGAATGGCGCGGGCGGGACCTGCCCGGCGCCGTGATCTACGAGCTGCACATCGCCACGTTCACCCCTGGCGCAACCTTCGATGCGGCGATCGAGCGGCTCGACCATCTCGCCGAGCTGGGTGTCACCCACGTCGAGGTGATGCCGGTCAACGCCGTCAACGGTGTGTGGAACTGGGGCTACGACGGTGTCGACTGGTACGCCGTGCACGAACCGCTCGGCGGGCCCGACGGCTTCAAGCGGTTCGTCGATGCCGCACACGGCAAGGGCCTGGCGGTCGTCCTCGACGTCGTCTACAACCACCTGGGACCGTCGGGGAACTACCTGCCGCGCTTCGGCCCGTACCTGAAGGCAGGGCGCAACACGTGGGGCGACCTCGTCAACGTCGAAGAACCCGCGGTGCGCGAGTTCATCATCGAGAACGCGCTGATGTGGCTGCGCGACTTCCACGTGGACGGCCTGCGGCTCGACGCCGTGCACGCGCTCGAGGACAGCTCCCAGCCACACATCCTCGCCGAGCTCGCGACCCGGGTAGCCGACCTCCAGGGCACGCTCGGTCGCCCGTTGTCATTGATAGCCGAATCCGACCTCAACGACCCGGTGATGATCGACCCGCAACCACGCGGCTACGGACTCGACGCGCAATGGGACGACGACGTGCACCACGCGCTGCATTCGGCGCTGTCGGGAGAAACCCAGGGCTACTACGTCGACTTCGGCCCGCTCGCGGTACTGCAGAAGGTGCTGACCCACGCGTTCTTCCACGACGGCACGTACTCGTCCTTCCGCAGACGCAACCACGGCCGGCCGGTCGACCGCAGCACCACGCCGGCCTGGCGATTCGTGGTGACTTTGCAGAACCACGATCAGGTCGGCAACCGCGCGGTCGGTGACCGGCTGCCGGAAATCACGACACCCGGCTTACTGCGCGTGGGTGCGGTGCTGTTGCTGACGTCTGCCTTCACACCGATGCTCTGGATGGGTGAGGAGTGGGCCGCCTCGACACGGTGGCCGTTCTTCACCTCGCACCCCGAGCCGGAACTCGCCGAGGCGACCGGCAAGGGTCGTGTTGCCGAGTTCGCCGAGCACGGGTGGGACGTCAGCCAGATGATCGACCCCCAGGACGAGGACGCGTACCGCAGCGCGGTGCTCGACTGGGACGAGGCCGAGCGGGCCGAGCACGCAGAGATGCTCGAGCTGTACAAGCACCTGATCGCACTCCGCTCGTCCGAACCGGAACTCGCCGATGCCGACCTGCGGCACGTTCACGTCGACATCGATGAGGACGAGCGCTGGCTGGTCATGCATCGCGGCGGCTTGCGGGTGATCGCCAATCTTTCGACGCAGCCGCGCAGTGTGCGCGTCGACGCACACGATCTGCTGCTCGCGACCGGGACGATCGAGATGGGCGACGGTGAGGTGACCGTCGGGCCGCAGAGCGCGGCGGTCGTCCGAACACGATGAGCGCATCGTGATCACGCCGCCTCGACAGGTCGCCGTCGACCCCCGACCACGGCTGGATCAGCTCATTGCGCTGATGCGCCAGCACGACCCGCGACCGTGGGGCTGGCGGCCGGTTGTCGTGCCGTGCCTCGCGCTGGTGGTCTCGATCGTCCTGGGCAGCGTGATCACGCACTTCGTCCATCCGCACGGCTTCGCAGAGTCGCTGACGGTCGTCATCGCGCTGACCCTGTTGCTGTACGCAATCCTGATCGTCGCGATCGTGCTCGCCGGCCGTGACCTCGTGCGCCGCTACTCGGGCTGGGGCTGGACGTTCGGCCTGCAGCGACCGAAGTGGATGGATCTCGCGTGGCTCGCAGCCGGGTTCGGTATGGCGTTCGGCGGACGGATCGTCGTCGGCGTCGTCGCGAACGGGCTGTCGCACGGCAAGGCGCTCGAGCAGTCGCAGAACCTCGTGGTGAAGTCGCACTCGGTCGCGGTCTACATCGTGCTCGGCGTGATCGTCGTGCTCATCGCGCCGGTGGTCGAAGAGCTCATGTTCCGAGGCATGATGCTGCGGACCTTCATGCGCCGATGGGGATTCTGGCCCGCCGCCCTGCTGTCGTCGGCGATCTTCGCCGTGTTCCACACCTACGAAGTGAGCACCCTTGCCGGCGCGCTTACGCTCGCCGCGGTCGTGTTCACACTCGGCCTGTCGAACTGTTTGCTCGTGCGCTGGAGCGGTCGGCTGGCTGCCGGGATCATGAACCACATGCTGTTCAACGGCCTAGCGATCATCGTCCTCATCGTGATGAACACCTGACGACAGCGTCGCAAGGGTGTCCTCGGCCGAATGGCGCGGCCGCCAACCGAGCACCGTGCGGGCTCGTGTCGTGTCCATGACGACCGACGTGCGGCCCAGGTGCAGCCACTCGGCGGCAGCCGGCACGAGGGGCAGCCGGGCCAACGCCTCGGAAACTGCCAGCGCAGCGGCCGCCGGAACCCGGACCGAACGCGTCCCGGTCGCCGTGGCGATGTCGGCCAGGCTCACCACACCGTCGCCGGCGATGTTGTAGCGGCCGGGCTCACCAGCGCCGGACACGCACAGCGCGATCGCCTCGGCGACATCGTCATGGTGGACCAGTTGCACCGGGACGCCGGGGTCCGGCAGCAGCGGAAGGAATCCGGTTACGGTCGCGGCAAGCGGTCGCAGGGCGGCGGGCAGCGCTCGCTGCGCCGCCTGCCAGGGCATCTTCTCGCGGAGCGCCGGCGCCCGCGGGCCGGCCACGATGCACGGTCGCAGCACATAGACCTCGAGGTCACTGTCGTTCGTCAGTTCACGCAGCAGGGCTTCGCACTCGGCCTTCTGCGCCGAGTAGTAGTGCTCGTCGCTGCCGCGCGCCGGAACGTCCTCGGTCAGCGGCACCGGGTTGTCCCGGTGGTAGCCGTACGCGGCGACCGAGGAGGTGTAGACCAACCGGGAGGGCCGCGCTGCGGCGAGCGTCGCCTCGAATACGTTCCGCGTTCCGGCGAGATTGGTCCGTCGGCTCTCTTCGCGCGAGCCCATGATCAGGTAGGCCAGATGCACCACGACGTCCGCGTCAGCGACGAGCGCGTCGACCGCGTCGCGATCGAGGACGTCACCGCGGCGGTACTCGGTCTTCGTCCAGCCGTGATCGGCAGGATCGAACTCGCGGCGCGCCATGCCGATGATCGTGTCGACTGCATCACTGCGCTCGATCGCGTCTATCGCCGACATCCCGATCTCGCCGGTCGGCCCGGTTACCGCAACGGTCAGTCCCATCCCAGGCTCATACCCACCGGGACGCATGCACGCGCAATGCAAGACTGATTGCATGGACGTCCTTGATCAGTATGTGCCGGCCGGCGACCGCTACGACGCAATGACCTACCGACGGGTCGGTCGCAGTGGGCTGCACCTTCCGGCGATCTCACTCGGCCTGTGGCACAACTTCGGCGACGACAATCCGATCCGCACGCAGCGCGCAGTACTGCGCCGCGCATTCGACCGCGGAGTGACGCATTTCGATCTCGCGAACAACTACGGACCGCCATACGGCAGTGCCGAACTCAACTTCGGCCGCATCATGCGCGAGGACTTCGCGCGCGTCCGCGACGAGCTGGTGATCTCGACCAAGGCCGGCTGGGACATGTGGCCCGGCCCGTACGGCGATCTCGGATCGCGCAAATATCTGCTCGCATCGCTCGACCAGTCGCTGCAGCGGATGGGGCTCGACTACGTCGACATCTTCTACCACCACCACTTCGACCCCGACACCCCGCTCGAGGAGTCGATGGGCGCGCTCGACGCGGCGGTGCGTCAGGGCAAGGCGCTCTACGTGGGGATCTCGTCCTACTCCCCGCAACGTACCGAGCAGGCGATCGCGATCCTGCGTGACCTCGGCACTCCCCTGCTGATCCACCAGCCGTCCTATTCGATGCTCAACCGCTGGGTCGAGGAGGGCCTGCTCGACGTGCTGGGCGAGCAAGGCATCGGCTGCATCGCGTTCTCGCCGTTGGCGCAGGGCATGCTGACCGACCGCTACCTCAAGGGCGTGCCCGCCGGGTCGCGCGCGTCGAAGGGCACGTCGCTCGACCCGGAGCTGCTGTCGGAGGAGAACGTGAAGCACATCCGCGCGCTCAACCGCATCGCGGCCAAGCGCGGACAGACGCTGGCCCAGCTGGCGATCAGTTGGGTGCTGCGCGACCCGCGCGTGACGTCCGCGCTCATCGGTGCCTCGAGCGTGGCGCAACTCGACGACAGCCTCGACGCGATCGCGAACATCGACTTCGACGCCGCCGAGCTGAAATCGATCGATCGGCACGCGGTCGAAGGCGGCATCAACCTCTGGGCCGGCCCGAGCCAACGCCTGATTCAGATCAGGCCGTTGCGCAACGCCCAAGCGACGGCCTGAGTGCGGTTGCGCAGCCCGAACCGGGTCGTGAGGTCCTGCAGGATGTTCTTGATCGTGCGCTCCGAATACGCCAGCGTGCGGGCCACTTCGCGGGTCGACAGTCCGTCGGCGACCAGGGCAAGTACGTCGAGTTCGCGTGCACGCAGGGTCTGCGTGCGGGCGGGGAGAACCGCGGTGTAGGTCATGGTCATCAAGACCGTGTGAGGCCGGTTCTGATACACGCGTACTAGGACACGTCCTGCCTACGCACCCATACCTCCTGGACGATCAGCAGCCCGCCGGCCACGATCGGCAACGCGAGCAGCGCACCGACGATGCCACCCAGCGCGCCGCCGGTCAGGACCGCGATGATCGTGACGTACTCGGGCACGTCGACCGACGACCGCATGACGCGCGGGTAGATGACGTAACCCTCGAGCGTCTCGTAGATCAGGTAGAAGACGATGCACGCGATGCCGATCGACAGCGAGTTCGCGAGACCGACGATCGTCACCAGTGCGGCGCCCGTGATCGACCCGACGAGTGGCACGAGGTCGAGGATCGCGACCATCAACGCGAGCGGCAGCGCGTACTGGGCGAGGCCGACCGAAAGCAGGAAGATCAGGCTCACCGTGCCGGCGAGCAGCGCAACCGACACCGCGCCGATCACATAGCGTCCGACCCGTCGCAGGATCTCGTCACCGAGCTGGGCGACACGCTCGCGACGGGTCGCGGGCGCAAGCGAGTAGAGCGCTCGCTTGAGCGTCGGCAGTGACGCGAGGAAGTACAGCGTCAGGATGAGCACGACGACGGTGGTGACGACCGCGTCCAGGACCGTGAGCCCGACGTTGAACACGCCGCCGAAGGCGTCGGTGAGGAAGTCGGGCTTCTTCAGCTTGTTCTCGAGGCCCGACAGGATGTGGTACTTCGCGTCGAGGTGGGCGATCGTCTTGTGGTGCCGCAGATCGTTGATCAGCTTCGGCGCATCGTTGACCAGCGTGACGACCTGGTTTCGCAACACACCGCCGACGATGTAGAGCAGTCCGGTCAGGAAGGCGAGGACCGTGAGCGAGACGCCGAGCACCGCCCAGGCCCGCTTCATGCCGCGTCGGATTCCGAACTCGACGATCGGGTTCAGGCCCACCGCCAGGAATGCGGCAATGATGACGAGCACGATGACCGACGACATCTGCCGCAGGGCGTAGCCGAACGCGAGCGCAACGAGAACGCCGAGTGCGCCCGCGAAGCCTCGGTAGAACGGTGCGTGCCGAGATACCGGCCGACCCAACCGACCGTAGGGGTTCTGTTTGTCGCTGGTGCTCGTGTGCGGCTCGTACAACGAACCGCGCTCGGACAGCTTCTCCTCCTGGGCGCGTAGCTCGTCCGCGGCCTCGGCGGCTGCGGCCTCAGTGGCTACGGCCTCAGTGGCTACGGCCTCGGCGGCGTCGCGATCGTCCCCGTCGTCGACGTGGGAATCGCGCACCACCG
Organism: uncultured Actinomycetota bacterium; assembly: GCA_963708645.1. Lineage (GTDB taxonomy): Bacteria > Actinomycetota > Actinomycetes > Mycobacteriales > Jatrophihabitantaceae > RYN-133. The sequence continues at coordinate 72,193 of CAVPTA010000002.1, read as the reverse complement.
GATCAGCCATTCGCGCTACAGCTCGCCCATGACCACGCCGGGCAGGTCGGACTCGACGCGGACCACGGTCGCGTCGGGCGCCTGCTCGCCCTCCGAGGTGTATCGCTCGGCGAGAGTCTGGGTGAACGCCTGCGCCACATCGAAGTCATCGAACGGGCCGATGGCGCGTGGGGCTACTGAGAAACTTGCGTCGCCGTTACCGGTCAGCACGACGACGAACAGGGGGGTTTCAGACACCCGTCGACAGTACCTAGTCCAGTGCCGCCACGGCGCGATGCCGTGCCGGTGGCGGACCGAACGCGCGTCGCGCCGCGCGCACGACACTTCGGCCCAGCGCCGCGTTACCGACAGCGCCGATCCCGGCACCGATCCCGAGCGGCAGCGCCCGTCCTGCGACCAGCGCGCCCTGCCGCGCGCCGAACCGTGTGACGAGCAGATGAGTCAGCCGACTGTTGAGCGCCTTTGCGGTGTCCTTCGAGCCGGTGCGTCCCGAGTACCCGCGCCCAGTGTTTGGCTTCGATCTCGCCGCCGGCCAGGGCCGCCTCGCCGACGTCGCCGAGCAGGACGGTGAGCACCAGCGCACGGCGCACTTGCGGGTCGTCGACAGGGATGCCGTAGACCTCGGCCAGAGCCAGCACGTACATCGCCGTCGTCGACACGAACGCGGCGATCTCCGCGGCGCCGGTTGCCAGCGACGCGCCCGTCCCGACGCCCGGGCAGCGCAGCCGCCCCGCCGGAGGCCGCGCCGGTGCCGACCACCGCGGCCAGGTACCGGCGTTCGAGCGAGACGACCAGCTCGGCAGGGGCTGCGTCCGGCTTGCGCCTGCGGACGCGGGCGACGTACGCGACGACGACGGGCCGCTGGATCGACAGCGCCCGGTCGAGTGCGCGGTCGAGGGCGTGCTCGACCGACCTCGGCACAGGGACGCGTCCGGACCTCTTGGGCATCTCCCGAACGTACCCATCGGGCACGATGGGACGGTGCGCACACTGCTCCCGACCCATGCCGGGCAGTTCGACGGTCGACGTCCGTGTCGATCTGCATGAGCACTACGCCGCGCAGTGGCTCGACCTGCGGCGGCATCCGCGCCAACATGATCGCCAGTGCGGACGGCGCGGGCGCCGCCGACGGACTCTCGCGCGGGCTGCAGACGCCGGGCGACAACCGGGTGTTCGCCGCGCTGCGCGATCTCGCCGACGTGGTGCTCGTGGGCTGGACGACGGCCGCTGCCGAGAACTACGGACCGGCTCGACCGGCGGCCGAGACGCGCCGCCGGTGGGGCATGCGTCCGGAGCTGCCCATCGCGGTGATCACCCGGTCGTTGCAGCTCGACCTCGGTTCGCGGCTGTTCACCGACAACCGGCCGCTCGTGGTGACGTGCGGGAGCTCGCCCGCACAACGCCGGGCCGAGGTCGGCGAACACGCCGACGTCATCGTCTGCGGCGACGACGACATCGACTACGCCGCCGTGCGCCACGCCCTCGCGACGCGCGGCCTCACCAGGGTGCTGTGCGAGGGCGGCCCGACGATCCTGGCGCGGATCCTGGCTGCCGGCGAACTCGACGAGCTGTGCATGAGCCTGTCGCCCCGCACCGTGGGCCCGGCCGGTGGCCGCATCGTGGCCGGGAACGAATGGCCCGACGGACCCCGGCCGCTCGAGCTGCACAGCCTGCTCGAGGAAGACGGCGCGCTGTTCCTGCGATATACCGCTGGACGGGCGGCGCGAGGATAGCTCCATGAGCGGCACCGAGGTCCGCGTCGCGACGGCGGCCGACGCCGCAACGATCGGCCGACTGCTGCACGATTTCAATGTCGAGTTCGACGACCCGACTCCGCCGCCGGACACGCTGGCAGAGCGCATCGTGGAGCTGCTCGGTGCCGACGCCTCGGTGCTGCTGGGCGGCTCGGGTCCGGACGGCCTGGCCGTCCTGCGGTTCCGCCAGGCGATCTGGACCGCGAATCTCGAGTGCTACCTCGCGGAGCTGTATGTGGTTGCGCCGCAGCGTGGTCACGGACTCGGTCGCGCGCTGATGGTCGCCGCGATGGACCACGCGCGCCAGCGCGGCGCCGACTACATGGACCTCGGCACCAACGAGGACGACACCGCGGCGCGCGGCCTCTACGAGAGCCTGGGCTTCATCAATCGCGAACGGCCCGGCGGCGGGCTGAACCTCTACTACGAGCGCGACCTCTGACGCCCGCGGGATGCGCGGTGAAACACTGAGCCCATGAGGCTGCCTGTCATGCCCCCGGTCGCGCCGATGCTGGCGAAGTCGGTCGCGACCATCCCTCCGGGCGCGTCCTACGAGCCGAAGTGGGATGGATTCAGGTCTTTGATCTTTCGGGACGGCGATGACGTGGAATTCGGCAGCCGCAACGAGAAGCCGATGACCCGGTACTTTCCCGAACTGGTCGAGGCAGTCAGAGCCGAGCTGCCCGACCGATGTGTCCTGGACGGCGAGATCGTCATCGCCACCGGCAGCGGGCTTGACTTCGAGGCGCTGCAGCAGCGAATTCACCCCGCGGTCTCGCGCGTGACGATGCTGTCGCAGCAGACGCCGGCGTCGTTCATTGCATTTGACCTGCTGGCCCTCGGCGACGACGACTACACGGGTCGACCGTTTCGCGAGCGTCGGGCGGCACTGGAGCAGGCGCTGAAATCGGCGAACGCGCCGATCCATCTCACGCCGACCACCACCGACATCGACGAGGCTCAGCGTTGGTTCGTCGAGTTGGAGGGTGCACACCTGGACGGCGTGATCGCCAAGCCGCTCGACGGTACCTACCAACCGGACAAGCGCGTCATGTTCAAGATCAAACACGTCCGGACGGCCGACTGCGTCCTCGCCGGCTTCCGCTGGCACAAGACATCAACCGAGTCCGCGCCACTCGTCGGGTCGCTGCTCCTGGGCCTGTTCAACGACGAACGCAAGCTGCAACACGTCGGTGTCGTCGGCGCGTTCACCGCGAAACGCCGTGCCGAACTCGTCGACGAACTCGAACCACTGATGCTCAGCGACGGCGACGACCATCCGTGGCAGGAATGGGCCAGCGCCGAGGCCCACCAGGGACAGCGGCTGCCCGGCAACGTCAGCCGCTGGAACGCGACCAAGGACCTCTCGTTCGTGCCACTGCGTCCCGAGCGGGTGCTCGAGGTGAAGTACGAGCACATGGAGGGCACCCGGTTCCGCCACTTGGCTCATTTCGTGCGCTGGCGCGACGACCGCACGCCGCAGTCATGCAACTACGAACAGCTCGAGCAGCCGCTCACGTACGCCCTTGACGACATCGTTCCCGGGCTCGGCGCGCCAGCGGCCGAATGACGCAAGGTTGCCTCAAACCTTCCCACGAAGATGCTCGTAGAGTTGGCAGTAACCTAACGCAAACTTTACGGTGATTCCGGGTCGCACCGGAGAACTGAACGACGGTACGTACGACCGCGCACACGCAGACACGGCCCCGGTCACGTCCGACAGGTGGCGCTACCGGAGCCGCAGGTGTCGCCGCATCCCGGCGGTCACCGGGACCGCGATCTGCTTGGCGACGGTCGCGGTCCCGGCGATCTTCCGGGCCACCCTTGTCCCCGCCGCCGGACAGCGCGCTGTCGGTAGGAGTTCCGCGGGTCGAACCCAGGCCCGGGCCGATCCACCGATCCGCCTAGGCTGAGGCCGTGAGCGACGCGCCGGACCGTCCGCGGCCGACGCCGGACGGCGGGTCGCCCGGGCCGGCCCCTGCGGAGGCGGCGCAACCCCAGGCCGACCGGTCGGCGGCCCGACCCACACCTCGGCCGTCCCCCACTCCGAGCCCGAGCGCTGCGGCCCAGCCTGGCCCGGTGACCCGCGTCGAGGTCCAGCCCGCACAGGTGGTGGCCGCGGCCGGCAGCGCCGTCGTCAGCGCGGCGCGGGTCGGCCGCCTGCTCGGCCGCACCGGCTGGCGGCTGGCCCGCCAGCTCCCAGGTGCGCGCACCGTCGAGCGCGAGGCGCAGCGGCTGCAGTCGGTGGCCATGAGTGAGGCTCGGCGGCTGCTGCAACTGCCACAGGCCGTCCCGTCCGTGGTTCGAACGGCGAACCCGCTGTCGTCCGAGGAGCGCCGCACCCTCGAGTACATCCGCGGCGCCGATCCCGGCGCGGCCCCGCTGCGCTCGGCGATGGGCGAGTTGCTGGAGCGTTCGGTCGAGGCGACGCGAGCCGACAGCCGCGACTACCTGTACGGCACCATCATCAGCCAACTCGTCCCGGACGAGGCGCGCATCCTCGCCGCGCTGTCCGACGGCACCCCGTTCGCGGCGATCGACGTCGTGCAGAAGCTGCGCCGTGGCAAGACCCGGATCGCGCTCGCGCACGCCAGCGCGGTCGGGCGCCAGGCCGGGCTGGTCTCGCCCGACAGCACGCCGACCTACCTGGCCCGGTTGCAGAGTTTCGGGCTGGTCGAGTTCGGCCCCGAGGACGAAGCACTGGCGGTCCAGTACGACATCCTGGCCACCGACTCGACGGTGCAGGACGCCCGCCGGTCGGTCCGCGGGACGGTGAAGCTCGTCCGGTCGACGGTGCGCCTGTCCGCGTTCGGCGCCCAGTTCTGGACCGCGGCCGACCCGTCCCGGCCGGCACTGCCCTCGACTGCGCCGACCGACTCGCCGTAGTCAGCGATGTCCATCGTCGAGGACGTCACGCGCCACTGGTACATCGTCTTCAGCATCCCGCTGGTCGCCGCGCTGATCGGCTACGTCACCAAGCTCGTCGCGATCAGGATGATGTTCGAACCCATCGAGTTCGTCGGGTCGCAAGCCGTACCTTCGGCTGGCAGGGCATCGTGCCGCGGCGCGCCGCGCGGATGGCCAGCATCGCCGTCGACACGATGACCCGCGATCTCATCTCGGCCAACGAGGTCATCGCGCGCCTCGACCCCGACCGCATCGCGCAGGAGATCGCCGAACCGATGCGCCAGGCGACGGCCGAGATCACCCGCGAGATCATGGCCGAGTACCAGCCGGGGGTCTGGGACGCGATGCCCGAGCCGGTCCGCGCGCTGGTGATCGCACGCGCCCAGGCCGAGACGCCGCGCATGGTGCGCGAGGTGCTCGCCGGGATCCAGCACGACGTCGACGCGGTGTTCGACCTCAAGGACATGGTCATCACCAACCTGGTCACCGACAAGCAGCTGCTGAACCGGATCTTCCGCGAGGCCGGCCGCAAGGAGTTCCGGTTCATCGCCCGCTCCGGCATCTGGTTCGGCGGCACGATCGGCCTGCTGCAGATGACGCTGTGGGTGCTGTTCCACCAGCCGCTGATCATGCCGGCGTTCGGGTTGGTGGTCGGCTGGTTCACCGACTGGCTCGCGCTGAAGCTGATCTTCAACCCGAAGCGGCCGATCCACGTGTTCGGCTTCACCGTGCAGGGGCTGTTCCTCAAGCGCCGTAGGGAGGTCGCCGCCGACTACGGCGCGCTGATCGCCGACGAGATCATCACCCCGCGCAAGGTGATCGAGGCGATCCTGCGCGGGCCGCTGTCCGACCGGGTGTTCGCGATGATCCGCCGCGAGGTGCAGGACGCGCTCGACCGCAGCACCGGGCTGGCCCGTCCGCTGGTCGCGCTCACCATCGGCAGCTCGCGCTACCGGCAGATGAAGCGACGATCGCCGAGAAGATGATGGCCCGCCTGCCCGAGACGATGACCTACGTCGAGGACTACGCCCGCGACACGATGGACATCCGCAACCTGCTGCTCGAGAAGATGCAGGAGCTCGACGAGATGCAGTTCGAGGCGCTGATCCGGCCGGCGTTCGAGCAGGACGAGTGGATCCTGATCACCGTCGGGGCGGCCCTCGGGTTCGTGATGGGCGAGGCGCAGGCGCTCGTCCTCGAGCACTTCGCGACCCGTTGATCAACCGGGAGTGATCGACGCGCGCTCAAGTAACGTCGAGGACGTGCCGCTGTCCCGTGCCGCTCGCAGCGACCTGGCCGCCGCGGTCGCTGGTGACCACGCTCGCGGCGTGCGCGCAGACGTCGTCGGGCGCAGCGGCCTGCGCGTCGGGAAGGGCGTCGCCGGCACGCCCACGTCCTGACGCCGATCGCGCTTCCGCGACTGCACGTCAGCTGCTCACGCTCGGCGTCCCGGTCCCGCACGCGCTGAAGGGCACGATGCAGTTCGGGTGCGCGGCGATGCCGGTGCCGCTCGACTACACCCATCCGGACGGGCCGACGATCGACCTCGCGGTCGTGCGCATCCACACGACGCAGAACACGCCACGCCGGTCAGTCGATGCTGGTCAACCCGGGCGGCCCGGGCGGAGCGGGCTCGAACTTCGCCCTCGGGCTGCTGGCCAGATCTCACCCGCCGTCGTCCGCCACTTCGACATCATCGCCTTCGACCCGCGCGGCGTCGGCGCAGTCGACGCCGATCAGCTGCCTGACCGACGAGCAGAAGGACGCGTTCCTCGCCGAGTCGCCGACACGCTGACCGCCGGCGGGCATCGAGGCACGAAGGCCGCCTCGACCGGCAGTTCGCGCACGACTGCGCCAGCCAGGGTCGGCCCGACGCTGCAGTACTACAACACCGTCAACACCGCCCGCGACATGGACCAGATCCGGCAGGCGCGTCGGCGACGACGTCATGAACTACCTCGGCTTCTCCTACGGCACCGAACTCGGCTGGACGTATGCGCACCTGTTCCCGCAAGAGGTGCACGCGTTCGTGCTCGACGGCGCGGTCGACCCGTACCGAGATCCACAACGAGAACTCGATCGCCCAGCTGGAGGGCTTCGAGGACGCGTTCGGCCAGTTCGCGAAGTGGTGCGCGAAGGCGCCGGCGTGCGCTCGATCTGCACAACCCGGCGCGACCGCTGAGCAGGTGTTCGCGAGCACGCTGCACAGCGCCGCTTGCCGACGCGGACCTACCGCAAGCTCACGTCCTCACTCGCCGGCACCGGGGTGCTCGAGGCGCTGTACTCGAGGAGTGAGTGGCCGAAGCTCGCCGAGGCGCTGACAGCAGCCACGCACGGTGACGGGTCCGGGCTGCTGCAACTGGCCGACATGTACAACCAGCGTTCGGCCAGCGGCACGTACCAGAACATCATCGACGCCAACGCCACGATCAGCTGCAACGACTCGGCCGGCACAGACCGCCGAGCGTCGCCAAGGTGCTGGCGCGGACGAAGGCGCTTGCCAAGCGATTCCCGATCTTCGGCGGCACCGGTGGTCGGCGGCGCGAGTTGCCTCGGCTGGCAGCCGGACCGCACGCCGTCCCACCGGCGACCGCGGCGACACCCGAAGCGTGCTGGTGATCGGCAACCTGCACGACCCGGCCACGCCGTACGAGGGCGCGGTGGACCTCGCCGCCGAAATGGGCAACGCCGACTGCTCAGTTGGGACGGCGAGGGCCACACGTCCTACCTGAACGGCAGCACCTGCATCGACAGTTACGTGAACAACTACCTGATCACTCGACGCTGCCGCCGCAGAACAAGGTGTGCCCCGCGAAATGACCGATCAACCCAAGCTGCTCGTCGCGGACGCCGCCGGGCCCGGTGCGCGCGATCGCGCTCGTGCTGCACGGCGGCCGCTCCAGGAGCCGACTCCCGTCCGCGCAACCAATCTGGCCGTGCTGCGGATGCTCCCGTTCGTGTCGTCGCTGCGCCGGTACGGCCGGCGCGGGGCTGGTCGTGGCGCAGGTGCGCTACCGGGTGCGCGGCTGGAACGGTGCCGACGCGCTCCCCTGTCGCCGACACGCTGTGGGCGCTCGACCAGCTGACCGAGCGGTTCCCGGACGTCCCCGTCGCACTCGTCGGGCACTCGATGGGCGGACGCGCCGCGATGTACTGCCGCCGGGCACGACGCCGTGCAGGTCGGTCGTCGGGCTCGCTCCGTGGATCGAGCCGGGCGACCCGGTCGGTCCGCTCGCCGGGCGGCGCGTGCTGATCGCGCACGGCGACCGCGACCGCATGACCGATCCGCGCGCATCGGCGCGTTCGCCCGTGCGGCCGATCGGGTCGCCGAGTCGGTCACCTACGTCAGCGTTGACGGCGAACGGCACGCCATGCTGCGACGCGCGTCACTGTGGCACGACCTGGCCACCGGATTCGTGGCGGCGACGGTGCTGGGCCACTCGCCCGACGGATCCGCGAAAGGCGATATTGCGAATGTATTGGCAGGTGCGCTTGCCGGGCAGCCCGCGCTCGTCGTCTGATGGGTGACCTACAAGGCTGAGCACGAATGGAGGTCTTCATGACGACTGTCGATCGCGCGCGGACCGCGCCGAGCGCCGAGCCCATCGATCCGACGCTGTGGCCCGACGTGGCCACCGTCCCGCACTCGCCGGTGCGCGCGTCGATCGCCAAGCGCATCTTCCATCGCGCCGCCGACCTGATGCCGCTGCGCGTCGTCGAGCCGGACGGACGCAGCTACGGCGGCGGACAGCCCGGCGCCCCGGTGATGCGCCTGGTCCGTCCCGCAGGCGTTCTTCGCCCGCCTCGGCGCGACCGGCACGATCGGCTTCGGCGAGGCCTACATGGCCGGCGACTGGACGACCGACGACCTGGCCGGCGTGCTCTCGGCCTTCGCCGCGAACATGCGCGACCTGGTGCCGGCGTTCCTGCACCGGCTGCGCCACGCGGTGCTCAGCCGCATGCCGCAGTCGCACGACAACACCATCGAGGGCGCGCGCGAGAACATCCACCACCACTACGACCTGTCCAACGACCTGTTCAAGACGTTCCTCGACGAGTCGCTGACCTACTCCTCGGCGGTCTTCAACGGCGAGCCGTACGGCTCCGACGAGGATCTCGCCGACGCGCAGCGCCGCAAGATCGACCGGCTGCTCGACAGCGCCGGCGGTCGGCACCGGGCACCCGGCTGCTCGAGATCGGCACCGGCTGGGGCGAGCTCGCGATCCGGGCGGCGCGCCGCGGCGCGCAGGTCACCAGCGCTGACGATCTCGACCGAGCAGGCCGAACTGGCCCGCGAGCGCATCGCCGCCGCCGGGCTCACCGACCGCGTCGACGTCCTGCTGCAGGACTACCGCGAGGCGCAGGGCACGCTACGACGCCGTCGTCAGCGTCGAGATGATCGAGGCGGTCGGCGCCAACCACTGGGACGAGTACTTCGCGCACCATCGACCGGCGTGCTCGCGCCCGGCGGCCGGGTCGGGCTGCAGGCGATCCTGCAGGACGACTACACCGTGCTCGCGACCCGCGACACCTACACCTGGATCCGCAAGTACATCTTCCCCGGCGGGCAGCTCGCCTCGGTCGAGGCGATCGAGCGCACCATCAAGGCGCACACCGCGCTGCGCATCGCCGACCGCTACAGCTTCGGCCGGCACTACGCCGAGACGCTGCGCCGCTGGCGCGCGCGGTTCGAGGAGCAGCTGCCGAGGCAGTCGCCGCGCTCGGCTTCGACGAGACGTTCCGCCGCATGTGGTCGCTCTACCTCGCCTACTCCGAGGCGGGCTTCCGCACCGGCTACCTCGACGTCGCGCAGCTCACCCTGACCAAGCCGTAGCGCGGCCGACCGCTCGTCGCCGGTGGCCGGTCGCTAACGTCCTCGGAGTGACCGTCGTCCTCGGGCTGCTCGCCGCGCTGCTCTACGGCATCGGCGACTTCGCCGGCGGCATCGCCTCGCGCGCGCCACAGCGCGGTCACGATCCTGCTCTACAGCTACCCGGTCGGCGCGGTGCTGATGGCGATCCTGCTGCCGTTCTTCCCCGGCACCTCGACCGGCGCGTCGTGCTGTTCGGCACGCTCGGCGGGCTGGCCGGGCTGATCGGCGTCTCGATCATGTACCAGCTGATGGTCACCGCGCCGATGAACGTGATCTCGCCGGTCACGGCCGTGCTCGCCGCGATCGTCCCGGTGTTCGTCGGCGTGACGATCGGCGAGCGACCGGGCGTCGCCGCCTGGGCCGGCATCGCGCTCGGGCTCGGCGCCGTCGTCCTCGTGTCGCAGCACGACCGACGACCACCCGCACGGACGGATCGGCGCGCGGGTGCTCGCGCTCGCGTTGCTGTCCGGCGTCGGGTTCGGCCTGTACTTCGTGTTCCTGGCCCGCGCCGGGCCACGACTCGGGCCTGTGGCCGCTGGTCGTGTCGCGCATCGCGTCGGCGATCGCGATCGTGCCGCTGGCAGCCTCGATGCGCTCGTTCGCCGTGGTGCGCGGACGCCCGCTGGCGATCGCCCTCGTGGCCGGGGTGCTGCGACGCGCTGGCGAACATGTTCTTCCTGCTGGCCGCGCACGCCGGCCTGCTCTCGCTGGCCAGCGTGCTGACCGCGCTCTACCCGGCGGTGACCGTGCTGCTGGCCGTCGTCGTTCCTGCACGAGCACACCAGCCGCGTCCAGCGCTTCGGGCTGCTCCTGGCCGCAGGCTCGGTCGTGCTGATCACCATCTGAGGTAGAACTGGCCGATGCGTTACTCGGTCAACATCCCCAACTTCGGCGACTTCGCCGATGCTCGAACGGTGGCGAAGGTGGCGACCGCGGCCGAAGAAGCCGGCTGGGACGCGCTGTTCGTCTGGGATCACGTCGTCCACGACAAGAAGCGCCGCGCCGGCCAGCCGTTCGGCGACCCATGGATGTTGCTCACCGCGGCCGCACTGGCAACCTCACGGCTGCGGTTGGGCACGCTCGTGACGCCGGTGGCACGCCGGCGTCCGGAACAGCTCGCCCGACAGGTCGCCACGCTCGATGCGCTGTCCGGCGGTCGGGTCATTTTCGGCGCGGGGTTGGGCGGCCCCATCGAGGACGAGTTCGCTAGTTTCGGCGACACGACCGACCCTGTCGTACTCGCCGAGCGGCTCGACGAGGGCCTGGGGCTGTTGAGCCGGTACTGGTCGGGTGAGACGGTCGACCATCACGGCACGCACTACCGGGTCCGCGACACCGCGCTGCTGCCGCCCACTGTGCAGCGTCCGCGCCCGCCCGTGTGGATCGCTGGGTACTGGCCCAATCGCCGCCCGATGCGGCGCGCCGCGCAATGGGACGGAGCGGTGCCGCTGTTCCAGTCAGCGCGCCACGGTCAAGCGCCGTCACCGGAGGAGGTGCGCGACCTGGTCGATTACGTCGCAACGCAGCGCCGCCGCCCGGACGACCCGTTCGACGTCGTCGTCGGCGGCGCCAGCGATCCGTCGAGCGCCGCAGCGCTGATCGAGCCGCTGCGCGCTGCCGGGGCAACGTGGTGGGACGAGCGCGAGGTGCAATCCACGCCCGACCATCACCGGGCCGAACCGGTGATGCGCCGAGTCGCGGCCGGGCCGCCCGTCCTGGATTGACGACCGGCCCGGCCTACGACTCAGCTCACGTGCTCAGACCTTCAGGCGATACACCTGCCCGGTCAGCTCGCCGACGTAGAGGTAGCCGTCGTGCATGTGCAGGCCCACGGTCGGCGCGACGAACCCGGTGATCAACGGCTTGAGCGTGCCGGCCTTGATTCCGAGGCTGAAAACCTCGCCGCCCGGCCCCTTGCCCTGGCGGCCCAGGAACGAGGTCAGATAGAGCTTCGGGCCACGAAGCGCGATGCCCATCAGGTCGGTGTGCGGGCCGAACTGACGGAACGGGACTGCCTTACCGGCGCACGGCCCGGGCTTGGTGTGATTGCAGTTCGGGAAGCCGTAATCCTGGCCCCGTCGGACGTGCAGGATGAAGTCCGGCGGGTTCTTGGCCCCGGAATCCTGGCCGAGATCGGTGACGAACGGCGAGTTCGAACCGTGCCGGAACGCCATCTGCCACGGCTGGCGTATGCCTTGCGCGAAGACCTGGCGATCGGTGCCGTCAGCACGGAAACTCAGCATGTCGTAGACGAACGGCGACGTGGACCTCGGGCCGTGGTCGTTGCCGTCGGTCAGACCCACATCGGCCCCGACGTAGAGGCGTCCGTTGTTCCCGAAGTCGATGCCGTTGAAGCCACCGAAGCCCTTGGGTGCGGTGTAGAGCGTGTGCCGCTTCGTGAACGTGCGGCCGTCCCAGCCGCCCCACGCGACAAGTCGCCAACTCGGGCCCTTCGGTGTGATCGCGGCGCCGCTGACGTAGAGCTGGTGCGCGTGCCAAGCCAGGCCCGCGACGAACTTGAGTGGGCTCGGGACCCTTCTCGCCGTGCCGTGCTTGATGACGAAGACGCCGCCGTCCGGCGGGCCGTTCTCCGAACCCCCGTCGCCGACGAAGATCCGTCCGGCACCGAATGCGAACGAGGTCGGCGTCTTGAGCCCGGACGCGACGAGTTGTACCGGGTGCCCGTTGGTCGATTTCGGCGGTGGCGGCGGTGCGGGGGCGCCGGCGTCGGCGACCGGAACCGTCAGCGCGCAGGCGGCGGCGACTGCGACGCCTGCGGCAGCGATGGTGCGAATGTGCATTGGTCCTCCCAGGAGTAGCGCGATACGGCCGCACCGTACTGCGGGAGAAGTTCGGACGGCGTTAGTTCGGACGCCGTTCGGCGATGAACCGACCAGGTCGTCACAGCTCCTGCGGCTCGACGCCCTCGGGCCCCGTCCAGTTCGCCTTGTTCATGCGGGAAGGCTGCACGCGTGGCGGCTCCCCCGGCATCTTCGGGTAGTTCGGCGGATACGGCGCGTCGCCCAGGCCGTGGTCGTGCTCGTCGCGTTCGGCCCATTCGAGCAACGCCTCGATGTCCCAGACCGCTTCGTCCATGCCCGCGTGCAGGTCACCGATCGATGCGAACCGGGCAGGCATCGTCTCGATGGTGAAATCGCGCATCTCGACATCAGGGAGCTCGTCCCAGGTCACCGGCGCCGAGACCGGACCCCACGGCTTGCCGCGCACCGAGTAGGCCGAGGCGATGGTGCGGTCCTTCGCGTTCTGGTTGTAGTCGAGGAAGATCGCGCCGTCCGGACGCTCTTCCTTCCACCAGTTCGTCGTCACCAGCTCCGGCGCACGGCGCGCGACCTCGCGTGCGAATGCGAGGGCCGCCCGCCGCACCTCGCGGAACCCGAACCGCGGCTGGATCCGCACGTACACGTGCACCCCCTTGCTGCCGGAGGTCTTCGGCCAGCCGACGGCACCCAACTCGGCGAGTACCTCATGCACGACAGCAGCCGCGGCCTGTGCCTCGGCGAACCCGGCTGACGGGCCGGGATCGAGGTCGATGCGCAGCTCATCCGGCTGCTCGACAGCGCCGCGGCGGGTGTGCCACGGGTGGAACTCGACCGTCGACATCTGCACGGCCCACGCGACCGCGGCGAGTTCGGTGACGCACAGCTCGTCGGCGGTGCGTCCGGACGGGAAGCTGACCTCGGCGGTCTCGACCCAGTCGGGCGCGCCCTTCGGCAGCCGCTTCTGGTAGATCTTCTCGCCGTCCACGCCCTCGGGGTAGCGGTGCAGCATGCAGGGCCGCTCCCTCAACGCACGCACGATGCCTTCGCCGACCGAGAGGTAATAGTTGACGAGGTCGAGCTTGGTCTCGCCACGCTCGGAGAAGTAGACGCGGTCGGGGTTGCTGATCCGGACGGTGCGCGTGCCGACCTCGATCTCCACTGCCGGAGTGGGCATGGCCAGACGGTATCGCGATCTACGCTGGGACCGATGCGAACCGACGAGCGATTCGACGACGACGGTGAGAGCGGTGACCCCGCCTGGGCCTCGCCGTACATCGACGGCGCCTGGGGACGCACGGCCAACCCCAACACCGTCGACGGCGAGCTGCAGAACCTGGCCGCGTTCGGCACGGGTCTCGTCCGCCTCACGGGCCGACGCCGTACGGCCGCGCACCTGGTCGTCTGGCTCATCCTGATCGGCCTCGTGGCGAGCATCGTCTTCGGAATCCTGGGCGTTCTAGGGGTGTTGTAAAGGACATGAGATCCAAGAACGATCTGCCCGCCGCGCCGATAACCAAGTCAGACGCCGAGTGGCAGCAGCAGCTGTCGCCGGAGGAGTACGAGGTGCTGCGCAAGGCCGGCACCGAGCGGGCCTTCACCGGTGAGTACACCGACAACCACAAGGTCGGGGTCTACCGCTGCCGCGCGTGTGGCAGCGAGCTGTTCCGCAGCACCGAGAAGTTCGACTCGCACTGCGGGTGGCCGAGCTTCTTCAGCCCCCTCGCGGGAGAGAACGTCATCGAGCGCACCGACACCACGTGGGGCATGGCCCGCACCGAGGTGCTGTGCGCGAACTGCCACAGCCACCTGGGACACGTCTTCGAGGGCGAGGGTTACAACACCCCGACCGACCTGCGCTATTGCATCAACTCGATCTCGATGAAGTTCGAGGAGCAGCCCGCTTCGTAACGCTGTGTTGCAGCCCCGTCCGGACAGATTTGGCGTCGAATTCTGTCCGGACGGGGCTGCAACACGGTCTAAGGGAGTGCGGCGACGAGCTCGGCGGTGCTGCGGCGGCGGCCGGTGTAGAACGGCACCTCTTCGCGCACATGGCGGCGGGTCTCGGAGCCGCGCAGGTGTCGCATGAGGTCGACGATGCGATGCAACTCGTCCGCCTCGAAGGCCAGGATCCACTCGTAGTCGCCGAGCGCGAACGACGACACCGTGTTGGCGCGCACGTCGGGATACTCGCGGGCCATCTTGCCGTGCTCGGCCAGCAGCGCTCGGCGCTCGTCGTCGGGCAGCAGGTACCACTCGTACGAGCGCACGAACGGGTACACACAGACGTAGGCGCGGGCTTGCTCGTCGGCCAGGAAGGCCGGGACGTGGCTCTTGTTGAATTCGGCCGGACGGTGCAGGGCGAGGTTCGACCACACCGGCTCGAGATGCATGCCGAGCGAAGTGCGTCGCAGCCGCGAGTACGCCTCCTGCAGCTCGTCGGCGGTCTCGGCGTGCCACCAGATCATCAGGTCGGCGTCGGCCCGCAGCGCCGACACGTCATAGGTGCCACGCACGACGACGTCCTTGGCAGCGAGCTGATCGAACAGCTCGTCGACCTCGCGCGTCAGCGCGCCGCGATCGCCGTCACCCAGTGGGCGGGCGACCTTGAACACCGACCAGCCGGTGTAGCGGATGACGTTGTTCAGTTCCCGTGCCGTCTTGCCGTCGACCATGACTTCATTGTCCCAAACGCGCTGCGGCCGCTCGGGCCGAGGCGATGCACGCGGGTATCCCGACCCCGTCCAAGGCCGCGCCGCAGATCGCCAGGCCCGACACCGCAGCCACGGACGACCGGATCCGCGCGACCCGCTCGACGTGGCCCACGGCGTACTGCGGCAGCCCGCCGCCCCATCGGGTGACCAGCGCGTCGACCGGATCGACGGCGATCCCGAGCAGTTCGCCGAGCTCGTGGCGGGCGAGCGACGACGAGTTCGGCGTCGCTGCGCTGCAGCACCTGGGCTTCGCCGGCCCGGCCCACCGACGCGCGGAGCAGCACGCGGCCACCGGTCTCGAGCGGCCACTTCTGCGACGAGACGGTGACGCCTTTGACGGCCAGCCCCTCGCGAGCGCCGACGAGCAGGCCGCTGCCCGGCGGCAGGTCGAGCTTCGTCGAAGGCCAAAGTCACGATCGCCACCGAAGCCGTGTCGATCGCGGCCAGGTCGCGCGCAGCGTCCGGAGCCACCTCGGCCAGCATCCGGGCCGCTTTCGCCGGCGGCACTGCCACCACCACCTGATCGCAGCGCAGCGTGTACGCCGACGGCACCGCACCACACTCGAGCACGAAGCCTGCCCCGTCGCGACGCAGCGAGCGCACGGTGACACCCGTGCGGACCTCGAAGCGTCCGGACCCGGCCAGCGTCGTGGGCAGCGTGCCGAGGCCGCCGCTGCACCGACGCGAACACCGGCGCGGGCGAGACCGGGCGCCCGGTCGATCACCGCGCGCGCAGCCGCGACGAGTGACCCGCCACCGGCCAGCTCGCCGGCCACCGCCGGCATCGTCGCGCGCACCGACAGGGCGTCGGCGCGTCCTGCGTAGACGCCGCCGAGCAGCGGCTCGACCAGCCGGTCGGCGACCTCGTTGCCGAGCCGCGCGCGCACCAACGCCCCGACCGTCTCGTCGCGCGTCGAGCGGTGGCAGCGGGGGCTGCTCGGGCTCGGCCTCGATGCGGGCGAGCGCGTGCTCGGTCAGCACTCCGGACGCGCGGACGGCATCGATGTCGGCGGGGATGCCCAGCATCGTGCGCGCCGGCAGCGGGTGCAGCGCTCCCCCGGCCCGCACCGACGCCGACGTGGTCAGCGGCGCGATCGGATCCAGACCCAGCTCGCGCGAGCAGCGCGACGCCTTCGGGACGGCGCGCCAGCATCGCCTCGGCGCCGACGTCGACCGGCACGTCGCGCGACGGTCGCGACCCGCAGCTTGCCGCCGACGGTCGGCGCCGCCTCGAGGACGACGACCTCGGCGCCGTCGGCCGCCAGCGTCCACGCGGACCGTGAGTCCCGAGATGCCGCCGCCGATGACGGCGACGCTCATCGGGTGGTCACAGTTCGTGGACGAGCGAGACGATCCGGGTGAGCACGTCGGGATCGGTGTCCGGCGGGACGCCGTGCCCGAGGTTGAAGATGTGCCCGGCAGCGGCGCGGCCCTCGGTCACGACGCGGCGTACCTCGGCTTCGAGCACCGGCCAATCCGCCCGCAGCAGCGCCGGGTCGAGGTTGCCCTGGACGACCGCGCCCGTGCCGAGCCGTCGCGCAGCCTCGTCGAGCGGCACCCGCCAGTCGACCCCGACGACGTCGGCGCCGGCCGCGCGCATCGAGGCGAGCAGCTCGCCCGTCCCCACCCCGAAGTGGATTCGCGGCACGAGACCTGCCAGCGGCTCGAGCACGGCGCGGCTGTGTGGTTGCACGAACTGCTCGTACTCGGCGCGCGACAGGCACCCGGCCCACGAGTCGAACAGCTGCACCGCGCTCGCGCCCGCATCGATCTGTACCCGAAGGAACTCGCGCGACACGACCGCGAGCCGGCCGAGCAGCGCGTGCCACAGGTCCGGGTCGCCGTGCATCAGCGCCTTGGTGCGCGCGTGGTCCTTCGACGGCCCGCCCTCGATCAGGTAGGAGGCCAGCGTGAACGGGGCTCCCGCGAATCCGATCAACGGGACCGTCGCCCAGCTCGGCGACCAGCGACCGCGCGGCCGCGGTGACGTACGGGACGTCGGAGGGGACGAGCTCGCGCAACACGTCCAGGTCGGTCGACG
Source organism: uncultured Actinomycetota bacterium (assembly GCA_963708645.1). Lineage (GTDB taxonomy): Bacteria > Actinomycetota > Actinomycetes > Mycobacteriales > Jatrophihabitantaceae > RYN-133. Next base: position 55,127 of record CAVPTA010000002.1, on the reverse strand, counting down.
TGCGGATCGGCTTCTCGACGACCGGGCCGACGCCGGGGACGATGTCGACCCCGACCCCGATGGCCACCAACGGCACCACGATGTCGGAGAAGAAGATGGCGGCGTCGACGCCGTGCCGGCGCACCGGCTGCAGCGTGATCTCGGTGATGAGCTCCGGGTCGCGGCACGCATCGAGCATCGCGTTGCCGGCGCGCAGTGCCCGGTATTCGGGCAGCGAGCGCCCGGCCTGGCGCATGAACCACACTGGCGGACGGGGGCCCGGGCGGCCGGTCGCGGCACGGACGAGAAGGGACTCTGACATCGCTGCCAGTCTCCCACGGTGGTCGCTACGCGAGCTCGGCGCGCCTGCCCGCAATCGTCGGGGGTGCGTGCGAATCTGGCCGCATGTCCGCCAACCCGGAGTTCGCCCTGCTCGCGGCAGAGGATTGCCCGCTGTGCGGGCACGCCGGGTCCCTGGTCGTCCCGGACTATTGCAGCGACGACCACGAGGACGACTGTTCCGAGCGGATGTGTCTTGATTGCGGCACCGCCGTGTTCGTCGATCCGGCGGCCGGACCGGCCGTTCGGACGGCATGATGTTGACACCTGTGTCTCCGAATATGTCTCCGAACGCCAAGATGGGCGCGAAGATGGACTCCGTGAGTGGCGTGGACGGTTCCGGCGGTGGCGTGAGCCGCGCCGCGAGCAGTGCCGAACGCCCGGTCGCCGACGAGGCCCGTCCCGAGCTGTTCCGCGCCGCGGTGGCCAGCCTGACCGGCACCGCGGTGCGGCGCGAGGTGCGCGTCGAGCCGCTGCGTCCGCCGCAGCGCCTGGCCCCGTGGAGCTACGCGATCTCGGCCGACGTCCGCTCCGCCGACGGCGACGAGCTCGCGACCGGTCGGCTCGTGCTGCTGCACGACCCGGACGGCGTCGAGGCCTGGGACGGCGTGCTGCGCCTGGTCGCGTTCGCCTCCGCCGAGATCGACGATCAGATGGGCACCGACGCGATGCTGCCCGCCGTGGGCTGGAGCTGGCTGATCGATGCGCTGGACGAGCGCCGCGCCGCCTACCGCGCTGCCGGCGGCACCGTCACGCAGACCACGTCCACCCGCTTCGGCGACCTGGTCGGGCCGAAGACCGCGGTCGCGCTGGAGCTGCGCGCCAGCTGGACGGCCGATACTGCCGACATGGCGCCGCACCTGCACGCATTCGTCGACCTGCTCTGCCTCGCCGCCGGGCTGCCGCCCGAGGGCGTGACGATGCTGTCCCCGTCCTGAGGTGACCACCGACGAGCACAGCGATACGGGCCTCGAGCCCGAGGTCGAGGTCGAGGTCGAGGAGCCGACCGCACCCGAGTCGCCCCTGCTGCGCGAACCCGCCGACGGCGTGCCCGACCCGATCGAGTCGGCAGAGCAGCTGAGCGACCTGGTCGCCGCGATGGCGTGCCGCGTCCGGCCCGGTGGCCGTCGACGCCGAGCGCGCCTCGGGCTACCGCTACAGCCAGCGGGCCTATCTCGTGCAGTTGCGCCGCGAAGGCGCCGGCACCGCGCTCGTCGACCCGATCGCCCTGCCCGCGCTGACGACGCTCAACGAGGCGATCGCAGACGCGGAGTGGATCCTGCACGCCGCGAGCCAGGACCTCACCTGCCTGGCCGAGGTCGGGCTGCACCCGCGGCGGCTGTTCGACACCGAGCTTGCCGGCCGCCTGCTCGGCGACGAGCGGGTCGCGCTCGGGACGATGGTCGAGCAGCATCTCGGCGTGCGGCTGGAGAAGGGTCATTCGGCCGACGACTGGTCGACGCGCCCGCTGCCGCGATCGTGGCTGGTCTACGCCGCGCTCGACGTCGAGTTGCTGATCGCCCTGCGCGACGTGCTCGCCGACCTGCTCGCCGCCGCAGGCAAGGACGAGTGGGCGGCGCAGGAGTTCGAGGCCGAGCGCACGGCCACAGCCCCCGCCACCGCGCGTCGACCCGTGGCGGCGCACGTCCGGAATCCACAAGCTGCGTAACCGTCGCCAGCTCGCCGTCGTCCGGTCGCTCTGGTACGAGCGCGACTCGCTCGCCGCCCAGCGCGACGTGGCGCCGGGTCGCGTGCTGCCCGACGCTCGCGATCGTCGATGCCGCCACGACCCTGCCCAAGCGCTCCGCCGAGCTCGGTGCGCTCCGCATCTTCAGCGGCCCGCGGCAGCGCCGCCAGCTCGGTCGTTGGTTCGGCGCGGTCGAGGCGGCCCTCGAACTGCCCGAGGACGACCTGCCGCCGGTGACCGGCGGTGGCGGCGACTCGATCCCACCGACCTCGCGCTGGCGCGACCGCGATCCCCAGGCCGCGGCCAGGCTCGGGCGCGTCCGCGAGTTGATTGCCGCGCTGTCGGAGGAGCACAGGTGCTCGCCCAGAACCTGCTTGCCTCCGACGTCGTGCGGCGCATCACCTGGCAGCCGCCGTCCCCGCTGGACGAGACGGGCGTGCGTGAGCAGCTCGCGCGCCACGGCGCGCGTCCGTGGCAGATCGACCTGACCGCACCCGGTCTGGCCGAGGCCCTCGCCGACTGACGGCTTTTGATATCGGCCGACCAGAAATCGGCCCGATTTTCCGGCGTCCGGGTACCGGCAGCGGAGTTGATCAGCCGGCGACGGGGAGGCGTTCGCCCGCCCCGGCGCGCACCGGCGCCGCGGTGGTGACGCGGTAGCGCGGCAACTCGATGCGGATGGCCAGGCCGCCGAACGGTGGCGCCGCCGCCTGCAACTTGCCGTGGTGCGCATCGACGATCAGCCGCACGATCGCCAGGCCCAGCCCGGCGCCGCGGGTCGCGGTACGCACCCGGCCGCCGCGGCGGAACGGTTCGAACAGCGCCTCGACGTCGGCCGACGCGATGAGCGCGCCGCCGTTGGCGACGTGGAGCCAGACCCGCTCGGCGGTCTGGCCGGTGGTGATCCGCAGCCAGCCGTTCGGGACGTTGTGCCGGATAGCGTTCTCGACAAGGTTGCCGACCAGGCGTTCGAGCAGGCGCGGGTCGCCGAGGGTGATCGCGGGCTCGACCTCCGGCTCGATGGAGACGCTCTTGTCCTGCGCCTCGGCAGACACTGCATCGACGACGCCGGGGATGAGGGTCGCGAGATCGACGGCCTCGTGCACCTCGAGTTCACCGCTCTCGACGGCCTGCAGCCGCGCCAGGGTGAGCAGCGACGCGACCAGTCGTTGGGCGCGTTCGGCGGCGCTGGCGACAACCTCGCCCATGCGCCGCAGTTCGGCCACGTCGGCGTCGGGATCGGCCAGGGTGACCTCGAGTTCGGTGCGGATCACCGACAGCGGCGTGCGCAGCTCGTGCGATGCGTTGGCGACGAAGAGCCGCTGGCTGTCGAAGGCGGCATCGAGGCGTCCGAGCATCTGGTCGAAGGTGTCGGCCAGCTCGCGCAACTCGTCGTCCGGGCCGCCGAGGTTGATGCGCTGGTCGAGCGTCTCGGTCGACAGCGCCCGCGCGGTCTGGGTCAGCTTGGCGATCGGGCGCAGCGCCTGCTTGGCGAGCAGGTAGCCGCCGATCGTGCCGATGATCACGACGATGCCGAAGAAGATCATCCCGGCCTTGAACAGGTAGCCCTGCACCGTGCTGTGCACCGTGTCGCCGAGCGTCTGCGGGTCGACCGGTATCCACTTGCCTTGTTTGTTCAGATACCGCAGGTTGCCGAACGACTGGCGGAACAGCGGGACATGCGAGATCGCCCGATCCAGCAGGACGATCGAGGTGAAAAGTAGCGAAATGCCTACGAGAAGGACGAGTCCGCCGTACAACAGCGCCATACGCAGGCGCAACGTCGGACGGAACAACGTCACTACTCGATCCCGTCTCCCGTGCCAGCTGTGGCAGGAGCAGCGACCACGCCCGGATCGATTCGGTAGCCCGAACCGACCACCGTGTCGATGATCGCCGGTTCGCCCAGCTTACGTCTCAAGGTCATCATCGTCACTCGGACGGTAGTCGTGAACGGGTCTGCGTTCTCGTCCCACACGCGGTCGAGCAACTCTTCGCTGCTCACCACGGCTCCCTGCGCTGTCAGCAGCGTCTCGAGCACGCCGAACTCCTTGCGGGTCAGTTCGATCAGTTCGCCGTTGCGCGTGACCGTGCGCTTGGCGGGATCGAGTTCGATGTCGGCGGCTGTGAGCACCGGCGGGGCCGCCGGAGTCGTGCGCCGGCCGAGCGCCCGCACGCGCGCGACGAGCTCGGCGAAGGCGAAGGGTTTGGGCAGGTAGTCATCGGCGCCGAGAGCCAGTCCGGACACCTTGTCCTCGACCGTGCCGCTTGCTGTGAGCATCATCACACGAGTCAAAATGCCCTCGTCCGTGAGCTTGCGGCAGATCTCGTCACCCGACATCCCGGGCAGGTCGCGGTCGAGCACGACGACGTCGTACCGGGTCAGCGACGCCTTGCGGTAACCGTCGTCGCCGTCAGTGGCCACGTCGACGGCCATCCCTTCGCGCCGCAGGCCGCGTGCCACGGCTTCTGCGAGCTGTACTTCGTCCTCTACTACGAGGATCCGCATTACTGTCCTCCCTCTGCAGGGACATCGTGGTCCGGGCCGCCACGGGGGTGGGTGGCGCTCGGAGCTGTACGAGAAGCCCGGACGGTGTCGTCCGGCTCATTATTGGGACAAACGAGGACAGCCCACTCGACGATGCGCCGGCCGACGTCCTGACCGGTGAGCCCCGCCCACGACTTGACATCACCGACCGCACCATGCGTGGGAAATTGGGACGGTACGCCGATCTGGCGAGCGGGGGTGGGTACGCCGGCCGCCGCCATTGCCTGGGCAATCCGGGAGCCGACCCCACCGGTCTCGCTGCCGTCCTCGACCGTCACGACGAGCTGCGCCTCGCGGGCCAGCGCAAGCAGCTGCGCGGGCACCGGCGTCACCCAGCCCGGGTCGACGACCCGCGCGGTGAAACCGGCACCGCGAGCGGTGTCTGCCGCAGCCAGCGCGTCGGTCGCCGTGGCCCCGATCGCGACGATCAACACGTCGACCGCGCCCTCACCGTTCGCGCCCTTGCCGTCCTCGCTCAGCACGTCGAGGCGCTCGAGCGAGCGCACCGCAGGGATGTCGGCAGTGAGCGGCGTCTTGGGGAATCGCACGACGGTCGGTCCGGCGGAGTGCGCAACCGCGTCGCGAAGCTGGGCGCGCAGGCGGGTCTCGTCGCGCGGCGCGGCGATATGGACGCCGGGCACGACGCCGAGGATGGCGAGATCCCACACCCCGTTGTGGGAGGGACCGTCGTCGCCGGTGATGCCCGCCCGGTCGAGGACGAAGGTGACCGGCAGCTTGTGCAGCGCGACGTCGAGCAGCACCTGGTCGAACGCGCGGTTGAGGAAGGTCGCGTAGACGGCGACGACCGGGTGCAATCCCCCGGACGCGAGCCCAGCGGCAGAGGTGACTGCGTGCTGTTCGGCGATCCCGACGTCGAACGTTCGCCTCCGGGAACCGGCGGCTGAACTCGCCGAGGCCGGTGGGCTCACACATGGCAGCGGTGATCGCCACGAGATCGTCGCGCTGCTCGCCGAGACGCACGAGCTCGTCGGCGAAGACATTGGTCCAGGTGCGGCCGGAGCTGGCCAGCGCGACACCGGTCTCCGGGTCGAACCCGCGCGACTGGTGCATCTGGTCGGCCTGGTCGTTCTCGGCGGGCGCGTAGCCGTATCCCTTGCGCGTGACGCAATGAACGATGACCGGCCCGTCGAAGCCGCGCGCTAGCGCGAACGCGGTCTCGAGCGAGTCGAGGTCGTGCCCGTCGACCGGGCCCAGATACTTCAGGCCGAGATCCTCGAACATCCCCTGCGGCGCGACGAGGTCCTTGATCCCCCGCTTGACGCCGTGCAACGCGTCATAGATCGGCGATCCGAGCACCGGCGTGCGCTCGAGGGCGCCGCGCACCCGTCCCAGCATCCGCTCGTAGCCCGGACGCAACCGCAGCTTGGCCAGATGGTCGGCCAGCCCACCGATGGTCGGCGAGTACGAGCGTCCGTTGTCATTGACGACGATCACCACCGGACGCCCGCCGGCGGCGATGTTGTTCAGCGCCTCCCAGCACATCCCCCCGGTCAGCGCACCGTCGCCGACCACGGCAACGACCGGCCGGCGCTCGGCGCGGATGGCGAACGCCTTGGCCAGCCCGTCGGCGTAGGACAGCGCGGTCGAGGCGTGCGAGTTCTCGATCCAGTCGTGCCGGCTCTCGGCGCGGCTGGGATACCCGGACAGCCCGCCGGTCTTGCGCAGGGTCGCGAACCGATCGGCGCGTCCGGTCAGGATCTTGTGGACGTAGGCCTGGTGGCCCACGTCGAACAGGATCGGCTCGGTCGGTGAGTCGAAGCTGCGGTGCAGGGCGATCGTGAGTTCGACGGCGCCGAGGTTCGGGCCGAGGTGCCCGCCGGTGCGCGAGACCGTCTGCACGAGCAGGTCGCGGATCTCGGCAGCGAGCAGCGTGAGCTCCTCACGGCTCAGCCCGCGCAGGTCGGCAGGAGACTGCACCCCGCCAAGCACGTCACTCACGGCGTTGTTCTCCCCGGACGGCGTCGCCCCGCGAAGCGCAGGCCAGCGTTCACTCCGGTGGTCACAGGCGCCAGACTACGGGCAACACGCTGTCTGCGGTGCATATGGCCTCAGGCGTGGCGTGTGTCCGAGCCGGGCGGGACGAGCGACGCGATGCACTCGACGTGATGGGTCATCGGGAACGCGTCGAAGGCCCGCAGACCCGCCAGTTCCCAGCCCTGAGTGAGCGCGACAGCAACATCACGGGCAAGAGTCGCGGGATCGCACGAGACGTAGCCGATCAGGCGTGGCGCGAGCTCCAGGATCGCGGCCATCGTCTGCGCGCCGGCGCCCGCGCGCGGCGGGTCGAGCACGACCACGTCCGGCGCGAGATCGAGAGCGGCCACAGTGGCGGCATCGACGCGGCCGCGTCGCACGAGCGCCTGGGGCAGGCCCGCGAGGTTCTCCTCCGCGTCCGCCACGGCCTGCGCGTCGGACTCGATGCCCACTACCTGTCCGGTCGGGCCGACCGCTTCGGCGAGGACGGCGGTGAGCGGTCCCGCGCCGGCGTACAGGTCGAGCACGCGCTCGCCGGGACCGGGGGCGATTGCCTCGATGAGGGCTCCGGCGAAGATCTCCAGCGCAGCAGGGTGCACCTGCCAGAACCCGGACGCAGCGACGCGGAACTCGCGTGTTCCGAGCCGATGCCCGACGGTGGCGGGCCCGTCAACGACCTCGATCCGGTCGGGAGGGCGGCGTCCGCGCGCTTGCCGTCCGGGGCCGGGACGCCGCGCGAGCACGCTGACCTCGTGGTCGTCGCCACGCACGGCCTCGACACCGGTGGCGCCCGACGGCGCGGGGCGGGCGTCGGCGACCTCGGGCGCGCCGAGCGGGCAGTGCTGAACGGGCTCGAGGTCGTGCGAACGGTGCCGGTGCAGCCCGGTGACTCCGTCGGCGTCCACGGCATACGCGAGGCGGGTGCGCCAGCCGAGCAGGCCACCGGGTAGTTCCTCGACCGTGTCGAGATCGAGTTCGACGCGGGCGAGCCGCGCGAACTGTTCCCGCACCACCGTGGCCTTCAGCGCACGCTGCGCCGGGGCCGACGCGTGCTGCCAGTCACAGCCGCCACACCGTCCGGGACCGGCGTGCGGGCACGGCTCAGGAACGCGGTCCGGCGACGGTTCGAGCACCTCGACCGCGTCAGCCCGGCAGAACCCGCGACCGCCGTCCTCGGTCACGATTGCGCGCACCCGCTCGCCGGGCAGCGCGTGCCGGACGAACACCACCCGGCCCTCGGCCCGCGCGACGCAGAATCCGCCGTGACCGGGCTGGCCGATGTCGAGTACGAGCTCGCGGCCCGTCCACTCGGGGCTCACGAGTCAGTCGTTGCCGGGCCCGGCGCCGACCTTGTGCCGCGACACCGCGGCCGGGCCGTCCGGACGCGACAGCACGCGGTCCTGCGCGGCCGAGCTCGAGTCGAGTTGCCACGGGACGCTGGTCACCATGACGCCCTGCTGGAACAGCAGGCGGCCCTTGAGCCGCAACGCGGACTGGTTGTGCAGCAGCTGCTCCCACCAGTGCCCGACGACGTACTCGGGGATGAAGACGCTGACGATGTCGCGCGGGCGGTCTTCACGCAGCGACTTGATGTATCCGATGATCGGGCGCGTGACCTCGCGGTAGGGCGATTCCAGCACCGTCAACGGCACCGGCAGGTTGTGTTTCTCCCACTCGGCCATGAGCGCCCTGGTCTCGGTCTTGTCGACGTTCACGGTGAGCGCGGTGAGCGTGTCGGGACGGGTTGCCTTGGCGAACGCGAGCGCGCGCAACGTCGGCTTGTGCACCTTCGAGACGAGTACGACGACGTGGTTGCGCGCCGGCAACTGCAGGCCGGTGTCGTCGCTGACGAGCTCGTCAGCGACCCGCTGGTAGTGCTTGTTGATCGCCCGCATCAGCGCGTAGAGGATCGGCATCGCGATCAGGACGAGGTACGCGCCCTTGGTGAACTTCGTGACGATCACGATCACGAGCACGACGCCGGACAGGCTGGCGCCGAAGCCGTTGATCAAACGCGAGCGGACCATGCGGCGACGCTCGGCCTGATCGGTCTCGTCGCGCAGGTTGCGGTTCCAGTGCCGCACCATGCCGCTCTGGCCGAGGGTGAATGACGTGAACACGCCGATGATGTAGAGCTGGATCAGACGCGTGACGTCGGCCTTGTAGATGGCGATGAGCGCGGCGGCGACGACCGCGAGCGCGATGATGCCGTTGCTGTACGAGAGCCGGTCGCCGCGGTTGTTGAGCTGGCCGGGCAGGTTCTTGTCGCGGGCGAGGATGGCACCGAGCAGCGGGAAACCGTTGAACGCGGTGTTGGCGGCGAGGACCAGGATCAGCGCGGTGGTCGCCTGGATGTAGAAGAACCCGATCGAGTGCGGCCCGCCGAAGATCGCAGCGGCGACCTGGGCGATGACGGTGCGCTGCGGGGTGTGACCGCACCCTGGTGGCGGGTTCGCGAAGTCGCACGTCGTCGAGGTCGGGTCGGTGATGTGCACCTTCGCGATCAGCGCGAGCACGGTGATCCCGACGAACATCGTGACGGCGATCGTGCCCATGAGCAGCAGGGTCACCTGCGCGTTGCGCGCCTTCGGCGGTTTGAATGCGGGGACGCCGTTCGCGATCGCCTCGACGCCCGTCAGCGCGGTGCAGCCGGATGAGAACGCCCGCAGCGTGAAGAACATCAGCGCGAGGAAGCCGAGATTGCCGTACCCGGAGTGCGCCACCACGTGGTAGTGCGCGCTCTCTGACACCGGGGCGTCTCCGACGATCACCCGGAACAGTCCGGTCGCGATCATGATGAACACGCCGCCGGCGAAGAGGTAGGTCGGCGCGGCGAAGGCCAGCCCGGCCTCGCGCAGGCCACGCAGGTTCACCGCGGTCAGCAGGACGACGGCGACGATCGCCATCCACACCCGCCAGTGGTGCAGTGACGGCAGCGCCGAGATGACGTTGTCGACGCCGGATGAGACCGACACGGCGACGGTCATCACGTAGTCGACCAGCAGGGCGCTGGCGACCACGACGCCGGCGGCGCGGCCGATGTTCTTGCTCGCGACCTCGTAGTCACCGCCACCGGTCGGATAGGCCCGCACCAGCTGCCGGTATGACGCGACCACGGTCGCCATCAGCACGACGACGGCGACAGCGATCCACGGCGCGAGGTACAGGAACGCCGTGCCACCGACGGTGAGGACCAGCAGGATCTCCTGCGTGGCGTAGGCGACGCTCGACAGGGCATCGCTGGCAAAGATCGGGAGCGCGAGCCGTTTGGCGAGCAGCGTGTGGCCCGCGGCCTCCGAGGACATCGGGCTGCCGATGATGACCCGCTTCAACATTCGCGGAAATAGAGCCACGAGCGGGAGAATACGCACGCGCTGCGCCCCGTGGACGGACGCACCGCGTTTGCCTGCCCGCGCGGCTTGTGTAGCGTCCCGCTCGCAACCCGCGACGCCCGCGGGCCGGATGCGACCGCACCCCGTGCGGGGAGAGGAGATGTGCCGGCCGTGCACATCGTGATCATGGGATGCGGGCGCGTCGGCTCGTCGCTCGCGCTGCAGTTGGTGCGCCGCGAGCAGAGCGTTGCGGTCATCGACCAGGACCCGCGTGCCTTTCGGCGCCTGGGCGACGACTTCGCCGGCAAAATCGTCCGCGGCGTCGGCTTCGACCGCGAGACGCTGATCGAGGCGGGCGTCGAGGACGCCGATGCCTTCGCTGCGGTGAGCAGCGGTGACAACTCGAACATCATTGCTGCGCGAGTCGCCCGAGAGACGTTCAACGTGTCGCGCGTCGTGGCACGCATCTATGACCCGAAACGGGCCGAGGTCTACGAACGGCTCGGCATCCCGACGGTCGCGACCGTTCCTTGGACGGCCAGCCGACTGCTCAAGAGCGTCCTCGGCGAGATGACTGCCGAGGCGTGGCGCGATCCGTCCGGTGCCGTAGCGATGCTGCACGTGACCCCGAACGAGGCATGGGTCGGACGTACCGTCGCCGACTTCGAGGGCGCGGTCGGATCGCGCGTCGGCCTGATGACCCGCTTCGGAGTCGGGCAGCTCGTGAAACCGGAAACCGTTATCCAGTCAGGTGATTCACTGCACGTGCTGACTCCGGAGGACCACGTGAAGCGGTTGCGTGAGGTTGCGACGCGAGCGCCGGAAGGAGTCGCGGAATGAAGGTCGCCATCGCCGGTGCCGGCGCCGTCGGCCGTTCGCTCGCGCGCGAGCTGCTGCAGAACAACCACGAGGTGCTGCTGATCGACCGCGACAGCGCCAAGATCACTCCCGACCGCATTCCAGGGGCAGACTGGCTGCTCGGCGACGCCTGCGAACTCGTCAATCTCGAGGACGCCTCGCTCGAGGACTACGACGTGATGATCGGCGCGACCGGCGATGACAAGGTCAACCTCGTCGTGTCGCTGCTCGCCAAGACCGAGTTCTCCGTGCACCGGGTCGTGGCGCGCATCAACCACCCGTCCAACGAGTGGCTGTTCACCGAGGCGTGGGGCGTCGACCACGCCGTGTCGACACCGAGGGTCATGGCCGCGCTGGTCGAGGAGGCCGTCGAGATCGGCGACGTCGTGCGGCTGTTCGGCCTGCGCGAAGGTCAGGCCAACCTGGTCGAAGTCACGTTGCCGGAGCGGGCGACGGTCGCCGGCAAGTGCATGCGCGATCTCGACCTGCCCAAGGACGCTGCGCTGGTGGCGATCATCCGCGGGCAGCGGGTGATCACGCCGACGCCCGAGGAACCGCTCGAGTCCGGTGACGAGTTGTTGTTCGTTGCCCTACCCGAGGCCGAGGCCGCGATCCGCAGCGCGATCATCGGCTGACGGCAACGGGGCCTGGGGCGGCATCGGGGGTGTGGCGCCCGGCTCCGGTTGCTCGCCGGCCGGCGGGGGGAGCTCGTCCTTGAGGTGGGCGGGCAGTTGGTGGCGCACCCGCCGCACGATCCAGTAACCCGCGCCGACGGCGGCGATGTAGAGCGGGTAGCCCATCGCGACCCGCGCGAACGCCAGCCAGCCCGTCGCGTTGTCGTGGTAGAGCGTGGCCTGCACGACGCCGCGCGCGAGGAACAGCGCGGTGCCGATCAGAGTGGCGATCGTGTACGCGCGCAGCAGCGGCCGGCGGCGGTACCAGGGGCGCTCGGGGTCGTCGGGATCGGGCGGCGACGGATCGAGGAACTCCCACAGCCAGCCGACCAACGGGCGGCGCACGATCACTGACACCGCGAACGGGACCGCATACAAGAAGCTCGTCCAGATACCGAGCAGGAAGTAGCCGCGGGCCTGCCCGGTGCGCGCGGCGATCAGCGCGGCGATGAGCACGCCGAACAGGCCCGAGATCGCCTGCTGGGTCGACTGCTTGCGAGCCAGGCGGTAGCCCGCCAGTGCAAGCCCGGTCGCGACCGCGCTGATGATCGCCACCCGCAGGCTGGCGGCGGTGTTGACGATGACGAAGACCACCGTGGGTAGCGCGGTGATCGCGGTGCCGGTCCAGCCGCCGATGCTGTCGCGCAACTGCTTGCGATAGGTCTCGCGAAGATCGGGCTTGGGCTTGTGTTGTTCCGGCTGCGACGAACTCACTTCAGCTCGTACCACGGGTTGTAGATCGCGCGGCAGCCGTTGTGGGTGCCGACCCGTCCGCGCGCGAGCAGCTTGCGGCCGGGCTCGATGCCGGCGATGCGGCGCCGTCCGAGCCAGACCAGGCGCACGATGTCGGATCCGTCATACAGCTCGGCCTCGAGCATCGGGACGTTGGCCGTCGGCGTGAACGTCACCGACCGGACGCGGCCGCCGACGACAGCGGTCTTGCCCTCGGTGATGTCGCGCATCTTGGCGCACGGCATCTTCTCGACGTCGGCCTCGAGCTCGGCGGCGTCGAGGCGGTGCGCGCTCGCGGTCAAGCGATGGCGCAGCGACAGGCCTTTACCCACGAGTCCAGGGTAACCGCGTCAGCCGGTCGCGTCGCCGGTCGCGTCCGCCGATTCGTCACCGGCTCCGTCGGCGTCACCGTCGTCGCTCGCGAGAGCGTCCTTGGGCAGTGTCAGCGGCACCGGTTCGCGTACCGGGAGCGGGGTGTTGCCGCGGACCACGATGATCTGGCGGAACGCCTCTTCGAACACTTCGGCGCGACCCGGGTCGGCCGCCGGACCGGCCAACATCGCCCGCAGGAACCAGCGCGGTCCGTCCACACCGATGAACCGGACGGGCGTGCGTTGCCCGCCCTGGCCAGGAACCACGCCGGTCAGCTCGGTGCCGAATGCGCCGCCGTCGCGCTCGGCCGGCCGGCCGCGCTGCTGGGTGAGCGATTCGTGGATCTCGGCGCGCACCTCGTCCCAGATGCCTTCGTTGCGGGGAGCGGCGAACAGTCCGACCTGCATCGTCCCCGCCTGGGATCCGAGAGTTGCCGAGACGATCTCCTGCTGCTCGTTGACCTCCACCTGCAGATCGAGCCCGTGCCCGACCGGGATCAGCAGGGCGCCGAGGTCGGCACGGGCGATGTCGTCGGTCGGCGCGTCACGCTCGTCGTACGGACCGGTGGTCGGCTTCGGCTCCTCGCGGACGCGCTGCTCCCACGGCGGGGTCGCGTCCAGCTTCGCCCGCTCGTTGCGCTTCGGAGCCTTCGGTGCGGCACCCTTCTTACGTCCGAATGCCACTAGTGCTGCTCCTTCTCCGACGACGCGGCCGATGTCATGGTCAAGACTGCCGCACCGCCGGTCGACCCGTGTCCGCCGGCACCGCGCCTCGACTCGGGCAGCTCGTCCACCTCGACGAACCGGGCGGTCTCGACGCGCTGGAACACCAGCTGCGCGATCCGCTCGCCCCGGCGAAGCTGCAGTGCGGCGGCCGGGTCGTGATTGATCAGGATCACCTTGATCTCGCCGCGGTACCCCGAATCGATCGTGCCTGGTGAGTTGACCAGGCCGAGACCGGCGCGGGCGGCCAGGCCCGAGCGCGGGTGCACGAAGGCGGCATACCCGTCGGGGACCGCGATGGCGATGCCTGTGGGCAACACGGCACGTGCACCTGGTTCGAGCCGGATGTCCTCGGCGGCAACTATGTCGGCGCCCGCATCGCCGGGAAGTGCGTACACCGGCGGGGGCAGATCGGCGTCCAGACGCTTGACGAGCACGGGCTCCACGGGCGGCAACGCTACCCTCGAAGGCGTGACTGCAAGCAGCGACGCCTCGCACACGGTGCAGTACCGCGAGACGCTCCGCCCGCCGTGGTGGTGGTACGCGGTCGCGATGCTCGTGGCGGGTCTGTTGGCCGGCGAGTTCCACATCAGCTCGCTCGCGTTGACCGACTACCTGTCGTTCGGGATCCTGCTGCCGCTGTCGGTCGTGATCGTGTGGTCGCTCGGGCGCGGAGCGCTCGAGATCCGCGACGGTGAACTGCATGTTCGCGGCGCCCACATTCCGCTCGCCGACATCAGCGGCGCGGTGTCGCTGGACGCCCTGACGCTGCGCCGGGTGGTCGGGCGCGAGGGCGACCCGGCCGCTTTCGTGTCCATCCGTCCGTGGATCGGTCCGGGCGTGCAGCTGTGGGTCGACGACCCGGACGACCCGACTCCGTACTGGGTGATCTCCAGCCGACACCCGCAGCGCGTGGTCGAGGTCGTCCGCGCTGCCCACTGAGCCTGCGCACTGAGCCTGCACACTGCGCTGCGATCCGAGTCGCTCTCGCTACGCTCCGGCTATGACCGTCCCCGACACCGCAGCTCGTCGTTTCGCGGGCAAGACCGCCCTGATCACCGGCGCGAGCCGCGGCATCGGCCTGGCCGTCGCCGCCCGCATCGTGGCCGAGGGCGGTCGGGTCGCGATCACAGCCCGCAAGCCCGAGCCGCTGCAGGAGGCCGCGGCCTCGCTGGGCGGTCACGAGATCGCGCTGCCGATCGCCGGACGTGCCGATGACCCTGACCACCAGCGCGAAGCGTTCGAGCTGATCGAGCGCGAGTTCGGCCGCCTCGACGTGCTGGTCAACAACACGGGCATCAACCCCGCCTACGGCCGGCTGACCGAGCTCGACGAGGGCGTGGCCCGAAAGATCATGGATGTCAACGTGCTCGCGGCCCTCGCCTGGACCCGCGGCGCGCTCGAGCACGGGCTGGGCGCATCCGGGCCGGGCGCGATCGTGAACATCGCCTCGGTCGCGGGCCAGCACCCGGCGCCGGGCATCGCGTACTACGGCGTGAGCAAGTCGGCGTTGATCGGCCTGACGCTGCAGCTGGCCGCCGAACTGGCCCCGAACGTGCGCGTGAACGCAGTGGCGCCCGCCGTCGTCAAGACCCGCTTCGCCGAGGCGCTCTACGCCGACGACGAGGCCAAGGCTGCTGCCGCGTATCCCCTGGGCCGCCTCGGCGAACCCGAGGACATCGGCGCGGCCGTCGCGTTCCTGGCGTCCTCCGACGCCGCGTGGATCACCGGCCAAACCATAACCATTGATGGCGGAGCGGCCCTGCGGGCAAGTCTGTAACTCGCCCAAGGACGCTGGAAGGCACCCGACTAGGCGAGTCAAGCAGGGCGGCTCAAGCCCAAAGGAGCGTCAGCGACGACGGCTTCGGGCCGACCCCGCCGCTCGCGCGAGCGAAGCGAGCTTGCGATTTCGGCCGCAGGATCCCCCCGAGCGGAGCGAGGGGCGGACCAGGTCAAACCCACGGCGGATCAGATCAAGCGCAATCTCTGCAGATCGGCTGGCCGTTCTTCTGGCGGGCCAGGCGGCTGCGGTGGTGCACGAGGAAGCAGCTTGCGCAGGTGAACTCGTCGTCCTGCTTGGGCAGCACGCGCACGGTCAGTTCCTCGCCCGACATGCTGGACAGGTCGGCTCCTGGCAGCTCGAGCGATTCGTTCAGTTCGGTCTCGTCCACGTCGATCGAGCCAGACTGTGCCTCGGCACGCCGGGCCTTCAATTCTTCGAGCGAGTCTTCGCCCATTTCGTCGACTTCACCGCGACGCGGTGCGTCGTAGTCGGTGGCCATCTACTGTCACTCCCCCGGTTGGGATTCGTCTTGTGTATTCGTCGCTGTGCTTGGACTGTGGGTAGGTGTCGAGTGGGTCTTAGGTCGATCGGTCGTGTCAGTGATCGTGTGGCTTCACGAAAGCGTCCATCCGGCGCGTGCAACGCACGGCATCCACGTTTTGTGCCCGGATTCACCAGGGAATATCTGTGATCTGGTCCTCCGTCGATTACACCTCGAACGCGGAACCGTACCGCGCATCGATTTCACACGAACCGCGGGGCGGCGATCCGCATTCCCGGCAGGCCCGTGGCCTAGGCTGGCGCCGGTAAACCGGGGCCTCCCGGAACGCTCGAGATGCCAGGCAGGACGACACGATGACCGCTCCGGAACGTCGGCGGCCGTTGCCTGCCCTGGCGTTCATCGGGGCGTTGTGCCTGCTCACCGCGATCGTCTGGTTCCGGGTGATCCACCGCTCCGGCAGCGCGGCCACGCCGAAGCCGTCGTGCACCTCGTCGTCGCCACGGCGACCCAGACCGTGACCGTCGTCCCGCACGAGCGCAAGATCACGGTGTTGATGCTCAACTCGACCAACCGCAAGGGCATCGCCGGCGACACCAAGAAGGCGCTGATCAAACGCGGGTTCAAGATCACCGAACCGCCGCAGAACGACGGGCTCGACCTACGGCGGGCACGGGCCCATCCGCGGTGTCGCCGAGATCCGCTACGGGCCCAGCTCGCTCGCCGCCGCGACGTTGCTGCGGCTCTACCTTCCGCACGCGGTGCTGAAGGCGACCGACGCCTCGAGCCACAAGGTCATCGTGTCCCTCGGCGCTGAAGTTCAAGCAGCTGGCGTCGCCGAAGGCCGTCCGACACGCCTTGCATGCCGACCATCTCAAGTACGGCAAGGTCATCAGCCACCCTCGGGCGTCGGCCGGCTGCTGACCGGTCACGCCCCAGGGTCAGAGCACCTCGTCCGCACCGAGCCGTTCGAGCAGGCCGTAGAACTCGGCGGCGAGGTTCGGTCCGGCTGCGGCGACGAACGCGTCATCGGGCGTCCGGCCCGTAACCCGGAGACCGAGCAACCCGCCTCGACGGCGACGAGCGCACCCGCCGCGTAGTCCCACGGATTCAGGCCGGCTTCGAAGTACGCGTCGAGGCGACCGGCCGCGACGGCGCACAGGTCGAGCGCGGCCGAACCGATGCGGCGCAGGTCGGCGACCAGCGGCAGCAGCTGCGCGGCGACACGTCCCTGCCGTTCGCGCCGAGCGCGGTCGTAGCCGAATCCGGTGCCGACCACAGCGCGTTCGAGCGGCACGTCCCGCGGCCCGTGCAGGCGCAGACTCACCGAGCCACGCCCCGCCCCCGCGCGTCGCATGGAAGATCTCGTCGGTGACCGGATTGCAGACCGCGCCCGCGACGACCACGCCCTCGACCTCGGCAGCGACCGACACGGCGAACGCCGGCAGCCCGAGGACGAAGTTCACGGTGCCGTCGATCGGATCGAGCAGCCAGCGCACGCCGGACGTGCCCGGCGCCCGCCGCCCTCCTCGCCGAGAATCGCGTCCTCCGGGCATCGCGCACGGATCTGCTCGACCAGCCAGCGTTCGCTGGCGCGGTCGACGTCGGTCACGAGATCGGTGCTCGTGCTCTTCGACGTGGTGGCGATCGCCGCCTCGGCGCCGCTGCCGCACGACCTGACCGGCTCCGCGCGCGAGCTCGACGGCGAAGCGACCCAGCTGGGCGTGCGCAGGGTCGGCCCCGGTTCCCGTCGCCGGATCGCTCACTCCGCCATCGCACCACACGACGCTATGGTCATCGGCATGACTGTTGCGGATGCTGGTGCGGATGCTGGCGAACCGACGGGCGACGTGACCGGTAAGGCATTCGGCATCGACATCGGCGGCACCGGGATCAAAGGCGCGATCGTCGACACGACGACCGGCCAGCTGCTGACCAAGCGCATCCGCATCCTCACGCCCCGTCCGTCAACGCCGGACGCCGTCGCCGAGGTCGTCGCGAAGCTCGTGTCCGACGCAGGCTGGCACGGGCCGGTCGGCGCGACCTTCCCCGCCGTCATCCAGCACGGGGTCGCGCGATCGGCGGCCAACGTCGACCCGAGCTGGATCGGCACCGACGTCGACAAGTGCTTCACGAAGGCGACCGGATCCGCGACCGACGTCTACGTTCTCAACGACGCCGACGCAGCCGGCATCGCCGAAGCGCGCTTCGGCGCGGCCAAGGGCGTATCGGGCGTGGTGCTGCTGCTGACCTTCGGCACGGGCATCGGCAGCGCGCTGATGTACAACGGCACGCTCGTCCCGAACACCGAACTCGGCCACCTCGAACTCGATGGTCACGACGCCGAGAAGCGTGCGGCCGCATCGGTGCGCGAGGAACACAAGATGTCCTACAAGGACTGGGCCAAGCGAGTGCAGCGCTACATGTCGCACGTCGAGCACCTGTTCACCCCGGACCTGTTCGTCGTAGGCGGCGGAGTGAGCAAGGACGCCGACAAGTGGGTGCCCCGCCTCGACCTGCACGCACCGGTCAAGCCGGCCGAGCTGCTCAACGATGCCGGCATCGTCGGTGCGGCGATCGCTGCCGCCGAGAAGCACGGCGAGTGACGCGCTGCGCGTGACACGCGACGCGCGCGACGGCCTACGACCTGCGGATCACCACAGCGGCAGTACAATATGACCACGGGACTGCGCACGTACTGGACTCGATGTCTGAGCCAACAAACAGACGGCCTGATTCCCACCGCGCCTGCCAGCCGCGATACGCGGAGATTCATATCGCGTCCGGACGCATGACGTTCGCGAGCGCCTGTGGTGAAAGGTCACCAGTGGTATCCAGCCAGAAAGCTGACGAAATTTCCGACGCCGACGTCTCGTCGACGCGTGGCAAGACGGCCGTGGCGGCCGGGACGGCCACCAAGCGGACGCACCGCAACCGTGAAGCCCGCCGCGAAGAAGGCAGCGCCGGCGAAGAAGGCGCGCCGGCGAAGGCCGCTGCCAAGGCCGCCCCGCGAAGAAGGCAGCACCGGCAAAGGGTGCCGCCAAGGCGGCGACGAAGACCGCAGGCAAGGCTGCCGCGACCAAGGCTGCTACCAAGGCGCGGCAACAGCAGACGGCAAGAAGGAGACCGCCGGCGCCGACGGCAGCCGAGGGCGACGACGAGGCCGACCCGAGCGACGCCGACGTCAGCGCCGACGGCGAGGAGTCGTCGGAGTTCACCTGGGACGACGAGGAAGAGTCGGAGGCGCTGCGGCAGGCCCGCAAGGACGCCGAGATGACCGCCTCGGCCGACTCGGTGCGTGCCTACCTGAAGCAGATCGGCAAGGTCGCGCTGCTCAACGCCGAGGAAGAGGTCGATCTCGCCAAGCGCATCGAGGCCGGCCTGTACGGGGCCGAGCGGCTGCGCCAGGCCGAAGAGGCGAACGAGAAGCTCGTCCTGCAGATGCGGCGCGACCTGCGCTGGATCGTCCGCGACGGCGAGCGCGCCAAGAACCACCTGCTCGAGGCGAACCTGCGGCTGGTCGTCTCGCTGGCCAAGCGCTACACCGGACGCGGCATGGCCTTCCTCGACCTGATCCAGGAGGGCAACCTCGGCCTGATCCGCGCGGTCGAGAAGTTCGACTACACCAAGGGCTACAAGTTCTCGACCTACGCGACCTGGTGGATCCGCCAGGCGATCACCCGCGCGATGGCCGACCAGGCACGCACGATCCGCATCCCGTGCACATGGTCGAAGTGATCAACAAGCTCGGCCGCATCCAGCGTGAGCTGCTGCAGGACCTCGGTCGCGAGCCGACGCCTGAAGAGCTCGCCAAGGAAATGGACATCACGCCCGACAAGGTGCTCGAGATCCAGCAGTACGCTCGCGAGCCGATCAGCCTCGACCAGACCATCGGCGACGAGGGCGACAGCCAGCTCGGTGACTTCATCGAGGACTCCGAAGCGGTCGTCGCAGTCGATGCGGTGTCGTTCACGCTGCTGCAGGACCAGCTCCAGTCGGTGCTGCAGACGCTGTCCGAGCGCGAGGCCGGCGTGGTGAAGCTGCGCTTCGGTCTCACCGACGGCCAGCCGCGCACGCTGGACGAGATCGGCCAGGTCTACGGCGTCACGCGCGAGCGCATCCGCCAGATCGAGTCGAAGACGATGAGCAAGCTGCGGCACCCGTCGCGCTCGCAGGTGCTGCGCGACTACCTGGACTGAGCCGAGCGGAGAGCGAGCTTGCTCGTTCTCCCGAGGCGAGGGAACAGGTTGCTGGCGGCGAAGCCGCCGATCACCTGGACTGACCGGGTTCGCACGCGCTTTCAGCCGGGCAGCTTCAGCAGGTCACCGCGACGAGCTTTCGCCGCCAGGTATCGGGAATTCGCTGCCGACATGTGCACGCCGGTGGGCAATTGCTCGCTGACGGTTATCCCGTGCGCCGCAGTTGCGCGCTTTGTCGAGGTTGTTGCTGAGCAGGCGGATCGTCGGTACGTCGAGCGCTGGAGCATCTGCGCGGCGGCGGTGTAGTCGCGTTCGTCCTCGCGGTGGCCGAGGGCGAGGTTGGCCTCGTAGGTGTCCAAGCCGGTGTCCTGTAGGCGTACGCGTCGATCTTGGCGTACAGGCCGATGCCGCGGCCCTCTTGGCGCATGTAGAGCAGATAGCCGCCCGTGCCGGCGATGAGCTCGACTGCTTCGCGCAATTGGGCTCCGCAGTCGCAGCGCTGGCTGCCCAGCACGTCACCGGTCAGGCACTCACTGTGCACGCGCACCAGCGGCGCGCGGTGGCGTCTCGGTTCGCCGACGGCGATTGCGAGATGCTCACGACGGTCGGCGAGGCCGGTGAAGGTGAACAGCGTCGCATCGGTCGAGTATCCGTCGGCGAACCGGAGCGGCAGCGGTACCTGAGCATCGGATGGCCGTGCCGCATGACGGCGTGTTCACGACTCAACCGGTCTCGAACCGCGACGAGAGCGCGTAGCGCAGCAGGACGACGTCATCGATCTGGCGCACCTCGGCCAACGGCGCACGACGTTCCGGACACCACGGGAAGTCGCCGTCGCCGACGAAGCGGTGGGCGCGCGAGTCGCCGACGAAGATCGGCGCGACGACGAGGTCGAGCTGATCGGCAAGATCGCCCGTCAGGAACTGGGTGTGCATGGCGTTGCCGCCCTCGACGATCAGCCGTTCCACACCGCGATCGGACAGGTCGCGGCACACGTAGTGCAGGTCGACCTGGCGGCCGGCATCGACAACGGTGGCGACGCGTCCGAGTCGCCGACGAACAGCGGCCACCGATGATGTCGGGCAGTACACCAACTTCTCCCCGTCCCCGCGTGCTGAAGAACGCCGAGCGTGGATCGAGGTCACCCCTGTCTCGTGACAGTCACCTTCACCGGGTCTGGTCCGCAGCCGCGCCCGATCCGCTCGCGACGGCGGCCTGCGGCGCGGATCAGCAGGCGCGGATTGTCGTTGCGGACGGTGTTCGCGCCGACGAGGATCGCGTCGCAGCTTGCCCGCACCGCATCGACGCGATCGAAGTCGGCCTCGTTCGACAGCCGCAGCCGGCTCACTGTCGGGCTGTCGAGGTAGCCGTCCAGTGAGACACCGCAACTGAGCAGCGTGTACGGACGATCAGCCATGGGCACCGCTTCCCGCGCCGACCAGCTCACGGTGCTCGTCCGCGCTCTCGGAGGACTGCGTGTGCACCGACGACGCCGTCCGCTGGGTCCACCATCCCGCTGCGAGGACGATCGCACCAGGCAGGCTCGCTGCAGCCGCCAGCACGCCGTAGGCGGTCGCGGCGGCGACACCCTGCGCGCCGCTCAACCCGGCGACCGCGAACGTCCAGGCCGCCGCACCCTCGCGAGGGCCCCAGCCGCCGACGTTCGCCGGCAGCGCGGCGATCAGCAGCACGAATATCGCCAATGGCACCAGCCGAGGCGCTGACTCGGTCACGCCGACGGCGCGCGCTGCAATGACAAAAGTCGCTACGTGACCGGCGAACACCGCGATGGACGTAGCGACCACCGCCGGCCAGATCGTGGGCGCCACCACTCCGGATCGCAGATCGGAACGACAGTGTGCCGCAACCGCGCCAGCCGACCCGACCCTGAGCGCGGCACTGTCGGCAGTGCCGACAACACGAGGAGGACGGCCACGGCGATGCTCACGAGCGCGATGCGCGCGACGCCTTCGATCGGCGACGGCATGAGCGCAAGCGACGACAAGGACGAAACACACCTGCACGCCCTGTGCGGCGCTGCGTTCCCACAGCACTGCCCGCAGCCCGAGGCTCAGATCGTGGGCCTCACGGCCGTGCCGCACGCCACGGTGCAGGTCACCGAGCACACCGCCGGGCAACGCGCTGTTGAGGAATTGCGACCGGTAGTAGGCGAGAACGGCCGGTCCGAACCGCAGTGGCACACCGAGCCCGCGTGCGACCAACCACCAGCGCCATGCGCAGCACAACGTCGTGACGACGGCGATCGCGCCGGCTGCCGCGACCGTGCCGACGCTGATCGAGCGCAGGCCGGTCACGAACGGGCCGGCGCCCAGGCGCACGGCGATGACGACGGCGATCGCCGCAACGCCGGTGATCCGGACACAGGCCCAGGCACGACGTGTCATCGGTGCACTCCCCCATCGTCAGGACTCCTGTTGACGGGTACGGGGTCGAGGACCCGCGGGTTCATGGCGCCTCGCGCCGGGACGTACAAGTCGCAATGCTCGACGCGGATGTACAGCTGCCCGGCAGCAAGATCTGCGTGCCTTTGCTCCGACATAGTGATCGAGCTCGCCGCACAACCACGGCTCCTGGTCGCATGCCGCGTCGAGCCAGCCGTCGAGCCACGCGCGGGTCAGCTCGGGCACAGTCGCGTCGAGCGTCCACGGGCCCGGCTGCGTGACGACGGTGCGCCCGAGCGCGCGGAACCTGCGCGCCGCGGCGTCGGCGGCGTCGGGCCCGAGCAGCGCCGCACGGTCGGCGACCGTGCGGCGCTGGTGTGCGTTGAATGCGGCGGTGAGCGCCGCGTCGAGGCGATGCTGCGGACGCAGGTCGACGACACCGGTCACGGTCGTGGTAACGAGGACGGCGCAGCCAACACTGACAACTGCGTGCACCAGTCGCTCGAGTTCGGCTGCGGTCAGCAGATCGAGCAGCGCCGAGCAGGTGATCAGATCGGCGCCGGCAAGCTCGTCGGTCGTCAGCCGGGTGACGTCGCCGCGGCGGGTCTCGAAGGTCACCGGCGATCCGTCGCGCGCCACGATGCCCGACGATCCGATCCGCGCGAGCAGGTCGGGATCGACATCGTGCACGACCCAGTGCTGCGGCCCGGCCAGTTGCGGCGCGAGCCGACGCATCATGTTGCCGGTGCCGCCGGCGAGGTCGTGCACGATCAGCCGACGGCCGCCCGGAAACTCACGGCGCACTTCAACGATCAACCGGTCAGCATGCGATGACATGTCAGCCGGTTCGCGCAGCGCGAGCCACGAGGGCGCGACGCGGACGTGGGTCACCGCAATGCGCCTAGTGTGGCGGCGATCCCGGCCACGGTCGCCGCCCAGCCCGGCAACCCCGTGCGCCGACTGCGAGCCGCATCGCGCAGAGTTCGCCGCAAGCCGTCATCGGTCAGCCAGGCGCAGATCGCCTGGGCCAGTGCGCGCGAATCGTCGGGTGCCACGAGCAGACCCGGCGTGACGCCGCCAGGCGCAGTACCGAGGGCCTCGATCAGCCCGCCGGCAGTCGTGGTGATCACCGGCAGGCCGCTGGCGAGAGCCTCGGTGACGACCATGCCGTAACCCTCTTCGCGAGCAGGGTGCACGAGCACGTCGGCCCGTCGAAACGTTCGTCGAGTTCGCGGCCGGTTCGGGCGCCGGCGGAATGTGACCCGCTCGGCCAGGCCGGCATCCTCGCTCTGCCGTACGACGCGACGGGCGAACGTTCGGGTCGTAATCGAGGCTGCCGACGCACTCGCAGCGCCAGCTCTCGTGACCGATGCCCTCAAGCGCGGCGAGCAATACGTCCTGGCCCTTGTGCCTGGCGACCGCGCCGACGCACAGCAGCTCGCCGCCGCCGGACGTGCCGCTCACGGCAGGACGTTGCTCGACGCCTGGCACCGCCACGGCGACTGCCGCGGGCTGCAGTCCGTAGGTGCCCACCAGCCCGGCACGTACCCATTCGCTCGTGGCGATGACGCTGCGCGACGCCCTCAGGACATCTCCCACACCCGACAGCGCGGCCGGCACGGCGTGCACCAGCACGGCGAGCGACAACCGGCGCGCCGCGCGCACCAACACACGCGCGCTCGCCTCGGCGATGAGCCCGTCCACAACCACGACGGCGTGGTCGGGCAGCTCCGCCACCCGTTGTGCGACGGCGGCCGTCCCGACCGGTCCGAGCGACGGCCAGGCGTCGGGGATCAGGTGCTCATGAACGTCCCACCCGGCCGCGCGCAGACCCTCGCAGACCTTGCGGTTGTAGTGGTTTCCGCCGCTGGGACGACGTGGATCGTCGATCGCATCCGGGGCGATCAGGTGCACGATCTGCCCGCGGCGTGGCGACGTCACGTCAGACGAGACGCTCATAGCCTGCCGCGGAAGTGGGTGTCTCATGCAGCGTCACCGTCAGCAGGCCCAGTTGGTCAGCGTCGTCGCCGAACTCACCGGCATGCACCCGGTCAGCGATCCGATCGGCGATCGACTTGGCGAGCACTTCGGTTGTCGTGTTGATACCGACGAAGTCGGGGTGTTCGTCAAGATTGCGATAGGTCAGGTCGGCGAGGATGTCGTGCAGCACCTGCTCGCCGCGGCCGATGTCGACCACGATGCCGTCGCTGGTGAGCTGCTCGCGACGGAAGGTCACCTCGACGACGTAAGTCGCGCCGTGCAGTTGCTGCGCGGGACCGAACACTTCGCCGCGCAGGCTGTGAGCGATCATCATGTGGCCGCGGATAGTCACACTGAACATGACAGTCAGGTTTCCTGATAGGTGACAGAGTGGCATAGCGCGTTGATCTCACCGGTCGCGATGCGGGGCATGACCTCGGGCAGGTCGGCGAGCGGCGAGGACCCGGTGAGCAACGCGTCGAACGCCGGGTCGCTCAGCAGCCGCAGCGCGAGCGCGAGCCGGTCGGCATGTGTGCGCCGGTGACGCCGCGCCAGCGCCACGGCACCGACCTGGCTCGCGCGAATGGCAAGCCTGCGCGAGTGGAATGCACCGCCCAGATCCGAGTTCGGACCTGTTTGTCGCCGTACCAGCTCAGTTCGATGACGGTGGCGTCGTCCGCGAGCAGTTCGAGCGAGTGGCGCAAGCCGGCGGGATTGCCGCTGGTATGGACGACGAGATCGCGCTCGCCGCTGACTTCGTCGAGCGTCGCGAACTCGACGCCGAGCCCAGCAGCAATATCGGCGCGAGACATGTCGACATCGACGATGGTCACGCTGCACGCCGGGAATGCCGGCGAGCAGTCGCGCGACGCAACAACCGACCATCCCTGCGCCGACGACGGCGATGCTGTCGCCGATGAGCGGGGCCGCGTCCCACACAGCGTTCACCGCGGTCTCGACAGTGCCGGCGAGCACCGCGCGGTCAGCGGGAACGTCGTCGGGGACGAGCACAACCGCGTGTTCGGGGACGACGTAGGCACTCTGGTGCGGATACAGGCAGAACACCGTTCGTCCACGCAGCTGGCGTGGCCCCTCGGCCACGACGCCGACGTTCAGGTAGCCGTACTTCACCGGCCCGGGGAAAGTGCCGTCCTGGAAAGGCGCGCGCATCGTGTCGTACTCGTCGGGCGCGATGTCGCCGCGGAAGACGAGTGACTCGGTGCCACGGCTGATGGCGCTGCGTAACGTACGGACGAGCACTTCACCCTCGCGTGGTTCGGGAACCGGCACCGACCGGATCTCACCGATACCGGGTTCGCGCAGCCAGAACGCCAGCGCCTGCTCCTTGACGGCCCGCATCGATCGTCAGCCGCGCGCCGAATGTGCGATGCCGCCGACGACCCGCGGGCGCGATGACGTCGCACGTGCTTGGGCGTGCAGCACCGCGTACAACACGAGCGCAGCGAGTGCGGCGATTCCCTCGGCCCATGCGCTGAGCGTCTTCTCGGTGTACCAGACCGGGTCGTACATGTTCGGGAACGGTCCGAATGCACCGACGTTCACCCAGGCGTACACGAGCACTGCGGCCGTACCTCCGGCTGCGACCAGGAACGCGAAAGCCGCCGTGTAGCGACGCGGGCGGACCAGCACAGCAACGCCGGCGATCACCGCGGCGATCCCCTCCGCGCGAAACAGATCGCCCTGCGTCAGGACGCTGGACTTGACGCCGTCATAGGCCGAGGCGAGATCGAAATGCACGAAGGCATCGATGCCCAGGCCGGCCGCGGCGACGACGGCCAACACCAGTCGGATGGTTGCCTGTCTGTTCAAATTCATTGCCCTCACCGAACCCCTTCGTTTGGCTTTCCACCACTGGTTGGCACGTTCTGGACGCTGTGCCGGTTCACCTGTCGGCCCGAAGCCGCACGCTCTCGTGGCGCGTGGTGAACGCGTCGAAGAACTTGTTGCGGAACGCATCCATCGGCCAGACGGGCGCCGATGGGTCGGGCACCAAACCGCTGTCCCAGTGCCACGGCGCGAGACGGCCAACGACGGTCGGGTCGTGCGCAACGATCGAGATCGGCACGTCGTGGGTCGCGGTGTACCCGCTCACGGTGGTGGCAGGTTGGTGATCGCCGAGCAGGACCACAACCAGGTTCTTGTCGTGTGCTCGGGCAATCCACGAGGTGAGCGCATTCATCGAGTACCGGATCGACTGGGCATAGAGCTTGCGGACGGTCGCCGAGTCCTGCCACGCGGCCGACGGAGGCACTCCTTCGGCGGGCATCGCGTCGAATACCGATCCGTTTCCCAGGCGGTTCCACGCCACCATCCGTGGCAGCGGGGTCCATGGCGTGTGGGACGAGACGAGATCCATCTCGGCCATCACGGGAGCGTGTCCCGGGCCGAGTTCGTGCTGCTGGAACTTGGCCAGGGTGTACTGATCGGGCATGGCTGCCCAGCTGAACGAAGGACCTCGGTATCCGACGTTGTTCCGTGAGTAGAGCTTGTCGTAGTGGAAGAACTGCTCGCCCTGCAGCCAGGGATGCTTGTCGGCCGGGTTGTCACTGACGGTGCGCCAGCCGGCCTTGCCGAATGCCGAACTGATGGTCATCCGCTTGCTCGCCATGAGCTGGTCGAAGCGGTCCTGACTGTCGATCCACAGCCCGGACTGCAGGGTCGAGTGTGCGATCCAGCTCATCCCGCCGAAGGTGGGTGAGGTCAGGTAGGCGGTGCGTGCGGAGAACCCGGCGCCGGTCAGCGTGGTCGTGTCCCGACGCAGCGCCGTGTCGACGCCCGGTGCGAATGCTCGTGCCCTCGACCGCGACCTGCCCATAGCTTTCTACGAACACGACCAGGACGTCCTTGCCGCGCAGGCCGTCGAGCAGTTCGCTCGCGGGGATCTTCGCGGCCGGGTCGGCGGTGCGCAGCGCGACCTCGAAGCGCTGCTGGTCACGAAGCGCCGCAGCGGCTTCACCCACCTGCGCGACCGCGAGTTGAGCGGTGCTCAGCGACGCGAGCGACGAGCCCGGCGCGAGTTGCAGGGACATTGCCGCGCTGACCACCCAGACCAGGGCGACGGTCATGACGCTGCGGGCGGACCCGCGTCGATGCCGACCCGCCACGGCGCTGAGCCGCATCGTCGATGCAGTGATGAGCGCGGTCAACACGACGAGCCCGAGCACGGCAAGCACGATGAATTCGTCAGTGAGGCGCGTCCCGACCGAGTCGCGCACCACCCCGATTCCGAGGACGAGGTTGCCCCAGTCCGAGACGAGGTTGAACGGCCGGTCGAGCTGGGCGTTGAAGGCCATGTCGAGGATCTTGATCACGGCCAGCGCACCGAACGTCGCGCCGGCCACAGCGGCGAGTACTCGGCGCGGGCGAGCCGGCAGCACGAGCGACAACCCGAGCAGCACGAGCGCTTCCAAGGGGATTCGCACGAATGAGGACGGCGTCAGCTCATCCAGCCGGTCGGGGGCGACGAGGGCCGCCCACACGACCGCGACTGCGATCGCCGCAGTCGTGCACCGCACGACGCGTTTCGTGACCGGGCCCGCCCCGCGGCGGTAGAGCCAGATGACGTCATGGCCGAACGAGTGCACCAGCAGCAACATCGCGACGGCGACCGCACTCATCCCGACCAGCGGCGGCAGGGCCTCCCGCGCGGCGACAGTGAGGACGATGCCCTGAACCGCAGCTACGGCCTTGCCCCAGAACCGGCTCGGCAACGGTGCTGCCAGCCACAGCACGACCCAGCCGGCGAGCAGGAACGCGTAGCGGGCCGCGCCGATGACCAAGACCCAGCTCGCCGTAGGTGCGCGCGACCTCGATGCTCAGCACCAGAATGAGGAACGCGTCGACCTCCGCGTCGAATCGAGCACCGAGCGTCGAGGCCGTCCCCGTCCGGCGGGCAACCTTGCCGTCGACCGCGTCGAGCATCGAGCGCGATGCTCGACAGGGCGACCAGCCAGCGCGATCGTCGGCGCCGTCGCCGCCGCGCGTGACCAGCGCGGCGACGCCGGCAGCCAGCACCGCTCTGGTCAGAGTGACCCAATCCGCCGGGCCCGATCGAGGCGGAAGCACGCCTGCGCGCGACGATGTGCAGCGCAACGGCTCCAACGCCGGTCGAGACACCTATCGTCCACGCGGCCGGTCCAAGACCCACCGCCACCGCCACGACGGCCACGAGCACAAGCGTCGCGGATGCGCCGACCATGGCCTCGAACCGCGTGCTGCGCAACGTGACCTCCAATGATCGACGCTCGCTTGAACGTCATCGGGAGGTACGCGTCGGCGCGAGTGCCGGTTCAGCTCGCGAGCAGCGCCACCGACTGAACGGCTCGCGGGGTTGCGCCGTGACAATGAACGTGGCGCAGCCGAACCGATCCGATCGCATCGCCGGCCTCGACGGGGTACGCGGCGTTGCCGCGCTGTTCGTGGTCGTGAACCACATCCTGCTGCGTGCCTGGCCCGGCTTCCCCGACAATCATGCGCCGTTCTGGGCAGCTGGTTTCATCTACGGACGTTTCGCGGTGATCGTCTTCATCGCGCTGTCCGGATTCTCGCTGGGGTTGGCCTGCCGCGCGGTCGGGTGGCGTCTCGACTCGCTGACCGCGTTCGCACGGCGACGCGCTTGGCGGATCCTCCCGCCGTACTGGGCGGCGCTCGCGTTCAGCCTCGTGATGACCTGGTTCGTGCTTGCGCAGCCGGGATGGGCACGGCCGAACGCGAGCTCGGTTGCCGCCTACGGGCTGCTCGTCCAGGACTTCGCACCGGACGGCAGCCCGAACCGCGCGTTCTGGTCGATCGCGATCGAGGCGCAGCTCTATCTCTTGCTGCCCCTGCTGCTGTGGCTGGCGCGGCGGATGGGCGCTGTCGCGATGGCCACCAGCGTCACAGTCATCGTCGTGGCCCCTGGGGTTGTCAGGTCCCCACGTGCCTGCGGTCAGCACGGGATTGCTCGACTTCACCCCCGACCTCGCAGTGCTGTTCGCCGTCGGTGTGCTCACGTCGAGGATCGTCGTGGCCGGCGACCGAGTCCGTTCGCTGCCGTGGGGCTCGTTCGCGATCGGAGCGCGGCGCCCGTGCTGGCGTTGATCGTGGTTCGCGGCACGGTGTGGGTCAACGACAACCTGTTCTGGGTCGACCTCGCGTGGACACCGGCGATCGCCTGCCTGCTCGCCGCGTTGGCGACTGCGCAACCGCGGCCGCTCGTGCGGCTGCTCGAGTTCACCCGCTCCGCAGCCTCGGGATCGTTCTCGTACAGCCTCTATCTGACGCACGCACCGATCGTGATCGCTGTGTCCTACGGACTGGTGCGCGGTCGCGTTGCGTCGGGCACGCCGATGTTCTTGGTGTTGTGCGCGATCCTGCTGCCCGTCACGATCTGCTTCGCCAGGCTGTTCGCCGTCGTGTTCGAGTTTCCGTTCCGAAGCCACCGGAGCTGGCGATCACTGCTTTCGCGCGATCACCTCGAACTTGCGCACCCGTCCGGACCACATCCAGTCGCTCCACAGTTGGTGCGCGGCGAGCAGATCGCCGACCCCGCTGCTCCCCGATCTGCCGCGACGAGCTCTGCATGCCGGTCGCGGAACGCGGCGAGTAGCCGGGCCGCGATCTACCTGATGCGCGTGGGTGCGATCGCACATCCAGGTCGACCGGTGAGCCCGCAGCCGGCAAGCAGTGCGGTCAGCGCGGGCATGCCGATCAGGTGGACGGTGTCCGGATCGGGCATGAACACCCGCTCGCCGGGGTGAGCGGCGCGCCCGCTTCGACAGTGAATGCGAACAGACCGCCCGGCACTACCGCCCGCGACACCTCCCGCAACAGGGTGAGCTTGTCGGCGAAGGCCAGCATCGTCTCGAACAGCAGCACTACGTCGTAACGGCCGGCTGGCACCGGCGGGACATGGGCCACGATGAACTCACACCGCAGTCCTTCCGCCTGCGCCTGTGCGAGCTCGAGGGCACTGGCCGAGTAGTCGACGCCGGTGTAGGCGCAGCCGAACTCGGCAGCGATCAACCGGCCCGGGCCGGCGACGCCACAGCACAGATCAAGCACCGACGTGGCCGGGTCGATATCGCAGCGGCTCGCGAGCGTGCGGATCTGGTCGGCGGTCATGAACGATTCCTGGCCCACGTACTGGCCGGGTGGAAACGCTGCCTGCCTGGCGCCCTGCAGTGCGGTTGCGAACGGCGTCCGGATGTCCTGTCTCACGACGGTGCACACGAGCACGACCGGGACCGGGTTCAGCGCACACGACAACGGCGCCGCCCCGATGGGGACGGCGCCGCTCAAGTTGGTCGAGCTACGGGCTGGGACTCAGGCGGCCACCGCGGGGACCGACTGCGCTTCGAGGGCGACGTCGTTCGCGCCGATCAACGGCACGGGCCGGCCGAGCATCCGGCGGCACTGACTGCGTACTGCTTCACCGGCAAGCACCACGAGAGCGACGGCTGCGAACACCATGAACAACGTCATCATGATGTTGGTCTGCCCGGCTCACGCGGACCCTAAACCGTACGGAAGGTGACGAAATTCGCACGATATGCACAAGGCCCCGTCCGGCTGGACGGGGCCTTGTGAACGCTGCGATACGGAGGTGCGACCTCGGTCGGATTCGGGTCGGATTCGGGTCAGCGCTCGTCGACTGCGGCTGCTGCCGGCACTGCGTCGAGGCGGTTCGTCTCGTCCTGAATCGTCACTGCGATCTCGCGCAGCCGGTCGGCGTTCTGGTGCCAGTGGTGATTGCAGAAGAGCAACTCCGAGCCGGAGCCCAGAACGGCACGGACGTAGGCCTGGGCGCCGCAACGGTCGCAGCGATCCAGGGCGGTCAGTTCACGTGCGTCGATGGTGGGGGTCACGTCGGCACCTCTTCTCTGTCGTGTGTTCCTACCGTACGTATCGACTGGTAACGCCATTCCGTGAGCCGTAACTCCGCTTGCGACGGTAGCTGCGGTACCCCGGTGCCTAACGAAACCACCGTCAGGGACCGTGACACGCACGACACCCCGGCGGAGAATTTTTCGATCGTGTTACGTCTGACGTCGAGTACAACCGGTGATACCCAGCCCGTGATTCCGCTTATCGGCATTGGCGGCGAGCGTCACATCGTGGGCACGCCAGCTACGCGTACACCGTCCACGCCGGCAGCGCCCGGCACCTGCTCACGCCCCGGCGCCACCGAGTAGGCCGAGCAGATGGTCGCGGCGTTGTTCGAGCACCTCGACCCCGGCCGCCGCAGACGCGGGCCCCGGCACCGCGCGGCGCAGCAGCGCGTGGATCTGCGCGTGCGGTGTCCCCTGCCGCGCCGCGAGCACGCCGACGAGGCGGTTGACCTCGCGCCGCAGTTGCGCGCCTGCTCGCCAGGCTGCGGCCTCGGCGGACGGGGGTGCCGCGTCGACCGAACTCGCACGCTTGCGCGCATGTTCGTCTCGTCGCGCGAGCACCTGCGCCATCTGTTCGGGCGACAGGATGCCGGGCAGGCCGAGGAAATCCTCGTCGTCGGTCGTGAGGTCGGGGCCGGCGACGACCGCGCGTCCGGCGTGCAGCACGTGGGCGAAGGCAGCATCGGCGTCGACGAGTTCGTAGCCGTCGGCCTCGCCTTCGGTCTCCTCGCCGGGTTCGAGGTCGAGCAGGGTCGGGTCATCGGCGGCCGGCGGCGGGATGATGTGGTTCCGCTCGTCCTCGAGCTCGGCAGCCAGGGCGAGCAGCGGCCGGACAGCAGGCAGGAAGACGGTCGCGGTCTCGTGCCGGCCGCGGGCCCGCACGACACGTCCGACGCCCTGGGCGAAGAACAGCGGCGTGCGGTAGGAAGTCATCCACGCCAGGCACGCAGCGCGCGGGACGTCGACGCCTTCGGACACCATGCGTACGCACACCGCCATGCGCTGGTGGCCCGTCGTGAAGGCGGCGATCTTGTCGCCGGACTTGGGATCGTCGGACAGGATGAGCACCGGTTGGTGGCCGGTCACGTGCTCGACGATCGCGGCGTACTCGCGAGCGTCGTCCTGGTCGCTGGCGAGCACGAGGCCCGCGGCGTCGGGGACGCCGTTGTCGCGGAGGTGGGTGATGCGCTCGTCCATCGCCGCGATGACGTGCGGCACCCACCGTCCCTTCGGGTTCAGCGCAGTGCGCCACGCCGTCGCCTCGGTGCGTTTCGTGCCGGCGTCGGTGAGCGAGGCGGCGATGACCTCCCCCGCGCTGTTCCGCCAGCGCGAGGTGCCGGTGTACGCAGCGAAGACAACGGGGCGGACGACCCCGTCGGCGAGCGCCTCGCGGTAGCCGTAGGTGAAGTCGGCGCTGCTACGGAAGCCGCCTTCGGTGTCGGATTCGTAACGGACGAACGGGATGCGCTCGTCGGGACGGGTGCGAAAGGGCGTACCGGTCAGGCACAGGCGCCGCGCGGCGCTCTCGAAGGCGGTGGCGACCGCATCGCCCCACGACAGCCCGTCGCCGGCGTGATGGACCTCGTCGAGCACGACGAGCGTGCGCTTGTGGACTGTCCGGGCGTGGTGCAGCGCGGGCTTGGCCGCCACCTGGGCATAGGTCGTGACGTAGCCGGTCAGATCCGGGCGGACCGGCCCGGTCGAGTTCGACAGGGCGGCGTCGAGGCCGATGCCGAGCCGGTCGGCGGCATCGGCCCACTGGGTGCGCAAGTGGTCGGTCGGCGCGACGACCACGACCCGGTCGATCGCGCGGCGCTCGCAGCAGCCGGGCCGCGAGCGTCAGCGCGAAGGTCGTCTTGCCTGCGCCCGGGGTTGCTGTGACGAGGAAGTCGCGGCGGGGGCCGTCGGTCGCCTCGTAGCTGGCCAGTGCCGCCCGCTGCCAGGCACGCAACGCGGGCTGGGGGCGCTGCCGGGGTGCTGCCACGATCTTTCGTCTTCCCCCGGCCCGTAGTCGCGTCGTACTGATCTCACATGAGCGGCGCGGCTGCCGCGGTCGCCCACCATAACCGGGTCGTGATCACCGGCCGGACGCGACTCGCCGTCGAGCGAAACGACACACCCGTGCCGCCAGATGCGCCGGGCCGAGGACGGTGCAGTCGGCACACTTGTCTCTCGTGGACCCGGTTCGGCACCTCGTGGGACGGGCGGTGCTGCGCCTCGCGCACTGGCTCCGGCTGCTCCCCGTGTTGTTGCGCCGGACGGTCGCCAAGGCATGGCAGGACCGCGTGCTCGGCCTGTCGGCCGAGGCCGCGTTCTGGCAGTTGCTCTCGCTGCCGTCGCTGTTCCTGGCGCTCGTCGCGACCCTGGGCTACGTGTCGCGCTGGTTCGGCACCTCGACCGTCAACCGCACCGAGGCGCGCATCGAAGCCACGCTGAACTCGGCGTTCAGCAAGCAGGTCGTCCACGACGTCATCCACCCGATGCTCAACGATGTGTTGCACAGCGGCCGGGCCGACATCATCAGCCTCGGCTTCCTGATCGCGATGTGGGCCGGCTCGTCGGCGACGGCGACGTTCGTCAACACGATCACCATCGCGTACGGCATGCGCGACCTGCGCGGCGCCGTACGCAGCCGGCTGCTCGCCCTGTGGCTGTTCCTCGGCTCGGTTGCGATCGGCGTCGTCGTCCTGCCGCTGCTGGTGCTCGGGCCGACGCTGCTCAAACGGGTGTTGCCGAAGAGCACCCGGGCGGCGCTGGGCGGTCTGATCGACAACGGCTACTACCCCGTCGTCGCCGTCCTGCTGCTGGTCGGGCTCACGACGCTGTACCACCTCGCGCCGCCGAAGCGACTGCCGTGGCGCCGCGGCGTCCCTGGCGCAGTGCTGGCGATCCTCGTGTTTCTGGCGGGATCGGCCGGGCTGCGCACGTACATCACGTTCATCGTCCAGCACAACAGCGCCGCCTACGGGACGATCGCCGCACCGATCGCAGCGTTGCTGTTCTTCTTCGTCCTTGCGATCGGGGTGCTGCTCGGCGCCGAGTTCAACGCCGCGATCGAGCAGTACAAGCCGTCGATCCCGCGCAAGCCGCGCGTGCTCAACCCCAAGGACTGGCGACGACTATCGGCCGGACGACGACGCGGACGAGCCCGAACCGGGTCACGACGTAGCGTCGTAGATCTCCTGGCACTTCGGACACACCGGCGATCCCGGCTTGGGCGTCTTCGTCACCGGGAACACCGCCCCGCAGATGGCCTGCACCATCTTGCCGGTCACCGCGCTCTCGACGATGTGCGACTTGATCACGTAATGGAAGACGTCGTCGCCGTCATCGGTGTCGGACGTGCTGGGCGACGGCCGTTCGACGACCTCGGTCTCACTCACGCCGACCATCCTCTCAGGTGCGTCGAGCACGGCACTCAGCCGTCGACCACCCGATCGTCGGAACCGGCCGGCAACGCGCGCTCGACCGGCACGGATACGTAACTCAGATCTGCAACCCGACGCTTCGGCGGGCGATCGTTGGCGATCAGCACGGCACACCACGGCAGGATGACGCCGGCGACGACGAACACCATCGCGAGGGCGAACGAGACCTGGTAGGTGACGGCGGCGAGGATCACGCACAAGGCGCGGGTGGCCATCATGATCGCGTACTTCTTGCGGCGCTTGTCGTACTCGTCGCTCGCGTCGTGCGGCGCAGTCGTGATCAACGCGGGTTGATCAGCATGAGTACGGCGCACAACCCCCATAGAACCACTTAAGACCCGCTCGGTACGAGGATGGCCCGGTGACCGCTCCCCTGCTCGGCACGGTGTCGCTGGCACTGCTGCGCGAGGCTCTCGACGACTTCACCGTCGACGCGCGTCTCAGACCTGCTCGGACCAGCCGGGCGGGCGGCGCACCAGCGGGGCGACCTGGCCGGCGTCGCGCGGGCACTGCCCAGCGAGCGAGCGGCTGGCGACGCTGGTGCGGTTGTTCCTGCTCGGCGAGGAGGTCTCCGAGCACGACGCGCGGATCGCGCTGCGTCCGCTCGACCTCGTCGCGGCGCACGACCTGGTCGACGTGCGCGGCGGCGCGGCTGCGGGCCCGGCTCGAGGTGCGGCCGTACGCGACCGACGGTCGACGGGCCGTGGTGGGTGTTCTCCGACTTCGGATCGCGACGTGCGACCCGGGCCCGCTCGCGCCCGATCACGTGCTCGGTATCGGCGCTGCATCGCTGACGCTCGCGCAGGCGACGGTGCGCCGCAGCGTCCGCGCGGGCCCTGGACCTCGGCACCGGCTGCGGCGTGCAGGCACTGCATGCGGGCACGCACGCCGGCGTCGGTGGTTGCCACCGACATCAGCGAGCGGGCGCTTCGGTACGCAGCGACGACTGCGCAGCTGTCGGGTCAGGCGTGGCAGCTGCAGACACGGGTCGCTGCTGGACCCGGTGCGCGACGAGCGGTTCGACCTGGTGGTCGCGAACCCGCCGTTCGTCGTGTCACCCGGCTTCGACCGGGACTCGGGCGGCTACGACTACCGCGACAGCGGGCTGGCCGGCGACGCGGCGAGCGCGGCGCTCGTCGCGGGCGTGCCGGCACTGCTCGAGCACCGACGGCACGGCGTCGCTGCTCGCGAACTGGATCGTCCCGGCCGATGGCGACTGGGCGGGCCGGGTCGCGGGATGGCTCGACGGGGCACCGTGCGACGCGTGGGTGTGGCAACGAGAGATCGCCGAGCCCGGGCAGTACGTGACGCTGTGGCTGCGCGACGCCGGCGAGGCTCCCGGGGACGGCGCGCTGGGACGCGCGTTACGACCGCTGGCTGGACTGGTTCGAGCGCGAGGGCGTCGCCGCGATCGGGCATGGGGCTCGTCACGATGTGGCGCAACGACGGCCCGTCCCCGCAGGTGGTCTGCGAGGACGTCCCGCAGCGGTCGAGCAGCCGGCAGGCCGCCACATCGACGCGTGGGTGGGACGGCGTCGTTGGCTGGCCGAGCCATGACGATGCGACGCTGCTCGGCACTCGACTGCGCCACGCTGCGCGACCTCGTGCGCGCACAGGAAGACGTGGTCGGCGAGGACGGGTGGACGCCGCAGCGCTGCATCTGCGGCAGACGACCGGCATGCGCTGGGAGATCGCGGCCGACGACGCGATGGCCGGGCTGGTCGCTGCATGCGACGGCCGATTGTCCCTCGACGTGCTCGTCGACGTCCTCGCCGCGACGGCAGGATGTCGCGACGGCCGATGTCGCGAGCGCTGTTGTCCCGGTCGTGCGTGACCTGATCGGGCGTGGCCTGCTCGAGGTGGTCTCGTGAGAGCCGTCGTGCAGCGCGTCAGCCGGGCGTCGGTAACCGTCGACGGCGAACGGATCGCGCAGATCGGTACGGGACTCGTCGCCCTCGTCGGGGTCGGGCGCGATGACGACGAGGCGCACGCGGCCGCGCTCGCCCGCAAGATCCACAGCCTGCGCATCCTGCGCGACGAACTCAGCGTCGCCGACCTGCCGGAGCGAGGCCGCCGTGCTCGGTAGTGAGCCAGTTCACACTCTATGGCGACGCACGCAAGGGCCGTCGACCGACGTGGACAGCGGCGGCGCCCGGGTCCGGTCGCCGAGCCGTTGGTGGACGCTGTCGTGGCGGCTCTACGCGATCTTGGCGCCCACGTCGAGACGGGACGTTTCGGGGCCCAGATGGCGTTGGAGCTGGTGAACGACGGACCGATCACGATCCTGCTGGAGTTCTGAGAGCACGGGAACACCGCAGGGGGTTCGAAACGTTCATTCAGTGAACCCGAATCAAGTTGTCACCGAAGTCATCGGTGACGGACGTTCTCGACACCGGGGTGGACGAAAAGACCGTGACCGCAACATCCAAGGCAACACCCAAGACCGTGACCAGCCGCGCTCGCACGACCGGTCGTTCCACGACTCCTGCACGCACCAAAACTCATACCGCTCGCGCGAGCGCACGGGCGACCAAGCCCTCGGTGAAGTCGACGGGCACCGCACGAACGAGCACCGCGCACGGACGACCGCTGCACGGACGACCGCTGCACGGACGAGCGCCGAGCCGCGACGCACCGCCGCCACGCGGATCGAGACGCCGGCCGAAATCGCCTCAGCCTCCGCCGCGAAGATTGCGGCCGAGCCTGCGACCGGGGTCGCGCCTGCTGCCGATCTTGACGAGGTGGCCGCGTCTGCCGACCTGGTGCGCGTCTATCTGAACGAGATCGGCAAGGTCGCGCTGCTCACCGCGGCCGACGAGGTCGACCTGTCCAAGCGCATCGAGGCCGGCCTGTACGCCAATCACCTGCTCAGCTCGAACAACTCCTTCACCCCGGCCCGCCGGCGCGACATGCGCCTGGTCGTCGCCGATGGTGACCGCGCAAAGGATCACCTGCTGCGCGCCAACCTGCGCCTGGTGGTCTCGCTGGCCAAGCGTTACACCGGCCACGGCATGCCGTTCCTCGACCTGATCCAGGAGGGCAACCTCGGCCTGATCCGCGCGGTCGAGAAGTTCGACTACACCAAGGGCTTCAAGTTCTCGACCTACGCGACGTGGTGGATCCGCCAGGCGATCAGCCGGGCGATGGCCGACCAGTCGCGCACGATCCGGCTGCCCGTGCACCTGGTCGAGCAGGTCAACAAGATGCAGCGGGTGCGCCGAGAGCTGAACCAGACGCTGGGCCGCGAAGCCACGCACGCCGAGATCGGGCACGAGCTCGACATCACCGAGGAGCGCGTGCGCGAGCTCATCGATCTGTCGCGTGATCTCGTCAGTCTCGATCAGGCGGTCGGCGCCGACGACGATGCGTCGCTGGGCGACTTCATCGCCGACAAGCGCAGCACCAGTGAGGCCGAAGAGACCGTCGAGGCCGACCTGATGCGCCGTCAGCTCAGCGATGTGCTCGACACCCTCGAGGCCCGCGAGGCCGCGGTCGTCCGGATGCGGTACGGCCTGGACGGCGTGCAGCCGAAGACCCTCGACGAGATCGGTCGCGCGTTCAAGCTGTCCCGCGAACGGATCCGCCAGATCGAGCGCGAGACGATGGCCAAGCTGCGCCACCCCTCCCGCGCACAGGTCCTGCGCGACTACCTGGACGAGTAACTGCCGCGTCCTATGCTTCACCCGTGAGTCACCATCACAGCGACCTCATCGACACCACCGAGATGTATCTGCGGACGGTGTACGAGCTCGAGGAAGAGGGCGTCGTTCCACTGCGCGCCCGGATCGCTGAACGGCTCGGGCAGAGCGGTCCGACAGTGAGCCAGACCGTCGCGCGCATGGAGCGTGACGGGCTGGTGCATGTGGCATCGGATCGGCACCTCGAGCTGACCGAGAAGGGTCGCCACGAGGCGATCGGCGTCATGCGCAAGCACCGGCTCGCCGAACGACTGCTCGTCGACGTCATCGGCCTCGACTGGGAGGACGTGCACATCGAGGCGTGCCGGTGGGAGCACGTGATGAGCGAGGCCGTCGAGCGGCGGATCGTGGCAATGCTGGACAAGCCGCTGGTGTGCCCGCACGGCAATCCCATTCCCGGCCTGGACGACCTCGGACTCCCGTTCGGCGCAACCGACGACCACAGCAATCTGGTCACGCTGACGTTCGCCGCCCTCCACGGTGCAGGCGGCGGTCAGCAGGTCATCGTCGAACGCATCAGCGAGCAGCTGCAGTCCGACGCAGCCCTCATGCATCAGCTCAGCGACACCGAACTGCGTCCGGGCCATACCGTGCGCGTCACCGGCGCCGGCAGCGGCGTCGAGGTCTGGACCGACGGCGAGCGCACCGCGCTGCCACGTGACGTGAGCGACCACGTCTTCGTGCGGCTGAGCTGAGCGCGCCGGCCTCTCGGTAGCATCGGCGGCTAGTCGCGAGCCACCGTCGCCTCGTGCGCACTGCACCAGTTGGAACATCGCCCCGTCGAGATCGAGAGGGCCGTTGGTGGCACACGACCCACAAGGCTTCCTGAAGTACGACCGCGTCGACACGCCGAAGCGTCCGGCCGGCGAGCGCGTGCGCGACTGGAAGCCGATCTACCTGCGCTCGCGCGACGAGGTCGTGACGGAGCAGGCCGCGCGCTGCATGGACTGCGGCGTCGCGTTCTGCCACAGCGGCTGCCCGCTCGGCAACCTGATCCCCGAGTGGAACGAGTTCGTCGCCCGCGACGACTACGTCGGCGCCAGCGAGCGGCTGCACGCCACGAACAACTTTCCGGAGTTCACCGGCTGGATCTGCCCCGCTCCCTGCGAGGCGGCCTGTGTGCTCGCACTCAACACCGACCCGGTCACGATCAAGCAGGTCGAGATCTCGATCGTCGAGCGCGCTTTCGAGCAGAGCATCGTGCTGCCCCAGCCGCCCCTCGAGCGCACCGGCAACCGGGTCGCCGTGATCGGGTCGGGGCCGGCCGGGCTCGCCGCGGCGCAACAGCTGACCCGGGCGGGGCACGCGGTCACCGTCTACGAGCGCGACGACCGCCTCGGCGGCCTGCTGCGCTACGGCATCCCCGATTTCAAGATGCCCAAGGACATCATCGACCGCAGGCTCGCGCAGATGCATGCCGAGGGCACCGAGTTCGTGGTCAACGCCCGCATCGGCGCCGACGACGCACCTCGGCTGCGATCGGAGTTCGACGCGGTCGTGCTGGCCGTCGGCGCCCTCGCCCCCCGCGAGCTGACCACGCCGGGCCGCGAGCTGCGCGGCGTGCACCAGGCGATGGACTACCTGCCGCAGGGCAATCATGTGCAGGCCGGCGACATCGATGCGCCGGACATCGGCGCCGACGGCAAGGACGTGATCATCATCGGCGGCGGCGACACGGCGGCCGACTGCCTCGGGACGGCCAACCGGCAGGGCGCGACGTCGGTCACCGTGCTCGACCACAACCCCCGCCCGGCCCCGCGGGTCGGGCTGGTGAACCCCAACTGGCCCTCGGCACCGAATACCCGCGGCACTTCACCCGCGCACGACGAGGGCGTGCACGAGGCCTGGGCCCGCGAGGTCGTCGAGTTCGTCGGCGACGCGCGACGGCGCCGTGCGCGGAGTCGTCGTCGAGCAGGTCGAGATCGTGCGCGTCGGCACCCGCCGCGAGTTCCGTCCGGTCGACGGATCACGCACAGAACTGCCGGCGCAGCTCGTGCTGCTCGCGGCCGGCTTCGTCGGCACCGACGTCCCCGAACTGCTCGACGCGCTCGGCGTCGAGCACGACCCGGCCCGGGGCACGGCCGTCGTCGACGACGGCTGGCGGACCTCGGCCGAGGGCGTGTACTCGTGCGGTGACGCCACCC
Organism: uncultured Actinomycetota bacterium; assembly: GCA_963708645.1. Taxonomy (GTDB): domain Bacteria; phylum Actinomycetota; class Actinomycetes; order Mycobacteriales; family Jatrophihabitantaceae; genus RYN-133. Next base: position 14,866 of record CAVPTA010000002.1, on the reverse strand, counting down.
GCGGCGCGTCGCTGGTCGTGTGGGCGATCGCGGAAGGACGCGCGTGCGCCGCGGCGGTCGACGGAATGCTCACCGGTGCCTCCGACCTGCCTCGCCCCGTCGTCCCGCGCGCTGTACCTCTCTGACGTCGCTGCGCGTGAACCGCGGCAACCGCCGCGGATCAAGAGCCTGCGACAGCGCCGCGAGGATGAGGTCGGCGGCGCTGTAGTACGGGTCGCTGTCGAGCGCCCGATCGGCGGCGATGCGGGCCAGCGCGCCGTTGCCGTCGCGGTAACTCGCCCAGCCGAACAGGAACAGCGGCGCCGCGTCGTATGGCGCCGGCACAGTCGTGCCGAGCTGCTGCCACAGCGCCCGGCCGTCGATCCGTTCTGCGTCGAGGGCCATCCACACCGCGTCGCGCACCGCGATGCGGCGCAATGCCACCGCGAAGTCGATGCGCTGCACATCGGTGAGCGTGACCTCGCCCGCTTCATCGCACACCCGTGCCGCCTCGAGCAGGGCGCCGGCGTCAGCGCGATCACGCTCGCCCTGTTGGTGCGTGCCGGCCCGACCCGCAGCGGCGCCCTCGTGCGTGGCCAACTCGTCGAGCAGCCCGGCGACTTCGTCCGGATCGACACGGCTCGCCAGCTGGGCCACGAGGTCGCTGCGATCGGGCAGCGCAACCAGGCCGGCGTAGGCCGCCGTCGCGGCGATCTGCGAACTCTTGCCGCCGAGCACCCGCCCTTCCGGCGGGCAGCAGCGTGGGTCGGCGCAGTCGTAGGACCATATTCGGCCGCTGCTGACCAGGGCGACCTCGTCGACGTCGAGGCCCAGACGACCCGCCGTCATGTGGACCTCGTCGGCGAGCTCGCACCAGGCGAGCCCGCCCCCGGTGCCGCGGGGGTCGACCTCGTCGTCGAAGACGACGGCGACCACCTTCTCGGCGCCACTGCACGCGAACGATGCGAGCGTTTCGCGCAGCACCGAGGTGTCGACGCAGGTCGTCGAGGTCGATGCGGGCTGTCACCGCCACTCGTTTGGCGCGCAGCCCGACCACGACGAGGCTGCGGGACGGGTGGAAGCCCAACAGGTACGGGATCGCCTGTGCCAGGTCTGCCGGGCCAGTGACGCGCAGCAGGGGTGGCGCGCCGCGGCCGCCAGAACTGCGATCGGTGTCGAGTGCCATGCCTCGACCGTGGCCGAGCGGCCGGCGCTCAGGGCGAGGACGACGCCAACTGTGGATGCCGCCGGGCGCTGTGGACGAACTGCACGCCGATTGTCGCTACGACGTGGTAACGCCGCGTCAGTCGAGGGTGCCCGCGCGCCATTTCCGCGCCGCGGTGGCCAGATCGGCAGCGACGCGCTCGTTGCGTGCCGCGAGCTCGCGTTCGGCCTCGCGCGCGTCCGCGTCGTCGAGCGCATCGGCGCGGTCGAGCCGTCCGGCGGCAAGCACCCGGAATGCCGCGGCCGCCCGTTCGAGCGCGACCGCGAGATCGCCGCGGTAGACGCCGGTGAGGATCGCGTCCGCGCCCGCCTGCACGTCGGAGGCGTCCGCGTCGTCGGCCACGCCGGCGACCGCGGCCTCGGCCGGTGCGAGTGGTGCGCCGGCGCGCCACAGCAGCCGCACCTGCTCGGAGTTCGTTCGTGACCACTGGCGCAGCAGGTAGAGGGCCCACAGCGCACCCGGCAGGCTGACCGGGTCGCTGTCTCGCCACAACTCGCCGAGTGTGTCGATGCCTACGGCGTCGACCAGCGCAACGAAGCGGTCATCTGCTCCGGCGCGTCCGGCCGTCACCAGCAGGTCGGCCGTGGCGGCAGCGATCTCGGCGCGCGAACTCGGCACGACGCCCCCGGCGGCGTCGATGAAACCGGTCAGATCCGCATACGTCGCGGGGCGGTGCGGGCGCTGTTCCACATCCACCACGATAGTTGCGCACACCCTGTCGCGATGTCGGGCCGCGCCGCATGCCGGCCTGTACCGTTGATGATGACGCCGGCCCGCTCATGGCCCCCGGTCCCACATTTGCCGCCACGAGCGGCCTTCCGCCGAGAGGCGACCTGGCGGGTCGGCGTCACTATCGAGCGGCCGAGGGACACATCATGAGCGACGCTGACGAAGCGATCCTCGTATGAGCGGCGACGGGAACGGCTGGGTGATCTGCAGCCGCGGACACCGCCACTGGGGCCGCTTCGGCGCAGCGGGCATCTTGATCACCGACGGCGATGCGGTCGTGCTGCAACATCGCGCGGCGTGGACGCACGAAGGCGGCACGTGGGCGCTGCCCGGCGGCGCCAAGGACAGCCATGAGGACGCCGTTGCCGCGGCGCTGCGCGAGGCCGTCGAAGAGACCACCCTCGATCCGGTCCACGTGACCCCGTTCGACGAATGGGTCGACGAACACGGCGGCTGGTCCTACACGACAGTGCTTGCGCGCGCCCACCACAGGGTCGACCTCGAGCCTGCGAACCCGGAAAGTGTCGCGGTGCGCTGGTGGCCGTTGAGCGAGGTCGCGAGCCTCGAGTTGCATGCCGGATTCGCGGCCGCCTGGCCGCACCTGCAGGCGCGGCTGTAGCGTCGCGCGCCGTGCGCGTTCTGCTCCCGCCCAGCGAGGCCAAGCATCCGGGCGGACGTGGCCGTCCCCTGTCAGCACGGGCGCCGCACGCGAGTCTCGGCACGGGCAGGGAGCGCATGCTCGCGGCGCTCGACCGCCTCGTCACGGGGCCGCGTGCCACCGCCGCAACAGCGCTTTTGCTGCCGCCCGCGGTGATCGACGCCGCGCTCGCGGCGAATGCGGCGGTGCGTGACAGTGCCACGCTGCCCGCGCTGCGTCGCTACGCCGGCACGGTCTACGAAGGCCTCGACCACCACAGTCTCGACGCCGCCCAACAGCGTCTGGCCGCACGCACCGTGCTCATCTTCTCGGGCCTGTTCGGTGTTGTCCGCGGCGACGAGCCGGTGCCGAACTACCGCGTGCCGGCCAAGGCCGTCCTCCCGGGAGTCGGCGTGGCTGCCACCGCGTGGCGTCCGCTGCTGGACGAGGCAATGCCCGCGCTGCTGGGTCGCGGCCTGGTCGTCGATCTGCGCTCGAGCGACTACGCGGCGATGTGGCGCCCGCGCGGTGAGATCGCCACCCGCACGATCAGCGTGCGTGTGCTGTCGCCGCTGCCGTCGGGCGGGCGCGGGGTGGTCAGCTACCCGAGCAAGTTCGCCAAGGGCCGGCTCACGGCCGCCCTGGTGCGGCGCCTGGCCGCGGGCGAGCACGTACGAACGGCAGCGGACGTCGCGACCACGTGGCTGGCCGCCGGCGGGCTCGATGCCGAGGTCGAAGCGCCTGACCGGGTGGTGATTCACACCAGGTGACCCCGGCGTGTTCGCGGGTGCCGGGGGTGGGCCACGATGGCGTCATGCGTCTCGACCATGTCAGCTATGCCGCCGGCCCGGAGGGACTCGGGGCCTGCCTGCAGAGCCTCGGCGCGCGGCTGGGCGCGGGCTTCATCGACGGCGGCATCCACCCGTCGTTCGGCACGCGCAACTTCGTGCTGCCGCTTGCGGACGGTTGCTACCTCGAGATCGTCGCCGTGCTCGATCACCCCGCCGTCGACCGCGCGCCGTTCGGTCGTGCGGTGCGTGATCGCAGCGAGGACGGCGGCGGCTGGCTTGCGTGGGTCATCGGCGTCGACGACATCGCGCCTGTCGAGGCCCGCCTCGACCGCACGGCGGCCGCGGGGCATCGGCGCCGTCCCGACGGGGTCGACCTGCGCTGGTCGCAGATCGGCGTCAACGACGTCGCCGAGGACGCTCAGCTGCCGTTCTTCGTGCAGTGGCACAGCGATCCGGCCGACCATCCGGCGGCCGGCGGCTCACGCGTTCGGCTCACCGAGCTCGAGATCGCCGGCGACGAGGCGCGCATCGACGAGTACCTCGGGACGTCGAATCAGCAACCCTTCGACGGTGTCGAGGTCACGTGGTTGTCGCCGGACGAGGGCACCGGCGTCGTCGCGGCCGTGTTCGACACCGCCAACGGTTCGGTCAGGATCGACTGATCCGGGTTCCGCTTGCGGGCGCCGAGCACCGAGCCGACGAGGATCAGCGGGAAACCGACGGCGATCCCGAGGGTGAAGTCCTCGGACAGGAACGCGACGCCGCACAGCACCGCGACCGCCGGATTCACATAGGTGATCACGGTCGCGCGGGCCGGCCCGATCGACGCGATCAGCATGAAGAACAGTACGAAGGCCAGCGCGGTGCAGACGATGGCCAGTGCGGCCACTGACCACCAACCCTGGGCCGGGACGTGTGTCGGCGGGCGGATCGCGGCGTAGGGCAGATAGACGACGCCGACCGCCAGCAGCGACGAGCAGGCGACCGGGATGCCCGGCAGGTCGGCGAGGTATCGCGCCATGAGCACCGGCCCGACGGCGTAACAGACCACGACGATCAGCACCTCGAGCAGGGCGAATCCGTTCACCTGCCCGAAGTCGAGCCCGACCAGCATGCCTACCCCGACGAAGCCGACGGCGAGCCCGGCCAGCTGCAGCGGTTCGAACTGCTCGCGCGAGCGGGTGAGCCACGCGACGAGCACGCCCATCAACGGGACGGCGGCGATCAGCAAGCCGGTCAGCGAGCTCGACAGGCGGCGTTCGGCGTCGGAGAGCGCGAGCCACGGGATCGCCATCTCGACGACGGCGAACGCGAGCAGCGCTCGCCAGTGCGGCAGCACCGGTCGGAAACCACCGCGTGCGATCGCGAACGGGACGAGCGCGAGGCCACCGACTGCGGTGCGCAGGAAGACGAGCGTGCCGGGCGCGATGTCGCGGACGGCGACCCGGATGAGCAGATACGGGATACCCCAGATGACGCACATCGCAGCGAACACTGCCCAAGTACGGCGGCTCATCGATCGGTCACGACGACAGCCTAGGGTGCCGCGCTGACCCGTCGCTGGCGCTTATCGGCCGCCGCGTCGGGCCCCGCATCAGGCATAGTGTTCGCGTGCAGACGGTGTCGCTGACCTGGCAGCACGCGGGCGAGCTCGCCGGCGCGCTCGTGGTCGCCAGCGCGGCCCTGCACGCTGTCCCGCAGCGGCGCGTGCGCATGCTGGCGCCGTTCGCCTTCGAGGCGGCGATCCTCGCGATGCTCTACTCGCTGTGGCAGCTGGCCGGGAAATGGTCGGTGACCGGCTACTACTCCGCGCTCGACCGGGCGCACTGGATCGAAGGGTTCGAGCACGACGTCTTCCTGCCGTCCGAGAAGAGCGTGCAACACCTGATCCTCGGCCATCCGCTGCTCGTGCAGGGCGCGAACCTCTACTACGACACCATGCACTTCACGACCATGGCTGTCTTCCTCGCTGTGGTTGTTCGTGCGCCATCGCGACCAGTACCGCCCGGTGCGCGCGACGATGGCGTGGGCGACGTTGATCTGCCTGCTCGTGCAGCTCATCCCGGTGGCCCCGCCGCGAATGCTGCCCGGATTCGTCGACACCGCCGTGCTGTACGGCCAATCCGTCTACATCAACGGACTTGCCGTCGATCAGCTGTCCGCGATGCCGTCCGTCCACGTTGCCTGGGCCGTCGTCGTGGGCTGGTACGGCGTCAAGATCAGCACGAGCCGGTTCCGTTGGGTCGCCGCCGGGCACACGGCCGTGACGGTGTTCTGCGTCGTCGCCACCGCGAATCACTGGTGGCTCGACGGCATCGTCGCAACGGCGATCGTCGTCACCGCCGCCTGGCTGCGCATCGGCCTGTCGCGATTGCGGCGCATGCTCACCACGCGCTGGCAGGCCTCGGCCAGCCGACCGCCGCTCGCCGAACCCGAGCCGGCGACCGTCTGACCTCAGCCCGGCTTGGGACGGCCGTTGGCCGGGCCCTCGGCGATCATTCGCAACTCCCCCACCGGCAAGCACGTTTCGCAGAACGTCCGGCCGAACTCGTTGAGGTGGATGCTGCGGTGCACCGCCTTCGGCATGCGTCCGGCGTGCTTCATCGCGTCGGCGACCTTCGGCTGCGCCTCGACGACCTGGTAGCGCTGCGGGTTGGTCACCTGCTCCTTCGAGAACTCGATCAGTCCGAGGCGCTGCAGGTTGGTCAGGTACTGCCCGACGTTGTCGAGGTGGCGGCACCCGGCGTGCTCGCCGATCATGTTCAGCCCGGCGGCCACCAGTTCGGACCCGATCCCGAGCGGCCGGGCGGTGCGCACGTCGATCGACGGCTGGGGTCCCTCCAGATACAGGAAGCGCAGGATGCGCGCCTCGTCCGGCGTGAGCTCGCTGAGGATGCGCGCGAACGCCGGGTGCGTGTCCTCGACGACGTGGACGTCGTTCGAGCGCCGCAACAGGTCGGCCCCGCGCTTTCGCAGATCCTCGACATCGCTGTCGCGCAGCGCGCGCTCGGCCGCCGCAGCGCGCGGGTCGGAGGCGCTGATGATCCCCAGCGCCTTCCACGCGGCGGCGCGCAGGTCGTGCACGGCTTCCTGCATGATCGCGGCGGCCGACTCACCGGCGACGGCGCGATCCATGACGTAGTTCGCGCTGACGACGGAGGCCTGAGCAGTCAACGAGGCGAGCTTCCACGACGCCGTCCAGGCGACCTGGGCGAAGCCCGCGGCGCCGCGCAGCAGCTCACCTGCCGACGGTGCGTCCGGTTCCTCGCTCATCTCACACTCCGAAGATCAACAGGTGCAGCCAACCGGCGAAGAAGCCGAGTGCGCCGCCGTGCACGAACAGCAGCCACTCGTCCTGCTTGATTGCCGAGCGCAACATCTCGACGAAGTCCTCCGGTCCCATCTCATGCATCTGCGCCGCGATGAAGGACCGGATCTTGCCGGCCTGCCGCTTGTTGAACGCGGCATCGGAGAATGCTATCGGCGCGAACGTGCTCGCCTCCACGGCGAGCGAGGATCGGATCTGCTCGTACTCGCGTGACCCGATCGCCACTCGCACCGCGCGCCGCGCCGGTCCGACCGCGCGGTCGACGGCAGGGCGCAGTTGGTCGAACAGCATCTGCTTCGTGCGATCGCTGCGGGGGCCGGTGAGCAACTCGTCGCCGATGTTCTGCAACGTGATCACCTTGTCGGCGATCATCTGCGCGTAGAGCTCGGTCACCTCGTCCTTGCGCTTGAGCAGCAGCCCCTGACGCCAAGGCACCCACCAGGTCGGGCGAGCAGGCTCGAAGATCATCTCGAGGCCGATGTAGTTGACGACCCAGCCGATGATCACGCCGCCGACCGGCAGCACCCACCAGTACGGCAGCAACTGCAGCACGCCGACGAGGACGAAGCCCATCGGGAACCCGAAGTAGAACCCGAAGTTCTGCATGAACCGCAGTTCCTTCTTGCCCATGATCATGAACAGCTCGTTCAGCAGTTCGGGGTGGGCGACGAAGTAGCGGATGACCATGAGTTTCGCGTCGATGAGCTGGTCGACGTTCTCGCCGATCTCGTCGGTGATCTCGCGGATGACCGCCGGCAGCTGCTGACGCACCCGGGCGTGGACGGCCTCGCGCACGAGCGGCGGCAGATCGTGCCACAGCTGCGGGTTCTCCTGACGCATGATCTGCTCGACGACGTCGCGGATCTCGCTCTGCGCGACGCCTGCGAGATGCTCGGCGATCTGATCGGGTTCGAGCTCGCGGTAGAAGTCGGACATGTTGCCGAGCTTCAGCAGCCCCTTGTCGACGGCGATGCTGGCCATCTTGTCCGCGCGCGAGGGAACGATGCCCTGCCAGCCGAGGCCGCCGTCATAGCGGATCAGCGGCAGCACCTGCACCCGCCGGGGCAGGATCGGGAAGAGCACCTTCAGGCCCGGGATGTGCACCCCGTGGAAGCGCAGCGGCCGGAACAGCATCAGGACGCCGGTCCAGTTGGTGATGTAGCCGATGACCCCGGTGAACAAGGGCACGCTGATCAGGTCGATCAGCAGCTTGTGGTTCATCGGGTCGCGCGGCCCTCCGTCTCGCCGGACTTCCTGTCACAGGAATCATCGCCAGGAGCGCGGGCCACGTCCAGCCGGGGTGGGCACGCCCACCCCGGCCGGACGGTCCGGGGGTCAGGAGTGGGTGAACGATCCGTACGTCGCCCAGCCCCAGTTGATCGACTGGTAGTTGACGCCCTCGGCCGGGTCGATTGCTGCCACGGTGTTGTTCGGCCCGAGGTAGATGCCGACGTGATAAACGACGCCGAGGTTGTCGTGGTAGAAGACCAGATCGCCCGGAACTGCTCGCGAGGCCGGGATCAGGCGCGCGTCGTTGAACTGCACGCCGGACTGGTGATAGATGCCGGGCATCCCCGAGCGGGCGTAGCTGAACACGACCAGGCCGGAGCAGTCGAACGAGTTCGGTCCGGCTGCTGCGTATACGTACGGCTTGCCGATCTGGCGCTTGGCGATCTTGACGACCTGCTTGTTCATCGCAGGCGTCGTCACCGCGCCACTGCCCGCCTTGCCGCGGGTGTCGGCGGCGCTGCAGCCGAGGAAGCTGTTCGATCCGAAGCCGATGTTGACGACCCAGACGCAGCCGAGGTGCGATCCGGTCGAGACCGGCACGCTGATCGCGAAGTGATTCACCATCGTGCCCGTCTTCGTCTTGCCCCAGGCCGTGTCGACCGTCTTGGCGGCCGACCCGTCGACGTAGAGAACCACGGCCAGACGGCTGGCCGAGAAGTCGGGGTCGCCCACGTGGCCGCTCACAGTCATCGTGTTGCTGGATGCACCGGTGAAGGTGACCTGACCCTGCGGGTTGTGGTTGCCGGTGACCGGCGAACCCAGCGGCGTTGTGAAGCAACGCAGGACGGTCGGCAGGCCCTGCAGCGCGTTCGCCACGGCGGCACAGACAGTGTGGACGCCCGTGCCGGGAGTGATGGTCGTGGTGAAACCCGGGGTCGCGCCGGTGTGGTGCCGGCTCACGATGCGCGGACGTGCGATCGAGGTGACGACCGAGCCGCGCTTCTGCCCGTCGACGAGCACCAGGACGGTGGCGTTCGAGGTCAGCGCGTCCGGGTCAGCGGCCCACCCGTTGAGGGTGTAGCTACCGCCGCGGTTGGCCACGATCGTCTCGAGCACACCGATCGGGTCGTGCGGCCCGGCCGGGTTGTTCGCGTGCGCGGGCGTCGCTGCGACAGCGGTGGCCGCGGCGGCCGCGAGCATCGACACGCCCACCGCGAGGGCGGCCAGCAGGCTGCCTGCGCGGGTGCGCAGCGTGGACATTGTGGTGGGGAGGGTCATCTGTCGGCATCCTTCGGGTGCGGGTGTGGCCGTCCCCTCCCCGCGACGGGACTGCCGAGTTCACGAGCCAACCCGATCGCCAGGCCCTACTTCCCCGGGGCCGGAATCGGTGATCGCACCTCCGAGTCTCACCTCCGGGCGCCCGGATAAGTCAAGACCGCGTAAAGAAACACTCGCGGTGCGGTCAAGGGTCACTGGCTGAATCGACCGCCTGACGGGCACTGCCGAGCCGGGAGGAAGATCTCGCTCGGGGGTGGTGCGCGTGCAGGGTCACACGCCGCACCCGGTGCTGCCCGCTGGTCTGTCGGCCGAGCGCCGTGAGAACTTCGAGCTGCGCTGCGAACGCTGGTGGCCCGACCTGCGCGCCGGGCTGGCCGCGGTCTACTCCCCCGCCCGGACCGAGGAACTCGAGCGGCGCCTGCTCCGGCTCGCCGGCGCTGCGTATGCCGCGCGCGACCCGCGACTGCACCGGCTCGACCAGGCCCGCACACTGGCCCCGGACTGGTTCCAGCAGCCGTCGATGCTCGGTTACGCGGCCTACGCCGATCGCTTCGCCGACACCTTGGCCGGCGTCGGCGCGCAGGTGCCCTATCTGCACGATCTCGGCGTCACCTACCTGCACCTGATGCCGCTGCTGCGCCCGCGTGACGGCGACAGTGACGGCGGGTATGCGGTCGCCGACTACCGGGAGGTGCGCAGCGATCTCGGCACACTCGACGACCTGCGCCGCCTCGCCGAGACGCTGCACGAGGCCGGCATCAGCCTGGTGCTGGACCTCGTCCTCAATCATGTCGCCCGCGAGCACCAGTGGGCGGTCGCTGCCCGGGCCGGCGATCCGCACTACCGCCGCTACTTCCACATCTTCGACGACCGCACCGGCCCGGACGCCTACGAGCGCACCCTGCCGGAGGTCTTCCCCGACTTCGCCCCGGGCAACTTCACCTGGGACGACGACCTCGACGGCTGGGTCTGGACCACATTCAACGAGTTCCAGTGGGATCTGAACTGGTCGAACCCGGACGTGTTCGCCGAGTTCGCCGACATCGTGCTGTTCCTCGCCAATGTCGGCGTCGACGTACTGCGGCTGGACGCGATCGCGTTCGTGTGGAAGCGGTCGGGCACCAACTGCCAGAACCAACCCGAGGTGCACTCGATCACCCAGGCGCTGCGGGCCCTGATCCGCATCGCCTGCCCGGCGACCGTGCTGAAGGCCGAGGCGATCGTCGCGCCGGACGAGTTGGCGCACTACCTCGGCAGCGGCCGTCACCACGGCAAGGTCAGCGATCTCGCCTATCACAACACGTTGATGGTGCAGGTGTGGTCGATGCTCGCGACGCGTGACGTCCGGCTCGCCGTGCATGCACTGCAGGAGCTCCCGATCGTTCCGTCGACGACCGCGTGGATCACCTACGTGCGCTGCCACGACGACATCGGGTGGGCGATCGACGACGGTGACGCCGCTGCGGTAGGGCTCAACGGCTTCGCCCACCGGGCGTTCCTGTCGGATTTCTACAGCGGCACGTTCCCCGGCTCGTTCGCGCACGGCGAGGTGTTCCAGGCGAACCCGGCCACCGGCGACCGGCGCATCAGTGGTTCGACTTCGTCGCTGACCGGACTCGACGATGCCTGCTCACCCGAGCAGGTCGACGCCGCCGTCGCGCGCGTGCTGCTGGCATACGCGATCGTGCTCGGCTGGGGCGGCGTGCCCGTGGTGTGGATGGGCGACGAGATCGGTCTGCCCGCTGACGCGCGCTGGGCCGAGGAACCTGGCCACCAGGACGACAACCGCTGGCTGCACCGCCCACACATGGACGCCGCACGGCAGGCGCAGCGACACGTCCCCGGGACGGTGCCTGCCCGGATGTTCGCCGGACTGGCGCATCTCGCCCGGGTGCGTGCCGGCCTGCCGCACCTGCACGCCTCGGTCACTGCGCAGGCGCTCGACCCGTCCGATCCCGGCGTACTGGTGGTGCTGCGACGGCACCCTGAAGGGGATCTGCTCGAGCTGGCCAACATCGCCGACGACGCCCGCCCGTTCCCCTGGCATCGTGTGGCCGATCTCGGGTGGTGCCGCGCGCACGACACCCTGACGGGCACGACCGTGCCGGTGGCCGACGACGGCAACATCTGGCTCGCGCCCTATCAGGCGATGTGGCTGGTCGAGGCCGACACCGAACAGGGCCGGCGCCGCTCAGTCGCCGTCGAGCGGACGCCATACACCGAACCGCTTGCCCGCCGGGTCGACAAATGATCAGCGCTCGACGGCGGTTCGCAACGCACGGTAGGACTCGATGAGCGTGCGCCGTTCCTCGGCGAGCACCGGGCTGCCGAGATCGCAGCCGGCCTCGACCCACTCGTCCGAGAGCCGCATCGCCTCGACCCGCAGCCGGGCCGCCTCGTGCACCGCCGATTCGGGCACCGAGTACACGTAGCTGTACAGGTGTGCGACGGAGTTGGTCAGATCGTCTTCGGTGAGCCCTGATTCACGCTGATGGACGCGGTGGATTCGCCACCAGTCGACCTCGCGCTCGGCGGCCTCGCGCGGATCGATCGACAACCCACCATCGGCCTTCACGAGCGCGTAGAACCGGCGCATGAACTCGCGCGCTCCGTCGGGATCGTTGCGTGGGTACGGCGACCACTTCTGGTTCGCCCGCAATACGTATAAGGCGCCGAGCATGGTGCGGCGTCGTCCCATGCCGAAGCCCTCGGCGACCAGTGAGAGCGACGCGGTCAGGACGCTGCGCCACTCGTGGCGGTAGTAGCCGATCCAGGCGTCGGCCTCGCGGGTGCCGAGTCGCGTCGGGTCGAAGCTGCGCACGCCCGGCCCCGTCACGATGCGAGCGATCACGACGTGCGGCGCCACCCGTCCCAGCCAGCCCAGGTCGGCACGTCCGGACGTCGCGACGAGCTGCGGGTCGGCAATGCGCAACGGCCGTCCCAGTCGCACGAGGTCGGCCTGCCCGGCGGCCAGGACATTGCGCACCCAGTCCGACTCGGTGCCGTAGAGCACCGCGAGACGCAGCTGCGAACCGCTGCGCGTGGCGAACACCGGATTGCGATACTCGCGACCGCTGACCCTCCCGCGGTGCGTGAGCAGCACCCACGGCGCAAGATACGGCGCCCACCAGCCTTGGATGCGGTTGGTGACGACACGGTTGAACCGGGCGAGCGAGCGCGGCAGTCTCACGGCTCCGATTGTCGGTGCATGATCGAAGGATGGCCACCACCGCAAACCTCGCCGTCGAGGTCGATCCGGGACAGGTCGGCTTCGACCACGAGCGGCTCACCTCGATCGACGCGCTACTCGACCGGTACGTGACCGATCGGAAGTTGCCGGGCTATTCGGTGCTGGTCGCACGTGACGGACAGATCGCGCACCTGGCGACCGGTGGGCTGCGTGATGTGGAGGCCGGTCTGCCGGTCGAACTCGACACCGTGTTCCGGATCTACTCCATGACCAAGCCGATCACTTCGGTCGCGGCGATGGCCCTCTACGAGCGCGGCGCATTCGAGCTGAACGATCCGGTGTCGCGCTACCTGCCCGAGTTCGCCGAGACGCGCGTGTTTGCCGGCGGGTCTGACCTCAAGCCGGTCACCGTCGCGGCGACAGAGCCGATGCGTGTGCGGCACCTGTTCACGCACACGTCCGGACTGACCTATGGCTTCCACCGCGCCCACCCGGTGGACGCGCTGTACCGCGCGGCCGGGTTCGAGTGGTCGGCACCCGCCGATCTCGACCTGGCCGGCGCGGTCGAGAGGTTCGCCGCCTTACCGCTGCTGTTCCAGCCCGGTTCGGAATGGAACTACTCGGTGAGCACCGACGTGCTCGGTCGTCTCATCGAGGTGCTCTCCGGAAAGCCGCTCGACGCAGCATTCGACGAGCTCGTGCTGGGCCCGCTCGGCATGACCGACACGTCGTTCGCGGCGCGCGACACCGAGCGGCTTGCCGCGCTCTACACCGCCGGGCTGCACCGCAACCGCGAGCTCGGCGACTCGTTTCTTGATCCCACTTGGTTCTCCGGTGGTGGCGGGTTGTGCTCGACGCTGTCGGACTATCACCGCTTCACCCGGTTCCTGCTCAACCGCGGAGAACTTGACGGTGTGCGGGTGCTCGGCGACCGGACCATGCGGTACATGACGCGAAATCACCTGCCCGGCAACGCCGATCTCGCTGCGTTCGGCCGGCCGCTGTTCGCGGAGGCACCCTTCGACGGTGTCGGGTTCGGGCTCGGCTTCTCGGTGCTGCTCGACCCGGTTGCGTCCCACACGCTCGGGACGGCGGGCGAATTCGCCTGGGGCGGTGCCGCAAGCACGGCGTTCTGGGTCGACCCGGTCGAGCGGATCACGGTGGTGTTCATGACCCAGTTGTTGCCGTCGTCGACCTATCCGATCCGCTCGCAGCTGCGGCAGTTGGTGTACTCCGCGCTCGTCGACTGAGCACCCTGCCCGATGTTCGCGTGACCTCAGCAGGTGTCGAGAGCCTGAACAGGAACGCGCGTATATCGCGTGGCGTCGGACGTCTGCAGCGCCAGGACGGCGTTGACGCTGTCGAGCTGAAGCAGCGTGACCCCCGTCGGCAGTTCGATGACGCGGTTGGCCCGCGAGTCGAACAATTGCTGATGGCCGCCTGATGGTGCCGCAGCCGCGAACCGGCGCGCTGCACTGATCGGCACGAAGGTGTCGGGGAGCGCGCGACCGGTTGGTGACGCTTCACCTGGCGTCCACTGCAAGACGGTGTGGCGGCCGGCGCTGGTGCTGAGCCAGGTCATGGTCGTGTCGTCGCTGGCGAAGGCGTAGCCGTTGCGCATTGCGCGTGCCAATGTGGACGGGCGGTACTGCGGCTGGTCGAAGTCGGCAACGGCAGCACCGTTCGCGAGCTTGCGGATCATGACGACATTGCCGCCGACAGCCAGCAGCGCGATGACCCGCGACGCACGCGTGCGGCCCCTCAGCGCGTCCAGCGGCGTGTCGACCCAGACCTGCTCGAGCTGTTGGACGCGCGGATTCGACACGGATGTCTCGACCATGTCGATAGCGTCGCCCATGGCGATGGGCGCGGTTCGCGCATCGATGCTGACGCGGTACCCAGCGTCGACCGTCACCGTTTTGAGTGTGTGGTGATACAAACCCGCGACGTACACCTGCGCAGCACTGAAGCCGTTGACGGGGACGAGCAAGAACGCCGCACCAGTGTCGTTGATCGCGCCCGACGGATTGGCCACCGCCCGCAGCCGATCGCCTGCGCGAGCCCTCCAGAGCGTCGACATCGTTCCGTCCGGGCTCATCGCCCGTACGGCCGTGGTCACTCCGTCGCGTTCGGCGGCCACGAGCAACCCGCCGTCGTGCGCTGCTGACAGCACGACATCGCCGACCGGCAGCGCGCCGGTACGGAGCGCGGACAAGAACCGCGGGGACGTGGCGGCGACGCAGCTCGACGAATGTCCACTCGGCTGACGATTCGGAAGCAGACCGAAGCGCGCCCCGACGATGCCGGCAGCGACTGTCGCTGCGATCGCCGCTCCGGAGACGACCAGCGTCCACATCCGCCGCGGCGCGCGGCGGTCATCGCGATGCGCATCCGGCCACGCCTGTGCAGGTTCGAGCCGGTAATCCGGCACAACGTCGATCGACGCTGCGCGATTGCGGAGCACTCGACAAAGCGATGA
>CAVPTA010000001.1:0-102092 GCA_963708645.1 uncultured Actinomycetota bacterium | reverse complement strand
TCCAGAGCCCGCCCGGGGCCTTGCTCCGGGACTTCACAAGGACCGCGAGCTCGAACCGTGACACTGCAGCAAGCAGCAGCACCACCGAGAACAGTGAGAGTGAGTCAGCCACCATGGCGGGACAGAAGATCCGCATCAGGCTCAAGGCCTACGACCACGAGGCCATCGACGCCAGCGCGCGCAAGATCGTCGAGACCGTGACGCGCACCGGCGCCCGTGTCGTCGGTCCGGTGCCGCTGCCGACGGAGAAGAACGTGTACTGCGTCATCCGTTCGCCGCACAAGTACAAGGACAGTCGCGAGCACTTCGAGATGCGCACCCACAAGCGGCTCATCGACATTCTCGACCCGACGCCGAAGACGGTCGACGCGCTCATGCGCATCGACCTGCCGGCAAGCGTCGACGTGAACATCCAGTAGCAGCGGAGATCTGACACCAATGGCTAACGACCGAACTGGGATCCTGGGCGAAAAGCTCGGCATGACCCAGGTCTTCGACGAGAACAACCGGATGGTTCCGGTGACTGTCGTCAAGGCCGGGCCGTGCGTCGTCACCCAGATCCGCACACAGGAGAAGGACGGCTACACCGCCGTCCAGCTCGCCTACGGGCAGATCGACCCGCGCAAGGTCACCAAGCCCGTGGCCGGCCACTTCAAGGCTGCCAATGTCACCCCGCGGCGCCACGTCGTCGAGGTGCGCACCGACTCGATCGAGGGTTACGCGATCGGGCAGGAGCTGAGCGCGGACGTGTTCGCCGACGGCGTGCGCGTCGACATCAGCGGCACGACGAAGGGCAAGGGCACCGCGGGTGTCATGAAGCGCCATGGCTTCCATGGCGTCTCGTCCTCGCACGGCTCGCACCGCAACCACCGCAAGCCCGGTTCGATCGGCGCCTGCGCCACGCCGGGTCGCGTGTTCAAGGGCCTGCGCATGGCCGGCCGGATGGGTCACGAGACCGCGACCATCACCGGCCTGACCGTGCACAAGGTCGACGCCGAGCGCGGCCTGCTGCTCATCAAGGGCGCCGTTCCCGGCCCGAAGGGCGGCCTGCGTGGTCGTCCGCAGCGCGTCGAAGTCCGACACCATGAACAAGATCGAGAAGGGGGTCTGAGATGGCTTCCTCCACGAACAGGCAACGGCGACCAAGGCGGACCTGCCCGCCGACGTCTTCGACGTCGAGCTCAACGTCCCGCTGATCCACCAGGTCGTCGTCGCCCAGCTCGCCGCCGCGCGGCAGGGCACCGCGTCGACCAAGACGCGCGCCGAGGTGCGCGGCGGTGGCAAGAAGCCGTACCGCCAGAAGGGCACCGGCCGGGCCCGCCAGGGTTCGACGCGTGCGCCGCAGTTCGCCGGCGGTGGCGTCGTCCACGGCCCGAAGCCGCGCACGTACGGCCAGCGCACGCCCAAGAAGATGAAGGCGGCCGCGCTGCGGTCCGCACTGTCCGACCGGGCGCGCCACGACCGAGTGCACGTCGTGTCCGCGCTCGTCGACGGCGACGCGCCCTCGACCAAGGGCGCGTTCGCGAAGCTCGTCGAACTGACCTCGGCCAAGCACGTGCTGGTCGTTGCCGAGCGCAACGACGTGATCACGTGGAAGAGCCTGCGCAACCTCGGCTCGGTCCACCTGCTCGAGCCCGGTCAGCTCAACACCTACGACGTGCTGATCAGCGACGAGGTCGTGTTCACCCAGGCGTGCGCTCGATGCGTTCGTCGCGGGCCCGGCGACGCGGCAAGTCGGCCAAGGCGTCGGCGACCAGCTCGGAAGTTGAGGAAGCCTGATGTTCGACAACGCACGCGACGTGTTGCTCGCTCCGGTCATCTCGGAGAAGAGCTACGGCCTGCTGGACGAGAACAAGTACACCTTCGAGGTGCACCCGCAGGCGAACAAGACCCAGATCAAGATCGCGGTCGAGCAGGTGTTCAACGTGAAGGTCACCAACGTGAACACGCTCAACCGCGATGGCAAGCGCAAGCGCACCCGGTTCGGCTACGGCCGACGCAAGAACATCAAGCGCGCCATCGTCACCCTGCGTGACGGCGACCGGATCGACGTGTTCGGACAGATTGGCTGATCGACTATGGCTATCCGTAAATACAAGCCGACCACTCCGGGCCGTCGTGGCTCGTCGGTGGCCGACTTCGCCGAGGTCACGCGTGACGAGCCGGAGAAGTCGCTGGTCCGCCCGCTGCACAACAAGGGCGGTCGCAACAACAGCGGCAAGGTGACCACCCGTCACCAGGGTGGTGGGCACAAGCGCGCCTACCGCGTGATCGACTTCCGTCGTCACGACAAGGACGGCGTGCCGGCGCGGGTCGCGCACATCGAGTACGACCCGAACCGCACTGCTCGCATCGCGCTGCTGCATTACGCCGACGGCGAGAAGCGCTACATCCTCGCGCCGCGCCTGCTCAAGCAGGGTGACCGCATCGAGAACGGGCCGAGCGCGGACATCAAGCCGGGCAACGCACTGCCGCTGCGCAACATCCCGGTCGGCACGGTCGTGCACGCGATCGAGCTCCGCCCCGGTGGTGGCGCGAAGATCGCCCGCTCGGCCGGTGCGAGCGTGCAGCTCGTGGCCAAGGACGGTCCGTACGCACAGCTGCGGATGCCCTCCGGCGAGATCCGCAACGTCGACGTGCGCTGCCGCGCCACCGTCGGCGAGGTCGGCAACGCCGAGCAGTCGAACATCAACTGGGGCAAGGCCGGCCGTATGCGCTGGAAGGGCAAGCGTCCGAGCGTCCGCGGTGTCGCCATGAACCCGGTCGACCACCCGCACGGTGGTGGTGAGGGCAAGACGTCCGGTGGTCGCCACCCGGTGAACCCGAACGGCAAGCCCGAAGGCCGCACCCGCCGGATCAAGGAAAGCGACCGCATGATCGTGCGTCGTCGTCGTACGAAGAAGAAGCACCACTAAGGGCTCTGGAACTGGTTGAGGAGAAACGATGCCGCGCAGTCTGAAGAAGGGCCCGTTCGTCGACGATCACCTGCTCAAGAAGGTGGACGTACAGAACGACAAGGGCAGCAAGAACGTGATCAAGACCTGGTCGCGCCGCTCGACGATCATCCCCGACATGCTCGGGCACACGATCGCCGTGCACGACGGCCGCAAGCACGTCCCGGTGTTCGTCACCGAGGGCATGGTCGGGCACAAGCTCGGCGAGTTCGCCCCCACGCGGACCTTCAAGGGCCACATCCGCGACGACCGACGCGCGCGCCGGGGCTAAGAGGACAACGAGATGACCCTAACACCAGCACACTGACGAGGTTCGCAGCGCGATCGCGCGTGCGACCTACGTACGCGTCACGCCGATGAAGGCGCGTCGCATCATCGACCTCATCCGCGGCAAGGACGCGCAGGGCGCTCTCGCGATGCTGAAGTTCGCACCGCAGGCGGCCAGCGAGCCGATCGCAAAGGTGCTCGCGAGTGCGATCGCCAACGCCGAGAACAACTTCTCGCTCGACCCCGACACGCTCGTGATCTCGCGGGCGTTCGTCGACGAGGGCCCGACGCTCAAGCGGTTCCGCCCGCGTGCGCAGGGCCGCGCCTACCGAATCCGCAAGCGCACCAGCCACATCACGATCGAGGTCGAGAGCATCGACACGCCGACGGTCGGCCAGAAGGGACGTCGTAAGTAATGGGTCAGAAAGTCAACCCGCACGGCTTCCGGCTGGGCATCAGCACCGACTTCCGCAGTCGCTGGTTCGCCGACAAGCAGTACGCCGAGTACGTCAAGGAAGACGTCGCGATCCGCAAGCTCATGTCCAAGGGCATGGAGCGCGCCGGCATCGCGAAGGTCGAGATCGAGCGCACGCGTGACCGTGTGCGCGTCGACATCCACACCGCGCGTCCCGGCATCGTCATCGGCCGCCGCGGCGCCGAGGCCGATCGCATCCGTGGCGAGCTCGAGAAGCTCACCGGCAAGCAGGTGCAGCTCAACATCCTCGAGGTCAAGAACCCCGAAGGTGACGCGCAGCTGGTCGCGCAGGGTGTGGCCGAGCAGCTGAGCAACCGCGTCAGCTTCCGCCGCGCGATGCGCAAGAGCATGCAGTCGGCGCTCAAGAGCCCGAACGTGAAGGGCATCCGCGTGCAGTGCTCGGGCCGCCTCGGTGGCGCCGAGATGTCGCGCTCGGAGTTCTACCGCGAGGGACGCGTCCCGCTGCACACGCTGCGCGCGAACATCGACTACGGCTTCTACGAGGCTCGCACCACCTTCGGCCGCATCGGCGTGAAGGTGTGGCTGTACAAGGGCGAGGTGCCGACCGGCTCGCGCGCCGAGCGTGAGGCCGCGCAGGCCGCCGAGGCACTGCGGCAGCGCCGCGATCGCCCGGCCGGCAGCCGTCCGCGCCGTTCGGGTTCGCAGGGCACGACCGGTGTCAGCACCGAGGCGGGTCGCGCGGCATCCGGTGACGCACCTGCGCAGCAGCACATCGCCGAGGCTGCGATCGCCGAGGCGCCGGTCGCCGACGAGAACATCCAGGAGTCCGCGGTGAGCACCGAGGCCGCGGCCCAGGCCGAGATCGCCGCCGCGGCGCCGAACGCAGCCGAGGAGGCCGCGGCCGCCGACAACGCCGGCGAGGCCGGTCCCGAGGCCGCGGTCGAGGCCGCGACCGAGGCGGCCGAGAGCACGACCGAACCGGCTGCCACCGAATCAGCCAACGAAAGCACGGAGAGCTGAGTCATGCTCATCCCACGTAGGGTCAAGCACCGCAAGCAGCACCACCCGAGCCGCAAGGGCATGGCTTCGGGCGGCACGCGCGTGGCGTTCGGTGAGTACGGCATCCAGGCTCTCGAGCCCGCCTACGTCACCAACCGTCAGATCGAGTCCGCTCGTATCGCCATCAACCGGCACATCCGCCGTGGCGGCAAGGTGTGGATCAACGTCTACCCCGACCGTCCGCTCACGAAGAAGCCGGCCGAGACCCGCATGGGTTCCGGTAAGGGCTCGCCGGAGTGGTGGATCGCCAACGTCAAGCCGGGTCGTGTGCTGTTCGAGCTGTCGTTCCCGAACGAGAAGGTGGCGCGCGACGCGCTGACTCGTGCCATCCACAAGCTGCCGATGAAGTGCCGCATCGTCACGCGTGAAGCAGGTGAAGGCTGATGAGTAGTACGCAAACGAACGAGCTGCGTGAGCTGCACGACGACGAGCTCGACACGCGGCTGCGCGAAGCCAAGGAAGAGCTGTTCAACCTGCGCTTCCAGATGGCGACCGGGCAGCTGGACAACAACCGGCGACTGCGCACCGTGAAGCACGACATCGCGCGGATCTACACGATCCTGCGCGAGCGTGAGCTCGGGCTGTCCGTCGCTCCGAGTGAGAATGGTGAAGTGGCATGACCGAGACCCCCGCAACCACCGAGACTGCGGTGCGCAACTCGCACCGCAAGACCCGTGAGGGCCTGGTCGTCAGCGACAAGATGGACAAGACCGTTGTCGTCGCCGTCGAAGACCGCGTCAAGCACCCGCTGTACGGCAAGGTGCTGCGCCGCACGAGCAAGCTCAAGGCGCACGACGAGACCAACCAGGTCGGCGTGGGTGACCGCGTTCTGATCATGGAGACCCGTCCGACCTCGGCGACCAAGCGTTGGCGCGTGGTCGAGGTTCTCGAGCGCGCGAAGTAAGTCCGAGCAGGAGTCTGGAGTAGGCAGTGATTCAGCAGGAGTCGCGACTCAGGGTCGCCGACAACACCGGTGCCAAGGAAATCTTGTGCATCCGCGTGATGGGCGGCTCGGGACGTCGCTATGCGGGTATCGGCGACATCATCGTGGCGACCGTCAAGGATGCGCTGCCCGGCGCCGGCGTGAAGAAGGGTGACGTCGTCAAGGCGGTCATCGTTCGCACGTCCAAGGAGCGTCGACGTCCGGACGGCAGCTACATCCGTTTCGACGAGAACGCTGCCGTGCTCATCAAGGCCGACGGCGAGCCGCGCGGAACGCGCATCTTCGGCCCCGTGGGCCGCGAGCTGCGCGACAAGCGTTTCATGAAGATCATCTCGCTGGCACCGGAGGTGCTCTGACATGAAGGGTTGTCAGATGAAGCGGGCAGACGAGCGAAGCGAGGACGCCCGATGAAGGTGAAGAAGGGCGACGAGGTCGTCGTCATCGCCGGCAAGGACCGCGGCGTGAAGGGCAAGGTCATCGCGGCCGACCCGATCACGAACAAGGTCGTCGTCGAGGGCGTCAACCGCGCCACCAAGCACAACCGCGTCACCGCGACCCAGCGCGGCGCCAAGGCCGGCGGCATCGAGCACTTCGAGGCCCCGATCAGCGCCAGCAACGTCATGGTGATCGACGGTGACGGCACGGCCACGCGCGTCGGTTACCGGCGCGACGAGGAGAGCGGCAAGAACGTGCGCGTCTCGCGCCGTTCCGGGAAGGACATGTCATGAGTGCGGCAACCACCGAGGTGCCCACACCGCGACTGAAGACCAAGTACCGCGAGGAGATCGCGCCGGCGCTGCAGCAGCAGTTCGAGTTCGGCAACGCGATGCAGATCCCCGGTCTGGTCAAGATCGTCGTCAACATGGGCGTCGGCCAGGCGGCCAAGGACTCCAAGCTGATGGACGGCGCCGTCCGTGACCTGACGCTGATCACCGGCCAGAAGCCGCTCGTGCAGAAGGCCCGCAAGTCGATCGCGCAGTTCAAGTTGCGCGAGGGCATGCCGATCGGCGCGAAGGTCACCCTGCGCGGCGACCGGATGTGGGAGTTCCTCGACCGGCTGCTCTCGCTGGCGCTGCCGCGTATCCGTGACTTCCGCGGGCTGTCCGACCAGCAGTTCGACGGCAACGGCAACTACACCTTCGGTCTCACCGAGCAGTCGATGTTCCACGAGATCGACCCGGACAGCATCGACCGTCCGCGCGGCATGGACATCACCGTGGTGACCACCGCCAAGACCGACGACGAGGGACGCGCGCTGCTTCGTGCGCTGGGCTTCCCGTTCAAGGAGAACTCGTAATGGCAAAGACAGCCCTGCGGAACAAGGCGGCGGCGAAGCCGAAGTTCGCCGTTCGCGGCTACACGCGCTGCCAGCGCTGCGGCCGCGCGCACTCGGTGTATCGCAAGTTCGGCCTGTGCCGGATCTGCCTTCGCGAGATGGCGCACGCCGGCGAACTGCCCGGTGTCACGAAATCTTCCTGGTAGTACCCAACCTTCGCGGAAGGCCCGAGAGGGAACCATCGCGAGAAAGAAGAGCACGACATGACAATGACCGATCCGATCGCAGACATGCTGACTCGTCTGCGCAACGCCAACTCGGCCTTCCACGAGGAGGTCGTGATGCCGCACTCGAAGCTGAAGGGCCACATCGCGGAGATCCTCAAGGAGCAGGGCTACATCGCCGGCTTCTCGGTGGCCGACGCGCCTGAGGGCCAGGTGGGGCGCGTCCTCACGCTGGACCTCAAGTACGGCCCGAACCGTGAGCGCAGCATCGCCGGCGTGCGCCGGGTGTCCAAGCCCGGTCTGCGCGTCTACGCCAAGTCGACCGGCATGCCTCGCGTGCTCGGTGGTCTCGGCACCGCCATCATCTCGACCTCGTCCGGCCTGCTGACCGATAAGCAGGCTGCCAAGCGCGGAGTGGGCGGGGAAGTCCTCGCCTACGTCTGGTAAGGGGGAACACAATGAGCCGCATCGGCAGACTCCCCGTTGCCGTCCCGTCCGGCGTGGACGTCGCGATCGAGGGTCAGACCGTCACGGTCAAGGGCCCGAAGGGCACGCTGTCGCACACCGTCGCTACGCCGATCACGGTCGCGAAGGGCGACGACGGCGCGATCGCCGTCAGCCGCCCCGACGACGAGCGTGTGTCGAAGTCGCTGCACGGCCTGTCGCGCACGTTGATCGCCAACATGGTCACCGGCGTGACCGCGGGCTACTCGAAGACCCTCGAGATCGTCGGCACCGGTTACCGCGTGACGGCCAAGGGCAGCGACCTCGAGTTCGCGCTCGGGTTCTCGCACCCCGTCCCGGTCAAGGCGCCGGACGGCATCTCGTTCCGTGTCGAGGCACCGACCCGTTTCGTGGTCGAGGGCATCGACAAGCAGAAGGTCGGCGAAGTGGCCGCCAACATCCGCAAGCTGCGCAAGCCCGACCCCTACAAGGGCAAGGGCGTGCGCTACCAGGGTGAGGTCATCCGTCGTAAGGCCGGTAAGGCAGGGAAGAAGTAATCATGGGCGCCTCAACCATCGCCAAGCAGGCGCGGCGTTCGGCCGGAGTCTCGGCCGCGCGCCGGGTCGCCAAGTCGCGTCGACACTTCCGGCTGCGCAAGAAGCTGGCCGGCTCGACCGAGCGTCCCCGCCTGGTCGTCACCCGGTCGGCGCGGCACCTGTTCGCGCAGATCGTCGACGACTCCAAGGGCGTCACGCTCGCGTCGTCCTCGACCTACAAGCTCACTGACGGCGACAAGACCGAGCAGGCCAAGTCTGCCGGGACTGCGCTCGCCGAGGCCGCGAAGGCGGCCGGCGTCACGAAGGTCGTCTTCGACCGTGGCGGCAACACCTACACGGGACGCATCGCGGCATTCGCCGCGGCGGCCCGCGATGCTGGATTGGAGTTCTGATGCCCGGACCTCAGCGTGGGGGCAACCGCACCGGTGGCGGCGAGCGCGGTGAACGCCGCGACCGTCGCGACGGCGGCGGCCGTGGCCAGAACGCCCCGGAGAAGAGCCCGCATCTCGAGCGGGTCGTGACGATCAACCGCGTCGCGAAGGTGGTCAAGGGTGGCCGCCGGTTCAGCTTCACCGCCCTCGTGGTCGTCGGTGACGGCGACGGCACGGTCGGTGTCGGCTACGGCAAGGCCAAGGAAGTTCCGGCCGCTATCGCCAAGGGCGTCGAGGAGGCCAAGAAGAACTTCTTCAAGGTCCCGCGGATCGCCCAGACGATTCCGCACCCGGTGCAGGGCGAGAAGGCCGCCGGCGTGGTGCTGCTCAAGCCGGCCAGCCCCGGTACCGGCGTCATCGCCGGTGGCCCGGTGCGCGCCGTGCTCGAGTGCGCGGGCATCCACGACGTGCTGTCCAAGTCGCTCGGCTCCGACAACCCGATCAACATCGTGCACGCGACCGTTGCTGCCCTCAAGGCGCTCGTCCGGCCGGAGGAGGTCGCGGCCCGCCGCGGCCTGCCGCTGGAGGACGTCGCGCCCGCGGGCATGCTGCGCGCACGCGCCGGCCAGGGAGTCTGACCGTCATGTCCAAGCTCAAGATCACCCAGACGAAGTCGGGGATCGGTTACAAGCACAATCAGCGCGAGACGCTGCGTTCGCTCGGACTGAAGCGGATGCACGACGTCGTCGTCAAGGAGGACCGCCCGGAGATCCGGGGCATGGTCCGCACCGTCACGCACCTGGTGACGGTCGAGGAGGTCGACTGACATGGGGGACTCCCCACTCAAGGTGCATCACCTGCGTCCGGCCAAGGGCGCTCACACCCAGAAGACCCGCGTCGGTCGCGGTGAAGGGTCCAAGGGCAAGACCGCCGGTCGCGGCACCAAGGGCACCAAGGCCCGCTACCAGGTTCCGGCGGGCTTCGAGGGCGGCCAGCTCCCGCTGTACATGCGGATGCCGAAGCTCAAGGGCTTCCGGAACCGCTTCAAGGCCGAGTTCCAGGTCGTGAACGTGGCCCGCCTGGCCGAGCTGTTCCCCGAGGGCGGGACGGTCGGCGTCGCCGATCTCGTCCGCGCCGGCGCGGTTCGCAAGGGTCAGCTGGTCAAGGTGCTGGGCGAAGGCGAGCTCGGCGGAGTGACCCTGGAGGTCACCGCCAACAAGTTCTCCGACACCGCGAAGCAGAAGATCGAGGCGGCCGGAGGGTCGGTCACCCAGATCTGACGAGTCCGGCCTCTTTGTGCCGGACTGTTAGCCTGTGCGGGTCCGTCCGATGCGAATCGGGCGGGCCCGCCGCCACACTTCCCCGGGGTGGTCAGCCCCGCTCGCAGGAGGATTCGTGCTCAGCGCATTCGCATCGGCGTTCCGGACGCCCGACCTGCGCAAGAAGCTGCTGTTCACCCTCAGCATGCTGGTGCTCTACCGGCTGGGCGCGTCCATCCCGACGCCGAACACGAACATCGTCGGCATCAACAACTGTCTCAAGCAGGTCACCAACGGCGGCAACGCCAACATCTACTCGCTGATCAACCTGTTCTCCGGCGGCGCGCTGCTCAAGCTGTCGGCGTTCGCGCTCGGCATCATGCCGTACATCACCGCGAGCATCATCATCCAGTTGCTCGTCGTCGTGATCCCGCGCTTCGAGCAGCTGAAGAAGGAAGGCCAGGCCGGCCAGCAGAAGCTGACCCAGTACAGCCGCTACCTGACCATCGGCCTGGCGATCCTGCAGTCGACCGGCTTCATCGCGCTGGCGCGATCGGGCCAGCTGTTCGGCAACACCTCCGGGTGTGGCGGCAACGCAGTCCTCTACCACCAGGACATCTTCAGCCTCGGCACGATGGTCATCTGCATGACGGCCGGTACCGCCGTCATCATGTGGCTCGGCGAACTGGTCACCGACCGCGGCGTCGGTAACGGCATGAGCGTCTTGATGTTCACGTCCATCGCCGCCCGCATCCCGTCCGAGGGCCGCACGATCCTCGACAACAGCGGCGTGTTCGTGTTCACGCTGATCTGCATCCTGGGTCTGGCGATCATCATCGCGGTGATCTTCGTCGAGCAGGCACAGCGCCGTATCCCGGTGCAGTACGCCAAGCGGATGATCGGCCGGCGCCAGTACGGCGGCACGTCGACCTATCTGCCGTTGAAGGTGAACCAGGCCGGCGTCATCCCGGTCATCTTCGCCTCGTCCCTGCTCTACATCCCGCAGCTGATCAGTCAGCTGACGGGCAACAACGGGAACTCTGCGTTCGCGAACTGGGTGAACAACAACCTCATCCAGCAGGACAACTTCAGTTACATCGCGATCTACTTCGCGCTCATCATCTTCTTCACCTACTTCTATGTCGGCATCACCTTCGACCCGGTCGAGCGTGCCGACGACATGAAGAAGTACGGCGGGTTCATCCCGGGCATCCGGCCGGGCCGTCCGACGGCGGAGTACCTGCAGTTCGTGCTGTCGCGCATCACGCTGCCCGGCTCGCTGTACCTGGGCATCATCGCCGTGCTGCCGAACTTCTTCTTCTCGATCACCAGCGGCAACAACCAGAACTTCCCGTTCGGTGGTACGGCCGTGCTGATCATGGTCGGCGTGGGTCTCGACACGGTGAAGCAGATCGAGAGCCAGCTGATGCAGCGCAACTACGAAGGCTTCCTGCGTTGAGGCTCGTCATGGTCGGTCCCCCTGGTGCCGGGAAGGGGACGCAGGCCGAATTCATCGCCGACCACTTCTCGATCCCGAAGATCTCGACCGGCGACATCTTCCGCGCGAACGTGTCCGGCGGCACCGATCTCGGTCGGCTGGCGAAGAAGTACATGGACGCCGGCGACCTCGTCCCCGATGAGGTCACCAACGCGATGGTGCGCGACCGTCTCGCCGAGCCCGACGCCAAGGGCGGGTTCCTTCTCGACGGTTTCCCGCGCAACGTGTCGCAGGCCTACGAGCTGGACGGCATCCTCGGCGACCTCGGCACGACGCTCGGGGTCGTGCTCGACCTCAACGTCGACAACGACGAGGTCGTGCGGCGGCTGTCCGGACGGCGCACCTGCAAGAAGTGCGGCCACGTCTGGCACGTCGAGTACGACAAGCCGAAGGTCGAGGGCGTCTGCGACCGCTGTGGCGGCGAGCTCTACCACCGCGACGACGACCGTCCGGAGACCGTGCGGCACCGCCTCGAGGTCTACCTCGAGCAGACCCAGCCGCTGATCGAGTTCTACTCCGGCCGCAAGCAGCTGGTCGAGATCGACGCCATCGGCACGGTCGAGGACGTCACCGAGCGGGCGATCGGCGTGCTCACTCCGTACACCGACGCCTGAGCCACATGTACCGCTTTCCCGAGCGCATCGAGCTCAAGAGCGACGACGAGATCGCGATCATGCGCGTGGCCGGGCTCGTGGTCGCGCGGGCGTTGGCGGCGATGACCGAAGCTGCAGCACCGGGAGTATCGACAGCCGAGTTGGACGCGCTTGCCCGCGAGGTCTTGCGCGAGGCCGGCGCGACCTCGAACTTCCTCGACTACGACATCGGCAACGGTCCCTATCCCGCGGTGATCTGCGCGTCCGTGAACGAGCGCGTGGTGCACGGCATCCCGTCCTCGACGGAGAAATTGCGCGACGGCGACATCATCTCGATCGACTTCGGCGCGATCGTCGACGGTTGGCACGGCGACGCTGCGGTGACCGTGCTGGTCGGCGAGGTCGACGACGAGTCCAAGGCCCTGTCCGAGGCGTGCGAGCGCTCGCTGTGGGACGGGCTGGCCGCGGCGCGGCCGAACGGGCGCCTGGGCGACATCTCGAACGCCGTCGAGCGTTCGGTGTCGCGCTCAGGGCGCTACGGCATCGTCACCGGTTACGGCGGGCACGGCATCGGCACCCGGATGCACATGGACCCGCACGTGCTCAACTACGGCAAGGCCGGCAAGGGCCCACGGCTGCACCCGGGGACGTGCCTCGCGATCGAGCCCATGATCACCCTGGGTGCCCGCGCGACCGAAGAACTCGAGGACGGCTGGACCATCGCGACCGTCGACGGCTCACGCGCCGCGCACTGGGAGCACACCGTCGCGATCCTCGCCGACGGGCCGTGGGTGCTGACCGCCGAGGACGGCGGACGCGCCGAGCTCGAGTCCCGCGGCGTCCAGCTCTCCGCTGCCGCCGCCTGACAGTGGTCAGTTCGGGCCTCAGTGGTCAGTTCCAACTGACCACTCGACCCGCGAAACTGACCACTGTCAGTAGGTGACCTGTTTGAGCACCTTCGCGGGCGCGCCGGCCGCGATCGAGAACGGCGGGATGTCCTCGGTGACGACCGCGTTGGCGCCGATCACGCTGCGCCGGCCGATCCGGACGCCGCTGGTCACGACGACGTTGGCGCCGAGCCAGACGTTGTCCTCGAGAATCGTCGGGCCCTTCGTGGTGAACCCCTGCCACGGGACGGGCTTGTCCGGGTCGTCGAAACGGTGGTCGCCGTCGGTCACCAGGCAGCCGTTGGCCAGCATGCAGTGGTCGCCGATCTCGGTGCGCTCCACCGCGGCGACCATGACGTTGAGGTTCAGCAGCGCTCCCGCGCCGATGGCGATCCGGCCGGTGTCGGAGGTGATCCACACGCCGGGTTCGAAGACCGCGTGTGCGCCGATCTCGAGGCGGCCCTCACGGAGCATCTTCAGCGGGTTGCCGTGCACCGTCCCGCGGGCGAATGCCTGCCTGCGGGCCAGTTCGACATGCAGCGCGATCCGCTGCCACGGCAGCGTCGAACGCTGGTAGTAGCGCCACTTCTGCAGCCAGAGCACGGCGTCGTCCCGACTCAGCACGTGCGAAGCCTCGCACATAGGGTGATCGCCATGACGATGCCTCCCGCTGGACCGCCGCCGGGCTACCAGGGCCCGCAGGGGCCCCAGCAGCAGAGCCCGCAGCAAGGTACGCAACAAGGCCGTCCGCAGAGCTACGCCGACCCGACCGTGGCCATGTCCCGCCCGCAAGCTCCGCAGCAGTCCGGTCCGCAGCGGTCCGCAGCAGGCCCCGCCGCAAGGCCAGGCCGCGTCGCCGCGCGCCGAAGGGGTCGTCGGCGATCCTGCTGCTCGGTCTGGTCGCGGTGCTCGGCGTGATCCTGGGCCTGTCGATCTCCGAGAACGGCGTCAACGCCTGGCAGTCGGTCAACGCGTGGGGAGGGGTCGCGGTGGCCGGTGCCCTGGCGGTACTGGCTCCGGCGCTCGGCCGAAGCGTCGGACTGGGCCCGCAGCGGGCCTGGCAGGTGGCGGTGTGCGGGGCAGGCGCGCTGGTGCTGTTCTGGGTGCTGTTCACCCTGCCCAGCGTCGGATCGAACACGTCCCTGCTCACCACGATCGGGGTCGCGGCCGGCGTCATCGCCGCCTGGATCGCTCCCGGCCGTGCCGAGACCGCCGACAGCGCCCCGCACGCCTGGTGACCACGACCCTGCGACTCTGGACGGCGGCGCTGCTGTGCCTGCTGCCGTTCGGGTTCGCCTGGTCCGGCGGCGTCACCCCCGGGACGGTCGTCTATGGCGACTGCACGTACTCGGACAACGAGTACTGCGTGCCCGACCAGTACGTCCCCGGCTCGACCTACCACAGCCTCGTCAGCCAGGCGCCGATCCGCGTGTTCCTGCTCGCGGCTGCCCTCATCTTCGTGGGATGCGCCACTCGCGTGCGCACGCTCGTCAGCCGCCGCGTGGCGCGCCTCGGCTGCGCCGCGGTCACCGTGGCCGCCGTCCTCGCGACTGCGCACGGCGCGCCCCGCATCCTCGCGTGCCTGTGCGGCGCCCTGGCGCTGGTAGTTCCGCGGGTGGTTCGATTTCGGCGTTTTGG
Source organism: uncultured Actinomycetota bacterium (assembly GCA_963708645.1). Classification (GTDB taxonomy): domain Bacteria; phylum Actinomycetota; class Actinomycetes; order Mycobacteriales; family Jatrophihabitantaceae; genus RYN-133. Next base: position 87,686 of record CAVPTA010000001.1, on the reverse strand, counting down.
CGAACCGCAACCGGGCCAGGTAAAGTAGATCGCTGGCGCTTGCCGCTCGTTCCTCATGCCCGCTGTGGCCGCGGGAGGGAATACGAGCCCTCACGGTAGCGCTGGGTATCAGCCGGGATTTCCGGCGTCGTTCGCTGTCAAAGATTGTGGAGGCTATGGCCAAGAAAGACGGGGCCATCGAGGTCGAAGGCCGTGTGGTCGAGCCACTGCCCAATGCGATGTTCCGGGTGGAACTGAGCAACGGACACAAGGTGCTCGCTCACATCAGCGGGAAGATGCGGCAGCACTACATCCGCATCCTGCCTGAAGACCGGGTTGTCGTGGAGCTCTCGCCCTACGACCTGACTCGGGGCCGCATCGTCTACCGCTACAAGTAGCCGAGCGATCCAGTAACCGACACAGCAGGCGACTATCCAGTCACCGAACACCTGAAGGGGCATCGACCGTGAAGGTCAAGCCGAGCGTCAAGCCGATCTGCGACAAGTGCAAGGTCATTCGTCGTCACGGTCGGGTCATGGTCATCTGCGAGAACCTGCGCCACAAGCAGCGTCAAGGCTGACCAACCCTACCCTAGAGCGCATGCCTAGCCGCACGTAGTGCGGTGACCACCTCCGGCGCGAAGGCCGGAGCCCGTCCGAGGGGACGGGACGGCTGCGTCACGAAACCTTCGCCGAACGAGATCCGGAGATCCACTCGTATGGCACGTCTTTCCGGCGTCGACCTCCCGCGCGAGAAGCGCATGGAGATCGCGCTCACCTACATCTACGGCGTGGGACGCACCCGCGCCAAGCAGACTCTCGAAGCCACCGGCGTCAGCCCTGACCTGCGCGCCCGCGACCTGACCGACGAGGACGTCGTCGCGCTGCGCGACTACATCGACGCCAACTTCCGCGTCGAGGGTGACCTGCGCCGCGAGGTCGCCGCCGACATCCGCCGCAAGGTCGAGATCGGCTGCTACCAGGGCGTGCGGCACCGCCGCGGCCTGCCCGTCCATGGCCAGCGCACCAAGACCAACGCCCGGACGCGCAAGGGCCCGAAGAAGACCATCGCGGGCAAGAAGAAGGCAGGTAAGAAGTAATGCCGGCTCCGGCTAGGAAGACCACCGCGCGCGGCGGCGCGAAGAAGACCCGTCGCAAGGAGAAGAAGAACGTCGCCGTGGGCCAGGCCCACATCAAGTCGACGTTCAACAACACGATCGTTTCGATCACCGACCCCCAGGGCAACGTGATCAGCTGGGCCTCGGCCGGCCACGTGGGCTTCAAGGGCTCGCGCAAGTCGACCCCGTTCGCGGCGCAGATGGCTGCCGAGAGCGCGGCCCGCAAGGCGCAGGAGCACGGCCTGAAGAAGGTCGATGTCTTCGTCAAGGGCCCCGGCTCGGGACGCGAGACCGCGATCCGTTCGCTGCAGGCCACCGGGCTCGAGGTCGGTCAGATCTCCGACGTCACGCCCCAGCCGCACAACGGCTGCCGTCCCCCCAAGCGCCGGAGGGTTTGATCTAAATGGCTAGGTACACCGGACCCGCGACGCGCATCTCGCGTCGCCTCAACGTCGACCTGGTCGGCGGCGACAGCTCCTTCGAGCGTCGTCCGTACCCGCCGGGACAGCACGGCCGCTCGCGCATCAAGCAGAGCGAGTACCTGCTGCAGATGCAGGAGAAGCAGAAGGCCAAGTTCAGCTACGGCGTGCTCGAGAAGCAGTTCCGTCGCTACTACCGCGAAGCCACCGGCATGCAGGGCAAGACCGGCGACAGCCTGCTGCAGATCCTCGAGTCGCGGCTGGACAACGTCATCTACCGCGCGGGCATCGCGCGCACCCGCCGCCAGGCGCGCCAGATGGTCAGCCACGGCCACTTCCTGGTCAACGGCGTCAAGACCGACATCCCGAGCTTTCGCGTCTCGCAGTTCGACATCATCGACGTGAAGCCGAAGTCGCTCGAGACCACTCCGTTCCTCATCGCGCGCGAGACTTTCGGCGAGCGCCCGGTGCCGGCCTGGCTTCAGGTCGTCCCGGACAAGCTGCGGGTGCTCGTGCACTCCCTCCCGGTTCGGGCTCAGATCGAGATCCCGGTCCAGGAGCAGTTGATCGTCGAGCTCTACTCCAAGTAGTAGCTCGCTGCACCACCCGAGGGTCTGTCATATAGCGGGCGACCCACGACAAGTAGGAGTAACCCTGTGCTGATCTCTCAGCGCCCATCCCTGTCCGAGGAGCCGATCGCCGACAACCGGTCGCGCTTCGTGATCGAACCGCTCGAGCCCGGCTTCGGCTACACGCTCGGCAACTCGCTGCGCCGCACGCTGCTCTCGTCCATCCCGGGCGCGGCGGTGACCAGCATCCGTATCGACAGCGTGCTGCACGAGTTCACGACCGTCGAGGGCGTCAAGGAAGACGTCACCGACATCATCCTGAACCTCAAGGAGCTCGTGGTGAGCTCCGACAGTGACGAGCCCGTGGTCATGTACCTGCGCAAGCAGGGCCCGGGCGAGGTCACCGCGGCAGACATCGCGCCGCCGGCCGGCGTCACCGTGCACAACCCCGACCTGAAGATCGCCACGATCAACAAGAAGGGTCGGCTCGAGATCGAGCTCGTCGTCGAGCGGGGACGTGGCTACGTCACCGCCGTCCAGAACAAGCAGCCAGGTCAAGAGATCGGCCGCATCCCGGTCGACTCGATCTACTCGCCGGTGCTCAAGGTGACCTACGCGGTCGAGGCGACCCGTGTCGAGCAGCGCACCGACTTCGACCGCCTGGTCGTCGACATCGAGACCAAGAGCTCGATCACGCCGCGCGACGCCGTCGCGTCGGCCGGTCACACGCTCGTCGAGTTGTTCGGGCTGTTCCGTGAGCTCAACGACGAGGCCGAGGGCATCGACGTCGGACCGTCGCCGGCAGAAGTCGCCGACATCGCGGCGTTCTCGATGCCGATCGAGGACCTCGACCTGACGGTTCGCTCGTACAACTGCCTCAAGCGCGAGGGCATCCACACCGTGGGTGAGCTCGTGGGGCGCAGCGAGGCAGACCTGCTCGACATCCGTAACTTCGGGTCGAAGTCGATCGACGAGGTCAAGATCAAGCTCGCCGGTCTCGGCCTTGCGCTCAAGGACAGCCCGCCCGGATTCGAGCTGCCCAGCACCTCGGCGATCGAGTCCTACGGTGACGACGAGTTCGACAGCGGCGACTCCGACTACGCCGAGACCGAACAGCTCTAAAGCGAACCCACCTTCTAGGAGTCAGATATGCCTACGCCCACGAAGGGGCCACGCCTCGGTGCCGGTCCGTCGCACGAACGGTTGATGCTCGCGAACCTTGCGACGTCGCTGTTCGAGCACGACCGCATCACCACCACCGAGGCGAAGGCGAAGCGGCTGCGTCCGCTCGCCGAGCGCCTGATCACCTTTGCCAAGCGCGGTGACCTGCACGCTCGTCGTCAGGTCATGACCGTGATTCGCGACAAGGACGTGGTGCACAAGCTGTTCGCCGAGATCGGCCCGAAGTTCGCAACCCGCCCGGGTGGCTACACGCGCATCGTGAAGACCAACCCGCGCAAGGGCGACAACGCGCCGATGGCGATCATCGAACTCGTCGAGGAGTTGAAGTCGGTCGTCGCCGAGGCCGAGAAGGCTCGCGGTACCAAGACGGCGGCCAAGAAGGCGCCTTCCGGCCGCACGAAGGAGATCGCTGAGGACGCGGCCGCCGAGTCGCCGACCGCGGCAGCGGTCGCCGACGCGGACGAGCCGACCGAGGCCGCGGCGGACGAGGCTTCGCTCGAAGCCGGCGAGAACGAGAGCGGCCTGGCTGCGCTCGGCCTGACCGAGGACGAGGCTGCCGAGGCGGCCGACGCCGCGGACGAGACCGGGGTCGAGCCCGAGGCCGGTGCCGAACTCGCCGCTGCCGACGAGAGCACCGAGAATTCGGACAAGTCCGAGGACGAGTCGAAGTAGGCAACAGCTCGATGGTCGAGGCGGATCCGCAGACGCGGGTCCGCCTCGACCTTTCTTATGACGGCACCGACTTCTCGGGATGGGCGGCGCAGCCTGAGCGCCGGACGGTGCAGGGCGTCGTCGAGCAGGCCCTGGCAACCGCGCTGCGGGTGCCGTCGGTCGCACTGACCGTCGCCGGACGCACCGACGCCGGCGTGCATGCCGCGGGACAGGTGGCGCACGCTGATCTGGCGGCGCCTCCGCATCCGAAGCTGGTGCGGCGGCTGTCGGGCATGCTGGCGCCCGACATCCGGGTGCGGTCGGTGCGAGTGGCCCCGCCGGGCTTCGACGCCCGCTTCGGTGCGGTGTGGCGGCGCTACGAATACCGCATCAGCGACGACCCGGTCGGCGTCGCCCCGTTGCGACGCCGGTTCGTGACCGACTACCGGCGCGCGCTCGACGTCGCCGCCATGCACTCGTCCGCCCAAGGGGTGCTGGGGCTGCACGACTTCGCCGCGTTCTGCCGGCGTGCCGAATTCGGGACGACCATCCGCACCGTGCAGCACTTCGCGGTCAGCCGCGACGAGGGCGGCGAGGTCGTGGTCAGCATCCGGGCCGACGCGTTCTGCCAGGCGATGGTGCGCTCGCTGGTGGGCGCGCTGCTCGATGTCGGCGTGGGACGGGCGCCGCTCGACTGGCCTGCCGGGCTGCTCAATGCCTCCGAACGCTCGTCCCGGATCACGGTGGCGCCGGCGCACGGACTGACCCTGGTCGAGGTGGGTTACCCGCCCGACGACGAGCTCGCCGCACGGACGCAGATCACGCGCGCCCGTCGCGATGCCGGTTAGGTTGACATCTACCTAGGGCTAGGTAGAGTAAAACTATGGCCGGCCCGAGGATGACGATCCCGACGCAGCTCGTGCTGCGCGCACTGCTCTCCGAGCCGGGCCGCGAGTTCTACGGTGCCGAACTCGGCGAGGCCGCCGGGCTGCCGAGCGGCACCGTGCACCCGATGCTCGCCCGGCTCGAACGCATTGACTGGGTGTCATCGCGGTGGGAGGACATCGACCCGTCCGAGGCCGGACGCCCGGCACGGCGGTACTACCGGCTGACGGCGGCCGGCGCCGAAAGTGCCAGGGAGGCGCTCGCGCGGGTGGGACGTGAGCGCAAGACGTGGCAGGTCATGAGACCCGCGGGCGATCCGTCATGAGCGCTCTAGTCAGGCTCGCTGCCCGCGCGCTGCCGGCCGGCGAACCGCGCGAGCGTTATCGCCAGGAGTTCCTCGCCGAACTGCACAGTTTCAGGCGAGGCGCGCGTCTGCGCTTCTCGATCGGCGTGCTGACGCAGGTGCTCGCGCTGCGCATGACGGTCGGCGACCAAAGTGTTCCGGTTGCCGAACGCGACTTCTCGCGCATGCACAAACCGATTCTGTGCCGACTGCATATGCACTTCCGTGTCCGGTGCCTCAACGAGGACCGCGCCATCTATTACCGATGCCACCGCTGCGGCGACGACCAGTACGACTTCGCCCGCAATCGCGACCCGTCCAACGTCGCCGGCGCGCTGGCCGCGAACATCATCGGCGGCTACGGCGGCTCCAATTCGTTCTGAGGAGGTGACCATGGCGCGTGCACTGAGCTCGGTGATCGTCCGGGCGGCGACGCTGGCGCTGCCGGCGGGTCCGGTGCGTGAACGCTACCGGCAGGAGTTCCTCGCGGATCTGCATGTGTTCGATCGACGAGCGCGGCTGCGGTTCGCAGTGGGAATCCTCGTCGATGCGTTCGCGTTGCGTGCGGCCGTGGCAGGCGACGAGGTGCCGGTCGATCAGCGCGACTTCTCGCTGGTGCACAAACCGCTGTTGTGCCGGCTGCATCTGCACTTCCGTGTCCGCTGCGTGAATACCGACGGCGACGTCTACCAACGCTGCCGTCGCTGCGGCGACGACCAGTACGAGTTCGAACGCAAATGGGACGGCGACAATGTTGCCGGCAACGTCTGGGGCGGTCAGCTCAACGGTGGGGTCATGTGACGACCGCGGCCATGAGGCGTGCGCAGCGCTCGGTCATCTGCGCCGCGGTGACCTCGGGATGATCGAGCCACCACGTCACGAGTGAGTTGACCAGACCCATCCATACAGCGCCCAGGGCGGACGTGTCGAGGTCGTCGTGAATGTCCCGAGCGGCAAGGAAGCGCTGCGAGCCGCTCACCGTCACTTGTAGCGTGCGGCCGCGGTACTCCCACGCGGCGTCAGCGATCGGACCCGTGTCGGGCATCGACTCGTCGAAGAGCATCTTCCACGCAACCCGCTGCGGCTCGAGCGACTCGAACACTGCGCCGAGCGTCGCGACCCGCGACAGCAGCGAGTCGTCCTCCTGCGACCATGCGATCTCGAGTCGCTCGAGCATCGGCCCGGCGACGTCGTGCAGGGCCGCGAGAAACAGGCCGTCCTTCGAACCGAAGTACTGGTAGATCAGTGGCTTCGAGATGCCGGCGTTGGCGGCGACCGACGCGACCGATGCGGCGGCGTAGCCACTTGCGGCGAATTCCTCGACCGCCGCGGCCACGATCTGGCGCTCGCGTTCGGGACGAGGGACGCCCTTGGTCCCGATCGCTGCACTCGACACGATCTCGAACTTACCCTAGGGTCAGTTCGTGGTAACCGGAGTGAACGCAGGCCGACGCTTCGCGGGGCCGCGCTGCCGAGCCTGGCCGCGCTGATGGTCATCCCCAACGCGATGCACGATCCGCTGACCTACGCGATCCCGTTCTTCGTCGCGTTCATGGCACTCGAGATCGTGTCGCTGCGCGCCCTCGCCGACGTGGAGCCCGAGCGGTACCGCGGCGTCGAGTACCGCGACAGCAGGGCGAGCATCCTCGCCGGGCTCGGTTCGCTGGTGGTCAACAGCGGGGCGCGCATCCTTGCGCTCGTCGGTTACGCCGCCCTGTTCGCGCTCACGCCCCTGCGTCTCGACACGCATCGCTGGTACACGTGGGTGTTCGTGCTGCTGCTCGTCGACCTGGTCTGGTACACCTACCATCGCGCGTCGCACCGGGTGCGCATCATGTGGGCCGGCCACCAGGCGCATCACAACAGTCAGTACTTCAACCTGACGACGGCCGTGCGGCAGAAATGGAATCCGTGGTTCGAGCTGCTGTTCTGGGTGCCGCTGCCACTGATCGGTGTGCCACCGTGGTTGATCTTCTTCGCGTTCTCGATCAACCTGATCTTCCAGTTCTTCGTGCACACCGAACGCATCGGACGGCTGCCGACCGCGATCGAGTTCGTGTTCAACACCCCGTCGCACCACCGCGTGCACCACGCGAGCGACAAGGACTATCTCGACAAGAACTATGCAGGGATCCTGATTATCTGGGATCGCATGTTCGGCACGTACGCCGAAGAAACTCACCGGCCGACCTACGGGCTGACCAAGAATTACGACACGGCCAATCCGTTCCGGCTGCAGTACCACGAGTACGCGCAGATGTGGCGCGACCTGTGTCGCTCGCGCGGCGTTCGCGACCGGCTCGGGGTTGTGTTCGGGCCGCCCGGACGGTCAGTAGAAAGCCAAGTTGTCGCGGCCGCACCAGTCGAGCACAGCCGGCCAAGCGCCGTGGCCTGACTCAACATTGAGGTGCCCGCCGCCCTCGATCACGGTCGTCGCGATCATCAGCGGACGTCCGTAGGCCTCGGCGATTCCGCGCGGCAGGTACGGGTCACCCTCGCCGCCGACGAGCACGGTGCCGTCGGCGCCGCGTCGCACCGTGTCGACGTCCATCGGCGGCGGGAAGAACGCCGCGATGTCGGGCTCGGTCGTGCCCGGATCGGGCGGCGCGACGAGCAGCACCCGTGCCGGGCGCGGGCTGTCACCGGGGTCGGCCACGTGGTGCAGCCAGAGCACCGCGCCCAGCGAATGGGCGACGACGTCGTAGCTGTCGGCGGGCAGGTCGGCGATGGCCGTGCGCAGGGCGGTCAGCCAGTCGCTGAGCTCGGGATGCTCGAGGTCGGCGAACGCCGGCCGCCGGGTCTCGCGTCCCGCCGAGATCAGCTCGGTCTCGAGCCAGGTCTGCCAGTGCCCGTCGCCCGAACCGCCCCATCCCGGTACGACGACGGTGGGGACGCTGCGGGTCGGACGGCGTGCCATGTGCGCAGCCTATTCGCCGAAGGCCGCTGGGCCCGTGGCTCGACGCTTCGCTCGGGTGCTGCGATGCGCGGGCGAGCTGCTCGCGCCGCCGTACCGGTCAGCGTGATGTGCACGTTCCGCGTGATCCGACCGGCCCGCACGATGACGCGGCCCGCGCCGGTCACTCGCCAAGTTCCGGGCGTGACCGAACGGATCAGGAATCGGCCGTTCGCGTCGGTGTATTCATCCTGGATCGGCGACATGGTGTCGTAGCGCCCGGCGTCGGCACCGGTGTCGACGTGTTCGGCCGCCGACCCCGCGACGTGGATGCGCGTGTACGCCAGCGGCTTCCCGTGCGCGTTGGTCACGATCCCACTTACCGCACCGGCCCGCTGCAGCGTCACCCGAACCGTGCGGCCGGTTCCGTGCTTCGGGACCACCACCCGCTTGGCGACGCACTTGTCGGCGTAGCCGATCCGGTCGGCAACAGCCGGCGCGGCGCCGTAGTAGGCGAACAGGCACAACGTGTACGTGCCGGGGTGGTACGGACTCAGCACGGCGTGGCCGTGCACATCGGTGATCACCGCGTCGTGGCTCGTGGCCCGGCCGCCGAGCAGCGGCTGGGGTGGGCAGCTCTTGTTCGTCGAGCGGCACTTCTTGTACAGCACCGCGTCCACGCCGGCGACGCGGCGATGGTGTGCGTCGACGACGACCAGACCGGTCGACGGCGGCGCGACGTGCGGCAGGGTCGTGTCGATGCCATCGACGAAGGCGCCGCCGGTGACCTTGATTTCCTTGCTGCCGCTCGGCGTCTTGTAGCACTTCTCGTAGTAGTACACGTCGGAGAAGCACACCTCGTACTTCACCGGGGGAAGGTCGAGAGCCTGGTAGTGGCCGTGCTTGTCGGTGTAGGCGTAGAACTCACCCTCATTGCCGTACTGCGTGTTGCCGTCCAGGTCGACCTCGACCCCGGCGAGCGGCGTGCCGTCGGGCTTGGTGATTGTTCCGCGCACTCCGCCGGCGGCGGGCAACGCCAGATCTGCCCGCGTCGTCGTGCCCGAGGTCAACGTCAGTCCCGAGCCGTTTCGGTCGAGGCACGTCGGCGCCCCGCCAGTGGGATCGTGCGTACCCTCCGCGGTGCTGAAATCGGTTTCGGCGCAGACGTCGTACTCGCGGCTCGAGGCAAGATTGCGGACGAGATAGCGGCCCGAGTCGTTCGTGTTGACGATCGGGCCCTCGTACGCGCCCTGACCGCGCAGCACCACGACCGGCGCGCCCGAGAGCGCGCTGCGGTTGGCGCCGGAGACGATGCCGGTCACCGCGGCGCCGGCCGACAGGACGGTGTCGAGCTGGTGCACACGTCGGGCGTGCACGGTGACACCGCTTCGGCACGACGGCGCGTAGCCGGTTCGGCTGCGCCCAACGAGCCCGCCAGTCGCGAAGCACACCCGGTGCGTGCCGGCCGACAGACCGTGCACCCAGTAGCGACCGTCCGCATCGGTGGTCGCGTACACGGCGTCGTACTTCGCGACCCGGACCTCGACCTGGAGGTGCGCCAGCGGCGCGTGGTCGTAGCCCGTGACGCGGCCGGCGATGACTCCACCGCCGGCCGGAGACAACCGCGTCCTTCCGACTGTTGTACGACGTCTGCTCGCGACGCTCACTGCACCAGATCGGCACTGCCCGGTGTAGCCGAGCTTGTCGCTCACTCCGCCGGTCACGTGGCGGTACGCGGCCTGGGTGCACACCTGATATGCCCCCGGCGCCACCCCCGTGATCGTGAACCATCCGTGCCTCGAGGGACGGAACGTCGCATTGACTGTGTCGCCACCGAACTCGTCACCGGTGACGTAGTCGACCACCGGCTGCAGTGCCGTGGCCACCCCGGACAAGCCGTGGCCGGCGCTGTCTTCCACACGCCCGACAACTGCGCCGGCCGGTTGAAGTCGCACGTGGAACCCGGTCTGCATCGACGCGACGGGTACGTGGATGTTGCCCACGCCCCGGGAGTAGTAGCCGGTCGCGTCGGAATCCCCGCCGGTGGCCCGGCCCGCGGCGATCTCGAGATAGAACGTTCCCGGCCCCGTGTGCAGCGTGAATTCACCCGCAGCATTGGTGGTTGCGACCGCGCCGCCGACGAACGAGATCCATGACTGCGCGGCCACTTGCACGCCGGCGAGTGGATGCCCGGCGTCGTCGGTGACCACACCGGCGATGCCGGCGTGCTGGACCGGCGGGGTCGCGATGGCTGCGGGGGATGGGCGGACCGTGGCGAGGACACCGCAGGCGAGAATGGCGACGAGGGCAGCAGCCAGACGAGTGCGGTTCACGGTGCTCCGTCCGAACAATGCGAACCGTGCTCGGACGGCACGGCGAATGCACTCTAAGCGATCACCCAGTCGATTCCCAGCCGTCCGCGCACAAGATCGACTACAGAATTCGCGTCAGAGCACAGCCCCGGGATTCAAGATGCCCTTCGGGTCGAGCGCGTCCTTGATGCGGTGTGTCAGAGCCATGACGTCGTCGCCGAGATAGGTCGGCAACCAGGCCTTCTTCAGCCGTCCCACGCCGTGCTCGCCGGTGATCGTCCCGCCGAGCTCGAGCGCGAGGTCCATCACCTGTCCGAAAGCGACGTACGCGCGCTTCGTCTCGTCCTCGTCCTGCTCGTTGTAGACCACGAGTGGGTGCGTGTTGCCGTCGCCGGCGTGGGCAACGACCGCGATGGTCACAGCGTTGTCGGCGGCGATCTTCTCGATGCCCTGGACGAGCGTCGGCAGCGCCGGGAGGGCCACGCCGACGTCCTCGAGCAGCAGTGAGCCGAGCCGTTCGAGCGCCGGGAAAGCCGCTCGCCGTGCCGCCGCGAATGCCTCGCCCTCATCGACGTCCGAGGTCGTGAACACATCGCTTGCGCCGTGCGCCTGACAGTGCCGCTCCATCTGGGCGATCTCGTCGGCGGCGGCTGCACCGGGTGCGTCGGAGCGCGCGATGAGCATCGCCTCCGCCATGCGGTCGAGACCCATCGACGTGAAGTCCTCGACGGCGTTGATCGACGTGCGGTCCATCAACTCGAGCATGCAGGGCCGCAATGACGACGTGATCGCGAGGACGGCATCGGCCGAGGCCTCGATCGAGGGGAACACTGCGACCAGGGTCGATGCGGGTGGCTGGGCAGGGACGAGCCGAAGGGTCAGTTCGGTGATCACGCCGAGCAGCCCTTCGGAGCCGACGAACAGCTTTGTGAGCGACAGCCCGGCGACGTCCTTCAGGCGCGGGCCGCCGAGCTTGAGTGCCGTGCCGTCCGCGAGCACGACCCGCATGCCGAGCACGTAGTCGGTGGTGACGCCGTACTTGACGCAGCACAGTCCGCCGGCGTTCGTGGCCGCATTGCCGCCGATCGAACACATCTCGAACGAGGACGGGTCCGGTGGGTACCACAGGCCGTGTTCGGCGGCGGCCTTCTTGACCTCGACGTTGAGCAGACCGGGCTGCACGATCGCGACTCGTGACACCGCGTCGATGTGGATCGCGCGCATCTTCTCCAGCGACAACACAATGCCGCCCTCGACTGCAGTCGAGCCGCCTGACAGTCCGGATCCGGCTCCGCGGGGCACGACCGGTGTGTCGTGAGCGCTCGCCCAGCGCAGCACGGCTTGCACGTCCTCGGTGCAGGTCGCGCGCACCACGGCGATCGGCCAGCCCGCCTCCGGATCGCGCGCCCAGTCTCGGCGATATCGCTCGATCACATCGCGATCGGTCAGGACCGCACCTTCGGGCAACTCGGCGATCAGGTCGTCCATAGCTGCGATTCAAGCACTCGACCGGGGTGATAACACGAGTGCGCAGCGGCGGCCGACACCGCAGACTGTCCGGGTGGGCTACGTCGACCTGTCTGAAATCGCGCACACGCTGGCCGACGGCCGGTCGCTGTTCGCCGATGTCAACGTGCGCGTCGGGGACGCAACCAAGACCGCGCTCGTGGGTGCCAACGGCGCCGGCAAGACCACACTGCTGCGCCTGATCGCCGGCGACCTCGTTCCGCAGCAGGGTTCGATCGCCCGCGTCGGAGGTCTCGGCGTGATGCGTCAATTCATCGGTTCGGTGCGCGACACCACGTCCGTCCAGGACTTTCTCGTGCAGCTCGCACCGCCCGACGTGCGTTCGGCATGGGACGGCGTGCAGCGCTGCGAGCTCGCGATGATGGAACGCGACGACGAACGCACGCAGCTCGCCTATGCGCATGCGCTCGCACGCTGGGGCGACGCCGGCGGTTACGACATCGAGGTGCTCTGGGACACCGTCACGGTTGCAGCCCTCGGCGTCCCCTACGAACGGTGCAAGTACCGCGAGCTGGCGACGCTGTCGGGCGGCGAGCAGAAACGGCTGGCCCTCGAGACGCTGCTGCGCGGACGCGACGAGGTGTTGCTGCTCGACGAGCCGGACAACTATCTCGACGTGCCGGGCAAGCGCTGGCTCGAAGACCGGCTGCGGGCATCGGCCAAGACCGTGTTGTTCGTCAGCCACGATCGCGAGTTGCTCGCTGCGGTCGCCGATCGCATCGTGACGCTCGAAGGTGGGACGGCGTGGGTGCACGGCGGCGGCTTTGCGTCCTATCACGAGGCGCGGGCCGCGAAGCACGAACGCATGGCCGAGGTACGCAGGCGCTGGGAGGAAGAGCACGCGCGGCTCAAGGAACTCGTCCGCACCCTGCAACAACAGGCCAAGATCAGCCCGGACATGGCCTCGCGCTATAGAGCGATGCAGACCCGACTGGAGAAGTTCGAGGCGGCCGGTCCACCACCCGACAAGCCCGCCGAGCAGAAGGTCTCGATGCGGTTGCGTGGCGGCCGAACCGGGGTCCGCGCTGTCACCTGCGAACGGCTCGAACTGACGGGCCTGATGCGCGCATTCGACACCGAAATCTTCTTCGGCGAGCGGGTCGGCGTCGTGGGCTCGAACGGTGCGGGCAAGTCGCATTTCCTGCGCCTGCTCGCCGGGGCGACGATCGCACACTCCGGCGCGTGGAAGCTGGGCGCGCGGGTCGTCCCCGGCCTGTTCGCGCAGACCCACGTCCATCCCGAATGGGTCGACCGCACTCCGGTAGACCTGCTGTGGACCGGTGCCGATGACCGGCCGAGTCTCGATCGGGGACGCGCGATGTCGGTGCTGCGTCGCTACGGGCTCGACAAGCAGGGCGACCAGGAGTTCGGGACGTTGTCCGGCGGTCAGCAGGCGCGCTTCCAGATCTTGTTGCTCGAGGTCTCCGGAGCGACCCTGCTGTTGCTGGACGAACCGACCGACAACCTGGACGTTCTCAGTGCCGAAGCGCTCGAGGACGCACTCGAGGCCTACGAAGGCACCGTCGTCGCGGTCACGCACGATCGCTGGTTCGCGCGGTCGCTCGACCGATTCTTGATCTTCGGGTCCGACGGTGCCGTCTACGAGTCGGACGACCCCGTCTTTGATGAGAGCCGGGTTTCACGAGTTCGCTGATCGCTGCAACCGAACCACCCCTGTCGCGCGTCTGTGTGGTGGGCGGGCGGCTGCTCGGTGCCGACAAGCTTCGAGCAGTCGCCGCGGCCCACCATCGTCGCTCCGCCACCGCAGGAGGCAGCCCGTCATGTCCGCCCGTCGCAGCGTCAAAGCTGCGTTCATAGCCGCCGCGTCTGCGCTCTTGCTCGCCGGAGCAGCAGCCGCCGTCCCGAGCACCGCAGCGGCGACACCGCCGTCCTCGCCGCTGCGACTGCACGCGCCGTCGCGCGAGGTCGTGTATGCATTCCACAATCAAGCGTTCTTCCAGAGCGGCATCCAGCTCGTCGCCGTCGGTAAGTCCTTCGAGATCTGGTCGCATCGCAGCGATTACCACAGTCCGATCACCAGCGAGTGGCGCAGCGGCTCGACCGTTACGCAACTGCCGACCGGCTTGATGGACAACTTCTCCGGGCTGAGCCGCTTCATCGACGTCTCGATCCAGAACGATCAGGGACACGTCGTGCTGCACCGGCAGGTGACGACGTGTCTGAACAGCTACGACACCTACCGCGTCGTTCCCGATGGCGCGCCGCACTCGCTCTATCCGTACGACTGCCCGAGCAACATCTTCGCGCTGGGCTCCGTGCAGGGCATCGCGGCCGGGTGGGCGTCGGACAACCCGCTGTTCGGCTACAACGCTGTGCACCTCGCGCCCGGGCACTACTCGATGCGCCTGGCGATCACTCCGGTCTACCGCAAGTTGTTCGGCATCCAGCCTGCTGATGCGACCCGGTCGGTCACGTTGATCGTGCGCAAGCAGAAGCACGGTGGCCCCGTGCCGGTGCCCGTACGGCGCACGCATACCGGCACTGTCGACCCGCACCAGTCGGGTCGCCGCTTGGCCGATCCGCCCTCGAACGGTCCCCGTCCCGATCTGGCCGCGCTGCCGGCGTGGGGGATGAGCCTGTCGAAGACCGGGCGCTACCTGAACTTCTCGGCGACGGTGTGGAACGCCGGCGACAGCCCGCTGGTCGTGGACGGGTTCCGGGAAAAGGGCAAGGCCGTCATGGACTCCTACCAGTACTTCTACGACGCGCAGGGCAACCAGGTCGGCTACGTGCCCGCCGGGCACATGGTCTGGGACCCGGCGCCGACCCACCACCACTGGCACTTCACCGACTTCGCGCAGTACCAGCTCATCAGCGCCGACAACCACTACGCGCAGCGAAGCCACAAGGACGGGTTCTGCCTCGCGGCGACCGACGCGATCGACTTCACGGTGCCCGACGCCCTGTGGCACCCCTACAACACTGACCTGACCACGGCGTGCGGCGACTACAGCGCGCTGGCCGTCAGTGAGGTGCTGCCGTCCGGGTCGGGTGACACGTACGAGCAGTTCCGCGCCGGTCAGTCCTTCGATCTCAACGGTGTGCCGAACGGGATCTACTTCGTCAAGATCTCGGCCAACCCCGACCACGTGCTGACCGAGCAGTCGTTCGCGAACAACGTCTCGCTGCGCAAGATCCGCATCGGCGGGACGCCGGGTCACCGCACCCTGCACGTGTTCCCGAAGGGCGACGTCAACGGCTGACGCCGCGACAGTGGTCAGTTTGCGCCTCAGTGGTCAGTTACAACTGACCACTGAGGATGCAACTGACCACTGTCAGTAGTTGGGTCGTTCAGGCAGTGGTTCAGGACGGGACGGCGAAGACGATGACGTTGTCCTCGTAGTTGCCCGTGCTCGAGTCGAACGGGCCGCCGCAGGTGACGATGGCCAGCCGGCCGACGCTGCGCTGGTTGAAGATGCTCTTGTACGGCAGTGACGTCTTGCGATAGGTGCGCACGCCGGTCACCGAGAAGCGCAGCCGCATGTGCTTCTTGCCGTGCATGCCGGTGACGAAGATCTTGTCGTGCGGGCGCAGCGTGCCGATGCTGCCCAGCACGCCGGATACCCCGGAGTAGTTGATGTGCCCGGCCAGGATGGCGGTACCGCGGTGGGCGCCCGGCTTCGCGCCGCCGTCCCACCAGCCCACGACCTTGGGGTCGAGCGGGATGACCAGTTCGCGGTCCTGGGTGCCGACCCGCTCGATCGGGGCCCGGGCGTGCAGCTTCGGGATGATGATCGAGTGCGGGTTGATGTACGGGACCTTCTTGCCGTCGGCGTTCGGGATGTGGCCGTTGTCGGCGGTGGCGCCGAAACCGCCCCAGTTCGGCGAGATGACGAAGGTGATGCCCGCGGCGGCGACGAAGCCGATCGACAAGATCACCAGGAGCATGCTCAGCCGGCCGAGGCCGCGACCGCGCGGACGAGGCTGCTTGGCCGCAGTGTCTGCTCGGGTCGATGTCGGCGTCGTTGGCGGTGTCGCAGCCACCGCCGGCTCGCGCGGAAACGGCATCGGCCGCCACCCGTCGGGCGCGGCCTGCGCACTGGCAGGCGCACTGGCACGCGCACCGGCAGGCGCACCGGCGGGCGCAGCCGGCTCAGGGGTCTCGGTCAACCTAGTGGTCCGGTTCGCACTGTGCCTGCCCATGAAGTCCCGCAGTCCCGTCTGACTCGCCTCCCCCGTCCTGTCCCTACTGAAGTCAACGATCGTGACCGCATCTGGATGCGGATTTGGAGCGATTCCGGGCCTCCCGGTACAGTTACCCGTTGGCGTACGAGCCTTTCGTGCGTTTCCGGCCATGTCTCGAGGTCCATCGCAGCTGCGATGACCGCGGGGGCGCCGTTACCGGCGTGAAGACCGAAAGAGAGTTCAGTGCGTACCTATACGCCCAAGCCCGGCGAGATCGAGCGCCGCTGGCACGTCATCGACGCGAATGACATCGTTCTCGGCCGGCTCGCCAGCCAGGCCGCGACGCTGCTCCGCGGCAAGCACAAGCCGCAGTTCGCGCCGCACGTCGACACCGGCGACTTCGTCGTGGTCATCAACGCCGCGAAGGTCGCCGTCGCCGCCCGTAAGCGCGGCGAGCTGCGCTACCGCCACTCCGGCTACCCGGGTGGCCTGTCGCAGCAGACCGTCGGCGACCTGCTCGAGCGCCGCCCCGAGCGGCTCATCGAGCTTGCCGTGCGCGGCATGCTCCCGAAGAACACCCTCGGCCGGGCCCAGCTCAAGAAGCTGAAGGTCTACGCCGGGCCCGAGCACCCGCACGCCGCCCAGAAGCCCCAGCCGTTCGAGATCAAGCAGGTTTCGCAGTGACTACCACCGCCCCAGTTGTCGGACGCCGCAAGGAAGCCATCGTCCGTGTCCGCCTCGCGCCCGGTACCGGCGAGTTCAAGCTCAACGGCCGCACGCTCGAGAGCTACTTCCCGAACAAGGTGCACCAGCAGCTCATCCGTGAGCCGTTCGTGACCCTCGAGAAGGACGGCCAGTACGACATCGTCGCCTCGCTGTCCGGCGGCGGCGTGACCGGCCAGGCCGGTGCGCTGCGCCTCGCGATCGCTCGTGCGCTCATCGAGATCGAGCCCGACGACCGTCCGGCCCTCAAGCGTGCCGGGTTCCTCACCCGTGACGCGCGGGTCAAGGAGCGCAAGAAGTACGGCCTGAAGAAGGCCCGTAAGGCACCCCAATACTCCAAGCGCTAAGTGGGGCGTCTGTTCGGCACCGACGGCGTCCGAGGTCTGGCGAACGGCGATCTGACGCCGGAGCTGGCGTTGTCGGTGGCCAGTGCGGCCGCGCGTGTGCTTGTCGCGCACGACGCGTCGCACCGCCCGGTCGCCGTCGTCGGCCGTGACCCGCGTGCCAGCGGCGAGATGCTCGAAGCGGCTGTCTCTGCCGGCCTCGCCGCTGCCGGGGCGGACGTGCTGCGCGTGGGCGTGCTGCCAACGCCTGCGGTCGCCTATCTGACCGGCGCGTACGGGGCTGACCTCGGCGTCGTGCTCTCTGCCTCGCACAACCCGATGCCCGACAACGGGGTCAAGCTGTTCGCTCGCGGTGGGCACAAGCTGCCCGACGACATCGAGCGTGAGATCGAGCAGTCGATCGCGACGGGAACGCCTCGGCGTCCGACCGGTGCTGCGGTCGGACGGTTGCGCGACGCAGACGACGCTGCCGAGCGATACCTGACTCATCTCGCCAAGGCGGTGCCCGACTCGCTCGCGGGTGTGCGCGTTGTCGTCGACTGCGCGCACGGCGCGGCATCGACGGTCGCGCCCGAGCTCTACCGGCGCGCCGGAGCCGAGGTCATCGCCATCGCCGCCGAGCCGGACGGGCTCAACATCAACGACGGCGTCGGGTCGACACACCTTGACCCGCTGAGCCGTGCCGTACGCGAGCACGATGCCGCGCTCGGGATCGCCCACGACGGCGACGCCGACCGCTGCCTCGCGGTCGATGCGAGCGGCGCGATCGTCGACGGCGACCAGATCCTGGCGATCTGTGCGGTCGCGATGCACGAGAACGCCACGCTGAACCAGAACACGGTCGTCGCCACCGTGATGAGCAATCTCGGCTTCCATCACGCGATGCGCGATGCCGGCATCGGATTGCTGACGACCGCAGTAGGCGATCGGTACGTGCTCGAAGCACTGCGCGCGAAGGGGCTCAACCTCGGCGGCGAGCAGAGCGGGCACATCGTGTTCACCGACGCCGCCACGACCGGGGACGGCCTGCTGACCGCCTTGCATCTGATGGCTCGCATGGCCGGCACCGGCGCGTCGCTCGCCGACCTCGCGAGCATCGTCCGGCGCTTGCCGCAGACCCTGATCAACGTCAAGGTCGGCGACCGGTCAGCTGTCGCGTCCTCGTCGGCAGTGGCCGATGCGGTTGCCGCGGCCGAACGCGAACTCGCCGACGACGGACGCATCCTGCTGCGGCCGTCCGGAACCGAGCCGTTAGTGCGGGTGATGGTCGAAGCTGCAACGCAGCAGCACGCCGACGAGGTGGCGCAGCGTGTTGCCGCCGTCGTCGCCGCTGCCTGATTGCGTTCCCCTCTCCCGCGAGTGGTCATTCATGGCGCGAATGGTCACTTACAAGTGACCACTCGACGCATCAGTGACCACTCGCGTGAGCGTCGGTCAGGCGCGCGAGTAGTAAGCGACCTCGTCGGTGATCGTGCGGGACAGCCAGCCGCGTTCGACGAGCACTTCGAGATGCGCTGCCGTCTCGTGGATCGCGAGGATCTGGTTGAACAGGTCGAGCTCGTCGAAGCGGCGCTTGCGACGTGTCCAGCCGAGCACCCCGGCGACCTCGAATGCGGTGCTCGCGCCGCCGGCCACGGCGTCGGCGGTCGCGGTGAGGCGCTCCTCGTGATGGGCGAGCAGCGCATCGATGCGCGCGTGCGTCGAGTCGGTGATCGGACCGTGCGCGGGCAGCAGCCGCGAGTCCGGCATTGCGAGCACGAGCCGCAAGGACGAGAGATAGTCGCGCAACGGCGAGGCCGGACGCACGAGCTCGACCCCGATGGACGGGGTGATGTGCGGCAGCACGTGATCACCCGCGAACAGCGCGCCGGCGCCTGCGTCGTGGAAGACCACGTGTCCGATCGTGTGACCGGGCGTCGAGATCACCCGCAGCGTGCGGGTCTCGAGCTCGATGTCGATGCCGTCGCCTAGCCAGCGGTCGGGGTACTCCCAATCGATGAGGTCACGCTCGCCCTCCCAGTGTTCGAGCATCTTCGACATCTCGAACGCGCCGGCACGATGCAGGCTCGCGACGTCCGGGTGCTCGGTGAGCGTGCGTACGGCGTCCATCGATGCCTTCTCACCCTCGCCGAGCGAGACCTGCGCGCCGGTGATCCTGCGGACGGCAACAGCCTGCGTGTAGTGATCGCGATGGATGTGGGTGACGAGGAACTCGCGCACGTCCGACAGCGCGAAGCCGATCTCGCCGAGGCTGCGCTCGAGTAGGTCGGTTGATTCGGCCATCGCCCAGCCGCCGTCGATCATGACCAGGCCGTCGCCGTCGGCGATCGCGTAGGTGTTGACGGCCTTGAGCGCGTCACCCGGAAGAGGCAGCGGGATTCGGTGCACTCCAGGCGCCACTTCGTGTGCCCCGGGCCGTTCCCACGCGTGCCGATCCTCGTCGCTCATCACCTCAACCTAGGCCGACGCGATCTGAGAACTGGACGAGTGGTCATTGAGAACACACAGCCCAGTCATCAACAATCGGTCCACGAGATGAGCAATAGCCCCGCCGAAACAGAGCGCCCTCGTATCCAACTGTCCGTCGTCCAGGTCGTCGCCAGTGCCCTCGCCGCGATCACGGCCACCGTCTGCGCGTCCTATCTGGGAATCGCGGGCACGGTGATCGGTGCCGCCGTTGCGAGCGTCCTCACCGTTGTCGGCAATGCCGTGTACAGCCACTCGCTGCGTCGGGTCGGGACGGTTGCCGGTCTCGCCACCCGAACCGGCGCGACGACCCCGGCCCCCGTGGCGCGGCGGCGCGGCTGGAAGACCTTCGCGACGGCGTGCGCCGGCGTGTTCGTCGGTGTGCTCGCCGTAGTCACCGCTGTAGAAGTGGTGGCCGGACGGCCGCTCAGCGATGTGGTGCGTGGGCAGTCGGGCAGCGGGACGTCGGTGCTCGGCGACGTGGGCCAGTCGACCGGTTCGAGCAGCCCCGCGCCGCGCGCGACGGTCACAGTGACGCCGCAGGTGGTCACCCGCACGCCGACGGTGACGGTCACCGGCACCGCAGTGACCAAGACGGCGACCCCGACGACGACAGTCACGCCCACCGCGACGCCGACCAGTTCGCCGAGATCGTCATCGACGCCCACGCCGACGCCGTCCGCTTCGACTGCATCGGGAACTACGAGCCCGTAAACTCGGGATCATGTGCGGCATCGTCGGCTACGTCGGTCCTCGCGCGGCACTCGACGTCGTCGTCGAGGGGCTGCGCCGCCTCGAGTACCGCGGCTACGACTCCGCCGGGGTTGCGATCGTCGGCTCCGACCACATGCTGCAGGTCGAGAAGAAGGCCGGACGCATCGAGAACCTCGACAAGGAACTCGCCGCCCGCACCATCACCGGCTCGACCGGCATGGGCCACACCCGGTGGGCGACGCACGGCGCGCCGAACGACCGCAACGCGCACCCGCACGTCGATGCAGCGGGACGTATCGCCGTCGTGCACAACGGCATCATCGAGAACTTCGCCGAACTGCGCGCAGAACTCGAAGCCGACGGCACCGAGTTCGCGAGCGAGACCGATACCGAAACGGTCGCGCACCTCACCGGCAAGCTCGCTCGCCGCCGGCACGCCGTTGCTCGACGCGGCGCGCACGGTGTGCCGGCGTCTGCAGGGCGCGTTCACGCTCGTCTTCGTCGATGCCGAGCATCCGGAGTCGGTCGTCGCGGCACGGCGTAACTCGCCATTGGTCGTCGGCGTCGGCGACGGCGAAATGTTCCTCGGCAGCGACGTCGCGGCGTTCATCGAGTTCACCCGCGAGGCCGTCGAACTCGGCCAGGACCAGATCGTTGAGATCACGCGTGACGGCTACGCCGTCTACGACTTCGACGGCAAACCCGTTGACGGCAAGCACTTCCATATCGACTGGGATCTCTCGGCCGCCGAGAAGGGCGGCCACGACTACTTCATGCAGAAGGAGATCCTCGAACAACCCGCCGCGGTCGCCGACACGCTGCGCGGCCACCTCGTCGATGGCGAGATCGTGCTGGACGAGCAGCGCATCACGACCCAAGAGCTGCGCGACGTCGAGAAGGTCTTCATCGTCGCGTGCGGCACGGCGTATCACGCCGGGCTGATCGGCAAGCAGGCCATCGAGCACTGGACGCGCGTGCCCGTCGAGGTCGAGATGGCCTCCGAGTTCCGCTACCGCGATCCCGTCCTCGATCAGCAGACGCTTGTCGTCGCGATCAGCCAGTCCGGCGAGACCGCCGACACGCTCGAAGCAGTGCGGCACGCCCGTGCACAGCGTGCGCGCGTCCTGGCGATCTGCAACACGAACGGCGCGCAGATCCCGCGCGAGTCCGACGCCGTGCTCTACACACACGCCGGCCCCGAGATCGGTGTGGCGGCGACGAAGACCTTCATGGCGCAGGTCGCAGCGGTCGAGCTGGTCGGACTCGCGTTGGCGCAGGCGCGTGGCACGAAGTTCGGCGACGAGATCGTGCGCGAGTACAACGCGCTGACCGAGGTGCCGGCCGCGATCGCCACGGCTTTGCAGACCATGCCGCAGGTCACCGAGCTCGCCCGCGAGATCGCGCACTCCAAGGCGGTGTTGTTCCTCGGCAGGCATGTCGGGTATCCCGTCGCGCTGGAAGGTGCGTTGAAGCTGAAGGAACTCGCCTACATGCACGCGGAGGGGTTCCCGGCAGGCGAGCTCAAGCACGGCCCGATCGCACTGATCGAGGACAATCTGCCGGTCATCGTCGTGATGCCGTCGCCGACCGGACGTGCGCTGCTGCACCAGAAGATGCTCAGCAACATCGCCGAGATCAAGGCCCGCGGCGCGCGCACGATCGTGATCGCCGAAGAGGGCGACACGGCAGCGGGCAAGTACGCAGCGCATCTCATCGAGGTTCCGGCGGTGCCGACCCTGCACGAGCCGTTCGTCGCCGTCGTCCCGCTGCAGATCCTCTCGGCCGAGATCGCGCTCGCGCGCGGCAATGACATCGACAAGCCGCGAAACCTCGCGAAGTCGGTCACGGTCGAATAGGGACGTTGGCATAAGGTCACCGATGTGAGCGTGACTACGACCACAACAGCGACCACCACGACGACCTCCGTCGACCTGCTCATCGTCGGCGCCGGGCCGGTGGGCCTGTTCGGCGCCTACTACGCCGGGGTGCGCACGCTCTCGACAGCCGTGCTCGACTCGCTCGAAGAGCCCGGCGGGCAGATCACCGCGATGTATCCGGAGAAAGCGATCTTCGACGTCGCCGGGTTTCCCGCGATCAAGGGCCGCGATCTGGTCGAGGAGTTGGTCAAGCAGGCTGCGCCGCACAACCCCCAGTACCTGCTGGGGCACCAGGCGCTCGAACTGGAACGCGGCGAGGGAGCGTTCGCGGTGACGACGTCCGCGGGGCTGCGCATCGAGTGCCGCGCAATCGTGATCACCGGCGGCATCGGCACGTTCTCGCCCCGTCCGCTACCTGCGGGCGGCGACTACCTCGGGCGCGGCCTCGCGCACTTCGTCCCCGATCCGGCGAAGTACACCGGCGAGGACGTCGTTGTCGTCGGCGGTGGCGACTCGGCACTGGACTGGGCGCTGATGCTCGAACCGATTGCGAAGTCGGTGACGATCGTGCACCGTCGCGCCGAGTTCCGCGCGCACCCGCACTCGGTCGAACTGCTCAAGGCGTCCTCGGTGAACATCCTCACCGACGCGCAGATCGGTGCGGTGCGTGGCGATCCGGACGTGACCGAGGTCGACGTCGACGTGCTCGGCGTGACCCACACGATTTCGTGTTCGCGGCTGGTGGCAGCACTCGGTTTCACGGCGAACCTCGGTCCGTTGATGGAGTGGGGCATCGACATCCGCAAGCGGCAGATCGTCGTCGACTCGATGGGACGCACGACCGTTCCCGGCATCTATGCCGCCGGCGACATCGTCGACTACGACGGCAAGGTCAAGCTGATCGCGACCGGGTTCGGCGAGGTGGCCACCGCGGTCAACAACGCGGCGGCGTATCTGAACCCGAAGGTGTCGGCGTTCCCCGGTCACCTGTCCGACTACGCGCCTGCTGACGGCAGCACGCCGACGTCGACGCACTGACATGATCATTGGCGTCGGGATCGACGTCGTCCCGGTCGCGCGTTTCGCCGAAGCGTTGCAGCGCTCGCCGGCGCTCGCGGAACGGCTGTTCACCGCGGCCGAACTGCAGACCGGCCACGGCGAACCGCGCACCGCCGAATCGCTGGCTGCCCGCTTCGCGGCGAAGGAAGCTTTGGCGAAGTCGCTCGGTGCCGGCGGCGGCATGCATTGGACCGACGCCGAGGTGTGCAACGACGATGCCGGACGCCCGTCGCTGATTGTGCGAGGCACGGTTGCCGAGCGCGCTGCGTCGTTGGGTGTCACGCGCTGGCACGTGTCGCTGTCGCACGACGGCGGCATCGCCGCGGCAACCGTGATCGCCGAGTCGGCAGACTAGGGACATGCACGGCATCTACACCGTCGACCAGGTGCGCGCGGCCGAAGAGTCGCTGATGGCGAGGTTGCCCGAGGGAGCGTTGATGCAGCGCGCGGCGACCGGGCTCGCGACGCAGTGCGCGCAGCTGCTCGGCTCGGTCTACGGAGCGCGCATCGCGCTGCTCGTCGGCGCCGGGAACAACGGCGGGGACGCGCTGTACGCAGGAGCGCAGCTGGCAGCGCGCGGCGCGCAGGTCGACGCGCTGCTGCTCGCGCCGTCGCGGTCGCATGCCGGTGGGCTGGCCGCGCTGCGTCGCGCGGGTGGACGCATTGCGTCTGCTGAGCCCCTACGCGTGCCCGCAGATCTCGTCGTCGACGGGATGCTCGGCATCGGCGGCTCGGGCGGCTTGCGTCCCGAGGCGGCGGCCCTTGCCGATGCGGCGCACGACTCGCTCGTCGTGGCCGTCGATCTGCCGAGCGGGGTGGACGCGGACACCGGGGTTGTGTCCGGTGCGGCTGTGCGCGCCGACGTGACCGTGACGTTCGGCGCGCTGAAGACAGGACTTGTCGTCGGCGCGGGCGCGGAACTGTGCGGCCAGGTGCGGCTGGTCGACATCGGCCTCGACCTGCCGTCGGCGTCCGCACAGGTGCTCGAAGCCGACGACGTGCGTGGGGCATTGCACGTGCCCGGTGCGACCGACGACAAGTACACGCGCGGAGTCATCGGCGTGGTCGCCGGTTCACCGCAGTACGAAGGCGCCGGCGTGCTGTGCACAGGTGCTGCGCTGCATGGCGGTTCGGGCATGGTGCGTTATGCCGGCGCGGTTCCCGACGGCATTCGCGCACGGTTCCCCGAGGTTGTCGTGCAAGCGGGACAGCGCCCGTCCGAACTGCGCGTGCAGGCGTGGGTCGTCGGGCCGGGCATGGGTACCGACGACGACGCACTCGCGTTGCTGCGTGACGTCTTGTCGACCGACGTGCCGGTGATCGTCGATGCGGACGGGCTGACTGTGCTCGCGTCGCACCGCGAGTTGTTGCAGCGGTCGGCGCCGACTGTGTTGACGCCGCACGATCGCGAATTCGAGCGCGTCGCCGGACCAGTGGGTGACGATCGGTTGGGTGCCGCTCGTCGCGCCGCAGCAGACCTCGGCGTCACCATGCTGCTCAAGGGCAACGCGACCGTCGTCGCGCAACCGGACGGTCGTGCCTACGTGAACCCGACCGGCACGCCGTGGCTCGGGACGGCCGGCAGCGGCGACGTGCTGAGCGGGTTGATCGGCTCGCTGCTCGCGTCCGGCCTCGACGCGCCGCTCGCCGCGGCGTGTGGTGCGTACCTGCACGGCGTCGCGGGCCAACTCGCCGCCACCGACGGACCGCCCAGCGCGCACGACGTGCTCGAGTCCGTACGTCCCGCGTTGCTCACGCTCGAGCGCGGCTGACCTCACGTCCCTCAAGCTTGTGTTGCAGCCCCGTCCGACCAGATTTCGGCTCTATTTTTGGTCAGACGGGGCTGCAACACAGGCTTAAGGGAGGTACGACGGGGCGGAGTACAACAGCGCGAAGACCCGCGCGGCGAATTTGCCCGTCAGGGCCACACCACCGTCCGCGGCAATGCACGACGGTGTACCGACCAAGACCGCTTCATGCTTATGGCGGTAGGTCAGCCGCGCGACGATTCGCTGTCTCGCGGTGTCGAACGTGGCGCAGACGGCGTCGTGCGGCGCGCGAGCAAGGTACCCGTTGTACCGCCCGGCGATGCCGAGATCGGCCTGGTCGAGTTGAGCCTTCGTGAAGCGATAGACGGTCGTTGCGTTCCCGATGACACATAGCGTCAGGCCCGTCGGACGCAGTGGCAGAGTTCGTGACGCGTGTATGTCCGGCGCGACCGCGCACAGTTTCTGCAATGAGGGGTCGGTACTCCACACGCCCTGGTGAAACGCCTGCGCCGCGGCAGCCCGCAGGTTCGTCGCGCCGACGAAGTGTCCGTTGTTCGACGTCGCGCAATGGTTGCCAGGCGCTGCGACCCACACGACTGCACCGGCGTAGTTGAGGCGGATCAGGTAGTTGTCGAAGTCGGTCCGGAGCGCACCGAGGTCACAGAGGTAGTCACGGCCGAGATCGCGCGGCACCGAATGCAACGCGTCGGAAATCGAGCGCAGGTCGCCATGCAGCTCGGTTTGCCCCGTCAAGGCGCCGGCGCCCGGTGACCCCAGATAGGCACACACGATCACAGAGTCCGGTGGCGTGCGCGGGACCAGTGCGTTGCGCGGTGCATGGGCAGAATTGGGCACCCAATTCCCGTCGTCGCGCGACGTATCAGGGCAAGTGGCAGGGGAGCCAGTTGTCACCGGCGACGATTTGAGCCCCGACGGTCGGCTTGCGGTCTCAGGTTGCGCCGTGCCGGACCGCAGCCAGCGACGCCACCGACGACCAACGCGATCACGACCACGGCAGCCGCAACGCTCGGCAGGCGCCGATCGCGGCGCACCGCCGGCGTGAACCCGTCCGCGCTCGGCGCGTCCTCGTCGTGTGCGGTCATGAGGGCGCGCAGCTCATCCTCGATCACGACGGCTCCTCGGCGAGACGTGACGTGCGCAAAGCAGCGAGGGCGCGCGAGGCGAGGCTGCGCACGGTCGGTTCTTTCGCGCCGATCAGGACGGCAATCTCACGGTCGGGCAGGTCCTCGTAGTAGCGCAGCACCAGCACGGCTCGTTGCCGCGGCGGCAACGTCCCGAGGGCTCGCCACAGGTCTTCACGCGCGGCGACGTCGACGGCTTCGGTACCAACGTCCGGCACGTCGTCGGTCACGAGCTCGGATGCAGAACGGAGTCGGCGCCGGCGCAGGTACTCGTTGAGGATCGCGCGGCGCACGTACGCCTCGCGGTTGTCGATCGACGGAGCGCGACGTAACCAACTCCCGTACACGCGGGTCAACGCCTCCTGCACGAGATCCTCCGCTCCGGCCCGGTCGTGGCACAGCTGGTAGGCAAGGCGAAGCAGCCGATCTCCCGATGCGCGCATCAGGTCGGCGATCACCTCGTCGAGCTGCATTCGCCCTCCACGGGGAATGATGCGCTGGCCCGTCCCGAATGTTGCGTCCCGCCGCCGGCGGGGAAAGGCCGTGGGACCTACGCGACGGCGCCGCAAGTAGGCTCGGTCCGTGCAGGACGTACTGGATCGCGCGGCAGCCGGTGGACGCATCACGCCCGAGGAAGCGCTCGCGCTCTACACCGAGGCGCCGTTGCACGCGCTGGGCCGGGCGGCCGACGCGGTGCGCCGTACGCGCTATCCCGACAACATCGCGACCTACATCATCGACCGCAACATCAACTACACCAACGTCTGCGTGACCGCGTGCAAGTTCTGCGCGTTCTACCGCGCTCCGAACCATGCCGAGGGCTGGACGCACAGCCTGGACGAGCTGCTGCGGCGCTGCGGCGAGGCGGTCGACCTCGGCGCCACCCAGATCATGCTGCAGGGCGGACACTCGCCCGAGCTCGGCATCGAGTGGTACGAGCAGACCTTCAGCGCGATCAAGCGCGACTACCCGCAGCTTGTGCTGCACAGCCTGGGCGCGTCCGAGGTCGTACACATCGGCCGCACGTCCGGCATCGACCACCGCGACGTCGTCCGGCGTCTCAAGACGGCCGGTCTCGACTCGTTCGCCGGCGCCGGCGCCGAGATCCTCGTCGAGCGGCCCCGCACCGCCATCGCCCCGCTCAAGGAGAAGGGCGAGATCTGGCTGCAGGTGATGGAGACCGCGCACGAGGAGGGCCTCGAATCGACCGCCACCTTCATGATGGGGACGGGCGAGACCAACGCCGAGCGCATCGAGCACCTGCGCATGATCCGCGACGTGCAGGATCGCACCGGCGGGTTCCGCAGCTTCATCCCGTGGACGTACCAGCCCGAGAACAACCATCTCAAGGGACGCACGCAGGCGACGAGCCTCGAGTACCTGCGCATGGTTGCCGTCGCACGGTTGTTCTTCGACAACATCAATCACCTGCAGGGCTCGTGGCTGACGACCGGTAAGGACATCGGCCAGCTGACCCTGCACTTCGGTGCCGACGACCTCGGCTCGGTGATGCTCGAAGAGAACGTCGTGTCTTCGGCAGGGGCCCGGCACCGCAGCAACCGCACGGAGTTGATCGAGCTCATCCGCGGCGCGGGACGTATCCCCGCGCAGCGCGACACCCTCTACCGCCACCTCGCCGTGCACCGCGACCCCGCAGACGACCCGGTCGACGCCCGCGTGCACTCGCACTTCAGCTCGACAGCTCTGCCCCTTTTGCCCGTGGTCACGGCGAGCTGAGCGGACTACATTCCGCCTTCGTGGGAGAGGAAACGCCCGACCAACGGGTGATCCGGCTACAGCGCGAGCTCGCCGATGCGAAGGTCCAGGCGCTGCAGGCCGAGCTTGCCGAGGCGCAGTCCGGCGCGCCTCAGAACCACGCCCCGACTCAACTTTCGGCCGTGCCCGAACGAGCATGGCTGCGCAAGCCCGCGCCACCCGTTGTCGACACCTCGCTCGCGCCGGCCCCGCGTTCGGTCCCGTTCGCGTTCACAGCGATGGCGCTGCCCTGGAGCTGGTGGGTCGCGTGGACCTTGTTCATGGTGGCCATCGCTCCGATTGCGCTCTGGATCGTCTTCCCGATAGCCGGCGCGATCACTGCTGTGGTCACGTTCGTCGCCGTCCTCGTCTGGCGCCTGCGCGGGGAGAGCACGCGCCTCGCGCTGTTGAAGTGGGGCGAGCCGGCCACCGTCACCAACGCCGACACAGCGTCGGTCGGCACCTACTACAGCGGCGTCACCTACCAGAACGTCCGGCTCGCCCAGGCGCACGGCTGGCAGGTCGAACGGCACTGGTACAGCGGCCCCGGCACGACCACGAAGATCACCTATGAACTCGCGGGGACGAGCAACGTGCTGACCCTGCACGGGCTGGCCTACGACAACGGCGTGATCCTCGCCGACAAGCGCAAGCCGGCACGCGCTCTGTGCGTGAGTTCGTTCCCGTATGACCTCGCCCGCGACCCGAGCGGAAACTGGATCGGGCACGTCGAGCGGCGCGTGATCGTGGGGTCGATCCTCATGATCGTGCTGCTCGTCGGGTGGACCGCCGCGATGGTCGTCCTGTGCGGCGCTGCGGCCTGAGCACGGCGGCCGGTTAGTCTCGCCGAATGTCACTCGCGGTCGCCGTCCCCCTCGGGGTGGCGTCCTCGCTCGTCTACGGCAGCACGATCGTCGTGCAGCACCGCGCCTCGCACAACGAGGGGCAGGAGGACGCGCGCGGCCTGCTGCGGCTGTTCCGCGACCCGGTCTGGGTTGCCGCCGTGCTCGGCGACTTCCTGGGTTTCCTGCTCAACGCTGCCGCGCTCGCAGCGGGACCGGTGGTGGTGATCCAGCCCCTTGTCGTCTTGATGTTGCCGGTCGCCCTGATTGTCGGCTGGCTGCTCGGCGGCCCCCGCCCAACGGTGATCGACTACCTCAGCAGCCTCGCGATCGTCGCCGGGCTCAGCGGCTTCCTCGTCCTCATCGGCCGGCCCGGCGACGGGCACGCGCCCAAGGCCAGATATTTCGCGCTCACGGTCCTGATCGTGCTCGCGGTCGGCTCGGTGATCGCATTGTCGGTGCGGTCACGCCGCCCGGTTGTGCGTGGCGCGGTCTACGGCGCGGTCGCCGGCATGTTCTTCGGCACGCTCGGTGTGTTCGTGGACGGTCTCTCGGACGTGGTCGTGCACCGTGGTTACGCCGGGCTCGTGACGAGCGGGCGCGGCGTCATCCCGTTGATCGGCATCGTGCTGCTCGGTATCTCCGGAATCGTGCTGACCCAGGTGTCCTTCCAGGTCGGGCAACTCGCCGCGACGCTGCCGGCGAACTCGGCCATGGACCCGTTCGTCGCCGTGCTGATCGGCGCCTTGCTGCTGCGAGAGCACATCCCGCTGTCGACCGGGCACGCGGTCGGCTACGCCCTGTGCCTCGCGGTCGTGATCGCGGGCGCGATCCGCCTCGCGCGCAACACCGCCGCGTCCACGACACGCGAGCCGGCCCCTACCAACGGCTGACACAATGGCTGCGTGGTGAAGGCGACTCTCGACAAGGCTCCGCGCGAGGTCGCCGCGATGTTCGACGGTGTCGCCCGCCGCTACGACCTCACCAACACCGTGCTGTCCGGCGGCCTCGATCGCCACTGGCGCAAGCGCACCCGGCAGTGCCTCGAACTCGACCGGGGTCACCTCGTGCTCGACCTCGCGGCAGGCACCGGAGTGTCGACCGCCGAGATGTTGCGCAGTGGCGCCTCGGCTGTCGCGTGCGACTTCTCGCTCGGCATGCTGCGCGCCGGACGGGCCTCGCGCCGGCGCCGCACCGTCCGGTTCGTCGCCGGCGATGCGATGCACCTGCCGTTCGCCGGCGGGGTCTTCGACGCGGTGACCATCTCGTTCGGGCTGCGCAACGTCGCCGACCCCGAGCAGGCCTTGCGCGAGCTGGCGCGGGTCGTGCGTCCGGGCGGGAAACTCGTGGTGTGCGAATTCAGCCGGCCTACGTTCGCACCGTTCCGATTCGTGTACCTGAACTATCTGATGCGCATGCTGCCATGGATCGCGCGCCGCGTGGCGTCCAACGCCGAGGCCTACGTCTATCTCGCCGATTCGATCCGGGCCTGGCCGCCGCAGGACGAGCTCGCTCGGATGATCGCGGCCAACGGTTGGCACGAGGTGCGCTACCGCAATCTCACCGGGGGGATCGTCGCCCTGCACGTCGGCGAGCGCGTTACCGGGTTGTAACCGCAGGGTAGGAGCCAACCGAACGGCCGGACCGGGCCGTCGGGGGTGAAGGAGAGCACGGACATGGACGACGACGACATGACATCGGGCACGTTCGACGAGGACAGCGGCGCCGACGGCGGCGCTGACGCCGAGGCCGACAAGGACAGCGGCGCCGACGGTGGCGCCGACGCCAGCGCAGACGGCAACGCCGACTCGCCGGGTGGTGACGGTGGCGCCGACGGCAGTGCAGGTGACGGCGCCGCGGACGGCCACGCCGGCAGTGGCGGCGACGGCGGAGCTGACGGTTCTGCCTGAATGAGCACGACGCACGACGACGACGGTGCAGCGCTTCGGCGCTGCACCGTCTTGTCGTCGGACCGGTTCGCCGAGCAGATCTGGGGACGTGCGCCGCTGCTGACCCGCGCCGCCGAACTGGCCGGCTCGTTCGGCGATCTGTTCGCCCCGGACGCTGTCGACGAGTTGGTCTCCGAACGCGGCCTGCGCACGCCGTTCCTGCGCATGGCCAAGGACGGCACCGTCCTGCCGGCGAAACAATTCACCCGCGGTGGGGGAGCAGGCGCCGGGATCACCGACCAGGCCGCCGATGACCGGGTGCTGGCGCAACTGGCCGACGGAGCAACCCTCGTCCTGCAGGGATTGCACCGCACGTGGCCGCCGCTGGTGCGATTCGGGTCGCAGCTGGCCGACGAGCTCGGCCACCCCGTCCAGATCAACGCCTACATCACCCCGCCGCAGAACCGCGGCTTCGCGCCGCACTACGACGTCCACGACGTGTTCGTGCTGCAGGTGTCCGGACGCAAGCGCTGGCAGCTGCACGAGCCGGTCGTGCCTGCGCCGTTGGACAACCAGAACTGGGAGAAGTCGCGCGCTGCGGTCGCCTCGCGGGCCGAGGCCGAGCCGCTGCTCGACGTCGTGCTCGAACCGGGGGACGCGCTGTATCTGCCACGCGGGACGATCCACGCCGCCGACGCGCTCGGCGAGACGTCGATCCACCTGACGGTGGGCGTTCACCCGCTCACCCGATACACGCTCGTGCAGCGGCTGCTCGATCTCGCCGAGCGTGACCCGAAACTGCGCACATCGTTGCCGATGGGGGTCGATCTCGACGATCCGGCCGTGCTCGCCGCCGAGCTCGACGCCACTGTTGCCGCGTTGCACGCGCACCTCGATGCGGTGGGCGCGGACGAGGTCGCGTCCGGCATCGGCGACCGGCTGCGCCAGCAGACCCGTCCCGAACCGGTCGCGCCGCTCGCGCAGCTCGCAGCCGCCGA
The DNA here is from genome assembly GCA_963708645.1 of uncultured Actinomycetota bacterium. Lineage (GTDB taxonomy): Bacteria > Actinomycetota > Actinomycetes > Mycobacteriales > Jatrophihabitantaceae > RYN-133. The sequence goes on along the minus strand of CAVPTA010000001.1, from coordinate 56,085 downwards.
GACGATCGACCACAGCTCGCGACTGCGGTTGCGCAGGGCGCTTCGGGTACGGCTGACGACCGACGCCGAGAACGTCACGCTCGCTCTGCTCGACCGACGGGTGAGCCTGCCGATCGAGACAGCCGATGCGCTGAAAACCGTCCTGTCGGGCGAGGTGTTCACACCCGGCGACCTGACCGGTCTCGACCGCGAAGACCAACTGGTCGTGGCGCGTCGGCTGCTGCGCGAGGGTGTGATCGTCCCTGGCTGATCGCGGTGCCCACCGCGGTCCGCAGCCCCGCGAGTCGGCGAACCGGTGCGCGCTGCACGCGCAGTTGCGTGGCGACCCGATGCTCGGCACCGCGTTCCCCGCCGCGCGGGTGCTGTTGGTCGAACAGCCCGGCCCGTGGGGCCGCGACGGACTGCGCGAGTCGCGCTTCGACCCTGCGATCGCGGCCGCGTTGGAGGCGCGCGCCGCGAGCGAGGGCGTCCGCGTGCTCGCGATCCGGCGTCCGGGACGTACTCCCGCGGGGACCGTGCGGAGCTGGTATCTCGCCGATACCCGCGATGGACATCTGACGGTGCGGCACGGCGAGTACCACGAAGACCGTGCGTTGCTCGAGCTGCCGCTCGACGACTCGGCGGGTCGGCCCGACGACGCCCCGGTGTACCTCGTGTGCGCGCACAGCAAGCACGACACCTGCTGCGCGCTGCGCGGCCGTCCGGTCGCCGCCGCGCTCGCCGACCTCCGTCCGGGACGGGTGTGGGAGTGCAGCCACGTCGGCGGCGAGCGGTTCGCTGCCAACGTCCTGATGCTGCCGAGCGGTCTCATGTACGGACGGGTGCTTCCGTTCGCCGCACCGGAGTTCGTCGCTGCAGCCGAGGCCGGCGAGGTCGTGGGGGCCTTGGTGCGCGGACGGATCGGACTCGTCCCGGTGGCACAGGCCGCGCTCGCGTTCGGTTATGAACACCTCGGCATCCGCAAGGCGGCCGACCTGCGTGTGCTCACTGCGACACCCGTCGTCGACGGGCACGCGAACGTCCGCCTGGACGGCCCGCACGGCCAGCTCGAGGTGCTCGTGCAGGTGCGCCGCGTCGCGGCCGACGGCCTGACCTGCACGCGTCCGGGCACGGGTCATTTCTTCTCCTATCGGCCGGTGCGGATCGACGCAGTCGGGGAATGATCTGTCGCGTGAGGAAGCTGCGAGCCGCTCTGGTCGTGTCGGTGCTGGTGTTCGCGACGCTCGTGAGCGCCACCGTGACGTCGGCCGCCGTGACGTCGGCCACCGCGATGTCGGCCGCCGCACCGACGACCCGGTTCCGTTCGTACGCCGGTCTGTCGATCGTGAGCGTGCGGCATCCGTCACCGCGGCTGTGGCGTCTGGTCGTGAAGACCCGTCAGTTGCAGCAGCCTGTCCGCGTCAACGTGCTGCTTCCTGTCGGTTACCCCTTGACGACACGGCGGTACCCGGTGCTGTACCTGTTCCACGGCACCAGCGGCGGGGCCAACGACTGGCTGTCGATGGGTCACGCCGCTGCGACCACGCGTCCGTACCAGCTGATCACCGTGATGGCCGACGCCGGCTATCACAGCAACGGCGGCAGCTGGTTCACCAACTGGGTCGACCAGCACACCAAGCTCGGACGGGCGAACTGGGAGACGTTCCACATCCGGCAGCTGATCCCGTTCATCGACGCCAACCTGCGCACCGTCCGCACCCGCATGGGACGGGCGATCGCCGGGCTGTCGCAGGGAGGTTTCGGTTCGACGAGCTATGCGGCGCGGCACCCGGACAAGTTCGTGGCGGTCGCAGCGTTCTCCGGCGCGCCGGACATCGCGTCGAACCCGGCGGCCGAGTCAGCGGCAACGTCGGTGATCACCGCGACCGCGGTCGGCCTCGACGGCGTCGAACCGAACGCGTTCTTCGGCTCGCACGCCGACCATGAGATCAACTGGAAGGGTCACAACCCGGCGACGCTTGTGCGCAACATGCGTCCGCTCGACATCGAACTGTGGAGCGGCAACGGCCAGCCCGGCCCGCTCGACAAGCCCGGCTCTGGGACGGGACAGGCGGCGGCGTTCGAAGCGATCGTGCACCAGTCGACGGTCTTCTTCACCCAGGCCGCCGACAAGATCCACGTCCGGTACTACTTCGACAACTACGGCCCCGGCACGCACTCTTGGCCGTACTGGACGCGCGATCTCAGGCAGTACCTGCCGCGACTGGCGAAGGTCTTCGCCGAGCATCGGCGCTGGCCGGCCGTGATCTTCTACCGTGCGACGGCGAAGGACTGGACGCAGTGGGGTTGGACGGTGGCCAACCAGCGATCCGCGAAGCAGGCGTGGAGCTCGCTCGGGCAGGCCGGCCGGTCCCGCTTCGTGCTGCGCACGGGCGCTACGTCGGCCCGCGTGACGACGCCCCACTTCTACCGGCCGGGATCGGTCCACCACGTCCACGTCGCCGGCGGCAGCGGGCCGCAGACGGCGACCGCCGGACCGGGCGGGCGGCTCCGCCTGCGCATCGTCCCCAAGAACGGCGCAGCGACGGTGACGATCCGTTAGTGGTCGGAGTGGCCGGCTGAGTAGCCGCCGGCGTCGAGGAACCGCTGGCGCGAGCGCTCGATCTCTTTCTCGGCCTCGACGCGGCCGACCCACTCGGCGCCCTCGACCGACTTGCCGGGCTCAAGATCCTTGTAGACCTCGAAGAAGTGCTGGATCTCGAGCCGGTCGAACTCCGGTACGTGGTGGATGTCGCGCAGGTGCTCGAGCCGCGGGTCGGACACGGGCACGCACAACAACTTGTCGTCGCCGCCCTTCTCGTCGGTCATCTTGAACATGCCGATGGCGCGGCATCGCACGAGCACGCCCGGGAACAGCGGATCGCCGTGGATCACGATCATCGCGTCGAGCGGGTCGTCGTCGTCGCCGAGGGTGTCCTCGATGTACCCGTAGTCGGCGGGGTACTGGGTGGACGTGAACAGCGTCCGGTCGAGCCGCATGCGCCCGGACTCGTGATCGACCTCGTACTTGTTGCGGCTACCGCGCGGGATCTCGATCAGGACGTCGAACTCCACGGTGGGGCTCCTCTACGGCGGGTCGGGACGGACATAGTCTGACGCATCGTGGGAACGCCTCGGCACGGTCGGCGCCTGGCCGTGGTCTGCGCCATCACGGTCATCGTCCTCGTGGCCGCGTTTGCGCTCGGCTTCGGCATCGCGCGCGGCATCAAACACGCCCGAGCGAAGCCGGCTCCGCCCAGGCCGTCGCTGCCCGCAGCGATCGGGGCGCTGACGGCCACGCCGGGCCCGCCGGCGACCACGGCGGGCGGCCCGGCACCGACTGCGGCCGGGGTGCGCCGCGCAATCACGAGTCTCGCCCACGCGCCCGGACTCGGCGGACGGTTGCTTGCGCGCGTGATCGACGCACAGACCGGCACGGTGCTGTTCAACGACTCGGGCACCACGACCGCGGCCCCGGCGTCGACTGCGAAGCTGCTCACCGCGGCGGCGATCCTGGCGGTGCACAAACCGAGTGACCGGTTCACCACGACCGTCGACGACGCGGGCAACGGCACGATCGTGCTCGTCGGCGGCGGTGACCCGACCCTGGCGGCCGCGGCACCGGGCAAACCGACCACCTACCTCGGCGCCGCGCGGATCTCGTCCCTCGTCCAGCAGTTGCACGCCAAGCACATCACCGTCCGCAAGATCATCGTGGACGGATCCCTGTTCAGCGGCCCGTCCGTCTCGCCGCACTGGGACGCGACCGATATCGGCACCGAGTACGCGGCACCCATCACCGCGATCATGAGCGACGCGGCGGTGATCGCCGCACCTGGCTATGCCCGCAGCACCAAGCCCGACCTCGACGCCGGGCTTGCGATGGCCAGGCTGCTCGGCAACCCGAACCTGCCGGTGACGGCGGGCAAGGCCCCCGCCGGCGCAAAGCGCGTCGCGAGCGTGCAGTCCGCGCCGCTCGCGCAGCTGATCGACGAAATGCTGCAGACCTCCGACAACGTGATCGCCGAAGTCCTGGCCCGGCAGGTCGCGCTGGCCCAACACGAACCGGCGTCGTTCAACGGCGCCGTCGCCGCGATCCGCACGGTGCTCGACCGGCTCGGTGCCCACGTCGGGGCCGGCATGTACGACGGCAGCGGGTTGTCCTCCGGTGATCGCGTGTCGCCGGCCGCGCTGGTATCGGTGCTGCGGCTGATCGCCGGCTACGGGCCGCCGGCCGCTGCACAACTGCGCCTGATCGCGTCGATGCTGCCCGTCGCGGGGTGGAGCGGCACCTTGCAGGCGCGCTACACCGCCGGCGCCGAACGGTTCGCGGCCGGCCGCCTGCGGGCCAAGACCGGCACCCTGTCGACCGTGTCGTCGCTGGCCGGGATGGTGCGTGACAAGTCCGGCAGGCTGCTGCTGTTCTCCTTCGACGCCGACCGTGCCGTCGGCACCTTCGGCGCCGAAGCGGCCCTCGACCAACTCGCCGGCGCGCTGAGCCGGTGCGGTTGCGCCTGAGAGTGCACAGGACGGGCCGGTAGGGTCGACGACGTGGGTGCCCTCATCGACTGGGACGTGGCTGCCAGAGCAGCCAAGCGGTTCAGCCCGCCCTCTCCCAGTGCGACCCGCACCGAGGCGGACGAGACGGTCGGCGAGCTCTACCAAGCCACCTCGCGGGCGGCGGGCCACGTTGCCGAGCTGACCGGCCTCGACGAGCCGAAGGTCACCGCCGTCACCCGGGTCATCGACCGGCCCGCGTGGATCGACGCGAACACCAGCGGGATGCGGGCCGTCCTGACGCCGCTGGTCGACAAGCTCGCCGCAGACAACCCGGTCGGACGCGTCGCCGAGGGCATCGGCGGGCGGCTGACCGGGGTCCAGCTCGGCCTGGTGCTCGGCTTCCTGTCGGGAAAGGTGCTGGGCCAGTTCGAGTTCTTCGACCGTACCGGCGGGCAGCTGCTGCTGGTGGCCCCGAACATCGTCGCCGTCGAGCGCCAGCTCAAGGTCAGTCCGAGTGACTTCCGGCTGTGGGTGTGCCTTCACGAGGTCACCCACCGCGTGCAGTTCACCGCCGTCCCCTGGTTGCGCCAGCACATGCAGGACGAGGTCGACGCGCTCACCGACGCCACCGACACCGATCCCGCGGCGCTGCGGCGGCGACTGTCCGGCGCCGTCGGCGAGTTGGTCAAGGTCGTGCGCGGGCAGGGCGATGGCGAGGGCCTGATGGCCGTCGTCGCGACCCCCGAGCAGCGCCTGGTCCTCGACCGCATCACGGCGTTCATGTCGTTGGTCGAAGGGCACGCCGAATACGTCATGAACGCCGTGCCGGCCAAGGTGATCCCGTCCCAAGAGGCGATCGAGAAGCGGTTCGCCGCCCGCCGCCGCAAGGGTGGCAACGCACTCGACCGCGCGCTGCGCCGCCTGCTCGGGCTCGAGGCCAAGACGCGTCAGTACGTCGACGGGTCGGCGTTCGTCCGCACGGTCATCGACCGCGTCGGGCTCGACGGCTTCAACGCGATCTGGACCTCGCGGCAGACGCTGCCGACCAAGGCCGAGATCAGCGAACCGTTGAGCTGGATCAAGCGCGTCCACGCCTGAGCCGATGTCGGGCACGCTCCGCTTTGCCCCGCGAATGTGCGCCGGCGGACCGGATTTGGTCGCATTGGCGGGGCAAAGGGCGCTCCGTGGTTCGGCTTTGCCCCGCGAATGCGCGCTGGCGGACCGGATTTGGTCACATTGGCGGGGCAAAGCAGTGGGGACGTAGGTGGCCGGCCCGCATCCGGCAGTCGCAGCAGTGCGGCACGCCGTCCGTCCGTTCGTGACCGACGCGGTGGTCGTCGCATGTTCGGGTGGGGCCGACTCGCTGGCTCTCGCCGCGGCGGTCGCGTTCGAGGCGCAGGGACGAGCAGCGCTGGTCACGATCGATCATGGCCTGCAGGACGGGTCGGCCGAGCAGGCGGCGCGCGTAGCGGCGATCGGCTACGAGCTCGGCTTCGATCCGGTCGAGATCGTCGCGGTACGCGTCGGGACGGACGGTGGACGCGAATCCGCAGCGCGCAGCGCCCGATACGCCGCGCTCGACGCGGTCGCCGACGCGCTCGGCCGGGACGTGCTGCTCGGGCACACGCTCGACGACCAGGCCGAGACGGTGTTGCTTGGTCTGGGACGCGGCTCGGGCGCACGATCGATCGCCGGCATGCGCGCGCGCTCGGGCCGCCACCTGCGCCCGCTGCTGGGCGTGCGCCGCTCGACCACCGAAGCGGCGTGCCGCGCGGTGGGCCTCGACTACTGGGACGACCCGCACAACGACGACCGCACTTTGCAGCGAGTGCGGCTGCGGCGCGAGGTGCTGCCCCTGCTCGAGGACGTACTGCAGGGCGGCGTCGCCGAGGCGCTGGCACGCACCGCGTCCCAGTTGCAGGACGACGACGGCGCGCTGACCGCCCTCTCGGACGCGATGATCTTGCAGTTTTGCGCGCCAGGGGACGGGAAACTGCAAGATCATCGCGAGTTGGACGTGGCGGCGTTGGCACAGCTGCCACGCGCCGTGCGCACCCGGGTGCTGCGGGCCTGGGCCCTCGCGGGCGGCGCAACCGAGGTGAGCGCTGAACACGTCGAGCGCATCGACGCGCTGATCACTGACTGGCGCGGTCAACGCCGCATCGCACTACCCGGCGGTGTCGGCGTCCGCCGGCGGTCTGGAAGACTCGTTTGCGACGCAACAACCCCCCGTGGAGACGACCTTTGAGCGCACTCGACGCCGACATCGACGACGTAGTCGTCTCGGCGGAGCAGATCCAGGCCAAGACCACTGAGCTAGCCGCGCGTATCGACGCCGACTACAGCGATCGTGAACCGTTGCTCGTGGGCGTGCTCAAGGGCGCGGTCATGTTCATGTCCGACCTGGCGCGCGGGCTGCAACGCCCGTCGACGATGGAGTTCATGGCCGTCAGCTCGTACGGCACAGGCACGACCAGCTCCGGCGTGGTGCGCATCCTCAAGGACCTCGACCGTGACGTGGCCGGCGAACACGTGCTCATTGTCGAGGACATCATCGATTCGGGGCTGACCCTGTCGTGGCTGCTCAAGAACCTGGCTGCGCGCCAGCCGGCGTCCATCGAGGTCGTGGCGCTGCTGCGTAAGCCGGACGCTGTCAAAGTGCACGTCCCCGTCAAATACGTGGGATTCGACATCCCCAACGAGTTCGTGGTCGGCTATGGCCTCGACTACGCCGAGCGGTACCGCGATCTGCCCTATATCGGGCGTTTGAAGCCTGCGGTTTACGCAAACTGAACGTGTACCGTCGGGTAGAACACAGCCCGCCCTGCAGGAGGAACACGGACGCCGCGCCGTTCGTCAAGACGATATGAATCGCAAACGCATTCTGCGGTCGTGGTGGCTCTGGGCCGCCGTGATCCTGTTCGCCTTCCTCATCCTGCCGCAGCTGCTCTCGAGCGGCAGCGACTACCACGCGGTGACAACGTCGCAGGCGTTGCAGGCGATCAAGGGCGGTCACGTCCAGAGCGTTGTCGTGGGCGACAAGGAACAGACGCTCGACATCACCATGGCCGGCAACAACAAGGTCGACGGTGCGACCAAGATCACCACCCAGTACCCGTCCGGTGCCGACACGACGATCGTCAACGCGCTCAACGCAGCCAAGGGTTCTAACGGGCAGCCGCTCAACTGGCGCACCTCCATCACCAAAGAGAACGCCTGGCTGTCGATCCTGATCAGCCTGTTGCCGATCCTGCTCATAGTCGGCGTGCTGTTCTTCGTGATGAGCCAGGTGCAGGGTGGCGGCAACCGGGTGATGAGCTTCGGCCGGTCGAAGGCCAAGCTCGTCAGCAAGGACACTCCGAAGACCACCTTCAGCGACGTCGCCGGCGCTGACGAGGCGATCGAGGAACTGCAAGAGATCAAGGAGTTCCTCGCCAATCCCGCAAAGTTCCAGGCGATCGGCGCCAAGATCCCGAAGGGCGTGCTGCTGTACGGCCCGCCCGGCACCGGTAAGACCCTGCTCGCGCGCGCCGTCGCCGGCGAGGCGGGCGTCCCGTTCTACTCGATCTCGGGCTCCGACTTCGTCGAGATGTTCGTCGGTGTCGGTGCGTCCCGCGTACGCGACCTGTTCGAGCAGGCCAAGTCGAACGCGCCGGCGATCATCTTCGTCGACGAGATCGACGCTGTCGGCCGACACCGCGGTGCCGGACTCGGCGGCGGTCACGACGAGCGTGAGCAGACGCTGAACCAGCTGCTGGTCGAGATGGACGGCTTCGACGTGAAGGGCGGCGTGATCCTGATCGCGGCGACCAACCGTCCGGACATCCTCGACCCCGCGTTGCTGCGTCCCGGCCGCTTCGACCGCCAGATCGCCGTCGGCCCGCCCGATGTCATCGGCCGCGAAGCCGTGCTGAAGGTGCACGCGAAGGGCAAGCCGTTCGCCGCCGACGTCGACCTCAGCATCATCGCGCGCCGTACACCTGGCTTCACCGGCGCCGACCTGGCGAACGTCATCAACGAGGCCGCGCTGCTCACCGCGCGCAACAACGGCCGGTTGATCACGAACCAGGCGCTGGAAGAGTCGATCGACCGCGTCATCGCCGGGCCGGAACGCAAGACGCGCGCGATGAGCGACAAGGAGAAGCGGGTCACCGCCTATCACGAGGCCGGCCACGCGCTGACCGCGTGGGCGATGCCCAATCTCGACCCGGTGCACAAGGTGACGATCCTGCCGCGCGGACGCTCGCTCGGACACACGCTCGTCCTGCCGCTCGAAGACCGCTACCAGCAGACGCGCGCCGAAATCCTCGACCAGCTCGTGTACGCCCTCGGCGGACGCGCGGCGGAAGAGCTCGTGTTCCATGAGCCGACGACCGGCGCGTCCGATGACATCGAGAAGGCGACCAAGCTCGCCCGCGCGATGATCACCGAGTACGGCATGAGCCCCAAGCTCGGTGCGGTGAAGTACGGCACCGGAGACGCCGAGCCGTTCATGGGTCGCGACTACGGGCACCAGCGTGACTACTCCGAAGAGATCGCCTCCGACATCGACTCCGAGGTGCGTGAGCTCATCGAGCGTGCGCACGACGAGGCGTGGGAGATCCTCATGCAGTACCGCGACGCGCTCGACGCGATGGTGCTGGAGTTGATCGAGCACGAGACGCTCGGCAAGGAAGACCTGCAACGCATCCTCAGCGCTGTGCACAAGCGCCCGCCGCACAACACGGTCGGCTCGTTCGGCAAGCGCACGCCGAGTGATCGCCCGCCTGTCGACATTCCCCCCTCGCTGACGAAGAACGGTGCGAACGGCCGGCATGCCCAACCAGGTATGACTCCGGAAGCGAACGCGCCCCAGCCCGCGGGAACGCCGATGCAACAGCCCGGGGCCTTCGGCCCGGGCACCGGCGGGTGAGCCCGAGCGACGGCGTCGACCTCGATCGTGCTGAGGCAGCGGTTCGTGAACTGCTGCTCGCGATCGGCGAGGATCCCGAGCGCGACGGCCTGAAGTCGACGCCGCGGCGAGTCGCGAAGGCCTATGCCGAAACGATGTCGGGGTTGTTCGTCGATCCGGACGAGGTGCTCGAGACGACCTTCGACGAGGGTCACGACGAGCTCGTCCTCGTCAAGGACATCGCGCTGTACTCGACGTGCGAGCACCATCTGGTCCCGTGGCACGGCACGGCCGCGGTCGGCTACATCCCGGGAACGGACGGACGCATCACCGGGTTGTCGAAGCTGGCTCGCGTCGTCGACCTGTACGCGCGACGGCCGCAGGTGCAGGAACGGCTCACCTCGCAGGTCGCGGACGCCGTGATGACCCGGCTGCAGCCACGGGGTGTGATCGTCGTCGTCCAGGCCGAGCATCTGTGCATGGCCATGCGCGGTGTGCGCAAGCCGGGCACGACGACGGTGACCTCGGCAGTGCGCGGCATCATGCAGACCGACCCGCGCACCCGCGCCGAGGCGCTGAACCTGATCATCGGACGAATCTGATCGGCTGGCGCATGAGCCTGCCCCAGAATGTGCCGCGCAACCCGGAACGCATCGTCGTGATGGGCGTGCTCAACGTGACACCGGATTCCTTCTCGGACGGCGGCCGGTGGACCGATCTCGACGACGCCGTCGAGCACGGCGTGCAACTGCATCGCGACGGCGCGGATCTCGTCGATGTCGGCGGTGAGTCGACCCGTCCGGGAGCTGCACGCATCGATGCCGACGAGGAGACCCGGCGCGTGCTGCCCGTGCTCCGCGAGCTGCACGCAGCCGGCGTGCCGACCTCGATCGACACCTATCACTCCGGCGTCGCCGCCGCCGCCCTCGAGGCCGGGGCATCGGTCGTCAACGACGTTTCCGGCGGTCGCGGCGATCCCGCGATGGCCGACATCGTGCGTGCGGCCGGATGCCCGTGGATCCTCATGCACTGGCGGGCGCACTCGGCGACCATGCAGAGCTTCGCGCACTACGACGACGTAGTCGCAGACGTGTGCGACGAGCTGCGCCAGCGCGTCGACGCCGCACTGGCTGCGGGCGTCGACGAGGCCGCGATCGTGATCGATCCCGGCCTCGGGTTCGCCAAGACCGCGCAGCACAACTGGGCGTTGCTGCATCATCTCGCCCGGGTCGTGGAACTCGGTCTGCCGGTGCTGATCGGGTCGTCGCGCAAGTCGTTCCTCGGTGCGCTGCTCGCCGATCCTGACGACAAACCCCGTCCCGTCGAGGATCGTGAGGACGCGACCACTGCGCTCACCGCCTACTGCGCGCTGCAGGGCGTGTGGGGTGTGCGCGTGCACGACGTTCGTCCGTCCGTCGATGCGGCGCGCGCAATCGCAGCGGTGCAACGTGGCTGACCACATCACGCTGCGCGGTCTGACCGTTCGGGGCAATCACGGCGTGTTCGACTTCGAACGCCGCGATGGTCAGGACTTCGTCGTCGATGTCGAGCTCGAGGTCGACACCGCGCCCGCGGCGAGCAGCGACGATGTCGCCGACACCGTCGACTACGGCGTGCTCGCGAACGCGCTCGTCGACGTGATCGGCGGCGAACCGGTCAACCTGATCGAGACGCTCGCCGCACGACTTGCCGACGTGTGCCTTGCCGATGCGCGGGTCGCCGCAACGACCGTGACCGTGCATAAGCCGCAGGCGCCGATCGAGCATCAGTTCGCCGATGTCGCGGTGAGCATCAGGCGGTCGCGCGATGAGCGCTCGCGCGAAGAGCCACGAACACAACCCGCGACGAAGGAGCGGAACGAGACGCGCGCGGGCCCGAGCGGAACGAGCGGTCCGGGAGCGGATCGTTGAGCGTCGTCCTCTCGATCGGGTCGAACCTCGGCGACCGGCTCGCGCGCCTGCAGGGCGCGGTCGACTCGCTGCGTCCGTGGGTCGTTGCGGTGTCTCCGGTGTACGAGACAGCGCCGTGGGGACCCGTCCCGCAGGACGACTATCTGAATGCGATCGTGCTGGTCGACGACCCGGACGCCGCGCCGCATGACTGGCTCTCGCGCGCGCACCGGGCCGAACAAGCCGCGGGACGAACCCGTGACGTGCGGTGGGGCCCGCGCACGCTCGACGTGGACGTGGTGGCCGTCGACGACGTGCGCAGCGAGGATGCGGAGCTGACGCTGCCACATCCGCGTGCCCACGAGCGTGCGTTCGTGCTCGTCCCGTGGCTTGACGTCGATCCAGTGGCCGAGCTGAACGGCGAGCCGATCGCGCAGTTGATCGAGAAGCTCGACCGCACCGAGGTGCGTCGCACCGAGCTGGACCTCAATTGAGCGGCCCGCAGATGCGCCGTACCGGCCCGCTCGATCTGATCGTCCCGTTCGTGATCATCGGGGCGACCGCCTACGTGTTGTTGCTCACCTCGTACTCGTCGCTACCGCCGCTGGGTTACCTCGTCCCCGTTCCGCTTGCCGCATTGGGGTTGGTCGAGCTGGTCATCGCTCGCCGCGTTCGGGCGGCCGTACGGCATGACGCGTACGCCAAACCGATGACCGCGATCGCGATCGCACGCTGTGTCGCGCTCGGCAAGGCGTCCTGCGTAGTCGGAGCCGCGGTCTGCGGGGTAGGCGTTGCGCTGCTCGTGCGTGTGCTGCCCGACGCCGCGACCGTGCGCGCGGCGGCCTCTGACGGCCGGGTGGCCGCCTTCCTGACTGCGTCCGCGCTGCTGGTGGTCGTGGCAGGAATTGTGCTCGAGCGCGCGGGCATCGACCCGAACCGCGATCGCCGCGATCCCCGAGACCGTCCAAACGGAGGTTGACCGACGGCTGCTCGCCGCATGCGGCGAGCCACTAAACTGTCCCGGTGCCCCGATCCCGTCGTACTGCGCTGCTGCGTGGTGGCGGGTTTCTGCTCGCCGCCGGACTCGGTGTCGTCGGGGTCTGGCTCATCGTCACGGGTAACGACTCGAAGCACGTTCGGATCGGTGCGATCAGCGCGTTCTGGGGCCTGCTGCTCGGTACTTACGCGATGTTCGGCGCCCGCCTGCCGGCCCGGACACCCGAGTCACGTCCCGTTGCGCCGCAGGCGCCCACCCCGCCGCCCTCGCGCGAGCTGGATCTACGGCAGCTGGGCGAGATCGAGCGCTCGGCAGTGGCCGCGGCCCGCCGCGAATTCCAGCAGGAACTGCAGCTGATGCTGCGTCGCGAGGTCCAGGACGGGTTCGCCCAGGAGGTCGCGAGTCTGCGCGCCGAGGTGAACGCGCTGCGCAGCGATCTCGTCGAGAAGGTCGGCGGCCAGCTTCGCCTCGAACGCATCGAGACCACGCGGCTGATCGGCTCCGACCTGGAAGCCGTGCAGTCGGAACTGCGCAAGCTGCGCGAGACCGCCGTCGAGGCCGGAGCCGCCACGGGTGCAGCTGGCCGCGCGCCAAGAGATCCACGAGGCCGAAATCGTCGTCGACCGCGTCGACACCGTCGCGAAGCCGGTCGGTGAGCCTGTTGAGCCCGTCGTCGAGCAGGCTCGCGAACCGGCTCCCGAGCCGGTGACGACCGTCAAGGCTGCCCCGCCGCCGCAAGCCACCTCCTCGCCGGTGCAACCGCCGCCCGTGCACCACGAGCCTGGGTCGCAGCCCGACCAGACCCAGCCTGACGGCTCCGACCCGTTCGCCGGGATGCCGCGCATAACTCCGTTCACCGACTTCGCACTCGACTCGGCTGCGCCGCCGGCCGATCGAGCCGAATCGTCGCGAAACTCTCGTCATCGTGCCGAAGAGGGTGGCCACGACGTGCTCGCCCGCATCCTGTCCCGGGAGCAGAGATGACGGGCCCGAACTTCTCCAAGGACCAGCAACCGCAGCAGCCGCAGCCCGGCGCCTACCCGCCGCCGGGATACGGAGCGCAAGGGTTCCAACCGCCGTACCCGCAGCAGTACGGACAGCCGCCGCCGCAGTATCCGCCGCAGCCGTACGGGTATCCGGGCTATCCGCAGCCCTATCCGGTGCAGAAACCGACCGGCTGGTTCATCGTCAACTGGTTGTTCTTCTGGCCGACCGCGATCTACTCGCTGGTCACGCATTGGAACAACATCGATCGCGACCTCTACTACGGCAACCTCGACGGCGCCCGCAAGCATGCTGACGCTGTGCGCAAGCACGGGATCGTCGCGTTGTGCATCAGCATCGCCCTGATCGTGGTGTGGTTCATCCTGATCCTGACGGTGTTTGCGACGCTGGGGCACTGCGTCTCGCAGTCGACGTCGAGTTCGTTCTCGACGTCGTGCAACTAACGTCCGACGACAAGATCGAGCGTGTGCGCCCATTGGGTGGCGATGCGCGCGCGTCGACGCGAGTCGTCGGTGAGCAAGTTCGCCAGACCCAGTCCGCGAGCGAGGTCGAGGGTTGCCTGCACCGTCTCGCGCACGCCGGAGTCGCGCTCGTCCACATCGAGCAGGTTCACCACGACCTGGTGGATCTCGCGACCGATCCGTGCCTCGAGCGGGACGATCTGGTCGCGCAGCGCTGGTTCTGCCGCCGCGGCAACCCACAGCGCGAGTGCGGCACGGAACAGTGCGCCGGTGTACAGCGAGAAAGTCATGTCGACGACGTCGAACGTGGTCGGACGGCCGCCGGTCAGATCGTCGAGCTCGCGGCGCAGTTCCTCGGCGCGTACTCGCGTGACGTGCTCGAGCGCCGCGGTGAACAACGCGTCGCGAGTGGGGAAGTGGTGCTGGGCCGCGCCGCGTGACACTCCGGCGCGTTCGGCGACAACCGAGACCGTACTGGCGTGGTAGCCCAGCTCGGCGAGTGACGTGATCGCCGCCTCGAGCAGTTTCGCCCTGGTCGCGCGGCTGCGGTCCTGCTGCGGCTCGCGGGTCGCTGCAGTGGTCATGTGGGCACCCAGCGCGGCGGTCGCTTCTCGAGGAACGACAGGATGCCCTCGCGAGCTTCCTCGGACTCGAACAGCCGTTGCGACAGGGCCTGCATCGTCTGCGCCTGGTCGGCAAAGCTCGCCGACGTGGTCGCGGTGGTGAGTGGTTTGGTCTCGGCGAGACCCTGCGGCGAACACGCTCGTAGCGCGTCGCACACCGTGCCGAGTTCGCGGTCGACGTCATCGCTTGCGACGGTGATGAGGCCGACGGCGGCGGCGGTGCTCGCGTCGAACGTCTCGCCGGTGAGCCAGTAGCGGCTCACGGCGCGGTCGGTCATGCGACTGCGTGTGGTGAGCGAGATGATCGCCGGCGCAAGCCCGAGGCGGGCTTCGGTGAACGCAAACGTCGTTGCCGGACCGGCAATAACAATGTCGCAGGCGCCGGCGATGCCGATGCCGCCTGCCCGCACGTGTCCGTCGATGCGTGCGATGACCGGCTTGGCCAGTTCGACGATCGCACGCAGCAGCCCGAGCATGCGTTTCGTACCTTCGGCAGGGCCGCCCTCGCTTGCCTGCTCCTTGAGGTCGGCGCCCGCGCAGAACGTCCGTCCGGTGTGGGTGATGACGATCGCGCGCACGTCGGCGTCCGCCGCTGCTGCCGACAGGTGCTCGTCGACGGCGGTCACGAGCTCCTTCGACAACGCGTTGCGGTTGTCGGGGTTGTCGAGGGTGATCGTAGCGATCGCCCGGTCGACTGCGTAGTGGACGGCCATCAGTAGCTCTTCGGCAGGCCGAGGCTGAACTGGGCGACGAAGTTGAGGATCATCTCGCGGCTCACCGGGGCGATGCGCGCGACGCGGGCACCGATGAGCAGGTTGCCCAGCCCGTACTCGTGGGCGAGGCCGTTGCCGCCGTGCGTCTGCACGGCCTGGTCGACGCAGGCGATGCCGGCCTCGGCGGCCGCGTACTTCGCCATGTTCGCGGCCTCGCCGGCGCCCATGTCGTCGCCGCTGTCGTAGAGCGAGGCAGCCTTCTGCATCATCAGTTTGCTCAGCTCGAGTTCGACCTTGCACTTGGCCAGCGGGTGCGCGAGGCCCTGGTGGGTGCCGATCGGCTTGCCCCACACCTCGCGCTGATTCGCGTACGCCACCGCCTTGTCGAGGGCGTAGCGACCCATGCCGACCGAGCCGGCCGAGGCCATGATCCGCTCGGGGTTCAGGCCGGCGAACAGCTGCGCGAGGGCCGCGTCCTCCTCGCCGACCAGCGCGTCGGCGGGGACCCGGACGTCGTCCATGTAGAGCATGAACTGCTTGTCGGGCATGACGACGTCCATGTCGATCGCCGTGTACTCGAAGCCCGGGGTGTCGGTCGGGAACACGAACAGCGCCGGCTTGAGCCGTCCCGTCTTCGCGTCCTCGGTGCGCGCGACGATGAGGATCGCCTGCGCGTGGTCGACGCCGGACACGTAGTACTTGCGTCCGGTGAGCAGCCAGTCGCCACCGTCGCGCCGCGCCGTCGTCGTGATGCGGTGCGAGTTCGAGCCGGCATCGGGTTCGGTGATGCCGAAGGCCATCGTGATCGTGCCGTCGGCGATGCCCGGCAGCCACCGCTGCTTCTGCTCGTCCGAGCCGTAGCGGGCGATGATCGTGCCGTTGATGGCAGGCGACACGACCATCATCAACAGCCCGCACCCTGCGGCGTTGAGCTCCTCGCACGACCAGAGCGAGTTCGTACATGCCGGCCCCGCCACCGCCGTACTGCTCGGGCAGGTTGAGCCCGAGGAAGCCGGACTTGCCGGCCTCGGCCCACAGCTCGCTGAGCGGCTCCCTGGCGCGGGCTCGCGGCGCCGTGTACGAGTGGCCGTAGCGCTTGCCCAGCTCGGCGACTGCCTTGCGCAGCGCCTGCTGCTCCTCGGTCTCGGTGAAGTTCACTGTGGTGCCACCTCTGCATCCTCTTCGGGTTCGACGACGGCCAGGACGGCACCGACGTCGATCTGCTGCCCGACCGTCACGGGTAGTTCGGTCACGACGCCGTCGGCCGGCGCGTTGATCTGGTGCTGCATCTTCATCGCCTCCAGCCAGAGGACAGGTGCGCCCGCGGCCACCCGGTCGCCCTCGGCGACCGCGAGTCGCACGATCGTCCCGGGCATCGGCGCCATCAACGATCCGGCAGCGACCTGGTCGGCCGGGTCGACGAAGCGCGGCGCGATCGCGAATCGCACGCCGCCGTCGGCGGTGTCGACGAACACCTCGTCGCCGTAGTGCCGCACGGCGTACCGCCGACGCACACTCTCGACGTCGAGGACGACTTCGGTGGGCGAAGCACTGACGAGTGCGATGCCGTCGTGTCCGTGGAGCCCGTCGCGGTCGACCCGCCAGCGCACCTCACGCTCGCCGAGCGTGATCGTCTGCGGCTGGCTCACGACGTTGCGCCAACCGGACGGCACATCGAGTACACGGGGACGGGCGGCATCGAGGGCCAGCGCGGCGGCGAGCGCCGCGACCGAGTCATCGGCAACGAGCGGCGCGAAAACGTCGTCGTGGTCGCCGAAGAACGCTGTGTCGGTGTCGCCGGCGAGGAATGCGTCGTGACGGAGCACGTTCACGAGCAGGTCGCGGTTGGTCGTCACGCCGTGGATGGACGCGTGCGCAAGCGCCCCGGCGAGTGATCGTGCCGCCGCGGTACGGGTAGGCGCCCACGAGATGACCTTCGCGAGCATCGGGTCGTAGTGCACGGTCACGCGGGTGCCGTCATCGACGCCCGAGTCGAGTCGCAACCCGTGCGCGGCCGAACTGACCTCGAATTCGGTGCTGACGCCTGGGACGTCGAGGCGGTGCAGCAGCTCCGCTCTGCGGTTGCCACTGCGCAGCCGGATCCTCCGCATAGAGCCGCACCTCGATCGAATGACCTTGTGTGGGCGGGGGATTCTCGGCGAGCCGGCCGCCCTGTGCCACGTCGAATTGGAGCGCGACGAGGTCGAGACCGGTAGTGCATTCGGTGACCGGGTGCTCGACCTGCAGGCGGGTGTTCATCTCGAGGAAGAAGAACCTGCCCTTGTCGTCGGACAGGAATTCGACCGTCCCGGCGCCGGTGTAGTCGATCGCCTTCGCGGCCGAGCGCGCAGCGTCGAACAGCGCCTCACGCATCCCGTCGATTCGCTCGACGAGTGGGGACGGCGCCTCTTCGACGACCTTCTGGTGTCGTCGCTGGATCGAGCATTCGCGCTCGCCGACGGCCCACACCGTGCCGTGCTCGTCGGCGAGGATCTGCACCTCGATGTGCCGTCCGGTGGCCAGGTAGGGCTCGCAGAACACGGTGCCGTCGCCGAACGCAGAAGCGGCTTCGGCGCGGGCGAGCTCAACCTCGCCCGGGAGCGCGGCGAGCTCGGTGACCACGCGCATGCCACGTCCGCCGCCGCCCGCGCTCGCCTTGATCAGCACAGGCAGGTCGGCCGCGGTGAGCTGTTCCGGGTCGAGTTCGGTCAGCACGGGGACGCCGGCGGCAGCCATGAGCCGCTTCGACTCGATCTTGCTGCCCATCGCCGCGATCGCCTGCGGCGGCGGCCCGATCCAGGTGAGTCCGGCAGCGATGACGGCGCGGGCGAACTCGGCGTTCTCGGACAGGAACCCGTATCCGGGATGCACCGCGTCGGCGCCCCCGCGCCGGGCGGCGTCGATGATCAGATCGGTGCGCAGGTACGTGTCGGCCGGCGCCACCCCCGGCAGCCGGACGGCGGCGTCCGCCTCGCGCGTATGTGGCGCGTCGGCATCGGCGTCGGAGAACACCGCGACGGTGCCCACTCCGAGGTCGCGGCAGGTGCGGAACACCCGGCGGGCGATCTCGCCGCGGTTGGCCACGAGCACTTTTCTGATCACGGGCGGAACACCCCGTAACCCTCAGCGCCGCGGACGGGCCCGTTGTGGACGGCCGAGAGCGCGATGCCGAGCACCGTCCGGGTGTCGCGTGGGTCGATGACCCCGTCGTCGTAGAGCATTCCGGACAGGAACGGCGCCAACGACTGCTCCTCGATCTGCTTCTCGACGTATCCGCGCATCTGCTCGTCGGCGGCCTCGTCGTATTCCTGCCCTCGAGCGGCAGCAGCCTGGCGAGCGACGATCGACAGGACTCCTGCTAGTTGCGCCGGTCCCATCACCGCAGATTTCGCTGACGGCCAGGTGAACAGGAAGCGCGGCGCGTAAGCTCGCCCGCACATGCCGTAGTTGCCGGCGCCGTACGAGGCACCCATCGTCACGGTCAAGTGCGGCACCCGCGAGTTCGACACCGCATTGATCATCTGCGCGCCGTGCTTGATGATGCCGCGCTGCTCGTACTCCTTGCCGACCATGTATCCCGTCGTGTTCTGCAGGAACAACAGGGGTGTGTCGGCTCGGTTGGCGAGCTGGATGAACTGGGTCGCCTTCTGTGACTCCTCGCTGAACAGCACGCCACGCGCGTTGGCGAGAATGCCGACCGGGTAACCGTGCAGTGACGCCCAGCCGGTAACCAGCGATGCGCCGTAGCGCGGCTTGAACTCGTCGAAATCCGAATCGTCGACGATGCGCGCGATCACCTCGCGCGGGTCGAACGGAACCTTGAGGTCGGTGGGGACGATGCCCAGCAGGTCCTCGGCGTCGTAGCGCGGCGCGTCCGGGTCGGGCTTCGGGGACGGGCCCTGCTTGCGCCAGTTGAGCCGGCCCACGATGTCGCGACCGATGCGGATGGCGTCCGCGCTCGTCGACAGCGAAGTAGTCGGCCAGACCGGACATGCGCGAATGCATGTCGGCACCACCGAGTGATTCGTCGTCGGACTCTTCACCGGTGGCCATCTTCACCAGCGGCGGCCCGGCCAGGAACACCTTGGCGCGGTCGGCGACCATCACGACGTAGTCGCTCATGCCCGGGATGTAGGCGCCGCCGGCCGTCGAGTTGCCGAACACCAGCGCGAGCGTCGGAATGCCGGCGGCCGACAACCGGGTCAGATCGCGGAACATCTGCCCGCCGGGGATGAAGATCTCTTTCTGGGTGGGCAGATCCGCGCCGCCCGATTCGACGAGCCCGATGACGGGCAGCCGGTTCTCGAGCGCGATCTGGTTGGCCCGCAAGACCTTCTTCAGCGTGTACGGATTCGACGCACCGCCGCGCACGGTCGGATCGGAGCCGTTGATCATGCACTCGACGCCGTTGACGACACCGATGCCGGTGACGACCGAAGCGCCGACCGTGTAGTCGGATCCCCACGCGGCGAGCGGCGACAGTTCGAGGAACGGCGCGCCGGGGTCGAGCAGCAGTTCGATGCGCTCGCGCACGAGCAACTTGCCGCGGACGTGGTGTCGCGTGACGTACTTCTCGCCGCCACCCCCCACGGCTTTCGCGTGATCGGCGTCGAGTGCCGCGAGCTTCTCGAGCAACGCCGCGCGATTGGCCTGATAACCCTCGGACGCCGGGTCGACCGACGTGTGCAGGACGGTCATTTCGTGTAACCCAACACCTTCGCCGCGAGACCGGTCAGGATCTCGGTCGTCCCGCCGCCGATGCCGATGATGCGCATGTCGCGGTAATGCCGCTCGACCTCGGACTCGCGCATGTAACCCATCCCGCCGTGCAGTTGCACGGCCTGATCGACGACCCAGCTGCCTGCCTCGACCGCGGTGTTCTTGGCGAAACACGCCTCGGCGACGAGGTTCGTCTCGCCGTTCGACGCACGGTGCGCGAGCGTTCGTGTGTAGACGCGGGCGATCTCTGATGCGACGCGTCATCTCGGCCAGCGTGTGCTGCACGGTCTGGCGGCCGATCAACGCCCGTCCGAACGTCTCACGGTTACGACACCACTCGACGGTGAGATCGAGCGCGCGTTGCGCGGACGCGTAGGCCTGCACGGCGAGGGCGATGCGCTCGCTGACGAAGTTGGTCGCGATCTGCGCGAATCCGCTGTCGAGTGCACCGACGAGATTCGCGTCGGGCACGCGCACGTCTGCATACGAGAGTTCTGCGGTGTCCGACGACAACCAGCCCATTTTTGCCAGCGGCCGGTTCACGGTGAAGCCCGGCGTGCCCTTCTCGACGACCAGCAGCGAGATGCCGTGTGCACCGGCCTCACCCGTCCGGACCGCGGTGACGACGAAGTCGGCGCGTACCCCCGAGGTGATGTAGGTCTTGGCGCCGTTGACGACGAAGTCGTCGCCGTCGCGCTTCGCGGTGGTGCGGATGCCGGCCACGTCCGATCCGCCGTCGGGTTCGGTGATGGCGAGTGATCCGATCAGTTCGCCCGCGAGCGTCGGTCGCACCCAGCGATCGATCTGCGTCGGGTCAGCCGCCGCGACGAGATGCGGCAACGAGATGCCCGAGGTGAACAGCGAGGCGAAGACGCCGCCGGCCCCGCCGGCGTAGTGGAACTCTTCGGCGAGGACGAGCGCGTCGAGCGCGTCCCCGCCCTCGCCGCCGACCTCGGCCGGGTACGACAACCCGATCAGGCCGTGCGCGGCAGCCGCCTTGTGCAGCGTGCGCGGCAGTTCGCCGGCGCGTTCCCACTCGTCCTGGTTCGGCAGCACTTCGCGCGTCACGAACTCGCGCACCGTGGCTCGGAGCTGGCGCCGTTCGGGATTGTCGATGTCAGTCAAGGAGCGCCTCCGGGATGTTGACCACGCGCGAACGCAGCCACTCACCGAGCGCCTTGGCCTGCGGATCGTGCCGCGCGTTCGAGGCGACCCCTTCGCCGAGGATCGCCTCGATGACGAAGTTCAACGCGCGCAGGTTCGGCAGGTCGTAACGGGTGACAGTCAGCGCGGCCGTCTCCGGCAGCAGTTCCTGCAGCCTGCTGACCGTGAGCATGTTGCTCAGCCACGCGTATTGCGCGTCGGTGCGCACCCACACACCCGACGTTGGCGTTACCGCCCTTGTCGCCGCTACGCGCGCCGACGATCGTGCCCAGCGGCACCGCCCGCGTCGGCCTGACGACCGGCTCGGGCGTAGCTGCTTCGGCAATCGGCTCGAGCTCGCGGAACTCCGGGGCAGGCGCGATGTCGACACGCGTCCCGTCGGCGTGCACGGCGACATGGGGGACGAGGCCCGCCTCGACCGAAGCCGCGTCGAACACGCCGTACGGCGACGCATCACCGGGCGGGCTCGTCACGTGGAAACCGGGATACGAGGCAAGGGCCAGCTCGATCGCCGCACTCGAGAACGCGCGTCCGAGCGCTTTGGGGTCCGGCCCGCGCACGACGCAATGCAGCAACGCGGCGGCTTCCTCCTGGCCGGGGGAGTCGGCGTGATCTGTCCGCGCGAGCGTCCAGGTGGCGTCGAGGTGGGCGAGCTGCTGCTGCACCAGGCGAGCCTTGGCTGCGATGTCGAGGCCGGTGAGTACGAAGGTCATCTCGTTGCGGAAGCCACCGAGCCTGTTCAGCCCGACCTTCAGCGTCGGCGGCGGCGCCTCGCCGAGCACTCCCGAGACACGCACGCGATCGACGCCGTCCGGGGTCAGCTCGATCGTGTCGAAGCGGGCGGTGACGTCCGGTCCGGCGTAGCGGGCGCCACCGATCTCGTACAGCAGCTGTGCCGTCACCGTGCCGACCGTGACAGCACCGCCGGTTTGATCGTGCTTGGTGATGATCGCCGAGCCGTCCTCGTGCAGTTCGGCGATCGGGAAACCGGGATGCGCGGGCATCCGGGATCTCGTCGAAGAACGCGTAGTTGCCGCCGCTGGCCTGCGGGCCGCACTCGATGATGTGCCCGGCAACGACTGCGCCGGCGAGCGCGTCGTAGTCGGACGATGTCCAACCGAAGTGTGCGATCGCCGGGCCGACGACCAGGGAAGCGTCGGTGACCCGTCCGGTGACGACGACCTGCGCACCGGAGCGCAGGCACTCGGCGATGCCGAACGCGCCGAGATAGGCGTTCGCCGCGAGCGGTTCGCCGAAGCCGAGTTCGGCGCTGCGCGAGCGCAGATCGTCGCCCTCGACGTGCGCGACGCTGACATCGAGGCCGAGTGATTCGGCCAGCCGGCGCACCGCGGCCGCGAGCCCGGCGGGATTGAGGCCGCCGGCGTTCGCGACGATCGTCACGCCGTTCTCGAGTGCCGTGCCGAGCGAGTTCTCGAGCTGGCGCAGGAACGTCTTGGCGTAGCCGAGGTTTTCATCACGCGCGCGGTCGCGGGCGAGGATGAGCATGGTGAGTTCGGCGAGGTAGTCGCCGGTGAGCACATCGAGCGGCCCGCCGGTGAGCATCTCGTGCATGGCCGCGGCCCGGTCGCCGTAGAAGCCAGAACAGTTGCCGATCCGCAGCACGTCCCGACCCTGGCACGGCGGCCAGAACAAATCAAGCCTGCTTGATTTGTTCGGACGCGGTTGCGGAAGGGGTGGTGGGGACGGGGAGGGTCAGCCGGACTTCGCGCTGAACGCGCCGGGCTCGCGGCCGGCGCCGGGCGGACCTGCGAACGCCTGGGCGATGTCGAGCCACTCGTCGGCGTCGTGACCGTGTGCCACGAGCGACAGGTCGTCGCGGTGGCGCCGCTGGGTGACCAACAGGCAGAAGTCGAGCGCAGAACCGGTCACAGACTGGGTGGAGCCCTCTCCCCAGATCCAGATCGAGCCGTCCGGTGCGGTGAGCTCGACGCGGAACGGCTCGGCCGGCGGCTTTCGATCGCGGACGAGGTAGGCGAAGTCGCGGGTGCGCACCCCGATGTGCGCGACGTGGCGCAGGCGCGGGGTAGGCAGACGCGTGACGCCGAGGCCGTCGGCGACGTCCTGCCCGTGCCCCCACGTCTCCATCAGCCGCGCGGTCGCCATCGATGTCGCGGACATGGGTGGCCCGAACCAGGCGATCTTCGTGCTCGGTGCACAGGACAGCAGCGCCTCGATCAGCCGCGCGCGGCCCTCGCGCCATTGCAGGAGCAGCTGTGCGGGGGGCTGTTCGGCCATCTCGGTGGCCGCCGCGTCGATATAGGTGTCCATGGTCGCGATCGCGCGCTGCAGCTCGTCCTGAAACGTGGATTGATCGGTGATCGCGAGATGTGCGGCGCGGTCGGTCCAGGCGAGGTGCGCGATCTGGTGACCGATCGTCCAGCCGGGTGACGGTGTTGCGCCCGCCCATGCTTCGTCGGGAAGTTCGGCGACGATGGCGTCGAGATCCTCGCTCTCGGCTTGCAGGTCGGCGAGTACCGGCTTGAGATCGGCCACGTCCCGACTCTGGCATATGTGCCGATGTGCTGCCACACGCGGCAAACGGTCAGGAGTCGAGCAGGCGCCACTGCTCTCGTGCGTGCGCGGCCCACCGCTCGTGCCGGCGGGTAAAGACGGTCGCGGCCGATTCACCGCGCCAGGGATTCGGGAGCAACTCGCTCGGCAGGACGGGATCGCTGAGCGGGAACCGACGCCACGAGTGCACGAGGTCGATCACGGCGACCAGTGGGTCGTCGACCGGCTCGGCGTCGAACTGAGCGAGGAATTGCTCGTACGCAGCCTCGATCGACGCAAGATCCCATGCCTGGCGAACGACTGCGGTCAGCTCGCTACCGCCGACGTAGCTGCCCACGAACAGTTGCGCGTCGTCGAGTACCCCGGCCTCGCCGAGAACTTCGCGCACCTCGGCGAGCCGGTCGGGGTGCGGGCTGAGCCAGACGCCGGGCGACGGGCTGCCGAGCCCTGCCCAGGCCAGCCGGGTGCGCAGGCGGTGGCGGGCAGCTCGTTCGGTCTCGGGGACGCGGACGACGACGAGCAACCAGCGTCCGTCCCATGCGTCGGTGTGCGCGCGGAAGCCGAAGATCCGTTCGGTGCCCTCGGTCAGCAACTTCGAGCCGGCGTCGGTGAGCTGCCAGCGGGTGCGGCGCCCGACGCGCTCGGAACTGAGCCAACCGTCGGCCGCGGTGCGCATCAGTGCCTGGCGGGTCGCTTTCTCTTCGACGCCGAGCCGGCCGAGCACATCGATGATCGTCGACGTCCACACCGCACCGCCGGCCGGAAGCACGAACTCGCCGAGCACGGTGAGCAACAACCCGCGTGCGCTCTCGGCGCCGGCCGAGTGCCGACGCGACAGCGTGGGCCCGTCGGTCATCACCCCATTGTTTCAGGGATGAAGCCGTCAGGACGCGAAGCGGCGCACCAACCCGGACGGCGCGTAGCGCATGACCAGGCCGAGCGGCTTCCACGGCCACGGCGGCACAGCAGACTTCGCCACCTCGCGTTCGATGGCCGCCACCATTGCGCGCACGCCGTGTTCGGTGCTCGACATCAACGGGGTCTTCTGCTCGGACGCGCTACTCATCTCCGAGCGGATGTAGCCCGGATACAGCGTCGTCACGGTGATCGGTGAGGCGTGCAATTCCATCCGTAGACCGTCGGCGAGCGCGGCAACTGCCGCCTTGGACGCTGCGTAGGTCGTCAGGTTTCCTGGTAATCCGCGAACGGCCGACATCGACGACACGATGACGAGGTGACCTGCATCCACCGCACGGAAGTGCTGCAATGCAGCTTCGCACTGTGCGAGTGCGGCGACGAAGTTCGTCATCGCGGTCTGCTGGTTCGCGTAGAACTTGCCGGTGCCGAGCTTTGCGCCCTTGCCGAGGCCGGCGTTCACGATCACCCGGTCGAGACCGCCGAGTTCGGCTTCGAGCTCGGTGAACACCGCGAACACCGCGTCCGAGTCGTTGACGTCCAGTGCGCGTACGGCGACCCGCACACCATGCGTAGCTGTCAGTTCGTCGCGCAGTTCTTCGAGCCGATCGACACGACGTGCGCACAACGCGAGATCGCGTCCCTTGGCCGCGAACTGCCGAGCCATCTCCGCGCCGAGACCGGAGCTTGCCCCGGTGATGAGTATCCGTTGGCGAGGACTGTTCACGCGTTGCGCTCGAAGAAGTCGCCGGTGTCGGCTGCGTCGGGTCGAGGCGCCGGGCGCGGTGCCGACTCGGCCAGCCGCTGTGCCGTGTGCGCAACGGTGTCCTCGAGCTCGACACCGGTCTGATCGGCGAGCAGGAACACGCCGTAGGCAAGCTCGCCGAGGCGCTGCGACCAGTCCGGGCCCGGGCGGAACGGCTTGCGGCCGCGGTTGGTCCCGGCGGCCACCGTCGCGCACAGGTTTCCGAGCAACGTCTGCAGCTCGAGCAGCAGGGTCGGCACCGGCGCGTGGAGCTCGGCAGCATCCGCACTGCGCGCCACTGCCCGGGTCAGCTCACCAGTCATGTAGCAAGAAGCTACTTTGAGCCCATGTCGACCGCACGACCTGCCCGCCTGCGGGTGGGCATCGTCGGCGCCGGACGGGTGGGTGGCGCCCTCGGCGCGGCCTTGCGGCGTGCGGGGCACGACGTCGTCGCCGCCAGTGCGGTGTCGGCTTCGTCACGTTCCCGCGTCGAGCGCATGCTGCCCGGTGCCGAGGTGCTTGCGCCCGATGAAGTCATCGCTGCTGCCGACTTCGTCCTGCTGTCGGTGCCGGATGACGCGCTGCGTCCGCTGGTAGCCGGCCTGGCCGACACCGGCGCGTGGCGAGAAGGCCAGCTCGTCGCGCACACCTCGGGCGCACAAGGCATCGGTGTTCTCGACCCGGCGGCGGCGCGAGGCGTGCTCGCGCTGGCGTTGCATCCAGTGATGACGTTCGCCGGACGACCCGAGGACGTCGATCGGCTGCTCGGCGCGACGTTCGGCGTGACCGCTCCGGACGAGCTGCGTCCGGTCGCCGAGTCGCTGGTCGTCGAGATGGGCGGCGAGCCGGTCTGGGTGCCCGAGTCGGCGCGATCGCTCTACCACGCAGCACTGTCGATCGGCTCGAATCATCTGGTGACCCTGGTGAATGACGCGCTGTCGCTGCTCGACCATGCGGGCGTCGAAGCGTCCGAGCAGCTGCTCGCGCCGTTGCTGTCCGCCTCGCTCGACAACGTCCTGCGATTGCGGGATCCCGCGCTCACCGGGCCGGTCGCCCGCGGCGATGTCGCGACGCTGCGACGCCATCGCCGCGCGCTCGCTGAATCGGCACCGGAGCTGTTGCCGTCCTATCTCGCGATGGCGCGCCGAACTGCCGAACGCGCGCACGCCGCCGGAATGCTCGACGACGCCGCGACGGCAGCGGTGTTCGAGGTGCTCGCATGACCGATCTCGCGCACTCGCGCGCCGACCTCGCCGGTGCGCTCGCGCAGCTCCGCGGACCGGTCGGTCTCGTGCCGACGATGGGCGCACTGCACGACGGGCACCGGGCGCTGATCAAGCAGGCGCGCGAGGTGTCGCAGTCGGTCGTCGTGAGCATCTTCGTCAATCCGCTGCAGTTCGCGCCGACCGAGGATCTCGCGCGCTACCCGCGCACGTTGGAGGCCGATCTGGCGATGTGCGCCGACGAAGGCGTCGATCTGGTGTGGGCGCCGTCCGTCGATGATGTGTATCCAGGCGGGCCGGCGCTGGTGCGGGTCGACCCGGGACCGGTCGGCTCGATCCTTGAAGGCGTGAGCCGACCGACCCACTTCGGGGGCATGCTCACCGTCGTCGCGAAGCTGCTCAACCTCGTCCGTCCGGCGGTGGCGTTCTTCGGCGAGAAGGACTACCAGCAGCTTGTGCTCATCACCCGCATGGCGGGCGATCTCGAACTCGGCGTCGGCATCGCCGGGGTCCCGACCGTCCGCGAGCCGGACGGCCTCGCGCTGTCGAGCCGCAACGTCTATCTGAGCGCTGACGACCGGGTGCGCGCCCTGGCGCTCTCGCGGGCGTTGGCTGCCGGACGTGCAGCCGCGGGGACGGCGCGGGACGTGCTCGAAGCGGCCTGGGCGGTGTTGCGCGAGGCGGGCGTCGAGCCCGACTATCTCGACCTACGCGGCGCCGATCTCGCCGACGCGCCCGAACACGGCTCGGCCCGCCTGCTCGTCGCCGCCCGCATCGGGACGACCAGACTTATCGACAACACCGCGATAGAACTGTGAGGCCGGGCATGCTGCTCGCCATCGACATCGGTAACACCAACACCGTCCTCGGCGTGTTCGACGGCGAGAAGCTCGAACGGTCGTGGCGGATCAAGACCGACGCGCGCACAACCGCCGACGAGCTCGCGCTGACCTTCCGCGGTCTGCTCACCGATCACGAGATCGACAGTGTCGCGGCGTGCTCGACGGTGCCTGCCGCGCTGCGAGAGCTGCGCGCGATGCTCGACGACTACTACCCGAACCTGCCCACCGTGCTGGTGGAACCCGGGATCCGCACCGGCGTGAGTCTGCAGTACGAGAACCCGAAAGAGGTCGGCGCCGACCGCATCGTCAACACCCTCGCCGCGCACCACCTCGTCGGCGACCGTCCGGCGATCGTCGTCGACTTCGGCACGACCACGAACTTCGACGTCGTCAACGACCGCGGTGACTTCCTGGGCGGCGCGCTCGCACCCGGGATCGAGATCTCGCTCGACGCGCTCGCCGCCCGTGCCGCGCAGCTGCGCAAGGTCGAGCTGATCGAACCGCGCGGTCCGATCGGCAAGAGCACCGTCGAGGCCCTGCAGTCAGGAATCCTGTACGGCTTCGCCGGGCAGGTCGACGGGCTCGTGCGCCGGCTGTCGCGGGTGCTGGCGCCCGAGCGTCCCGACGAGGTCGAGGTGATCGCGACCGGCGGCCTCGCCCGCTACATCATCGATCACTGCGAGACGGTCACGCGGCACGAACCCGACCTGACGCTGCTCGGCCTGCGCCTGGTCTACGAGCGCAACACCTGACAGTGGTCAGTTTCGGCTTCAGTGGTCAGTTGTAACTGACCACTGAAGCTCGAACTGACCACTGTCAGTACGTTCGTGGGTATGGATCTCCGCATCTTCATCGAGCCGCAGCAAGGCGCGAGCTACACCGAACAACTCCGCATCGCCAAGGCGACCGAGGAACTCGGCTTCGACGCGTTCTTCCGTTCCGACCACTTCCTGTCGATGGGCGACGGTGACGGGCTGCCCGGCCCGACCGACTCGTGGGTCACCCTCGGCGCGCTCGCGCGCGAGACGTCGCGCATCCGGCTCGGCACCCTGGTCAACGCGGCCACCTTCCGGCTGCCCGGCCCGCTGGCGATCGCGGTCGCGCAGGTCGACGACATGAGCGGGGGACGGGTCGAGCTCGGCCTCGGCACCGGCTGGTTCGGCAGCGAGCACGCCGCATACGGCATCCCGTTCCCGGCGGTGTCCGAACGTTTCGACCTGTTCTCCGAACAACTCGAGATCATCCACGGCCTCTGGACGACCCCGCCCGGCGAGACGTTCTCGTTCACGGGCAAGCACTACACGCTCGAGGATTCGCCCGCCCTGCCCAAGCCGAAACAGCAACCGCATCCGCCACTGATCCTCGGCGGCTCGGGCAAGAAGCGCAGCGCCGCGATGGCCGCGCGATTCGCCGACGAGTACAACGTCAGCTTCAACCGCGAGGAGACGAAGGCGATCTTCGATCGGGTCCGTGCCGCGTCGGCTCGAGACCGGCCGCCAACTCATCTACTCGGCTGCGCAGACGGTCTGCATCGGACGCGATGACGCCGAGGTGCAGCGCCGGGCCGACAACATCGGGCGTGAGGTGGCCGAGCTGCGCGAGACCAGCATCGCCGGCACGCCCGGCGAAGCGCTCGAACGCATCGCCGAGTTCGCCGGACACGGCGCAACCCGGCTGTACCTGCAGGTGCTCGACATCCACGACCTCGACCACCTCGAGCTCATCGCATCCGAGGTCATGCCGCAGGTCTGAGCTCCCTCCCCGGCGCAGTCAAAAATCGGCGCCAAAATTGACTGCACCGGGGGAGAAGCGGTTACAACCACCCGCGGGAGTCGGCTACGCGCATCGCTTCGAGGCGGTTGCGGGTGCCGGTCTTCGCGATCGCGGCCGACAGGTAGTTGCGCACCGTCCCCTCGGACAGGAAAAGTCGCCGGGCGATGTCTGCGACGGTCGCCCCGTCACGCGCTGCGACCAGGACGTCGCGCTCGCGTCCGGTGAGTGGGGACGCTCCGCCGGCGAGGGTGGCCGCCGCAAGCGCGGGATCGACGACGCGTTCGCCGCGGTGCACGCGCCGCACCGCGTCGGCGAGCTGCTCGGGCTCGGTGTCCTTCACGACGAAGCCGACCGCGCCGGATTCCATCGCGCGGCGTAGATAGCCCGGCCGGCCGAACGTCGTCAGGATGATCACCCGGCAGGACGGCAGCTCGCGCGTCAGGGCGGTCGCTGCCGCGATGCCGTCGACGCCGGGCATCTCGATGTCGAGCAAGGCAACATCCGGACGGGCGTCTAAGGCTGACGTCACCACGTCGTCACCGCGTCCGACCTGCGCGACCACCTCGAAGTCGTTCTCGAGTTCGAGCAGGGCGGCGAGCGCCGATCGCACGAGAGCCTGGTCGTCGGCGAGCAACAACCGGATGGCGCCGGCTTCAGGCATCGACGCTGGCCCGCTCCGCCGTGATCGCCGCGAGTTCGGCGCGCACGACCCAACCGTGCGTAATCGCGTTGGCTGACACCGTGCCGCCGACTGGCTGGAGGCGCTCCTGCAGTCCGCGCAGCCCGTGGCCGTCGCCTCGGGCGGCCGCCGCTCCGCGACCGTCGTCGACGATCTCGATCCACCGCGGACCGACGGTGATCGTGCAGCTGGCCGCGCGCGAGTGCCGTACGACGTTGGTGACCGCTTCGCGCACGACCCAACCGAAGGGTTCGACGGCGTCCGCGTCGACGGCGTCGATCGCGCCGGGCAACCGCGCGTCGATTCCGGACGCGCGCAGCACCTCACGTGCGCTGGCCAGCTCGCCTACGAGTGTGACTTCGCGATAGCCCGCGACTGCAGCGCGCACCTCGCCCAGCGTGCGACGTGACAATTGCTCGACTGCAGCAATCTCCTCCGCCGCACGGTCGGGATCGAGTGCGGCGAGCCTGCGGGCCAGCCCGGCCTTCACGGTGATGGTCGTCAGCGAATGGCCGAGCAGGTCGTGCAGATCTCGTGCGATTCGCGATCGCTCGTTCTCTGCGGCCAGGCGAGCGACTTCGGCGCGCGCCGCGGTCAACGCGATGTTGTTCCGGATGATCATGAAGAAGCCGAACATCGCGAAGGCGACGAGGAAGACCGTCAACCCGATGTTCCAGCCGAACTTCCCACCCCAGCCGTGGACGTACCGCGGTGCGAGCACGCACCCGATCGTGATCGCCATAACGACAGGGATGGCCATGCGCCCCCTGGCCGCGACGGTCAGGACGGCGACGTAAACGCACAACACCAACGCGTCGCTGCCGGCGAAGAACCCTTCCGCGACGGTCAGCGCGATGGCCGTGGCGTACAGCGTCCAGAACAGCCGTCGCCCGCACGTCGGGTCCCAGCCGAGCGGCAGCGCGGTGAGGTACACCGCGGCGAAGGCGGCCACGAGGACGTACCCGACGACCGCGGCCGCTCCGGTCGAGTGCTTGCTGACGCCGTCCACCGCCTGGCCCAGGTACACCAGCCAGAAAGCAGGGAAGAAGTACCTGCGCCAGCCGGTGCCCCAGGTGCGGCTGGCCTCCGCGAGAGTGGACTGCTCGTCACTCATGGGACTGAGTCTCACACCTTGCGGGTGTCTCGGCGGTAGGCCCACATCGCGAACACGGCGCCCGCAACGCTCCAGGCCGCGATCACCAGCCACGCCTTGACACCCCACGGGTTGCCGGCGTCCAGCCCGACGTGGCCCGCCTGCACCAACCAGTAGGACGGCAGCAGCTGGCAGAACTGGGTGAACACGCCGCTCCCGCTGATGGGGAACCACGTCCCGCCAAGGAATGCGAACAGCGATACCCCACCGCCGACTGCCGGCCCGATGGCGTCGTCGTTGAGCAGGTGACCCATCGCAATGCCGAGTACGGCGAACGGGATCAGCCCGACGAGCACCAGCGCGGTCATCTCGACCCATTGCCCGAAGCCGAGCCGCACGCCGAGCACGATGCCGGACGCATACAGCAACACGATGCCGACGATGGCCATGAGATAGCCGGTGAGCACCTTTGTCCGCAGGTAGTTGGCGGGCGTCAACGGCGTCAGACGCAGCATGCGGTTCCAGCCGATCGTGCGTTCGGCCGCGATTCGGGCACCGCCCGAGAAGACCGCGACCATCGCGCCGAACGCGAGGAGGCCGACCATGTAGTACTGCGGTGCGAACAGCCCGGTCGGATGCGCTTTGGTGCCCGCAAAGTTGTGGTTGTTCTTGTTCGGAGCCGCGAGCACGAAGTAGAAGATGAGCGGGATCACGAGCGAGAAGATCATGCTCTGCCGGTTGCGCAGTAGCCGAAGCATCTCGTACCGGGTGTAGGTCAGCGTGCTCATGACAGTGCCTCCTCGTCGGGCTCGTCCTCGGCTTCGCCGGTCAGTTGCAGGAATGCCTCTTCGAGACCGGCGCCGGCGACCTCGATGTCTCGGGCGTCCGGGTAGGCGGGCAGGAACGCGCGCAACGCGGTGTCGGAGTCTGCGCAGTTGATGATCACGGCTTCGCCGTGCGTCTCGGCGTTGGTCACGCCGGGCAGCGCGCCGATCGCGGTGAGATCCGCGCCCGGAAGGGTCGCGCGGATGGTGCGCAACCCGACCGTGGCTTTGATCTCGGTGGACGGGCCGTCGGCGACGACGCGACCCCGCGACATGAGGATGATCCGGTCGGCGTAGTCGTCGGCCTCCTCGAGGTAGTGCGTCGCGAACAGCACCGTCTTGCCGCCGGTCGTGAAGTGCCGCATGGTCGCCCAGAAGTCACGACGCGCCTCGACGTCCATCGCGACGGTCGGCTCGTCCAGAACCAGCAGGTCAGGATTGCCGACGATGCCGAGCGCGAAGCGCAAGCGCTGGGTCTGGCCGCCCGACAGCTTGTTCGTTCGCCGATCGGTCAGGTCGGTGATGCGAGTCAGCTCGATGACCTCGTCGACCGCCATGGGGTTCGGGTACAGGCTTGCGACCATCGCCAGCAGTTCGCGCACGGTCAGGTACTGCGCCACGCCACCGACCTGCAGCATGCCGCCGATGAGGCCCTTGGCGACCGCGCCCGCCGGCGTCTCGCCGAACACGCTCACGGTGCCGCTGTCAGGCGCCAGCAGGCCGAGCAGCATGTCGATCGTGGTCGACTTGCCGGCGCCGTTGGGCCCGAGCAGCGCCACGGTTTCGCCCGGCGCGATGTTGATGTCGATCGCACGGACTGCGCGGACGGGCCCGCGCTTGGTGCGGAAGGTCTTGGTGAGGCCGGTGAGCTCGATTCCGCCCGAACGGACGGCGCTGGGCCCGGCCTTGGAAACCGCTGTGATCATGGCCCGTACTCTTCCTTAGCGCCTTGGGACCTGGCAGCGCTGACACTCTGCAATGAGCGCTGACATTCGTCACCGCCGCCGTCGCTAGGGTCAGCATGGTGACGACCGCAGACGAGTACGACGAAGAGCTGCCCGAGCAGATGCGGGTGCGGCGGGCGAAGTACGACCGGCTCATCGACGACCCCGATCGGGCCCCGTTTCCCGTCAACGTCGCGCGCACCCATTCGCTGAGCGAGATCCGTGCCGCGTACCCGGAGCTCGAGGCGGGTACCGAGACCGACGACGAGGTCGGGGTGACCGGACGGGTCATCTTCGTCCGCAACACCGGCAAGCTCTGTTTCGCGACGCTGCGAGAGGGCCCGGTCGAGCTGCAGGTCATGCTCTCGCGGGACGAGATCGGCGAGCAGGCCCTGTCCGACTGGAAGGCCGACGTCGATCTCGGCGATCTCGTCTTCGTCGCCGGACGGGTGATCTCATCGCGCCGCGGCGAGCTCTCGGTGCTGGCCAAGTCGTGGCGGATCACCGGCAAGGCACTGCGTCCGTTGCCGGTGGCACACAAGCCGCTGTCCGAAGAGACCCGGGTCCGGCAGCGCTATCTCGACCTGATCGTGCGCCCGGAGGCCCGCGAGATGGTCCTCGCGCGTGCGACGATCACGCGCTCGGTGCGCGAGACGCTGCATCGCCTCGGCTATCTCGAAGTCGAGACGCCCGTGCTCCAGGTCGTGCACGGCGGTGCGGCGGCCCGGCCCTTCCACACCCATCTCAACGCGTTCGATCTCGACATGTCGTTGCGCATTGCGACCGAGCTGTCGCTGAAGAAGGCCATTGTCGGGGGCATCGAGAAGGTCTACGAACTCGGCCGGGTCTTCCGCAATGAGGGGGTCGATTCGACGCATTCCCCGGAGTTCAGCGAGCTCGAGGCCTACGCCGCGTACGCCGATTACGACGTCATGGCCGAGTTCACCCGCCAGATCATTCTGGACGCGGCCGAAAGCGTCGGGGTAACCAAGCCGACAACGCCGGACGGTGTCGAAATCGATCTGTTCGCACAATGGCGCTCGGTGGGCATTCACGAGCTCGTCTCGGACGCGGTCGGCGAACCGATTTCGGCCGATACCGATGCCACCCAGCTGCGGCGGTTGGCCGAGGCCAACGACGTGCCGCTGGGCGACGAGGTCGACGCCGGCGAGATCGTGCTGGAGCTCTACGAGAAGCTCGTCGAGCACACCCTCGTCCAGCCGACGTTCGTGCGTGATTATCCGGCCTCGGTTCGCCCGCTGACCCGGCGCCACCGCGATGATCCGCGCCTGGCAGAGGCGTGGGATCTGGTGATCGGCGGTGTCGAGATCGGTGTCGCGTATTCCGAACTCGTCGACCCCGTCGAGCAGCGGCGCACGCTCGTCGAGCAGTCGATCGCGGCAGCCAAGGGCGATCCCGAAGCGATGCAGCTCGACGAGGATTTCCTGCTCGCGCTGGAGCACGGGATGCCGCCCTCTGGTGGCATGGGCATGGGTCTCGATCGATTGATCATGTTGCTGACCGGGAAGGGAATTCGGGAAACGATTCTGTTCCCGCTGATCAAGCCGCTGTGAGCGTTTGTCGGCGCGCATTGCGCCTGTAGGTGCGCTACGCTTTGCCGACTTTCGAGCGCACGCGCGGGCTCGATTCACGCCACTCGTTTCACCGAAAGGCCGCCGGATGGCTCAGGAACATTTTGTGCGGCTGGTGGACGACCTCACCGGTGACGAGGCGGCCGAGACGGTCAGCTTCGCGCTGGACGGCGCGCGGTACGAGATCGATCTCAGTGCCGAGAACGCGGCGAAGCTGCGCGAGACGTTGAGCCTCTACGTGGCCAACGGGCGCCGCACAACCGCTCGCGGTAACGGCGGGTCCCGCCGCAGCACGCGCGCTGATCGCGAGCAGACCGCTGCGATCCGCGACTGGGCGCGCAAGAACGGCTTCGACATCGGCGACAAGGGACGCATCCCGACGAGCGCGATCGAGGCCTACCACCGCGCGCACTAACTGCCGCGCTTACCGACCCCGCTTGCGCCAACTGTCGCGCGCACTAGCGCAGGTAGGTGTCGAAGTACTTCTCGATGCGCGCCCAGGCGTCCCTCGCTGCCTCGGGGCGGGGCCCGATGTTGAGCACCCTTTCGATCGGCTGCAGCGCGCGCGGTCCGACCATCTCGTCGTTCAGGAACGAGTGGCCGACACCGGGATAGACCTTCAGATCGTGGGTCACGCCGGCCGCCGTGAGCCCCTTCTCCGCGCGCTTGGCCTGCCCGATCATCAACGGATCGCGGCCCCCGTAGCTCGCGACGACCGGGCACGCGTCCTGGAGCACCTCGCGCGCCGGCGCCAGCCCGTAGTTGGCTGCGGCGACGTCGAACCCTCGCGGCGCGGTGAGCAGAGCGAATCCGCCGCCCATGCAGAAACCGATGATCCCGACCTTGTCGGTCGAGTCGGCCGACTCGACGAGGTAGCGCCGGCCGGCGTCGATGTCGGCGATGGGTTTGCCCTTGCCGCGAAACATCGCGCGCATCGTGGTGACAATGCAGTGCCTCGCGCCGCCGTCGCTGAACAGGTTCAACCCGAGGGTGAGGTAGCCGGCCGCGGCGAGTCGGTCGCAGTGGCGGCGGAACTGGTCGTTGGCACCGAAGATCTCGTGGATCGCGACCACTCCCGGCCAGGGACCGGCGCCGGACGGGCGTGCCAGGTAGCCGCGCAGATCGGCGGACCCGCCGGGAACCGCTCCGATCGAGACCTCGGTCATGCCTAGAGAACCTAGCCGAGGAACTGCCCGGCGTTCGCTCTAGGCGGACGGGGGCATGGTTCGCCCGGCTTGTCCGTTGAGAAGGACGATCGGACTTCGGTGGTCACCGTCGGCGACTACAGTTGTCAGTACCCGCACCCGATCTTTGAGAAGAACGTAAGTATTGCGCGGAAGGGAGTTACCGCAGTGTTCGAGAGGTTCACCGACCGTGCGCGTCGCGTAGTCGTCCTGGCCCAAGAAGAGGCCCGGATGCTCAACCACAACTACATCGGCACCGAGCACATCCTGCTCGGTCTGATCCACGAGGGCGAAGGGGTCGCCGCGAAGGCGCTCGAGTCGCTCGGAATCTCGCTCGACGCCGTGCGCCAGCAGGTCGAAGAGATCATCGGCCAGGGACAGCAGGCTCCGAGCGGGCACATCCCGTTCACCCCGCGCGCCAAGAAGGTGCTCGAGCTCTCGCTGCGTGAGGCGTTGCAGCTCGGCCACAACTACATCGGCACCGAGCACATCCTGCTCGGGCTCATCCGCGAGGGTGAGGGCGTTGCAGCCCAGGTGCTCGTCAAGCTCGGCGCCGACCTGAACAAGGTGCGCCAGCAGGTCATCCAGCTGCTCAACGGCTACCAGAGCAAGGGCGAGCCGGCCGGCACCGCGTCCGAGGCGACCCCGTCGACCTCGCTGGTGCTCGACCAGTTCGGCCGCAACATGACCCAGCTCGCCCGCGAGGGCAAGCTCGACCCGGTCATCGGTCGCGAGACCGTCATCGAGCGGCTCATGCAGGTGCTCTCGCGCCGCACGAAGAACAACCCCGTCCTGATCGGCGAGCCCGGCGTCGGCAAGACCGCCGTCGTCGAGGGCCTCGCCCAGGCCGTTGTGCGTGGCGAGGTTCCCGAGACGCTCAAGGACAAGCAGCTCTACACCCTCGACCTCGGTTCGCTCGTGGCGGGCAGCCGCTACCGCGGTGACTTCGAAGAGCGCCTGAAGAAGGTCCTCAAAGAGATCCGCACCCGCGGCGACATCATCTTGTTCATCGACGAGATCCACACCCTCGTCGGGGCCGGTGCCGCTGAGGGCGCCATCGACGCGGCGAGCATCCTCAAGCCGATGCTGGCCCGCGGCGAGCTGCAGACCATCGGTGCGACCACCCTCGACGAGTACCGCAAGTACGTCGAGAAGGACGCCGCTCTCGAGCGTCGCTTCCAGCCAGTCCAGGTCGGCGAGCCGACGGTGGCGCACACGATCGAGATCCTGAAGGGTCTGCGCGACCGCTACGAGGCGCACCACCGCGTCTCGATCACCGACGCCGCGCTCGTCGCGGCGGCCGGGCTCGCCGACCGCTACATCAGCGACCGGTTCCTGCCCGACAAGGCGATCGACCTGATCGACGAGGCCGGTGCGCGCATGCGCATCCGTCGCATGACCGCACCGCCGGATCTGCGCGATTTCGACGACCGCATCGCCGAGGTGCGCCGCGAGAAGGAGTCCGCGATCGACGCGCAGGACTTCGAGAAGGCCGCGTCGCTTCGCGACAAGGAGAAGACGCTGCAGGGCGACAAGGCCAAGCGCGAGCAAGAGTGGCGCGCCGGTGATCTCGACGTCGTGGCCGAGGTAGACGACGAGCAGATCGCCGAGGTCCTCGCCACGTGGACGGGCATCCCGGTCTTCAAGCTGACCGAGGAAGAGACGGCCCGGCTGCTGCGCATGGAGGACGAGCTGCACAAGCGCGTCATCGGTCAGCAGCAGGCGATCAAGGCTGTCTCGCAGGCCATCCGCCGCACGCGCGCCGGCCTGAAGGACCCGAAGCGTCCGGGTGGTTCGTTCATCTTCGCCGGCCCGTCCGGTGTCGGTAAGACCGAGCTGTCGAAGACGCTGGCCGAGTTCCTGTTCGGCGACGACGACGCGCTGATCCAGCTGGACATGTCCGAGTTCCACGACCGCTACACGGTGTCGCGCCTGGTCGGTGCGCCTCCGGGATACGTCGGTTACGACGAGGGCGGTCAGCTGACCGAGAAGGTGCGTCGCAAGCCGTTCAGCGTGGTGCTCTTCGACGAGGTCGAGAAGGCGCACCCGGACGTGTTCAACACGCTTTTGCAGGTGCTCGAAGACGGACGTCTGACCGACGGCCAGGGCCGCATCGTGGACTTCAAGAACACGGTGCTGATCCTGACCACCAACCTCGGCACCCGCGATTCGTCCAAGGCGATCGGCGGTCTCGGCTTCGGCAAGGAGACGACCGAGGGCGATTACGACCGGATGAAGAACCGCGTCAACGACGAGCTCAAGCAGCACTTCCGGCCCGAGTTCCTCAACCGCATCGACGACATCATCGTGTTCCACCAGCTCAGCCAGGACGAGATCATCGAGATCGTCGACCTGATGCTGGCGCGGCTCGATGTGCAGCTGCGCAACAAGGACATGGGCATCGAGCTCACGTCCGAGGCAAAGCTGCTGCTGGCGAAGAAGGGTTACGACCGTGCCCTCGGCGCTCGCCCGCTGCGGCGCACGATCCAGCGTGAGATCGAGGACGCGTTGTCAGAGAAGATCCTGTTCGGCGAACTCAGCGCAGGGCAGATCGTCGTCGTGGACGCGGTGCCGGTTGACCCGATGGTCAAGGACGGACCGAAGAAGTTCAGCTTCCGCGGCGAGACCAAGCCGTCGGCAATGGCGATCGACGTCGACGAGGCGGCGACCGGCATCAGCACCGACTGATCGAAGAACGCTGCACGAACGCCCGGACCGGATCGGTCCGGGCGTTCGCCTTTGCGCCGCTGTTCCTAGGGTAGGCGGCATGACCCACAGCGAGTCGGCTCGCCCCGGGCGGCACCCGCGGCAGAATCAGCTGCTTGCCGCGGCCGCCGTCCTCATCGTGGCGGCGCTCGTACTGGTGCTCGTCGTCGTGTTGCGCGGCGGATCGGACGGGCCGACGGCGGGCTCGCCGGATGCCGTCACCGATCAGTTCGCCTCGGCGGTGCAGGCCCACGACTCCGCCCGCATCGACGCCCTGTCGTGTGCGGCGAACCGAGCGGCGGTCGCCCGCCCGTTGCGTGGCCTGCTCCGCGACCTGAGGTCGGCGACCAGAAGCGGCGAGGCGACGGTACGCAGCGATCTCGCCGTCGTGTTGATCGGCGTGCGCACCTCGACCAGCTCGTCGGGTTCGATCACTGTCGCGCTGCGCAAACTGGGCACCACCTGGTGCGTCGCGTCGGTCGCCGTCTCGCTACCAACCCACGCCTGAGCGTCAGCGGCACCATGGGTCGGCCGGGACGTTCGAGCACGGGTGCGGCATCGTCGGCTGCCGCGGCATCGGGTGCATGACCACCTTGGTCTGGCGCGGGTAGTTGTCGTCGGCACCCGACGGGCATGGCCCGAGAGCCTGGGTGTTGCAGACCACCTGCGTGGCGAGGACGGACGTGCTGCCCGAGTCAGGGTAATTCGGCTGGCCGCACGTCTTCTGCGTTGTCTGCAGGGTCAGCGGCCAGGTGGTGGCCTGGGACCCGTTCGACTTCTTGTTCCCGTGGAAGCAATCGCCGGGAGCGCCCGGCTGCTCGGACGGAGGCTGTGACAGGTCGGCCAGGTCGCCGTTGGTGGTGTTGCCGAAGAAACCGTTCCCCTTGAACGTGTTGTCGAGGACGGCGTTGCCCCACACGTCGAACAGGCACGGCACGGTGGTGCCGAACGCGCTGCCGTTCTTCACCCCGCCACGGCAGTTGTTGTTGTGCGACGACTGCCCGGTGTCGGGGAACAGCGTCGTCAGCACGCCCCACGCCCCGTTGCGGACGAACCGGTTGTGCACGACGGTGTTATTGCGCGAGCCGGCGAGTGACATGCCGGTTCCGACCGGGCCGAGGGCCGCGTCACCGGACTCGGGCACGTTCGGGTTGTTGTTGTCGTGCACGTAGTTGTATTCGAAGACCCAGCACGACTTCGTGCCGGTAGGGCCTTTGACGCCCTTGGGGCAAGCGCCGTTCTGCGGGCTGGGCACGTCGGCGCTGTCCTGGCTGTTCGTGTCGAAGCCGTCCTTGTTGAACGCGAACTCGGAGTTCCGGACCAGCAGCCGGCCGCCCGAGTTGGTGCCCGAGTAGCCGAGCGCGTTGTAGAACGAGTGCGCTTGCGTCATCACAGCACGGCAGTCCGAACACGCGCCGATGTAGTAGCCGGAGTCGGAGAAGTTGCTCGCGTAGGTGTGCGCCCACCTACCCGGTCCGCGCGAGTTCGAGATGAACAGGCCGTACAGTGCCGCGCGTTCGGGGTGCTTTTTCGGGTAGTAGGTCGAGGTCGCCGACAGGTAGTAGCCGTGCCAGGCACCCATACCGATCTTGCCGCTGTCGTCGCCGCCGTTCCACCAGATCTCGTTCCCGCTGCCCTTGTTGCCGGCGAGGAAGTTGCACGCCGTCAGGTTCGAGATCGCGACGTTGTTGACCTTGTAGACCTCGATGCCGTTGCGGCCGGCCGGTTGGCCCTTGGTGTCGCGTTGGCCGTAGTCCTGCGCGCTGGGTGCCGACGAGCACTTGCGCGACCCGGGCTTCGTTCCGTCCAGCACGACGTCGTTGCGGTTCATGCCGCGGATGTGCAGGCCGGGCGTAGTGATCAGCACTCCTGCCGGATGGTCGCTGCCCTTCTGCGAGAAGTGATCCATCCGCACGTGGTAGTCGCCGGGGCCGATGAGGATCCAGTCGCCCGGGCGCGCACGGCGCACGGCGGCCGAGATCGATGAAACGTTGCCCCGGATGCCGTGCCAGGTTCCGACCCGCCAGACGTGGACGCCCCGGTGCTGGACGAGGGCCCCGGCGCCGGGCGCGCCCGCGGCGAGCGACAGGGCGGTGGCGCCGGCGATGCCGACGGCAAGGACAGTGCGAGCGAAGGTGCGCGACTTCAGCATCGGGTCTCCCTTGATCAACCGTGCTGGCTCGCGGATCGTAGCTGTGCACGGCTTAAGAGTCACCTGGGAAGGGCGAACCGCCCGTCGGGCAGCGGGTCGACGAGGCCGTCGACGACCAACGTGTCGAGCGCGCGTTCGCGTTGGGTCGCATCGGGCCACACCAGGTCCAGCGCCGGCTTCG
The DNA here is from genome assembly GCA_963708645.1 of uncultured Actinomycetota bacterium. GTDB lineage: Bacteria > Actinomycetota > Actinomycetes > Mycobacteriales > Jatrophihabitantaceae > RYN-133. The sequence goes on along the minus strand of CAVPTA010000001.1, from coordinate 15,759 downwards.
CGACCGGCTCGCTCGCGGCGCGAAGCACGTCCAGCAACAGTCCGCGCACCTGACGGTCGGTGCCTGCGAAGCGTTGCGGCCGAACGGACGGACCCGTGTAAGCCGGTGCTCCGTTGCGGCGCCAGGTGCAGCGTGGCTCGAGCGGGCACTGGGCACAACGCGGGGTACGAGCCGTGCACACGAGGGCACCCAGTTCCATGAGCGCCACGCTTGCGCGCGCCGCGGCGGGCGCGTCGTCGGGAAGCAGCGCCTCGACCTCGGCGTGGTCGCGTCGAGTCGACGGCGGGGCCGCGTCGCCCTGGCCGAGGATCGCCCGGGCAACAACCCGTCGCACGTTGATGTCGACGACCGGGTGCCGACGACCGTAGGCGAACACCGCGACGGCTCGCGCGGTGTAGGCGCCGACGCCGGGCAACTGCTCGAGCTCGGTGACGTCGGCGGGCACCTCGCCGTCGTGTCGCGCCACGATCGTCCGGGCGCATTCGTGCAGTCGCAGCGCGCGGCGCGGGTAGCCGAGCTTGCCCCACATGCGCACGGCGTCGCCGGCCGAGGCCGCCGCCAGCGCCGCAGGCGTGGGCCAGCGTGCCAGCCATGCCGTCCACGCCGGCAGCACGCGCGAGACAGGCGTCTGCTGCAGCATCACTTCGCTGACGAGCACTGCCCATGCGCTCACGCCGGGGCGGCGCCAGGGCAGATCGCGGGCCGCTTGCTCGTACCACCGTGTGACGAGCGCGGCGGTGCCGTCGAGATCACTCATGACGGCCGCATCGTCGCATGTGCGCGTCGCCGCAGCTCTCATGGAGCCAACGGATACGGTGTGCGGGACATGTTTCGACCCGTTGGTGACCTCCCGCCGTCCATCTACTGGCGGCGCCGGTTGGCGATGGCCGCCGCGGTCATTCTGGTGCTGTTGCTGGCGATTCTCACCGCGCGCGTATTGAGCTCGGATTCGTCCTCGCCGACCGCTGCGGGATCCACCGGCAACCGCACCTCACCCACCCACGGTGGTTCGTCGACATCGACCTCGGCATCGCATCATCCGTCCCGGACGAAGTCGCACGCGCCGTCGAGCTCGACGCATCAGTCGCTCTCGTCGTCGCCGAAGTCGTCGCAGACCTCGTCGGCGCCGCCCGGTCGGTGCAGGGCGTCGCAACTGGATCTGTCGGCCGCTTCGGATCATCCGAGCTACACCGTCGGCGCTTCACCGGTGCTGTCGATCGTCGTCAAGAACGTGTCGGCCAACCCGTGCGTGCAGGATCTCGGCGACCCGCAGGTCGTGCTTCGTGTCTACAACGGTGAGTCGCGGGTGTGGGGCAGTCACGATTGCAAGATCGAACCCGGGACGATCGACCGCACGCTGATGGCAGGGTCAGCCGTACGGGTGAGCATCGTATGGTCGGGCCTGTCGTCGCAGCCGAACAACTGCGCCAGCCGCCAGCGCGCCGGCGCCGGCACCTACACGCTGTACGCGAGCTTGTCGGGACGCGAGGGCAGAGCCGCCCAGTTCTCGATGCGCTGACCCCTCAGGAATAGCGGTCGATGATCGAGACCTCGGCCAGGCGCGAGATCGCCTCGCGCACGGCGCGGGCCCGCGTCTCGCCAACGCCGTCGACGACCTGAAGATCTTCGGCCGAGGCTGCGAGCAGCTTCTGCAGGCCGCCGAAGTGTTCGACGACCCGGTCGAGGATGAGGCCGGGCAGGCGGGGCACGCGGGCGAGCAGGCGATGCCCGCGCGGGCTGGCGGCCGAGTCGAGACCTTCCGGCGTGCCGGACAGCCCCAGCGCCCGGGCCACCGGGCTGGGGTCGAGCAGTTCGATCGCCGACAGTTGGGCCAGTTCGGCGGCGACCTGCTGCGGGGTGCGCATGCGCCGCCCAGCAGGCATGTAGTCGCGCGCGATCAGGTCACGGTCGAGGTCGACACCGGCCATCAGCTCTTCCAACTGCAGCGCGAGCAGGCGACCGTCGGTGCCGAGTTCGACGACCTGGCCGGTCACCTCGTCGGCGATGCGGCGCACCATCTCGAGCCGCTGCGCGACGACGACGACGTCGCGCACCGTGACGAGATCCTCGATCTCGAGGGCGGACAGCGAGTTCGACACCTCGTCGAGGCGGGCCTTGTAGCGCTCGAGAGTGTTGATCGCCTGGTTGGCGCGGGTCAGCAGCTCGCCGGTGCTCTCGAGCACGTAGCGCCGATCGCCGACGTACAGGCTGATGATCTTCATCGACTGCGACACCGAGATGACCGGGTAGCCGGTCTGACGCGCGACCCGCTGGGCGGTGCGGTGCCGCGTGCCGGATTCCTCGGTGGGGATCGCCGGATCGGGCATCAGGTGCGTCGCCGCGCGAAACATCTGCGTGCCGTCGGTGTTCAAAACGACCGCGCCGTCCATCTTGGCGAGCTCACGCAGCCTCGTCGCGGAGAACTCGACGTCGTCGAGCGGGAAGCCGCCGGTGCACAACTCTTCGACCACGGCGTCCCAGCCGATGACGATCAGCGCGCCCGTGTTACCACGCAGGATCCGTTCGAGGCCGTCGCGCAGATCGGTGCCAGGTGCCACCCGGGCGAGAACCTCCCGGAGCACCTCGTCGTGTTCGGTCGTGGCCATGGTGCGAGCAGTCTATGGGTTTGGTGTTACAGGTGTGCCTCGATTTCCGCCCACGATCGGACGTAGCGCGGCTCGTCGCGGGCCACCGCCGCGTCGTGACAGCGATTCGATCGAGGCCATCGCATCGGTGATCGTCGCGACGGGGATGGTGCGCACGCCCTCGACCGGTCCGGGCGGCAGCGCCTCGCCGGCGTGCGCCTTCGGCACGAGCACCGTGGTGAATCCGAGCCGGCCGGCCTCGGCGAGTCGGCGGGCGAGGTTGGGCACGCGCCGCACGTCGCCCGACAGCGACACCTCGCCGATCGCGCACACCGTCGGCGGGATAGGAAGTTCGCGCACCGCGGAGGCGAGCGCGAGGGTGATCCCGAGGTCGCACGCCGGCTCGTTGGCGAGGATGCCGCCGACGGTGGCCACGTAGACCTCGACCTCGGGCATCGGCAGCCGCGCGTGCCGCGCCAGGACGGCCAGCAGCATCGCCACGCGAGCCGAGTCGAGGTTGCTCACCGCGCGCCGTGGCGACCCGCCGTAGCTGACCGGGTTGGTGAGCGCCTGGATCTCGGTGGCCAGCGCGCGGCGTCCCTCGACCGCGATGGTGACGCAGGTGCCGGCGACGGCCGCGGTGCGATCGGACAGGAACAGCCCGGACGGGTCGGTGAGCCCGGCGATGCCGTCCTCGCGCATCTCGAAGCAACCGACCTCGTCGGAGGGGCCGTGCCGGTTCTTCGTGGCGCGGACAAGCCGCAAGGACGAGTGGCGGTCGCCCTCGAAGTGCAGCACGACATCGACGAGGTGTTCGAGTACGCGTGGGCCGGCGATGGCGCCGTCTTTCGTGACGTGCCCGACGAGCACGGTCGCGATGCCCCGTTGTTTCGCGACTCCGATCAGCGCTGCGGCGACGGCGCGGATCTGTGGCACACCGCCGGCGGCGCCGTCGATCGCGTCGGTCGAGATCGTCTGCACCGAGTCGACGACGAGCAGTCCGGGCGTGACGTCGTCGAGGTGGGTGAGCAGGGCGCCGAGGTCGTTCTCGGCCGCGAGGAACAGGTTGGGATCGACCGCGCCGATGCGTTCGGCCCGCATGCGCACCTGGGCCGTCGATTCCTCACCCGTGACGATCAGTGCTCGCGCGCCGCCGGCTGCGTAGCGGTGGGCGACGTCGAGCAGCAGCGTGGATTTGCCGACGCCGGGCTCACCGGCCAGCAGGACGACCGACCCCGGCACGAGCCCGCCGCCGAGCACGCGATCGAGCTCGGCGACGCCGGTCGGCCGGGCACGGGCCTCGTCGGGCGAGAGCTCACCGATCGGACGAGCGGCCCGGGTCACGGCCGAGGGGGCGACCGCGCGGCGCGTGCTTGCGCCGATCTCGGTGACCGAGCCCCAGGCCTGGCACTCGGGACAGCGACCGACCCACCGCAGCGCGTCCGCCCCGCACTCGGAGCAGCGGTAGGCCGGCTTCGCGGCGCGCGCAGGTTTGGTCATGAGCGACACCGTAGGTGTCGGCTACGACAAGACGGGGGAGCGACGCCGCAGGCAGGTCGACTCCCCCGCAGGCAGGTCGACTCCGCCGCGGGCAGGTCGACGACGTCGCGGGCAGGGCGGGTCAGGCGGCAGGGCTGCCGGACACAGCCGGCAGTGTCTGACCGTTCGGTGCGTTGGTGAGCTCGACGGGCACGGTGAGCGTCGTCTGGCCGGCGTTGGCGAAGGTGAACGTGACCTTGACCGCAGTTCCGGGGAACAGCGGCTGCGGTCCCTTGTAGCCGCGAAGGACGAGCGACTCGGGCGACCCCGCACCGGAGGCGGACAGGTTCTGCAGTCCGAACCCGACGGCCGAGCCGGCGCCGATCGTCTGCGGCGCACCGTTGGTCGCGGGCTGCGTGGACGCGCTGGGCGCCCCGCTCGGGCCGGCCAGCAGCGACGGTGTCGAGACGACGTCCCACCCGCCGAACTCGGCGCTGGAGACCTTGACGAGCTTGTCGGCACTCTCGCCGTTGTTGACGATGTACGCGGTCAGCGGCACGGAAGCACCGCTGGCGTAGGACTTTCCGGTCGGGCTGCGCAGCGCGACGCCCACGATCTGGATCTTGCCGACACCGCCGTTGGTCGCGTCGACGGCGGGCTTCTCGTTCGCAGTGGCGGCGATCTGACCTGCCCCGCATGCTGCGGTCAGCAGTGCGCCGCCGGCGGCACATGCAGCGACCAGCGCGACACGGAATCGACTCACAGGCAACAGCGTATCTGGGACGCCGCAGGCACCACACGCGCACCCGCCGTGTCACTTGATCGGGCCGATCCGAGCCGGCGAACGCGAGCGCCGCGACTTGCGGTTTACGGCAGAATGTGCTTCTTCCGTAAGGGCTTACTCCTCTGAGATACCGAACGCACGACCGAGTTCGGCATTGTGTCCCGTGTTACCCTGGAGGGAGCGAAGGGGGCTCCATCACATGACGTTCAACGTCGGCGAGACCGTTGTTTACCCGCATCACGGCGCAGCACTTATCGAGGCAATCGAAGAGCGAGTCATCCAGGGAGTGAAGAAAACCTACCTGCGACTCAAGGTCGCTCAGGGTGATCTGACAGTCCTCGTCCCGGCCGAGAACGCCGAGGGCGTGGGTGTGCGCGATGTGGTCGGCCAGGAAGGTCTCGACCGCGTGTTCGACGTCCTGCGTGCCCCGCACACCGAAGAGCCCACCAACTGGTCGCGCCGCTACAAGGCGAACGGCGAGAAGCTCGCCTCGGGCGATGTGAACAAGGTTGCCGAGGTCGTGCGCGACCTGTGGCGCCGCGATCGTGACCGTGGCCTGTCGGCCGGCGAGAAGCGCATGCTGGCCAAGGCCCGCCAGATCCTGGTGAGCGAACTGGCGCTGGCAGAGGGCACCAACGAGGACAAGGCCGAGATCGTGCTCGACGAGGTGCTGGGCGAGGCTGTCGCCTGAGGCACTAAGTCAACCAAGGCAGCATTCTTCGACCATGGCGGCGAACGATCATTTGATCGTCGCCGCCATTGTCGTTGCCGCGGGTTCGGGCGTCCGCCTCGGCGCGGGGACGCCGAAGGCGTTCGTGGCGGTTGGCGGGCGCACGCTGCTCGAGCACGCCGTCGAGCGCATCACTGCGCATTCCCGTGTGGACGTCGTCGTGGTCGCGGTGCCGAGCGACCAGGTCGGGCCGGCGGCCGCGCTCGTACCGTCAGCAACGGTCGTCGCGGGCCGGGCAACGCGGCAACAGTCGGTGGCGTCGGCACTGGCGGCCGTGCCTGCCGGTGTTGAATTCGTGCTCGTGCACGATGCCGCGCGAGCTTTCGTCCCGAGCGAGGTCGTCGACCGGGTGCTCGCAGCACTCGATGCGGGTGCAGCCGCAGTCGTGCCGTCTGTCGCCGTGCGCGACACCATTCGCACGGTCGATGCGGCAGGCGAGCTCGGCGAGCTGCTCGACCGCTCGGGCCTGCTCGCGATGCAGACTCCGCAGGGTTTTCGCCGTGACGTGCTGGCCAGGGCACACGATGCGGCTCGCGCCGACGATGCGACCGACGACGCAGCGCTTGTCGAAGACCTGGGCGAGCACGTGATCGCGGTCGCGGGCGACGAGCGCGCCTTTAAGGTGACGACGCCATTCGATCTTGCGCTTGCCGAGGCGTTCCTGAATGGCTGAGCTGCGCACCGGGATCGGCGTCGACGTGCACCCGATCGAGTCGGGTCGCGACTGTCACTTGGCCGGGTTGTCGTGGCCGGAGGTCGACGGTTGTGCCGGTCACTCCGACGGCGACGTCGCCGCGCACGCATTGTGCGATGCAGTGCTTTCGGCGGCGGGTCTTGGTGACCTCGGTGCCGTCTTCGGGACGGACGATCCGCGCTGGGCGGCCGCGTCCGGCGTCGAGCTGCTGCACGAGGTGTGCACGCGCGTCGCCGGCGCCGGTTGGACGATCACGAACGCGGCCGTCCAGGTGATCGCGAACGCACCCCGGCTCGGCGCGCGCCGCGAACAAGCGCAAGAGGCGTTGAGCGCGGCGCTCGGCGCGCCCGTCTCGGTCGCCGCCACCACGACCGACGGCCTCGGCCTGACCGGACGTGGCGAAGGCCGCGCCGCGATCGCGACCGCCCTCCTCGCCCGCTAACCGAGCGCTTGGGCGAGGTCGTCCCAGAGATCGTCGACATGCTCGATGCCGACCGAGAACCGCAGCAGGTTCTGCGGGGTGCCGAAACCGGCGTCGACGTCGTAGCGCGCCCGCCGCTCGATCAGCGACTCGACGCCGCCGAGGCTGGTCGCGTGGCTGATCAGCTGCACGCGCGTGCAGACCGCATCGGCGTCATCGGCGCTGCCGTCGAGTTCGATCCCGATCATCGCGCCGTAGCCGTCGAGCACCCGGGTGGCGACCTCGTGGAACGGATCGGACGGCAGGCCCGGGATACCGCACCCGCGTAACTCGCGGGTGCGCCGCCAGCCGGTGTGCAAGGTCGAGAGCGTTCGCCTGCGCGCGCTCCATCCGCAGCGCGAGCGTGCGCAAGCCGCGCAGAGCGAGGAACGACTCGAGCGCACCCGGGATCGCGCCCGTCAGCGTCCGCCGCGATGCGAGTTGCTCGTGCAGTTCGGACGAACGCGTGACGAGCACGCCGAGCAACAGATCCGAATGTCCCGGCCAGGTACTTTGTCGCCGAGTGCATCACGATGTCTGCGCCGAGTTCGAGCGGGCGCACGTTCAGTGGGGTCGCGAACGTCGCATCGACCGCGACGACTGCTCCCGCCTCGTGTGCAGCATCGATCAATCGCGGCAGATCCGGCACCGACAGCAACGGATTCGTCATTGCCTCCAACCACAGCAGGCCGGCGCCGTCGAGTGCTGCCACAACTGCATCGGTGTCGCCGATGTCGACCGGGCGCACGGTCATCCGGCCGAGGGCCTGTTCGTTGGCGAAGATCGACACCGCCCCGGAGTACGCCGCGTGCGGGACGACGGCGACGGTGCCTGCTCGGTTGGCCTTCGGCGACTGCCGCGATCGCGGCCATGCCGCTGGCGAACACCAGTGCTGATCCGCCGTCGAGTTCGCCGAGCGCAGTCTCCAGCGCGGCCCGTGTCTCGGTCGGGTGCTCGCGCGAATAGTGGTTGTCGGACGGGTCGTTGCGATACGGCGCCGTCAGCACGATGGGCACGTTGAGCGGAGCTCCGGGCTCGTGCGGACGTCCCGCTGACACCACGAGCGATTCGACGCGCAACTCATTCACCTCGCAGCGACGGCAGGTTGACCACGATCGCCTCTTGCGTGCTGCGGGCCAGCACGACGACCGCGGTCTCGTCCGGGCTGTTGTTCTCTTCGCGATGCGGCGTGAACGGCGGGACGAACACGTAGTCGCCAGGTTCGGGCCGCAACCGCGTCTCGGCACCGGTCTGCTCGTCCAGGAACACGAATTCGGGATGCCCGCTCACGACGTAGATCGCGGTTTCGGCCTCGCCGTGGTGATGGTCGCCCGAGCGCTGGGACGGACCGACGTGCGTCTCACCCATCCAGAGCTTCTCGGAACCGACCCGGTGCGCGCTGACCGCGGAGCGCCGGTCCATGCCGGGAGTCTGCGCCGTGTCGCGGTCGAGGTCGTCGGACGCGATGTGCCTGAGGTTGGGATGAAACTGGTCGTTCGTCATACCGAGCATCCTGCCGTGATCAGGAAGGATCGATCACGTGCCAAACCGGACCGAGCGGCTGGACGTGCGCCGATGGGCGTTGCCTGCTGTCCTTGCGCTCGTCCTCGTAGTGCTCGCGTTGCTCGCCGCGATCGATCACGGCGCCGCGGCACTGCACGTCGACCGTCCGATCACGAATTGGGCCGTTGCCCACCGAACCCCGGCCTGGACGGGCTTCTTCCGCGCCATCACGAACCTGGGCAACCCAGGCGTCGCGTTCGTCGGCGGGCTGGCGCTCACGGTGTTCGCGGCGTTCCGCTCCTTGTGGACCGCCGTACTGATCCTGCTGCTCACGCTGGTCCGGCCGCTTGCGTCCACGATCGTGAAGGACCTGATCGATCGCACGCGCCCGCCGGTGCACGCTCTCGTCCAGACGACGAACAGTTCGTTCCCGAGCGGGCACGTGCTCGCCGCAGCGGCCCTGTGGGGCGCGATCCCGGTCGTGCTGCTGGTGTGGTCGGCAGCACGCGGCTTCGTCCTGACGGCAACTGCGTTCGCTGCCGCGGCGGTATTCGTCGTCGCCGTGAGCCGGGTCTACCTCGGCGTGCACTGGTTCACCGACGTGCTCGGCGGTGCCGTGCTCGGTGCACTGCTGCTCGTGCCGGTCTATCGGATGCGGTCGCGTCCCTAGACTGGGGTGGTGCTGCAGATCCATGACACCGCGACCAGGTCGGTGCGGCCCTTCGAGCCGCTCGTGCCCGGCAAGGCGTCGATCTACCTGTGCGGACTGACCGTGCAGGGCCCGCCGCACATCGGGCACACCCGCAACTGGGTCACCACCGACATCCTGCGGCGCTGGTTGATGCACAGCGGCTACGACGTCACCTACGTCCGCAACGTGACCGACATCGACGACAAGATCTTGATCAAGTCGGCCGAGTCGGGCGAGGACTGGTGGGCGCTGGCGTTCCGCTACGAGCGCGCGATCCGCGAGGCCGAAGCGGCGCTCGGTTGCCTGCCGCCGACCTACGAGCCACGCGCGACCGGGCACATCACCGAGATGCTCGACCTGATCCAGCGGCTGATGGACCGCGATCTCGCGTATGCCGCCGATGGCGACGTGTTCTTCCACGTCGCAGGGCTGCCGTCCTACGGTTCGTTGTCCGGTCAGCGCGTCGACGAGATGCAACCTGCCGGTGACAGCATCGGTGACACGCGCAAACGCGATCCGCGCGACTTCGCGTTGTGGAAGGGACACAAGCCGGGCGAGCCCGAGACCGCATCGTGGCCGTCGCCGTGGGGGCCGGGCCGGCCGGGCTGGCATCTCGAGTGCTCAGCGATGGCGACGAAGTACCTCGGCGCGAGCTTCGACATCCACGGCGGCGGGCTCGACCTCGTGTTCCCGCATCACGAGAACGAACTCGCCCAATCCAGCGGGGCAGGCGACGGATTCGCCCGGTACTGGATGCACAACGGGCTGCTGACGATGGCCGGCGAGAAGATGTCGAAGTCGCTCGGCAACACGCTGCAGGTCACCGAAGTGATCAAGCACGTGCGTCCGCCCGAGTTGCGCTACTACCTCGGCTCGGCGCACTACCGGTCGGTGATGGAGTACTCGCCGGATGCGATGAGTGAGGCCGGCGCGGCCTATCGCCGGATCGAGAACTTCGTCGAGCGCGCTTCGCGCGTGGTGGACTCCGACGCCGACGGAATCGTGTGCGCCGAGTTCGCCGAGGCACTCGACAACGACCTGAGCGTGCCCGGTGCACTTGCCGCGATCCACAACGTCGTACGCGAGGGCAACGCGGCGCTCGCCGAGGCACGCCACGACGCGCTGCGCGGCGCACTGTCATCGGTGCTCGCGATGACGCGCGTGCTCGGCATCAGCCCGATCGAGTGGGCGCAGGAGTCGTCGTCCGACCTCACGGATGTCGTCGACGCGCTCGTGCGCGTGGCGCTCGACCAACGCACGGCGGCTCGTGGCCGCAAGGACTACGCAGCCGCGGACGCGATCCGCGACGAACTGTCGGCTGCGGGCATCGTCGTCGAGGACACCCCCGACGGCCCGCACTGGACGTTGAAAACCGACGACACGCAAGGGCTCGAGTAATGGCAGGCAACTCTCATCGCCAAGGCGCGGTGCGCAAGTCGAAGAAGGGCGCGCAGGTCGGCTCCGGCGGCCAGGCACGGCGTGCGCTCAAGGGCAAGGGCCCGACCCCGAAGGCGACCGAACGCAAGGGCCATCCCGCGGCCCGACGCGCCGCGTCCGCTGCCCGCCACGGCGAGAAACGGCCCACGCGTGGTGACACCGGGTCCGAGTTGCTGGTCGGACGCAACCCCGTCGCCGAGGCGCTGCGCGCGAAGGTCCCTGCGACCGCGCTCTACGTCGCGGTCGGTATCGAGTCCGACGAGCGCATCACCGAGGCGGTGCGCCTCGCCGGCAACCGCGGCCTCTCGTTGCTCGAGGTGTCGCGCGCAGAACTCGACCGCCGAACGGGTGGCCTGCTGCACCAGGGGATCGCGCTGCAGGTGCCCCCGTACCAGTACCGCGAACTCACCGACCTGCTCGACACCGCGGCCGAGTCGACAACCACGCCGCTGATCGTGGCTCTCGACGGCGTCACCGATCCGCGCAACCTCGGCGCAGTGATCCGTTCGGCTGCGGCCTTCGGCGCGCACGGCGTGATCGTCCCCGAGCGTCGCTCGGCCGGAGTGACAGCAGCGGCCTGGCGCACCTCGGCCGGCACGGCTGCGCGCGTCCCGGTCGCGCAGGTGACCAACCTCGTCCGCTCGCTCAAGCAGTGCCAACAGGCGGGCATGTTCGTCATCGGTCTGGACGCTGACGGTGACGTGTCAGTCGACGATCTCGAGGCGGCCATCGACCCGATCGTCGTGGTGCTCGGGTCGGAGGGACGCGGGTTGTCGCGACTGGTCGGTGAAACCTGCGATCTGACGGTGTCCATCCCCATGAGTGACGCCGCCGAATCGCTCAACGCGTCGGTCGCTGTGTCGGTCACCCTTGCCGAGATCGCCCGCCGCCGACGCGCGCATTGAATGCCTCCGGGGCTTGCCCGCACGATCGGCGCGCAGCATCATCGCCGCTATGGCGAAACCTCTGACCGGTCGTCACAAGGCCGAGATCGACGGCGACTTCGTGGTGTTCCTGATCGGCGCGCGATTCGAGCTGCGGCACCCGATCCGCACGTTCAATGATCTTGGCGGACGCCGTGGCATGGGGCACATGCTCAAGCACCTCACCGAACACCCCGAGAAGGGACTGCTCGGCTACGAGATGGGGCTGCCGACCATCGTCCAGTACTGGCGCTCGTACGACCACCTCGAGGCGTTCGCCAACGACAAGGACGATCCGCACAGTGTCGCGTGGCGCAACTACTGGAAGCGGGTCGGCAAGGACAACCGCACCGGCATCTGGCACGAGACCTATCTCGTCCGCGCCGGCGAGTACGAGGCCGTGTACGCGAACATGCCGCCGTTCGGGCTCGGCAAGGCGGGCGCGCTCAGCCCGATCACCGGCGCGAGCACCTCGCGCGGACGCATCAAACGCGCTGCCGTATGACGAAGGGCCGCACCCGGTGGGTGCGGCCCTTCGTGTTCGACAGGTGAATCAGCCGAGACGCTCGCCGGTCTCGGGGTGGAACGCGTGCTCCTCGCCGGTGCGCACCGAGATGGTGAGCGAGTCGCCGATGCGCGGCGGCACTCGGCCGTCGAAGCGCACGACGTACGGACGGGCGTCGGCGCTGTCGCCCGGCAGCTCGCCGTAGACGTAGGCGTCGGCGCCGAGTTCCTCGACGAGCTTCACGTCGATCTTCAGACCGGTCGCGTCGCCGCTCGAGACAGGAGCACCGCCCGCGTCGGCGGCGTGGAACGACTCGGGACGCACGCCGAGGTTGATCTGCTTCAGACCCGCGGCGTGGGCAGCCTGCTGCACCTCGTTGCTCAGCGGCAGCACGATGTTGCCGAGCTGCGCACCGCCGTCGACCAGGTCGACGACGCGCAGGTTCATCGCGGGCGAGCCGATGAAGCCGGCCACGAACGCGTTGCCCGGCCGGTCGTACAGGTTGCGCGGCGTGTCGACCTGCTGCAGCTGGCCGTCCTTGAGCAGTGCGACGCGATGACCCATCGTCATCGCCTCGACCTGGTCGTGCGTCACGTAGAGCGTGGTCGTGCCGAGGCGGGCCTGCAGTTGCGCGATGTTCGCACGCGTCTCGACGCGCAGCTTCGCGTCGAGGTTCGAGAGCGGCTCGTCCATGAGGAACACGGCCGGCTCGCGCACGATCGCACGACCCATCGCGACGCGCTGGCGCTGGCCGCCGGACAGGGCCTTCGGCTTGCGGTCGAGGAAGCGCTCGAGGTCGAGCAGGGCCGCCGCTTCGCGGACCTTCCTCATGCGCTCTTCCTTGGACACGCCCTTCAGCTTGAGCGCGAAGCCCATGTTCTCGGCGACGCTCATGTGCGGGTACAGCGCGTAGTTCTGGAACACCATCGCGATGTCGCGATCCTTCGGCGGCTTGGTCGAGACGTCCGTGCCGTTGATGCGGATCTCGCCGCTGGCGACTTCTTCGAGTCCGGCGAGCATGCGCAGTGCGGTCGACTTGCCCGAGCCGGACGGACCGACGAGCACCATGAACTCGCCGTCTTGCAGGTCGAGGTTGAGCTTGTCGACCGATGGAGCACTGGCTCCGGGGTAGATGCAGGTGGCGTCGACGTAATCGACTGTGGCCATGGAAGGCACTCCCTCGTCGGTGTGTTCGCGCCGCACCGGTTGCGGGTGGAGCCGGGTTCACGTCGGGTAACGCGAAGCGGACACCTCACGGTTTTCCGGTCTGCGACGGTTCCTTCCGCCCCACCAACGTCCAGGCGGCCCCCGCAGGCCGGCATAGCGGCCTGACAGTGACATTCGACACGCTGAAAACGTTTGCGTCAACCATGCGTCAGGAAGGTGACGATCAGGTGAAGCAGTACACGACCCGTTCGTGCCCGCTCAGCTTGCTCGGCGGTGCCGCAACTTGTCGATGAACTTGTGTTCACTCTTGAAGAACGAATGGGGCGCCGATTGGCCGCGGAGCTCTGCCACCTGGACCCGCACCGCATGCATGATCACATCGGTGATCTCGCGCAGTGTCTCGGTGGAAGGTTCCTTGCCGCGAAAGCGCGACAGGTCGAGCGGCTCGCCCACGCAAGCTCCGGCGCGACGGCGTCCGAGCCTGCGCCACCACGGGGTCGACTTGCGCTGCTGAGCGCCCCACTGGCCGACCGGCACGACGGGGACGTCCGGACACAGCAGGACGAGGCGCGCGATACCGGTCTTGCCCTCCATCGGCCACTGGTCGGGGTCCTTGGTGATCGTGCCCTCGGGATAGAAGATCACCGCCTCGCCCTGCTCGAGCGCAGTCACCGCCTCGCGCAACGACTGCGAGGCATCGGTCGTGCCGCGATAGACGGGGATCTGCTTGGCGCCGCGCATGACCCGACCGATGACGGGGACGTCGAACACGCCGGACTTGATCAGAAAGCGTGGGATGCGTCCGGACTGCCACACGAAACGCGCCATCAGCACGGTGTCGATGATCGAGATGTGGTTGATCGCGATGATGACGCCACCGGCTTCCGGTGCCGGGACGCGATCGAGGTGACGCCAGCGGATGCGGAACAGAAGCCCGTCCAACGGGTAGAGCAGCACCACGCACAAGCGAATCCAGAACCCGGCCTTCGGCTTGTGCAGCCTGCTCATGAGCGTCCTCCCGGAGGTTACGGATCCGTAGGTAGTGTGCCCGTCATTCGCGCAGAACCCACTGCGGGGTTCCCGTACGCTCGAACGCGCACTCAGGTGCTCGCCGCCTTAGCTCAGTTGGCCAGAGCAATCGCCTTGTAAGCGATAGGTCGTCGGTTCGAACCCGACAGGCGGCTCCGGAAAACGGGGGCTGCAGCACCCAGCCGATCACTCCATCCGTCAGTGGGGGCCACAGTGGGGGCCACCCGGTCGCGCACGCGGACGGATTTCCCCGCCGTCGCGGCCTTCCTGGCATGGACACCAACGCAACCCCGGCGACCGACCGAATCGCCCAGCTCGCCGAGCTGATCGCGCAGCTGGCGCTGGCGCTGTCCGAGGAGTCCGCAGCTGCGCCGGCGCCCGAGCCGGTCGTGCTCCTCGACATCACCGAGGCAGCCCGGCTGCTGGGCATCTCGCGCGCAAAGCTCTACGACGGCCCGATCAAACGCGGCGAGCTGCTCACCGTGCTCATCGACTCGCGCCGGTTCGTCCCCCGCACGGCCCTCGACGCCTACGTCGCCGCCCTGATCGACCGGGCCTCGTGACCGGCAAGGCAGCGGCCGGACGCGGCACCATCTACCAGCTCGCCGACGGATCCTGGCGCGGCGAGGTGTCCTTCGGTGTCGACCCCGCCAGCGGCCGTCGGCTGCGGCGCAAGGTCCGCGGCCAGACCCAGGCCGCGGTCGCGAAGAAGCTGCGCGCCCTCGAACTCGAGCGCGACGCCGGCGTGCGACGCCCCAGATCCTGGACCGTGGCCACCTGGCTCGAGGAGTGGATCGCCGGGCGCGAGCTGCAGGTACGGCGCACCACCGTGCACGGCTACCGCGCCGACGTGCGGCACATCGTCCGCACCCTCGGCCGGACCCGGATCGACCGGCTCACCGCCGAGCAGGTCGAGGCGATGTACCGCGACTGCCTTGCGGCCGGGCTCTCGGCCGGCAGCATCAGCCACATCCGGCGCACGCTGTCGGCCGCGATGACCGCCGCAGTCAACCGCGGCTATCTCCTGCGCAACCCCGTCCGGCTCGCCGCCTGCCCGGTGTACGAGCTGCCCGACGTCGAACCCTATGACGCCGAGCAGTCCCGCAAGCTCGTCGAGGCGACGTTCTCGCGTGCGCAACGGCGCGCGGTGGCTCACCCAACTCGCACTGGGCCTGCGCCAGGGTGAGGTGCTCGGACTCGAATGGGCCGACCTCGACCTCGACGGCGGCTGGGTCGCCATCACGCACCAGCTGCAGCCCCTGCCGCTCGTGCACGGCTGCCCGTCGCTGTCGCCATGTGGCCAGCCCAACCGCTCGCTCCTGCCCGATGCGGCGAGGCGGCGGTCTGCACCGCGTCCCGGTCAAATCGAAAGCGAGCAGGCGTCGCCTCAAGCTTCCCGACGAACTGGTCGTGCAACTACGGCGCACCAGACTCCAGCAACGGCAAGATCGGCTGCGCGCCGGCAACAAATGGGCCGACGGGGGACTGGGTGTTCACCGACCAACTCGGACGCCCGTACGGCGCGCAACGCGACCTGACGCAATGGGCCGAACTCTGCGCGCTCGCCGGCGTGCCCCGCAAACGCACCCACGACCTTCGCCACACCTGCGCCACCCTGCTGCTGCAGGCCGGCATGGCCGACTCCGTGGTCAGCCGGTCACTCGGACACACCGACGTCCGGATGACCGCCCGCTACGCCCACATCGTCGACCCGACCCGGCAGCTGGTCGCCGACGCCATGGCAGCTGTCTTGTGGGAGAACGCGACAACTG